>NZ_JAOTEM010000012.1 GCF_025628985.1 Chryseobacterium edaphi | reverse complement strand
ATTTAACCTTAAAATATATTATTATGTCATTTAAAGCAAAGTTCAAATCTTCGGGTATTGAGCGCAACATTTTGGCTGTAGATTTCGGAATGCTACAGGAAACCGACCCAACAGGAAGACCATCTTCTGTAACGCGAGGCGGAAAAATTCACATTACAGTAGAGGGGACAGGAGCCACAGATCTTTTTGAGTGGATGACCAATTCGTTTGAAAGAAAAGACGGAAGCCTTGTTTTCATTAAAAGGGACAGCGATGCAACACTGAAGGAGCTCAAATTCAAAGAAGCTTATATTGTAAAATATAAAGAAGATTTTGATTCTACCGGAGAAAACCCTCTGACCGAGACTTTTACGCTTTCTGCGAAAGAAATCGAGATGGGTAATGCGTCTCACAAAAACGAGTGGGTGTAACCTGAAACACTCAAAAAAATCATTTATTTTCATCGGTATTATTTTATTTAAACGATTCTATATTGAATAGTTAGGGATTAAGATTATTATTTAAAATAATGTTTTTCAATTTCCTAATCCGATGGATAAATGCTTTTAAAACAACAATTAATTACAGTATTTAACACAAAAAAAGAAAATTATGTCATTTAAAGCAAAATTCAAAGTAGCAGGAAAAGAATTTACTGCACTAAACGTAACCTACGGGTTATTCCAGGAAACCGATGCAACGGGAAGACCGTCAACAGTAACAAGAGGCGGTAAAATTGATGTCGTGGTAGAAGGTACCAACTCAACGGAACTTTTCGAGTGGATGACCAACTCGTTCGAGAGAAAAGACGGAAGTGTAGTTTTTTACAAGAGAGACAGTGACGCTACATTGAAGGAGTTGAAATTTACTGAAGGATATTTGGTAAAACACAAAGAAAACTTCGATTCTACAGGTGAAAATCCTTTAACGGAAACCTTCACGATCTCTGCAAGAAAAATCGAAATGGGAAGTGGTGCTTATGAAAATGAGTGGCCTGGTTCACTTTAAATTAATATGGATGGGCAATAAAGCATTGCCCATTTTTTAGTTTTTC
>NZ_JAOTEM010000011.1 GCF_025628985.1 Chryseobacterium edaphi | reverse complement strand
AAATTCACCATGACCTGATCTCCTACTTCAGGAATCGCCACATAACCACGGTTTTGCGTGATCTGATCGGTTCCTCCTGCATCCGGACTCATCATTCTGATAAAGTGAGTCGTATCGTTGGTTTGCCAGTCAAATCTCACCTGAACCCTTCCCTGTCCTTCAGGATCGGTGTTTGAGATCACCGTTGCAGTTTGAGGTTCCGCTTTTGGAATATTAAACTCAGGTTTCGGCATAAAGCCTGTGTCGGAAGCAATTCCGTGGAAAGTTCCGGTGTAATGACCGATCGTATCGATCTCATGAGTCGTTTCCGTCACCATGATTCTTGTGAAATACGAAGTTTCGTTGGTGTCGGGTTTTCGCATTTCGATGTCGACTGCGCAGCCCGGATGTAAAAACGGAACCGTTGTGGAACCCGAAATATTGAAAACATTCACCGCCTCACTTCCCGATGTGCTTTTCTGTGAATATTCTACATCCAAATGCGTCGTTGCTTTTATGGGAGCAACTCTTAAAGATGGAGTTTTGTAAATCGTTTCGTTGTGTTGATAAGCAGTTTTGGCCAAATCTCCGACGTGCTGAATCGGCGTTGCTCCCGAAGTCAGTTTTTCGTGTTTGCTGCTGTTGTAGCCGTAGAATTGTGGCTTGGTGTGAACTGCTTTTAGTTCTACTTTTATATCGTTTGCGCTGCTTCCGTAAGTCAGTTTGATGGGCTGATTTTGTGGCGGAAGTTTCCCGAAGTGAAGGACTTCTCCGTCGTAATAAAACTGTTCGCCATACGCTTCTGCCATTCTCGCCAGATAATTGTAATGCGTCTCGTCGTATTGGCTGCTGTAAATGATTTGTGAATAATCGTTGGTATCGATTCTGATGTCGAAACGGCTTTTATCTAAACCTTGCTTAATGACTTCCTCGGCGATAATTCCCATATTGACAGGTTGGTTTCCTCCAAAACTCTGGATATGAGGAGCGCCGTCCAGTAAAATAGTCGGACTGTATCCTGACAAAACGATGTTTCCCAAACTCATTTTCTCCTGACTGAAGCCGACTCCCGTAATAACGCCGACAAAGGTTCGTTCCGGGCTTTTGTCGATGTCTTTGTAGGAAATGACTGCGGTGAGGCGTTTTCCCAAAAACTTGTTGGCCTCTTCTAAGGTATGGGTTTGGCGGTCGCCTAATGTATCGTGTGCTAAAGTTAAAGTAAACTGATGGTGTTTTTGCGCACTCTGGGTAAGCTTAAAATGCTTGTAATATCTGATCACTTTACCTTCAATAACCAAAGATAATTTTACCAGACGGTTGATCCCGTTGTGATGGTTGTCTGAGATTCCCGCCGCATTCTGGGATGGACGAAACGCAGAACCACGTGATGTTTCTGTGGTATTTGACATAATTTTGTGATTGTGTGGTGGTTTAAAGTTATTAAATTTTATTTATAAGTGAAGATTTTAAACATTAAATTTTTAGATTTTTGTTGTGAAAGGATTGATCTTGTTGTTTTTAAATCTTTATTGCTATTTTTTTAGCGCAAAGTCCGCTAAGATTTTTTTCGAATACTAAATGCATACTTTTAAGTTCGCAAAGGCGTTTCACTCAGCTAAGAAAACAAAGTTATTTTTCGTTTGATCAATTGTTTTTACTTTATTTATCTTGGTTTTGTTGTTTTTAAATCTTTGTTGCTATTTTTTTAACGCAAAGTCCGCTAAGATTTTTTTTATTACTAACTGCATATTTTTAAGTTCGCAAAGGTGTCTCACTTAGCTAAGAAAAACAAAGTTATTTTTCGTTTGATCAATTGTTTTTACTTTATTTATCTTGTTTTCGTTGTTTTTAAATCTTTGTTGCTGTTTTTTTTAACGCAAAGTCCGCTAAGTTTTTTTCAAATACTAACTATATATTTTTTAAGTTCACAAAGGCGTTCCACTTAACGAAGAACTCAAAGTTTAATTTCAAAAATATTTTTTAAAGCGTGGATTATATTGATTGCAATGATAATTTTCCGGCAAAATCTAAACCTGAAAATGATCGGATAGTTCTAAAGTTAAACGAATATTCTTTTGATAACTTTCAGTTCTAAAGATCACCACTTTGCAGCCCGGCTTGAGCGGAGCTCTTTTTCTCCCGCTGACTGAGCGTAGTCGAAGGCAGCGGGAGAAAAAAGCGGGAGCCCTTCGACAAGCTCAGGATAAACTACAGACGGGAATTGCTGCCCTGAAAAAAACCTATTTAATTTTATGGTTTCGAAGATAAATTTGGTCTGAAAATTACTGAAAAATTACCCTCAAAAAAAATCAATTTCAGGCAAAAAAGACCGTCTTTGAGGACGGTCTTTTGTATACCATAATACTGTTTTTTCTGTAGATTTTAGCTTGTCGGCCAAAGTCCTTCGTAGGCCGCGTTTCCGTAATTGATTTTTTCTGCGCTTACCACAAAGCTGATCAACATTGAGTTTTCATCCACCGCATCGAAGTCTACTTCGTGCTGGATGACGTAGCCGTTTTCCCAGTTTAGCGTGATCAGAGTGCCTTCTTCGTGCGACTTGTTAAAGGTGATTTCACCGGAAGTCGGCTTGTATTTTCCGTTTAACAATGATTCTAAGATGTCGGATTTTTCTGTCGCCTCGATCGTTAGTTTGATGATTGCGTTCGAAGGATCGGAAGCGACACGTCCTGAAACGTCTGTGGATCGCGATACGCTGTAGTTCAGCTTCAGTAATTTTTGTCCTTCGCTGCCGTTGAATTTTAAGATTCCTCTTGAATTTGCTGCCATGACTCGTAAATTTTAATCGTTATATATT
>NZ_JAOTEM010000010.1 GCF_025628985.1 Chryseobacterium edaphi | reverse complement strand
AGAGATCATTGAAAAATAGATATAACAACCAAGTAAGGAAAAACTAAAGCGTCAAAACTTTGAGTGAGTCAGACAAACATACAATGGAGAGTTTGATCCTGGCTCAGGATGAACGCTAGCGGGAGGCCTAACACATGCAAGCCGAGCGGTAGAGATTCTTCGGAATCTTGAGAGCGGCGCACGGGTGCGGAACACGTGTGCAACCTGCCTTTATCTGGGGGATAGCCTTTCGAAAGGAAGATTAATACCCCATAATATATCAGATGGCATCATTTGATATTGAAAACTCCGGTGGATAGAGATGGGCACGCGCAAGATTAGATAGTTGGTGAGGTAACGGCTCACCAAGTCAATGATCTTTAGGGGGCCTGAGAGGGTGATCCCCCACACTGGTACTGAGACACGGACCAGACTCCTACGGGAGGCAGCAGTGAGGAATATTGGACAATGGGTGAGAGCCTGATCCAGCCATCCCGCGTGAAGGACGACGGCCCTATGGGTTGTAAACTTCTTTTATACTGGGATAAACCTACTCTCGTGAGAGTAGCTGAAGGTACAGTATGAATAAGCACCGGCTAACTCCGTGCCAGCAGCCGCGGTAATACGGAGGGTGCAAGCGTTATCCGGATTTATTGGGTTTAAAGGGTCCGTAGGCGGACTCGTAAGTCAGTGGTGAAATCTCATAGCTTAACTATGAAACTGCCATTGATACTGCGGGTCTTGAGTAAAGTAGAAGTGGCTGGAATAAGTAGTGTAGCGGTGAAATGCATAGATATTACTTAGAACACCAATTGCGAAGGCAGGTCACTATGTTTTAACTGACGCTGATGGACGAAAGCGTGGGGAGCGAACAGGATTAGATACCCTGGTAGTCCACGCCGTAAACGATGCTAACTCGTTTTTGGGTTTTCGGATTCAGAGACTAAGCGAAAGTGATAAGTTAGCCACCTGGGGAGTACGTTCGCAAGAATGAAACTCAAAGGAATTGACGGGGGCCCGCACAAGCGGTGGATTATGTGGTTTAATTCGATGATACGCGAGGAACCTTACCAAGGCTTAAATGGGAATTGATCGGTTTAGAAATAGGCCTTCCTTCGGGCAATTTTCAAGGTGCTGCATGGTTGTCGTCAGCTCGTGCCGTGAGGTGTTAGGTTAAGTCCTGCAACGAGCGCAACCCCTGTCACTAGTTGCCATCATTCAGTTGGGGACTCTAGTGAGACTGCCTACGCAAGTAGAGAGGAAGGTGGGGATGACGTCAAATCATCACGGCCCTTACGCCTTGGGCCACACACGTAATACAATGGCCGGTACAGAGGGCAGCTACACAGCGATGTGATGCGAATCTCGAAAGCCGGTCTCAGTTCGGATTGGAGTCTGCAACTCGACTCTATGAAGCTGGAATCGCTAGTAATCGCGCATCAGCCATGGCGCGGTGAATACGTTCCCGGGCCTTGTACACACCGCCCGTCAAGCCATGGAAGTCTGGGGTACCTGAAGTCGGTGACCGTAACAGGAGCTGCCTAGGGTAAAACAGGTAACTAGGGCTAAGTCGTAACAAGGTAGCCGTACCGGAAGGTGCGGCTGGAACATCTCATTTTAGAGCGTCATTAGACGTTAAACAAAATTAGGACACTCTGTGTCCATGTACTTACTTTAAGAAAACGTTTTAGTTTTTTACTCGGTTGCTTATATTATAAAAATACAAAACCCACTAGAAATTAGTATCAGGGAAAGAGAGATTTTAGTTACAGAAGTTAGAGGTTAGATAATTAGAAGTTAGTATTAGAGCTGACAACTAAAAACCGACAACCGACAACTAAAAACATGAAGTCTCGTAGCTCAGCTGGTTAGAGCGCTACACTGATAATGTAGAGGTCGGCAGTTCGAGCCTGCCCGAGACTACTAATTTTGAGTACAGGAGTTTGAGAGTATTAGAGAGAATGAGTATAACGCTCAACCCCTCCAACACCATCACTCGCCAACTCAACTAGAGGGGGAATTAGCTCAGCTGGCTAGAGCGCCTGCCTTGCACGCAGGAGGTCAAGGGTTCGACTCCCTTATTCTCCACAGTTTTGTGAGTCTGATTTAAAAGTAAGATGGATAGAGCCAAAACAAATATCCATTTATCAGACAAGCAGAAAGAAATTAAGATCATTGACATTAACGGTAAAAATATCACAAAGAAAAAACCGAGCACTTACGAGTGCTTGAGTACCAATAGGAAAGAAATCGTTAAGGGCGTATGGCGGATGCCTAGGCTTTCAGAGGCGAAGAAGGACGCGGTAAGCTGCGAAAAGCTGCGGGGATCGGCACACACGAATTGATCCGCAGATGTCCGAATGGGGCAACCCGGCATGTTGAAGACATGTCACTCCGCAAGGAGAGCAAACCAGGAGAACTGAAACATCTAAGTACCCTGAGGAAAAGAAATCGAAGAGATTCCGTAAGTAGTGGCGAGCGAACGCGGATTAGCCCAAAAGTCTTTATATATTTAATAGAATGTTCTGGAAAGAACAGCCATAGAGGGTGATAGCCCCGTACATGAAAGGTATATTTAGATGATAAATGAGTAGGGCGGGACACGTGAAATCCTGTCTGAATATGGGGGGACCATCCTCCAAGGCTAAATACTCCTGAAAGACCGATAGTGAACAAGTACTGTGAAGGAAAGGTGAAAAGCACTTCGAATAGAAGGGTGAAATAGAACCTGAAACCGTACGCCTACAAGCGGTCGGAGCCCACAAGTTGGGTGACGGCGTGCCTTTTGCATAATGAGCCTACGAGTTAATGTTACTAGCGAGGTTAAGGACTTCAGGTCCGGAGCCGGAGCGAAAGCGAGTCTGAATAGGGCGCTTAGTTAGTAGTATTAGACGCGAAACCTTGTGATCTACCCATGGGCAGGTTGAAGCTTTGGTAACACAAAGTGGAGGACCGAACCGGTTGACGTTGAAAAGTCTTCGGATGACCTGTGGGTAGGGGTGAAAGGCCAATCAAACTGGGAGATAGCTCGTACTCCCCGAAATGCATTTAGGTGCAGCGTCGTGTATAAGTTTATTAGAGGTAGAGCTACTGATTGGATGCGGGGGAGTCAAATCCTACCAATTCCTGACAAACTCCGAATGCTAATAAATGTTCCACGGCAGTGAGGGCGCGGGTGCTAAGGTCCGTGTCCGAGAGGGAAAGAACCCAGACCAACAGCTAAGGTCCCCAAATCTCTATTAAGTTGAAGCAACGCGGTTGGACTGCATTGACAGCTAGGATGTTGGCTTGGAAGCAGCCATTCATTTAAAGAGTGCGTAACAGCTCACTAGTCGAGCGGTCCGGCATGGATAATAATCGGGCATAAATAGAGTACCGAAGCTATGGATTTACAACTTAAGAGTTGTATCTGGTAGGGGAGCATTCTGTTCGCACAGAAGCTGAGTCGTGAGGCTTGGTGGAGCGTACAGAAAAGAAAATGTAGGCATAAGTAACGATAAAGCGGGCGAGAAACCCGCTCACCGAAAGACTAAGGTTTCCTCAGCCATGCTAATCAGCTGAGGGTTAGTCGGGACCTAACGCGAACCCGAAAGGGGTAGTGGATGGACAATGGGTTAATATTCCCATACTTGCTCACACTAAAAAGGGGACGGAGTGCCGTACTTACTGGAGACTGACGGAATAGTCAAGACCTAGCCTTCGGGCGAAGTTGCTGTAAGGAAAGTGCTTCCAAGAAAAGCCGAAGTGAAGCAACCCGTACCAAAACCGACACAGGTAGTCGAGGAGAGAATCCTAAGGTGCTAGAGTGAATCATGGTTAAGGAACTAGGCAAAATAGTCTCGTAACTTCGGAAGAAGAGACGCCAGCAGCAATGCTGGCCGCAGTGAAGAGGCCCAGGCGACTGTTTATCAAAAACACAGGACTCTGCTAAATCGAAAGATGCTGTATAGGGTCTGACACCTGCCCGGTGCTGGAAGGTTAAGGAAGGGCGTTAGCAGCAATGCGAAGCGTTTGACTGAAGCCCCAGTAAACGGCGGCCGTAACTATAACGGTCCTAAGGTAGCGAAATTCCTTGTCGGGTAAGTTCCGACCTGCACGAATGGTGTAACGATCTGGGCACTGTCTCAACCATGAGCTCTGTGAAATTGTAGTAACGGTGAAGATGCCGTTTACCCGCAATGGGACGAAAAGACCCTGTGAACCTTTACTATAACTTCGTATTGACTTTGAGTAAGTAATGTGTAGGATAGGTGGGAGACTTTGAAGCAGGCACGCTAGTGTTTGTGGAGTCAACGTTGAAATACCACCCTTTACTTACTTGGAGCCTAACTTCTTTTAGAAGGACACTGCGTGGTGGGTAGTTTGACTGGGGTGGTCGCCTCCAAAAGAGTAACGGAGGCTTTCAAAGGTACCCTCAGCACGCTTGGTAACCGTGCGTAGAGTGTAATGGCATAAGGGTGCTTGACTGTGAGACCTACAAGTCGATCAGGTGCGAAAGCAGGACATAGTGATCCGGTGGTTCCGTATGGAAGGGCCATCGCTCATAGGATAAAAGGTACTCCGGGGATAACAGGCTAGTCTCCCCCAAGAGCTCACATCGACGGGGAGGTTCGGCACCTCGATGTCGGCTCGTCACATCCTGGGGCTGGAGAAGGTCCCAAGGGTTGGGCTGTTCGCCCATTAAAGTGGCACGCGAGCTGGGTTCAGAACGTCGTGAGACAGTTCGGTCTCTATCTATTGCGGGCGTTAGATGTTTGAGAGGGCTTGATTCTAGTACGAGAGGACCGAATTGAACAAACCTCTGGTGTATCAGTTGTTCCGCCAGGAGCACCGCTGAGTAGCTACGTTTGGAAGAGATAAGCACTGAAAGCATATAAGTGCGAAACTCGCCTCAAGATGAGACATCTTTTAAGGGTCGTTGGAGATGACGACGTTGATAGGCTACAGGTGTAAAGTTGGTAACAGCATAGCCGAGTAGTACTAATTACCCGTAGATTTATAGCCTATTACAGGTATAAGTATAATAATCATCAATGAGTAATCATTTAAAAAATTATAAACCTAACTCAAGCATCTTGTAAGTGCAAGCAAGGTTTTTTCTTTGTGACTGTTTTTATCGATTAAAATATGTAGAATGTACGAAAGTACAATGTACAGAGTAAAGCGAGACGCTACAATACTTTATACATGATACCACCATACATCCCTACGTTATATACAACCTTTAGGGTGGTTTTAGCGGTGGGGCTCACCTGTTCCCATTCCGAACACAGAAGTTAAGCCCACCAGCGCCGATGGTACTGCGAAAGCGGGAGAGTAGGTCGCCGCCAGTCTTTTTAAATCCTCAATCATTTATTTGATTGAGGATTTTTTTTG
>NZ_JAOTEM010000001.1 GCF_025628985.1 Chryseobacterium edaphi | reverse complement strand
TGTTCCCATTCCGAACACAGAAGTTAAGCCCACCAGCGCCGATGGTACTGCGAAAGCGGGAGAGTAGGTCGCCGCCAGTCTTTTTAAATCCTCAATCATTTATTTGATTGAGGATTTTTTTTGCGATAAACTCTAAAAGTAAAACTGAAGCTTTAAAATCCAAACTCAAAAAAATTAATCTCCTAACAGGAGATCAAAGTTTCGAGCTGTAAGTTATGTAACTTATGAGTCTATATTTCAAGTGCAGAATCATGATTGTAGCTTGTGAGTTTTGAGATTGAGGTTTTACTATTCAAAGTTAATTTAAACAGTAATATTTAGTATCTAAGTTTATTGAAATTTAATTCAATAATAAAAGTGCAACATCATCTAATTAAGTTTTAAATTTATTATCATTATTTAATAATATTCAAAATAATTCAATTGATTAATCCATGTTATTGCTACGTTGGAGCAATATCTGTGTAGAAAAAAGCTGAAGCGGTCACAAGCGCGTTCCGTGGGAGCGCTATCTGTTATTCATTTGTAAATGCTGTATAAACTTTTATAGTTCGCTCCTACGGAGATTCACATGTAAGCTTTGTTCTATTTCTATTAACAGTACGCCGCTTTACGGCTTTTGAAAACAAATACGTATTTCAAATTTATTGTAATTATTTTGAATATTTAAAGGTGATTGAACAATCTCTCGATTTTAATGATTAAACATCAAGAATCCTTACTGTTTTTAAAAATATATCGAAAAAATGTAATTGCATGTTCTTCAACAATCAACAATCAACAATCAATTCTGTAAGTGAAAGAAATGATTGTTTTGAAAAATAATATAAGTATAATCCTCCTTAGCCCAGATCGCAACGGCATCCTTTTTTATGAGTTGGCAAAAGCAAATGCAAAAAAGATATGGTGGAGAGCCGGATAAAGCTCATGAAAATTCCAGAATATTTATTACTTGAATGGATAGTTCAGATTGATGAAAAATTTATCAAAGACGGTACATCTTTCTCTAAATTAACCGTAATAACATCCTTTTGCTGAAAAAGAGATTAAAAAAGCATTAACTAAATAATTAAGATAGAAAGACGAATTAATTCTTAAGTACTATTTATAATAGCTTTCACAGATTTACAATGTTAATTTTAATTCAAAATAGAACACAGATCCTTTTCCGATTTCACTTTCTGCCCAGATTTTACCTCCATGTGCAAAAATTATTTCTGCACTTAAATAGAGCCCGATGCCAAATCCCGCAATCTTACTATCTTGTTCAACTCTGTAATAACGTTCAAAAAGACGTTTAATGTTTTCGGGTTTGATTCCCATTCCATTATCCCGGACAATTACCCTTATATTTTTGTCAATTTGTTCGTATGAAATTTGTACAGTTGATCCATTTTCAGAATATTTTACTGCATTTCCTACAAGATTATTTAGCACTTGAATTATTTTTAGCCTATCGGCATTAATTCTTAGAGATGAAGAAGAATCTAAAATAATTTTATGAGTAGAATACTGTAATTCATAGTCCAGCATAATTTCTTTAAATAAATCTGAAACTTCAAATTCCGATTTTTCTATACGTATTTTAGCTGATTCTAATCTAGATACATCCAAAAACCCATTAATCATATCGGTCATATGTTTAACCTGTTTAAGAGATTGTATGTATGCTTGTTTTAAAAAGTTGTCATCGGTTTTCTCTGCTTTGCGAAGAAGTAATTGCAGATAAGTGTTCACCGATGTTAGCGGAGTCTTGAGTTCATGAGATACCATTCCGATAAAATCATTTTTTCGTTGCTCTTCTTCTTTTAACCACTGAATATCCGTTGTGGAACCTACCCACATCGAAATTACACCGTTTTCGTCTAAAATTGGAGAGGCAATATTGAGATGCCAAATGTATTTCCCTTCCGAATTTTTAAATCGCATTTCAGAAATATGTGGAATACCACTTTTTGCTGCGGCAGCTAATCCTGTTTGAAATTTTGCGATTTCGTCAGGATGCATCATTTGTTGGTATCCAAAATTCCGCATATCTTCAAAATTCATTCCTGCAAATTCGAGCCATTTTTTATTTAAAAATGTTACTTCTCCCGTTGGAAGGGCATTAGATATTTTCGCAGGTACAAGATCGGCAAGCATTTTGAAATATGCTTCACTTTTTTCGACCATTTTTCTGGAATTCACTTGCTCGGTGACATCAACAGCGACTACCAATATATCAGCAATATTTCCGTTGACATCTGCAATAGGTTGATAAACTACATTGAAGAAAATTTCTTTAAGTTCATCTTCATGCATCAACATGGCCATTATTTCATTGGCATGAAATGGTTTTCCGGTAGTGAAAACATCATCTAAATATCCTAAAAACGGCTGATCTTTAATTTCTGGAAGAGCTTCAGCTAAGGTAAGACCAATAATTGTTTCAGGTTTCCCCCAAACTTCTAAAATTTTGTTGTTAGCAGATTCTATGATAAATTCTTTACCACGAAGTACACCAATAGCAACCGGTGCTTTTTCGATAAGAAATTTAAAACGTGCTTCACTCTTGGAAAGTTTATTATTAAGTATAGATAACTGATCATACGCTATCGATAATTGATTCGCATATTCCTCCAGTTGTCTTCTTGCCTGTACTCGGTCTGTAATTTCAAACGACATGACAAGTACACCATCGCGTTTTCCGTCTAATCCTGTAAGGGGTTGATACGTATAATCAACAAAAGTCTCACGGATAGTTCCATCAGGTTCGGTAAATAGGACAGGACTTTCTTTTATATCAATGATTTCGCCAGTCTGCATTACTCTTCTTAGTTGTCCTGCAAATGGCTGATCTGCAAGATCCGGTAAAATTTCAAGGAATGGTCTTCCAACTACTTCATCACGCGTTTTCTTCCAATAGGCAAGATTGGAATCATTGATCATCTCAACAATAAGTTCGTCATATCGAATGATCACCACAGACGCAGGGAGCATATTGATAATTTGATTCAGATTATTACTGGTTCGGTCTAATCCTAATTTATTATTAAGTACATGAGTTACCTCCGATGTAAATATAAATATTCCATCAACTGATCCTTCAGCATCAAATCTGGGAATCAGCCTGTAAGAAAAATATCTTTCTTCAGGTTCACCTGATTCTAAATCGGAAAAAGGAACGAGATCGTCATTGAAACTTAATGAGACACCATCTTCAAATACTGTTTTCAGTGCCTTTTCCAATTCTGATCCGCGTAACTCTGGAAGTGCATCCAAAAATGGTTTTCCCATGAGAGTTCTGGAGGGAACTAAAGACTGATACATAGGATTTGCTGACTCAAAAATAAAATCCTTACCTGATAATATTGCAATACCTGTAGGAATTTCATTGAGTAATGCATTGGTGCGTTTTCGCTCCTTTTCTATAATTGCATCTTCTTTTGTTTGCGATTCAGCTTCATTTTTACTTGGTGCATTTTCGATCATCCAAATGGCAACTTTCACTACAATGTCACTGTTATCAAAAATTGGCACATATACAGGTGAACATTTAGTTTCTTTAATTCTGTCATTAATTTTTAAAATTAAATTTATTTCATCTGCGTAAAGAGTTTCCTTATTTTTAACCACATCAGATATGATTTTCTTATCTAATACATTTTTTTTTGGAAACAGATCATCAAAAGATTTTCCTGCGATTAAATCATTCGGATTTCCATGAAGTTGACCAAACTTATCATTGACTTTCTCCACAATAAAATTATCTGCATTCACAATGCAAATTCCTATCGGTGAGCTATTGATAACAGTATCTAAAAGGTGATTATCAGCTAAATTCATTTAAAAATAGTATTGAATGCTAAGGTAGATAAAGATAGATTTTAGTGCAACTTTATAAACTAATTTAAATGAAATTAGAGAAAATTTTTTTGAGATTAATTATTAAAGATGCATTTCAATTTTTGTTTGAAATTTTTAAATATTATTATCATAATCACTAATATTAATATTTATTTTCTCTATCATAGCCATCAAATTTTAATGTTTCGTAAAGATTATAAAACATAATATCCTTTGTAAATTAGTACATCAAAACTTAAAATTATAAAATAGAGATATGGAAAAGAGAAAAATTAAAAATACAGATTTGTCAGTAGCTCCAATTAATTTTGGTGGGAATGTTTTTGGCTGGACTTTGGATGAAAAAGAATCTTTCAATATTTTAGATCAGTTCGCTGGAGCTGGTTTTAATTTTGTGGATACTGCAGATACTTATTCATGGTGGGTCAATGGAAAAGGTGGACAATCTGAAGAAATCATCGGTAAGTGGATGAAGGAGAAAGGAAACCGGAATGATTTAGTTATTGCAACGAAAGTAGGTTCTGAAACCAAAGAACATGGTTTCGACATCAGCAAAAAACATATTCTAAAATCTGTGGATGAATCGTTATCGAGGCTTCAAACGGATCATATTGATTTATATTATACTCATTTTGATGACAATAAAACTCCGGTTGCAGAAACTTTAGAAGCTTACGATGAAATCATCAAGGCGGGGAAAGTTCGTTATATTGCTGCATCCAATGTTTCTCCCGAAAGGTTAAAAGAGTCTTTTGAATTTGCAGAAAAAAATAATCTTCCAAAATATGTTGCTTTGCAGCCGCATTATAATTTATTGGAAAGAGAAAAATTTGAAAATGAATATGCAGGTCTAGTAAAAGAATACGATCTCAGTGTTTTTACTTACTGGTCTTTAGCAGCAGGATTTCTGACTGGAAAATACAGAACGGAAGAAGATCTCGCGAAAAGTGCAAGAGGTGAAGGTGTGAGAAAATATCTTAACGATAAAGGAATCGAGGTTTTAAAAGCTTTAGATCAAATCAGCGAAAAGCATGAAACAACGCAGGCTTCTGTTGCTTTGGCTTGGCTGTTGGCAAATCCCTTAGTTACGGCTCCAATTGTAAGTGCAACAAGCGAATCACAGCTGAAAACATTATTCCAAGCTCCCGAATTAAGTTTGAGTTCTGATGATATTGAACTTTTGAATACAGTGAGTCAATAACGACTCAAAATTTAAACAAATAAAAATCCCGTCCACTGAGGTTTTCGAAGTGCCGGGATTTTTTATGAAAAACAATAATTTATTTTAATGTAAATTTTACTTTTGTTTTAATTGCATCAGACGAATTTCCGATTAAAGCTTCAAAATCGCCCGGTTCTGCCACCCATTCGTGTTTGTCTACATCAAAGAAACTTAAAGCCGATTTATCAATCGTAATACTCACTTCTTTTTCTTCACCAGGATTTAAAAATACTTTCTCAAAACCTTTCAGCTCTTTTGTAGGTCTTTGAACTGATGATTTCAGATCAGTGATGTATAATTGAACTACTTCAGCTCCTGCTTTTTTACCCGTATTTTTTAAATTTACTGTAAAGGTAATTTTGTCGTCTTGGCTAATCATTGTCTTATCAGCTTTAGCTTTTCCAAATTCAAAGGTAGTGTAGCTTAAACCATGTCCGAAACTGAATAGTGGTTTAATTTTTTTTGTATCATGCCAACGATAACCAACGAAAATTCCTTCGTTGTAAGTGATATTGATTGGGTTCTTCTGATCTTTTCCTTTTCCAGCAGCTAATTCTTCTTTATTTCCGGGATATTCTCCCATTACATGAGCTGAATTATCTTCCAGTTTCACAGGGAAAGAGAAAGGCAGTTTTCCTGAAGGATTGGCATCACCTGCCAACACAGAAGCAATAGAATTTCCTGCTTCTGAACCTAAATACCAAGATTGCAAAACGGTAGGAACATCTTTAATCCACGGCATTGCAACGGCATTTCCTGAAACCAAAACCACGGCAAAATTCTTATTGGCTTTTGCTAAAGCAGCAATCACATTGTCCTGATTGTAAGGTAAACCATAACTTTTTCTGTCGTTTCCTTCACTGTCCTGAAAGTCAGATTTATTTAAACCTCCAACGAAAATCACATAATCAGATTTTTTTGCCAACTCAACTGCTTCATTCAATAATTCGTCTGCTGAACGATTGTCTTTCAGATCTTGTCCGGATTTTACACCATTGTATTCACCGCCAATATCACCAACGTAACCTCTTGCAAACTGTACATCTGCCTGTTTTCCGAATCTCGCTTTAATTCCGTCTAAAGGTAAAGTTTCGTATTTTACTTTTAATGAAGAAGAACCACCACCAACAGTCATAATTTTGATGGCATTTTCACCAATGACCGCAATTTTTTTAGCTTTATTTAAATCGATCGGAAGTACATTCCCCTGATTTTTTAAGAGAACGATTCCTTCTTCACCGATTTCTTTGGCAACGGCTCTATGTTCTTCAGAAGCTACGTTTCCGAAAGGCTTCTTCGTATTCATTGTGGTTTTATAAGCCAGATTCAAAAGTCTCGTTACTTTATCATCCAGTTCTTTGGTTCCTACTTTTCCTTCTTTAATTAAATTTAAATAAGGTTGCGCTAAGTAATAATTATCGTATGCATTTTTGGTTCCTGCAGAAAGTCCGTTGGTCCAGCTTCCAAATTCTAGATCTAATCCATTGTGAATGGCCTGTTCGGTATTATTTACTGCTCCCCAATCTGAAACCACAACACCTTTATAGCCCCATTCTTTTTTAAGAATATCATTCAAAAGATATTGGTTCTGACTTGCATATTGACCTTTGTACATATCATAAGCTCCCATAATTGTCCACGAATCTCCTTCTGTCACCGCCGCTTTAAATGGTGGAAGATAAATTTCATATAGTGTCCTCTCATCAACATTCACATTACTCGTATGACGGAACATTTCCTGATTATTAAGCGCGTAATGCTTTACAGAAGTTGCAACTCCATTTGACTGAACCCCTTTGATATAAGGAACCACCATTTTAGAGGTTAAGTAAGGATCTTCACCCATATATTCAAAATTTCTTCCGTTAAGTGGCGTTCTGTAAATGTTAACTCCTGGACCGAGAAGAATATCTTTCTTTCTGTAACGTGCTTCTTCGCCTAAAGCTTTACCGTAATTCCATGACATTTTTTTGTTCCATGTTGCGGATAAAGCGGTTAAAGCAGGGTAGGCAATAATTGAATCATTCGTCCATCCAGCTTGATTCCATTCGTCCCACATTACTTCAGGTCTTACTCCGTGAGGACCGTCTGTCGTCCAGAATTCAGGAATTCCCAATCTTGGAACTCCGGGTGAACTGAATTTTGACTGTGCATGAAGCATCGCCACTTTTTCTTGTAAAGTCATTCTCGAAAGCGCATCCTGAACTCGTTGCTCAACGGGTTTTGATTCGTCTAAATAAATGGGAAGAGTTGTATTTTGAGCCATAGAATAAGCAGATATTAGTGTGAATAAACCTACAATGGCAGTTTTCTTTAACATAAAAAACCTTTTTATTGATTGCTAACAAAAATACACAAAAATATTTATTATCTCAAAATGAGAAAATGTATTTTGGTTATTAAATGGTTATTATGATGTTGAATTAATGTAACCTAATGATTGTTTTTATTTAATATAGAATGCAAATTTGTTTTCCCCAACACTAAAGGGAGTCAAATTTGATGTGTAGGAAAAGTTTCCACCCTTTAGTGTTGGGGAAAGAAACTTGTCTTTAAAACTTTAAAATTAATTTTAATAAAATGATAACATATTAAACTACTCCGCCTTTTTCTTGCATAAAATTGACAATTAACTATTCACAATTCACAATAAATCAAAATCCTTTCACAGCACCTCCTTTGAAAATTTCTTCAGCTTTTTTCGCAACTTCTGCGGACTGGTAAGCCTTTAAGAAGTTCTTCACTTTTTCATCATTTTTATTATTTTCTCTGGAAACCACAACATTCATGTAAGGAGAATCTTTATCCTCCTTAAATAGCCCGTATTGATTGACATCAAGACCAGCCTGTGCTGCAAAATTATTGTTGATAATCGCAATCACCACTTCTTTATCATCTAAGACTCTAGGCAATTGTGGTGCTTCGATTTCCAGAATCTTCAGCTGTTTTGGATTTTCTATAATATCGGTGACTTTCGGTAATAATCCAACATCATCTTTTAATTTTAATAAACCGTTTTTCTGAAGAAGAAGTAAAGATCGTCCACCATTTGTCGGATCGTTGGGAATTACAATTGTACTTCCATTCTGAAGTTGGGAAATATTTTTAATCTTTTTTGAATACGCTATAATTGGATAAACAAAAGTATTTCCAATAACAGCCAATTTATAACCACGCTGCTTTGACTGTTCATTCAAATAAGGAACGTGCTGAAAAGCATTTGCATCAATATCCCCATTATTCAGAGCTTCGTTTGGAATGACATAATCGTTGAATGAAATCAATTCAACTTCAAGATTATACTTTTCTTTGGCTACTTTTTTTGCAGTTTCTGCAATTTCCTGTTCGGGACCTGAAGTGATTCCCACTTTAATGTAATTCGGGTTATCTTTTTTCGGCGAATTACACGAATTGAATAACAACAAACTTGCTGCTACAAAACTTAGAATTTTTATTTTTTTCATTGTAAATTATTTTTATTAACTGTATAACTATTTAACTGTAAAACTATTAATACTCAACGATGATCAAATCTTTTCGCCAATCGATCCCCTGCGAACTGAATGATAAATACTAAAGCCACGAGAAGACCGAGAACCAAATTCATAATTAAAGCGTCATAGCCGATATATCCGTACTGATAACCGATCTGTCCCAGTCCACCTGCGCCGACTGCGCCTCCCATCGCGGAATAGCCCACCAAAGTAATCAGAGTAATACTTGCATTGTTGATCAATGAAGGCAGCGCTTCAGGCAATAAAACTTTTCTGATAATCTGAAACGGACTTGCTCCCAAAGCCCTTGCTGTTTCAATCAAGCCCTGCGGAATTTCGAGCAGACTGTTTTCAACCAATCTTGCGATAAACGGAGCCGCACCGATACTCAACGGAACCAATGCAGCATTGACTCCAATTGAAGTTCCTACTAAAGATCTTGTAAAAGGAATCATCCACACAATCAAAATAATAAAAGGAATGGATCTGAAAATATTCACTAAAACAGACAGAATCCTATTGTAAATAATATTTTCCAATAGCTGACCTTTTTTAGTTAAAAATAATAGAATTCCAACAGGTAATCCTAAAGCAAAACCAAAAAATCCTGAAGCGAAAGTCATAAATATCGTTTCCCAAAGTCCTTTAGATAAAAGGGAAATCACGGTTTCATTAAGCATATCCTCTTAGTGTATTTTGAATTTTATTCTGGTTAAAGTAATAGATTGCTTTTTGATTTTCTTCATATTTTCCTTTTAAATGAAGCAATAGTGTTCCGATGTTTGCGCTTCCCAAATATTCCACATCGGCTTTCAGAAGCTGGTATGGGATTTTATATTCGTCATATATTTTTGAAAGCAGCTTTTCAACGCTGATGTCTTCGTTAAGTTCAACTTCAACCAACGGAAATAAGCCGTCCTGCGGTTCTTTCTGAAGTGTTTTTGTAAATTCCTGAGGTATTGTCATGTTTCCTGAGTTTATAAATTGTTTGATGATCGGATGCTCTCTGTTTGAGATAATTTCCTTGAGTGTTCCCTTCACGACCAGTTTTCCTTTGTCGATAACTGAAACGTGGTTGCAAATGGCTTTTATAACGTCCATTTCGTGAGTGATTAATAAGATCGTGATTCCTAAACGGTGATTGATGTCTTTTAAAAGTTCCAGAATTGATTTCGTTGTCGCGGGATCGAGTGCGCTTGTCGCTTCGTCACAAAGCAGCAGATAAGGATCATTCGCTAAAGCTCTCGCAATGGCAACCCTTTGTTTTTGTCCGCCTGACAGACTTTTGGGATAATCATTTGCTTTATCTTCTAATCCGACAATTTTTAAAAGTTCGTTGACTTTCACTCGAATCTGATCTTTTTTAAGCTGATCCAATTCCAGAGGAAGCGCTACATTTTCAAAAACCGTTCTTGAAGAAAGCAGATTAAAATGCTGGAAAATCATCCCGATCTTTTTACGCTCTTTGGCGAGTTGTTTAGAACTCAATTTTGTGAAATCTGTTCCGTTGATGATAATTTGTCCCTGATCTGGTCTTTCCAAAAGATTGACGGTGCGGATCAATGTACTTTTTCCTGCTCCGGAAAACCCAATGAGTCCTACAATGTCACCTTGTTCAATATTGAGACTCACGTCATCCAAAGCTTTAAAAGATTGTTTCTTCTGATGAAATGTTTTTGAAATGTTTTTAATTTCTATCATTATTTATTTTTATTACATGGGTTGATAAGGTCTGCTGATTCTGTTGAAATGCCTCACAGCTTTTCTGATTTTGGCTTTTGACCTTTTAGAAAGTTTAAAATATTTGGTAACGTTTGTTAAAAGAACTCCGATCAGTATGATAAGCAATCCATACAATTGATTTCCGTTAATGGTCTGATTAGCAATGATAAATCCTGCAATAACAGTAACAATCGGATTGATATAAGTGTGCGTACTGACAATGGCTGCAGGTTTTACCGATAAAAGCCAGATGTACGAAATATAAGCGATGATAGATCCAAAGAAAATCAAAAACAGCAAACCCAGCCAAGCTGAAACCGGAACTGCTGTGATGGAAAAACCTGCCCATTCATTTCTGAAAAGTGCGACTAAAAATGAAGCAAGACCTGCAACGATCAACTGTTGAGAAATATTCATAAAGGTTGAATGATCTGCCGGATTTTTCTTGGAATATAAAGATCCCAAAACCCACGCAACCGAACTTAATGCGAGAACGATAAAGGCGATTATTCTCAGAGATGAATCCACATTTGCAGTATGAGTATTTACACTTCCGTTCAAAAATAAAATCAATCCGGCGAAACCCAGTAACAATCCGATCGGAATAAATTTGTCTGAAAAATAATAACTCCAATTCTTTTTATCGATGGCAATGAACCAAAACGGTCCGGTTGCAATGGCGATGGCAGCTTCTGAAGCAGTAACGTACTGTTCTCCCCACGCAACAAGACCTGTTCCTCCGGTCAGAATCAGAATTCCTGTGACTGCATTTTTCCACCAGTTTTTCAGGGAGTTGGCTCTTTCACCTTTTGCAGTTAAATATCCGATGAGTAAAATTCCGGCAGCAAAGAATCTGAATCCCGAAAGTATAAAGGGCGGAAATCCTGTCAGTCCGAATGAGATGGCGAGGAAAGTAATTCCCCAGATGATATAGATGTTGGCGAAGGCTACAGGAACCAGCCATTTGTTTTTAAAATCAGTTGTTTTCATATTGTTTTGTTTACTGGTTTTTTCAAATAAAAAAGGCTTTACAACGTGGTAAAGCCTTTAAAAAATATGTCATAATAAAAGTAAGGTCATCCACTAAAATTCATATATAAAGGCATACAGCAATACATCATCATGTGCATGATGTTGATCTTCTTCATTGAATTGTATCTGAATTTTGTTTTCATTTTCATTTCCAAACCTGATTACGGGTGCAAATATAGAACATATATTTTTATTAGTCTACTTTTTTAGTAGACTTTTTATTGATTCCTTTTTAAACTTTTGATTTTTAGATATTTATTTTTTAAATTAAATAATGTTTACGTTTTTTATTTAAATTAAATTACTTTTAAAAAATGAAAATTCAGATCATCAGCGATTTGCACCAGGAATTTGGCTTTACTGATTTATCTTTTGATAAGGCGGATATTGTTGTTTTGGCAGGAGACGTCAATTTAGGTACGAAAGGAATTGATTGGATCAAAACTAAGATTCCTGATAAACCTGTTATTTATGTATTGGGTAATCATGAATACTACAAAGGTTCTTACCCAAAAACTTTAAACAAAATAAAAGAAGCAGCAAAAGATTCTAATGTATTTGTGCTCGAAGATTCTTTTGTGGATATTGAAGATGTACGATTTCATGGGGCAACTTTATGGACGGATTTTTCCATTTTTGGTGATCCTCGATTTTATGGAATGACTTGTCAATCCGTGATGAACGATTATAAGAAAATCACTCGTGATCCTTCTTATTCTAAAACGAGGTCAATCGATACTTTTAAAATTCATCAGTTTTCTAAATTCTCGCTGAAAGAAAGTTTAGAAAATTCAAAAGGATTGAAAAACATTGTGGTTACACATCACGCACCGAGTATAAAATCTGTTCCTGAACATTTTAAAAATGATCCTGTGACTGCGGCTTACTCTTCAAACTTAGAAGATTTTATTGAAGAATATCAACCGCTGTATTGGATTCATGGGCACATTCATACACCTTGTAGATATAAAATTGGGGAAACAGAAATTATCTGCAATCCTCACGGCTATATAACTGAAAAATATAATGGCTATGAGAAAGAACTGATTGTTGAACTGTAATCTTTGAAGTTTATACTCAATATTTTTGATATTCCTAAACTGATAATTCCAAAAAAATTCCCGAATTTTGCACCCCTTTCTATAACCCGATTATTCATGAAACTTTGTATTGCCGAGAAACCAAGTGTTGCCAGAGATATAGCCAAAGTATTGGGCGCAACCATGCCCAAACAAGGCTATATGGAAGGAAACGGCTATTGTGTGACATGGACTTTCGGACATCTTTGTACCCTCAAAGAACCACACGATTACGGTCCGCAATACAAATCATGGAATCTGTTTTTGCTTCCGATTATTCCAAATAATTTCGGGATTAAATTAATTCCAAACAAAGGTGTTGAAAATCAGTTTAAAGTGATTGAAAAACTGGTTGCAGAATGTGATGAAGTCATCAATTGCGGGGATGCGGGACAGGAGGGAGAACTTATTCAACGTTGGGTGTTACAAAAAGCAAAATGTGACAAACCGGTGCAGCGTTTGTGGATTTCTTCCCTTACCGAAGAAGCAATCAAAGAAGGTTTTGAAAAATTAAAACCTGCCGAAGATTACAAAAATCTCTACCTCGCAGGAAATGCAAGAGCAATAGGAGATTGGTTATTGGGAATCAATGCAACCCGACTTTTCACCAAAAAATTTGGCGGAAACAAAGCGGTTTTGTCCATCGGAAGAGTGCAGACTCCGACTTTGGCGATGCTCGTTCAGCGTCAGAAAGAAATCGACGCCTTCTCAACCGAAGAATATTGGGAACTGAAAACCAAGTACCGTGACGTCATTTTTAACGCTGCAATTGACAGATTAAAAACGATTGACCGTGCAGAAAAAGGTTTGGAGTATTTGAAGGTAAATACTTTTGAAATTCTTTCTTTTGAAATTAAAGAAGGGAAAGAAAAAAATCCGAGATTATTTGATTTGACCGGACTTCAAGTGGAAGCGAATAAAAAATTCGGCTATTCCGCAGACAGCACTTTAAAATACATTCAAAGTCTTTACGAGAAAAAACACGTTACTTATCCGCGTGTTGACACAACGTATTTATCAGAAAGTTTATATCCGAAAATCGGTGGAATTCTGCAAAGTATGGTAATTTACAAAGAGTTGATTTCGCCTTTACTGGAAAAGCCTATTCCAAAATCGAAAGCTGTTTTTGATGATGCTAAAGTGACCGATCACCATGCAATTATCCCAACGGAAATTCCGCCGACTCAGAATTTAAGCAGAGAAGAAAAACTCATTTATGATCTCATAGCTAAACGTTTTATCGCCGTTTTTTATCCTGAATGTAAAATTTCAAATACTATGGTAGAAGCTCAGGTAGGAACGATTCCTTTTAAAACAAGCGGAAGACAGGTTCTCGAACCGGGTTGGAGAGCAGTTTATGCTAAAGATGCCAAAGAAGAACCGACGGATAAAGAAAAAGATAAGGACGAAGAACAAACGATTCCGGAATTTAAAGTGGGCGAAACCGGACCTCACGAGCCAATGATTCATCAGGGAAAAACCTCTCCACCAAAAGCTTACACCGAAGCAACTTTACTTCGAGCGATGGAAACTGCCGGAAAACAGGTCGACGATGAAGAACTTCGTGAAATGTTGAAAAATAACGGAATCGGTAGACCTTCAACCCGTGCAAATATTATCGAAACTCTTTTCAAAAGAAAATATATTGAAAGGAAAAAGAAAAATTTGGTCGCAACTTCTACAGGAATTCAGTTAATCGACACGATCGAAGATGAGTTGCTGAAAAGTCCGGAACTGACAGGAGAGTGGGAGCTGAAACTTCGTAAGATCGAAAGTGGTGAATATGAAGCCAATCAGTTTAAGGATGAGTTGATTCAAATGATCAGAGAACTGACCAAAAAAGTTGTTGACGGAAAAGCAAAAGTTTTCACTTTACACGAAGAAAAAGAAGAAGTCAAAGAAAAGAAAAAGCGCGAACCAGCCATAAAAAAAGAACTGCAGTCTTGGGAAGAAACAAAATGCCCAAAATGCAAATCACACAACTTAATGAAAGGAAAAACCGCAGTTGGATGTTCCGATTATAAAAACTGCGGCTTCAAAGTTTCATTTGATATTTTCGGGAAAAAGCTTTCCGACAAACAATTAATGGATTTAGTTTTAAAAGGAAAAACATCAAAATTAAAAGGTTTTACCACGCATCCCGAAAGTTTAAGTGAAGGAATAGTTTCGCTGTCTCCGGAATTTTTGATAACTCTAAGCTAAAAATTATTGAAATTTTTTAACCATTAAGATTGTTTAGTTGGTAAGAAATATTAAGAGAAATCTAAAGATTTTTTAGCATTGTGCTTAAAGCGAAGCTCAAATTAAAATCCTAAAAATCTAAATAATCTTAATGGTTAAAAATTCTATTCACAATCAAAACTTATTTCACATATAATCTCATCCTCGCTTCGTATTCAGGTTTGGTTTTAATGAATTTCCAAATCTTTTTATCATCGGGATTAGTAACTCTGTAAAATATAATTTTATCCGCAGAATATTTAAAATACGGATGATTTTTCAACCATTCTTCAGGTGCATCAACCAAAGAATATCGTTCCACTTTTGAGTTGTCGAGTGGTGCAATGCTTAGTAATTTCTGAACCAACTCTTTGTCGATATTATAAGTTTCAAGAATCTGTTCTTTTGTCATAAAACCTCCAAGTTTCTTTCTGAAACCGATCATCGAACCTGCACTTTTTTCGTCTAAACCAAATTCCAGAAGCTGTCGGAAAGTAATAGAATTCATATCAATTTTTGAGAAATCTGTCTTTTCCTGTTTTACTTCAGGTTTTTTAGATTCAGCGATTTTCATTGTTGCCGTGTTTAATCGGATGAAAGGTTTCAGTTCGGCAAATTTTTCCGCAGAAATTACAAAGCAATTCTGAATATCTTCTAATGTTTTAAAACTTCCTTTCAGATTTCGATCACGATAATTCACGATCACATTGGCTTGTTTTTCTGTAAATCCTAAAGCCATCCAACCATTGACATCCAAAACATTTGGATCGAAAGTTGTTTGCGGAGTCCTGGTTTTAAATGAATTGGATTTTCCTGCATATGCATTAAAATTAGCAGGAGTTTTTGCAGGCAAAATTAAAAAAGGCGCAAGTTTTTGATAATTTTCATCATTAATGATAAAACATTCTTTGAACTTTTCTTTACTGACGAAACTTCCTCCTAAATAACTTTTGTATTTTAAAATTGCGGCTGCTTGTTTTTCACTAAACCCCATCTTTTCCCAATCGACTTGAGAAAGATTGTCTGGATTAAATTTCCTTGTGATATTTAAAGATTTCTTTTCAAAACTGTTAAAAGTAGAATTTCCTGATTTTGCTTCAGAATTTGTTTCAGGAAGTAAAATAAATGTTTCAAGTTGGCTGAATTTGTCCTCAGAAACCGCGTAACATTTTTTAAATTGTTTTTTTGAAAGAAATTTTCCGCCGACAATTTGCTTGTATTTTAAAATCGTGGCGGTTTGTTTCTCAGAAAATCCCAACTTCTGCCATTGGTTTTCATCCAGATCATTCGGATCAAATTCAGATAGCGATTCTAACGGTAAATTTTCTGAGATGAAAGTGACTTCAGGAAAAGAGTTATCAGATTTTTCGGTATATTTTTGAAATGCAAGCAGCGTAAGAAGCAACATTCCAAGAATTGCCATCTTTTGGTAATAATTTTTTTTCATCATTTAGTAAAATTAAAAATAAAATTTAATTATAAAAATGATTTAGTTAAAAAATAAACCTATTTTCTGCTCTTGTTGTGAATAAATAGCTGAACAAGTGCACCTACAGTTAATCCAATCAAAGCGCTCATCACGATCGTATTGGCATCAAAAATAACACCCATAATCAGCAGCGCTACTGTAATGAGAATCATGATAAAAAGGTATTTACGTTCGAGTTTTATCATTTTAAATTTGAATTTATTCGGAATCTTTTTCTACCAAAGAATCTTTCAGTTTAAGCAATTCTGCTTTTACAAATTCTAAACGGTCGATCAAAGAAATTGTTTCAGAAATTTTTGAATTTGTAGTCAGAGCAACACGAGCTCCGTCTAAAGTGTACCCTTTTTCTTTCACCAAATGATAAATAATCTTCAGATTTTTGATATCTTCAGGCGTAAAATAACGGTTTCCTTTCTTGTTTTTTTTAGGCTTGATGATTGGGAATTCCTGTTCCCAATATCTTATCAATGAAGCGTTTACGTCGAAAGCTTTGGCAACTTCTCCTATTGAATAATACAGTTTGTCGGGTAAATTTGTCTTCATTGTAGCTGATCCTGAAAATTCAAAGATAAATATTTTTTAAACCACTTCGCAAATCGTAAATTGTAAACTTTAATTTTAGAAAATGAAAAATATCTTGAATACAGGTCTTATTGGTTTAGTTTTGGCATTTCTCAGTTGCAAATCAACAAATTACAATGCTATGCTTGAAAACACTGAACCGAAATTAATTTCAGACCAATTCAAATTCACAGAGGGTCCTGCAACCGATCAAGCAGGAAATGTCTATTTCACCGATCAGCCAAATGATAAAATCTATATCTGGGACTGGAAAACCAATAAAATTTCTTTGTTTTCAGATAAAACTGGGCGCGCCAACGGAACATATTTCGATGAAAACGATAATCTGATTACGTGTTCTGATAATGAAGGAGAAATCTGGAAAATTGGTAAAGATAAATCGGTAGAAGTTTTGTCAAAAGGTTTTGAAGGGAAAAGATTAAATGGTCCAAACGATCTTTGGCTCGATGGAAATGGCGGAATTTATTTCACAGATCCTTTATACAAAAGAGATTACTGGGGAAATTTTAAAATTGAAATTCCTGAGAAAAATTTATACTACAGAAATAAAGATGGAAAAATTTCAAAACTGGAAACCTTCACTCAACCCAACGGAATTATTGGAAGTATTAAATTGAAAAAACTATTTGTTTCTGATATTGATGCCGGAAAAACCTATGTTTATGACATTTTAGGCGAAGGAAAACTTTCAGAAAAGAAGTTGTTTTGCGAAATGGGTTCAGACGGAATGACGCTCGACAAAGAAGGAAATCTTTACTTAACAGGAGACGGAGTTACGGTTTTCAATAATAAAGGAGAAAAAGTTCAGCACATCAAAATTCCTGAAGATTGGACTGGGAACGTCACTTTCGGTGGAGAAAAAAATAATATTTTATTTATAACCGCTTCAAAATCGGTGTATACTTTACCAACGAAAACAAGTGGATTGAAATAGATTGAGGTTTAGGCAAAGGTTAAGATTGAAATTTTCAGTCTCAACCTTTGCCTTAAATTTCAATAAGCAACTTCCATTTTCACTTTTTTACCTTTCAGCTTTTCAGTGCTTAGTTTTTTCAATAATTCTCTCACTTTAGTTCTTGAAACTGCCACATAAGAAGTCGTATCTTTCACTTCAATCAAACCTAAATCTTCCTTCTGTAATTCACCTTTTTTCAATAAATATCCAACGATATCTACTTTATTCACCTTATCTTTTTTTCCTGCGCTGATATAAATCGTCTGAAATGGCGGATTAGCAGGAACTTTAGAAAATTCTTTTACGGATTCTTCAGGAGTATCTTTTCTAATAAACGGAAACTTTTCATCTTCTGTCATCACCAAATAAGCAAAACCTTTGGCGTTCATTCTTGCAGTACGTCCGTTTCTGTGAATAAAAGCGTCTTCAGTTGTTGGCAATTGATAATGTACAATTGATTCAACTTCAGGAACATCTAAACCTCGTGCAGCAAGATCTGTTGTGATTAAAACTCTTGCAGTATCATTTCTGAATTTCAGCAAAGCACGTTCTCTTTCGTCCTGTTCCATACCACCGTGGAAAGTTTCTCTTGCTATGCCTTTATCTAAAAGCAAATCAGCAATACGATCGACGGTTTCTCGGTGATTACAGAAAATAAGGGTTCTTTTGTTCCCGATTTTACAGATCAGATGAAATAAAGTATCGAGTTTTTCCTCAGAAATCGTCATCACTTTTCTTAACTGAATATCAGGTTTATTTTCTGCTAATTTTAAGAAATCAACTATTTTTTCATCTTTCAGTCCGGTAAACTTCGGAATTTCATCCATAGAAGTTGCTGAAGTCAGAATTCGCTGAAAAAGGTTGTACATATTTTCGATAATATATTCCATGTCATCATGAAAACCTAATTCTAACGCCTTATCAAATTCATCAAGTACCAAATTCTTGATTGTTTTTACATCAAGATTTTTATTTCTCATGTGATAAGCAATCCTTCCCGGAGTTCCGATCAATACGGCCGGAGCTTCTTTTAGATTGTTAATCTCTATCTTTTTATCATGACCTCCGTAGCAAACCGTCACTTTAAAATCAGTTCCCATCGATTTGAAAACCTGCTCGATCTGAAGAGCCAGTTCTCTCGCCGGAACTACAATCAAAGCCTGAATTCCTGTAGATTCTTTCTGCAGATTTCTTAGAACCGGAAAAAGAAAAGCAAGCGTTTTCCCTGAACCGGTAGGAGAAAGTAAAACAACATCTGTATTGTTTTCCGTAGTTTTGTATGTAGATTTCTGCATCTGATTCATATCCTGAATCTGCAGTTTTTTGTAAATAGATTCTAATTCCATTTTGCAAAGGTAAGGGAAAAGAATTTTTGTGGAAATTTTTAAATTAAATTAAAGAACTTACTGCAGATATTGAAGATTTTAATAAAAGTAAAAAGTACAAAGTACAAAGTACAAAGTAATTTTGACTCTAAAACTCTAAAACTCTAAAACTCTAAAACTCTAAAACTCTAAAACTCTAAACCCTCCCACTCAAAATGACTCCAGAGAAAAAACAACTTATGACCGACAGTTTCAACCGTTCAGAAACGTTGAAATTTTACAAAGCGGAACTATTGGAAGTAGAAACAGATTTTGTTTCGATCAAAATTCCTAAAATGGAAATGATGACAAGAACAGCCGGAATGTTCAACGGTGCAATGATTGCTTCTCTGGTTGATGTTTCATCAGGTTATGCTGCGGTAAGCCATTATGAGGAAGATGCGTATGTCGTGACAGTTGAACTGAAAGTAAATTACCTGCGTCCTGCAGTTGGTGATGCATTAGTTTCGAAAGCTTATGTTGTGAAAGGAGGAAGTAAGATCAGTGTCATCAGAACCGAAATTTATACGGTAAGCAAGGATCGTACTTCAGAAAGTCATGTTGCAACTTCACTAGTGACGATGATGAAGATCAAATGAAATTATAGTGGAACAAATTTTGTTAAAGAAAAACTCATTAAAAAATATAAATCATGAATATACTTATCCGACTTTTTATTACTGCGATTGTCGCTTTTTTACTCACAAAAATCCTTCCGGGTGTTCATTTTGACGGTTTCATCGGAGCTGTTATTTTCGCCATTGTTTTAGGAATTTTAAATCTTATTTTAAAACCAATTTTAAGTCTTTTCGGTCTTCCGCTGACTATTATCACTCTGGGATTTTTCGCTTTAGTTATCAATGCGATCATCATTTTAGTCGCTGATTATTTTATTGATTCTATGGAGGTCAATGGCTTTTGGTGGGCATTTATTTTCAGTATTTTGCTTTCAATTATTACATCGTTGGCGAATTCGATGTTTGCAGATAAAGATTAAATTAAAGATTTTTTTAACTAATAATAATAATCGTCAGTTTTTTAGCTGACGATTATTTATTGTTGATAATTTGTGAATTAATCGTGCTAATTTGTGTTTCAATAAAACTGTTAATTTTTTCGTTGATTTTTATTTAAAATATTAACTTTGGCAACCTTGGATTTAATAAGAACATTTAAATCTCAATTTGATTTATATGTTCACTAAATGAATTTTTTATGAAACTAAAATATAGTTTGCTGGCATTAGCAACTCCATTTTTAATGAATGCACAACAATTAATGACTCCTGAAATTCTTTGGACTTTAAAGAAAGTCGGAGTACAGGCAGTCTCTCCCGATCAGTCTTCGCTAATTTATAAAGTCGGGCAGGTCGATCTTAAAACTGAGAAAACAAAAAACGAAAACTATTTTCTGAACGTTCTTAATAATCAATCTTCTAAAATTGATTTAGGCAAAAAAGCATTAATTCAATGGGATAAAAACGGAATTTATGCTCAAGAAGGGGATCAGATTTTCCTTTCAAAAGACAACGGGAAAACCTGGACTGAATTTTATACAATCGGTGAAGCTGATAATATCGTCATTTCTCCGGATGGAAAAAAAATAGCTTTTAGTAAGCAGGTTTTAGTTGAAAAACTGATGGGGAAAGATAAATATTCCGACACTCCAAAAACCACTGCACAGGTTTACACAGACCTGAACCACAGACATTGGGATTATTTCAACGAAGGAAAATACAATCATGTTTTTCTAGTGAATACTTCGGATAAGGTTGATGCGGCAAAAGATCTTCTGGAAGGAAAAACCTGGGATTCCCCGCAAAGACCTTTCGGTGGAGCAGAAGATTTTATCTGGAGCCCTGATTCTTCGCAACTTTTATATGTTACAAAACCTAAAAGCGGTAAAGAATATGCAACAAGCACAAATACAGATATTTTTGCTTACGATTTAGCTTCAGGAACAACAAAAAACTTAACTGAAACAAACAAAGGCTATGATCTAAACCCTAAATTCAGTCCGGACGGAAAATCTTTGGTTTGGCAAAGTATGGAAAGGGATGGATTTGAAGCTGATAAAAACGACATTAAATTAATGGATTGGAAGTCAGGAAAAACTTCAAATCTTACTAAAAGTTGGGACGAAAGTATTTCCGGAGATGTTTTCTGGGGTGGAGATTCTAAATCTATTTATTTTACGGCAGCATTCAGAGGAACAAAACAATTATATTCTTTAGAAGTAAAATCTTCAAAAGTTCAGCAGATCACAAAAGGAGATTTTGATATTAATGAAATTTTTGCTGATAATAAAACTTCACTTTTAGTTACAAAAACAGATATCAATCACGCATCAGAAATATTTTCTGTAAATCTTAAAAATGGAGAATTAAATCCTGTCACAGAAGCTAATAAAGAAATGTATTCTAAGTTAGCTCTAGGTAAATCTGAATTGAAAATGGTGAAAACTTCTGACGGAAAAGAAATGGGAGTGTGGTTCCATTATCCACCCAACTTTGATCCGAACAAAAAATATCCAACTCTTGTTTATTGTCAAGGCGGGCCACAATCCGCACTAACTCAATTTTTCAGCACCCGTTGGAATTTTGCTTTAATGGCAGCAAACGGATACATTGTTGTCGCACCAAACCGTCGCGGAATGCCTGGTTGGGGGACAAAATGGAATGAAGAAATCTCCAAAGATTGGGGAGGTCAACCCATCAGAGATTATTTGGCGGCGACAGATTTTGCTAAAACTTTACCTTACGTTGACGGAGAAAGAGTTGCTGCAGTTGGAGCAAGTTATGGTGGTTACAGCGTATTTATGTTGGCTGGAGTTCACAACAACAGATTCAAAACATTCATCGCTCACGACGGGTTGTTTGATATGAAATCCTGGTATTTAACCACTGAAGAACTTTGGTTTGCCAATTGGGATTTGGGTTCTCCATGGGAAAAACCTTTACCAAAAGCCTATACAGAATTTAATCCAAGCAACTTTGTTGACAAATGGAATAAACCAATCATGATTTTTCAAGGTGGAATAGATTATAGAGTTCCTTATGAACAAGGTCAGGAAGCTTTTCAAGCTGCAAAATTAAGAGGTTTAAAATCTAAATTGGTCTATTTTCCAAACGAAAACCATTGGGTGCTGCATCCTCAAAATGGTTTGGTGTGGCAACGCGAATTCTTCGATTGGCTGAAAGAAACGTTATAAATTAAGCCACACGAAAATTCCCCTCCTTTGGAGGGGTGGCGAAAATTCAAAGAATTTTTGACGGGGTGGTTTTACTGTGTCAAATAACTTTTAGCAATAGAAATAATATCAATACAAGCGGGCTTTAGCCCGCTTTTTGTTTTCAATATTATAGGGCTTCAGCCAAAATTTATATATTTGAATCATGCAAAACCGCATCTCATCTTTTCCACCAATTATCAATAATACTTCAAAAATCATAATTTTAGGATCAATTCCTGGTGTGAAATCTTTAGAAAAGCAACAATATTATGGTCATCCGCAAAACAAATTTTGGAAGATTATTTTTGAATTGTTTCACGAAGAATTTACTGATGATTATGATCAACGAATTGCTGTTTTAAAGAAAAATCATGTAGCACTTTGGGATGTCATAGATTCGTGCGAAAGAAAAGGAAGTTTAGATTCAGAAATTAAAAATGAAGAAGCCAATCAGATCGCAGAACTTTTAGAAGAATATCCAAACATCAAAGCAATTTTCTGCAATGGTGGAAAGTCTTATAAAAATTTGCAGAAATTATTAGGTAAAAATTTCAGGATCCCTATTTATTTATTGCCTTCAACAAGTCCGCTTCACACGATTTCTTTTAAGAGGAAATTCGAAGACTGGAAAAAGATTTTAGAATTTATAGTATAAAATAAAGAGTCAGCTTAATAATGCTGACTCTTTTATAATTTGATTTTAAATCTATTTCTCCACCACATAAACCTCCTCAAACGGCTGTATCAATACCCATCCATTTCCGGAAAACTTCATCTGAAATTCTTCGCCGCTTCCTCTTCCAATTAAGCTCTTAAAAGATACATTGGTTTTTAGTTCCGGGCTAATATTTCCAGACCAAGCAACAGTTGCATTGGGATCCGTGAAAACCGGTGCATCGGGAGTAACCATCAAAGTTAAAGGTTCGCCGTGAGTGGTAATCGCAATATGTCCTGTTCCCGAAAGTTTTACCTGAAACAATCCTCCGGACATCATCCCTGCAATACTTTTCAGCATCGTAATGTCGCTTTTAATGCTTTGCTCGTGTGCTAAAACATCATTTCCATTCACGAAAAGTGTCTCATTATTCAAATAAAGAATTCTCACTTTTTTCCCGGAATCAGCAACGTATAATTTACCAGTTCCTTCAGCTTTCATCAGTTTTGAACCTTCTCCACTGATTGCTTTTTTTAATAGATTTCCCAATCCGCCGGAAAGCATTCCCTGTCTTTCAAAGTTCACATTTCCTACATAACCAACCATGCTTCCTGTTTTTGTCCAGACCGCCTGATTGTTGAGGTTGATTTCTAAAAGTGCAGGTTTTTCCAGCTCAAAATAATCTCTTTCAAGAGGATTTTCTTTGGTTTCTTTTACGAATTCTTCTAAAGAATATTTGCTCATAGGTGTAATTTTAATCTTACTAAAATAGTCTTTTTTTTGCTTTAAATTTCATTAAATAAAAAAATGTCATACTTTAAAATCCCTGCCAGTACCGATTGTGAAATAAAGACTTGACAAAGGGGTGTCGAATGTTGTATATTTGCAATCCGAAAATTACATCCGTAATTATCACATAATTTTTAAACCGTAATTTAAAAAATGAAGACATCCGATTTTAATTTTGATCTCCCTGAAGAATTATTGGCAGAACATCCATCAGAACACAGAGATGAAGCAAGATTAATGGTTCTTGACAGAAAAACTCAAACCATTGAGCATAAAACATTCAAAGATGTTGTAGATTATTTTGACGAAAAAGATTTATTCATTTTCAACAATACTAAGGTTTTCCCTGCACGTCTTTACGGAAATAAAGAAAAAACCGGAGCTAAAATTGAAGTTTTCTTATTGAGAGAGCTTGATAAAGAAACCCGAGTTTGGGACGTTTTGGTAGATCCTGCAAGAAAAATCAGAATTGGTAATAAATTATTCTTCACAGAAGATGAATCTTTGGTTGCTGAAGTAATCGATAATACTACTTCAAGAGGAAGAACTTTGAGATTTTTATTCGACGGTTCTTACGAAGAATTCAGAACAAAACTGAAAGAGTTAGGAGAAACTCCTCTTCCAAAATATATCAAAAGAGATGTAGAACCTGAAGATGCTGAAAGATATCAAACGATCTATGCTAAAGTAGAAGGAGCTGTAGCGGCACCGACTGCAGGTCTGCATTTCTCAAGACATTTGATGAAGAGATTGGAAATCAAAGGAATTGATTTTGCTGAAGTGACGCTTCACGTAGGTTTAGGAACATTCAATCCAATTGAAGTGGAAGATCTTTCTAAGCACAAAATGGAATCTGAAGAAATCATTATCGATGAGAAAAATGCTGAGATCATCAACAAGGCTGTTCAGGAAAACAGAAAAGTTTGTGCAGTAGGTACAACAACGATGAGAGCAATTGAAACTTCAGTTTCTTCAAACAGAAAAATTTCTGCATTCAATGGCTGGACAAATAAATTTATTTATCCGCCTCACGATTTTGGAGTTGCGAATACAATGATTACCAATTTCCACACGCCAAAATCTACTTTAATGATGATGATTGCAGCGTTTGCAGGAAAAGATTTCTTAATGCAAGCTTACGAAGAAGCGGTAAGAGAAAAATATAAATTCTATTCTTACGGTGACGCAATGTTAATTTTATAAAAAGATATTAGATAGATGGTTGCAGGTATTAGTTATCTGCAACCTAAAATCTTCCACCTATTCCTACAATGAAAGACATCCGTACATTATCCCTAGACCAACTCAAAGATTACTTTGGTACTATTGGTGAAAAACCTTTTCGTGCCAAGCAGGTCTATGACTGGATCTGGAGTAAAAATCTTCATTCATTTGAAGAAATGACGAATCTTTCAAAAGATCTGAGAGAAAATCTGATCCGTGACTTTATCATGAATCCTGCAGCCGTAGATCAATTTCAGAAATCTACAGACGGAACGATAAAAAACGGAGTAAAGCTTCATGACGGATTGATGGTAGAATCTGTTTTGATTCCTACAGAAACGAGAACTACAGCGTGTGTATCGTCACAGGTAGGTTGTTCGTTAAACTGTGAATTTTGTGCTACAGCCAAGCTCAAAAGAATGAGAAATCTTGAAGTGGCAGAAATCGTGGATCAGGTTGCTCTTATTGATAAACAAAGTAAAGAATACTACAATCGTCCGCTCACCAACATTGTTTTTATGGGAATGGGAGAGCCAATGATGAATTACAAAAATGTAGTCGAAGCCATCAGAAAAATCACGCAGCCGGAAGGTTTGGGAATGTCTCCAAGAAGAATTACAGTTTCTACATCCGGAATTCCAAAGATGATAAAAATGCTGGCTGATGATGAATTAAAAGTAAAACTTGCACTATCATTACACTCTGCGGTTGAACAAACCCGTAATGAGATTATGCCGTTTTCAGACAAATTTCCTCTGACAGATATTATGGAGGCTCTTCAATATTGGTACAAAAAAACAGGTTCTGTAATTACGTTCGAATATTGTGTTTGGAAAGGAATTAATGACAAAGATGAAGACATTAAAGCTTTAATTAAATATTGCCGACAGGTTCCTTCTAAAGTTAATTTAATCCAATACAACCCAATTGGTGAAGGTAAATTTGATCATCGAAGTATTGCAGCTGAAGAAAAGTATGTTCGCGAACTTGAAAAAGCAGGAATTACAGTGATGGTGAGAAAAAGTCGTGGCGGTGACATTGATGCAGCTTGTGGACAACTAGCCAATAAAAACGCTGAATAATTTCTTAATTAAATTCTTTTTAAATAAATTCAATCCATAAAGTGGAGGCATACCTTTAAATTCTTAACAATCCATTCATACCAAATTCTTAATTTTGCATGATGAAAAAGGTTTTTCTACTATTTGTAATTTTCACATTCCAAACTGCTTTTTCTCAACATGCAGAAATTTTCAAGCTTAAAAAATTCAGAGTTTCAGTTTTAAACGATTCGATCCAGGAAACTTCAGGACTGAATTTTTTTGATGGAAAACTCTACACCTTCAACGACAGCGGAAATCCTGCTGAACTGTACGAAATCGATAAAAATTCAGGAAAAATTCTCAAAGTTTTAAAAACGAGTACTGAAAATAAAGACTGGGAAGCTTTAACCAATGATGGGGAAAATTTCTACATCGGAGATTTTGGCAATAATGCAGGAACCCGAAAAGACTTAAAAATCTATAAAATTCCTTTTCAGAATAATGAATTGCAGAATGATTTGATGAAAACTATTTCTTTTTATTATCCTGAACAGAATGATTTCACCTCAAAAAATATTTCCACAGATTACGATTTGGAATCGATGATTTATTTAAATGGAAAAATTCACATTTTCACTAAAGAATGGTCTTCAAAAGCTACAACGCATTACACACTTGATCCTGAAAATTCTGAAAATCAGGCTGCTCAGAAAGTAGAATCTCACAAAACTGGTTTTGTAATAACTGATACTTATTATTACGATAAAAAACTTTACGTTGTCGGTTATACCAAGAAAACCGAAGTATTTTTAGATATATTTAATGAAACTGAGCCAGGAATATTTTTCAAAGAAAATCCAAGACACTTTTATTTAGGAAGCGCATTGACGATTGGACAAATTGAAGGAATTGCAGTCGATGAAAAAGGAATTTATATTTCAGGGGAAAAATTCTATTCACCGATTAAGAAAACCAAACCGTTTTTTTATTTTATTCCTAAAGATAAACTCAAACTTTAATTTTGTTAAAATTGGTTTAAAAAAATTATCTTTGTGAGAATTAATAAATACTCACCCATCATTCTCAGATAGTGGCCAATATTGTAGAAGAAATCAAACGACCGATCAATGAGGAAATGAAACTTTTCGAGCAGAAGTTTTATGAATCTATGCAAAGCAAAGTCGCTTTACTTGATAAAGTTACCCGTTTTATTGTTACCACAAAAGGGAAACAAATGCGTCCGATGTTTGTTTTTCTATGTGCAAAATTGATTGGAAACGTCAACGAAAAAACCTATCGCGGTGCTTCAATGATTGAGTTGATTCACACGGCAACTTTGGTGCATGACGATGTTGTGGATGAGAGTTTTAAAAGACGTAATTTTTTTTCTATTAATGCTTTATGGAAGAATAAAATTGCAGTTTTGGTAGGAGATTTCTTGCTTTCTAAAGCGGTTTTACTTTCTACAGACCATAAAGATTACGATTTACTTTCTGTAATTTCAAGAACCATCAGAGAAATGTCTGAAGGCGAACTTCTTCAATTGGAAAAAGCCAGGAAACTAGATATTACCGAAGATGTTTACTACGAAATCATCCGTCAGAAAACTGCTACTTTGATTGCTGCATGTTGCGAAATCGGTGCTTTATCAAACGATGCTGATGAAAATTTAGCCAAGAAAATGATGCAGTTCGGAACGTATACCGGGATGGCTTTTCAGATCAAGGATGATTTATTTGATTATTTAAGTTCAAATTTTATCGGAAAACCGGTCGGAATTGATATCAAAGAACAGAAAATGACGCTTCCTTTGATTCATACTTTGAAAATTGCCAGCGAAGCTGATAGAAAATATTATTTCAATACCATCAAGCGTTACAATAACGACCAGAAACGTGTGAAAGAGCTTATTGCTTTTGTGAAAAGTTCAGGCGGTTTGGATTACGCAATTCAGGTCATGAAAGATTTTCAACAGAAAGCAAAAAATATTTTGGATGAATTTCCTGATTCTGAAGTGAGAAAATCTCTGCACACGATGCTGGATTATGTGATTGAAAGAAAATTCTAATTGCCATTTCTATATCAGAATTTCAATGTTAATTTAAAGACAACAAAAAAACTGGAATTTTAATCCATTATTGTTGTTGTTATAATAATCACAGATAGAATAATACAAAATAAAGCGATTAAAAATAAATAATCCGCAATACTCTCATATCTGTTTCCTAAACTTTCTTTCTTAGATCTTATCGACATAAAAGAAAATAAACTGCTGCACGCAAAAAACACACATGCGATGCCCGCAAATTCATCTAAAAATGTATGATGACTCGTTTTAGTGATTTTCAATGAGGTAATGATGATCATCGAAAACCCTAAAAGATTGGTCGATGCATTGAGGATGTGGGTTGACTTTTTTTCCATATTACAGAGTTTTATTCAAAGTAAATACATTTTTTTTCATTATCAAATTTTTAAAAAATATTCTTTAAAATTAAAATTAATATAAAAAGTGTATATTAGCAAAATACTTGATAATTAAAAAATATTTAATATTTGGCTATGCAGACAACCTATATTGAAACTCAGCAGATTTCTTTTCAAGACTTTAAAAATCAGATACTTGAAGACTATAAATTAGGAAGAATCTCTCGTGAAATGTCTTATTTGGGCAGAAGAGAAGTGCTTACCGGAAAAGCGAAGTTCGGAATTTTTGGAGACGGAAAAGAGTTGCCGCAATTGGCAATGGCGAAAGTTTTCAGAAACGGAGATTTCCGTTCAGGGTATTACAGAGATCAGACTTTTGCACTAGTTGTAGATGCTTTATCGGTTGAAAGTTTTTTTGCGCAATTATATGCAGATACAAGTGTTGAAAGAGAACCTGCATCTGCCGGAAGACAGATGAACGGACACTTTGCTACAAGAAGTTTGAACGAAGACGGAAGCTGGAAAGATTTGATGGCTCAGAAAAATATTTCTTCTGATATTTCTCCGACTGCCGGACAAATGCCGAGATTATTAGGTTTGGCGCAAGCCTCTAAAGTATACAAAACGGTACAGTTTGAGGGTTCTGAAAAATTCTCCGACAAAGGAAACGAAATCGCTTTCGGAACCATTGGTGATGCTTCTACTGCAGAAGGTCATTTCTGGGAAACTTTAAATGCTGCGTGTGCGCTTCAAGTACCGATGATTGTTTCAATTTGGGATGACGGTTATGGAATTTCTGTACCAACAATGAAACAGAGAGCAAAAGCCGATATTGCTGAAATGTTGAGCGGTTTCCAGAGAAAAGAAGGTGAAAACCAAGGTTGTGAAATCATTCAGGTGAAAGCTTGGGATTATCCTGCTTTGTTGGATGCTTATGCGAAAGCAGAACATTTTGCAAGAACTGAATCTGTACCTGTGGTGGTTCATGTGATTGAAGTGACTCAGCCTCAAGGTCACTCTACTTCAGGATCACACGAAAGATATAAAAATGAAGACCGTTTATCATGGGAAGCTGATTTTGACGGATTGTTGAAATTCAGAGAGTGGATTTTAAATTATTCGATCGAAATTGAAGGTAAAGAGGAGATCATTGCTGCTGTTGAAGAATTGGATGCGATTGATGAAGAAGCGAAGAAAAAAGTAAAAGCCGGACAAAAATTGGCTTGGGAAAATTACCAGAAAACACTTACAGAACTTGCTTTTTCAGTTTTACCTTTAGTGGAAAATCTGAAAGGTCAAAACTCTGAAATTGAAACTTATATCAATCAATATACTAAATTGGTTTCAAAAGCTAAAAAAGATGTTTTCCATTTGATCAGAAAATCTTTATTGGCAACAAGAGGAACAAATTCAGCGGAAAGAACTCAGTTGATGAATAAGTACAACGAAGTTTTTGAAGTTGAAAAAGACAATTATTCTTCTCACTTATATTCGCAGTCTCAGTGGAAAGCTGAAAATGTGAAAGAAGTAAAACCTATCTACTCTGAAACTTCAGAAGATGTTGACGGAAGAGTAGTAGTGAGAAATAATTTCGATAAAATATTTGAAAAATATCCTCAAACTTTAGTCTTTGGTGAAGATGCCGGAAATATCGGTGACGTGAACCAAGGTCTTGAAGGAATGCAGGAAAAATATGGTGACATTCGTGTTGCTGATACCGGAATCCGTGAAGCGACTATTTTGGGTCAGGGAATCGGTATGGCAATGAGAGGTTTGAGACCAATCGCTGAAATCCAGTATTTAGATTATATCTTGTATTGTTTGCAGGGAATGAGCGATGATTTGGCGACAGTTCAGTACAGAACAAAAGGCGGTCAGAAAGCTCCTGTAATCATCAGAACGAGAGGTCACAGATTGGAAGGAGTTTGGCATTCAGGTTCTCCGATGGCGGGAATTTTAAATCTTTCAAAAGGTATTTTGGTTTTGGTTCCAAGAAACTTGACGAAAGCTGCCGGATTCTACAACACGATGCTTCAAAGCGACGATCCTGCTGTGATTGTTGAATGTCTGAACGGTTACCGATTAAAAGAAAAACAGCCTGATAATTTAGGTGAATTTACTGTTCCTGTCGGGAAAATTGAGGTTACAAAAGAAGGAAAAGACGTGACTTTGGTAACGTACGGTTCGACTTGGAGAATCGTTATGGAAGCAGCAGAAGAATTAGAAAAATTGGGAATTTCTGCAGAAGTTATTGACGTTCAGTCATTAATTCCTTTTGATTTAACACACGAAATTGCTGAATCTGTGAAAAGAACAAACAGATTGGTTGTAATCGACGAAGATGTGGAAGGTGGAACATCAGCGTTTATCCTTCAGCAGATTTTAGAGAAGCAAAAAGCGTTCAGATTCTTAGATTCTGATCCTTTGACGATTGCTGCAAACGATCACAGACCTGCATATGCAAGTGATGGTGACTATTTCTCTAAACCATCTTCCGATGATATGGTGGAGAGAATTTATGCCTTATTTAATGAAACAAATCCTGAGAAATATCCTTCGATATTCTAATTGAGATTTTAGATAAATTTTGAAACCGCTTTCTTTTTAGGAGCGGTTTTTTTTTGAGTTGTCACTTTAATTCAATAGAAATTGTAAATTAAATTCGTCTTTATATGTCATTATTTAACAAAAAGAAAAACCATGAAATTTAATTTTATTTGTCTAATTTTTATACTAATTACGAGTTGTAAAGAAGAAAAAAAAGCAGTTTTGCTGGCTGATCGGGAAGCTCCGATCGGATGGATATATTTAGAAATGTTTAATGATAAAACTTTTAATTTTATATCTAAAGGAGGTTTAAGAGGTGATGATGTTTATTCGGGAAATTTTAATTTAAAAAATGATACAATGTACTTTAAATATAAAGATTCAATTCCGCAAGCGGGTTCAAAGGCAGTAATTAAAGATGGTTTTGTAAGTTATCTCAATGGCAAATATCCTGAGAGTGTTGAAATCAAATTAAATAATATCAAAAAATAAATATCGTATACAGTTAATTTTACAAACAAAACCGCCTCAAGAAAAATCTCAAGACGGCCTATTAACAAGTTTAAAAATATCTAAAATTGTCAAATGAATGACAATAATGATTTCCTACAAACCAATACTTTTGATTGGTTTCAATTGTTTTCTTATGTTCTTTGGGATTGCATTTTTATGAACCAAAATCGCAGTTGATTTATACTCGACATATGGTTTTGTCACATACAAATATCCGTCAAAATCGTTCGTTACACCCCAAGAATTTTTCACCATATAATATTCTTTTCCCGTTTGATCTTTCGCCAAACCTACGATGTGCATTCCGTGGTCATCGGTTGTGGTAAGGTTGTTTAAAGCTTTCTGACGAAGATCTTCAGTGATGGTTTTGTCTTTTTTAGGCTGTGTAAACAATTCTTTTTTTACTTCCGGAGTAATCTGATCCAAATCTACATCAGGAACATAGGCAACCCCGTTTTTGTAAGAAAAATAAGGCTCCGAAACATCGGTTGCCCAACCTACAGAATATCCTTTGCTTACTGCATTATCAATGATAGCCGTCATTTCATTCATTGGAATATTCCAGTCAGAGTCGTGGCTCCAGTTATCAGGAATCGGAACGACAAATTTCTGATAGTAAGGATAATCTTTGTAAGAAGATAATTCCACATAATCTTCAGGATTAATACCTACAACTTCTTTAGCAAAAGTTTTTGGAGTATATTTTTTCCCTTCGTAGTTAAAGTTGGCCGGAACTTTTCCTAAATATTCATCAAGAATTGCATCCACAGAATCCATCCAGTTATCTTGAAGTTTTCCTTTTGAAGATGCTGCAACCAAACTTTCTAAAACAGGTTTTAGTTTCCCTTGCATTTCATTAAAATTATTTAAAGTCTGCCCAGATTTTAATCCTGTATAAACATCCTGCGGAACGGCTCCGTATTTTTTGTACATATTGACAACATCATGCAGTTCTCCACCATCGCCCCAACTGATTGCTCCGCCGTTTAAAACATATAATTTTGCTTTGTCGTGATAAGAATTTCTTGCAGTGAAAATTTCTGCTAAATCAACAGGCTTTTTACCCATTCTCTGCATTTCAGATTCCAGAAAAGAGTTTCCGGAATAACTCCAGCAGGTTCCTGATGAACCTTGGTTTTTTACCGAAGTTGCCCCTACATCTTTTAAAGTAGTAAACTGGAAATTGGCATTTTGAGACTGATTGTTCTTCAACTTGTTGATCAGGTCATCCTGAGCAAACATCATACTTCCTGCACATAAAACAACAAGCAGTGATGCAATTCTTTTATTTTTCATAAGAAAAGGAATGTTTATTTTACAGTTCTGTTTTAGAAATTTCATTAGTTTAAAACTATTTAGGCAATCTCATAACTGTAAAAAATTATAATTAAATAGTCGACAGTATTAAGGTAATGTTACAGATTTGAATGTTAAAAAGGGTTAAAGTTGGTAAGAGCTAAATGACTAAAAAACTGTACAACTTTTACCTTCTTTACTTTGAGTATTTCCTTAATTTTAGAAAAAGTTTACAATGTTTCCAACCTTTCTGAAATTTCCTGCATCTATAAGAGTATAAAGCCTGACTATGGAAAAAGAATTACTGTTAGAATGCCAACGGAACGACCGCAATGCCCAGCGGAAGGTTTATGAGAAAATGGCGGGCAAACTGTACTCAGTCTGCAAACGCTATCTGAAAAACGACGAAGACATCGAAGAAGTGTTGGCCGATACGTTCTACAAAATTTTCACAAAGCTCAATCAACTGCAAAATCATGAAATTTTCGAAGCTTGGGCAAGAAAAATTGCAGTGAACGAATGTTTGCAGAAACTGAGAAGTATGAAAGCTCTCGACATTTCTTTAGAAGACGAATTGGTAGAATCGACGGGTTCACCAACGGACAGTATTTCTTTTGAAAAGGATATTTTGAAGCTGCTCAACTTTCTTCCAGAAGGCTGCAGAGCTATTTTCAATTTGTTTGCGATTGAAGGTTATCCGCACAAAGAGATTGCGACAATGCTTTCCATCAGTGAAGGAACTTCAAAATCTCAGCTCAATTTTGCGAGAAAAAAGCTTCAGGAACTCTTGGTTAATCACAACATTTAAACTTTTACACAATGGAAAACAATCACGATATAGATAAAAAATTCAATGAGGCTTCTCATTCTTTGGAAGAACCTGCGACTTTTCCGGGTTTCGATAAGGTTTGGGCAAAAGTTGAAGAGAAATTAGACAAAAAAGAAGATAAGAAGAGAAACGTTCCTATCTGGTTTCCTTATGGAATTGCAGCGAGTTTAATTATTGGTTTGGGAGCGTTTTATTTTATTAACAAAAAAGAAATTGTTGATATTTCAAAGCCTCAAATTTCTCAAAATAAGGTTTCGCCAAAAGTAAATCCTAAAGTTGAGGTAATTGATAGTACTGTGAAATCTAATATTGAAATGGAAATTGCTGTTGTAAATGCTCAGAAAGAAAATCAAGTTTTAGTTTATTCAAATGTAGTTCCTGAGCCTGTAAAAGCTCCAAATATTTTAGTTCCAAAACAAGGAGATTATGCAGTTGCAAGTAACCCAAATTACATGGAACCGGATCATGACGGAGTTTTAGATAAAGATGATGAGCCACAAGAGATGAAAGAAGTTGTTGTAACGGGTGCTTTAGGAATTAGAAAAAAACAAAATGCGACATCATCCTCAAATCAAATTTCAAATTCTAATATAGTTCAATCCTTACAAGGTAGTGTTGCAGGAGTTAAGATTTCAAGTAATAATAATGGATGGCTTTATAATCAATCATCCAACAACAATGTGGTAAATTCTATTCAAGAACAAATACCAAGTAGTACAATTTCGGGAAGTCTACCGCAAAATATTCTCATCAGAGGCGCTGGAAGTTTAAATGGAAATAATCAGGCTCTGATTGTAATTGACGGTATGGTTTCTAACCAGATCGCTTTAACAAAGTTGAATCCTCAGCAGATAAAAAGTGTAGATGTTTTAAAAGAAGCAGCATTAACCGCTCTATATGGAAGCCGTGCAGCCAATGGAGTAGTCGTTGTTACCACCAAAAAACTTTCCAGAAAAGAGAAAAAAGCATTTAAAAAATTACAAAAAGTTCAGGACAGCATCAATCGTTCAAAACAAATTCAGCAATATAGCTCTGAAGAATACGATGCTTTTGTAGAAAATCCTTTTGAACTGACAAAAAATCAATCGGTTTCTACTTTCTCAATTGATGTTGATAAAGCAGCGTATTCCAATATCCGAAGAATGATTAATAATGGTGAAGTGGTAAATAAAAATGCAGTGAGAATAGAGGAAATGATCAATTATTTTAAATACAATTATCCGCAACCGAAAAACAACCAGCCTTTTTCTATCAATACAGAATACAACGATGCGCCATGGAATCCTAAACACAAATTACTGAAAATTGGTCTTCAGGGAAAAAATATTCCGATGGATAAATTACCGAGTTCAAATTTTGTTTTTCTGATTGATGTTTCCGGTTCGATGGATGCTGCGAATAAATTGCCATTGCTGAAGTCATCTTTCAAAGTTCTTTTAGATCAATTAAGACCGCAGGACAAAGTCGGAATTGTAGTCTACGCAGGAAGTGCAGGAATGGTTTTACCTCCGACTTCAGCGAAAGAAAAAGATAAAGTAATTGAAGCTTTAGACAAACTGCAGGCAGGTGGAAGTACAGCAGGAGGACAAGGAATTGAATTAGCTTACAAACTTGCTCAGGAAAATTTCATTAAAGGCGGGAATAACCGAGTAATCATCGCAACGGATGGTGATTTTAATGTAGGAGCTTCTTCAACCGGCGATCTTCAGACATTGATCGAAGAGAAAAGAAAATCAGGAGTTTTCCTTACATGTCTAGGTTTCGGAATGGGAAATTTCAAAGACAACCATATGGAAACTTTAGCTAACAAAGGAAACGGAAATTATGCCTACATCGACAATATGCAGGAAGCCAATAAGTTTCTCGGAAAAGAGTTTGCCGGAAGTATGTATGCAATTGCAAAAGATGTGAAAATTCAGATTGAGTTTAATCCGAAATTTGTAAAATCATATCGATTGATTGGTTATGAGAATAGAAAATTGAAGAATGAAGATTTTACCAATGATAAAATTGATGCCGGAGAATTAGGAAGCGGACATACCGTTACAGCTTTGTACGAAGTGATTCCGAATGATGTAAATTCTGAGTTTTTACCTAAAGAAAATGACCTAAAATATACTAAAAACACAAATGATGAAAATTTTAGTGATGAGTTGGCAACCGTGAAATTCAGATATAAAAAACCTGACGGAGATACAAGTTCGGAAATTATTCAAGTGGTAAAAAATTCAAATGAATCAATTTCTTCGGCGAGTGACGATTTTAAATTTGCCTCTTCGGTCGCTTGGTTTGGTTTGGTTTTGAGAAATTCAAATTTAATTAAAAACAAAAGTCTAGTTGACATTGAAAAACTTTCTAAGAAAGGAAAAGGAAATGATGAAGAAGGTTACAGGTCTGAGTTTGTGAGATTACTGGAAACTTACAAAACGATTCAAAAGTAAAATTTTATAAAAAGAAATTTCTTCGGAGATTTCTTTTTTATTTCATTGAAAATTAAATAGATCAGGCAAACTTAACAAAGCTTTTTTATCATCAATTATAGATTTTTCACTGAAACCTTTTTAAATTTTTGCATCTATACATTAGTGTGAATTTGTTAAATGTTTTTTTAAAAAAATTAATGAGTATGAAAAAATTATGTATTACAACATTGGCTTTAGCATTGTTAGGAAGTTGCAAGACCAAAAATGTTACCGATTCTACATCGGAATCTCAAAAATTAAGCATTAAAAAAGATAAAGATCAGGACGGTCTGAAAAATAATCATGATAAATGCCCTGAAATTGCAGGATCACTTGAAAATAAAGGCTGTCCATGGCCGGATTCAGACAATGACGGCGTTCCCGATAAAGACGATTCCTGCAAAGATGTTGCAGGACCAGTTGAAAATAATGGTTGTCCGTGGCCGGAAACTGACGGAGATGGCGTGATTGATAAAGATGATGCATGTCCTACAATCGCCGGTCCTGCCGAAAACAATGGTTGTCCATGGCCGGATACAGATGGAGACGGAATATTAGATAAAGGTGATGCTTGTCCTACAGTTCCAGGATTACCTGAATATAATGGTTGTCCAAAACCGAAAAGTGTGGTTGCAGAAGAAATCGAATATTCATTGGAGAGTAGTTCAATTACTCGCTCACAAAAAAAGCAACAACGCATTGTTCCGTCAAAACCAGTAAAACAGACTAAATCTGCTACAGATAAAAAAGTTTACAGTAAAAAAATTACAACCATAAAAGGAAAGAAAGGAGTACAACCCATCAGTAACACAGATGAAGAATACAATTCATTAGTTGAAAATCCTTTTGAACTGACAAAAAATCAGTCTGTTTCTACATTTGCGATTGATGTTGATAATGCTTCATACTCAAATATCCGAAGAATGATCAATTATGGAAGTGTTGTCGACAAAGACGCCGTAAGAGTTGAAGAAATGATGAATTATTTTAAATATGATTATCCTCAACCGGAAAACAAGCATCCTTTTTCAATCAATACAGAATACAGCGATTCTCCGTGGAATGCTGATCATAAACTTTTAAAAATAGGTCTTCAGGGAAAAAATGTGGCGATAGAAAATCTTCCCAATTCCAATATAATTTTTCTGATCGATGTTTCTGGATCGATGAGCAATGAAAATAAACTTCCGCTTTTAAAATCTTCATTTAAAATTTTACTGGATCAGTTAAGACCACAAGACAAAGTAGGAATTGTTGTTTATGCGGGAAGTGCAGGAACGGTTTTGGAGCCGACTTCTGCAGCGGAAAAAGTAACAATTTTAAAAGCCTTAGACCAACTTCAGGCAGGAGGAAGCACTGCCGGAGGAGAAGGAATCGAGTTGGCTTACAAATTAGCAAAAGAAAGTTTTATCAAAGGCGGAAATAATCGTGTAGTTTTGGCGACTGACGGAGATTTTAATGTTGGAATTTCATCTGAAAAAGACCTTGAAACCTTGATAGAAGAAAAGAGAAAAACAGGAATTTTCCTTACGTGTTTAGGTTACGGAATGGGAAATTATAAAGACAACAGACTCGAAACTTTAGCTGATAAAGGAAACGGAAATTACGCATATATTGATAATTTACAGGAAGCAAATAAGTTTTTAGGACGAGAATTCGCCGGAAGTATGTACACAATTGCGAAAGATGTGAAAATCCAGATTGAATTTAACCCGAAATTTGTTAAATCGTACAGATTAATCGGTTACGAGAACAGAAAACTAAGAAACGAAGATTTTACTGATGATAAAATTGACGCAGGAGAATTGGGAAGCGGTCATACTGTGACTGCTTTGTACGAAATCATTCCGGTAAATGTAAACTCAACATTTGCTCCGAAAGAAAGTAAACTGAAATATTCTGCTACTACGGCTTCTCAAAACTTTGGAGATGAGTTGGCAACGATCAAGTTCCGATACAAAAAACCGGACGGAGATAAAAGTACAGAGATCACAAAAGTCGTGAAGAATTCTGAAGAACCCTTAAATCAATCAAGTCCGGATTATAAGTTTGCTTCGTCAGTCGCTTGGTTTGGCTTGGTTTTGAGAGATTCAAAATTGATTAAGCTAAAAGATTTAGATAAAATTGAAAATCTGGCAAAAGAAGGAAAAAACAAAGATGATGAAGGGTATAGATCAGAATTTATCAGATTGGTCGAAAGCTATAAAGCAATTCAAAAATAGATTTCAAACAGACATTCAAAAGGATGTCTGTTATTTATTAAAATAAACTTTCAAATATTATTGAAAATTCAAAAACTATGATTATCTTTGTAACAGTTAAAGAAGTTTTTAGTTGTTCAATTATACAGTTCTCATTCAAACTGAAAAACTACACAACTAAGTAACACAGTAACTGATCAACTGCAAAACTAACAAACTTAAAAGAAATGAAACTTTCAGAAGCCAAAGAAAAATACATTCAGACTTGGGGAACATTTGCCACGAGTTGGGGAATCAACCGCACAATGGCGCAGGTTCATGCCTTGCTTTTGGCAAACGGAAAACCACTTTCAACTGATGAGGTGATGGAATTGTTGGAGATATCGAGAGGAAACGCCAATATGAATCTTCGTGCTCTGATGGATTGGGGAATTGTAAAAAAAGAGTTTATCAAAGGTGACCGAAAAGAATATTTCATTGCAGAAAAAGACGTTTGGTTTTTGTTTAAACAGATCACAAAAGAGCGTAGAAAGAGAGAAATAGAGCCTGTTGTTGCATTTTTAGAGGAATTAAAAAACATTGAAGACAACAATTCTGACGAAGCAAAAGAATTTATCAAATTGATGGATGATTTTAGCAATGTCACAAGCAAAATCAACAATATTATGGATCTTGCGATTAAAAGTGACGATCATTGGCTGGTCGGAAAGATCACCAATTTACTAAAATAGAAAGGACTTCAAAATCCTTTTTTATTTCAAACCAACTTTCAATAATTACTGAAAATATTATAATTATGAAAAACTTAATCATTCATTTAATCTTGATTTTTTATTTCGGGGGAAAAACAAAAAGAATAACTTTTTAAAATTGATTATAATGAAAACACTTTTAAAACATGAATTTAAAATTCAAATCGTAACCGTTTTAATATTTGTTGTCACTTTTGTAAAGAGCTTTTATTCCGAAAATGGCATTTTTTCTCAGATTATGATTGTTGAATTTTTTGTTTTGGCGATCGTACAGTACACTTTAAACATTATTAAATTCTTCAACGATGATTTTATCAATGATGATTCTAGGAAATTATATATGTTTCTGTCAATTTTCGTGGTGGTAGGTTTTCTTAGTTGGAGATTGGCTTTTGTTTTTGATTGGAGTGATTTTGAAAATTTTTCAGGAATGTTGGCTCTAACATGGATATTTCTTACACCATTTCTAATTTTTCAATCTTTATACATCAGTTGGTCAGATTCAGAAAAGAAGATTGAAAAACAAGATGAAATTTCTCAAAAATAATTAAAACTAAAGAAAAATGAACCATACAGATTTAATCAAAAAAGTAGAATGGAAAGATCTCAAAAAACTTTCTCTAAAAGAAATGTTGATTGAAAATAACATAAGTGTTCCCTGGCTTCTAATCTCTTTGTTTTTGGCTTTCAAAGGATATTATTTTGCGGCGCTTCCGTTTTCCGGATTTTACTTTCTGACAGCGCTCAGACAAGTTCACAACGGTTTTCATAATTCTTTAGGTACAGGAAAATTTCTTACATGGCTTTCGATGAACAGTATTTCAATGATTGCTTCCGTTCACGCTGTGAAATTCAATCACATCAGACATCACAAATTTTGTCTTTCTGAAGAAGATTATGAAGGAAAATCAGCCTCAATGAAATGGTATCAAGCCATTTTCTACGGGCCAAAGCATCTGTTTTTAATTCATTGGATGACATTTAAATTAGCAAATAGAAAGTGTAAACAAAATATGTTTTTAGAACTAATTTCAATCTCAGTTTTTGTTTTCATCGCGTTTTATTTTAAAATTAATTTTTTGATTTATCATATTTCCATTATGTTTTTTGGAGAACTTTTAATGGCATTTTTCGCAGTCTGGACAGTTCATCACGACACTCACAATCATCCGGAAATCGCAAGAACCCAACGTGGATTTTGGAAAAACAAACTAACTTTCAGCATGTTTTATCACATGGAACATCATCTTTTTCCGGCAGTTCCAACAATTAAATTGCCTGAATTAGCTGAGAGAATTGATAAAGTTTTACCCGAATTACATAAAAAGCAAACTTTCTGATCATGTCTGTCATTCATTTAAAAACAATCATCAAAGCTGATATTTACAAAGTTTTCGATTTGGCAAGAGACATCGATCTCCACCAAAAATCTACTTTTAAAACGGGTGAAAAAGCTATTGAGGGAAGAATTTCGGGATTGATTGAAGATGGCGAAACGGTCACCTGGAGAGCAAAGCATTTGGGGTTTTATCAAACTCACACTTCAAAAATTATTGAGATGAAAAAGCCATATCAATTTACAGATATCATGTTGAAAGGAACGTTCAAGTCATTAAAACATCAGCATCTTTTTTCTCAAGAAGGTGAAAGTACGGTGATGATCGATATTTTTGAATTTGAATCTCCATTCGGAATTATTGGGAAACTTTTCAATACATTTTTTCTAAAAAATTATATGACGAATTTTCTTCTTGAAAGAAATAAAATGATCAAAAAAACAGCCGAATTATCGGTTTGAAAATTAAATATTTAACCAATCACAAATTATTTCATCTTAAACAATTCAAAAACAAAAATTATGAATTTCCTGAAAGCCGAATGGCGAAAATTAGCAATTATCAATTACGAAATCGATCCAGAAATTTTAATGAAATATCTTCCAAAAGGTACTGAACTTGATTTTTACAAAGGCAAATGTTATGTAAGTCTTGTAGGTTTTATGTTTTTAAATACCAAATTATTGGGACTTCCGATTCCTTTTCACAGAAATTTTGAGGAAGTAAATCTTAGATTTTACGTAAAGAAAAAAGAAGGAAATGAATGGAAAAGAGGAGTGGTTTTCATCAAAGAAATTGTTCCGAAACCGGCTTTAAGTTTTGTAGCAAACTCAGTTTACAAAGAAAATTATCAAACTATGCGTATGAAAAATCACATGCAGCATAACGAGAACGATTTCATGATCAAATATTCCTGGAAAGACAAAAATTGGCATTCTATAGAAATAACCGCTGACAACAATGCACTTCCTATGGAAAACGATTCGGAGTTTGAATTTATTACGGAGCATTATTACGGTTTTACCAAAAGATCAAACAAAACTTCAGAATATGAGGTTTGCCATCCGAAATGGGATTGGTACAAAGTGAAAAATCATCAGCTCGAAATTTGTTTTAATAAAATTTACGGTAAAGATTTTGAGTGCTTAAATCATCAGGAACCCTTATCGGTAATGCTTGCCGAAGGTTCTGAAATTGAAGTGAGAACGAAGAAATATTTAGTTTAAAAAAACAAGAGCCAGTTATAAAATAAAAAGAGCCAAGTACGAAGTGGTAGTTCTTAGTATAAATTGACGCACTTGGAAATCTCAAATTTCAGATTGACGCCCTCTAATAATTTCACAATTTTTAATCATAAACTCATGTGAATGATGTGTCAAAAACTTCGTGCCCCCTCACAAATAACAATTTTATTTTCAACAATAATTTTTGTAATCATACCTAAAATCCATTCGATTATAAGCAGTTTTCTGCTCCCAAAAGAGAATTTTCGATTTTTAATCTTATGTGTTCTAAATATCCTCAATCCATTAAACTTAAAACTCATGTTACTCATGTATAAAAAACTTTTGTCCCTTTTGTGGTAGAATTTATGGTTAAAGTTTAATTTAGCAAAAACTAAACTTCATGTTCACCAAGCCAAAAACGAAAACGCTCTTTCTCTCATCCTTATTACTTTCATCCATTTTTTTTTCACAGGCACACAATGTTTCAGAAGGCTACCAAAAACCTACAGATCCGCTTGTTATTCAGAATCTTGAAAACTGGCAGGATTTAAAATTCGGGCTCTTCATGCACTGGGGAACCTACAGCCAATGGGGAATTGTAGAAAGCTGGAGTCTTTGTCCGGAAGACGAATCGTGGACACAAAGAAAACCTGAACATGGAAAATCGTACAACGAATACGTAGAAAATTATGAAAACCTGCAGAAAACATTTAATCCGACTCAGTTTAACCCACAAAAATGGGCAGATGCGGCGAAAAAGGCGGGAATGAAATATGTAGTTTTTACGACCAAGCACCACGATGGTTTTGCGATGTTTGATACCAAAGAATCTGATTACAAAATAACTTCTTCAAACACTCCTTTTTCCAAAAATCCCAAGGCGGATGTGACGGAGGAAATTTTCAGTACATTCAGAAAAGATGGCTTTAAAATCGGAGCTTATTTTTCAAAACCCGATTGGCATTCTGATGATTACTGGTGGCCGTATTTTCCACCGAAAGACCGGAATGTAAATTATGATCCGAAAAAATATCCTGAAAGATGGAACAGTTTTAAAAATTTCACTTTCAACCAACTCAACGAAATCACTTCCAATTACGGTAAAATAGATATTCTCTGGCTCGATGGAGGCTGGGTTCGTCCGTTTCACACCATCGACCAAAATGTGGAATGGCAAAGAACCATCAAGGTCGAACAGGACATTGACATGGACAAAATCGGAACGATGGCGCGAAAAAATCAACCCGGAATTATCGTCGTAGACCGCACGGTTCCCGGAAAGTGGGAAAATTACGTAACTCCTGAGCAGGCTGTTCCTGAAAAAGCACTTTCAATTCCGTGGGAAAGCTGCATCACGATGGGTGATTCTTTTTCCTACGTTCCGAATGACAATTACAAATCGTCTCAAAAAATTATTGAAACTTTGGTGAAAATCATTTCCCGGGGCGGAAATTATCTGATGAACATCGCTCCCGGACCGAATGGCGATTACGATGCGGTGGTTTATGAAAGATTAAAAGAAATTTCAGGTTGGATGGATCAAAACCAATCGGCGGTTTTTGCAACGAGAGCAGTGGCACCATACCACGATGGTAATTTTTATTATACCCAAAGCAAAGACGGTAAAACGCTGAATGTTTTCCACTTAAATGATCAATCAACCTATGAGTCTCCATCAACGTTAAACTTTACAATTCCTGAAAATTTTAAACCAAAATCATTAAAAGTTTTAGGACTATCCAATAAAATTCAATGGAAAAAATCCGGTAATATAATTGAAATTCAATTGCCTGAAGACCGTAAAAAATTGAACTATGCAAGTGTAATTCAAATAACGCAATAATGAAGTTTAAATTAAAATTAATTGGAATTTCATTGTTGAGTGCTGTTTTCATATCAGCTCAAAAACCGCTGTACAAAGATTCAAAACAACCGATACAAACAAGAGTTCAGGATTTGCTGAAACGCATGACGCCCGAAGAAAAATTCTGGCAGTGCTTCATGATTCCCGGTGATCTGGACAACGTTCCGAAAGGTCAGTATTCCCACGGAATTTTCGGATTGCAGGTGAGTGCAGGAAATCAGGGCGGTGGAGTTGCCGGACAGTTGTTGAAATACAATGCCAATGAAGATGCGGAAAGACTGGCAAAAAAGATCAACGCCATTCAAAAATATTTTGTGGAAGAATCTCGATTGGGAATTCCAATTATCCCTTTTGATGAGGCCTTGCACGGACTGATGCGGGAAGGAGCGACTGCTTTTCCGCAGGCAATCGGCTTGTCCGCGACCTTCAATCCTGAGTTGATGAAAGAGGTTTCGAGCGCGATTGCAAAAGAATCAAAACTGAGGGGAATCCGTCAGATCCTGACTCCCGTGGTGAATCTTGCGAATGATATACGATGGGGAAGGACAGAGGAAACGTACGGAGAAGATCCGTTTTTAACTTCCCTGATGGGCGTTAATTTCGTCAGTTCATTTGAAAAGCAGGGAATTATTACCACTCCGAAACATTTTTTAGCGAATGTGGGTGAGGGCGGAAGAGATTCCTATCCGATTCACTGGAGCAAAAGATATTTGGAGGAAACTCATTTGGTTCCGTTTCAGAAAGCCTTTCAACAGGGAAAAAGCCGTTCGGTGATGACTTCCTATAATCTGTTGGATGGTAGACCTTCAACGGCCAATCACTGGTTGCTGACTGAAAAATTAAAGAAAGAATGGGATTTTAAAGGATTTGTCATCAGCGACGCCAGTGCGGTGGGTGGTGCCAACGTTCTGCACTTTACGGCAAAAGATTACGACGATGCTTCTGCACAGGCGATCAATGCAGGACTTGACGTGATTTTCCAGACAGAATATCAGCATTATAAACTTTTTATGCCGCCGTTTTTGGATGGTAGAATTTCAAAGGAAAGAATTGATGATGCAGTGGCGAGAGTTTTAAGAGCAAAGTTTGAGCTCGGTCTTTTTGAAAATCCTTATGTTTCTAAAAAAGATATTGATGAATTAAAGAATATCAATAACAAACCTCTGGCGGAAAAAACAGCGGTCGAATCTTTTGTTTTGCTTCAGAATAATCATCAGACGCTTCCAATTTCAGAAAAGATAAAAAAGATTTTAATTGTCGGAACTGATGCTGTGGATGCAAGACTGGGCGGTTATTCCGGACCCGGAAATAAAAAGGTGAGTATTTTGGAAGGAATTAAAAATTTCGTCAAAAATAAAAATATTGAGATCACTTATTCAAAAGGAATTGACTGGAATATAAAGAATTTTGCAACCGTTCCTGCTGAATTTTTATCTTCAGAAAATCAAAAAGGTTTGAAAGGTTTTTACTTTTCCAATCCTGATTTAAAAGGAAATCATGCATTTGAAAAGCAGGATGAACAGATCAATTTCAAATGGACTTTATATTCTCCAAATCCGGAAAAGCTGCAGCCAGACAGTTACAGCATTCGCTGGACAGGAAAACTCGAAGCGCCGGAATCAGGAAAATATAAGCTTGGATTACGTGGAAATGATGGTTTCAGATTGTATATAAATGGAAAACTGGTTATCGACCATTGGGAAAAACTGAGTTATTCAACCAAAACAGTTGATATTGATTTGACTAAAGGTCAGAAATATGATATCACCATTGAGTTCCATGAAAATAGAGGTGAAGCGAACATCGAATTGGTCTGGAATTATGGTTTAAACAATTACCAAAAAGATTTTGATGAGGCTTTAAAACTTGCTCAAAATTCAGATTACATCATTGTAACAGCCGGAATTCACGAAGGTGAATTTCAGGATCGCTCATCAATCAGTCTGCCCGGAAATCAGGAAGAATTCATTAATGAAGTTTCCAGATTAAATAAACCGACAACCGTAGTTTTGGTGGGCGGTTCTGCTATAAAAACTACAGATTGGAAGGATAAAGTAGGAGCCATTCTGGATGTCTGGTATCCCGGTGAAGAAGGCGGAAATGCTGTGGCAAAAGTGCTTTTCGGAGCAGAAAATCCTTCAGGAAAATTACCGATTACGTTTCCGATAGAGGAAGGTCAGTTGCCTCTGACGTACAATCATCATCCGACCGGTCGGGGAAATGATTACCACGATTTGAGCGGGGAGCCGTTGTATCCGTTTGGTTTCGGTTTAAGTTATACCACTTTTGAAATTTCTGATTTGCATTTAAATAAATTAAAATTTAAAGAAAATGAGACGGTCATTGCAAAGGTCAAAGTTAAAAACACAGGTTCAAAAGCAGGAAGTGAGGTGGTTCAGCTTTATATAAAAGATTTGTTGGCGTCTGTTTCAAGGCCGGTTTTGGAATTAAAGGGTTTTCACAAAGTGTATCTGAAATCCGGTGAATCCAAAGAAATTTCAATTGAAATTCCGGTAAAAGAATTGCAGTTTTTAGATGAAAAAATGAACTGGATTGTGGAAAAAGGAATATACAGAATTATGGTCGGAAATTCATCAAAAAATCTTCCTCTTAAGCAGAATATTGAGGTCGAATAATGTTTTGGATTAAATCTGATGATTAGCTGTAATGATAAAAAAAATAGTATTTCCTGACTAAGTTTACGCCGTTGTATATCTTAACAGCGGCCTCTATTTAAAATTCTTTGTCTGACTTTGCGTTAAATAAAAAATTATATAAGATCTAATCCATTATTGTGCAACCGTTTTCTTTTTCGGGAACGGTTTTTGCAATTTTTGAGACAAATATTTTAACACATCACATCATTATTTATGAAAAAATATCTTCTACCGGCAGTCGCAGTGCTGTTTTTCAGCTGTAAAGAAAGTAAAAATCAGAATACTTCAGAAACCGAAGTCGTTACCAAAACAGATACTTTAAAACTTCCCGCACCCGATGAGAAAGGTGCCAAAAATAAATTCAGTAACGTCATCGGATGGCCTGCAGGAAAGGCTCCGACAGCTCCTGAAGGATTTACAGTGACCCGTTTTGCCGAAAATATCAAAAGTCCGAGAAACATGATTCAGGCTGCAAACGGCGATATTTTTGTCGTCCTTTCCAATTCTGAAAGAACAAAAACCGAAAAAATTAAAAATGACATCAGCGGGAAAAGCGATGCTGAAGTCGGAGGAAAATCAGCCAACCGTATCATTTTATACAGAGATGCCAACAAAGACGGAGTTGCAGAATCTTCTTCTGTTTTTCTGGATAATCTGAATCAGCCTTACGGAATGCTGATTATTAAAGATAAATTTTATGTTGCCAACACCGATGGACTTTGGGTTTATCCATATAAAGAAGGTGATACGAAAATTACCCAGGCAGGAAAGAAAATCGTTGATTTACCTGCTGGAGGTTACAACAATCACTGGACGAGAAATTTAATTGCCAATAAAGATCAGTCTAAAATCTATATTTCCGTTGGTTCCGGAAGTAACGTCGGTGAAAACGGAATGGAATATGAAGTGAGAAGAGCCAATATTTTGGAAGTCAATCCTGATGGAAGCGGAGAAAAAATCTACGGAGCCGGACTTCGGAATCCTGTCGGAATGAGCTGGAATCCTTCCACCGGAGAGCTTTGGACCGTTGTAAATGAAAGAGATGAATTGGGTGACGAGCTCGTTCCGGATTATCTGACCAGTGTGAAAAGAGATCAGTTTTACGGCTGGCCATATGCTTACTTCGGAAAAAATGAAGATCCGAGAAGAAAAGGAGAGAAGCCTGATTTGGTTGCAAAAACCATTGTTCCGGATGTTCCGTTAGGGTCGCACACTGCATCTTTAGGACTAACTTTCTACACAGGAAATCAGTTTCCTGAAAAATATAAAAACGGCGCTTTTATCGGACAGCACGGATCGTGGAACCGCTCATCTTTAGTGGGTTATCAGGTAGCTTTTGTGCCTTTTGCCAACGGGAAAGCTTCAGGACCTTATCAGCCATTTTTAACCGGATTTATAGCGAATGAAGAGAAAGGTGACGTGTACGGAAGACCTGTAGGTGTTTTACAAATTGCCGACGGATCTCTTCTGGTTGCTGATGATGTCAGCGGAATTGTGTGGAGAGTGGCACATTCTAAAAAGTAAAATTTTGTGTTAATACCAATTTCATTCAGAAATTTACATCAAATTTTGTGGTATGAAATATGTAATATTTAGCTTATAACCCATTGAAATTGTACAATTTCAATTATAAAAGTTAAACGTCATGAAAAAGTTATTGATATCAACCATTCTTTTAGTAGGATTATCGTTCAATGCTTATGGTCAGAAACGTCCGCCGAGACCGCCTGCACCGCCACATCCATCAAAAACTCAATTGACAAACAGTAAAGCGAGTGAACTGGATAAACGATACCGAACAGAAAAGAAAATGATTATGAATCATCCGGTGGCTACTAAGAAAATGAAAAATGAGCAGTTAAGAGCTTTGAATCTGAGATATCAGAATGAAAAAAAACTGCTGAGAGCTGCAAGATAATCTTCGGGATTAATAATTTAAACGAATTATAAATATAAAAGAGAGAATGCGAAAGTATTCTCTTTTTTGCTTTATAATAAAAATCATATGACTTTTTCCAAAGCATGGTCATATCCATCTGTTTAGACATACAAATCCAATATTTTTCCTTAAATTCGCATAAAAATTTTAATCTAATGAATTACGATATTATTGTCATCGGTAGTGGTCCTGGTGGATATGTTACAGCAATCAGAGCAGCACAGTTGGGTTTTAAAACTGCAATTATCGAGAAAGAAAATTTAGGAGGAATCTGCCTTAACTGGGGATGTATTCCTACAAAAGCTTTATTGAAGTCGGCTCAGGTTTTTCATTACATCAATCACGCTGAAGATTATGGTTTAAATAAAGTGGAAGCGAGTTTTGAGTTTCCGAATGTAATCCAGAGAAGCCGTGGTGTTGCCTCTAAAATGAGCAAAGGAATCGAGTTCTTGATGAAAAAGAACAAAATCGACGTAATTCTTGGTACTGCAAAAGTACAGAAAGGTAAAAAAGTTTCTGTGACTGATAAAGACGGAAAAGTAACTGAATATACCGGAACCAACATTATTTTGGCTACCGGAGCACGTTCTAGAGAATTGCCAAACTTGCCTCAAGACGGTAAAAAAGTAATCGGATACAGACAGGCATTGTCTCTTCCTGAGCAGCCAAAATCTATGATCGTTGTAGGTTCTGGAGCTATCGGTGTTGAGTTTGCTGATTTTTATAACACAATGGGGACGAAAGTAACCGTTGTTGAATTCTTGCCAAACATCGTTCCTGTGGAAGATGAAGAAATCTCAAAACACTTAGAGAAATCTTTGAAAAAGACAGGGATCGAAATTATGACCAACGCATCTGTTGAAAGCGTAGACACAAGCGGAAACGGTGTGAAAGCGACTGTAAAAACAGAAAAAGGAAATATCACTCTTGAAGCTGATATCTTATTATCTGCTGTTGGAATTGCTGCAAACATCGAGAATATCGGTCTTGAAGAAGTGGGAATCCAGACAGATAAGGGTAGAGTTTTGGTAAACGAATGGTACGAAACGTCAGTTCCAGGTTATTACGCAATAGGAGATATTATTCCGACTCAGGCTTTGGCGCACGTTGCTTCTGCTGAAGGAATCACTTGTGTAGAAAAAATCAAGGGAATGCACGTTGAGAAAATTGACTATGGCAATATTCCTGGATGTACTTATTGTCACCCGGAAGTAGCTTCTGTTGGTCTTACAGAAAAGCAGGCTAAAGAAAAAGGTTACGAAATTAAAGTAGGTAAATTCCCTCTTTCCGCAAGTGGAAAAGCCACTGCAAACGGAAATACAGATGGTTTCATCAAAGTAATTTTTGATGCTAAGTATGGCGAATGGTTAGGTTGCCACATGATTGGTGAAGGAGTAACTGATATGGTTGCTGAAGCTGTTGTTGCAAGAAAACTTGAAACTACAGGTCACGAAATTATCAAATCTATTCACCCGCATCCAACGGTTTCTGAAGCAATTATGGAAGCTGCTGCAGCTGCATATGGTGAAGTGATTCACATTTAATTTGAAATAATCAATTTTAAATAATATTAACCACAGATTTTTCTGTGGTTTTTTTGTTTTCTAAAAGTCTGTTTAGATTTAATATTTAAATTTTATGATCCTATTAATTTTTAAACGCAAAGATTTAATTCAACTTTACATTTCATTTTTAGAAAGCAAAGGCAAATAAAATTTGCTTCACAAAGCTTGAAAACACAGCTTTATCAAATCAACTTGTTGATTCTTCTTGGCTCACTTGAATAATTAAGTCTTTAAATTAAATCTTTGCGTCAAAAAATGAATAATCATTTTAGAACATTTATTCAAATTTAAACGGACTTTATGGTAATTTTTTTTGGTTTTATTTCGCTTATTTTCTTAATTTTATTTCACTTAAATAAAATACAAATTAAAATAAATTATGTTTAAAAAATTAGCTGCAGAAGCTCTAGGATTGGGAGATATTGGAAAAATTATTCCGTCTCAAGATTATGACAAAGTAGATTCTGATGATTATATTTTATCGGAGGATAATGAAAAAATCTTCTTTTTAATCAAATCTAAAAGAGATGAATATTGCTTTACAAACAGAGCTTTGATCCATATTGATGGAGCAAGTGCAATTGATAGAAAGAGAATTTTGAGAAGGTATGAATATTATCAGTTTCCTTTCTCTAATGTAGTTTTGCAAACAGCTGGGACAATTGACCTGGATGTTGAAATATCATTTAATATCGGCAATGTCCCTCTGATGATCAGTGTTGCAAAAGGACAGGTTGATCAGTTGAAAGATTTGTACAAGGCACTTTTGGCAATTCAGCAGGTGGTTCATCACAATCATTCATTGTTGAATTTTTCGAATGACAGTTTGCAGAAAGCAATAACAACTGTAGCGGCAGGAAAACAGGAGAGTGTTTCAAAAAGTCAGGAATTGAGAACAATCAACGAATACATTTTCGCATGGAATACGACCAGTTTTGATAAATATACTCAAAAAGATTTTTCAAAAGTTTTTGAAAAGTATATCAATAATTAGAATTTAATTCTGGTAATTATAGAAATGCCACAGATTTTAGTTTGTGGCTTTTATTTTTTCCATTCAACAAAAATTGTTGGTAATGCATAATATTTAATGTCATTATTAATTTTTTTCCAGAGAGTTTTCATTAAATTTATTCAATGAATTTTGAAAAAACAGGATTGGTTTTATCGGGAGGCGGTACTAAAGGTATAGCTCATGCAGGAGTTTTAAAATTCCTTAGCGAGAAAAATATCGATATTGATATTTTGTCATGTTGCAGTGCAGGATCTATTGTCGGCTGTCTCTATGCAATCGGAAAAAAGCCTGAAGAGATTTTAGATTTCTTTCAGTCGATCTATTTTTTCAACTGGAAACATTTTACTTTTAATCAACCGGGTTTGGTTTCCTCCATTATTTTCGCCAATTATCTCAAGCCGATTTTTCAGGATATGAAAATTGGAGAATTAGATAAAGAAGTACGGATTGTTGCTACAGAATTAGTTTCAGGAACCGAAAAAGTTTTTGATAAAGATTTTAAAGTTATTGATGCAATGATTGCTTCCTGCTCAATTCCCGGAATTACAACGCCGTATATTTTGGGTGAAGAAATGTATTGTGATGGGGGAGTTCTCAATAATTTTCCGGCAGATATCATCAGAAAAGATTGTGATAAATTGATTGGCGTGTTTGTTTCGCCGCCACATGATATTAAAATTACCGATCTAAAAACCATTAAATCTATTGTTTCCCGCTCATTCGACTTGTTTTCCTACAGAGTCGAAAAAGTAAAATTTGAATATTGCGATTGGCTGATCTCTTCAAAAGATCTTTCCGCTTTCGGAAATTTTGAAAGAAAAAAAGACCGTCTCGAACAAATTTACAACATTGGTTATGAAGCGGCTAAAGATAGTTACTCTAAAAGTGATTTTATGAAGGAGTTCAAAAATTAAATTTATTTGACAAAAACATCCGTAAACTCAAAACTTTTACCATTAAACAAACCTTTATCACTCAGCTTTAACTCAGGAATTACCAAAAGTGCCATGAATGATAAACTCATGTAAGGTGCTCTTAGTTTGCTGCCTAATTCTTTTGCTCTTCGATCTAATTTGATGTATAATTCTGCAACTTTTTCAGCAGGAAGATTGGTCATAATTCCCGCAATTGGTAATTCTAAAACCAATTCTTCAGTTTCTGTGGCCAATGATATTCCTCCTTTTGCTTTGATTACTGCATTGACTGCTTTACAAATATCTGCATCATCTTTTCCTACAACAACGATGTTATGACAATCGTGGGCAACACAAGATGCGATTGCGCCACTTTTTAAACCGAAATTTTTAATAAATGCAACCGCAACTGGCGCATCACTATAACGATTTACAACTGCAATTTTCAGAATGTCTGCTTCGATATTTGATTCGGCAAATCCATTAATTATTAAAGTGTCTGCTTGAATTTCATGCGTGATCAATTGTCCGTCTAAAGCTTCAATTACACGAATTTTGCCACCTTCACTTTTGAGTTTAAAATCAGAAGGCTGTTTCAGATTACAATTAAAATTATTGACAATCGGGGCTTCAACAGACTGAATGAAAGATTTTCCGTTCTCAGCCACCATTTCACCGTTGATATATGTTTTTATAATAGTAAAATCGTCAGTATTATCAATTTCAATAAAATCTGCATTGTCACCAATTTGTAATAGTCCGATTGGCAAGTTATAGTGGTTCACAACATTGTAAGATGCAGCTCGTAAAACATCATATAAATTGTGACCTTCTTTCAATGCACGTTTCACATGATCATTAATATGAGATTCAATCAAATTATCGGGATGTTTGTCATCACAACAGAACATGATCTGCTCTGGAAAATCTTTTAATAATGGAATTAATGTGTTGAAATTTTTAGCAGCACTTCCTTCTCTGATCATTATTTTTACGCCATGCTTCAGTTTTTCTAAAGCTTCCGTGTGTCCAAAACATTCGTGGTCAGTTGAAATTCCCGCATCAAAATAAGTTTTCATTCCTTCACCCATTAATCCAGGAGCGTGACCATCGATGGGTTTTTTATGTTTTTTAGCAAAAGCTATTTTCCTTAAAACTTCATCTTCATTATAAATTACCCCCGGAAAATTCATCATTTCCGCTAAATAAACGATTTCTTTTCTGCTAAATAATTGATCAATATCCTGAGAATCAATTACTGCTCCTGCAGTTTCAAAATTGGTTGCAGGAACGCATGAAGGAGCTCCAAAATAAAAGTGAAAAGGAACTGTCTCAGCATTAGCAATCATATAATCCACACCTTCAATTCCCAAAACATTGGCAATCTCGTGAGGATCGGAAATCGTTCCTACCGTTCCATGCTTTACGGCAATCCTTGCAAATTCTGACGGAACAAGCATACTGCTTTCTATGTGAACATGAGCATCAATGAATCCCGGTAAAATATAGGTATCTAAACTTTCCTCAATTCTTTTTATAGAAGCGATTTTTTTATCAGAAATAATGATTTCAGCAGGATAAGTTTCCTTTGAAATGATGTCTATTAAATTAGCTTTAACTGTAAATGTCATTGCGCTTTTATTAAAATGAAAAATTCCTAATCGTGAAAATTAGGAATTTATTATTTGATTTTTTAATTAAATTTAATTTTTAACGACCTTTCCATCTTGTCTTACAAAAGTTTTTCCCTCGATATCTGTCACTACCAATGTATAAGCTGGTTTTGTTGCTGAGTTGGTAAGGTAGTTTCTGTATACTTTATAACTGTAATTGTTATTGTTAAACTCGTAGTAATAATTTCCTCCACTTCCGTCAGGAATAAGTTCTCCGTCCGAAATAATCATGCTTGGCTTTGCAGTGATTTTTGTATTGGCACCCCAAGATTGATAAAGGTAATTTCCGTTGGGTTGTTTGTCGATTCTTATTTTAAACTTTTTGGTTTTAATGATAACTGTTTTAGGAACTTTTTCCTGAACTTTTTTTTCTCTGTTATTTTTAATTTCTTTTGGTACATCAGAAATACTATTATCTTTTATCACATTTGCAAAAGACAAAATAGGTACTAAGGTTGCGCACAGTATAATTTTCTTGATCATTTTCGTTAGTGTATTTAAGATTATTCACTGAGGTGTTATCAAATTTAAAGCCAATTAAGAAATGTTTTCAGTCTGAGTATAACTTGCGAAAGCTTCTTCCAGACTTTCAAACTTGCCTTTAAATTCCTCAATTGGGCAATCCTGCAAAATATTTCCTTTATGAATAAGGATCACACGCGAACAAAGTGCTTCAACTTCCTGCATAATATGTGTAGAGAGTAAAACGGTTTTTTCTTTACCAATTTCCTTTACTACATTTCTGATTTCAATGATTTGATTGGGATCTAAACCATTTGTCGGTTCATCTAAAATCAACAAATCCGGTTGGTGAATAATTGCCTGAGCCAATCCGACTCTTTGTTTGTAACCTTTTGAAAGCTGATTTATTTTCTTTGATTTTTCTGGAGTTATTCCCACCAATTCAATCACTTCATCAACTCTTGCTTCAGAAATTTTGTGAATATTCGCTACAAATTGTAAGTATTCTTTCACATACATTTCCATGTACAAGGGATTGTTTTCAGGTAGAAAACCGATGTTTTTTTTGCTTTCAATCTCGTTTTCCGAAATGTTTTTACCATTAAAAATGATTTCGCCTTCATCAATTTTAAGAGCACCTACAATAGATTTCATCAGTGTAGATTTTCCTGCTCCATTGGGACCGAGAAGACCGATGATTTCACTTTTATCAATAGTAATGTTGATATTATTGAGAGCAGTTTGCTCTGCAAACTTTTTGGTGAGATTGATTACTTGAAGAGACATAATTTATGATAATCTTTTTACAAAAATAAAATAAAAAAACTCATTCGGAGAGAATGAGTTGAGTATTATTAAAAAATAAAATTATTTTCTTGATTTATTTTTGGGAGGTACAGGTTTTGTAGCCACAGGTGTTTCATTCACATAGCTTTGTTGTGCTGTTGCAGTGTTAGAAACTTGTGGTGTTACTCTTTGTTGACTTGGCTTATTGTATAAAGCAGCTTTTGAAGTACCGATTCCGAAAATTTTATCAATTTGTTTCTTATTCAAAAACTGTGATTTTCCTACATACTTTCTGTTCTTATTGATAAACTGAATGAATTGTACTGTCGGCTGACCGTAGTTTTTTTCGTAATGAAGTTCAATAATATCATTAGGAAGTTCTAGAGTGACATTTCCGACAGGCTGGTCGATAAAACCATCAGTTACAAGCTTATAAAGTCCCATTACATCAGCATTCACGTCTAAAAACGAAAATGATCTGAAGGTATTTAAATTACTGGTGTTGATATCCTGATAATTAAAAGTAAACCTATTTTCTTTTTTGTAAAGACCTACCGAGTTTTCCTTGCCGATTTCCACCAAGGTCTCATTCTTCAGCACTTTGATCTGCGAAAAAGCAGAAATGCCGAACATGCAGGCAAATAGTAGAATTATTTTTCTCATGCGTTTGATTTTAATATTTTTTGATATGGTAATGCTAATTTAATTATTCTACCATAAACAACAATTTTTTTCTGCGACAAAATTAATGTTTTTTTTTTGAATCTAATTTTGATTGTAAACATTAAAGTAAATTTAACGTTCCTCTTAAATTAAAAAAACCGCTTATTATAAGCGGTTTTAAAGTTATGTGAACTTGAAAGGACTTTATTGAAAATATTTATTGACAGATATAGATAATATATTGCAAGTTTTCAGCAGCTTACAATAAACTGACTCCTGTTGTGCCAATTTTGTCTTATTAAATAACAATCAAAATTTAAATAGATGAACAAGACTATTTTTATTACAGGAGCCAGTACAGGATTTGGAAAATTAACAGCGACAACACTTGCTAAAGCAGGTTTTACGGTAATTGCAGGAATGCATGGTGTCAAAGGAAAAAAATGAAACTGCCGCAAAAGAACTGGAGGCAATTCCCAATATTCACGTTATTGAAATCGATGTTACAGACGACCAATCTGTAACCAATGCTTTTGCTGAAACATTAGAAAAATTTGGAAAAATAGATGTGTTGGTCAACAACGCTGCCTTTTCCGGTTTCGGATTACTGGAAGCATATAGTATTGATAAAATACGTCAGATGTTTGAGGTTAATTTTTATGGCGTGATCCGAACTTATCAAGCTGTGTTGCCATCGATGCGTGAGCATAAAAGTGGTGTGATCATTAATATTAGTTCAGGAGCAAGCGCCCATACATCGCCATTTATGATTCCGTATTTCGCATCGAAATTTGGTGTGGAGAGTATAACGGAAGGTTTGCAAGATGAGCTGAAACAGTTCAACATTGAAAACGTTTCCATCCAGCCCGGCGTCTATCCAACCGAAATGAACACCGGTCAAAAAGCTGGAGTGAATGCAGACAAACCTGAAATTGCAAATCTTTATGACCCCGTTGCAACAGAACAGTTTAACGCAATTGGAAGTGCCTTATTCGGGAAGATGAAAGAGTTCAATAAGGATCCTCAAAAGATTGCCGACGGAATTTTGGAATTGATACAGATGAAACAAGGTTCCCGTCCTTTACGTTTTCCGCTGGACGCTGTTGCGCAGGGAACGGATCTCGAATTTATCAATGCCAGAGCTGAACTGAAAGCTAAATGGTTAGCAAAATATAATGATTAAATTACTTTTCGAAAGAATTAAAAAGGGTTGAAGGATTTGTACTTCAACCATTTTTTAGTTGTTGGTTTTGTTGAATTTACGATGATGTTTTTTCAATAAGATTGCATTTCATTGACATTTGTTTGTTTTTTTTTCAAGCTTTTGTCAATGGAAGAAGGTGGTCAAATGGCAGAAATTTGCTTTATCAAATAACAATAAAAAAATTAAATAAGATGAGCAATTTAAAAAAACAAATCAAAGCAACCGCAGTAGCCGGTGCATTATTAGCGTCAGCTTCAGTTTCTAATCTTGGCGCACAACAGAAAGCTGGAATTATCGGAATAGACCACGTTGGAATCAATGTTCCGGATATGAATCAGGCAGTTAATTTCTTCACAGATGTATTGGGTTTTTCAGCAGTAACCACATTAGGACCGATTCCTTTGGATGATACCTGGAAGAAAAATAATCATATGCAGTCTGGAACTGGTGCAGTAACCATTAGAATGGTAAAAGCCGGAACTGGTGCCAATATCGAATTATTCCAATATCAGGATAATAAAGGCAGTAAACAATTCCCTGGCGGAGATGACCTTGGTGCAAGCCACATCGCTTTTTATACAGATGACATCAAGCAAAGTGTAACATTTTTAAAAAGTAAAGGTGTACAGTTTTTGGGTGAACCATTTCTAATGCCTTCTGGTGATACAGAAGGCGAAACCTGGGTTTATTTCTTAACACCTTGGGGAGCAAAAATGGAACTGGTTTCCTATCCCAACGGAAAAGGTTACGAAAAGAATAAACCAGCAACTATTCTATGGTCTCCGAAAGATGTTCATTCATCAAAATCAGAAAGTTCAAAAAATTTATCCGAGACAGAAATCCGTTTATTGGTTGAGACACACTTAGCCATCTGGAATGAAAGTGATCTGAAGAAACGTGAAGCTTTGATGAAAAAAGTTTATGCAGAAGATATTGAGATGGTGGACAGCCATTTTATAGCAAAAGGTTTTAAAGAGATCAACGGTTTTGTGGAAGATCTTCAGAAAAAAGCACCTGGTTCCAAATTTACCCACGTCAAATCGATTGATGTCAATCATAATATTGCACGCCTATTCTGGCAGAACGGAACAACTGATAAACCTGATGCAGTAACCGGAATGGATCTTTTCGTATTCGAGAACGGAAAAGCGGTGAAACTCTATGTTTTCGTGGACAGCAAAAAATAATCTTCGACATTAAAATCAACCAAAATTTACTTAATAATAACATTTAAAATTATCAATTATGAAATCTTCAGTCATCAACCCAAACTCAAAAAATGAAACATTGATCCGCGAACTGTACAGAATCGCAGAGATTCAGGATACAAAAGGATTCGTTGACCTGTTCGCAGAAGACGGCTATTTCTGGGATGTCTCTGCCGGAACCAAATATTACGGTGAAGATATCGGTAAAACGGTCGATGTGTACGCCACTGCTTTTCCAGATATGCACAGAGAATTGTATGATCTCTATGTTTTGGAAGATGAAAATACGGTGGTTGTGGAATTATCTCTGAACGGAACACACAAAGGACCACTACAATTGCCATCAGGAACGATTGCGTCAACAGGAAAAACAATGCAGACGCCTTGTTGTGATGTTTTTAAAATCGAAAATGGAAAAATAAAATCATTTCATTGTTACACTGCAGCAACGATTATGTTGGGACAGTTGGGACTTTTTTAAAACTCAATAGATCAGGATGAATGATAAAATTTTTTCATCCTGATTTAAAAAATGTTATAACGAATGGAAAATATTATAGACCTTCTGAACTGGCGTTATGCCGCTAAAAGAATGACAGGTGAAAAGGTCGTAGATGAAAAAATCAATACCATTTTGGAAGCTGCACATTTAGCGCCTTCTGGGATAGGTTTACAGCCTTATGAGATCATCGTCATCAGTGATCCTGATATCAAAAAACAGATTCTCCCTATTGCTATGGATCAATCCGTAGTTACTGAGTCTTCTCATCTGTTGGTTTTCGCCGTTTGGGATGAATATACCAAGGAAAGGATCGACCACGTTTTTGATCATCTCATTTTAAAACGACATTCTGAATCTGCATCTTATGAAAGACAAAGGCATTTTGCCAAACAGTTCTTTGGCAATATGAGTATTGAAGAGAATTTTCATCACGCTGCAAAACAGGCCAACATTGCTTTAGAAAGAACAGTTTAAAAAACCGTTCAAGATTTTCAGAATAAAAATTTAAAAATAAGACAATGGAAAAAGATACTATTTAGTTTGGCGAGCCTTACAGCGATTAATTGTTAACAAATTCTATACTTGTTTCTTTAAATCATCGCAACCAAAGCAATTGTAAAACAAAGCTTCCATTTTTCTAATCACTGTTCTGAATGGTTGCTAATGAGTAAAAGGAGTAGATTAGCAACAGCTTATTTTAATAATTTGGCTAATGTTATTTTATAAAGGTTTTTATCGGTACGTGTTTTGGTTATGACACGAAACAGGTTGTTCTGTAAATTATCATCAAAAACATTAATTAAACAAAAGTTAAAATGAAAAAAGCATCATTAAAAACAATTGCAGAAAAGATGAAGGATCTAGACTTCTGCATGATGACTACAAGAGACGGAAGGCAGACTCTGCATTCGAGACCAATGAGTAACAATGGTAAGGTAGATTATGACGGTGATTCGTGGTTTTTTACGTTTTCTGACAGTAATAAAGTTCGTCAAATTGAAAAAGATGACAAAGTAAGTTTAGTTTATCAGACCGATGATATGCTTTTCATCGAATGTTATGGTACTGCAACAATTGTAACTGATAAGAAAATTCTCAGTGATAAATGGGTTGATAGTCTTGAACAATGGTTTCCCGATGGTATCGAAACACCGGGTATTTGCCTGATTAAAGTAACTTCTCAACGTGTTACGTTTTGGCATAAGGATGAAGAGGGTGAATATATTTCCTCATAATAACTAATTACAAAAATTTCCTGAGGAGTGTGTATCATCTTTAATCTTAAATGATAAAAATTGTTGTAAAAAATTAACAATATCATAATAAAAAAATCGTGAATTATAAGAAGATATGAATTGCAATACTATTAACGTATTATCAAAAAAATGGAGTTCAAACTAACTCCATTTTTTAGTATATGAATCTTCGGCTAATAAAATTTTATACCACAAAAATTATTAGTCTGCTAATGTTTTGGTCGGATAAACATACGATAGAAAAAAACCGACAAAGAAGCGAACTTCAAATGTCGGTTTTGGTAATATAGGATTTTCTCCACTCAAATGTTATATATCTCAATAATTTACAAGTAAATAAAGTCACTTAGGACAAAATTAGACTCATTTTTTGCCTGTAATACAGAAATAATTTTTAACTTTTTTAATAATCGCGCTCATCGAAGACATAAACTGATTACTAAAATTTCAAAATGTTAATATGCATAAATGATTGTTTGAACTTCATCCTTTTCTATATTTAAATTATACCTGAACTAAGCCTCAATAAACTCCAAAAGGTCTTTATTAATAACATCTGCGTGAGTTGTCGGCATTCCGTGAGGAAAACCCGGATATGTTTTTAAAGTTCCGTTTTTCAATAATTTGATTGATTTTAACGCCGCATTTTGATAAGGCACAATTTGGTCGTCTTCACCGTGAAGCACCAAAACCGGAATATCAACAGCTTTCAAATCTTCTCTGAAATCAGTCTCAGAAAACGCTTTGATGCCGTCGTAATGAGCCACAATTCCGCCCATCATTCCTTGTCTCCACCAATTTCTCTGTACACCTTCTTTCACATCTGCACCTTCTCTATTGTAGCCATAGAAAGGGAAAGTCAAATCGATATAAAACTGCTGTCTGTTGTTCAAAGTCTGGTCTCTGATGCCATCAAAAACGGACATCGGAACACCATCCGGATTACTGTCGCTCGCTACCATAATTGGCGGCACGGCACTGATTAAAACTGCTTTTTTAGCTCTTCCATTAGCATATTTATTTACATATCGAATAACTTCGCCACCACCTGTAGAATGACCGATGTGAACTACATCTTTCAAATCTAAGAATTCTACCAATTCAGCTGCATCAGAAGCATATTGCTCAATCGTGTGATTGTAAATATCCTGGCTAGAACGGCCGTGACCTCTTCTGTCGTGTGTCACCACTCTGTAACCTCTTTGCAGGAAGAAAATAACCTGCGCATCCCAATCGTCAGATGACAAAGGCCATCCGTGGTGAAACATTAAAGTTGGTCCTTCGCCTTGGTCTTTGTAAAAAATCTCTGTTCCGTCTTTTAATTTTAGTGTGCTCATAATTTAATTTTTTAATGTTGTGATTAATTTATTTTAATATTTTGTTGTCTTAATTCTTTAGCAAATGTAGGATGGTTCAATTCGTTTCTCGTTAATCTAGTTTAATATCGTACATTTTTGAAAAATAATTTTTATTTGGGCAGCTTTATCCGCCTTCCGTTCCCGCTTTTTTTGTCATTGCGAACAAAGTGAGGCAATCAGTTGAACGATTCAGCAATCGCAATGACAAAAAAGAGCTCCACTCAAGTCGGGCTGCAGATTCGGCTTCAGTTCACGTTTTCCCTTACCAATTCCAAAAGGTCTTCCGCGCCACCATCAAATTTATTTCCATTTACGAAAAAAGAAGGCGTTCCGTTCACGCCACTCATAATTCCGCTTTCAAAATCTGAATCAACCTTATCTGCCAACTCAGTGCTTTCCAAATCCTTTTCAAATTGAGGAATGTTCAGTTCTAATTGTTCCGCCAGTTTCATTAATAAGTTCTCATTCAAATCTCTCTGGTTTTCATAAATCGCATCGTGCATTTCCCAGAATTTCCCTTGTAGATTGGCTGCCTCCGCTGCGACGGCCGCCAGTCTTGCATATTGATGCATTTCAGACAATGGAAAGTTTCTGAAAACAAATTTAATTTGACTTCCAAATTCTTTCATTAATTCCTTCAGAACCGGATAAGCGGCGCCACAGTATGGACATTGATAATCTCCGTACTCTACGATAACGAGGTCAGCTTCTAAGTTGCCTTGTGCGTGGTCAGTGTTGCTGACAGTTGGTTTTAGTGACATAATTTATTTTGTGTTAAGGGTTTCTAAAGCATCTAAAATTCCGTCCGCGCCAGGATTGATTGCCGTTGGCGACAGATAACTCCATTCTATGATTCCATCTTTGTTGATGACGAATAATGCGCGTTTACATTCACCTTCTTCCTCATCATAAACACCATATTTCTTGGCAATTTCTCCTTTTGCTTCGAAGTCTGCGAGTAAAGGGAAGTGTAAATTTCTGGATTGGGCAAATGCCAGATGACACCATTTGCTGTCCACAGAAATTCCGAAAATCTCTGCATCGTATTTCTTGAAAAACTTCAAAGTTTCATTGTATAAAGCCATCTGGTCGCTGCAAACCGGACTCCAGTCGGCTGGATAAAAAGCGAGAATGACATTCTTTCCTTTGAATTCTGAGAGTGTAATTTTCTGGTCTGGCGTTGCGTACAATGTAAAATCTGGGGCAACATCGTTTTTCTGTAACATAATATTAGTTTTTAGTGTTAATTCTTGAAATCAGTATTCCGCAAATCATCAGTAATAATGCAGGAATCATCAAAATCCATTTTCCAAGATAACCGAGTAGGAAAGGAGCGATAAACGCACCGGATAAAAATCCTATCCACAAAAGCAAAAGATGAACGGCGTTGGATTTGTACGCTTCTTTTTCAACTTTATCATCGGTCATCGTAAGCATTGCGGTGTTCCTTGCCAGGCTGTTCAGAGTTCCTGTTACAAAATCTGTATTTACCTTTTGACTTCCGACAGAAGTCACAATCGTGTTCATCATTCCCATTGAAAGTCCGACGATTGCAATGGATAACAGATTATTGATATTATAAAAATAAGCAATAATTGAATAGAAAATGAGAATTCCGGAAACAAGATGAAAAGTTAATATTTGGTTCTTAATTCTCTTCCATAATGAAAGACAGGTTCCGGCATAAATTCCTAGTAAAAAACAACTTATGACTGTAACTGAGGTAATAACGATTCCAAATTTTCCGATTGAAAGCGCCGCTCCAAGTGAAGTGGTATTTCCACTCATAAAAGAGACGTAGGTTTTCCACTGAATCAATCCTGTTGCATCGATGTAGCCTGCAATCAAAGCTAAAAATATCGCCAATCTCTCTTGCATCTTAATTGAATCAGATGAAACGGAAGGGTTTGTTTTAATGACAGAATTATCCAATATTTCAAGAGATTGTGTTTAAATCTTATTTCTTAGGCTGAATAAAAACTTTCTCAGTCGGTAATTTCTCAATTTCGCCATCTTTCAAACCAAAATTAGTAATGACAACATCTTTCGGATTTCCAGCCAGCCATTCGCTCAAATCAATCGACTCATATTTTCCGCTGTTGAAGCCAATCAGAATTCTGCAAACCGCGTCGCCTGTATTTTTGATGTAATGTCCGGCTCCCATTGGAACATAACCCACATCTCCGGCACTAAACTGTTCTGTAACACAAGTAGATTCTGCAAGAAAAACCGACATTTCCGCTTGTCCTGAAATAAAATATTGCCACTCGTCCGCATTCGGATGCCAGTGCATTTCTCTCAAAGCGCCGGGTTGCAATTCCAAAATAGAACCGGACATTGTACTGCTGATTGGGAATTCTTTACTCGTCACCAATCTCTGTAAACCTCCGCCTGGAACAATTCTCGGCTGTTGAGAATGCAAAGGATAACGGTGAAAACTCGTCAATTCGATATCAGATTCATTTGGGCGAGCTTCAGCTACGAAGGACATCTCATCCGGAACAATTCCTGCAGCGAAATACGCTTCTTTCTGAGGTAAAGCCGCAACTTCCTCTAAAGTTAAATTTAAATTCTGAGCTACAACTTCCGGTGGTACAGACGAAACAAAATCAGTCACGCTGAACGTATGGTCTTCGGAAAAATTACCGTTGTCAAAAATCAAAATGAAATGACATTCTTCCGTTCCTGTCGCCTGAATCGAGTGACCGTAACCTTTTGGAAAATACCAAACATCGCCCGGCTCAAAATTGTCTGTATAGCTATGTCCATCAGGATGAATAATCGTGGTACGAACCGTTCCCGAAATGACGTAAGCCCATTCTGCGGCGTTGGCGTGCCAGTGCAATTCTCTCATACTTCCCGGTTGCAGTCTCATAGAAACACCCGCAATACCTATAGAAGCTGGGAAATCTTTTACGGAGGCGCCTCTTGTAGTTCCACCGTCGTTGGTTCTAGGTTCTTTTTTCTCTAATTCGTATTTGAAACTTAATGATGCAGTATTCATAATGATAGTTTTTGTGATGAATGATTGTTTGTCTTTATTTCTACTGTAAAGCTACCCCGGAATCAAAAGATTTTGAAGTGCTTTTCGGTGAATGGGCAAAATGAGTCGGTGGGAATTTGAAAGGAGTAGTTGGTGTCTTTAGAGTAAAGATAATAGAGGAGAGATAATAGACTTTCAATTTGAATTTTAAGTCAAAAAACTCTTATTGATGAGGATTTTATTAATGAAAAATCCTTCACAATTTGAATTGAGAAGGATTGAAATTCAATTTAGATTATTAATTAACCTATCGCTTTATCTCACAAGAATAATCTTTCCTATGTGTGAACCATCTTCAAGCAGTCGATGCGCTTCCGCAGCTTCTGAGAAAGGAAATGTTTTGAAAATGACAGGTTTGAACTGTTTAGATTCAATCAAAGGCCAGACATTCTTTTGGATTTCCTTGGCCAATTGTTTTTTGAATTCATATTCACGGCTTCTCAAAGTACTTCCTGTAACGGTCAGGCGCTTGATCATCACTTTCCAAATATCAAGGTCTACACGACTGCCACTTACGGCATTGATTTGAACCAATTTGCCTTCAGGTTTCAGAATATTGATGTTTTTGGCCAGATAATCACCGCCAATCATATCCAGAATGACATCTACACCTTCATCTTGCAGTTCGGCTTCAAAATTCTGGGTCTTATAATTAATATAAGAATCTGCGCCGAGTTCAAGACATTTCTGGCCTTTTTCATCGGAACCAACCGTGACAATTACTTTTGAACCCAATGCGTGCGCAATCTGAATTCCCGTGATTCCAATCCCGCTGTTTCCGCCGTGGAGCAAAAGGGTTTCTCCAGGTTGAAGATTTCCTCTCTGAAAAACATTAGACCAAACCGTAAAAACAGTTTCCGGTAAACTCGCCGCCTCAGCAAAACTTAAATCTGCCGGAATTGGCAAACATTGGCCTTCTCTCACAGCGACACATTCTGCGTAACCGCCACCTGCGAGAAGTGCACAAACTCTGTCGCCAACGGTGAAGTCAACGACATCGGGTCCGCATTTTACAATGGTTCCGGCAACTTCCAATCCCGGAATTTCGGCAGAAGCTCCATCCGGTGCAGGATAATTGCCTTCACGCTGGAACACATCTGGACGGTTGATTCCTGCGGCTTTCACTTCGATTAAGACTTCTTCCCCGGATATTTCGGGAGTAGGGTATTCCTGTAATTCCAATACATCAGGACCTCCAGGTTTTGTAATAACGATTGCTTTCATTTTTTTAATTTTAATATCAGATTCTTTCAAACTCTCTTCCAGGTCAGTTGATGAGTCACCAACCGGGAATTGCTGGTGAATGGTTTCTCACTTTGTAGATGCAGAAAACCATCTTTAAAGATAACGATTCTATTCTGCGTTTGCCCCGTCCAGTTGGGAAAAAGTGAGATGTACATTGTGTGGCTTACCAACTGTTTTTCATCATCCGTTTTGAATGGACCCGAATACGCAAGATAGGTTGAGCCTTCCTGTGTATATTCTTCAGGCGTGGCATTGGTCCAATGTTCCTGATGAAAGTTTTCCCGGTGCGTATCCATAATTTGTGCCGACATATAGCCGTCAGGATTGTAAATAATCAGACCTTTCGCATTTTCACCCATCGGATGGGTGATTTCTCCGCCATCGACAGGAACTTCGATGAGTTCTACCAAAGTCCAGGTTCCTAAAAGTTTTTCAAAAAGTTTTTCCATAACTTTAAAATGAAATGAGCGTACCGAGATACGCCCATTATGTTTTTTTGAATTAGAAAGGTTGGTTGTATTTTCCAGTCAACGCTTTGTTTTCGATGCTTTTTGCAAAGTTGGGTGTTTCTTCGTGGTTGTGGGCGTCGGAAGCGGCTTGTCTGGAAGCAGCGGCGTCAGCAAGATTCACGTTGTGTTCTTTCAGGTATTCGAACATTTGAGGAGTTGCAGTGGCGTGGATTTCGTTGGTGTATAATGTTGTGTTATCATCGATTTTTGTGGCTTTTAGTTCCCATAAAACCTGAACTTTGGTATGGCCGCCTTTAGTAATGGAATCTGAGATGGATAACATTCTGCAGTAATCCGGACGGTGTTCAACGGCAACATAATGCTGAACCATCAAAGCATCTCCGATTGTTTCGACATTTAAAGAAACCGGTTCGCCATCATACGTGGTAGAGATGGCGGCTCCGATGTGCTGCGTAGAGCATCTTTGATATTCTGCGTCGGGAAGATTTAATAACCAATCTGCTATGTTAACTTTTTCGATTGGGGCATTGATAATCGCTGTAACGGTAGAGTGAGACAATGCGTTTTCTGGTGTTTGAATAATTTCCATAATGTTTTAATTTTAAGTGTTTAAATTATTTATTTGATAGTGTAAAGCTACTATCCACTGATTTCAAAATCAATTGAAATTCGATGAACAGGCAGAAAGTGTCGTTTGAAATTTGAAATGGAAAGTTGTTTCGTTACAAAACCCTCGATTTGCGACCTATGTAAAAGTTGTTTTGTTTCCCGCAGACCGTGGGAAACTTCCGCCAAAGTTGTTTGGTTACAAAACACTTGATTTGTGACCAAAGTAAAAGTCATTTGGTTACAAAACGGTCGTTTTGAGACTTCCGCCAAAGTTGTGCAGATTGCAAAACGGTAGTCGTGAGCAACGGTAAAGTTGTTTTGCTTTAAATAAGCTGTTTTGGAGAAAAACAAAATGGGTTTTAATTTAAACAATTTGTTTTGAGAGAATGCAAGTTGTGTTTTATTCTAAATGGGTTGCTTTGACAGAATGCAAGTTGAGTTTTACTCTAAACAGGTTGTTTGAAAAAGCATTAAAATAAAAAAATCCATCCCTTTTTTGTTTGAGACGGATTTTATATAAAATCGAATATTCTTATTTATAAAGCCACTTCCTAATCAACTTCGTATAATTCGGCATCACCACGTAAATCACCAGGAAAACCAGACAGCCTGTACTGACCAAAGTGTCAAAATACCGATTGGCAGGAATATTCATTAATCGTAAAGAGGGCAATAACAGTAATTGCATCAGCAATGATAAAGGATAGATGGCAGACCAGGTTGCCAGATATTGTTTCCAACGAACTGGAACTTTGTTGTCTGTTTTTTCACCATAAAAAAGAAAATCCAACCCGGATTTGATTTCGTAATTATCTTCTTTTGTGAATAATGGATGCGCTTTGTCAATCAGTTTTCTTCTGGTATCAGATTCCATCCAGTTTCTAAGATTTTCAATCGTATCAAAGCGAATGATGACGGTGTAAACAAACGTCAGATTCGGAATCGGGCGCACGATTTGCCAGTCGATAAAACCTTTTGCACTTTTGGAAACGGGCAGAATTTCATCAAGCCATTTTTCATATTCGATTTGTTTTCCGTCGAGAACGTGATGGGTGATGACCACCGATGCGCCTTGAGTTTCCATCATAAAATTGGTTTTTAATTCATTTAATTCTCGATCGACTGCATAAATAACTTGGTTTCGAAGAAAGATTTCAGTAAAATATCTTTTACTTCTTCCAAAGCTTTTTCTGATGACGGATTTTCTTCTGTTGTTAATTCTAAAATATCTAATTTTTCCTCTAATAAAGTTAGCAAACCCATTATCGCAACACTCGATTTTAAATCGTGGGCTCTCAGTTTTAGCAATTTAAAATCTTTATTTTCATAAGCCAGTTTCAGTTCCTGCAAATGAATCGGAACATTATCTAAAAACTGCTGCGTCACGGTTCTTTCAAAATCTTTGTCGCCATTGCTGATAGACTTCAAATAGGTAATGTCGATGAACTCATAATTAGAAGCAGTTTCTTCGGTTTTTACTTCGGTTTTTTCGTTTTCTTTTAATCCGAAATTGGAGATTAATTTGAATAACTCGTCTTCTTTTATCGGTTTAGAAATGTATTCGTTCATTCCACGGCTCATACATCTTTCGCGTTCGCCGGCCAAAGCGTGTGCGGTCATTGCGATGATTGGCGTGTTCAGTTTCAGCTCTTCACGGATGGTTTGCGTGGCAACGTAACCGTCCATTTGTGGCATTTGGATGTCCATTAAAACCAAATCACAGTCGTTGTTTCTCAAAAATTCTACTGCTTCCAGACCGTTGTTTGCAGTATCAAAATCAATGTTCCATTGTGAGAGAAGATGCTTCATCAGACTTTGGTTGATAGCATTGTCATCCACGATTAACACTCTCAAAGGTGCATTTGTTTTATCTTTAAAATAATCGGTATCAATCTTAGGAATCACATTCAGCTGTTCTTTTGCAATTGTGTAAGGAATATAAAAGTGAAAAGTCGTGCCTTTCCCCTGTTCGCTGATGACTTCGATATTGCCGTTCTGCAACTGAATCAGGCTTTTCACAATCGATAAACCCAGTCCGGTTCCACCGTAATTTCGGGTCGTCGAATCTTCGCCCTGATTGAATCTTTCAAAGACTTCAATGAGTTTCTCTTTATCAATTCCGATTCCGGTATCAGAAACTTTAAAACCGACAATGACTTCATTTTCGGTCTGTTGTTTTTTGTAAATTTCGATATTAATGTTTCCCTGATGCGTAAATTTAATGGCATTTCCGATGAGGTTGACCAAAATTTGCGTGAGTCTCGTGGCGTCGCCATTCAACGTATCAGGAATGGAAGTGTCGATTTTGCTGGAAATAGTTAAGCCTTTTTCTTTGGCTCGTTCTACGAAAAATGTTTCGACAGAATTCACCAATCCATTGATGCTGAAGATGCCTTTGGTAATGCGCATCATTCCGGCTTCGATTTTTGATAAGTCTAAAATATCATTGATAATCGCCATCAGATTTTCCCCCGAACGCTGAATGGAAGAGACAAATTCTTTCGAAGTTTCATCCAAAGGTCTTTTTTGCAAAAGGTTCGTAAAGCCCAAAATTCCACTCAAAGGCGTTCTGATTTCGTGGCTCATATTGGCGAGGAAATTTTCTTTGGTTTGTGCAGCAACCGACGCTTTTTTCTCTGCAACATCCAATTCCTGAATCAACAATCTCTGACGTTTGAACTGGCGAAGAATGTGATAACCGACAATGGAACCGCTTAAAATTAAAAGAATCAATAAGGAAATATCATATAATCTCGCTTTTTGTCCCATCGCTTCAGTCTCTTTGCTGAGGTCAACCATATGAAGTTTTCGGCTTTCGTAGATTTTTGCAGTGATGGAAGTGATTTCATTAGAGATTTTTCTGGCTCTCGGGTTGGCGATGGAAGTGTTGTCGTCCATATTTCCAAGGGTGTGATAACGGAGCAGTAATTTGTCTTTCGTCGTTTTCTTTTCCATCGCAAGAACGCTCAATCTATGTATCCACTTTTCTTCCACATCGTCTGAGTTGTCTTTGGAAAGGGAATCTAGAAAATTTTCTATCTGACTGATTTTTTGGTCGATGCCTTCGAGGTGAGTGGTGTCGTTGGTGGCAATGGAAGCTCTAATTCTGCTTTCTACGCCGAGAATATCACGGTCGATTTCACGCAAATGATTGCTCGAACGCAACTCGTTGAGAAGTCGGTTGTTATTTTGGATGAGCTCTTTGGTATTTTTAGCCGAATTGATTTGAACCGCTATCAACAGGAGAGAACCCGCAATAAATGTGAGGATGATGAAATAACTGAACCGTCTGTTTCCCATTACTGAGGATATTTTTTTCATAAGTGTTTGTACTTATTTTGAATTGTTGAAAACCACCCCGTCAAAAATTCTTTGAATTTTCGCCACCCCTCCAGAGGAGGGGAATTTTTGCGCTCTGATTAGAACGTTGAATCTGCAGCCCGGCTTGAACGGAGCTCTTTTTTGTCATTGCGATTGCTGTAAAGTTCAACAAATTGCTAAAGTTTATTCGCAATGACAAAAAAAGCGGGAGTGGAAGACGGAAATAGCTGCCCAAATCATTAATAGTTAATTAGAAAACATTCATTCTCGTGTTGAGAGCCTTTCTGTAAGCATCTGCGACGGGAATGAATTTTCCGTTTATCATAATTCCGCCGTCCTGAAGCGTGTCTATCTTGCCGACAGAAACGATGTAAGACCGATGAACTCTGATGAAATGGTCTTTCGGGAGACGTTCTTCCGCCGTTTTCATTTTGCCGTGGATGGCAAACATTTTTTCCCTTGTGTAAAACTTCACGTAATCGCCCATTGCCTCAGCATAAAAAATATCGTCGAGCTTCAAACGCCTTGTGATATTGGAATCTCTGACGAAAAGGAACTCATCTTTGGTCACTTCCACCTCTTCTTTTCTGCTTTCCAGAATCGATTGTGCTTTGCTTACCGCTTGTAAAAATCTCGCCGGCATCACGGGTTTCAAGATGTAATCTGCGATATTCAGTTCGAAAGCTTCGAGTGCGTAATCTTTATTGGATGATGTGAAAATGATGATGATGTCTTTCCCTGAAAGGTTTTTAGTAAGTTCTATTCCGGTCATTTCCGGCATTTCGATATCCAAAAATATCAAATCTACCTGATTGTTCTGCAAATGATTGTAAGCTTCAATCGCGTTGGAATATTCGTTGACAATCGTGAGATTTGGGACTTGTTTTGCCAAATGCGCCAAAGTGGTTCTTGCGATATCGTTGTCATCAACAATTAAAGCTTTCATAGGGATAGTTTATTATGGTTGACACAAATATAATTATTCCTTTTCTTATTTTCTTTAATTTCTGAAGTAAGAGCGTATCATCCAAGCCATTTCTTCGTGCGTTTCTATCAGGCTTGTGATGAAGTCGCTGGAACCGTAATCTTTGTATTTGTCTGCGAAAGGTGTGACGTTTCCTCTTAGAAAATCGATGATGCTTTCGTGGTCTTTTAAAAGGTCTTTCATAAAGCCTAATCCGTCGTTGGTACGCTCGCTGTATTCAGTAAGATGTGTTAATTCTAAATAAGCTTTCATAGTTGCAGGTGCATAATGACCGATTTTTCTGAGACGTTCTGCAACGCTGTCAATCAACTCGTCCAACTGTTTGTACTGTTCTTCGAAGAAAATATGGTTGGCGTGGAAATTATCGCCGGTCACGTTCCAGTGGGCATTTCTTGTTTTGATGTAAAGTACCGTTTCGTCAGCTAAAAGTTTTGCCAATTGTTCTGCAACAGCTTCTGTGTTTTGCTCTGTAAGTCCGATGTTTGTTTTCATAATTTTAAGATTTAAGTTGGAGCGGTATTGCTCTTTTTCTGATGTAAAGTTCAGAAGGAATCTTAAAAAAATGATGGATTTTTCGGTGAATGGGCAAAATGAGTCGTTGAATTTACAGGTTAAATCTTTAAAAATTCTTTATATGAGAATATCACAAAATGAGATTTATTAAACTAGTTAAATGTGCAGCATTTTCCACCGACCTAAATTTGTCATATCAAAATTAAAAAATCAACAAAATGGAAAATAGAATTTTAGGACTGCACCACATTACAGCAATCGCAAATAATGCCAAAAGAAACTTAGATTTTTACACTCAGGTTTTAGGTTTGAGACTGGTAAAGAAAACCGTGAACTTCGATGATCCCGGAACTTATCACTTTTATTTCGGGAATGAAACCGGAACTCCTGGAACAATTTTGACATTTTTTCCTTGGGAAGGAATCGGACAGGGAACCAACGGTGCAGGTTTGGCTACGCACATCGGGTATTCGGTTCCAAAAGGAAGTTTAGTATTCTGGAAAAGCAGGTTGCAGCAATTCAATATCAATGTTGAAGAAAGCGAAATCTTCGGTGAAAAACTGATTTCATTCAAAGACCCGGACGGTTTACAGTTACAGTTTATCGAATCATCAACTCCTGATGACAGAAAAATCTGGACGACCGATGACATCAAGGATGAGAATGGTTTGAAAGGTTTTCACAACGTTACTTTAACCTTGAAAAAAGCTGACCCAACCATCCAAGTCCTGACTGATATCCTTGGATATGACCTTCAAAAACAAGAAGGCGAAAAATACCGTTTCGCAACAGATGCGATAGAAACTGCAAACCTTATCGATATTATTGAAAATGATAAAATTCCTTTTGGTAAAAATGCCGCCGGAACCAATCATCATATTGCTTTTAGAGTTGCAAACGATGATATCTTGATGGAATATCACGAAAAAGTAATGTCTGCGGGATTAAATATCACACCGAAAATCGACAGGGATTATTTCTACTCTTTATATTTCCGCGAACCGGGCGGCGTTTTATTCGAAATCGCAACAGATAATCCAGGATTCACAGTTGATGAACCTTTGAACGAATTGGGACAAAACCTGAAACTTCCAAAGCAATACGAAGCAATGCGTGCTCAAGTAGAAAAAGCGTTACCGAAATTATCATAGGTTATTCTTCTTAGTTAAAGAATATTTTAAATTTATTTCATTAAAAAACTAATAACCAACAACTTTCAACTTTAAATCAAAAAATTATGGCACTTATAACAGGACTTCACCACGTTACCGCCATCACAGGCGACGCGCAGGAAAATATAGACTTTTATACAGGAGTTTTAGGACTTAGATTAATCAAAAAAACGGTCAATTTCGATAATTCTGAGGTGTATCACTTTTATTTCGGAGACGAATTCGGAACGCCGGGAACCATTATGACAACTTTTCCTTATGGCAAAGGTCTGGCAAACGGCAGACACGGCAAAGGAATGCTGAATACAACAGCTTTTTCCATTTCAATGGATGCTCTGGATTATTGGCTGGAAAGGCTGGATAAATTCAATATTCCTTACAAACAGGCACAGCAAAGGTTTTCGGGTGAAGTTTTTATTTATTTGGAAGATTTTGACGGGCTAGGTTTGGAGTTGGTTTTCAATGAAAAAGATGACAGAAAAGGGTATGATAACGGATTTATTCCGAAAGATTTTGCCATCAAAGGTTTCCATCACGTTGAGATTTGGGTAGATGCTTACGAAAGAACTGCCGCACTTTTAACCACACAAATGAACCATCAATTGATTGCTGAAAGCTCTGACAGATTCAGATTTGGAACGGAAGATAAACCCGGGAAATATGTCGATTTGCTTTGTACGCCCAATTCTCTGAAAGGTTTGGCCGGAAGAGGAACGGTGCATCACGTTGCTTTTGCGACTCCCGATGCGCAGTCACAATTGGAGATGATTGAAAGACTGAACAAATTCGGTTTACAGCATACTGAAGTGAAGGATAGAAAATACTTTACTTCCATTTATTTTAAAGAGCCGGGCGGTGTTTTGTTTGAAATTGCCACTTCAGGGCCTGGTTTTGATATTGATGAAGAATTGGCATCTCTTGGTGAAGATTTGATGCTGCCGGAACAGTTTGAAGAAAACAGAGGCCACTTAATAGATGTTCTTCCAAAAATTAATTATCCAACAGAAAAATTTAGATAAAATGAGTCACACTTTAGATATAAAAACAGGCGGAAAATCATTGAATGAAGCTGAAAAAGTTTTGATAATGATTCACGGAAGAGGCGGAAGCGCACAGGATATTCTGAGCTTATCCCAACATTTGAATGTGGAAGATTATGCTTTGTTGGCGCCACAAGCAACCAATGGAAGTTGGTATCCGTTATCCTTCATCGCTCCGGTTGAACAAAACGAACCTTGGTTGTCATCAGCCATTGAAACTGTTGGTAAAACTGTGGAAACGGTTTTGGATGCAGGAATTAAGGTTGAAAATATTTACTTTTTCGGATTTTCCCAGGGTGCTTGTTTGACATTGGAATTTTTAGCAAGAAATGCACAAAGATTTGGTGGAGCAGTAGCCATAATCGGTGGTGTGATTGGAGAAAAAATCAACCATGAAAATTACAAGGGCGATTTTGCACAAACCCCGATTTTCCTGGGAACAAGCAATCCGGATTTCCACGTTCCGGTAGAAAGAGTTTACGCAACAGCGAATATTCTGAAAGAGATGAATGCCGATGTAACGGAGAAAGTTTATGCAAATTTCGGACATTCCATCAATCAGGAGGAAATGGAACTGGCAAATTCTATCGTTTTTAAATAGATTAAAGATTTTAGACATTAGATATCAGACGTCAGATTTAAAATGAAATAATATGAAAATTACTAAAATATTCAGTGACGAAAATGGAGAATCTCATTTCGGAGACATCGAAATTCCGTTAATCAATCAGGGAGAAATTGGATATTTATCCGAAGATATGAATGTTAAAAAACTTCAGTTCAGAACCGTTTCAGCTGATTACAACTACGATTTTCATCACGCTCCGCAAAAGCAATATATTGTACTTTTGAATGGCGGTGTGGAAATACAAACTTCTCTTGGTGAAATCAGACAGTTTCAAACTGGCGAAATCCTTTTGGTTGAAGATATTTCGGGAAAAGGCCACAAAACCAGGAATCTTGAAAAGAAAGAGCGAACATCGTTATTTATTCATATTTAAAATTAATTAAACATAAACACTTATGAATACATTAAACTTTTTGGTCATCGGAAAGAATCAGGAAATTCTTGAGACCTTAAAAAGAATTATCGAAAATAATGAAGGCTGGAAAGCAGAAATCGAGAGTGATGAAAACGCCTGTTATGATTATATCAAAGAAAATCAGGTGGATATTGTGCTGTTGAGTTCCGGTTTAGATGAGGAATTTGAAAATGATATTAAGATATTTTGCACAAACTTAGATAAAGATGTGAAGGTTATCGACCATTACGGCGGTGGAAGTGGACTGTTAAAGAACGAAGTTTACAGTCTTTTTCCTAATTTGCAGCCGTAAACTTAATTTATGTTTGAAAATATCGTCAAGAACGTTACCCGTTTTATCAATCTGAGCAGCGAAGAAGAGAAAATTTTCACCGATTTATTGGTCTGTGAAACCATTCCGAAGAAAACAATTTTGTTGCGGGAAGGTGAAATCTGCCAGTTTGAAGGCTTCATTCACAAAGGTTGTTTGAGGGCTTATTACCTTGATGATAATGGTTTTGAAGTGACAATTTTGTTTGCCATCGAAGATTGGTGGATAAGCGATATCGCCTCGTTTCAGGACCAGAAACCTTCCAATTTATATATTGAAACGATTGAAGATTCGGAGATTTTTATGCTGAATCCGACCACCAAAGAAAAATTGTTGCAGGAAATTCCGAAATTTGAAAGGGTTTTCAGAATGTTGGTTCAGAGGAATCTCTTTACCCTTCAAAACCGTCTGGTGAACACGATTTCCAAAAGCGCATCAGACCGATATCTGGAATTTATCAAAGTGTATCCTACAATTCCGCAGCGGGTTGCGCAATATTATATCGCTTCTTATCTGGGCGTTTCTAAAGAATTTGTGAGTACGATTAGGAAGCGTTTGGCGACTAGAGAAAAATAATTTAGGATTTAAAATATACAATGTCGGATATGAAAATATTCGACATTTTTTTGCTTTAAATGTATTTATTAAACTAGTTAAATGCACAGCAATTTTCATCACCATAGATTTGTCCTATCAATAACGAATAAATAATAAAACAGATATGGACAGAAAAGATTTTTTAAAGAAAGGATTACTCGGAACAGGAATGTTCGTAGCAACCGCATCATTGGGAAATACAATGAAAAATGAGATTGACGAAATTGAGCCACTGGAACCGATTGGATATAATCATTTACCAAACACCGATTCAAAAATCAAAGATAATTCTGTGATTCACAAAGCGGATTCCAGAGGGAAGGCAGACCACGGCTGGCTGGTGAGCAACCATACCTTCAGTTTTGCGAATTATCACAATCCGGAAAGAATGCATTTTGGTGTTCTCAGAGTTTTGAATGATGATAAAGTAGAGGCGGGACGAGGCTTCGGAACGCACCCTCACGATAATATGGAAATCATCAGCATCCCGTTGGAAGGCGATTTGGAGCACAAAGACAGTATGGGAAATTCTGCGATTATCAGGAGTGGAGAAATTCAGGTGATGAGTGCCGGAACCGGAATTATGCACAGTGAATTCAATAAAAATAATGACAGTTTAGTGAAGTTTCTGCAAATCTGGGTATATCCAAACAAAAGAAACGTGACACCAAGATATGACCAGATTACTTTAGATAAAACAAAAAGTCAGAATCAATTCCAGCAGATTCTTTCTCCGAATGCGGATGACGAGGGCGTTTGGATTCATCAGGATGCTTGGTTTCACTTAGGAAACTTCGAAAATAATGTTGAAACCAATTACCAAATCAGGAAAAAAGGGAACGGCGTATATGCTTTTATTTTGAAAGGCAGCGCAGAAATCGAAGGACAAAAAGTGGAAACAAGAGATGGTTTTGGCGTTTGGGATATTTCCGATTTGAACATCAAATCAACTTCAGAAAATACGGAGATTTTGTTGATGGAAGTTCCGATGACAATGTAATAGAAAAAATTAAACAGTCACTTTTACGAGAGTGAAATGTTTATAAAAAATAGGCTTGGGTTTTATTATCTGAGCCTGTTTTTTTTGTTTTAAATTAAATCTTATTTTAAATCTTTATTTGGTTTAAATTATTGATTATTAGTGTTTTAATTTTTTTTTTTTTTTGGTCGGTTTTTTACAGAGTTGAAATTATCCGTATATAGTTAAGAATAAACTGGAAGAAGTTTCCGGTTGGAAAAAACGTAAAAAGAACGAAGGTTTTGGCGTTGCCATTACAGAATGTTTCGCATCTACAGTGGGACATGTGGTCAAAGTTTCCAAAAATCCTGACGGCGGCGTAAAAATAGATAAAGTCTGGGCGGTAATAGATTGCGGTTGGTATGTCAATCCGGATATTATTAAGGCTCAGGTGGAAGGTTCTGTTGTAATGGGATTGGGTGCGGCAGCATTTCATGAAATTACTTTCAAAGACGGAAAAACCGAGCAGAAGAATTTTTATGCTTATCCGATGCCGAGAATTAATGATATTCCACCTATTGAAGTTTTTGTGATTGATAATGACGAGGATGCAGGCGGAGTGGGTGAACCGGGATTACCGCCTTTGGCTCCTGCATTAACCAACGCAATCTTTGATCTTACCGGAAAAAGAATTCGTAAATTGCCATTTGATTTGAATAAAGTTTAAACGGATCATTATTTAAACTTGATATAACAACTGTTTGATTTAAATCCAATGACAGAAATCGGTAATATTATAGCATCCTACAACACGGCACGTGCTGCAGGAAAAAAAACTGCGCTGGCAACAGTTGTGAAAGTGGAAGGATCTTCCTACAGACAGCCGGGTGCCAGAATGGTGGTGACCGAAGATGGAATTCTGACCGGCGCCATCAGCGGAGGTTGTCTGGAGGGTGATGCATTGAGAAAGGCTTTACTTGCCATCAATCAGAAACAGAATAAACTGATCACTTACGATACGAGTGATGAAAGTATTCTGGAGTTCAGCGTGCAACTAGGCTGCAATGGAATTGTGCATATTTTATTTGAATATATTGATTCTGATAATCCTCATAATCCATTGGAGTTACTGAAAAAAGTTGAAGAAAACCGCACCGAATCAGTCATTACAACGTTGTTTTCTTTGGAAAGAAACGCAAAACAAATCGGAACGGTCAATCTTTATCAGGAAAACCAGACTTTTTTTGATGACCAATATTCTTTAGAAGATGAAAGTTTAAATACTTTAAAAAATAAATCTTCACAAATCATAAATATTCAGGTCGAAAACAAAGATCAGAGCGCATTGTTTCAATATATTGCTCCACCCGTTTCGCTGGTGATTGCCGGCGCAGGTAATGACGTTCAGCCTGTGGTTAAGATGGCTGCTATTTTGGGCTGGGAGGTGACTGTGGGAGAGGGAAGAGTGACTCACGCTACTCAAAAGCGTTTTCCAGAAGCGAAAAATGTTTTGGTTGTAAAACCTGAAGAATTAATAGAAAATATCGTCATCGATAACAGAACTTATTTTGTTCTGATGACTCACAATTATAAATATGATCTTGAAGTTTTAAAGCTGGTTTTAAAAACAAACTGTCCGTACATTGGAATATTGGGGCCAAAAACGAAACTGCAGAGAATGTTCGATGACCTTCATGCGGATGGAAATATTCTCACAGACGGAGATTATCAGCGCATCTACGGCCCGATTGGTCTGGATATTGGTGCAGAAACGTCGGAAGAAATTGCTTTGTCTGTTATTTCTGAAATTAAAGCAGTGATCGAGGACAGGAAAGGGACTTCTCTTCGCTATAAAATTGATAAAATTCACGGCCAGCCAGCGGCAAAACATACATAACACATGATTACAGATACTTTCGGAAGAGCGCATGATTATCTGAGGATTTCCCTTACGGATAATTGCAACCTGCGTTGTTTTTACTGCATGCCGGAAGAAAAATATGCCTTTGCTCCCGCCGCAAAACTGATGCAGGTGGATGAAATTGAAACCATAGCTAAGCTTTTCGTAGAACATGGAGTGAAGAAAATCAGACTGACAGGTGGCGAACCTTTGGTTAGAAAAGACGCTCCGAAAATCTTAAAATCATTAGGCAAATTAGATATCGAACTTGCAATTACGACTAATGGAATTCGTGTCGATGAGATGTTAAACGAACTGCTGGAAGCCAATATCAAAGCCATCAACATCAGCCTCGATACTTTACAGCCTGAAAAATTTTTAAAAATTACAAGACGCGATCTGTTTCACCGTGTCAGAAACAATATCAATCTACTCCTCAAGCACAACAATCGGGTAAAAATCAATGTTGTCATCATGAAAGGTTTAAATGATGATGAAATTCTTGATTTCATTGCTTTGACGAAACACAATAATATTGAAGTGCGGTTCATTGAGTTTATGCCTTTCAGCGGAAATCAGTGGACGAGCAATCAGGTGTTTACGCTGCATGAAATTTTATTGAAAGTAAGTTCGAAACATGAAGTTATTCCTCTGGAACCTGAGCCTAACGATACCTCAAGCCGATATATCATTGATGGTCATACTGGATCATTCGCCGTAATCAGCACAATGAGCCAGCCTTTTTGTGATACCTGCAACCGTATGAGGCTGACCGCCGACGGAAAATTAAAAAACTGTCTGTTCAGTAAGGATGAAACTGACTTACTGGGAGCGTTAAGAAATGGTCAGGATATTTTACCGTTAATTGAGCAGACGATGAAAGCCAAGGCCAAAGCTTTGGGCGGACAGTTCAGCGGTGTATTTGAAAACATCGATGCATCAAAATTAGAAAACAGAAGTATGATTACAATCGGCGGTTGATGGAAACAGGAATACTCATTTTAGCGGCAGGAAATTCCTCACGACTCGGAGAGCCAAAACAGTTATTGGATTTTAAAGGAAAAAGTCTCCTGCGACATGTTGCTGAAGAATCACTCAAAATAACAAAATTCGTTGTAGTGGTTACAGGATCTAGTTCAATTGAAATTTCCAGAGAAATTGATGATCTTAAACTTATCATCACAGAAAATAGAATATGGAACGAAGGAATGGGCTCTTCAATTCACATCGGATTTGATCAGCTTTTAAATTCATTTCCAGCCATTGAAAACTGCATTGTTTCAGTTTGCGATCAGCCTTTTATCGAAGCATCGGTTTTTTCTGAATTAATTCAGATGCAGCAAGATTCTCAAAAAGGAATTGTTGCCTCAAAATACGCAGACACTTTAGGAACACCGGTTTTATTTACTAAAAAATATTTTACAGAACTTTCAAAATTTTGCGGTCAGGAAGGTGCAAAAAAACTGCTACAAAAATTTAAAGACGATATCGCTGAAATCAATTTTGAAAAAGGCGCTATCGACATCGATACCCACAACGATTACCAACAACTGATTCAATGAAAATGATTTCCGTCAACGAAGCCAAACAAATCATCCTGCAGTCTGCATTAAAGAAAAAAAGCAGTGTCGTTCCGCTTTCAGAAGCTTTTGGATTGGTCACTTCAGAAGATGTAATTGCTTCAACCGACATCCCTAATTTTCCGCAGTCGTCAATGGATGGTTATGCCCTGAAGTTTTCAGATAAAAATCAGCCACTTTCCGTGATTGGTGAAATGGCTGCAGGCGCATCCAAACAATTGGCAATTGGTGAGAACGAAGCTACCAGAATTTTTACCGGAGCGCCGCTGCCTGAAAACGCAGATACTGTGGTGATGCAGGAAAAAATTCGTCTGGAAAATGAAATGCTGATTATAGAAGACGAAAATCTTTCTGAAGGACTCAACGTCCGTCCGAAAGGTGCCGAAGTTAAAAAAGGAGAGGTCGCCATGACAAAAGGAACCTATCTCTCGGCCGCCGCCATCGGATTTCTTGCCGGTATCGGTTGTGCTGAAGTTTCTGTTTATACACCTCCAAAAGTTGCCATTATTCTTACCGGAAACGAACTTCAGGATCCCGGAAATCTATTAGTATTCGGTCAGGTCTACGAAGCCAATTCTTTTCAGTTGAAAGCAGTTTTAAATCAAACTGGAATTAAAAATATTGAAGTCTTCAGAGCTGAAGACGATCCTAAGGAATTGCACAAAGTACTTGAAAGCGCAATCGAAAACAGTGATGTTGTTTTGCTGAACGGCGGCGTGAGTGTGGGAGATTATGATTTTGTCACTGAGGTTGCTAATATCTGTGGCGTTGAAGAAAAATTTCATAAAATCAGACAGAAACCGGGCAAACCGCTTTTCTTCGGAACAAAAGAAAACAAATTGGTTTTCGGGCTACCCGGAAATCCATCTTCATCGTTAACCTGCTTTTACGAATATGTTTTACCGGCACTCGAAAAAATGATGGGACTGCCGTCAGGTGTTACCGAGATTAAAGCAAACGTAACTCATCATTATCCTAAACCAGCTGGACTGACGCATTTCCTGAAAGCATTTTACAGCAATGGAAAGGTAACCCCGCTTCATGCTCAGGAATCTTTCCGTCTGCATTCTTTTGCACAGGCCAACTGTTTTATTGTTCTGCCTGAAGAATCATTGGGATGCACAGCAAATGAAGAAGTTACGGTGCATCTTTTACCAAAATAATTTAAATAAAAAAATAGAAATCCTAACGCATCACGCCTATGTCTGTAGAAATATTTTATGTTATTCTTTTTTTTGTTGCCTTTTTGTACGCCGCAGTCGGTCACGGTGGTGCGAGCGGATATCTGGCACTCATGGCTCTCTACGGCGTGGCTCCGGAAGAGATGAAACCGACCGCTTTGGTGCTTAATCTTTTTGTTTCCTTAACGTCTTTCATTCAGTATTACCGTGGTGGATATTTTTCCAAAAAACTTTTTATTCCCATTGCCGCGGCCTCAATTCCCATGGCATTTATTGGCGGAATGATCACAGTGGAAGAAAATATTTACAAACGGATTTTGGGAATTTTACTTTTATTTCCGGTGATTCGCTTTTTCTTTTTTAAAAATGTAGACGACAGCGAACTGAAACCTCACAACACGACAATTGCAGTCGTAACGGGCGGAGTGGTAGGTTTACTTTCAGGAATGATCGGCATCGGTGGCGGTATTATTCTTTCTCCGATCTTACTTTTGTTGCACTGGACCAATCAGAAACAGACCGCAGCAATCAGCGCGGCGTTTATCTTCGTCAATTCAGTGGCAGGACTTGGAGGAATGGTCACGCAGGGAATTTCTTTCACTGGTGATATGATGATGTACATTATTGTTGCTTTTACAGGAGGTTTACTGGGTGCTTATTTAGGTTCAAAAAAGTTCAATCATAATGTTTTAAAATATGTATTGGCGACCGTTTTGCTGATGGCATCGTACAAATTATTACTCACAAAAGCTTAACCATGAAGATTCTTTCAATTCTTATTTTATTTTTCAGTTTGACACTCAATGCTCAGGCTGCCAAATCGATTTCGGTAACCGGAGACATTGCCAGGCCGATATCGATCAGTTTTAATGATCTTATAAATTATCAGAAACATTCGGTCGACAGTCTGGCTATTTATAATCACAAAATGGATTACAAAAGCACTCTTAAAAAATTGAACGGTGTTCTGCTTAAAGATGTTTTGTCGAAAGTGGAGTTCAAAACCGATTCTCCAAAACTGTTAAGTGAATTTTATCTGGTCTGCATTGCCGATGACGGCTATAAAGTAGTTTTCTCATGGAATGAAATTTTCAACAGCGGAAACGGAGATCTGGTGCTCATCTTAACAGAACTGAATGGATCTGACGCTTCTAAACTGAAAGAAAACATTATGCTGGTAACTCCGACAGATAAAGCAACGGGAAGAAGATATGTAAAGAATCTGTCGAAAATTGTAATTCAACAGGTAAAATAATTATGGAAATAAAAGTCATCTCATTTGGACAGATCGCAGAAATTACGGGAAAAGAATTCATGATGGAAGCAGCAGATTTAGATTCGTTGAAGTTGTTTTTAATTCAAAAATTTCCCGAACTTTCAGACAGGAAATTTGCTTTCGCGGTCAATAAAAAATTGGTGCAGGAAAATATCATCTTAAATCAAAATGATGTTGTGGCTTTGATGCCGCCTTATTCGGGAGGTTAATATGGAAAATTACAATGAAAGATACGCCCGGCATTACGCTTTGTCTGACTTCGGTTTTGAAGGTCAGCAAAAACTTCTGCAGGCAAAAGTTCTTGTCATCGGTGCAGGTGGTTTAGGTTGTCCGGTTCTCCAGTATCTCGCTGCTGCAGGCGTTGGAATCTTAGGAATTGTTGATCATGACCGCATTTCACTGAGCAATCTTCAGCGACAGACGCTTTATTCTACAGATGACGTTGGTAAAATGAAAACTGATGTTGCTTCTTTAAAATTAAAACAGTTAAATCCCGAAATAAACATTAAATCTTATCAGCTTGAGCTGACTTCAGAAAATGCCTGGGATCTTATTTCAGAGTATGAAATTATTGTCGACTGCACCGATAATTTTGCCACACGTTATCTGATCAATGATGCCTGTGTACTTTTAGATAAGCCTTTGATTTTCGGAGCGATTTATAAATATGAAGGTCAGGTGGCTGTTTTTAATTTAAATTTAAAAAATAATAAAACGGTCAACTACAGACATCTTTTTCCAAATCCTCCCAAACCGGATGAAGTGCAGAACTGCAATGATGTCGGTGTTCTGGGTGTACTTCCAGGAATGATCGGAATGATGCAGGCAAACGAGGTGATCAAATTAATTACAGGTGTTGGTGAAGTTTTGGATGGCAGATTATTGACTTTTAATATGCTCAGTTATGAAACTTTCATTGTGGATATTTCAAATCAAAATTCAGCCATAAATTTAATTCCTGAGAATAGAAAAGCTTTTGAGGAAACGAATTATGACTTTCTTTGTGGAGTTTTTGAAATGAATATTGAGGATTTAAGTTCTGAAGATTTTATTCAACAAACTTTCAACGAAAACACAGTAACCATCGATGTAAGGGAAATTGATGAACACCCGAAAGCAGATTTTGAACATATTCCAATTCCCCTTTCGCAATTAAAAAGCAGAGTGTCGGAAATTGAGAAAGACAACATTCTTTTGTTCTGTCAAAGCGGAAAAAGAAGTCTGAAAGCAGCCGGGATTTTACTGGAACATTTCGGAAATCAGAAAAAAATAAGCCATCTTAAAGGTGGAATTACAGCATTACAGGAAAGAAAAAATGAGCAGAGCAATTAAAAATATATTTACACAGGGAGCGATCAGTCCGCTTTTTATTTCTGAAAGCATTGCAAAACATGCGACGAAAAAAGACATTGGGGCGCACAGTATTTTTCTGGGTCAGATCAGAGAAGATGTGGTCGACGGCAAAACTGTAGCAGCAATTGAATACACAGCCTACGAGGAAATGGTCCTGGAGAAAATGCACGAAATCAGAGAAGATATTTTTTTGAAATATGATCTGACCTGCATGCACGTTCATCACAGTTTGGGAACCGTGAGTGCAGGAGAAATCTGTCTTTTTGTTTTTACCTCTTCAAAGCACAGAATTGCAGCAATGGAAGCCTGTAATGAACTAGTAGAACGTATCAAATCGGAGCTTCAGATTTGGGGAAGAGAAATTTTTAATGACGAATCCCACCAGTGGAAAGTAAATAAATAATATGGTTGATATTACACATAAATCATTCACGTTGCGGAAGGCGATTGCGACAGCAACAGTCAAAACTTCTTCAGCAGAAACCATTTCGGCAATAGAAAACCGCACCGTTCCGAAAGGAGATATTTTTGAGTTTTCGCGTGCGTCAGCATTGTTTGCGGTTAAAAAAACAAGTGACGTCATTCCCGATTGTCATCCGCTACCCGTTGAATTTACATCGGTTACTTTTAAAATAGAAGATTTGTCGGTGATTATTTCCGTGGAAGTACATACCATTTATAAAACCGGAGTGGAAGTGGAGGCGATGCACGGCGCATCAGTGGCCGCACTGGTGATGTATGATATGCTGAAACCGATTGACAAACACGTAGAAATTCAGAACATCCGTCTGTTGGAAAAACAAGGCGGTAAATCTGACAGCAATAAATTTATAAATTCAGATGTAAAAGCTGCGGTGATCGTTTGCTCAGACTCAGCATTCCGTGGCCATAAAGAAGATACTTCAGGAAAAGCAATTTGTGCAGGCTTAGAAAAATATCAGATCACTGATGTCAACTATCAGATCATTGAAGATGATTTTAATACCATCCAATCCACTTTGATCAATTGTAAAGAAGATAATTTTGATTTGGTCATTTTCACTGGCGGAACCGGACTTTCAGCCAGAGATGTCACTCCCGAAGCAATTGCTCCATTAATCGACCGAGAAATTCCCGGAATTATGGAGACTGCAAGAAATTACGGTCAGCTGAGAATAAAAACCGCGATGCTTTCCAGAGGTGTTGCAGGATTTTCAGGTAAGACGCTTGTCCTCACCTTGCCCGGCTCCAAAAAAGGGGTTAAAGAATCCATGGAAGCACTTTTCCCACAGGTTCTTCATGTTTTTCAGTTGAATGATAATCAGATTCATTAAATCTCATTTAATTTTAATCAAAATTCGGTCTTAAGTACATCGATTATAAATTAGCTTTAATACTACCACATGAGCCGTTATGCAGACATAACGGTTCTTTTTTTGTAATACGTTCACTATACCAAAGCTCAAATTTATGTTAAATAGTGAAAAACAATCCATTACGCTTAATGTGAATGGTGAAAATCATCATCTGGAAATTCTGCCTTGGGTTTCCCTTCTCGATGCTCTACGGGAAAGAATTCATCTTACCGGAACAAAAAAAGGCTGTGACCACGGACAGTGTGGCGCTTGTACCGTTTTAGTAGACGGGAAACGTGTTTTAAGCTGTCTCAGTCTCGCTGTTATGAAGGAAGGCACAGAAATAAAAACTATCGAAGGAATTGCAGAAAACGGAAAATTACATCCCATCCAACAGGCTTTTATTGATCACGATGCCTTTCAGTGCGGGTACTGTACACCGGGACAAATCTGCAGTGCGGTTGGATTGCTCAACGAAAATAAAGCCGAAACACGTGAAGAAGTTCAGGACCTGATGAGCGGAAATCTCTGCCGCTGTGGTGCCAACAGAGGAATTATTAATGCTGTAATGTCAGTAAAACAAATGATGTCCCATGAATAATTTTTCTTATACAAAAGCCACTGACGTTGAAGATGCAGTTTCTTTGATCAACGGTCATGATGGCTATAAAGTCATTGCCGGCGGTACCAATATTGTAGATCTGATGAAATATTTCGTCACTCAGGCAGATACTTTAGTTGACATCAACCAAATTTCCGGACTGAGTGATATTACCGAAATTCCGGAAGGAGGAATTAGTATCGGTGCGTTGCTTACCAATGCGGAAACCGCATATCATCCCGTTATTGAACAAAAATATCCACTGTTGTCAAAAGCAATTTTAGCTGGAGCGTCGGCGCAGATCAGAAATATGGCGACCAATGGTGGTAATTTACTGCAAAGAACAAGATGCTATTATTTTTACGATGTCAATACTCCGTGCAATAAGCGTGAACCGGGTTCGGGATGTTCCGCAATTACCGGTTACAACAGAATTCATGCGATTTTGGGACACAGCGCAAACTGTATCGCTGTTTTTCCTTCCGATATGTGTGTAGCGCTTGCCGCTTTGGATGCGGTCGTTCACATTTCAGGACCTGACGGAGAACGCACATTGGAATTTGCCGATTTCCACAGACTTCCTGGCGATACACCAGAGTTTGATAACAATCTTAAAAATGGCGAACTCATTACAGGAATTGAGCTTCCCGAAAAAGGCTTTGCTGAAAATTATTCTTATTTAAAACTAAGGGACAGAGCTTCCTATTCTTTTGCTTTGGTATCCGTTGCGACAGGTTTAACCTTGGAAAACGGGAAAATTAAAGAAGCCAGAATTGCTTTAGGCGGTGTTGCTCATAAGCCTTGGCGTGTAAAAGAAGCAGAAGATTTTTTAGTTGACAGAGAAGCGACAAGAGAAAATTTTTCTGTTGCAGCCGATATAATTTTGAATGGTGCAGTTGGTTTTGAACATAACAGTTTTAAAATTGATCTTGCTAAAAAAGCAATTGTAAGAAACTGCATGATGGCATTAGACCCAAAATCACAGCGTCCCGGCGCAAAACCATCTTTATAAACATCACTTTCAAATACAATTATTTATGGAAAATACACCATCTGTCGGAAAACCAATCAGCCGTCTCGAAGGTCATTTAAAAGTAACCGGAAGTGCAAAATACGCCGGAGAATATCAGGCTGACGATTTACTGTACGGTTATGTAGTCAACAGTACGGTCACAAAAGGTAAAATCAAGTCAATCGATACTTCGGAAGTCAAAAAAATAGCTGGTGTGATTGAAGTTTTCACCCATGAAAACAAACCTTCAACGGCTTGGTTTGATTTTCAGTATGCCGATATGGATGCGCCTCCAGGAACTGTTTTTAAGCTACTTAAAGATAACGATATCAAATACAACGGTCAGCCTATTGCGCTGGTGGTTGCAGATACTTTTGAACTGGCCAGATATGCAGCCACAAAACTCGACATCGTCTACGAACAGGAAGATTTTGAAACCGATTTAAAGACCAATCTTGAAAAATCCCGTGATCCTAAAAAAGGACTGGCTTCAATGCTTAAACCGCCACCTCCAAAACCGACCGGTGATTTTGATCAGGAGTATGAAAATTCTTTTATTAAAACAGACAGCCATTTCAGTCACGGCACAGAGCACCACAATCCGATGGAAATGTATGCATCTACTGTTATTTATGAAGGAAAAGATAAACTGAAGATTTACGATAAGACACAGGGAACGATCAATTCCCAGATGTACGTTGCAAATGTTTTCGGGCTGAAAATGAAAAATGTTCAGGTAATTGCCCCTTTTGTGGGTGGCGGTTTCGGTTCAGGTCTCCGTCCTCAGCATCAGCTTTTCATGGCTGTCATGGCATCTTTGGCTTTAAAAAGAAACGTCCGCATCACTTTGGATCGCGCACAGATGTACATGATCGGGCACAGACCACCGACTTTGCAGCAGACAAAATTCGGAGCAGATAAAGATGGAAAAGTCAATGCTATTTACCACAAAGCCACGGGCGAAACTTCAAGATTTGAAGATTATGTCGAAATTGTAGTCAATTGGGCAAACATGCTGTATCCCGCTGAAAATACTTTACTGGAACACGAAATTGTTCCGCTGGACGTTTATAGTCCTTTGGATATGAGAGCGCCGGGCGGAAGTACCGGAATGCACGCCATAGAGGTCACCATGGATGAAATTGCTTACCAGTTAAATATTGATCCTGTGGAACTGAGACTGATCAACTACTCAGAAACCGACAAGAGCAGCGATAAGGAATTTTCGAGCAAAGAACTGAGAAACTGTTATCTGCAGGGAGCCGAAAAATTTGGTTGGAACCAGAGAAATCCCGAACCCAGAAGCATGAAGCGTGGCAACAAACTTGTTGGATATGGAATGGCCACAGGAATGTGGGATGCCAACAGACTTTTAGGCCGAGCTGAAGCCATTATTACTCCGGATGGAAAGGTTGAAATTAAAAGTGCGGTTACCGATATCGGAACAGGAACTTTAACTATTATGACCCAAATCGCAGCAGATGAACTTGGACTTCCAATAGAAGATATAACGTTCTCCCATGCAGACAGTAAGATGCCTTTTGCACCGATTCAGGGTGGATCTTTTACAACGGCAACAGTGGGTCCTGCAGTACAGAATGCCTGCCAGGCTCTGAATGAAAAGCTATTTAAGCTCGCTAGAAAACTAAAAGATTCAGTTTTAAGTGATGCTAAATTTAAAGAGGTTCAGTTCAGAAATGGATGGATCAGTTTAAAGAATAATGCTGAAACTAAAATCAGTATCAAGGATGTTTTAGCTTCCACTGAGGGAAAGTCAGTGAAAACAACCAATTCTGCGATGCCTAATCCGCTGACTTACGGTAAAAAAGCTAGAGCAGTGCACAGTGCTGTATTTGTGGAGGTGGAAGTGGATGAAGAACTTGGAATGATTGAAGTGAAAAGAGCGGTAACAGCCGTTGCAGCCGGAAAAATTATCAATCCCAAAACAGCGGAAAGTCAGGTTTTGGGCGGAATGATCTGGGGAATCAGCAAGGCTTTGCACGAAGAAACAATTCTTGACCATCAGTTTGGAAAATATATGAATGCAAACTTAGGCGAATACCATATTCCTGTGCATGCAGATATTCATGATCTTGAAGTTTTGTTTGTGGAAGAAAATGATCAGTTTGTGAATGATCTCGGGGTAAAAGGCGTAGGAGAAATTGGTGGAGTAGGAATGCCTCCTGCGATTACCAACGCTATTTTTCACGCAACAGGAAAAAGAATTTACGATTTACCGATTCATTTTGACAGACTTCTGTAAATCATCTTTATATAAAAAATTCAATCCCACTGCAACCGGTGGGATTTTTATGCTCTTAACTGATGAACAAGTTCGGTTACTTTTCTAATCGTAAAATCGATTTCCTCCGAAGTGGTAAATCTTCCAAGACTGAAACGGATAGAACTTAAAGCATCTTCATCCGACAGTCCAAGTGCTTTCAAGACATGGGATGGCTTCGAGGTAACCGATGAACAGGCCGATCCGCTGGAAACTGAAATATTTCCCAACGCGATAATCAACTGCTCAGACCACACGCCCGGCAAACAGATATTTGTCGTATTGTAGATTCGGTTAATAACCGAGCCATTCACAAATGTTCCATCAATTTTTAATAATTCTGTTTCAAGGTAATCACGAAGTTGGGAAATTCTCGTTTCATCATTCTGCATTTCAGATTTTGCAATTTCACAGGCTTTTCCAAGACCGATAATCCCAGGCACATTCAAAGTTCCGCTTCTCAGATTTCTCTGCTGCCCACCACCGTGAATCTGTCCGGAAAGTTTAATTCTTGCTTTGTTTGAAACGTACAGTGCACCAATTCCTTTCGGACCATAAAATTTATGTGCAGAAATGGTAAGCATATCAATTCCTAAATCTTCGGCATCAATGTCTATTTTTCCAATGGCCTGAGTTGTATCGCACAGTAAAAATGCACCGTTTGCATGTGCTATTTCTGAAATTGCTTTAATATCGTGAACAGTACCTGTTTCATTATTAGACATCATCACAATCACGAGAAGTGTTTCTTCGTTAACGGAATTTTTGAGATTTTCAATGTTGATACTTCCATCAGACTCAACATCAAGATAATCCACATGAAATCCCTGAGTTTCCATATATTCACAGGTATCGAGAACAGCCTTATGCTCTGTCTTAAAAGTGATAATTTTCTTCCTGGATGAATGGGCAAGTCCTTTAATGGCTAGATTTAAAGCCTCGGTTGCGCCTGATGTGAAAACAATCTCATTCTCCTGTGCACCGATCAAATCTGCAATTTGCCATGCTGCATTTTCCACTGCATCTTTTACAGAAAGTCCTTCAATATGCGAACTGTTGGCGTTGGCGTAAACTTCTGTAAAGTAGGGAAGCATCGCCTCTAGAACTCTTGGGTCGGTCTTTGTAGTGGCATTGTTGTCGAGGTAAATATGATTGATAACTTGCATTTTATGAAATTTTTTTGATAAGTTATCTAAGATATTTAAAATAATGTAAAAAAGCTATTGAATTACTTTGATAATGAGAAACAACTCACAATCAGTCCTAGTAATGCTTTCCGAGAAATTATAAACTTTTTAAATTTTTTTTTACTATTACTATATCTTTAATCTTTTTTAATCTTTATCTAAACTTTGACTAAATGATTTATTCCAAATGATTATTGATGAAATATTTGGATTCAGGTTTCTGTCATAATCACTCTATAATAAGCGTCAAAGGTGAATCGGTAGTCAGTACTGTTAAAGGCTGGCAAAAAACTTCTAAGGTCAGATGATTTAAAAATAATCACATTTATGGCTAAAAGTATTCTATAAAATTATGTGTTAAAAGGTGAAGTATTAATTGCCTTTACGTAATTTTGTAAATCAAATTATACAATAAACACCAAATTTACAAAATGCCCGAACGTATTAAAATTTCTGAGAATTTACAGATTCTAGCAAGTCTTGTCGTTGGTAGTATAAGTGGGATTTTAGCTAGACTATTACTTAAAAAGGTTACATATAAATCTAAGAAAAAAAATGACCATAGTACTTAAATTTAGATTTTCTACTTCTATAAAGGTATAATGTCGTAAATATAACTGAACGAACAATATACAATTACAAAAAATGTAAACGTATCCGAAGTGCAATCAGTTATATAAACTAAATTTTTAGCAAATACTATGCGCAGACGTTAAAAGATTTGGTTTCTATGTTAGGAAATTGGGGGGGCAATCATAAGAGACGAATTATACAAACTCCTAAAGTTCAAATAATGTGATGAACTTTAAATATCTTATACCCTTTCTATTAAATCTTCTTTATCGAACATCATTCCTGAATTCTGTTCCGTCAGCGTAAGATTTACATCTTAAAAACAAGCTATGTCTTCCAGAATTTTAGAGTAAAGTATCTGGATTTTATCAATTTTTTCCAAACTGACAATGGGAACTAAATGACTAGAAACTTATCATATTAATACCGGTTTATGAATTAAAAGGCTTTGAATTTGTTATCATAAAGAAAAAACAACTATGAAAACAGGATTAGTCTGGTTTAAAAATGATCTGAGGCTCCATGATAATGAAGCGTTGACCGAAGCAATTAAGGATTGTGATGAATTAATTTTCTGCTATGCAATCGAAAAGAACAATTTCCAAAAACTTGATCTGGGATTTAGAAAGTGTGATATCAACCGTTTTAAATTTTTGGAGCAGTCTGTAATAGATCTGCAGAACCGTCTAGAAAAATTGGATGGTCATTTGTTGATAGGCTCAGATTCAGCTGCTGAATTTCTGCCCGAATTGGTAGAAAAATATAATATTTCAGATATTTATGCCGAGGAAGAATATGCGAGCGAAGAGGTCGATCTTATTAAAAAAATCCAAAAGATTTTGCCTTCAGTAAATTTTCATTTTTATTGGGGAAAAACGCTGTATCACAAAGAGGATATTCCCTTTTCTATTTCAAAAATTCCTTTATCAAGTAAAGCCTACAGAATTCCGGCAGCAAAAGAGTCGGAACCTAGAAAAACGATTAAAGCACCTGCGAAATTAAAGAGCGTAAAAAATGTAAAAAGTACCAAATTTCCATCTTATAAAAAGTTTGGTTTTTCAAAAAAAGAATATGATGCGGCACAACCACTTCTGGAGGGCGGAGAAACTAAAGCATTACAAAGACTTCAATATTATACCTTTAAATCTGAACTTTTAACAGGATACCGTTGGTCGAGGAACCAATCACAAGGATTGGATTACAGTTCGAAATTATCTCCCTACCTTGCTTTAGGCTGTATTTCTCCAAGGGAAATCTTTGAACAGGTAAAAAAATACGAGAACAAAATTAAAAAGAATCAAAGCACTTGGTGGCTTGTTTTTGAGTTGGTATGGAGGGATTATTTTACCTTCAAAGGAATGAAATTCGGCAATAAAATTTTTAAAACAAAAGGTTATAAAAATAAAAGCATTTCTTTTAAAAATAATAAGAAAAATTTCAGGAAATGGTGCGAAGGGACAACAGGAATTCCTTTTGTAGATGCACATATGAGGCAGTTAAACGCAACCGGATACATGAGCAATCGTGGTCGTGTAAATTGTGCAAGTTATTTCGTGCATGATTTGAATATTGACTGGACGTGGGGAGCAGCATACTTTGAGAGCAGATTGATCGACTATGATGTGAGTTCAAACTGGATGAACTGGCATATGCAGGCTTTTGAAATTTACTACACCAATCCCATCCATCAGTCGAATAAGTATAAGGCGCAGGATTTTATCCGGGAATGGATTCCTGAGTTAAGAGATAAAAATGACATTGAAGTTTTGATTCCTTGGGAATTTGATATCTCGGACTACCCAAAACCGATTGAAATATTTTCAAAATGGGAAAGAGCTATAAGTTTAATTCAAAAACTTAAAGTTTAAATGATACGCTGTAAGAATTTTTTATAAATTTCTTCTTTTATATAATTTTCATCATCTTTATTTAAAAATCCTAACGGTGCATAATCTGTATATTTCTTTTTAAAATCTTCAACTATTTTATAGTATAGATCATTCTTTTTAATATATGGTGAATTATAATGATTAATTTTTTCAAATTCTCTTTCAATATCATTAAAAAAGATTTTAAAGTAGCTTCTGTCATTAATTTCCCTCTTCCACAGGAGGAGCCAGTTAATTTGGCTTGCTATCGTGTTTGTATTTTCAGGATATCTTAATTCCTGTTTTAAAAAGAAACGAGGATGCTCATTGGTAAACCTACAAATGAGATCATAGTCTTTATTCATTCTTTTGTTGAAATCTGAAAGATTGAGCTGTGCTATTTTTAAATTTTCTGCATTTTTTGCGATTGTTTCCTGAGGAACATCTTTTTCAAATGAAATTGTATTCACATCTAAATATTTAAATTTTCACAATTGTACTAAAGAATCGCGGCTTGCTTTTAAAACTTAAACATTATATAAATCTGCAAGAAATTTATAAGGTGCTTGTTTGAAATTGCCTTTCAAAATCACGAGCGCTTCGCTAACAACTGGTAAATAATCAAATCTGAAACCAACTCCATTAAAATATGACTTAATTGGGAATTTTATGATTAGATCTTAACAAGATTATGAAGTATTGGCAAGACAATTGAAAAACAAAAGACTAATCGATTTACCTTAAAAAGATAATACTATACCAATTGATCGTCTTTTTTTTTGATATCATATGTAAAAGTAAGTAAATGACTGAAAAGAAATTGAAAATCCGACAGCAGGCGTTTGCATTGACTCTCTGTACCATTGTATTCATGATTGTTTACAATTTAGCAACCTTGTATGCTTCTTCTTTAGATGATTTACCATCATTCACTTTTGACTTCGAAGAAAGTATTCCATTTGTGCCTTTGTCAATCATTCCTTACATGGCAAGCGGGATTTTTTTCTGTATAGTGTTTTTCTTATGTAAAAATAAATATCAGTTAAAAATTCTGACGTGGAGAATGCTATTTGTCATGATTACAGCCGGCATAGCATTTATTACAACACCTTTACAATTTTCGTTTACAAAGCCTGAAGTTTCCAATGAAATTCTAAATCTACCTTTCTTATTTTTAAAAATTTTTGATTCACCATTCAACCAATCGCCGTCGTTGCATATTGCATTTGCTTTCATATTCTGGTCAATCTTCAGAGATATTTCAAAGTGGCGGATTTTTTTAATGATCAATCTTATCTTGGTAGGAATTTCAACGTTGACCACTTATCAGCATCATGTAATCGATATTTTGACCGGCGCCATTCTTGCACATGTTAGCTTTTTAGTAATCCCTTACCGCAAAAAAAATCCTGAAAATCCGTATTTCCACTTTGCAAATTATTATTTTCTATCGGGCTGGATCCTGCTTTCTGCTGGTTTATTGATAGATCACTATCTTGGTAATGAGGGATTCATACTTTTTTTACCAGCATTAGTAACAATGATGATCGGTTATTTTTATCAAAATAATTCTAAAATTTTTTTCCCGGTTGTTTTTACTATAAAACAAAATATTCGTCAATTCAGAAAAAATTAATTTGGAAACTTTCAGAACATTTTTCTTCACTCTTAATCGTTGTATTCATCAATCGTTTAGAATATACGTGTACTCGTATGCTTTTATTATAGTAATGCGTAAATTTGCATATTATCTCTTAAAACATAAAAATCCGAACAAAAACGTTGAAGAAAAATTTAAAATATACATTCCTGATAATTTTAGCTGTTTCAATTCTTGGAATTGTCTATTTTTTTTCAAAATGGAATAAGGTAAATATTGATGAAAATATTGGAAAATCAAAGGGAATAAATAATCTTAATTCCAAAGTTTTTGACCATGCTTTTATCATATTTGATTCTGCAAAAGTACGAACAGATTTTGAAATTTTTGAAAAAAAAGATGACACGGTATCTTTCAACTTAAACATCAATAAAAGTCTGACAACTGAAAATATTTATTCTCTGATTTTTAATAGTGGAGATGGATTTTCAGGAGTTAATATAAGTGTATTAAAATACAGAAATTTCTTTTACACATCAGCTGAATCTTACTCTGATGACGAAAGTTTATCTGGTTTTGGCAAATCTGAGAGGTACACTATTATAAAACAAAAATTAACGTTAGATAAATCTGAATATAAAAGAGGAGATAGTGTTTTTGGGAAAATCGAATTGCAAATTAAATTCAATCCAACTGATTCAATAATGGACTCCAAGGGTTATTTCAGAAGTATTATTGAATGATGATAAAGTTTATGAGCAAAAGGCAAACGTAATAAGAAATTATTTAATCCTAATTTCCTAGCCGTCAATATTTTGAATTAAAGCTTTTTTGCTTAATTAAGCTGTATTTAAAATTTGGCTACGCTCTATCAAAAGTAAGTTATCCTTAAATTTCAAGAATGGCTTAAAAATCAAAATATCGAATGGATATCTATACAATAGAAATAGTTACCATTATTTTATTGAACCGAATAATTAAGTTTTTATTTTTGATGAGAACAAGCTGTCAAACAATTTTGACGATATCCAATTTTCTAAAAACTAAAAGAATCTCAAAAAACGATTAATAATAAAGTAAATACGATGACATATAGTTTCAAATTAAAGAAAAGTAAATTGGGTAGACCCAATAGATATTTTAAGGTAATTATTCTATTAGCTTTATTATTTGGAATTTTTTTTCAAGCTCAAACGAATCGATATATTTACGAGTTGCGTCTGAAAATGGACTCGACAGATCATGACTATCAGAAATATCACATGATTTTGGATATTGGTAAAAATGAAACCAAATTCTACGGTAGAGATCTTCTAATTTCAGACTCCATTAATAAAAAATTCGGTAATATCGAATCGAAGCATATTGATATGACAGGTCAGATAGTGAAGAGAAAAACCGGTTCGCCTACTAATGAAAACTTTCTTAATATCAAATTTGACTATTACACATATAGTACGACAGATCCTATTCATTGGGAGATCGATAAGGAGACAAAAAAGTTCAATGATTATATTGTTCAACGAGCTACAGCAGACTTTGGCGGACGACACTGGATTGCATGGTTCAGCACCGATGTTCCTTTAAATGAAGGTCCTTATAAGTTTACGGGATTACCCGGTTTAGTTTTTGAAATTTATGATGATAAAAATAATTTCATTTACAAGCTGGTAAAAAATGAGAAGCTTATCAAAAATGTTGATATGAATGATTTTTTAGAGTCAAATTTTGGGAATAAAGCAGTAAAAATAAATGAAGCTCAGAGAAAGAAATTGCTGATGGATTTTTACAACGATCCTTTTTCTTTTGAGAGAACTAATCTTGCTGATAGGAAGGATCTTGATATCAACATAGGTGGTAAACAGGTTAAAAATATTGAAGAACTCAATGCCCAAGTGAAAGCTATGCAGGGGATCATCAGTAAATATAATAACCCTGTAGACTTACAAAAGGCAATAAAATATTGTCTAGTCCTGAAATAGCGATACAAAAAAAAACAATCGTTATGAAGGAACCCTTAGAAACGCTCTACGTAAAGCGCACGCAGAAAGATTACAGTTTGAGTTTTAAACTTCAAATTGTGAAAGAAATTGAAATAGGTAAATTAGGAATTACCGAATGTCGTAAGAAATATGCGATACAATCCCGCTCCACCGTTGTGAGCTGGCTCAGAAAATATGGTAACTTTGATTGGGACAATCAAACACCAAATGCTATGCAAAAAACTCCTGAACAAAGAATTATGGAACTTGAGGCTGAAGTAAAATTGCTCGAAAAACAAAAAGCATTACTTGAAAGACAAGCCTACATTGCCGATAAAAAGGCAATTTTCTTCGATATGATGATCGACCTTGCAGAGAATGAATATCAGATTGATATACGAAAAAACTCCGCATCCGAACAATCAGCAACTTCCGCAGAACAGAAAGAGAAACTCTGATTTTCACCTGTGGATTGTCCGGATTGGATAGACAAGTCTATTATCGAAGTTTGAAACGAAGCACCATGCGTATTAGCAAAGCTCAGCAAGTTGTCGCATTGGTGGAGGAAAAGCGTATGATGCAGCCAAAAATTGGTGGTAAGAAATTGTATTTTATGTTAAAAGAATCTTTGAAATTACTGAATATTGGCAGAGACAAATTCTTCGACATTTTACGGGCCAATCATTTACTGATTGTTCCCAAGAGAAGTTATCACGTCACGACCAACTCGCATCATCGCTTCAGAAAGCATAAAAATATGATATTGGATTACCAAATCAACAAACCGAATCAAGTTTGGGTTGCAGACATTACCTATATTGGAAACAGGGCAAATCCCAGTTATCTAAGTCTGATAACAGATGCTTATTCCAAGAAAATCGTAGGACATCACGTAGCAGACAATTTGAATACGGAAAGTAGTTTAATCGCCTTAAAGAAAGCTTTGAGAAATAAAAAAGTGAATTTAGAATCGCTGATACATCATTCTGACCGGGGTCTGCAATATTGCTCGAATGAATATCAAAGACTATTGGAAAGGAATCATATCAAATGCAGTATGACGCAAAACTCAGATCCTTATGAGAATGTGGTGGCAGAAAGGATTAATGGGATTTTAAAACAAGAATTTGATATTGATAAATATGATCTTAAAACACCGTTGAGAAGAAAAATAGTGGATGAATCAATAGAGATTTACAACGAATTGCGTCCTCACTTTTCCAACCATTACCTGACTCCAAACCAAATGCACGAACAACAAACATTGCAAATGAAAACTTACAAAACAAAAAACCAAAGCAAAAACGTTTTTACTTTAGTTTAATTAATTATTTTTGACCTATAATCTGTATCGGATTTTTAGGACCGGACATGTTACTTTTATATTAGGTGATGAAGCGGGATGATTTCAAAAAATATATTTATATTTTTTATCTTCAAAAATACCTTTTACAAAAACATCCTTTTTATCGCGAGTTCCTATTTGGTGAAATGTTGCAACATTCACTAATTGTTTTAGCTTTATAACTTTATCTTTATAAAGAACATTATCTAGATAGACTGTTTTATTATCTTGTGGATTCTTTTCACTTGCTACATCTATCTTGCCTATTAAGTAAATATTAGCTTGTTTATCCTTATAAAGTAGATCCATTTTTATCATAGAATATGGGCTTTTTTGATAAGGACTGAATAAACCAAATAAGATTGATATAAAAATAATTATTCTTATTTTCTTTGAAATTTTGTATTTATGTGCAAAGTAAACTTTCACATATCTATCTTTGTGATAGAATCTTTTTTGAATACTTTTATTTTGTGAATATTTTAGCTTAACTATATTTTTAGCGTTTCCATACTTGTCGCATTTGCAAAAATTATCTCATCAAATTCACTTTTATGTTCATCCGCAAATTTTTTCATGATTTCATATTCTTGATTTCCACTTACCTCCGAAAAACTAACAACTGTGATTTTATTATTGATTTTATCAAGAAAATAAACAAAGCCATTTCCTTTAAAATAATCAAAATATTCATAATTATTATCGATATTTAATTTTTCTAATTCATTCTTCAAATTAGCACCAGTAATTTGATATTGATTATTATCGTCGTAAATAAAATCATATATCATCAAATCCCCTTCATTTTTATATTCTCCTGCTCTTATAAGAAATTTCCTTTGTAGTATAAATTGTAAATGTTTCTTACAGATCCATTAATAAAAGATTTATTTGTATATAAATTTTCAGTTCTTATATTTTTTTGTCTCTTAATAGTTCTAAAAATACAGGATTAATATCTTGAACATTAATATTAGTTATACTTAGTAGTATATATTTTTTCTGATCATTTAAGTATTCTGGTTCGGGTGAAGGAGATTCAAGAGTATCATAAATATTTGAAGTGATCTCTTTATTTTGAACCTTTTTATCATTACAAGAGTATACAATTACCCCTAAAATTACCAAAACAGTTTTAAGAGGTGCTTTCATATCTAAAATATTTAAAAACTAGATAAGCGTTTTTATATAAAAAAGTTCGGTATTTAAAATACCGAACTAACATTATAGTTTAATTATTTTCTTAAAAATAAATGAATTTGCATGTACATTTTATTTACACTGGATATCATTATTTTCATTTTCAGCCTGACTTTCTTTAATTGTTTTTACTAATTCAAGATTTTTTCCCTTCCATATATATTTTCTCAAAAAAACACCGTCATTTGAAACTAAATATCTTCCTTCTTTACAAACGTCCAAATTAGCGATGGTATCTAATTCCGCTATGTTTTCATATTTTTGATTTTCTTTATTGAAAATAAAAAAATCAGCGATATAATTTTTATTATAAACCGAATGACTTGTTATATGAGGATATAGCATGATATCATTTACACCATCAAAATTATAATCAAGATTAGAATAAACTCCACCTTCTATAACACCAGTAGAAATATTTTTATCAATAAGGTTTAATACATATTTTTTACCTTTCTTTAAAATTATTAAAGAATCTAATCTTTTATATTCAACATTAGAAGAATTATTTTTTTCTGTTTTAAAATAGTAAACATATTCATTGCCATTCACAGAATCCCTCTCGGTTATATGCTCATTGGTCTGATTTACAATTTTTGTATTATTACTATTTTCTTTAAATTCATTCTTTTTTTTGCATGATAACATCAAGCCAACGATTAGTAAGTAAAAGATTAATTTTTTTATTTTTAATTATTTTTCAAAGTGTACTCCGGGTATTGCGTTTTTTTCATCTTTACTACAAAGCAACTTATTGCCGGCAGAAACATGTGTCATTTAAATTTGTAAAAAGTATACTTACAAAAATCCAGTCAAAATAATACCGTATATAAAGGAAAAAAAACCTGAAATAAGAATAAAATATAGAATATAAAGGATATACTTATTTGTCAAATTGTATTTTATAATAATAAAATTTGTTAAGATTTGTATTAAAAAAAAGATTGGAAAAAGTAAGCTACCAATTATTGCATCCATAATTTTTTGTTTTCCTTGAAAGAACACAACTATTACAGAAATAATAAGAAATATTACAAATAAAATTAAATTAAAATTGATAACCTTAACACGACTTTTTTTAATAAAAAAATATATATTCCCAAAGAGAATTATCAACAAAATAAAAATTGTTATTTCCATAAAATTAATTTGACTAAAGTTATAAAATTAATCTTATAATTTCTTATCTAATGCCCTTTTTATTCTATCTCTCTGCATACAAACTCTACATCCTTCTCCAGAACCTATTTGATGGTTTGGATTTTTCTTTAGTTTTTCAATAAATTTTTTATAATAAGAGTCGCCTTGTTTATAGTAGGTTACTAATATTGCCTCTTGTTTTTCCTGAGTAAACTGTTTTATATGACTATCAAATAAACTTTTTGCTTTTTTTATTACCAAAGTAGCTAAATGCACTGTTCCGTTATCAGACCTGATATAGTCAACCAAATCAGTATAATCCCAGTTTTTCTTTTTAAAAGTTTGTGGATACAGATTATATAATTCTTTAGCCGTTTCAAGTTTGATATTACCAATCCCTAAATCATGTTTTGTGGAATTTAACAACTTTTTATTAGAGTTTATAAACGTGTCAAACTCAATTGCGAAGTTTGGCATCCAGTTAATCAGAACATCGTCTTGAAACCAATCTACAGATTTTCTCCACCCTTTTCTCGAATTGTATTCATCAGCAATCGCACCTGCAACTGCAATCTCAGGAACTTTGTATAACTGAGAATAAACTTTAATTAAATCTGAAATTTCTGAGATTGTTTTAAAAACATTACTTGTATATGGGAAGTTATCTTCGCTTACATCGTCTTTAGAATAGGGAAAATTAATCACAGGTTTACATCCGTCTATTGTTTTTAAATCAAACTTGACAATTAGTGGATTTTTATATTCATGATAGATTGTTGAATTTAAATAATCTATTTTACAATAAAATTCAAGTTTTTTATCTTCTCCCCATTCATATAATAAATCCATATAATCTTCTTTTATCAAAAACTTTACTGAGAATCTATTACTATTTATCTGAAGTGTTTTCGAATCTAATAATCTATCTTGAACTGTATTTTTTTCATACAGAAAAATAGTCATTTTGCTATTCTTTTGAAAAGAATGTAATGAAATATTTAGTGTTACAAACTGCCCAAATTTCACATTTCTTGATGACCAATTGGCTCCGACAAAATATTTATCATTTTCATTATTTACTGATTTTTCATCTATAATGGCATTTCCCAACCCCAATGCTTTTACTTTAGGAATTCCCAAATTCTTTATAATTTTCATATTATTAAATCTTATCGTTAAAAAATAGAAATGACGGCAGTAAACCGCCATTTCGTTCATTTGATTAGTCTAATGTGCTATTATCAACAGTACCATGAGATAATTGAACATCTCTCGGTTCAAAGCTGGTTTTAGTCTCTAATTCTAAAGGATTTTCACAATTAGCAGAATCTAATTCCGGGAAAATCGGTAACGGTTGATCGACCGGTAATCCTGTAGATTTATCCTGAATAATCGTAAGTGTTGTGGGAACTCTCGTAATCCAGTATTTTCCTTGCGGTTTTCCTGTTGGTTGACGCATTTCATCAACAATAGACATGTACATCGGATCTCCAATTACAGGAACTTCGCCACCATTCCAGATTTTTCCTGTAGTTAAGAAGAAATTGACAGCATCTTCAAAGCCTGGTTTTACAGTAACAATTACTCTTGCCATACCTGCTTGTAAGAAACTTCTGAATAAAGGATCTGTACTTTCAGAAACGTACATTTCCTGCCACAATTTACGATTTGCCCAATAGTATGGATAGAATGTATAATCCATAATTTCCCACTCAAAAGCTTGTTCCATAAATTTCGCAAGAGCAGTATATTTATCAAGATCTTCACCTAAATAAACCTGATAATTTTCCATTACAGTATCTTTCTCTGCTCCGTTGGTCATTACTTGTCCTAAAACACTCAAATAATCTTGTAAGAGATAAGCGATACAGTTATGTTTAAGAACATCATGTTCCATGTATCTGTAGAAAGTTCCTGTTTTTTCTTTGGCTGCAGCTTCTTTCTCTTTTTGCTCGGCATCGAGTCTGGCTTGTTCTTCCTGGAATTTTTTGTACGCTTCTTCGTAAGCTGTAATGATTAAATTGAAATTCTCTTGTTGCCAAGTCTGCATAAATGTGTCAGATAATTTACAATATAATGTTACGTTAAGAGTTACATCTTCAATATTTCTTCCTCTGTATAAGAAATTAAATGCTCCTTCGATATTTAATCCGGTTTCCATTACTGTACCCTGATTAATTTTTCCACCAAAACTTAAATCCCTGTCACCGCCTCTTCCGTTGCTGCAATAGAAATTACTATTGTGCCATGAAGAGTTTCTATTCATATAAAATCCTAATTTCATTGTTTTGGCAGCATAATTAGGCGTAATGTTTATAGGAGTTCCGACTGCTCCGAATGAACCCGTAGAGTTTGGTCTTCCTTTAATTTCTTGATAAATTTCAGCATCCTCTTTAGGAAGATCTGTCAGTTTTACACCGTAAATCTGAGCCCAATATTGTAATAAAGCTTTTGTGGCAGATTTAGGATCCGGCATATTGTAAGGTCTGTCAGCTTTTCTTGGATCGATAGGGGCTGTAAGAACCTGTCCTTTTGATACAGCTAAAGACAATCTGTGTAATCTTGCCGGCTCAGGAACCATAAATTCAAACATGTTACGTTTACCATAATTATAAATCTGGTTTTTCATTTTCTTATCAATCCATCTGTAAACTCCTGTGATGTGTTGAGGCGGTTCATTGGTTGTAAGAGCTTTTCCTCGGTTGTCAAATTCGTGAACGTTAGTTTCTGTGTACTCTTTAATGATTTTTTGAACTCTTTCTTCAGAAATTTTGGTAAGAACTCTTTCCATGGCTCTTTCCGTAATTTCCTGAGATTTCATTACAGCCTGTCTCGTACTGTCATGTTGCGCAGTATTGTTTGCATATTCTGCACCAATTTCAAATGACATTCCGTATCCTCCGTAAGTTGCTCTTGTATGGGCTGTAATAGCTTGTTGTTTTTCTACTTCTTTAGCAACTTCGGTCTGCATGTCTGTTCTTGAAGTTTTAGAAGTGTCAGAAATTTTTTCTGTTTCCTGAGATTTTGATGTTGTGTCTGTAATTTCAGAGTAATCTCTTGCAACGGAAGATTTATGTCTTAATTCACTTGCCATTACATTTTCGATATTCGAAACCTCTCCCGGAACATAAGCATGAACACTTTGTACAACTTTAAGGAAATCGGCAACTCCCAATCTTTTAATTCCGAAATTCTTTCTTTTGTAAGTTTCTTCAGAATCTTTTATCGGGTTTTCTGTGCGCTCTTTTAATGTAAGAATTCCTGTTAATAATTGATTATTAGGAATTTTTAATAATTCCAGATAAGCTTCACTTCCATTATTAAAATAAATATCAATTCTTATTTTTGAAATAGATGCAAATTTATTGACCATTATCGCCGGAAAACTAATCATATTATTAAGCACAGAAATATTACTTATTGTTTCCTGATGAACGCCGGTATTAGATTCTAATAATATTTTTGCATTGGCAACACTCCAAGAATTATCCTGTACTTCAAAAGAGAAATTAATAAATCCATTATTAGGAATAAAAATCGATCTTGACCATACTGCCTGTAAATTATATGCTAAATGAGTTATTGATCGTGCATTTACTATTGGAATTAAAGCTCCTCCAATATTTGCATACTGTGTCTGTTCAAAAGTTGCTTTATCTAAAGCAGTTTGCATAGTTTCAGCAATATTGTTCTGAACGTGAGAAATTACTTCATTGTAAGTGTCAAAACTTTCATCAATTTGAAGATACTGATCCCCAATTCTCAGTTCCGTGTCCGATATTACTTGACGTTTTGCATTTGTTTGTATTTCTAAACGAAATTTTTCGTTGATGTCCTGAGCTGAGCATAGTTCAATAAATAAATCTAATGATTCAGGAGATAACTTTTCCTGAAGATCAGAAAGAGTAATTTCATTTTTATATGAAAATACAAATCTCGGAAGATTTAATTCTTTTAAGTGATTATATAATCTCTGTAATTCTTCTTCAGAAGCTTTCTGTTCGAGTAAAATATCGATCTGTTCAGAAATTTTTTCGTATTCTTCTAATTCTTTTCGATAGCTATCTTTATATTTTTCATATTCTGTTTGATAAGCTTTCTCACTCGATTTATGATATGATTTTTGAAGTTTTTGTAATTCTGAATTTAGCTTTTCAAGTTTCTCTTTTCTCAATAAAGATTCTGTAACAATCAAATCGTTTTTGGCAACAGAATTTAATCTCTCCAAATCTTTCGGAGCAAGTGATACATTTGCAGAAGCTTCTGATTTTAAAGCCACATTATTTCCAGTGCTTAGATTATCTTCTTCCAGAAATAGATACTTCGGCATTACTATTTTACCATTGAGTGCATTATCTAAAGGCTTTTTATCACCATTTGCTTTCAATACATCTTCATTGATGTCCATATTCTGTGCAAAACCGATATGAATCGCTTTTAAAATATGGCTAATTGCTTCTTTTACGTAAAAATCTTTCTGACTGACAATTTGATAAATAAGATTATTCCAAAGATTATCAAAAATTTTCATAGCATCTAAAGTCAATTCTTTATTGCTGTCGATCAGAGAACTGTAATATTCTTTTGTATATTCCCAATCCCATTTAGAAAGAGTTTCTTTTTTTGAAATTTTTCTTCCGATTACCAAAAGAGTTGCAAACACTCCTGTTTCTAATTCCTTTTCTGTTTTAATAGCTGAAGGAGTAAAATCTATGATTTTAGAAGATAAAGCCTGAAGTTTTAAAGTTCTGTCGCTTCTTGATGAAACTGCATCATCGAAAATTCCTTTCGCTCCAGATGGACGATGAATAAAACCGAGATTTCTTCTTTTTGTTTCTGTAAGTTGTGGGTTTCTTAAACTCACAAATCTGAATAACGTCTGAGACGCATTGTTGTTTGTTGACATTTTCTTAAATTTGTTTGATTTTATAAGGGTTAAGATTTGAAGGTTCTTTTTAGTAGAGTTTACTTCAAGTTTTAGCCTTATTTTTTTAGGTGGTTTCGGGCCAAATTTTCCACCTTAATTTTTAATATCAAGTTTCATTTTGTTTGTTTATCATGATGCAAATATCAATGCTGGAAGCGACAAAACTTGACGTATGAAAAATGAATCTTAATTTTTAGTAAAAAATTAAACAATTGAAATTTTTCCTTAAGAATATTGATTTACATGCTAGATTAAAAATTTTTAATCTATAAACATCTTTGACTTTAAAAGTGGAAAAGGATTGTATGCACTCGATTATTATATTTAGGTATTTTAAATAGGAGTTCATCTCTTATTTTTGGCTTTGAAACCCTTATAAATTCATCAAATTTTATTTCAGCTTCGCATTTGGTTAGCTCTCATCTTGATAATTATTTAAGACTTTTAGCCGCATTGTTAGTCAAAGAACCGCACGCTTTTGCTAAAGATGTTTGGATGGGAGCTACAATTAGAAATATTAAAGACCGAAACGGAAAGAAAATGACTGATGCAAATCTCAAAGAAAAGGCTTCGGAAGAACTTCCTTGGATTGAAAATGTTTATAATGAAACATCCGGTTTTGTACATTTCAGTAATAAACATATACTAAATGCAACGACTTTAGCATCAGAAAGAAAAAATACTCTGAAAACTTTTATTGGAAAGACAGATAATAAGATTTCTTACCACTCTAAGTTGGAAGCTGTAATTGTGATGATTGAAATATCCAATGTTATATTGAATAGAATTTATGGTTGGGTAGAAACAAAAAGAATTAAAGGCAAATTTTTTCAAATAATCTCACAAAACGATGGCTTCTCTGGCTGAATATGAAAGAGAGTTGATACGAGAAAGTACTAATGCGGGATTACAATCGGCAAGAGCTAGAGGGAGAACCGGTGGAAGACCAAAGGGGTACACAGCAGAAATAATTTCGAAGCTCCTTCTTCTACGTTCGATTTATAAAGATCCAACACTACGTCCGGAAGATATTTATAAACCATTCGCATTGACTAGAGCAACCTTTTACCGGTATGCTAAAATTCTGGATCATCATACAGATGAAGAAATAAAGACTATGAAGGCTGAAAAATAAGTTTATATTTATTAAATGTTCGGAACGATACTTAACAAGAAATAATATTATTTTAGCAAAAAATATTACTCACAAATATTCGCATATCCGTTCTATTTTTGTTGGATTTGCGCTATGATGTAGCGGATATATAAGTAAGTTCGCAGAAATCTTATGAAAACAGAAGCCAAATATACCATATTATTCATTCTACTAGCATTCAATACTTATTGTTTTGCACAACCTGGTTGGTCTGAAGTCGGCGGTTCATTGAATGATCTGACACAAACAGACATTGATAAATGCCTAAACTCAGATTGCAAAATAAAATACATTACTATTAATAACGGAACGGATCTGAAAAAATTAAGCATTCTAGATGGTCTAGAAAATTTAGCTTTGCATTTTGATTTAGACAAAGTCCCTGACGAGTTTTCGAAACTTGATAACCTTAAATATTTAATCATAGTGTCCAATAATCTAAAGGACGTTTCAGCATTGGGAAAATTGAAAAATTTAAGTAAGTTAACTATCCTGAATTACTCTGATGATCAAATTCCAAAAGGGTTTCAATATCTTCAAAATATTGAAGAATTAATGATTATTGGTGAATACAAAAACGCTTCTGGAATAGAAAATATGATTAATTTGAAAAAATTAGATTTATCCTCCAAAAATTTAAAATATCTTCCTGAATTCACTTTTCAAAATAATATTGAAGAATTAGAGCTTGGATATGTTCAAGAAAAATTTAATTTCCGCAATCTTTCTTTATTAACTAAGCTTAAAATCTTTTTCTTATTCGAGTCTTCGATAAAGAAGTTTCCAAATACTCTCACAAAAGATATAAAAGAAATAACTATTTGGAGAGCTGATAATCTAACTGACATTCGAAATATTGAACAATCTATTAATCTAGAGAAATTATATATTTATTTTTCTGCAATTAAAAGCTTACCGTCTTTAAATTTTCTTTCTAAAATTCGATGTCTTGAAATAAGTGGTAATCAGAATTTAAGAGTTTCAAATAAAAAATATAATAGTAGCAATTGCAAAGGGGTTTTTGATAATGGAAAATTATAAAAGACTTATGTTAATAGCCAAAAAAAATGGCTGGTTCTCGTTAGGTTGAACTTCTATTTTCCTCAACTTCGAGAATATGATGCGACCCAACCTTCAACAACTTTTCTTAGAGAATTAAGTATTTTTTTTATAATGTGATCAAAAATAGTTGGTGTTTTTTGACAAAAATAATTTGTAGTATTCACGGGTTGATTGGAGGAGGAAATGAGCAATGCATGTGTGCACTCGTTAGCATACAATCAACGCTGTAAACGCTGTAAACAATAGTTTAGAAGGATGGTTAAACCCTAAAATGATTTATAAGTGCTAAAACTATATTCCACATTGCTTTGTCAAAGAAAAAAGATTGGATAGGCTAAGCCTTACATTCAAACAATCCAATTTTTGATTTGGTAATTTATAAAAAACTAAATGATATTGCATTATTTATAAAATTTAGTGGTAAAAAATAATTTTAAAAGCCTAAATAAAATGATTAAGTCAACCCGAAAAATTAAAACTAAACTTTACCTATTCTTTTCTCTACTGTTCCTGTCTCATTTCGTTTTCGGACAGGATTCACTATTGGTAGCAAAAAATTCGTTAGTCAATGTAATTTCAAGTTTAAATGGCAAAGGTTCACAACCTGAATCATCATTTTCTCCTTCTTTGTATATAAATACTTATGTTTTGAGTAAAAAAGAAAAGGATTCTATTTGGAATACTATTTTTAGTGAAAATAAAACGCAGCATCTGTTCAAGAATTTTCAGACTTCGAAAGATGAAAAAATATATTTGATAAAAAACCAAATCAACCTGTTTGCTATACTAAATTCAAATTCCGTTAATAGCCAATCCAAAACTGAATTACTGATCGGAAAGTTTAAATACGACCAGAAATATTCAACAGAGAATAAAGATATTCAAACATATGGAACTTACGGATTACGAAGACATAAAATTATAAATATTTCATCTAAAGAAAAAGCCTCAATTGATTTTCTTAACATTTACATGAACAGCATAGATTCAGACAACAAAATAAATCTATTTACACAAGAAAGAATTATCCTGATTGGAGTTGATGATAAAAAAGAGGAACCTGTTCAAGCCATTGAGATTTTCAAAAAAGACAAATTCAATTTAAAAAAGTTACGAAATAAATTAATTGTCGGAGCAGAAGTTAATTCATATAAAGCAACTATTGGAAATGATCTACTTTTAATTTACTACAAAAAATAAATAAAAAAATTGAAAATATTTATGTTTCATCTAGTAAAGTTTTGTCTAAAAGTAAACTATTACAGAAATCCTTCTTCATTCTTTTAATTTAATAAACCATTTCTTGCTTGTATTATGTAAATTAGTACATAGAAAAAATGGTTTTGCTTACATTTGTGCTAGTTAGAACTTCTGTCTTTATGCTCCTCTGCAAAGCTTCAAAAAGTCTGAGGTTAATATTAATTTCACAAAACGATTACTACTGTAGTTACAAATCAATTAAAAAATGAAGTCATTTTGCGCGATAATAAAAATTTTAATTGTAGAAAATAAAGAAAAAAATCGGATCTATTTCAATCCAATTTTTCAACTGAATATTTTGGTTTAGACTTGATACTTATATCCAAAACAACATCGTAAAGCCCATCCTCTGAAATTTTGAGATTATACCCATCATAGACCAAACTGCCGTCCAGATTTAATCCGATACTGTTTCCCCAATCATTATTCATTCTGAATCTAAAGTCTCCTTTCGAGAGTTTAACTTTCTTTAAATAATAAATGCAAGAATTTTCAGGATTTACACTCATAATAATGTCTTTTCCACCCCAACCTTCGGAAGTGGCATTGCCAATGATTCCCCAGTTCAACTTGCCAGATACTTTTTAAGCGGTTTTTGTTTCCTGACCGTTGATTATCCTGACCGATTCTATATTTCCTTTAACATCTGCATTAAACCTGAGTTTAAAATTTTCAAAAAGTTTGTAATCAGTTTTACTGACAGGCGATAAAGGCAGTCTTGGAATACCGTTGCCATTAAAAATTACAGTTTTGTTGACAACATTGACGTAATAATTTTGTGACTCGAAGGAGTAGATACCTTGCAATTTTTGCAAATCTTCTATTGTTGTTCTATTACTGCTTTTTGCAGTATAAGACTTGTTGTAGATTATATCGGTAATATTATCTACTGCTTTTCCTGAGATCATCTCTGAGTTGGTGAGTATGATAATGGTAATATCATTTTTAAGATCCCTTGAAAATCTACATTTAAAACCGGGGCCACTGCCACCATGACCTATCTGTGTTGCAGTAGAGTTTCTGACGCGGTAAATCTCCTGAGCAAAACCATAATGGTCATTAAGGTATGGCGTAGACATCATCTCAACACTCTTTTTTGTCAGTATTGTACCGCTATACAATGCTTCGCTGAATTTATACAGGTCGTCGATCGTAGAATACATTGCGCCGGCAGCAAAAGGATGGTCAGTTTTAAAAAGCAGCGCCCTGTTAGAATTTTTTCCATCAATGAATTCGTAACCTGTTGCTTTGTTTATACTATTGAGATCATTAAAATGAAATCCGCTTGCAGTCATTTTAAGGGGCTTTAAAATCAAATTTTCGATAGCTTCATTATACTCTAAACCACTGACTTTTTTAATTATATATCCCAGTAAATAATAATTGGAGTTGGAGTAGCTCCAGTTTTTTCCCGGAGAAAAATTCAATGGCTGCTGGGAAATGTATTTTACAAAAGTTTCTTCATTTTTGGTGTTTTCTGTATCTTCAGTTTCTGATATTCCCGATGTGTGTGAAAGCATATTTTTTATTGTGATGCTATCTCCTTTCGGAAAGTCAGGATAATATTTTGAAAGTTTGTCATCTAAAGAAATCTTTTTCTCTTCTGCCATTTTCAAAATTACTGTAGCAGTAAACATTTTTGTAGCTGAAAAAATTTTGTACTGACTATCATTTGTATTCTTCTTGAAGGCTTCCGCATCTTTAAAACCATAGCTTTTTTTTAAGATAATTCTTCCTTTTTCTGCAATAAGTACTGAACCGCTGAATTGATTCATCTTCTCGTAGGTCGTCAATAGTTCGTCAATTTTTATACTTTGTTGAGCATATAGATCACTGCTTATCATAAACATGAAAATGAAGGCTAAAAGGTATTTCATCGTTTTTATTTTTACTCTTAAGTTTTTTTATAATATAGTATAGTATTTGGTGTTGCTGTATAACGCAATTTACATAGATCAGAATTAGTGTATTTGATAATCCGCATAACTGAAAGCAGCATTTTAGCACAAGAAGAACGTTAGTCAAGCTAAAGAAAGCCTAGGTTGAAAACATTTTGAAATAGGCTATCCGTCAGAATTGGAAATTGAATTTAAACTGCGGAGGACATTATAATTTGAAAGTTGGTAATTGTTGTTCAGGGTAATATTTTACACAGTAATTTGTAAATCTGAATATTGCATTTCTAAAATTAAAAGGAACAATTCTAAATTCAAAGCCTCCGTCGACCTTGAATTTTTTCTGTGATATTTTCCTGTCCGAAAATAATAAAGTTGAATAAAAGAAAATTTAGAATCAGGATTTTTTTTTAATTTCATAGTATATCTTTTATTTATTTGAATCTATAAAAATTTGCTAAACTGTTAATTAGATGAAGTCTTCAGTTTCTAATTTTAAGTTGAATTGAAAAAGCTAAAACTTCAGCTTCCTACTCTTAAAATATAGATATCTGTATGCAGGGTATATGTGAAGACGTTTCATCAAACAAATCTGACGGTTCTTTTCAGTAGGGTTGATCGGAATTTTAGTCAATTTTTCATCGATCATTTCCAGTATTAAAAGATAGATTTTATGAAAATATTTGTCTCTGTCCCTCCGGTCTGTTGAAAGCAGCAAATTCAATAAGTATCTGTTGTTAAATGGAGATATAATGGTATTGCATGTATTTGAAATAGATTTGTTACTACCGGCCCAATTTGGCATTTTGTGCTCCCAATAAATTGAATCTAGCAAATGAACATTAGGATCTGCCTTGTTTAACCATTCTGAAACAGCTTCTTTCTCATAATTTCCATTTTTAATTCCTATAATATAACAAACATCATCCACTGATAATTTATTGGGAAGCGGATCGTAGAAGTTTCTGGCAATTTCGCTAACATTCCCATTTATGAGGTATGTATTCGGATAATGATTATTCATCACATTCGATATCTTCCGGATCTTTTTGTCATCTTTCCATAAATCTATACTTTCATTCTCACACTTTGCGGAGACTAAATCATAATCTATAATATTTAATTTTTTTGCGAAACAGTCAGCAACTTCCCGAGCTGTTTTTACGTCCTGTTTGCCATATTCTGACGGATGATTTAACACATAATAACTAATGTTTTTTGAACTGAAAAGTGATGATGCAAATAATATTCTTGAATCCCAACCTGCCGTAACTGCTATTCCTAACTTCTTTCTGGACGCCATGCTAACAATTGAATTTTGAAGTATCCCAAGCGCCAAACCAGCTACCTGGTAATTGCTAAGTTTGGGAAGATAATCGGTCCGCGGAATTCTGGAGTACTTGCATTCATTTACATCATAATAAAAATTTGAGATTAGCTTTGTAATATGTTTGTAAGGCGTTCTGCTGAAAATATTTATTTTTTCATTGGCAATATAAGATGGTAGATTATCATGGTAATCCGTTTTTTTAGAAATATGTGTTATAAGATTTGGTTGAGAACTTATATATAGATCGCTATCTTTTTGATATATGAAAATTTCCAATTGACCTGTTGCGTCATTAAAAACATACGTATTTCTGTTCTCTGAAAAAATAATGATAAAGAATCCCGAAAGCCTTTCAATCTTATCAATCTTTTCCTTAAAATCACATTTTTGAAGATATTCTACGATCTCCTTATTACTGTGTGCCGGATTTTCAAAATCGAAACATTCGCCAAAAAAAATAATATTCTTTAAACAAATCAAGTTTTCGGTATTGTTGGGATGAATATAAATCTCATAGCCAGAATGAGAATAAAGAACGGATCCACTGACTGAAATGTCCGTTCTTTTTAGAACTAATAAGGTAATGAAAGGGATAGATCTGAGTCATATGGGAATGAAAGTAATGATGAGTAGTTTTGTTAAATAATTTTTATTTGTAATATAATTCATGACTAAAAAGTAATAGCAAAAAATTAAATTTGAATGATATTTTATCATTTTATAGTGAAATAATTACAAAATAATGCATTTTTATATCCATATTATTTATTTTAATGATCTAATAAACAGTTATTTACATAATAAAATAAATATTATTTATATATCAAATTATTTTGGTAATATTAGTAATATATTTTTGATTATTCAAATAAATATAAAAATTTGATATTTTTATAAGGTATTAGATGAATAATTCACTTTTTTAATGGTGAATTATTCATTTTAAAGCTTTTCTTTACTTAATGATTTATTTTATTAATTTTACAGCAAAAATTGCAGTGATCTAACATGCATTAATTTTTAATATGATCATCAATAATAGTTCTTGTTTGTAAAAAATACAATGAAAAATGATTGCTCAAAGAGCCTTGATTATGTGCTTTGCGTATTACTGTTACAATAATGGAATACAATAAGGCAGTCCTTAGGAATCTTTGCAATAGAGCAATTAACTATTAATTAATAAGAAATAGAAATAAATGAAAAAAGTCGTAAAATATTTTCTCCCTCTTGTGTTTATGCTATTTTCCTGTGATCAGCAGGTTGAATACTTTATAACAACAGAATACCAGTACAGTAATTCAACGGCCTCAAAAGTAAGTTTGATTCTTTACGATCAAAGTAATCAGATCATTGAGGTAATTGAAATAGAACCACAACAATCCCATACTGACTATCTTGAAGCGGAAGGATTTGAAAAAGGAATTGTACCTCCTTTTTCTTATAGTTATGGCAAGACGTTAAGAGTTGTCTTAAAGTTTGAAAGCTCAAATACCTGTATCACTTATACCAATAATCAGGAGATCTTAGATTATACCAGGTATGATAACTACATGCCCGCAATGCTTAGTGGAAATCACAATACACTGGTTTTTGATATTGGGTCGGTGGAAGAAGCGATGGCGATAAACTGCAATTGAAGAAGCTGAAAGGTTTGGTTATTCTACAACAATGGAGATACAGGGGACAAATACATTAATTTTATGAGCCGGAACAGTAAGTACAAACGACGACACAATGAAACAAAAAATACACGTGATCAATCAATGATAAAAGGTACACGAGTTTTCATCTTGGCTACATCGTCATTAATCATATTGGTTTTTCTTTATCTTGCTCTTCGTAACAATTCTTTATCTGACAATGAACTGAGCACAATTTACGTGACACTTCAAGGCTCTCCAAAATATCGTCATTATAAGATTAAGTCATCTGATTACAGTGATATAATTCTTAAAACCAAAGAATATAAGCGTGAATTTAAAATCACAGCAATGGAGTACAAGGCAACCGATCACCGTTCTCTTCAGAAAAATATTGTTTCCGGTGAAAAAATAGAACTTAAAGTAAAAAAATCCGAAGTTGGAGATTTGAATGGAAGCACCATTTGGAACAATTACAACAATGTTTACGGACTTGGAAAGAATGGCCAAAACTACATTGAGATCGAATTAAGAAATAAATTTTCAGATGAAGACAGCAAATGGTCTTACTTTTTTATTTTTATTGGTTTAGTAATGTTGCCATATGCTTTTATAAAACGCAAACCACTCATAAGTATGGATAAGGCTATCACCACTGTAGCAGTAATTGGACTGCTCATAATGCTGTTTACAAATATTCCATAAGACAATATTATATTTTGAATTAGACATTAGATCATAAAACAATGATTTTTAAAAATTACATTATCAAATTATTACAAATTTCACTGGTGGGATTCTTCTGTATTTTATTTGCTTGTCTCTGTAAAATATTTGAAGGAAAACTTTTACTGGCGGCGATACAGGTTTTCAGTATTTTTAAGATTGGTCATTTCATTTTTCATATATTAATATCTATTTAATTAAGCTCTATAATGTTTTTCAAATTTCAGCAGCGATATTCATTATTTTTCGGTAAGTAGCAACAGAGCAAAAGCCGTTTAAATTATAAACATAAATTTTCTGGAGACATTACGGATGAATTAATCTTATAAAAAACTGACATTTAATGACAAACGAATGTAATACCAATTGTACACTGTGATATAGTGATGGCAGAATTGTCCTCGTTCTAAAATTAATCAATTATGAAAATAAAATTATTAATACTATTACTTACAAATATCTCACTATTAGGTTTTTGTCAGAAAACGAAGCAGACGAAATTAATTGATAATTATCTTGTAGACGCAATGAATACTTTTGAGATCCCGGGATTAGCGGTCGGGATTGTAAAAAATGATAAGATTGTTTTTGAGAAATACTACGGCAGAGAAAATCTGGAGTCTAATAAAGAAGTAGATTCAAATTCTCTTTTCAGAATTTATTCTACAACCAAGTTAATTGCAAGTGTCGCAGTTTTTCAATTGATTGAAGATGGAAAGCTTTCTCTAAATGATAAAATCTCAAATTATGTAAAAGGTCTACCTGAAAAATGGCGGGATGTGAGAATAGAAAATCTTTTGTCCCATTCTTCAGGCATTCCAGATTTTGCCCGTTATGAGGACATACTTGCCGATTCATCTAATGATCAGGTTTTTGAAAGATTGTCAAAGGAAAAAATGGAATTTGAAACTGGAAATCAGTTTAGCTATAATCAGACGAATTTTATGCTATTGGGTATGATTATCGAAAAGATTAGCGGGCAAACATTTGATGATTACGTGATGAAAAATCAATTTTACGACGCTGAGAAGAAGGTAATATTTTCTTCAAATTCTCTTGCACAAATACCAAATCGTGTTCAGAAATATGTTTACAACGATTCTCTCAAACATTATCTAAAACTACAACACATAGGAGGTACAAGGTCGCATTCGGCTAACGGATTGGCAATTTCGCTACCTGATCTTTTACGGTGGAGTATTCAGTTAAATAAAAATCAATTATTAAAGGACGATACGAAAAAGTTGATGTGGAAACCTTTTAATTACGGCAATAAGCATGATTCTTTTACTCACGGCTGGGAAATTACAAAAGTGGGAGGTATAATGTCTTATGGTTTTTCAGGCGGCAATGTCAGTGTTTACAGCACTTTTCCAGATAAGAATCTATCGGTCATTTTTATGTCAAACGGCTACCGTTATAATTCTTATCCACCTCTCTATCTTATTGCTAATCATATCGCAGGACTGGTTGATAAACATTTGGCAAATCCCTATCTGGAAAGCGAGGAATCGGTGATAAATGATATCATAAAGAAGCCGAATATCAGAAAGAAAATTTATGGTTATCGTATTGAAAATGACAAAGTAATTTTCACTTACAATATTCCCGGAAATTTAAATACGGAAGCGATTTTAAAAATGTCTGTCGCCGGTTCGTTCAACAACTGGAATTCTGAGAATAAAGTTTATCAAATGATTTCCAGAGGTGGAAATACTTTTGAATTGGTTCTGCCTGCATCTCAATTCGAAAGGGGGAAAACCTATGAATTCAGATTTGTAATGAATAAAAATGGCTGGCTTACCACACCTTACAGCGCAAAGAATACAAGCAGGAATACGAGTAATAACAATTTAACTTTGGTTGTCAACTAAAAAAACGCATTCTGAAATGAAAATTATATTCACTTTCTTATTCTTAATTATTAACATTCATGGTTTTTGCCAACCTGGTCCGGTATATCGAAATATCGACAAAATCAGTGATGAAAACTTTTTAGGCGCTGACGTTATTGTTATTGATTCTACATCTGATCTAACTAAAATATCAAAACTTAAAAATTCAGACCGTTTGCAACTAACGCTCTATAATCTTAGGGAAATACCTAAAGAATTTAAAAATTTCTTTTACACAACAACCCTTACACTGAATTTTTACAATGTTAAAAATGACGATTTATCTTTCTTAAATGAGTTTCCCAATCTAAAAAGTTTAAGCATTTACGGATATGAAGGAGAAACATTGTCATTTAAAGACTTAAAATTAAATGCTCTTTCTTATCTGTACATCGGAGATTGCGGGAACCTGCACGATATCAATGCAATTAGAAATTTAAACTCACTAGAAGAGCTTTCAATCTTTAAAGTAGCTTATCTTAAAGAATTTCCTAAATTCAGCAAACAGAATTTGATCAAAAAATTGATTATCGAACAAGGCTCAAATGGCAGAACATATGACAACAAAATTAAAAATTTTAAAACAGACGTTCGGAATATTAAAAATCTTCGTCATCTGGAAGAAATTACTTTAGGCAGTCTGACGCATATCGATGAAATTCCGGATTATTTACCGCTTACCATAAAAAAAATTAAAATTGATGCCGGAAGTTTGCATCATGAGAAAGATGATAAAGTGATAATAAAAAATATGAATAACCTAAAACTATATTCTGAGCTCAAAGAGCTTAAATTATCCTATGTTCACTTAGAGGTTTTTCAAGGCAATTTTGAAAATATTTCACTAGACTATTTATCTCTTGATAACATTCCTGATCTAACTGATATTTCCGGTGTATTTTCTTTCAAAAGTATTCGAAATTTGCGAATAAGTAACTGTAGAAGTTTAAAAACTATTTCAGGATCTTCCTGTGAAAATAAAATCGGTAAAATTGAAATTGACGATTGTCCGCGTATTGAAAATGTTGATTTTTTATTCACCTGTAAAAGCTTAAACTCGATTGAAATGAATTCTGAGTTAAATACCTTAAAATTGTCCGGATCGACCAATATGAGTAAGATACCCAACATTTCTATCTTTAATTCAAATGACAAAATACGGCTTTTAAAGAAAGATAATATTTGGGAAATAAAAACGGTTAAAAAATAGCTTTACCAATTTGATTAATTTAAATAAAAGCTACAAAATGTAATCATATCAAGATGAAAAGTCTAGTAATTTTAATTTCTCTACTACTTACAAGTTATGCTTTCGGTCAGCCAAGTCCACGTCATGGATAACCGATTCTGTCAGACAGGATAATATATTTTCGTTAAAAGTTGACTTATTAAGTGAAGCATAAAGAAAAGTTTATTTTGATGAATTCAATGCTGACTTTAATACATTTACAATAATTTATTAAAAATGAGAATTATGATATTGTTGAAGCAGAGACTTATGTCTAAACCGGATGTGGTTTTATAAAATTATGCTTGAGATAGACAAAGCTATTAATGAGGCCAAATATCTGCGGGATTTAGCTTTACACCCACGTAACAGACAAAAAAGTGATAGTTATAGTGGATGGGCTTTATATACTTTATTAATTTATATGTAATTAATGACCAACATAAAGAAGCTTTGGAAACAATAAATTTTATATTGAAAAATAAAGAAAAGGAAAATCCTAAAGTGCATTTCAGTGGTCAAGGCACTTTTTTAAGTTATGCAGATAAAGTGAGATTATTTGAACACTTCGGTAAAATTAAGAGATTATTCCTCTATTATAAACATCTCTGAAAGATATAATAATGCAAATACAATTGACAAAAGAGCAATCGTTGGTTTGATATATCCTGAAAAGTTAACTTTCGATGGTGAGTATTTTCAAACCACAAAAATCAACAGTTTGGCCGGTAATATTGCTTTGATTAACAAAGAGTTAGGAAATAAAAAAAACCGACAAAGAAGTGAAAAAACTTCAAATGTCGGTCTTGTGACCTCGACAGGATTCAAACCTGTAACCTTCTGAGCCGTAATCAGATGCGCTATTCAGTTGCGCCACGAGGCCTTATTTAAAGGTTTGCAAATATAAGACTTTTTTGCTTTCTTTGAAAGATGAAACTGAATTTTTTACTAATTATTGCACTTTTGTCGGTAATCTCCTGTAAACAAGAACAAAAAAAATCACAGTCTGATGTCATTTCTTTGTCATCAAAGCTGAATTATAAAGAAAATGACGATAATTTTCATTTCGAGTCGGGAAAATTTAAATATGATTTTAAATCTGACCAAATTCCTCTGAAAAAAGTTATTTTACTAAATTCCAGCTTGTTAGGTTATATTTCTGAGATTGATGTAGAAAATTCAGTGATTGGAGTTTCAAGTCCGGAATATATTTATTCAGAAAAAATTAATCATTTAATAACACAGGGGAAAATTCAAACTGTAGGAAACGAACAAAAATATGATATTGAAAAGATTATTTCCTTAAAACCGGATGCGATTTTCACTAATTATATCGCAAGTTTCGACAATACTTATCAACTTTTAAAAAATAACGGGATTCAGGTTATATTTTTAGATGAGTATATGGAACAAAAGCCTTTAGAGAAAACAGCTTACCTCAAACTTTTCGGTAAACTTTTTGGAAAGGAAGAATTAGCAGAAAAGAAATACAAAGAAATTAAGAAAAATTATAATGATTTAAGAAAATTGGCTTCAACATCAAAATCGCAACCGAAAGTTTTAGCCAACGAAATATACGGCGATATTTGGTATTTGCCGGGCGGTAAAACATTCACTGCGAATTATATTGCTGATGCCAACGCAGATTATATTTTAAAAGATAATTTTGAAGAAAAGGCTGTAACCATGAGTTTTGAAGAGGTATATTCAAAATCTAAACAGACTCAATATTGGGTCAATGCAGGAAATCACCTTTCAAAGCAGGAATTGCTGAATATCAATCCGTACTACTGTAAACTTGAAGTTTTCAATAAAGGTAAAATCTATGGTGTTACAGCAAAGGAAAAACAGAAATCAAATGATTTTTTTGAAAGTGGAGTAGTTCGTGCCGATCTTATCCTGAAAGATTATATAAAGATCTTTCACCCAGAACTTTTGCCCGATTATCAGCTGACTTATATGAAAGAATTACAATAGATCGCGGGATTTTTTTATTTTTGCAGTAGTTTTTTAGCATATGTGGAAGAAAATAAAGCAATTCATTTTTATCGTTCTTGTTCTGAACGTAGTATTCATCATCTGGGGAAGATTTTTTAATCCACCCATCACCATTACACAAATTGGCGGACTTTTCGAGTACGGAAAGCTCAATCGTGATTATATTTCTTATGATGATATGGGAAATAATGTAAAAAAAGCAGTAATTGCGTCCGAAGATCAAAAGTTTTTTAATCATAACGGTTTTGATTATACAGCGATCGAAAAAGCGATGAAGAACAATGAAAAAGGCAAAAAACTGCGAGGAGGAAGTACAATTTCTCAGCAGACTGCAAAAAATGTTTTTCTTTGGCAGGGAAGAAGCTGGATCAGAAAAGGGCTTGAAGCGATGTATACTTTCATCATCGAAAAAGTATGGAGTAAAGACATCATTCTTGAGAGATATTTGAATTCTATTGAAATGGGACAGGGTGTTTTTGGCATTGAGGCTGCGTCACAATATTACTTCGGGAAACCTTCAAAAGATCTGAATACTTCAGAAGCAGCCTGGATTGCAGCTGTTTTGCCCAATCCTAAAAAATACGATCCCAAAAACCCATCTTCATATCTGAGAAAGAAACACAACTGGATTATGCGACAAATGAGAAATGTAAGTTTGAAATAGTATCTTTGTACTAATGAAATTTCTCAGTACAAGTACAAAAAATTTTGAAGCTGTTCTTAAAAAATATTTTTCTTTTAAGAACGAAACCTCTTCTCTGGAAGCCTTTGCCGAATTTTTGGAAAGCATAAAGAAAGCAGATTTTACTGATGTTCTCAATTGTTTTAAGGCAAATCCTGACTTGGCAGACAATTTCAGATATTATATTCACAATATTTTTGTAGGAAGACCATTCAATTTATCTCTTACTGAGGCAAATATTTTATCAGAGAATGCCTTTTTCCCTGAATTAAAAAAACGGATTCTTAATAAAGTTCTACCACCTGTAGAAAACGAAAATACGGTTTGGTACTTAGTTGATAATATAAGCTTCAGACCCAAAAAAGATTTGGAATATCTCCATAATCTTCCTGAAAATGAAATAAATGAGTTTTTTCATATTCTTGGTATTTCAGATTTTATTCAAAGACAAAAAGTAAAAAGAGAACTTATTTTTTCGATGAATATTCTTTCATGGCGTGTTACCGGGATGGCTCTTGAAGTTGAGGTCGTGAGAATGGCTCCCGAATACAAAAATTTTGACAATCCGTTTTTGGCTTTACAAAATGAGCTCGAAGCTTTGGCTGAAGAATTTAAGATAAATCCTGATATTCAGTTGACTTCCAAAGACAGCAGATATAAGCAGATCAAAATTTATATTGAGCAATGCCATGACTTTGTGAATATTGCTTTTAAAAACTCTTCTAAATACGGTATTTCAGGAAAAATCAATCAGGCTCTTTTAAAAATACGTCAACAGACTCAGAGAATTTATGAGATTGTAAATTTGTTGGTTATTGATAGCGATGAAGATGTTGTTATTAAGTCTAAACAATTAATGCTGAATATTTTAAGTTATAAATCTCATAAGAATAATATTTCAGAGCTTTTCAACGACAGCACGAGAATGATTTCTCACCTTATTACCAATCACACTGCAGAAACGGGAAGTCACTACATCACATCCAACCGCAAACAATACATGAAAATGTTTTACAAAGCGAGTGGTGGTGGAATTATTGTAGGTGCTTTATGTGTGTTGAAAATGTTATATGGTTTTATGCCCGGAAGTGATTTTTTCCATGCATTTTTATACTCGCTGAATTACGCAATGGGATTTGTGATGATTTATCTGATGGGATTTACTTTGGCAACAAAGCAGCCTGCTATGACGGCTGCGACAATGACCAAAGTGCTTTCGGAGCAGGGGAATTCCAATAGAAACAATATTGAATTTGCAGATTTGGTTTCCAAATTATTCAGAAGTCAATTTATAGCATTTGTCGGAAATGTTTTGCTTGCGTTCCCTATCGCATTGGCGATTATTTATGGTTTGGATGTGTTTTTCTCCCAAAATTTAGCGGTTGAAAAATCAGAAAAATTGTTGAAAGATCTTGATCCGTTTAACTCAAAAGCGATTCTTCATGCAAGTATTGCAGGTTTTTATCTCTTTATTTCTGGAATTATTTCCGGAAATATTGGTAACAATTCGATCTTTTTTCAGATTCCGGATAGAATTGCTAAAAATCAATCTATTAAAAGGGTTTTTGGAGCTAAATTTGCCAAAAGTCTTTCAAAATATTATGCTAAAAACTGGGCAGGAATCGTTTCGAATTTTTGGTTTGGGGTTTTCCTAGGAGCAACCGCCCCGATTGGTTTGTTTTTCGGATTAGATCTTGATATTCGCCACATTACGTTTGCGGCAGGAAATTTCGCTTTGGGATTATACGGAAAAGATTTCAGTGTAGATTCTTATACTTTTTGGATTGCCTTGCTTACGGTTTTCATTATTGGTTTCTTCAACTTTTTGGTAAGTTTCAGTTTGTCGATGTTTTTAGCGTTCAGATCGAGAAAATTAAATTTCGGTGAGGTAAGTGAAATTTATAAAGAAATTTTTAGGTATTTCTTAAAGAATCCGTTGAAATTTTTCATTCCGTTGCGTTCGACTTTTGATCATAAAACTTCTAATATGATGCAGAATACAATTCCTACAAAATCTGAAGATCATTAAATTTATCTTTACCAAATTTGTCCTGAAATTTTTTTAGATAAACGCTTTTACGCATTTTAAAATCACTTTTCAATAACGGAGAATCTATTTTTATGGTGATTATTTTTTCTTCGATATTTACACTTTCAATTTCGTTAAATAAGCTTTCATCAAGATATTCTTCAAGAAAATCTTTAATTTCAAAAGCCAATAATTTATCTTCAAAACCATAAATTCTCGCAAAAGATTTTACCAGTTCCGAGGATTGAAATTCGCGTTTTTTATTTCGTTTCATTAATAGTTTCTGATTGGTTGTGTTTGAAAACCGTTGTCTTTGAATAGTTTTTCTAATTGAGAATAAAAGTTAAGACACATTTCGTTTATTTCTAATGAATTTTCTGAAGTGAATCGTATTCTTTGACATTCAAAACAAATTTCAAGAATTTCAAAAATTTTATCATTCTCATCGTAAAATAGAATAGCATTCCTAGGAAAAAAACATTTATTTGCTTCCCGCAAATCACTTGAAAATTTACCGCAAGTGTTGTAGAGTAATTTTGATAATTCAAAAATTTCTTTAAAATTAAGAGTTTTTGATTGGTCAATTCCGTTTAGATTTTCTTTGCCTAAAATATTTTCCAGTTTGATAGGAAATTTTTGTTCCGCCATCATTTTTTTAATTGTTGCAGAATCAATTCCATGTCCGATTGGGGGTAATGGAATTGGAAATTCACTTAAAAAATCTTTATTATAGGAAATCATTTTTACTTTCGTTGCTTTACTAAATGGAAAAATTTTCAAAATTTCATTAGTAGAATATTTCTTTTGTCCAAAAATGATAAATGAACAGAAAATGAATATTAAATATAAAATTTTCTTCATAAATTTTATATTTCAAAAATTATACTTTCCTCATTGATTTTCTTCACCACACTTTCCGTACGTTCTCTGTGCGTATCAGTAATAAAAATCTGGCCGAAATTTTCCTGATTAACCAATTTAATTAACTGTGCAACGCGAGTATCATCCAATTTATCAAAAATATCGTCCAGCAAAAGAATCGGAGTTTTTCCGGTGAGTTCTTTTACTAAACTCATTTGAGCCAGTTTTAGCGAAATTAAAAAAGATTTTTGCTGTCCTTGGGAACCGATTTTTTTTATTAAAACAGAGTCCATTTCGAAAAGCAAATCATCTTTATGAATTCCTTTTGAAGTGTAAGTCAACATTCTGTCTTTATCTAAACTTTCATTTAATAAATTTTCAAAAGAATCTTCAAATAAATGAGATTCGTAAATTACAGAGACCGTTTCTTTCCCACCAGAAATGATCTCATAAAAATTCTGAACAATAGGATTAAGCTTTGCGACAAATTCTTTTCTTTTATCAAAGATTTTCGTTCCGGATTTAGTGATCGGATCATCATAGATTTCTAAAGAATCTTTATCCCAAACTCTGTTTTTTGCAAAATACTTCAACAAAGCATTTCTTTGCTGAATGGTTTTCTGATACTGAATTAAATCAAAGAGATACCCGGAATCAGTCTGAGAAATCATAGAATCTAAAAACTTCCTGCGACTTTCTCCCGAATCAGAAATCAGGTTTGAATCGTATGGCGAAATCATTACGCTTGGTAAATAACCGATGTGATCTGCCATCCGATCGTAGCTTTTATCATTTTTTTTAATGATCTTTTTGGCTTCTTTGGGTTGGGATATTTTAATGCTGTCTTCGCTGTCTTCGTTCTGGATTTCAGCGTCGATCGTGAAAAAATCTTCGTCCGTTTTGATATTATTAATGTCGGTGTTACCTAAGAAACTTTTCCCAACCGATAAATAATGCAGTGCATCAAGAATATTGGTTTTTCCGGCACCATTATTTCCTACAAAGCAATTAATTTGTGGAGAAAACTCAAACTTTTTCTCAGAATGGTTTTTAAAATTGTAAAGGGTGAGTTTTTTGATGATCATAATCCTAGAAGTTTCTTTAATTTGCTAGGATTCTGACGATTGTCCCAAAACGCAATGATATAAATGACAGATTCTGAATATCTGTAAACGAGACTGAAATTTCCTAAATATAAGACTCTAAAAGGTTTTAAATTTCCAAAATTTCCTACAAGTGGGTTAGTTTTTAAAACATCAATTTTTTCGTAAATAGCGATATTAATTTTTTTCGAATAGGTAGTACTTTTATTTCTGTTATTCCAATAATCAAAAACTTTATTTCTTTGCGCAATTGCTATATTAGTCCAAATAATTTTTACTTCATCCATTCTTCGTCTAATTTTCGAAGTTCTTCATCCGTAATAGTTCTTCCATATTTAATATCTTCTTCAGCTAGTAAAAGAAGTTCTTTCTGAGATTCGGAGAATGTATATTGCTCATCTTTTGTACTTACTGATGAAAGAATATCATCAATTGCCTGCAAAAGGTTTATGTTTTTAGTTGAAAAAATTTTTTCGACAAGATTACTTCTTAAGATTTCAATATTTTCCATAACACCAAATTTTCAGTAAAGGTAAAACTTTTCGGACAGAATTAAAAACAGAAACGGCAAGCCCGAACAGCTTTCTACCCAAAAAGAATAATATGAATCTTTATTAGAATTCTTAGAATAGTAAATCAAAATAAATGTAAAGATGGAGGTTAAAAAAAAGCTAAGTGAAAATTGAATTTTAAGATAAAAAACAGATAAAATAGCTGAAGCAAAAACCAAAATGTAGGCAAGATATTTTGTGTTTTGAACTCCAATTAATTTTGGAAACGTCTGAACGGTATCACTTTTCATATCGCGAATATCAAAAGGTAAAACGAGTGCTGTCACAAAAAAGAAACTGATGAGAAATATGGGAAAATTAAATTCAGGTAGAGTTAGCCAGGAGTTTACCAAAGCCCAGACCAAACCTACATAAAACACTTTCAATAAAGGGATTTTTCTTATATAATTTTCGAGAAAAAAGCTATTGTACAGTAATCCTAAAACTACAATGACAAACCATTTTACCAATCGAATTTCGTTATGGTTAAAAATAATCAAAACTGCAGAAATTATTCCCGTCATTACATTTAAAATCAAGATATAAGGAAAATGTTTGGTTTTCTGATATTTCGTATATAGATATCCACTGAAATACGTTATAAATATCAAAAGTACAGACGGAAATCGGAATGTGTTTTGCTCAAGCATGAAAAATACTGCGAAAAAAGTTCCCATCAAAGAGACGTATAATTGGCTGTCTATGATAGATTTTTTCAGTACTTTTAAGCAATTCATTAAGTAAAAATAACATTTATGCAAAGATATTCCAAGATTTTGTTCCTGCTTCTATTGTTGTCGAGTTTTTCTGTGGTTTTTTCACAAAAAAAGTATGATGAACAATGGAAAAAAGTTCAGGAAAGTACAGGTAAAGGAAATTTTAAATCTACTCTGCCTATCATTTTAGACATACAAAATCAAGCCATGAAAGAAAATAATGCACTACAGCTGATTCGTTCTTTGAAAGCGGAATTTAGTATTGTCAATCAAACCACAGATGATGATAAAAACGATTCGGCTTCTAAGTTTTTTGTTAAACTTCAGAATGCAGAAAAGAATCTGAAAGGTGACGATCTTTTGATGTATAAGGTTTTGTTGTCTGGTTTTATGTTTGATTATTACAATGAGCATTCTTGGGAAATCAATAGCAGAACGAATATGAATTCTCAGGATATTTCTCAGATTGAAACCTGGAGTAAACTTGATTTTAAAAATTATTTAAATAAAAATTATAAAGCACTTGACGCAGAAAAAGAAGCGATGAAAAAAGTTTCTTTCGCAAAATATAAAGATGCTTTTTCTAACACCACTGATATTGCCTATTTCCCGACTTTGCTGGATTGGTATTTTCTTAAAAAAGTGAGTTTTTTATCGGATAATGGATTGTTTACAAAAAATGAATTGAGTGAAAACAGATTTTTAATTAATCTGATTTTTGATGAATTAATCGCTCAGAATTCAGGAAATGCAAAGCTGTATTTTATGCATCAGAAATTGTCTGAAAATTGTCAGTTTACTCACTGTAAAGATAAATTAGAACAACTTCAGAATTTAGTTAAATCTAATGTCGATGGCGATTATAAAGTTCTTGTGATGGAAGAAATCATGAACGAACTTGTTATTAAAAACAAGCAAAAAGAAGCTTTAGAAATAGGAAATCTGACAAAAACTCAATTTCCGAAGTCACCATTTTTAGAGAATATTAAAAATAAGGAAAACCAAATCATCAATCCATATTTAAGCTTAAAATATGAACAACAAACTCAGCCAAATAAACCTATTCATCTGGTTGCAGAGTTTAAAAATGTTAAAGAATTTTCAGTAAACATTTATGAAGTAAAAGATAATCTTCAGTCATTTATGCAATATTCAAGAAATCCTTACAATGATGCGTATTCAAAGGTGAAGAAAAATTTGTTGAGAAAAGAGGTTTTTCAGTTGAATGATCCTCAAGATTATCAACTTCACAAAACGTCATTGGAAATCAAACCGCTTTCGTCAGGGATTTATGTTGCAGAATATTCGGTTGAAGGATCAAAACTAGATGAAGAAAGTGACCATAATTTTTATTTTTTAGTTTCAAATCATAAGATTATTTATCAGTCTAAAAATGACAGAAACCAACTTTCAAACGAGCTTAAATTAGTCAATGCCGAAAACGGAAAGCCTATTACTAATGAAATTCTGACTTTTCATGAATTTGTACAAAACAAAACTTTAAATAAAAAAATTGCGGGTAAAACTGACGAAAAAGGAGTCTTCAAATTTCCAAATACCGCAAGCACAGATTATTACAGAACTTTTTTAATTCATCAGCCGAAAACAAATGACTTTCAAATAATGCAAGTCTATGGCAATCGCGGATATGAGGAAGATTATAATCCTAATAAGGAAACCCGTACAAAAGCACAGATTTTTACAGACAGAGCGATTTACCGACCAGGACAAACCGTTTATTTCAAAGTAATCAATACAAAAATAGAGCAGGAAGCTGAATCTGTTGTATCAAATTTAAAGCAAAAAATAATGTTGAAAGATGCCAATAATCAGGAAGTTTCTTTTCAGGATTTCACGACGAATGAGTTTGGTTCTTATCATGGAAGTTTTGTTTTGCCAAAAGGTAAACTAAACGGAAATTTCAGCCTTTCAACGGATGGGAATTCAAACGGATACAAATATTTTCAGGTTGAAGAATACAAACGTCCGAAATTTGAAGTCACTTTTGAACCTGTAAAAGATGAATACAAATACGGACAAACAATTGAACTGAAAGGAAAAGCAATGATGTTTTCTGGTGTGGCGCTGAGTAATACAAACATTAATTACGAAATCAAAAAACAAAACATCCGTTGGAGATATTTCCCATGGTATCCAAACGATAATGATAATGAGAACTCGATTCTTGGTGAAGCAAAAACCAATGAGATAGGAGTATTTACGATAAAATTAGATCTTAAAAAAGATGAAAAATTAGAAGGGATTCAGATTGATAATTACCAAATCAGTGCTTCGGCGACTGACATCAATGGTGAAACACAAACGGCAAACACGAATCTGAAAGTTGCCTCAGTTTCTCATTACATCAAAGCTGATGAGATTAAAAACACTTTCGCAGATGAAAATGTAAAATTGAAAGTTGAAACAAAAAATTACAACGAACAAAATCTTAAAAAGACCTATCAGATTAAATTATCAAAACTTGAGGTGGCTAACAGAATTTTCAGAGACAATTTTAAAGCAGAAGTTCAGAATTTACCGAAATTTTCAAAAGAAGAATTTATCAGCAAATTTCCACATGATTTATATGATAAAAATGATGAAGTAAAAAATTGGAAATCAACAATCGTTTTTGAAAAAACACAACAACCATCACCTGACAACGAAAAACTATCAACCAATCTTGATTTAGGAAAATTAGAAGCAGGAGATTATCAACTTGAATTATACAATATTGAAGGTAAAGACACGATAAAATCAACGCAAAACTTTAGTGTTTGGGATAAAAAATCTTTGAAACCCAATCAGAAAAATTTCTTAACGGTTTTGGCACCGAAAAATGAATTCTCAAGAGGCGAGAAAGCTAAAATTTATGTTTATTCTGCAATTCCTGATGCTTTGGTCAATGTTTTTGTACAAGATGGTTCAGGAAAAACAATTTCGGAAACTCAAAGATTTAAAAACGGAATTTTAGAATATACTCGTGAGATTCCGAAGGGAAAAAGTGTAAGTGATTTAAATATTCAGTTTCAGTTGGTCGCTTTTAATGATGTACAGAATAAAACGGTTAATCTGAAAATAAAAGATGCTGAACAACCTTTGAAAATTGAAACAACAACTTTCAGAGATAAGATAGAGCCTAATTCTAAAGAAAAATGGTCGGTAAAAGTTTCAGGAAATGACAAAGAAAAGATCAATGCCGAAGTTTTAGCCAATATGTACGATATGTCTTTAGATCAGTTTGCTGTGAATAGTTTTGACTGGCAGAAATTGTATACATCTTATTCATTCTTTAGTTCTTATGAGATCAGAGAAAATCTGGCTCAAAAGTATTATCAGAAGAGAATGCAGTATTATAGTGGGAAATTTGTATCTGTTCCGCAGTTTAGTTGGTTTGACCGTAATTTAGGATTTGTTTCGGATGCAGATGGTGATGGTGTTTTAGATAAAGATGATGCTTGTCCTACAGTTCCAGGTTCAACGGAGTATAATGGTTGTCCAAAAGCAAAAAAAGTTACTGCAATGGAAATAGAATCTAGTATTGCTTCACCTGTTGCAGCACCAAGAGAAGCAAAACTGGAAGAAGTTGTCGTATTAGGATATAGTAAAACTGTTATAAGAAAAAGTAGTTCTGTAGCTAGTAATACTGTTGCAAATGAAGATGCATTAATTGAAATACAATCTTCCAAAGAAGATTTAGAAAAAATCCCAGTCCGTCAAAACCTAAACGAAACCGCATTCTTTTATCCAGATTTAGAAACAGATTCAGAAGGAAATGTCAACTTTGAATTCACTTCTCCGGAAGCTTTAACAAAATGGAAATTAATGTTCTTAGCACACACAAAAGACGCAAGAGCAGCAACCTTAGAAAAAGAAGTGGTGACGCAAAAAGAATTTTCAGTTACACCAAACTATCCAAGATTTTTGAGAGAAGGCGATGAATTGAATTTACAATCTAAATTATCAAACTTGACAAGCAAAAAATTAAATGGTTCTGCAAGTTTGCAAATTTTAGATGCTTTTACGAATGAAGATATTTCGTCTAAATTTGGTTTGAATTCAAGCGTTCAGAATTTCGATTTAAATGAAAACGGAAACTCAGCTTTGACGTGGAAAGTGAAAGTTCCAAACAACGTTTCTTCGATTATTTTGAAAGTCGTTGCCAGTTCCACTCCGCTGAGTGGACAAGGAAAATATTCTGATGGTGAACAAAAAGCAATCGCGATTTTACCAAACAGAATGTTGGTGACAGATGCATTGCCGATTTTTGTAAAAGAAGGCGAAACAAAAACTTTTGAACTGGAAAATCTTAAAAATACAACTTCGACGACGATTTCAAATGTTTCAAATACTTTGGAGCTGACGACGAATCCGATTTGGGAAATTATGTTTGCACTTCCAAGTTTGAAAAATGATCAGAACAATTCTGTGGATGTGATCTTTAATAAATGGTTTGCCGATGTTTTGGCTTCTGAAATATTCAAAGCAAATCCTAAAATGAAAACTGTTTTTGAAGAATATCAAAGCAAAGGATTGTTAAATTCAAATCTTGAAAAAAATCAGGAATTGAAACAGCTTTTACTGGACGAAACTCCATGGGTTTTAGAAAGCAAAAATGAACAGGAGCAAATGCAGAAACTGGCGCTGTTGTTTGATGCCAATACAATGAAAAACTCAATTAATCAGGATTGGGATGATTTCAAAAAACTGCAAAATCCTGATGGTGGTTTTTCCTGGTATCAAGGTTATCCTAGTTCTTATTCAACTTCACTTTATGTTCTTAAAAATTTAGGTAAAATCAATTTTTGGCTAAAAGATAATGTGAAAGATTATCAGAGTGCAGAACAGAAAGAGTTAGTTGCAAAATTAGTTCAATATGTTGACAGTGAAATCAATAGATATTATGATGGTAAAGGAAAAAATGTCTGGACTAACTGGACACTTGATTATCTTGACACAAGAAATTATTGGGAAAAACAATATCCGTTAAAAGGAAAAGGAGCAACTTTAAAATCTTTAGTGGAACAAGAAGCAAAAACTGCGAAAATTACCGATTTTACCTTCTTTGGATTGCACCGAGCTGCGTTGTTAATGAGCGATTACGGGTTGAAAGATGTTTCAGATAAGTTATTAAATTATTTAAAAGAAACTTCTGTAGACTCAAAAACACAAGGCGTTTATTGGAAGCAAAATTTGGATGATTGGGGTTGGTTCAGTTCAAAAGTGGTAAATCATGCAGGAGCTTTGGAGGCTTTCAATAAGTTAAAACCAAATGATCAGAAATTCATCGAAGACATGAAAATCTGGTTGATCACCCAAAAAGAAGTGAATTCTTGGGGAAGTTCAAGAGGAACTTCAGAAGTGATCTTTACGATTTTAAATTCAGGAAAGTCATGGACGAGTGCAGAAAGTGATAAAGCAACCATCATTTGGGGAGGAAAAGAATTGAAACCGGAAACTCAGGCAACAGGTTATGTAAAATCTACTTTGAAAACCGATGTTTTAGATAAAAATTTAGCTACGGTGACAGTAACAAAACCTGGTGCAGGAATTATTCAGGGAGGTTTATTCTGGCAATATTATGAAGATTTAGATAAAATAAAATCTTCAGAAAATTACATTTCGATAACAAAAGAATTGTACAAAAAAATCAAAACGGTAAACGGTGAAGAACTTCAGAAAATTTCATCTCAAACTCCATTGAAAGTCGGCGATAAAGTAACTGTAAGAATGATTTTAAATACCGACAGAGCGATGGAATTCATTCATATTAAAGATATGAGAGCTGCAGGATTCGAACCTTTGGATGTCATCTCCGGTTATCAATGGACAAATAGTTTAGGCTATTATCAGTCGACAAAAGATGCATCCACAAACTTTTATATTGAATCTATGCCGAAAGGAAAATATGTATTTGAATATGATTATGTTGCCAATGCATCCGGAAAATTCTCAAACGGAATTACCACCATTCAGAATTATTATGCGCCACAGATGAATGCACATACAAAAGGCAGCAATGTAGAGATTGTGGAATAATTTTTGACTTTAAGGAATTGCTCAATTTTAAATACATTAATTATGAATTTTTTGAAAACAATATCTGCAGTTTTAATGGTGTTCTTCATCGCAAATATTTCGGCTCAGAAGAAAACAGATAAATTTGAAAAACTTCAGATTGACATGTTTCCAAAAGCGAAAGAAGGATTTAAACAAGTGTATATTCGATTGCCTATTGCAAAAAATGAAGCTGATCTTAAAGTTGAATTTTTCGTTGGTTTAGAAAAATTGTTGGATTGCAACAAGCATTTTTTGATGGGAAAAGTTACCACTCAGGATTTGCAAGGTTGGGGTTATAATTACTACGAAGTAGAATCCAACGGCGAAACGGGCGGAACTTTAATGGGTTGTCCGGATCAGAAAAAAACTAAAAAATTTGTGTCTCTACAGCCCGAAATTGTGAGATACAACAGCAAATTGCCTTTGGTTTTTTATGTTCCGAAAGATCTCGAAGTTCGTTACCGGATTCTACGTCCTGATGCTGCAATGAAAAAAGCAGTTCAGAAATAAACTAAAATCATAAAAAGCATTTAACTCCTTACAAATTTTGTAGGGAGTTTTTTGTTGCAATTTGAAGCAATGATTTATTCATTAATTCACCATTGAAGATTAAAAACAATTATTAAAATCACCTGAAATAATATTATATTTGTTTTTATACAATTTGATAAACTATGGAAAATGTATTTGATGCGAAAGACGCTCAGAATTATATCAATAGAATAAATAATTTGGTGGAAGATACACACGGTTTGTGGGGAAGAATGACGGTAGATCAAATGTTGGCTCACTGTTGCATCACTTACGAAATGGTGTACGAGCCGGAAAAACATAAAAAACCGGGATCGATCGCAAAATTTATTTTAAAAAGATTCGTAAAACCAAAAGTAGTTGGTGATAAAGCCTATCCAAGAGATTCTCCGACTGCGCCTCAATTTGTGGTCTCCGGAAGAAGAAATTTTGACGATGAAAAGAAACGATTGATTGGCTATATTCAGAAAACACAGCAATTGGGAGCATCGGCTTTTCACGAAAAAGAGTCTTTTTCTTTTGGTAAATTAAAATCTGACGAATGGAATAATATGTTTGCAAAACATTTGAATCACCACTTGTCTCAGTTTGGAGTTTAAACTGATTAGATGAAAACAATTTTATTGCTTTTTTTCCCTCTTTTTACTTTTTATGCACAAACCAATAATTTTCCTTTGAAAGATCAGGATTTCAGTAAAATTTTATTGAATGAAAAATTAGGTTTTGACGGCAAAATAAATGATGGTAAAATAGATGTAAAATTTGAGACCGTTTCTAAAGATGCTAAAAAGCCGGAAAACTATTTAGTAAAAGGTATTTACATATTGAACGGAAAAACGTTGACATGTTCAGGTAAACTTACTTTCAATTATGTATTCAATGTAAAAGATCATCCAAATGAAATGTTGGTTTTTGGTGATTTTCAGTTAAATGGAACTCAGCCCGATATTGATGACGGATTTTTCAAAGGCAAATTTCGTATTCAGACAAGGAAAAATTTGAGTGATAGAGGAAATTACTCTACAACAACATTCAAAGGGATTTTTACAAATTTAGAAAGCGGAAAAGAATCTGAAGTCTGGTTCAGTAATTTTTCCCATGATGATATTTCTAAGGTAATATTTAAATAAAACAAGATGAAAAAACTTTTACTTTTTCTCATTCTGATTTCAAATTTTGCATGGTCTCAAATGCCGAATATTGCAAATGTATGGCTGAATCAGTCAAAACCTTATGTTGGAACCATAGGTAATGAAAACGAAACCATAAAACTTAAAGTTGAAATTTCTGAACAAAACAAAAAAAATGATCAGGAATATTTTATTTCAGGGTATTCTGTTGTTGAAAATAACACGTCTAAGTACGAAGGTAAAATCACAATTACAAAGTACAAAGACGGAAAGAAAAAAAGTACTGTTTATGGTGATTATGAGTTGTCTGAAGAAAATAAAGGAAAGCATTCCGGTACTTTTACAGGAAAATTTACTTATACATTTAGCTGGAACAAGAAAACTGAGAAAATAGAAAATCCTAACATCGAACTGATCGGAAACTGGAAAAGCTATGACGGGACTTTAGATTTTAAAACTAAATTAAAAAATCACTAATTATGCTAAGACTTATTTTAGGAGTTATCGCAGGAATTGTCGTCGGTTCTGTCTGCGTTTGGGCGGTAGAAACATTGAATCATAGCTTATATCCATATCCGGTTGGGATGAAAGCAGGAGATATGAATGCGTTTAAAGCTTATATCGAAAATCTTCCGTTCTTAGGTAAATTTATGGTGATTGTAGGTTACTCTTTAGGAGCTCTGGTTTCAGGATTCATTTCGACTAAAGTTGCAAAAAACGGAAAACCTACAGCCGCAGTTATTTGTGGGCTTATTTTTCTTTCATTCACCATTTACAATATGATAGTTTTGCCGACACCTGTTTGGTTCTGGGTTTTAGGAGTTTTGGTTTGGGGATTGGTTTTCGTAGGATATAAATTAGCTTTAAATAAAAATAGATAAGCATGAAATTAGGAGCATTTTCTATCAGTTTAAGCGTAAAAGATCTCGAAAAATCTAAAGATTTTTACGAAAAATTAGGTTTCAATACGATGGGAGGAAGTATGGAAAGCAATTATCTGATCATGAAAAACGGAACGACATTGATCGGACTTTTTCAGGCGATGTTTGACGGAAATATGCTGACTTTCAATCCGGGTTGGGACGAAAATGCACAGAATCTCGAGTCCTTTGACGACGTGCGCGAAATTCAAAAACATTTAAAAGAAAATCAGGTAATATTAGAAAAAGAAGCCGACGAAACAACTTCCGGACCCGAACATATTTTCCTGAAAGATCCCGACGGAAATATGATTCTGATTGATCAACACAGATGATTATAAATTAGTAATGGGTAATTAGTAATGAGCATTTAGTAATTTATCTTTAACAATCAACTATCAAATAAAATAATAAACACAAAATTTAAACTAAAATTATGGCAACAGTAAACGTTTACTTAACATTCAATGGCGATTGCAGACCTGCATTCGAATTTTACAAATCAGTTTTCGGAGGAGAGTTTCCGTACATGGGAACTTTTGGCGAAATGCCTCCACAAGACGGTAAAGAAACACCAGAAGAAGACAAAGACAAGATCATGCATGTTTCTCTTCCGATCTCGAAAGAAACTATGTTGATGGGAAGTGACACAGGTGGAGAATGGTCTTCTAATCTGAAAGTCGGGAACAATTTTTCAGTTTCCATCAATGCAGATTCGAAAGAAGAGGCCGATAAATTATTCAACGGGTTATCTGAAGGCGGACAAGTCACAATGCCTCTTGCAGATACTTTCTGGGGCGCTTATTTCGGAATGTTTACCGATAAATTCAGCATAAACTGGATGGTCAATTATGATGATCCTGCGAAAATGCAGCAACATCCTTAATATTTATATTTTAAAAATAAATTGCGTTAAAAAATAACCGGCAGATTAATTTGTCGGTTTTCATTTTAAGTATTTAAAAAATCAAAAATTTTAAAAATCTTTGCTGAGTGAAACGCCTTTGCGAACGAAAAAATATTCTTAATAATTTAAAAAAATCTTAGCGGATCTTGCGTTAAAATTATCACAATCAATAACAAATAATATAAAAAAACAAACAAAATGAAATTCACAATTGAAGAAATCAAAGCAGAACATCAAAAAGTAAAAAGCGGAGCAGATTTTCCGAAATATATTCAGGCAATTAAAAATTTGGGTGTTTCGCATTATACAGTGTATGTTGCAGATGGCAACACAGAATATTTTGATCCTGAAAATGATTCTGCAAGTACAGGTAGTAAATACGAAACATTACCAATTTCAGAAAACTTAAATCTTGATCAATTTAAAACAAGATTAAAACTTCACCAACAAGGTGGAACAGATTATATGACATTCTGTAAAGACTGCGTAGAAAACGGAGTAGAAGGTTGGAGAATGGATTTAAATGAAATGACTTGTACTTATTTTGATAAAAACGGAAACGATGTTTTAGAAGAAAAAGTTCCTTCGTAAGCTCCCTTTTTTCACTTCCTGAAAATTCAAATGATTATTTATTATTTGCAATTATTGATTTAAAGTATTAGATTTGTTAAATACGATAGATAATAATTATAAAGAATAATACATGAAAATTTTCAGGCAGTTGATTTTTATAATCCTTATTGGTTTTTCTACAACTTATTATGCTCAGAAAAGTGATCTTGGAGCGTGGTATATGTATTTTGGAAACAACAAAATCAGCAAAAAACTTAATTTTCATAACGAAATTCAATATCGTAATTTTGACGGAATCGGAGATTTGGAACAACTTCTTATTCGCACCGGAATTGGTTATGATCTTACCGAAAATAACAACAATGTTTTATTGGGTTATGGTTTCATTCTGAGCCAACCTTATGTACAAGGAGAAAAAACTGAAAATATTGAACATCGTATTTTCCAGCAATTTATTACAAAACAAAAATTCGGTCGTTTTAATATTCAGCATCGTTATCGTTTGGAAGAACGTTTTCTCCAGTATGATTTCAGGATGAGGTTCCGTTATTATTTAGGTTTTAACATTCCGGTTACCAACAAAGAAATGCTTCCAAAAACTTTGTATCTTTCAGCTTACAACGAAATTTTCCTGCATCTCGACAGTCCGGTTTTCGACAGAAACAGAGTTTACGGAGCTTTAGGTTTTGTCATCAACAAAAATATGAGAATCGAAGCGGGTTACATGAATCAGATTCAGGAAAATAAAAACCGTGGACAAGTGCAGATCGGATTTTACAACAATATTCCGTTTACCAAAAATTAATTTCATTAAAAAAACTAAAAACTAAGAAAATGCATTCAGGAAAAAGATTCGGACCGATAGAATTTATCATGTGGACAAGGAGAAGTCTGTACATTCTGTTTATCATGTCGGCAATTCCAACTGTTCTCTATTATTTTGGATTTACTTTCGTCTCATTTCCGTGGCAGCCGATTGCGATTATGGGAACAGCTGTTGCCTTTATCGTAGGGTTCAAAAACAACGCCAGTTACAGCAGACTTTGGGAAGCCAGACAAATTTACGGAGCAATCATTAACGACAGCCGGAGTTTTGGATATATTCTGAGAGATTCTTTGTCTGAGAAGAATTCGGATAAAGTAAAACTGATGTTTAGACGTCATTATGCTTGGTTGACGGCACTTCGTTTTCAGCTTCGTGAATCCAGAAACTGGGAAAATATGAGTACTTCACAGTTTAAAGAATATGCGCAGAAATATGAAATTCCCGAAAGACTTTCAACTTTGGATGCTGAACTGGAAAATTATCTTTCTGCAGATGAACTTCAATATGTTTTAAGCAAAAAAAACCGTGCAACACAATTGATGGCTTTGCAAAGTAAAGATTTGTCTGAAGCTTATTCTCAAAATGAAATTAACGATTTTCAATGGACGCAAATCAATCAGCAATTGGTGAAATTTACAGATGATCAGGGAAAAGCAGAAAGAATCAAAAACTTTCCTTATCCGAGAAACTTCTCTTCGATTACGACGTATCTTTTGCATATGTTTATCATTTTTGTACCGTTCGGATTGATCAGAGAATTTGACAAAATGGGAGAGGGAACTGTATTGGAAGATTATACTTTGTGGTTTAATATTCCTTTTTCGTTATTGGTGACTTGGTGTTTTCATACTTTAGACAGCGTTGGTGAAGCGTCAGTAAATCCGTTTGAAGGAAGTCCGAATGACGTTCCGATCACTCAAATTAGCCGCACCATTGAAATTGATATGAGAGATATGCTGGATGAAACTGATCTTCCGGCAGCAATTGTGGCTAAAAATAATATTGTAATGTAAAGTACAGTTTAAACGTTAAGATTTAAAAGATGATTTTCAAACTACATTTTATTGAAATTAAAATCCTTGCAGCTCAAAATATCATTCATCATAAAACACTGAAACACAAAGCGAAAATTATTACTTAGAATTAAATAACAATATTTAAAAAAATAATAATGATTCATACCTATGTCATCATATCCATTGCAGTTTTACTTTCTGTAATGATATTGGTAATGATTGGACAAAAGCTAAAAGTGGCTTATCCGATTTTTCTTGTGATTGCAGGATTGATTATCAGTCTTGTTCCGGGAATGCCACATATAGAGATTGAGCCGGACTTGGTTTTTCTGATTTTCCTTCCGCCTATTTTATTTGAAGCCGCTTGGTTTACTTCCTGGCAGGATTTTCACAAATGGAGAAAGCAGATTTTTTCGATGGCTTTCGGATTGGTTTTTCTGACCTCGATTGTAGTTGCTTACCTTTCTTCATCAATAATTCCTGGATTGACCGTCGCAATGGGATTTTTGTTGGGAGGAGTAAATTCTCCGCCGGATGCAGTTGCGGCAACTTCAGTTTTAAAGCATATGAAGATTCCAAAGAAAATAACAAGTATTCTGGAAGGAGAAAGTTTAATTAATGATGCTTCGAGTTTAATTGTATTTAAATTTGCTTTGGCAGCAGTGATTTCCGGACAGTTTATCTGGAGAGATGCGATCGGAGATTTTTTCAGCATGGCAGTTGGAGGAATCGCAATCGGTGTTGCTGTTGGATTGCTTTTCGGATTCTTTTTAAGACTGATTCCTTCCAATTCGAATATTGATACCGTTATTACGCTTATTGTTCCTTACATTTTATATGTCGGAGCAGAACATTTTCATTTTTCAGGTGTGTTGGCTGTTGTTGCGGGAGGATTGTTGATGTCTTATAATTCGCATTGTTACCTGAGTCACACATCCAGAATTCAATCCGGAAATGTTTGGAGTGTGCTTATTTTTGTGATGAATACGATTATTTTTATTTTAATCGGTTTGGAATTACCTATTGTTGTTGCTGCAATGAAAGATTATACCATTTCCGAAGGTATTTTTTACAGTATCGTCATTGGTGGCGCAATTATTTTGACAAGATTATTGTACAGCTATTCCATTATGTATTTTCCGTGGTTTTTGTCTAAAAAATTAAGGGCGGAAAATCCGAAACCCGATTGGCGTGAACCGTTTATCATTAGTTTTGCAGCGATGCGTGGAGTCGTTTCATTGGCTGCTGCACTTTCTATTCCTGCATTTTTGCCAAACGGAGAGGCGTTTCCGCACCGTAATATTATTTTATTTGTGACTTTCGTGATAATTTTGATAACTTTAGTCGGACAGGGATTGATGCTGACTCCGATTTTGAAATTCTTAAAAGTTGATGACGCCGGAAGTGATTTGCCTGAAGAAAAACAGGAAGTCATTCTGATGAGAAAGCTGAAGGAAACTGCTTTAAATAAATTGGAATCGGATTTTTCTGAGCTTACGGAGACAAACAGTATGGTTCGTCATCAGAAACACAGACTTGAAAATGAAATGCTGATGATGGCAGATAAATCTCAATGCATGGCTTCGACAGGAGATTACGTCACGGCAATGAATGAAAATAAAGATGTTGTGCGACAATTGATCCAGGCTCAGAGAAACGAACTTCACCGAATGAAACGTGAGAAAATATTTGACGATCACGTTATGAGAACAATCGAAATGCAGCTTGATTTTGATGAAGCTAAAATTACAGGATTTGCTCACAGTTAATTTAATTTAAAAAAATACAAAAATGAAAACTCCGATTATTGTTACTAAAAAAATCAATGCACCGATAGAAAAGGTCTGGAAAGCATTGACAGACAAAAACGAAATGCAGTCATGGTATTTTGATATTCCTGATTTTGAAGCTGAAGTTGGAAAATCATTTGATTTCTATGAACCGGGAGAAGAAAAAAAATACCTTCATCGGATCGAAATTTTAGAAATAATTGAGAATCAAAAACTGAAGCATACTTGGTTTTATCCTTCATTTTCAGACGAAAAAACGATTGTAACTTGGGAACTTGAATCAGACGGAGAAGGTACAAAAGTTAGTTTGACACATGAAGGAACAGAAAATCTGAAAGATTTGGGAGAAGGCTTTTCAAACGAAAGTTTTACACAGGGTTGGAACGAGATTATCGGACAAAGTCTGAAACTTTATCTGCAAAACTGATGATAAAATTCAATTCGTTTTTTCCAGTAATCTGGACAGAAAATTTTGAAGAAACCATTGGTTTTTATTTACATATTTTAAAATTTTCATTAATTGATGCAAATTCCGAAATGCAGTGGGCGTTTTTGGAAAAAGACAGCGTGAAAATCATGATTTCAAAACCGAATAAGCATGAGAAATTTGCTCAAATCGGTTTTTCGGGCTCATTTTATTTTAACGTAAATGATGTAAATGATCTTTGGGAAGATCTGAAAACGATCACAAAAATCTGCTACAAAATTGAAACTTTCGAGTGGGGAATGAGAGAATTTGCCATTTATGATAACAACGGTTACATATTACAATTTGGTCAACCTGTAACCGAAATTAGTAAGGAGAAATAAAATTTGCTATTTTTGGGGAAATATTTTAGAAATAATAATGAAGAAAAAAATAATAATAGGTTTTGCAGCGCTTCTGTTGTTCGTATCTTGTAACAATGACGAAAAAATACTGAATTCTTTAGCTGATTACAACAATTCTATGGAAACGAAAGGTTATCATTTCGGTGATAAACTTAATCTTCCGGAAGAAGTTCTGGATAATGCAGAAAGTATTTCGATCAGTTTTGGAGATAAGGAAACTTCAAGTCTTGTTGTAGACTCTAAATATTTTACGTTAGGTGATAATGCCGTAACTTTTAACATCAAAAAGAAAGACGGACAGGTTTTAAACCAAGATGCAACAATCAATGTTTTTGCAAAAAATCCTGAAGTGAAAATGAGTTACACTTTGGTTGCAGAATATCCTCATAACCCTACAAGTTTCACAGAAGGTTTCTACATGGAAGGAAATACAGTTTATGAAAGTGTAGGACAAGAAGGTGCTTCTAGATTTATGAAATATGAGCTTGGAAGCGAAACTGTTACAAAAGAAGCAAAACAACCGGATACTGTTTTTTCTGAAGGTATCTCTAGTCTTGGAAACAAGATTTATCAGTTGACATATAAAGAGAAAAAAGGATTTATTTATGATAAAAATTCTTTTGAACTTATCAGTGAATTTGCTTATCCTAATGTAATAGGAGAAGGTTGGGGAATGACGACTGACGGAAAATATCTGATGGTTTCAGACGGAACAAAAAATATTTATTTCCTGAATCCGAAAGATCCTTCAAAAATGGAAAGATTTATTTCTGTGGCAGGAAATTCTGAAGTTTATGACCAAATCAATGAATTGGAATATCACAAAGGATTTATCTATTCAAATGTTTGGCATAAAAATGTTATTCTGAAAATCAATCCTGCAAACGGTGAGGTTGTAGGTAAATTTGATTTATCTCAAATTGCAGATCAGTATACAAAAGCAAACAGTGAAAACGTACTTAACGGTATTGCTTTCAAAGGTGACAATATGGTGATTACGGGTAAAAACTGGCCGAAAATATATGAAGTCGCAATTAAATAATTTAAGTTATTTAATTCCTTTTAAACAAAATAAATGTAAATTGGTAGCGTTCCTCACGGAGCGCTATCATTCGTAAAGTAGATTTTTTTTGAAATTAATACAAATTTTTTTGATTTTCATTTTCTGTTCACTTTCTGCGCAGAGAGTTCTTCCTTTTGACACGTTGAGAATCAAAGAAGTGAGAGACTTGTTTGCGGATGATTATGGAAATATTTATCTCTATAAAAACAAAGATTTTAGTTTTACGAAGTACGATTCTTTAGGAAAACAGCTTGGTAAATTGATGTTTACGGTTCCTTTCAAAGTTCAGGGAGTACAAAATCCTTTAAGTATTGCTCTTTTCTCTGAAAATGCTCAGGAAATAAAATTTGTGGATCAGAATTTAAATGAAATTCAGAAAATAGATTTCAAGCAAAAATTTACTTATATCAAACATGCTTATGCTGAAGATCTGCAACAAATCTGGCTGTTGGATGAAAGTACAAAACGTCTTCTACAATACAATTTCAGAAATGATACAACGATAAATTCCTATCCTTTTGATGCGAGTTTTGACGATTTGATTGATCTTTTGGTTTTTGAAAATAAGGTTTATATTTTAACGAAAAATCAATTCAGAATCTATAATTTAAAATTTGAAAAATTATATGAAGCTCCTCTTGAAAATGGGAAACGATTGAGGAGAGAGAACGAATTTGTTTTAATTGTAGCAAAAAATTCAATTTTCAAATATATTCCTGAAAAAGAGGTGACAAAAATTTTCGAAGATCCAGATGTGCAAATTGTGGAAAAAAACTCGCTCGCTTATTTTGAAATCAAAGGCAACAAACTTTATCTTTACAACCTGGAAAACATCCGGGATTCTAAAATACAGACCGTCATCGAAAGTCCGAAAAATGACACGGAAAAAACTGTAGACGAACTGATAAAAGAAAAAACTGAAAAACCAGATATGATTAAGCTTCTGGATGAAATTCAGGATCTTGGCTTTTGAATCAATCAATTTTAAATAATATAGAAGACGAAATATGCACATTGCAGTTACCGGAAATATTGGAGCAGGAAAAACGACCTTAACGACAATGTTGGCAAAGCATTATAGTTGGGATGCGCAATTTGAAGATGTAGATCACAACCCTTATCTGGAAGATTTTTATGCAGACATGAGCAAGTGGAGTTTTGCACTGCAGATTTATTTTTTGGGCAGTAGATTTCGTCAGGTAAAGGAGATCAGAGACAGCGGTAAAAACATTATTCAGGATCGTACAATCTATGAAGATGCTCATATTTTTGCAGAAAACCTGAACGATATGAAGTTGTTGTCAGACAGAGATTATACAAATTATGCGTCTCTTTTTGATTTGATGAAAACTTTCGTCTCGGCTCCTGATTTATTAATTTATTTAAAATCTGATGTTCCGAATCTGGTAAAAAAGATTTACAAAAGAGGAAGAGAATATGAAGCTTCGATCAGCATTGAATATCTTTCTAAGCTAAATCAGAAATACGAAAAGTGGATCTCCAATTATACGGAAGGAAAACTTTTGATCATTGAAGTTGACGATCTTGATTTTGTAGAAAAACCTGAGGATTTTGGTTTGATTTTAGAAAAAATTGAAACAGAATTGAACGGCTTATTTTAATATTCTTTTCGTAAAGATTAAATCAGGAATGATGTTCTTTGGTGCTAAATTTGTTTAATGAAATTTAGATCATTTAAATATAAAATACAATGTTGGTAAAAGTTTTGCATAACGGAAACTGCTCAAAATCAAATGCCGTACTAGAGTATCTGGACGAAAACGGAGTGCCGTTTGAAATCATCAACATCATAGAAGATCCGTTGAGTGTTCTTGAACTGAAAACGGTTTTGAAAAAGCTAAACGAAAATGTTTTTCACATCATTAGAAAAGAAGAAAAGCTGTATCTGGAAAAATATGCCGGAAAAGACTTTACAGAAGATGAATGGCTAAAGATTTTATCAGAAAATCCTTCATTGATACAAAGACCAATTTTGATCAAAGGTTCCGTAGCAATGCTCGGAAGACCTGTAGAAAATGTGAAATTTTTTATTGAACATTAAGAAAATATACGAAATAAAAAAGTCAGCTTAATTGCTGACTTTATTTTTTTATAATAGAATGACACCTTCTATTTTTGCCACCTCTTTGTAAATTCTCACCACCTGATCTGCATCTAAAACGAATGCATTGATGTTACAAGCAGTGTACTTACCGTTTTTGCTTTCTCTGTTTCCCAGTGTAAATTTAATGCCGTCAAAAACTCTGTATATTTCTGTAAGCTTTGCCTGATCTGTAGGAATTATAAATTTAAAAAGATAATCCTCAGGAAAGTCGTGATGACCTTCCAGTTTTTCCTTTAGTGAAATATAAAAATCTTCAGGATTTGCGTGCTGATTTCCTTGTAATATGTCCATTATGAATACTAATTTATATATAAATATACTGAAAATTTAATTATTTTCCAAGTGGTCCGAGAAGAGACGCTGAGTTTTGCTTTTCGTGGTCTTCGATGATATTGAATAATCCGTTAACGATCTGTTCTGAAGCTAACATACTTAATCCACCTGCATTTACATTGCTTCTGTTTCCACCCAATAAACTTCCCAAAAGATTACTTCCTGATAAAGCGGTGTTGATGGTTTTAACGATGCCGTATTTGTTAAGTTCCTGCTCAACTTTCGGTGCAATTGCTGCAACCAGTTGCTGAGAAGTTTTTTCTTTTAAAATTAAAGTTGCAGTACCTTTTTCACCTTGAATAATTCTGGTAACATCTTGAGCATTTAAGCTATTAACAGCATTTTCAAGAATCGGTCTTGAAATATTAACTGTATAAACTGCTGCATCAGCAATGTATTCTCTTTCTTTTGCTACCAAAGAGGGAGCGATCTTCTCCAAAGTAGTATTGATATCTCTCAATTCTTTTGGTAAAGCTTTGTCTACTAAATTGTTTTGAAGAAAAGCTTCTTTATTTCCGTAGATGCTCATCCCTTTATTGATTCCTCCCAACAAGACTCTTTTGATAACCGCTAATCCTAAATCTGAAGTTGCAAGTGTAGAGCAAGATTGTAGAGTTGTGTTGATCACCGCGCCAGTTCCAAAAACCAATGCAATGGCTATTATATATTTTTTCATTTTCAATTTTTTTAACATTGTCAAATACTGCACCAAAGGTAAAAACAAATGGATGTTTAACAAAAATTAGTTTATAATAATTTTAGTAGAGCATATTGAATAGATTATTTTCGGAAGTACTGATAAATTACATTTAAATGTTGTTTGATTTTTGCGAATCAGATGATTTTGGAGCTTCAATGTTAATTTTGGGTTAAATATTTGTGGATTTGAGGCTTTGTTTCAATATGAAATATTCATTTATATTAAAATATTATGATTCCTAATTTATTAAAATTAAGATTATATTAACAAATTTGATAATTTAACGTGTTAATTTTAAAATATTTAAGTAAATTTAACATCATTTGATATTTTTTATATTTTTGACCAACGTCTTCTTTTGAGAAATTAAAGTAAGAGTTACAAATGACTAACACATTTGATTTGTACAAGATAAAATTAAACTATATGAAGCAAACTAATTTAAAGTATTCTTGTCTGATTGCAGTTCTCTACTTCGGTATGAACGTCAACGGACAAACGACTCCACAAGATACACTGCCAAAAGAGCAGAAGATTGAGGAAGTAGTGATGATTGGGTATGGAACAAGAAAGGCAGTAGATAATACGACTGCAATAAGCTCTTTAAAAGCAGATGAAGTTTCTAAAACAAAGGTTTTAAATGCAACACAAGCAATTCAGGGAAAGATTGCTGGTGTACAAGTAACTGCGTCCGATTTACCGGGTTCTACTCCTACTGTTTTTATTAGAGGCTTAGGTACTGTAGCATCTAAAAGATCACCATTATATGTGGTTGACGGACTTTTTGTGGAAAATCTGAATAATATCAACACAAATGATATTCTTTCTTATGACGTTTTAAAGGATGCTTCGGCACTTGCAATTTATGGTAATAGAGGCGCTAATGGTGTGATTATCATTACTACTAAAAGCGGCAGGGGCAAAGGTCTAAATGTTGAATATGATGGCTTTATTGGGGTTAGAAACCCACTAAGAAAGGTAAAGATGGCTGGTAGTAATCTTTTTAGTTATTATAATAATATTGCTTTGCAAACTACGAAATTCTCTCAGGATCAACCTGTGAATACTGATTGGTTTGATGAAATAACAAGAACCGGTATTTACAATCAACACAATGTTAGTTTGTCTGGATCGTCAGATAAAGCAAAATATTTTTTAAGTCTAAATAATTATGATGAAAAATCTATTTTGAAAGGAAGTGACTATAATAGAGCAACTGTTCGAACAAATAACGAATTTAGAATTGCAAAAGGAATTATTGTTTCTCAGAATTTAAGTGTAGCTTTTACCAATACAACTCCAAAACCACTTGGTGCTTTTACAACTGCTTACAGGCAGTCTCCAATTGTCCCGGTTCGTTTTGCTGATGGGCAGTATGGTGTTTCAATAGTTGGGCAAGATGGTTTTGCATCTCCAATAGGAACTGGAAGATTTAATGATCAAGGAAATCCTTTAGCTCAACTTGAATTAAATAATGAAAGACAAAAAGCTATGCAGTTACAAGGCGGTATAAAGCTAGATGCCGATATTGTAAAAGGTTTAAAACTAACATCACAGTTTAGTGGAGAGTACTATCATTACAAAAATTATGCATTTGATAATGGTGTAAGATTAATTGGTCAGCCAGCCGCATCTTTCACAAACCAATTAACTAATAATAATGAGGATTATTTTAATTGGCAATTGACAAACTATTTGACATACAATAAAGTATTTGCAGATGTTCATAATGTAGAAATAACCGCAGGTACAGAAACTACATTCAAGTCTGGTTATAATAGGTTAAGATATGTTCGACAAGGACTTTCCGGAAACAGCAGCTATTGGAATTTACAGGATTTAGATTATGTAGCGAATGGAAGCTTAAAGAATTTTTTTAGTTCAGATGAGAATGAAAATAGAACAGTTTCATATTTCGGTCGAGCACAATATAAATTGATGAATAGATATCTACTTACGGCAACAATCCGTAGAGATGGGTCATCACAATTTGCTGAAGGAAAAAAATGGGGTAACTTTCCATCTTTTGGTGCGGGTTGGATAGTTTCTGAGGAAAGCTTCTTAAAAGATAATAATATCATTAATCTCTTAAAAATTAGAGGAGGCTGGGGAAGATTAGGTAATCAGGATGTGTCATTAAATGTACCGACTTTAGCATCAGGAGGTGAAGGTTATAATTATTCGTTTGGTGGAACATTAAATTCGAATGGAACCACGAATAATCAATTGTTAGATCCTAATTTGGGGTGGGAAATCACAGAAGAAACAAGTGGAGGAATTGATTTCGCATTTTTAGATAGCAGACTATCTGGATCGGTAGACCTATATAATAAGATTACCAAGAATATAGTATTGGCTTCTCTACCTCCGGGTCCTGCAGGAATTGGAATATCAGGTTTCTCACATTTAGGTCAGGTCTCAAATAAAGGAGTCGAAATTAGTTTAGGATGGCAGGACAAAGTAGGTGAAAATTTTAGTTATGCAATCAATGGTAACTACTCTTACAACAAAAACAATTTGGATAAAGTTTTTGCAAATGTAAATATTATCCAAGGTGGAAGCCTAGGAAATGGTGAGTGGACTAAATATTTTGGGGAATTAGCAGTTGATCAACCGCTAGGCAGCTTCTATCTTTGGGAAGCAAATGGTTACGATGCCAATGGGAATATAGCATTTGTAGATACTAATGGCAATGGAATAACAGGAAAACAAGATGCAACCGACCGAAAGTTTTTTGGTTCTTATATTCCGAAATCTACATTAGGGATAAATATTGATTTACGTTACAAGAATGTTGACTTAGCCATTAATGGATTTGGAGCATTTGGTCACAGTGTTTATAACGGTAAAAAAGCTCAGAGAATATCTGGTGACAATATTGAATACGATGTTGCAACAAATTTTTGGACACCTAGCAATATGAGTGCTCAAAATCCGGTGCCATCAGCAGGCATTCCTGCAGCATCCACCTATTTTCTGGAATCAGGAGATTTTTTTAGAGTTAACAATATAACCTTAGGATATAATTTTGCAAAACCTGTGGAGCACATCTCTTCTCTAAGATTTTATGTAAGTGCTATTAATCCATTTATTTGGCAAAAGTTTTCAGGATTTACACCGGAGTTAAATGCAAACGGTAATCCTTATGAATTAGCTGGCGTTGAATTGGATGCATACCCATCACTTCGTTCTTTCGTTTTTGGAGTTAATATCAAATTTTAATCAGTAAACATTATGAAAAAATCAATTATAGCTTTATCATTATTATCACTATCATTTCTTACGCAGAATTGTAGTAGTGATTACTTAGATACGTCACCAACACAACAGATTGCTCTAGAAGACTTACTTAATGAGTATAATAATAATGCTGGAGCAGAAAGTTTTGTATCAGCAATCTATGGAAAATATCTTGATTGGAATATAAGTTCTTTTGCATGGATCGGTATAAGCAGTATAACATCTGATGATGCAGATAAAGGCTCTTCGGCTGGAGATGCTGGATCTGACAAGGATGTTTTAGATGCTTTGACATTTAGTGCAACAAGTCCATCATTTAATGATGTGTGGGAAGGTCACTATCAAGCTATCAATAGATCGAACCAGGCGTTGAAATACTTACCTTTATTAGACAAAGCTGATGCATCCCTCCGAAGCAGATTGGAAGGTGAGGCAAAGTTTCTTCGAGCTTTCTCATATTTTATTTTAGTACGTAGTTACGGTGATGTTCCTTTGGTTAACAGAGTTTTTGAAAATACTGATGAAGATCGAATGATGGTTTTTACAAGAAAATCTAAAGCCGAAATTTATGCTTTTATCGAGAGTGATTTGCAAGCAGCAATCGCTGCATTGCCCCAAAAGTCTGCATATAGTGGTAATAATGTGGGAAGGGCTTCAAAGGGTGCAGCTTATGCTTTACTAGCGAAAGTCGCACTATATCAAAAAAAATGGCAGCAAGTTATTGACAATTGTAATCAGGTAAACGGTTATTCTTTAACTCCAAACTTCCAAGATATTTATAAAGTTTCTGGCGAGAACAATGCAGAATCTATTTTTGAAATCCAAGGAAAAGGTGGGCCGGGTCAGCCAGGTATCAAGCAGTATTCTCAGGTACAAGGTGCAAGAGGTGCTGGTGGTTGGGGATGGGGCTTTAACACTCCATCACAAAGCCTAGTTAATGCCTATAATTCTGAAGGCGATACAGAAAGAAGAGATGCGACTATTATTATTAAACCTACAATCTTGTATGACGGAAGAGTAGTTCCTGCAACGGTAGAAAATAATTATTACAACGGTAAGGCTTACTCATCTGCTTTTACAGGTGATGAATTTTCAGATGCTAATATTCGTTATTTAAGATATTCTGAGGTCTTATTAATGAAAGCTGAAGCTATGAATGAGCTAGGACAAACTTCAAATGCTGCGACATATCTTAACTTAGTCCGAAATAGAGCTGGTTTAGGAGATACTACTGCAGTATCTCAAGCAGATATGAGGACAGCGATTTATAAAGAAAGAAGATTAGAACTTGCTATGGAGCATGATCGTTGGTTTGATCTTGTAAGGACTGGGCAAGCGCAGGCTGCTATGGCCGCTAACGGTAAAACATTTAAAGTAGGAACTCATGAGGTGTTTCCTGTTCCAAATAAGTTTATACTTGAAGCTAAAGGTCTTGCTTCGCAAAATTTAGGTTATTAATACAAATAGAAAAAATATGAAATCGTACAAAAAATTGAAATACGTTGGCTCTGCATTGATGCTCAGTACAATATTGTTAAGCTGCGAAGATAGCATTGATAAAGATAATCCACCAGTTCCTTACGCCGAAATTGGCGGGTATGCGAACTCAGACGAAATTGCTTCGAGTAGTCTAGTTGCAAAGCTTAGTTTTGAAAATAATCTCACAGACGCCAAAAATAATATAACCGATGGCATGCCAACAAATATTGCTTATGTTGCTGGAGTAAAAGGTAACGCATATGACGGTTCCAGCTCACAAATGAGATACGCAATAGGGAATGCCACGACTGCAATCACTAATTTGAATAGCTTCACTTTAAGTTTTTGGATGAAAAGCGCAAATACTGTTGATCCGGTCATTCCAGGTCAAGGAAAAGGTGCACAAGGAATCTTTAGCATAGTAAGGCCAACAGAATTTTGGGGAGGTATAAATGTTTTTTTAGAAAATCCAGATAGTTCAAAGCCTGATAGATTACGATTAAAGTTAGGTGTTGAAAATGGAAGACCAGGTGTTTCATGGAAAGGACAAAATGTAATAATGAATATTGATGGCCAGAAAAATAACTGGGTGCATATTACAATGTCTTATAATGCGATAACGAGCAGAGTAAGCTGTTATGTAAATGGTGAGCCTGCAAGTAATTTAGTTGGTTTTGCTTATGCACCTGCTGCAGGGTTACAAGGTTCTGCACCTTGGTATGCAAGTGATCCGGGAGATATTAATAATTCAGGAGGCGCTGCTCAGGGTTACGGACAGTTACAGATGGTAGGAACTAATGGCAAAGTTGTTTTTGGATCTCATCAGTTTGAGACTATGCCACCGTTAAATAATGGTTCACAACAAGACTGGGCAACGAGTTTTGCAGGTCAGCTTGATGAATTTCGAATATATAACACAGCTCTATCGAACGGCGATGTCATCGCTCTATATAAGTTAGAAAAAGATAATAGATAATCTCAAAAGAGCCCTTATCGGGCTCTTTTTTTATATATTTGAATATGAAAAAGTTTACAGCAGCAATATTTTTTTTAGGATTAATTGTTACTTCGTGCTCATCCGAAGATAGCACACCAAGTGCAGGTACGCCTATTGGCGGTGGCGGTGGAATAGAAGTTCCAAACAATTATACCGACACCCAACTCATCGAAATGGTTCAGAAAGATGCATTAAAGTATTTTTGGGATTATGCGGAAAGCAATTCAAAACTGGCGAGAGAAAGATATCATACCGATAATCCGGGACAAGATGCTAACGTTGTTTCGGCGGGAGGATCTGGTTTTGGATTGATGACAATTTTGGTAGGAATCAAAAATGGCTATGTTGCAAGGGCGGAAGCAGTTTCAAGACTTACGACAGCACTTAATTTTCTTCAGAATGCAAACAGATTTCACGGAGCATGGCCACATTGGATGAATGGTACCAACGGACAGGTAATTCCTTTCAGTCCACAAGACGATGGAGGAGATTTAGTTGAAACAGCTTTTTTATCTCAAGGTCTTATTTGTGTACGAGAATACTTTAAAAATTCTACAGACTCTTCGGAGCTTGCTTTATCTCAAAAAGCAGATAGTCTTTTCAAAGGAATCGAATGGAATTGGTATACTAAAGGTGAAAATACATTATACTGGCATTGGTCTCCAAATTTCAGTTTTCAAATGAATATGCAATTGAAAGGTTTTGACGAAACTTTAATCACTTATGTAATGGCAGCAGCTTCACCCACTTCTACGATTACAAAACCGGTTTATCAGCAAGGTTGGGCGCGAAGTGGTGCAATTGCAAACGCTGGATCACAATATGGTTTCCCTCTAACTGTCAGTCATAATGGAGCTGCAAATACAGTAGGACCAATGTTTTGGTCACATTATTCATTCATGGGGCTAGATCCACGGGGTTTAACAGATGATTATGTAAATTATGGCAATGCAACAACCAATCACGCCAAAATTATGTATCAGTATTCTGTAACTAATCCAAAAGGATGGCAAGGTTATAATTCAAAAAGTTGGGGATTAACGGCCAGTTATTCTCGAAATACAGATGGTTCTACAGGATATTCGGCACATCAGCCTAACAATGATTTAGGAGTAATATCACCAACAGCAGCACTTTCAAGTATGCCATATACGCCAACAGAAAGTATGAATATGCTGCGGTTTTTGTACAATGAAAATTATACTAAATATATCGGTGTTGCAGGACCATATGACGCATATTCAATTCATTATAATTGGGTGACTCCAAGATATTTGGCGATCGATCAGGGAACAATCGCACCAATGATAGAAAATCATAAATCTCAGTTTTTGTGGCAGTTATTTATGAATGCTCCAGATGTAAAACAGGGTCTTATTAAATTAGGATTTCACTCTACGCAGTACGGATTTTAATCTACTACTTTGCTAAAGTTTAAAATCTTTAGCAAAGTTTTTTTAATAAAATTTAAAATGAAAAAATTCGCACTCACAGGAGTCTTAGTCTTAACATTATTTTCCTGCAAAACACCTTCAAATTCTCACAGTAGTACAGCAATCACTGTAAAAAACAATATTTCAGACGAACAACTACTTGACAAAGTCCAAAAAGATGCTTTAAAATATTTCTGGGATTACGCAGAACCCAATTCAAAATTAGGAAGAGAACGCTATCACGAAGACGATATCTATCCGGATAATGATAAACACGTTATTACAACGGGTGGATCAGGGTTTGGTTTAGCAACAATATTAGTCGGGGTAGAAAGAGGTTTTGTTCCAAGAAAAGATGCGGTAAAGCGATTGACCACAATGATGGATTTTCTTGCAAAAGCAGATCGTCATAAAGGAGCTTGGTCGCATTGGATTAATGGAGAAACAGGAAAAACAGTTCCTTTCGGTAAAAAAGATAATGGCGGAGATTTGGTAGAAACAGCATTTTTAACTTCAGGGATTTTAATGGTTCGTGAATATTTTAAAAACGGAAATGTTGAAGAAAAAGCATTAGCAAAAAAATGTGATGAACTTTGGAAAGGAATTCAGTGGAACTGGTACACAAAAGGAGGCGAAAAAGTTCTATATTGGCATTGGTCACCTGAATATCAATGGGAAATGAATTTTCCATTACAAGGTTATAACGAATGCTTGATTACTTATATTTTAGCTGCTTCATCACCTACTTATTCCATCGATGCCGAAACGTATTACAAAGGCTGGACAAGAAACGGAACTTACCTTTCAGACAAAGAAAAATACGGACTTCCAATGTATGTAAAGCACAATGGAGCCGAAGAATACGGGGGTCCATTATTTTGGACGCAATATTCTTACATCGGTTTAGATCCGACCAATTTATCAGATAAATTAATTAAAAATTACTTTGATTTAAATAAAAATCAGGTTTTAATTGATTACAAATACTGTCTTGAAAATCCAAAACAATGGAAAGGTTACGGACCAAATTATTGGGGATTAACCGCAAGTTATTCAAGAAATAAAGACGGAAGTGTAGGTTACGACGCTCATTTTCCACAAAATGATCATGGGATAATTACTCCGACTGCGGCTTTGAGCAGTTTTCCGTATTCACCGAAAGAATCAATGGATTTTTTGAGATTTATTTACACTCAAAAACCAGAATTTATCGGTTCTGCAGGACCTTACGACGCAACTTCAATCAATTATAACAATTGGACAACGCCTCGGTACTTAGCGATCGATCAGGGTACAATTGCTCCAATGATTGAAAATTACAGAACAGGATTTTTATGGAAATTATTTATGAATGCTCCTGAAATCCAACAAGGATTAAAGAAATTAAGTTTTCAGTCACCTAAATACGGAATAAAATAAATTTCTAAATTAAACAGTCAATGAAATTTAAACTAAAATATGCTTTTCTACTACCTCTTTTATTTTCAATGAGTGCAAATGCTCAGGAAATAAGAGGAGAATTAAATAAAGAAGTTAAAAGACAGGAAAAAATATCCTACATCTTGGATTACCCTCAAAATGCAAAAGGAAAAAATGTTCCTCTGATAGTCTTTCTTCATGGTTCCGGCGAAAGAGGAACTAATCTTGAAATTGTAAAGGCTCATAGTCCTTTCACCTATAAAAATCTGATCAAGGAACCTGTCGCAATCTTGGCACCTCAGTGTCCTGAAAATATGTGGTGGGATACGGTGACGATTTATAATTTAATTAAGGAAATTCAGTCAAAATATAAAGTTGACGCTTCCAGAATTTATCTTACCGGACTTTCAATGGGAGGTTGGGGAACATTAAAATTGGCAATGGAGCATCCTGAAATGTTTGCGGCAGTGGTATCAGTTTGTGCACCGACAGATAGAGTGATGTATGCAAACATCGATCAATACAAGAAGTTAAATATGAAAATTTTTCATGGCGGAATGGATGATGTAGTTTTACCTGAAAATGCTTTAAATTTTTATCAAGCATTACACCCAATCAATCCGACGGCGGAATTGACAATTTTTCCAAATGACAACCACAATTCATGGGATTCTACCTACTCAAATCCTAAATTATATGAATGGATGTTGTCAAAAAGAAAAGATAAATAATTCATTTAAATTAATAATAATGATTAATAACTTTGTGATCTTAGCTAAGTGAAACGCCTTTGCGATCTTAAAAACATAACAATTGTTAAAGAAAATCTTTGCGACTTTGCGTTTAAAATAAATCGTTATTAAAAAATTTTTTAAAAAAAAGAAACTATAATTTAAGAAGATAGATTTATGAAAAAGTTAATTGTAATTGCAACTTTAGCACTTGCTCCGATGTTTTCGGCGCAGGAAATGGTAACGAAGCCCGTTCAATCTTATCAGACGGCTCAATATCAGGCTAAAAAGAAAGCTTTTGTAGATAATCTTTTGTCGAAAATGACTTTAGATGAAAAAATCGGGCAACTGAATTTACCAAGTTCAGGCGATTTTACTACAGGTTTGGCAAAAAGTTCCGATATCGGAAAAAAAGTTGAACAGGGTTTAGTCGGTGGACTATTCAATATAAAAGGGGCAGATAAAATCAGAGCCGTTCAGAAAGTTGCCGTTGAAAACAGCCGTCTGAAAATTCCTTTGATTTTCGGGATGGACGTAATCCACGGTTATGAAACCACTTTCCCGATTCCATTAGGTTTAGCTGCTTCTTGGGACATGAATTTGGTTCAGCAGTCGGCACGAGTTGCGGCAAAAGAGGCTTCTTCTGATGGGATCAACTGGACGTATTCTCCAATGGTGGATATTTCCCGCGAACCAAGATGGGGAAGGGTTTCCGAGGGTTCTGGTGAAGATCCGTATTTAGGAAGTGAAATCGCTAAAAATATGGTTTACGGTTACCAAGGAAAAGATTTATCTGTTGGTAATACAATTTTAGCTTGCGTAAAGCATTTTGCATTGTACGGAGCAGGTGAAGCGGGTAGAGATTACAATACGGTTGACATGAGTCACGTAAGAATGTTCAATGAATATTTTCCACCTTATAAAGCGGCTGTTGACGCAGGTGTTGCTTCTGTGATGGCTTCTTTCAATGAAGTTGATGGGATTCCTGCGACAGGAAACAGATGGCTTCAAACGGAAGTTTTAAGAAATAAATGGAACTTCAAAGGTTTTGTTGTTACAGATTACACCGGAATCAATGAAATGGTTGACCACGGAATGGGAGATCTTCAGCAGGTTTCAGCTTTAGCTTTAAAAGCAGGAATCGATATGGATATGGTGGGTGAAGGATTTTTAACAACACTTAAAAAGTCTTTATCGGAAGGGAAAGTGACTCAGGCTGAAATCGATATGGCTGCAAAAAGAATTCTTGAAGCTAAATATGACTTAGGTTTGTTTACAGATCCTTACAAATATGGAGATGCGAAATTGGCGGCAAAAGAAGTGTACAGCATGGAAAATAGAAATATTGCAAGAAATGCTGCGGCTCAGTCAATGGTATTAATGAAAAACGACAATCAGGTTCTTCCGTTGAAAAAATCAGGAACGGTAGCTGTGATCGGACCATTGGTGAATAATTCATTGAACATGGCAGGAACTTGGAGCGTTGCTGCAAAACATGATCAAGCGGTTAATTTAATGCAGGGTCTTCAGGCGAATTTCGGAAAAGAAGTGAAATTCGTTTCTGCGAAAGGTGCAAACATCGATTATGATGCAAAATTAGAAGATATTTATGCAGCTCACGGTAAAAAAACTGACAGAGACAGCCGTTCCAAAGAAGCTTTATTAAAAGAAGCAATTGACATTGCCAACAAATCAGACGTTATTATTTTAGCGATCGGAGAATCTGCAGAAATGAGTGGAGAATCTTCATCAAGAACGGAGATTACAATTCCTCAGTCTCAGGTTGATTTATTAAACGAATTAAAAAAGACGGGAAAACCAATCGCAATGGTGCTTTTCACAGGTCGTCCGTTAGCTCTGAAGAATGTAAAAGATACACCTGATGCGATTTTAAATGTCTGGTTTGCTGGTTCAGAAGCCGGAAATGCCATTTCTGACGTTCTTTTTGGAAAAGTGAACCCTTCCGGAAAACTGCCGATGACCTTCCCAAGAAGTTTAGGACAGGTTCCGATTTATTATAATGCTAAAAATACAGGTCGTCCTTTAGACCAGAAATTGGTTGATAAATGTGAATATCAAAGATTCCGCTCAAACTATATGGATGAATGTAATACACCGTTGTATCCGTTTGGTTACGGATTGAGTTACACGAAATTCAATTATTCAGAGGTTACGGTTTCTAATGCAAATCCAAAAGGAAATCAAACGATTCAAGCTTCTGTAACTGTTACGAATTCTGGAAATTACGATGGAGCAGAAGTTGTTCAATTATATATCAGAGATATGGTCGGAAGCATCACAAGACCGGTAAAAGAATTGAAAGGATTCCAAAAAGTAATGCTGAAAAAAGGAGAATCTAAAAAAATTACTTTCGACATTACTCCGGAAAATTTAAAATTCTACAACGGAGATTTAAAATATGATTGGGAATCGGGAGATTTTGATATCATGATCGGTACAAATTCCGAGGAGGTAAAACATGCAAAAATCAACTGGACAAAATAATATTCATAAGCCATTCAAAATGAATGGCTTTTTTAATGAATAAAAAGTAAATTGGTGAATCTTATTTTTTTATTATAAATTTGTTTTGTAAGACATAAATAATTAAAATATGAAAAAAGTAATTTTATTTGGCGTAATGTTTTTGGGTTCTCTGACTTTCGCACAAAAAGTAGGTGGAGACAAAGACGTTCATGGTTGTATTGCTTCTGCAGGTTACACTTATTCACAAATCAGAAATACATGTGTAAGGGTTTTTGAGCAAAAAATTAAATTAAACCAGGTGAACTCTGATAAAAGTTATACTTCGATGACGGCTGTAATTTTTAGTAAAAACATGAAAAAAGCTGAGATTTTTATTCCAGATGGCGCAGCAAAGAGTATTATCCTTACAAGACAGGGAAAAGGAAAGATATGGAAGAGTGGAAGTAATATTAAAGAAAGTTATGTTTTAACCCCTTTTAAAAAAACTCGCTATCAGATTAAAAAAGATAACGTTATTATTTATCAATAAATACAAAATATACGAAGCCATTCTCCAAGAATGGCTTTTTAGTTTTCTGAAAAATTTGATTTAATAAGATAAGCATAATAAAAATCTGAAATCTTGTAAAATTTACCATTCTCAATTCCCTATTAAGTTTGCAATTCGTTATTTTTGTTAAAATTAAATGTATGAGGAAAGCAATTTTACTCGCAACTGTCGGTTTGGGACTTTTGTCCTGCACTACGCAAAACATCAGAAAAAATATGGATTTACCTACGGAATGGAAACATACTACCAACATTTATGAAGTCAATCTAAGACAATATACTCAGGAAGGCACCTTCAAAGCATTTGAAAAAGAAATGCCTCGACTGAAAAATATGGGTGTGAAAACACTGTGGTTTATGCCCGTTACTCCAATTGCCCAACTCAATAAAAAAGGAAGTTTAGGAAGTCAGTATGCTGCTGCAGATTACACATCGATCAATCCGGAATTCGGTACCATGGATGAGTTTAAACATATGGTCAACGAAGCGCACCGGTTGGGCTTTAAAGTGATTATCGACTGGGTGGCCAATCACACCGGCTGGGATCATGTATGGACAAAAACTCATCCTGAATTTTATTTAAAAGATCCCGACGGAAGTTTTCACAAAGCTTCAGGAATGGATGATATCATCGAACTGGATTATAAAAACAGGGAGATGAGAAAGGAAATGATCGATGCAATGAAATTCTGGGTAAGAGAAACAGGCATCGACGGTTTCAGATGTGATTTGGCTTCATGGGTTGAAGTCGATTTCTGGATAGAAGCAAGACCTGAAGTGGAAAAAATAAAACCTCTTTTCTTTATAGGCGAATACGACGAACTGGAAAATCCGGATTACGGTAAAGTTTTCGACGCAAGTTATTCCTGGAAATGGATGCACAAATCTGAAGATTATTACAAAAAGAGCGAGGCGATTAGTGAATTGACAGATTTGCTCAAAAAATATGCAGCGATTGGAGATGCATCTATGAGAGCATGGTTTACAACAAATCACGACGAAAACTCGTGGAACGGAACAGAATTCGAGAAATACGGTGATATTACGAAGCCAATGGCTGTTTTCTCTGCCACATGGAACGGGATTCCACTGCTGTATTCCGGTCAGGAGCTTCCCAATATGAAGAGATTGGAGTTCTTCGAAAAAGACGTCATCGAGTGGAATGGAAAATACGATATGGCCGACTTCTATAAAACCCTTTTAAGTTTAAAATCATCAAATCCAGCTTTGAGAGGTGGAGATTCTGCAGTTTCAACTTATCTTCTGAACACAACTGCCAATGATAAAATTCTGGCATACGTAAGAAAGAATGGGAAAGATGAGGTTTTAGTGGTTTTAAATTTTTCAAAGGAGCCCGTAAATTTCACCATTCAGGATGAAAATGTAACTGGGACTTTCAAAAATGTTTTTGACAAAACAAAGAGAGATTTCAGTGAAGGAAAAGATTTTAATTTTAAAGTTTCTGATTTTGCTGTTTTTGAAAAATAAGGTGTAACTTTAATGTTATCTTAAAATATCAATAGGAGCGGGCAACCCTGCCAGCGTTTCAAACGCTGGCAGGGTTACGTTCTGACAAGCAATTTTTGAATAATTTAGGTTTAGAAATATTATTATCATGTTATTAGATAATATTGAAGAAAGTTACTTTTACCATATTTATAACAGAGGAAACAATGGAGGAAATATTTTTTTTGATTCAGAAAATTATAGATACTTTCTTAAACTTTTAGCAAAATATGTAATTCCGGTAGCTGATATCTATTGTTACTGCCTTATGAAAAATCATTTTCATTTATTGATTAAGGCGAAAAATGCAGACGATATCAATAATAGCGATCTAAGTTACACAACTGTGGAAACTCCTATGTTTGTAAGTGCATCAAAACAATTTTCTCACATGTTCAACGCATACGCTCAGGCGATTAACAAAAGATATTCGAGAAGTGGTAGTCTTTTTGAAAAACCGTTTGAAAGAAAAAGGATTGTTGACGAAGACTATCTTAGACAGGTAATCTTATATATTCACAATAATCCTGTTCATCATGGGTTTTGTGCTTATGCTGATGATTATCAATGGAGTTCATATCTTTCAATACTGTCGCCTTCAACTTCGAGATTAAAAAGAAAAGAAGTCATTGATCTGTTTGATACGAAAGAGAATTTCATTTATTGTCATAAAAATTATGATGATTTAAATTTACGATTCTAAACACAACCCTGCCAGCGTTTAAAACGCTGGCAGGGTTTCGGTACTGCCATATGAAAAAAGAAGAAATACTAAACATTCTCAAAAACAAAATCTCAGAAAAAATTCTGACTTTCGAAAATCTTATCGCTGAAACCCGCGCCTCCAGCAACGACACCAAAAGTTCGATGGGAGATAAATATGAAACCGGCCGCGAAATGCTGCAGCAGGAAATCAATAATCTGCAAGTTCAGCTGAATGAAGTCTTAAAACAGAGAGATTTTCTTAAAAGTTTATCTACAAAGCCATCTGTAAAGGCGGAAAAAGGAGCGCTGGTAAAAACGGATAGAGGACTTTTCTACATTTCGGTTTCTCTGTCAAATATTGATTTAGACGGGAATAAAATTTTCTGCATTTCCCCAGATTCACCTTTGGCAAAAGTTCTGGAAGGAAGATCAGAATCGGAAAACATCAGTTTGAATAATGTCACCCATAAAATCTTAACAATTTTTTAAGCCTGAAATCTAATAATTCTCAAAATCAAATCGTTGATAGATTTCGGAATCTTTTTTGAATAAATTTCCAGAAAAACTTTAATAAAAGTTTAATGTTTTAAAAAGAAACAATGAACGGGAATTATCGTAAATTTAATTATTCAAATATTAATCAAAATTTTATCAAATGGGAATTTTAGACAATAAAGTAGCTCTTGTAACAGGAGCAGGCTCAGGAATCGGATTGGCAATCGCCGAGTCTTATGCAAAAGAAGGAGCAAAAGTTATCGTTAGTGATATCAATGAAGAACATGGCAAACAGGCTGTGGAAAAAATCAAATCTGAAGGCGGTGAAGCATCATTTGTAAAAGCAGATACGTCAAAGGCAGAAGAAGTAGAAGCACTTATTAAATCAACGGTTGAAATCTATGGAAAATTGGATATTGCGTGTAATAACGCGGGAATCGGAGGCGAACAGAAACTGACCGGAGAATATGGTCTTGACAGTTGGAGAAAAGTACTGAACGTTAATTTAGATGGTGTCTTCTACGGTTGCAAATATCAACTGGAGCAGATGGAGAAAAACGGTGGCGGAGTGATTGTGAATATCGCATCAATCCACGGAACAGTGGCAGCACCGCTTTCTTCGGCATATACAGCATCAAAACATGCAGTTGTTGGTTTGACGAAGAATATCGGTGCAGAATACGGACAGAAAAATATCCGTTGTAATGCTGTAGGTCCTGCTTATATTGAAACACCTCTGTTAGAAAGTGCAAGTGGAGATATGAAGGAGGCTTTGGTTGCAAAACATCCAATGGGAAGACTTGGGACATCGCAGGAAGTTGCTGAGTTAGTCTTATTTTTGAGCTCAGACAAAGCATCATTTATGACTGGTGGATATTACCTTGTTGACGGTGGTTATACTGCAGTTTAAATTTAATTTATATAGTACAATCCAGACAGGTTTCAATGAAGCCTGTTTTTTTTATTTAGATATTTTAATCTGCAGAATCTAAATAGTTTTCTGTGGAACTAGCTCTGTTTTCAGGCTCTTGGCATTCTCCGTTAAGTGAAAAATTAAATTCGGTTTAAATATTTAACTGCACTGACAGTCAAATTATTATATTTGTGTAGCGGACAGTTATTGTCACTATTTTTAAAAACTAAAACTTATTACCATGAAAAAATCAATAACATTGGGCGTTTTGCTACTGAGTGTATGGTTCTTTGGTCAGTACAAATATCCCGAAACGAAAAAAGAACTGGTTTCCGATACTTATTTCGGGAAAAAAGTTGAAGATTCCTACCGCTGGCTGGAAGATATCAAAGATCCAAAAGTTCTGGATTGGTTCAAGGGCCAGGAAAACTTCACCAATGCCCAGCTTTCAAAAATCCCGAATCAGAACAAGATCATTCAGGAACTCAAAGAGCTCGACAAAATTATTGCTGTAAAATATATTCCCGCTGCCATTGAAGGCGGAAAATACTTTTATAAGAAGAGATTGCCGGATGAATCTGTACTCAAACTCTATTACAGACAAAGCAAGAACGGAAAAGAAGTTCTTCTGTTTGATCCCCAAAATTACATAGCAGGAAAAGTGATGGATTATGCCGTGAGTGTAAGTCATGATGGCAGCAGATTGGTTTTTAATCTTAGCGAAGTGGGATCGGAATTGGGTGATGTGAAAATCATGGATGTAGCAACCGGAAAGTTTCTTCCTGATGTCATCCCGCACAGCAACGGCGGTTTTGTTGACGGCAGCAATACAGAAATCATGTACGGTGAAGCAAAAAGTTATGATACCCACGATCCCGAAGTCTGGTTAAATTCAAAAACAAAACTTCATGTTCTCGGCACCGACAATTCAAAAGATCTTCTGCTGGCAAGTGCGAAAAAATATCCTGATCTCAATATTCTCCCGTCGGAATATCCGGATATGTATATTTCTAAAAATTCTCCCTATATTTTTCTAAGTAAAGCAACGGTTGAAAATTATAAGGAAATGTTTTACGCACCCGCTTCAGAATTGAAAAAAGAACGCATCAACTGGAAACCATTCTGCACAAAAAAAGATGAAATCTGGAATTTTTTTGTGAAGGGTGATGATGTTTATCTTTTAACTACAAAAGGAAATTCTAAATTCAGACTGGTAAAAACCTCGCTTTCGAAACTCGATTTTGCAAATGCCAAAGAAGTAGCATCCGGAGATAAAGAATGGAAGCTGTCCTCTGTCACACAATCGAAAGATTATCTGGTTTATTTTAAAACTAAAAATGAATTGGTTGTAGAACCGTTTTATTATGATTTAAAAACTGGAAAAACAACGAAAATAGAAACGCCTTTGAAGGGAAATGTAGAAGCGACGGCACTTTCAAAGAATTCAAACGAGTTGACGCTCATCAATGTCGGCTGGAATTTACCGATCAATTTTTACACTTACGATGTTGATTCGAAAAACTTTTCCAAAGGACCTTTCAGCATGGATATCAATTTTCCGAATCTTGAAAATATTGTTTTTGAGGAAATTGAAGTTCCTTCCCACGATGGTGCAATGGTTCCGCTGAGCATTATGTATGATAAAACCAAACTGAAAAAAGACGGCAGCAACATCGCATTCATGCAGGGTTACGGCGCATACGGGATGTCTTCTACACCTTATTTTTCAACCAGATATTTACCGTTACTGAATCGCGGTGTTGTTTTGGCATTTGCCCATATCCGCGGTGGTGGAGAAAAAGGTCGGGATTGGTATCTTGCCGGTAAGAAGGTTACAAAACCCAACACGTGGAAAGATTTCAATGCCTGCGCAGAATATTTGATTAAAAATAAATATTCCTCATCAGATAAATTCGGAATTTCGGGAGCAAGCGCCGGTGGAATTCTGATTGGAAGAGCGATTACAGAACGTCCCGATCTTTATAAAGTTGCCATTCCGAAAGTAGGCTGTCTGAATGCTTTGAGAATGGAATTTTCACCAAACGGCCCCGGAAATATCCCTGAATTTGGAACCGTAAAAGACGAAACAGAATTTAAGGCTTTATGGGAAATGGATGCCTTTCATCATATTGAAAAAGGAACAAAATATCCTGCCCAGCTGATCACGACAGGTTTTAATGATTCCCGCGTAGAAAGCTATATCCCTGCAAAATTTGCGGCTAAGATGCAGGATGAGAATGCATCAAAAAATCCTGTTCTTCTTTATGTAGATTATAAAGCAGGGCATTTCGGTGGAAGTACGGTTGATGAACAGTTTGTTCAGGTGGCCAGAGAATATTCTTTTCTGCTGTGGCAATGTGGTGATAAAGATTTTCAAATGAAGTAAAATAACAGCAATTTGTTTTTTGAATAAAGTCACGCAACTTATCTGCATGATTTTTCATAAATTTGAGCCCAATATTATTCTCCAGAAATGCAAAATTACCACGAATTACTTCAGCATATTTTAGACAACGGAACCGATAAAACCGACAGAACAGGAACGGGAACACGAAGCGTTTTCGGATACCAGCTGCGTTATGATCTGTCAAAAGGATTTCCTTTGGTTACAACCAAAAAGGTTCATTTAAAATCGATTATTTACGAATTGCTGTGGTTTCTGAAAGGTGATACCAATATCAAATATCTTACGGATAACGGAGTTTCTATCTGGAATGAATGGGCTGATGAAAATGGTGATTTAGGTCCTGTTTACGGTGCGCAGTGGAGAAGCTGGACTGGTGCAGACGGAAAAGTGGTAGATCAGTTTGCTGACGTAATCGACCAGATCAAAAAAAATCCGGATTCTAGAAGACTCATCGTTTCTGCGTGGAATGCTGCTGAAATTCCAAATATGGCTTTAGCGCCTTGTCACGCTTTGTTTCAGTTTTATGTTGCGGATGGTAAACTTTCACTTCAGCTGTATCAAAGAAGTGCAGATGTTTTTCTGGGAGTTCCTTTCAATATTGCAAGTTATGCTTTGCTTTTGATGATGGTGGCGCAGGTTTGTGATTTGAAAGTGGGAGATTATGTACACTCTTTCGGGGACGTTCATATCTATAACAATCATTTTGAGCAGGTTAAAAAACAGCTTTCAAGAGAAACAAGACCTCTACCTACCATGAAGCTAAATCCTGAGATTAAAGATATTTTTAATTTTAATTTCGAAGATTTTACTTTGGAAAATTATGATCCTCATCCGGGAATTAAAGCTCCGGTTGCCATTTAATTTTTAGTAATAATTCATTAACTTTGATGTAAATTCAGGAATTATGGAAATTAAAATCAGCTTAGACGAATATGCAGATGTTCCTTTTATCAAAAAACTTTTATCGCAAATAAAAGGGATTACGAGTTTTGAACTTTCCGAAAATGATAAGACTGATTCTTGGAAAGAAATTGAGAAATCTGATGAATTTAAAAAATTAATCGAACAAAGTCGTAATGAAATCAAAAATGAAGAATATGTGGAATATTCTGATAAATTAATAGATTCCATTTTTAAAAAGTAATGAAAATAGTATTTTCAATTACCGCGATTGAAAGTCTTAAACAAATCATAGATTTTCTAAACGAACGTTGGACTCATAAGGAACTTAAATTATTCAATAAAGACTTGGAAAAATTAATTGAGTCATTTAATGATCAATTAATTTCATATCAAACTATAGATTCAGATAAGAAATTACAATTTGCACTGTTAGGAAAAAAACAAGTTAAGGTATATTTTAAAATGAAAGAAGATTTTATAGAAATTTTGTTATTTCTTCCTTCAAAGAGTAATCCTGAAAATATCCAAAAACTATTAAATAAATAATTTAAAAGTGAAGCCTAAAAACTTCACTTTTTTTTGTAACTATTTCTTATTAAATACTACTTATCAAGCATGAAATCAATTAAAATTACTTTAGAACAAAATGTTGATGCAGAGAGTTTAAAACAAGTTCTGTTGCAGATCAAAGGCGTTGCTTCAATTGAAATCATCGATGAAGAAAATCCTGAAAGCGAACTTAAAAAAGCTTTCGCTAAAACTAAAGAACAGCTCAAAAAAGGTGATTACGAAACTTTAGTTAATGATATTTTCGACATCATTACAAAAAATAATTCTAAAAAATAATAAGAAGAAAAGAAATGAAGAAAGTCATTTTATCTATCGCAATATTGGGAGCTTTGTTTTCCGGAAATGTATCTGCGCAAACCGAAACTTCGGGCAGAGAAAAAGTCTATAGAGCGACACCTGCAAAAGTCACAGAGCTTAAACATACCAAACTAAAAGTCAGCTTCGATTATCAGAAAGAGCAGATGAATGGGGAAGAATGGTTAACTGCCTCGCCTTATTTCTATGCGACAAACGAGTTGATTCTGGATGCAAAAGGAATGTTGATTCACGAAGTTGCTTTGGATAATAATGGAAAAAAATCTCCTTTAAAATATGACTACAAAAATGATGTTTTAAAAATTTCTTTGGATAAAACCTATCAAAAAAATCAGGATTATACGGTTTACATCAAATACACGGCTCGTCCGAATGAAGTGAAACAGACAGGAAGCATGGCAATCAGCGATGCAAAAGGTCTTTATTTCATCAATGCTCAAGGAACGGATCCTGACAAACCAACACAAATCTGGACGCAAGGTGAAACAGAATCATCTTCTGCATGGTTCCCGACAATTGATAAGTCAATTCAAAAAACAACTCAGGAAATTTTCATGACCGTTCCTGATAAATATGTTACGCTTTCAAATGGGATTTTAAAAGATTCTCAAAAAGAATCGAATGGCTTAAGAACCGATCATTGGGTGATGGATAAAAGACATTCTACCTACCTTTTCTTCATGGGAGTTGGTGAATATGCGATTGTAAAAGATAAATGGAAAAATATTCCGGTAGATTATTATATCGAAAAGGAATACGAACCTTATGCAAAACAGATCTACGGAAACACTCCGGAAATGATTGAGTTTTTCTCCAAAAAATTGGGTTACGATTATCCGTGGGCGAAATATGCACAGATTTCTGGTAGAGATTATGTAAGTGGAGCAATGGAGAATACAACTGCAACGCTTCACGGAAGCGATATTTTACAAAAGCCTGGACAGTTAATCGATGAAAATAAGTGGGAAGATACTATTGCTCATGAATTATTTCATCATTGGTTTGGAGATTTAGTAACTGCCGAAAGCTGGAGTAATTTAACCGTAAATGAATCTTTTGCCAACTACTCAGAATACCTTTGGAACGAGTACAAATACGGAAAAGATCAGGCAGATTATCACCAGATGGAAGATGTAGATCATTACATTCACAATCCTTCAGATTTCAAAAAAGATTTGGTGAGATTTGATTATGATTCTCGCGAAGATGTTTTTGATCTGGTGACGTATCAGAAAGGTGGCGGAATTCTTCACATGTTGAGAAATTACTTAGGTGACGAAGCATTTTTTGCCGGAATGAATGACTATTTAAAAACCTACGAATACAAAAATGCTGAAGCTCATCAATTGAGATTATCATTCGAAAAAGTTTCAGGAAAAGATTTAAACTGGTTCTTTAATCAATGGTATTTTGGAAGCGGACATCCAAAATTGAATTATTCTTACACTTTTGAGCCGGTAAAAAAACAAGTGACTGTAATAGTAAATCAATCTCAGGAATTGCCGTTTGAATTTCCTTTGACTATTGATGTTTACGACAACGGAAAAGCAAAAAGACAACAGGTTTGGGTAAATGCAGCTGCAAAAAATACATTCAGTTTTGATGTTTCAAAAAATCCTGATTTAGTGAATATCAATGCAGACGGAATTTTGGTTGCGGACATTACTGAAACAAAAACTCCTGAGCAAAATCTGATTCAGTTTACGGGATCTAAAGAATTTAAAAGCAGATACAACGCTCTAAATGCAATTAAAGATCAAGTAGGAAAAAATCCGGCAGCTACAAAATTACTGTCTGCAGCATTGAAAGATCCTTATTTCAGAATGAGACAGAAAGCTTTGGAATTAATAGATTTATCAAATGCCGAACAACTTAAAGCTTTAGGAGCAGATGTTGAAAAATTAGCTTCAAATGATCCTAAAACTTTGGTTCAGGGTGCAGCGATTGCAGCGTTAGCAAAAACAAAAGATAAAAAATACCTTCCGGTTTTTGAGAAAGGAGTTAACGCAGTTTCAAATTCTGTAAAAGCAAATTCTGTGGCGGCAGTTCTGGCTGCAGATCCATCAAAAGCAAATACTTTGGCAGATAAAATTGATTTGCAGGGTGCTTCTGATGAGTTATTGAGCCAAATGTTGCCGATTATTGTTAAAAACAAAGTGACTTCGCAAATGTCAAATATTGCTCAGTTAGTTGCTTTCTATCCTTTTCTTAAATTCCAAAATCCTGAATTGGGGAAATCTGCGGAAGAAGGGTATAACTGGATTATGACTTCTGATAATCTAAAAGCAACAGAAAGCATTACCAAAATTTTAGGACAGGCAAAAGGACAAATGGGAGAAAATCCTCAGGTAAAAATGATGATTTCTCAAATGTTGAAAGATGGTTTAACGAAAAAAATGGAACTTCTGAAACAAAATCCTCAAAAAGCCTCAAGTATCAATCCACAGATTGATGCCATCAACAAAGCAATTGAAAATTTCAAGTAGTAAATCATTATATATTTTTTTTAAGCATCTCTTTCTCGGAGGTGCTTTTGTGTTTAACATATTTAAAAACTGTTGATTAGAGAAACTTTGCTGTCTTAGCTGAGTGAAATCAAAAGATTCGATGAAGACAAACGCCTTTGCGAACTTAGAAACACTTAGTAGTTTAAAAAAGTCTTAGCGAACATTGCGTTAAAAATAATTTTCGCAAAACAATAAGTAATTAAATTAATAATTTCTCAAAATTAAGATGGTAATGAGTTTCTTAGATGTAATTTCAAATTGTATAAAATTATCAAAATAAAGAAAACATTGTGATCTTAGCTAGTGGAACGCCTTTGCGAACTCAAAAACAGTTAGTAGTGAAAAAATCTTAGCGAACTCTGCGTTAAAAATATCAAATTAATCCAACCTTAATAAATCCTCAAAAATTTAGACGATAATAAAGTTTTTTTTACATAATCTTTTATAAATTCGTTTTAAAATTAAAACAATTATGAGTTTTGGAATTGAGGCAGCGAGTTACTATATGCCATCTTTGTATTTGGAAATTAAAGACTTAGCAGAAAAAAGAGGAATAGAACCCGCAAAATTAGAAAAAGGTTTAGGACTACATAAAATGGGTTTTCCCGATGTACATGAAGATGCTGCCACTTTCGCTGCGGAAGCTTTGTTAAAATTAATCAAAGATTACAATATCAATCCAAAAGACATTTCAAGAATATATTTAGGGACAGAAAGCGCAATCGATGCCGCAAAACCGACTGCTTCCTACGCAATGCAGATGGTAGAAAAGGTTTTGGAATCAGAATTTGGAGAAAGATGCTTCAAAAACTGCGATGTAGTGGATCTGATTTTTGCCTGTATTGGAGCAGTAGATGCACTTCACAACTCTCTGGATTTTGTAAGGGTAAATCCGGATAAAAAAGCTGTAGTCATTGCAAGCGATTATGCAAAATACGAGTTAGCTTCTTCAGGTGAATATACGCAAGGTGGAGGAGCGGTTTCTCTGTTGATTTCTGCAAAACCCGATCTTTTGGAAATTGAAAATGAATGGGGAGTTGCAACTGAAAGTGTTTTTGATTTTTTCAAACCGAGACGTCATTTCAAAAAAGAAGATTTAACAAATGCTTCAGAAAATTTTCCTGATAAGATTGAAATTTTTACAGATGAGCCGGTTTTTGACGGACAGTATTCTAACCAGTGTTATCAGGATAGAATCCGAGAAGCTTATGAACATTATAAAGAAGTTTCAGGAAAGGAAAAACCTTATCAAGATTGGAAATATCTGATTTTTCATCTTCCTTATGCATTTCATGGGAAGAGAGTTTTTACTGAAATTTACAGTTTAGAAAATAATTTAAATTACTCAACTCCTGACGAACAAAAAGCGGTTGCAAAATCTGAAGATTATCTAAAATTTATCAACGATAAAATTGAAAAAACGCAACGAGCATCTTCAGAAATCGGAAATATGTACACTGCTTCAATTTTCATGGCGTTACTATCTGCATTGCAGGTTTCATTTGACGAAAATGAAGAATTGGCTGGAAAAGAAGTTGGTTTTTTAGGGTACGGAAGCGGCTCAAAATCAAAAGTTTTTGCAGGAAAAATATCTGAAAACTGGAAAAGTGTAGTTGAAAAATGGAATTTGTTTGAAATACTGAATGATCGTTTAGCTATTGACTTCGATACCTACGAAAAACTGCACAGAAAACAATTGGAACACTCTGTAAAATCTGACTACTCAGGTTTTGGATTACAATCTGTAGAATTGGAAAACCCCGTTTTATTGGGAGCGAGATATTACGGTTATAAAGATTAAAAATTTTGAAAGCATCTCATTTGAGGTGCTTTTTTGATTTAATACAATTTACCTCGATTATTTAAAATAATTATAAATACTATGATAGTAAATAAGAAAATGGACAAATTCCAAATCAAATTTCCTTTTTTAGTCATTTTAATTCCGAACAAAAACTCTATTATTTTTTCTGGAGCAAACATTGTTTTAAAATCAATTAATAAGTTATATTATTATTCTGATAATTTTTTGGAGTCACTCCAACTAACTGCTTAAAAACTCTCGTAAAATAATTCGTATCAAAAAAACCAGTCTGGAAGGAAGTATCCTTGATGTCGTTGTTAAATGCTAAAGTTTTTTTAAGCGAAATCTGCCATTAGAAAAACATTTACAGTACATTGCTAATAAAATTTAAAAATTAAAAAGATGTCATGGAAAGTCAACAATTTAGTGATAGCTTTTAAACTGATTATTTTTTGAAGCAATAAAATTTAATTCTCTTTCAAAATCATATTTTCCTTTCTTGATATTTCTTTTCAGAGTAAAATAATGAGTTACAGCTCCAATCAATGGAATTATCATTATAAAAGACATATCAGAACTGGCTTGGAAAGTAATACTAAAAAAGATAACTAGGAAAATTATCAGAAAAATTAAGGGTACAATAAAATATTTTACTGGTGTGAATTCCATTTTTATTAGTGTTTTTCCATTCTCATCATTGATAGTTCCCTTTATCAGAGGATTTGGCATATTACTGTCAAAAAAAATGTCTTCTACGCTTTACCAAAAATCCGTTTTTATTTACATATCCTTTATATTCATATCTATTGGGAATTGAATATTCTGCAGTTTCAAAAAGACTAAAATCACTCTCGTAGATAATTTTTTCTAGATTTTCAATGAATTCGGCTTTATTCATAGTTGTTTCAAAATTTAATTCATCATAAAGCCCAATAGATTTAAAAAAAGAATTCATGTAATAATTTTAATGCATTTGTGAATGAGTAGGAAAATATTTGTAGATTTAATAGATTCTATGCGTGTTTTTAATAAGAATTTTAAAAAAATAAATTTAAAATCAAACCTTCACAAACCGATTCACAAACATCGCCGCTACAATATCTCCGACAGCATTTAAAACCGTTGCCAAAGGATCAACCAAAGTTCCAATAATGATAACAGCAGGAACCGCTTCCTGTGGTAACTGATAAACAGAAATCATCAGCATTTCACCAATATAACCGCCATTCGGAATTCCACCTGCAACGATACTCACAAAAACAGTAATTCCTAAAGCTAAAAGAAGGTTTGATGGTTCAAAAAAATCTCTTCCAATAATCTGAAAAGCCACATAAATTTTAATGATAGAAGACATTGACGAACCATTTTTATGCAAAGTGGTTCCAATTGGGATCACAAGATTCGCAATGGAACTCGGAATGCCGATCTTGGAAGCCGCTACCAAATTCGACGGCATTGTTGCGAAGCTGCTGCAAGTACTTAAAGCGGTTAACGTTGGTAAAATTGCATTTTTCCAGAAATCTTTAATTCCGTTTTTTCTGTCGGAAATAAATGCATATAATGAGAAAAAGACAAAGAAATAAATAATTCCTGAAATATAATAAAGGCCTAAAGGTTTAGCATAAAATCCAAAAAGCTGAGGTCCCAAAGTTGCCACCTGATAAGCAAAATAAGCTCCCAAACCAATTGGGGCAATTTTCATAATCATTAAAAGCAATTCTTTCATCACTTCATATCCCGATGCGATAAAGATTCTGAAAGGTTTCCCGTTTTCGCCGGATTTTCTGGCTGCAAAACCTGTAAGAAAAGCAAAAATCAACAAAGCCAACATATTTTTTCTTGAGAAGACTTCGGTAAATTCTCCCACCGTGAAAAAACTTACGATTCGGTCGCCCCAATTTTCTTCTTTGGCGGCTTCAGTAATGATTTCTGAACTTCCTGAAATAGAAGAAACAGGAAAAAGATAAACCATTCCTATTGTAAAAATGGCAGCAATGAGTATAAAAAGAAGAAAAGTAAAAGACATGGTAAAAATGATCTTTCCAAATTTTGACTGCTGTTCTAAGGATGAAATAGAATTGGAAACCGCAAAAAACACCAACGGAACAACACTCACAAAAAGCAGATTCAGAAAAATATCTCCTAAAGGTTTTATATACTCAACTATTTGTGGTGCAACAATCCCAAGAATGCTTCCAAAAGCGATTCCCAAGAGTAAAAACAGAATTCCTGAATAGTTTTTCAGTACCTCTTTCATGTGATGATTTTTGGTAAAGATAGATTTATTTTTAACAATTTCTTAGATGTTTGTTCGTCTTAATTTTTCTAAATTTGAGTAAACATTCGTTTCTATGGCTTATATAGATTATTACAAAATTTTAGGCGTAGACAAAAGCGCAACTCAGGACGATATCAAAAAAGCGTACCGTAAGCAGGCAAGAAAACTGCATCCCGATCTCAACCCGAATGATAAAGAGGCTGAAAAAAAATTCAAAGAATTAAATGAAGCCAATGAAGTGCTCAGCAATCCTGAAAACCGCACTAAATACGATAAGTACGGAGAAAACTGGAAACACGGAGAAGAATACGAAAAGGCTCAGCAACAACAAAGACAATATCAAAGTCAGGGAGGCGGAAATTACGGAGGTGGTTTTTCGGGTGCTGATTTCGGAGAAGGTGAAGATTTCTCAGACTTTTTCCAGAGTATGTTTGGCGGAGAAAATGGTGGTTTCGGAAGAAGTTCGCGCGGAAGCGCTTCTGGAAAATTCAAAGGGCAGGATATTAATGCAGAATTAAATTTAAATTTAAAAGAAGCTGCAAAAACGCACCAGCAGACTTTTGACATCAATGGTAAAAAAGTAAGAATTACAATTCCGGCTGGAGTTTATGATGGACAGCAAATCAAATTGAAGGGTCACGGAAATCCCGGTTTTAATGGCGGACCAACAGGAGATTTGTACATTACATTTAATATAACTCCGGATCCGAATTTTGAAAGAGTAGGAGATGATCTGAAAACTAAAGTCGTTATCGATCTTTACACTGCAGTTTTAGGAGGCGATGTGAAAGTTGAAATTTTAGAAGGAACTGTCAATCTGAAAGTAAAACCTGAAACTCAAAATGGCGTAATTGTCAGATTAAAAGGAAAAGGTTTCCCTGTCTACAAAAAAGAAGGCGAGTTTGGTGATCTATTTGTGACTTATGATGTGAAATTACCGACAAACCTTACGGAAAAACAAAAAGAACTTTTTGAACAACTTAAAAATTCTTAAATCATGAGCGAAAGAATATCACGGGAAGAACTCGTAAAAATATACAATATTGAGATCACTTTTTTTGATGAACTAGTCAATGGTGGTTTGTTGAATGTAGAAATGGACAATGATGTCCGTTATCTCTTGTATGAAGATCTGCCAAGATTTGAAAGATTTACCAATTGGCATTACGATCTGGAAATCAATCTTCCCGGTTTGGAAGTGATTCACGATATGCTCAGTAAAATGGAAGATCTGAAACAGAGAAATCGCGAATTGATGAATAAACTTTCAGCAATTAGTGAGAATTTTGAGGATATTTAATTTAGTTTTGTAGACTTTTAATATCCAAAGTATGAGAATCAACGACGATAAAATCATTAATTTAAAAATCAACAGAAAAGATTTTGAAGAGGTTTATCTTCATGGAAATCAGGGAAGCTTGTTTTTTTCGCCTTCCGTAAAAGGAAAATTCATTACAACTTCAGTTGTTGCTTTTATTTTGGCGATATTATTTGTTTTTAAAGATGATTTAAGCAAAGAAAAATTCGGAATTCTATATTTTGTAAGCTTTCTTTTTCTATTGTGTGCAGTTTACCTTTCTTTGGCAATTAACAAGGTTTCAAAATGGAAAAAAGAAGTGGTAAAATATCTTAAAACTCTGGAAAGTGCAGAAATTTATCAGATTCAGTTTAATAGTAAAGTTTTTAAAGTAAATCTTAATAATCAAAAAGAAACAAGTCTCTGGACAGAATTTATCGCTGCCGAAATTGATGATAAATTTATCGCTTTAGAAGGAAAATTCAATTATATGTTTCCAAAAAAAGCAATGCAACTTTCAGATTTTGATTTGTTGAAACAGGCGGTGAAGAAAAGTGTTCAGAATTAAAAATTTACAGACAATAAAAAAATCAGAGTAAAAAACACTCTGATTTTTTTATATTAATAAACTGATTTACTAATTAACTTAAAAACTAATCTAGCCAACCCATTTCTTTCATCCACTCATCATTGTAGATTTTCCCTACATATCTTGAACCATGATCGTGAAGTAAAACAACTATCACATCATCTTTAGTGAACTGATCTTTCATCTGAACCAAAGAAGCCATCGCACTTCCCGCAGAATATCCACAGAAAATTCCTTCTTCTTTTGCCAGTTTTCTTGCATAGATCGCTCCGTCTTTATCGGTCACTTTTTCGAAATGATCGATTACTGACATATCGTAGTTTTCAGGAAGAATATCTTCGCCAATACCTTCTGTAATGTAAGTGTAAGCGTTTTCTAAATTGATTTCTCCCGTCTCATGAATTTCCTTTAAGATAGAACCGTAAGTATCAACTCCGATAATCTTAATGTTTGGATTTTTCTCTTTAAAATACATTCCACAACCGGTAATAGTTCCACCTGTTCCGGCTCCCACTAAAAAGTGAGTCAGTTTTCCATCGGTTTGTTCCCAGATTTCAGGAGCTGTAGACTCGTAATGAGCTGCTCTGTTTGATAAATTATCATATTGGTTTACATACCAACCGTTTTCTGTTTCTTTAGCCAATCTTTTTGAAACTGAATAATAAGAACGCGGATCGGTAGGTTTTACATCTGTTGGACAAACAATAACTTCCGCACCAACGGCACGAAGAATATCGCACTTTTCTTTAGATTGTTTTGCGTTCGTTACGAAAATACATTTGTAACCTTTGATAATTGCTGCAAGAGCCAATCCCATTCCTGTATTTCCTGAAGTTCCTTCTATGATGGTTCCTCCTGGTTTTAATCTTCCGTCTTTTTCAGCATCTTCAATCATTTTCAGAGCCATTCTGTCCTTTACAGAGTTTCCTGGGTTGAAAGTTTCCACTTTTGCCAAAACCAATGCCGGAAAATCCTCTCCCAACACTTTATTAATCTTTACAAGGGGTGTATTTCCTATGGTTTCGAGAATATTTTCTGCGTATTTCATACTTGTTTTTTTTCTGCGGGGCAAAGATACAGCTTTCAATTGATTTTGAGGATAGGGAAGGTATTAAATGAATTACAATATTTAAATAAATTTTTCAAGATTAATATCAGTATTTACAATAAAATGGTTAATATTTTTAATTGATAATATGAAATGGCTCATCTTTAAAATTAATGAAAATTAGCTGAAATTTGGCAAGTAAATGTGTGAAAAACGATTTTTCTCTCTCAATCAAAATCCGTATTTTTGTGCATCTAAAAAGTAAAAGAAAGAATGAATTCCTACAAAAATCCATTGGAAGAGCGCTACTCCAGCGAAGAAATGTTGTTTAACTTTTCTCATAACAACAAATTCCAGAATTGGAGAAAGCTTTGGATCGCTTTGGCTGAGATCGAAAAGGACTTGGGTCTTGACATCACAGACGAGCAAATTGCAGAGTTGAAAGCCAATGTTGACAATATCGATTACGATAAAGCAGCAGAATATGAGAAGAAATTCCGTCATGATGTGATGGCTCACGTTCACGCATATGGCGATGTGGCGCCTTCTGCAAAAGGAATTATTCACTTGGGAGCAACTTCAGCGTTTGTAGGAGACAATACAGATTTAATTCAAATCCGTGACGGACTTTTAATTTTAAAGAAAAAGTTGGTAAACGTAATGAAAAATCTTGCTGATTTTTCAATTCAATATAAAGATCTTCCAACTTTAGGATTTACCCATTTCCAACCAGCTCAGTTAACAACTGTTGGAAAAAGAGCAACACTTTGGTTACAGAGTTTAGTTTTAGATATCGAAGAACTTGATTTCTTCTTAGAAACGCTACGTTTCAGAGGGGTAAAAGGAACAACCGGAACGGCAGCAAGTTTCCTGGAGCTTTTCAACGGAGATTATTCTAAAGTAAAACATTTAGATAAAGAATTGTCAAAAAGATTCGGTTTCGAAAAAGTTTTCGGAGTTTCGGGTCAGACTTACGATAGAAAAATTGATGCAAAAGTGGTTGCCTTATTAGGAAATATCGCACAGTCTGCACATAAATTCACCAACGATTTGCGTTTGCTTCAAAATCTGAAAGAAGTTGAAGAACCGTTCGAGAAGAACCAAATTGGTTCATCGGCAATGGCTTACAAGCGTAACCCGATGAGAAGCGAAAGAATCGGAGCACTGGCAAAATACGTAATGTCATTGACAACGAGTTCTGCAATGGTAGCTTCAACGCAATGGTTTGAAAGAACATTGGATGATTCTGCAAACAAGAGATTAACGATTCCTCAGGCGTTCTTAGCGGTTGATGCAATTCTATTGATCTGGAACAACATCATGAACGGAATTGTGGTGTATCCGAACAGAATCAACAAACATATTATGGAGGAACTTCCTTTCATGGCGACAGAATACATCATCATGGAAGAAGTGAAGGCTGGAGGCGACCGTCAGGAGATTCACGAAGTGATCAGAGTTCACTCAATGGAAGCTTCTAAGCAGGTGAAAGAAGAAGGTAAAGAAAATGATTTGATCGAAAGAATCTTAAACGATCATTCTCTGAAGCTTGATAAATCAAAACTGAAAGAAGTTCTTGATCCTAAAAACTTTATCGGTTTTGCGCCAATTCAGACTGAAGAATTCATCGCCAATGAAGTTCAGCCGATTATTGATGCCAATAAAGACCTTATAGGTTTGGAGGCTGATCTTAAAGTATAAATATTGTGCAGTCTTTTGGGCTGCATTTTTTACTTTGTTCAATTAATGATTTGAATAAAGTATTGATCATTGAAATTTAATTATTTGGGCAGCTTAATTCGCTTGGAATTTATCCTGAGCTTGTCGAAGGGCTCTCGTTAAATTCGGGCTGCAAAGATTCACTGCCATAATAAATTTCAGGAAAAATTCAAATAAATCTAATAAATATCCGACATCTAATGTCTCAAAACAAAAGAATTTTCGTAGAAAAAAGAGGAATTTTCGATGTAGAAAGTCCAAAAATTTTTGATGAAGTAAAAGCGGTGGTTCCGTCTATCCAAAGTGTAAAAGTGTACAACGTATACGATATTTTTGGATTAAATGACGGTGAATTCGAAAAAGTGGTCAACAGCACATTCGTGGATCCTGTTACCGATATTTTAATCGAGGAAAATCCTGCAGAAGGAGTTTATTTCGCATTGGAATTTTTGCCCGGACAATACGATCAGCGTGCAGATTCTGCGCAGCAGTGTATCGCTTTACTGACTGGAAATGAGAAATCAAAAGTGAGAAGCGGTAAGCTTATGCAGTTTGAAGGCATTTCAGAAGCTGATTTGGTGAAAATCAAAGACCTTTTGATCAATAAAGTGGAATCTCAGGAAAAAGATTTAGCTATTCTAAATATTCCTGCAGAAGAAACACCGTCAAAAGTGATTGTTCACGAAGGTTTTATCAATTTTGATGATGCTCAGCTTGAACAATTTTTTAACAATCACGGTTTTGCATTAGGTTTAGATGATTTAAAATTCATTCAGGAATACTTTAAAACTGAACAGAGAAATCCTACAGAAACTGAACTGAAAGTTTTAGACACGTATTGGAGTGACCACTGCCGTCACACAACGTTTGAAACTGAATTATCAAACATTGAATTTGAAGGACAGTTCAAACACACATTGGAAAGTATTTTCAATGATTATATCGAAAAAAGAAAATTCTTAGGACGCGAATTGAAACCGATTTCTTTAATGGATTTGGCAACGGTTTGCGGAAGATATTTCCATAAAACAGGCAACCTGGAAAACCTGGTGGTTTCTGACGAAATCAACGCCTGTACCATCCAGATCGAAGCTGAATATGACGGTAAAAAAGAACCTTGGTATTTATTATTCAAAAATGAAACGCACAATCACCCGACAGAAATTGAACCTTTTGGAGGTGCTTCAACGTGTTTGGGTGGGGCAGTCAGAGATCCTTTGTCAGGACGTTCATTCGTTTTTCAGGCGATGAGATTGACGGGCGCTGCGGATGTTTTGGAACCTGTAAATCACACATTGCCAGGAAAATTACCTCAAAAAACAATCACGAAACAGGCTGCAAACGGTTATTCTTCATACGGTAACCAAATCGGTCTCGCGACCACAATGGTTTCCGAAATCTACGATGAAGGCTACAAAGCAAAAAGAATGGAGGTTGGTTTTGTTACCGGCGCCGTTCCTGTGGATTGGGTAAGACGTGAAAAGCCTGAGGCTGGTGATTCGATCATCATTTTAGGTGGTGCAACAGGTCGCGACGGTGTTGGTGGAGCAAGCGGAAGTTCGAAAGAACAGGACGAAACTTCAATCCACACAATGAGTTCTGAAGTTCAGAAAGGAAATGCCGTAGAAGAACGTAAAATCCAGAGATTATTCAGAAATCCTGAAGTGACGAGACTGATTAAGAAATCAAATGATTTCGGAGCGGGTGGAGTTTCTGTAGCCATTGGTGAAATCGCTGATTCTTTGGAGGTTAATTTGGATGTTTTGCCTTTAAAATATGAAGGTCTGAATGGAACTGAGCTTGCCATTTCTGAATCCCAGGAAAGAATGGCGGTTGTGGTTGAGCCAAAAGATAAAGAACAGTTCATCAAGTTCTGTGAGGCTGAAAACATTGTGGCTGTAGAAGTTGCAAAGGTGACAGATTCCGGAAGAATGCAGATGTTCTGGAAAGGTGATAAAATTGTTGATCTTTCAAGAGAATTTCTCGATACGAACGGATGTTCTAAAAGTCAGGAAGTTAAGATTACGCATCTTAATGAAGTGAAAGAAGAAACTCAGGTTTTTAATGAAGAGAATTTCTTGAAAATTCTTGCAGATAAAAACGTTGCTTCTCAAAAAGGTTTATTGGAGATGTTTGATTCATCGATTGGTGCGACTACGGTTGCGATGCCTTTAGGTGGGAAATATCAGCAGACTTTGATGGAAGGAAGTGCTCAGACGCTACCGATTTTAGGAGCTAAAAATATCGAAACCGTTTCCTTCGCAAGTTGGGGATTTGATGCTGAAATTTCAAAGCAAAACTCACTGCTGGGAGCTTCCTATGCAGTCGTTGAAAGTGTGGCAAAAATCGTTGCGATGGGTGGCGATTATAAAAATATAAGATTAAGTTTCCAGGAATATTTTGAGAAATTAGGTCAGAATGCTGAAAAATGGGGCAAGCCTTTGGCTTCACTTTTAGGAGCTTATGATGCTCAGATCAACCTTGGTTTAGCTGCCATTGGTGGTAAGGATTCAATGAGTGGAACGTATCAGGATTTGAATGTTCCGCCGACCTTGATTTCATTCGCTTGTGCTAATGGCGAGAAGAAGAATGTGATCTCTCCGGAATTTAAACAGGCAGGAAATAAACTGTATTTCTTCAACCATATTCCACAGGAAAACGGACTTCCAAACTATGAAAATCTGAAGACAGTTTTTGAATTGATTTTCGAAAATATCAAGGCTGGAAAAATCGTTTCAGTGAAGACTGTGAAAGAAGGTGGCGTTGCAGTTGCATTAGCCAAAATGAGTTTTGGGAACAGATTGGGAGCTGAAATAACCGTTGCGGATGAGAACGTTTTAATGGCAAAAAATATCGGAAGTCTGATCATTGAATCAACTGAAGAATTAAGTTCTGTTGATCTTCAATTAATCGGTGAAGTTGAAAATTCAAATGTTCTCAACATCAGTGGTTTGAATTTTGAAATCGAAAAATTACTTGAGGCGAATACAAAAACTTTTGAGAACCTTTTCTCAACGGTTGAAAAAGAAAAAATAACGGTTGAATTAGATTCAAAACTGAACTCAATTAAACCAAGAAATATCGTAATTAAAAAACACGGAATTGCTCAGCCGAGAGTTTTTGCACCGGTTTTCCCGGGAACAAACTGCGAATACGATACACTGAATGCATTCCAAAAAGAAGGAGCGATTGTAAGCAGTTTGCCTTTGATTAATATCAATCATCAGTTGCTTGACGAAAGTATCGATGCGTGGGTGGAAGAAATTAAACAGTCACAGATTTTAGCATTCTCAGGAGGTTTCTCTGCGGGTGACGAACCAGACGGTTCTGCCAAGTTTATAGTGAATGTTTTGAAGAATGAAAAGATGAGAAACGCCGTTCACGAATTGCTCGACAGAGACGGAATGATCATCGGAATTTGTAATGGTTTCCAGGCATTAGTAAAATCAGGATTGTTACCTTACGGTAGAATTAAGGATCTGGATGAAAATTCTCCGACTTTGGCTCACAACGCGATCAGAAGACACATTTCTCAAATGGTGAATGTGAAAGTTCTGAATGACGAATCACCTTGGTTGAAAGGAATGAAAGATAAGGTTTTCACGATTCCAATTTCTCACGGTGAAGGTCGTTTTATGGCTTCAGAAGAAGAAATTCAGAAGCTGTATGAAAACGGACAGATTGCGACTCAATACTTAGATTTGGATGGAAACATCGCTCACGGAATGCCTTTCAATCCTAATAATTCATTATTCGGAATTGAAGGAATCACAAGTCCGTGTGGAAAAATCTATGGTAGAATGGGGCACCCTGAACGTTTTGCAGAAGGTTTAATGAAAAATATTCCGACGGCGAATTACCATAATATCTTTAAAAACGGAGTAGAGTACTTTAAATAGGCAGATGGCTTTTGGCAATTGGCTGTTGGTTTTTAATATAAGAATAAAGCTTTCAAACCTAACGGGTTTTCAAAACCCGTAGGTTTAGAGAAAACTGTCTGTTGAAATATTTATATCAAATTGGATAATTCAAATAAAAATAAAAAAGAATCGGCTGTCATCAATGGCAGCCGTTTTTCTGATTTATCAGCCTTCTATGAAGTGGTTTCCCAGGTTTTGATGAAAGATGAAGATTGGAAAATCGGAACGCTTGATGGATTTGATGATATTTTGTATGGATTTAAAGGTGAAATGATCTGGAAAGATTCTCAAAAATCACGGGAAGATTTAGGATTAGAAGCTACAATGAAATTCTACGAAAATAAAATCAGGCAGGGAAAGCCTTTTAATATCAATTTAGCCAAACAAAAACTGGAGGATGTGATTGCCGGAAACGGAAAGACCTTGTATGAAATCCTGATTGAAATTTTAGAATCGCATAAAAATATAACCCTAATTTTAGATTAAAATGAAGAAGAAAATGATGTACGGATTATTCTTTGGTGACAGCATAACCTACGGCGAATACGATGGAGTTTTCGGTGGCTGGGTCGATATTCTCAAACGGTATGCTTTGCAGAAATACAGTGAACGAGCAAATGAATTAATTCTTTTCAATCTTGGTATTGGCGGTGAAACTTCAGAAGGTTTGGTTAAAAGAATTCAAAACGAAATGACTGCCAGAAATGCCGAAGATGGAAATATTGTATTCATCGGTTACGGTGCCAATGATTTGGCTGTAAAAGATCAGAAGCAAATGGTAAATCCTGAACAATTTAAAGCAAATGTTGAAAAGGCAATTCAGCAGGCACAGGATTTTTCAAAACAGATTTATCTGGTGAGTATTCTTCCTATTTCAGAAAAGGTAGCGGGTAAAATTTCCGCAACCGGAAAAGTAAGAACCAATGAAGAAGTTTTGGTTTATAATCAAATTCTGAAAGATATTGCCATTAAAAATTCTTTAATTTATATCGATTTTCATTCGGCATTTTTAGAAGATAAAGAAGTTTTGCTTTCCAAAGACGGTGTACATCCCAACGAGAAAGGGTATGGAATAATGGCTGAAATTGCGATTCCAGTCATTGAAAAATATTTATAAATGCCAAACTTATTTTCTTATGGAACTTTGCAGAAGGAGCAGGTTCAGCTCGAAACCTTTGGACGAATTTTAAGAGGTGAAAAAGATATTCTTGTTGGATATCAATTGAAAATGCTTGAAATAAAAGATCCCGAAGTTTTACGGAAAAGCAATCAGAAATACCATCCGATTTTGGAATTTTCAGGAGATAGTGCAGATGAAATAGAAGGTGTTCTTTTTGAAGTGAGCAATGAGGAAATCCTTCACGCTGATGAGTACGAAGTGGACGACTACAAAAGAATTGAAACTGTTTTTAAATCCGGAAAGAAAGGTTTTATTTACGTAGGAAAATAGGTTTTAAAAGTTCGTAAAAGTATTACAGCAGAAAAATCTGTGAAAAATATTAACCGAAAATATATTTCCAGTACACAAAAACTCCCACGATGACAGAAGCTGCAGCAATCAACGTCACGGCTCCTGCAGAAACATCTTTAATGAAACCGATTCTTTTATCAAATTCCGGATGAATGATATCGCAAATCTTTTCGATGGCTGTATTAAAAGTTTCAGCGACTAAAACTCCCATAGAAACTGTTAAGACCAAAACAGTATCAAGCGCAGAAAGTTTCAGATAAAAAATCAAAAAAATATTAATCAGGAGAGCCACCACTTCAATCTGAAAATTTCTCTCAGACTTGAGCATCATCCAAATTCCCCGAAAGGAGTTGATGAAGCTTTTATGGATGGGAGGCTTGCGCATTAAACTTTTTTACAAATATAATATTTGTGTTTGATGTTTTTTACGAATTCATTTATCTTTGAGAAATTAAAAATTCAACCATGATGAAAAATTTAGTAGCAGCTGTTCTGCTTCTTCTTTCAACGCTCGCTTTTTCTCAAGATTATAAGAGCAAATTTTCTAAAAGTGTTTGTGAGTGCGTAAACAAACTTGATGCAACCAATAAGACGAAGAAGGAGATGAGCGCCCAATTCGGTTTGTGCGCTTTTAAAAATGCAAATCCTTACAAGAAAGAACTGAAAAGAGATTTTGATATTGATTTAGTAGCGGATATTTCAAATGAGAAAAAGATGACTGATTTTGGTGTGCAGGTAGGTCTGCTAATGCTGAATGACTGTCCGGAGGTTCTAATTGCCATGAATAAAGATTCTGAAGAAACGGAAACTGTGTCGGATGAAAGTTCATATCTGCTTCTAAGCGGAACGGTGAAAAAAATTGAAAAAGAAAATTTTGTAGTTTTTCATATTGTGGGCGAAAATAATAATCTTACCAAATTTTACTGGGTTTCAAATATAGAATCAAATCTTGATTTGCCTAAAGAGTACAATTCACTTTTAAATAAAAAAGTAAATATCAGTTATTATACAACAGAAATTTTTGATGCGAAAATTAACGATTACAGAAATTTAAATGTAATATCAAGTCTGAAAACCGAATGATGATGTTTGTTTAAAACTCGTAACGATTATTTTTTTCATTCTTACTTCTATTTGTTATATTTGTAAAAACTTATTTTTAAATCTATGAAATTTATTATTTCAAGTGGTGAACTTCAGAAAGCATTGCAAACTGTAAGTGGCGTAATATCAAGCTCTCAATCGAGACCAATTTTAGAAAATTATCTTTTTGAGTTAAACGAAAATAACCTTACCATTACAGCGTCCGACGGCGAAACAACTTTGGTGACTTCCTTAGATGTTAAATCTGATGATGCAGGTAAATTTGCAGTTCCTGCTAAGATTTTTCAGGATTTTATAAAAACTTATGGCGAACAACCTCTTACCCTTGTTGTAAAAGACAATGCTGAAGGTACAGGAAGCCAGCTTGAGATTTTAGATGAGAAAGATAATTTTGCCGTTGCATTAGATAACGCAGATGATTATCCTGAACTTCCGGAATTTGACGCTGCACAAAGTGTTACAATGCCTGCAGGTGTCTTATCCGAAGCTTTAACAAATACACTTTTCGCTACAAGTAACGATTCTCTTCGTCCCGTAATGACAGGAGTTTTATTCCAATTTGGGGAAAATGAAACCAATTTCGTTTCTACCGATTCTCACAGATTGGTTGTTTATAAAAGAACAGATTTGATGAATGCCGAGCCAATGGAATTCATTATGCCTAAAAAACCTCTGAACATTTTCAAAAATATTTTAGCAAGTTCAAACGAAGACATTACAATTGACTTCAACGAAAACATGGCTAAATTCACTTTTGGAAAACATATCTGGATTTGTAGACTGATCGACGGAAAATATCCAAATTATACTGCGGTAATTCCTAAAGAAAATCCGAATGTTTTGACGATCAACAGAAACCTGTTGTTGGGAGCAATTAAGAGAGCTTCTATCATGTCTAATAAATCAACCAATCAGGTAAGATTTAAATTGTCTGCAAACATTCTTCACCTTCATGCAGAAGATACAGAATATGCAAACAAAGCAGATATGCAGATTCCTTGCGATTACAACGGCGAAGATATCAACATCGGTTTCAGTTCAAAATTCTTAACAGAAATGTTGGGTATTCTTGGAGCAGATGATATCACAATGAAAATGTCTCAGCCAAACAGACCGGGAATCATCGAGCCTCTTGATGGTCTTGATGAAAGCGAAAATATCTTAATGTTATCAATGCCGGTAATCGGATTGTAAGATTAAAATTTAATAAATAATTAAAAGAGGTTGATTTTTCAATCTCTTTTTTTATTGGATTTAGCAGAAAAATCAAGAGTTCTTCTATAAAATTTCACGTTTTGTCTATTAAATTTGATATTGGTGTAGTTATTGAGCAATTTTAGAAGGTAATTATTATTAATTCTCAAATAAGAAGATTATGATAGGAAAATTTTTAGAATCACTTTTTCAAAAATTTCACAGATTTTCAATTTTTAAAGGACTGGATAGATTTAAATTTTAAAAATAGTAAAAGCATTTAGAATAAATTTTACATTGAAATACTTTCAATCAATAGATTTCCATGATTAATTTCAAAAATAATAATTTAGAAATCAGCATTCATATATTGATATGGCTGGTTTTATTTTTTCTGCCTGCTGGCTTTTCTTTGGGTTCAGATGGCAATTGGCTGGGTCTTTTTCAGCATTTCTGGTTATAGTTGATTTTTTTGGCAATCATATTTTATGTTAATTATCTTTTTCTGATCAAATGGTTTTTCTCAAATAAAAAACTCAGTTATTTTATTGTAAATGTTGTTTTAATTTTAATTTTAATTTATTTCAGAAACGAAATTTTCGATTTATTTGAAGCAGGAAAATCCAGAAATTTCAGAGGTAAAAGACCACCAATGGGATTACGTTATTTTATGGATTTCCTTACTTACATGATTCCCGTTGCTTTTTCTATTGCCATAAGCTCCGGCCAGAGAATGAAACAGGCAGAAGAAATGAAAAGTGAAGCAGACAATATCAAACTCAAATCTGAACTTCAACACCTAAAATATCAATTACAGCCACACTTTTTCTTCAACGCACTCAACAATATTTATTCATTGGTAGAATTTGCGCCCGACAAAGCAAAACAAAGTATTCACAGCTTGAGTAAACTGATGCGCCATCTTTTGTATAAAACGGATGTAGAAAAGATCAGTCTTTCGGAAGAAATCGATTTCCTGAATAAATATATCGAACTGATAACTTTGAGATTAAATGATAAAACGAAAGTTTTCACAAGTTTTCCTACTCACGTTCCAAGTCTCGAAGTTGCACCTCTGCTTTTTATTTCAATTGTTGAAAATGCCTTTAAACATGGGATTTCTGCAACTCAACCTTCAGATATTAATTTTAAAATGGAAATTTTAGAAGACGAAATACATTTTACAGCTTCAAATTCAAATTTTCCCAAAACAGATTCTGATAAAAGCGGCTCAGGAATTGGCTTGGAGAATCTTCAAAAAAGACTTAATTTGCTGTATCCCGAAAAACATGAATTTCACTCTTTCCTCAACAACGGAATGTACATTGCAGAAATGAAACTGAAAACGAAGTAAAATGAAAAAAGTCTCCTGTCTTATTGCCGACGACGAACCAATGGCATTGAATTTAATTGAAAGCTATGTTCTGAAAACCCCTTTTCTAGAATTAACGGCAAAATGTAATAATGCTATCGAAGCAATGCAGGTTTTAGAAGAAAAAGATATAGATCTGTTTTTTCTTGACATTCAAATGCCGGATTTGTCTGGTCTGGAATTTTCAAAATTGCTGCCTTCGAAAAGTAAAGTAATTTTTACCACTGCGTTTGACCAGTATGCAATTGAAGGCTACAAAGTGAATGCTCTAGATTATTTGCTTAAACCATTTGACTATAATGAATTTTTGAGCGCATCTTCAAAAGCGAAAAGTCACTTCGAATCACTACAATCAGTTTCGTTTTCAGAACCAAAGAAAAAGCAGGAATTTATTTTCGTAAAATCAGAATACAAACAAATTAAGATCAATTTTTCTGAAATCCTCTACATCGAAGGTTTGAAAGATTACGTTAAAATTTACCTTAAAGACAATCCAAAACCGATTTTGACTTTGATGAGTCTGAAAAAACTGGAAGAAGAATTGCCTTCTGAAGATTTTATGCGTGTTCACCGTTCTTTTATTGTTGCTTTAAATAAAATTGAAGCTATCGAAAGAAATCACATCATTATCGAAAAGGAGCAGATCGTCATTGCTCCAAATTATAAGGATAGTCTGATGGAATATATTGGCGGGAAAAGTTTATAGTTACTATATCTATTTATGAAAATAAGTTGCTCTTAATTTCATAAATTGCATAAAAATTTCAGGCAATGCATAATTTAGATAAAGTTGACTTACTTAAATCTGATTTGAACAAACTAAAACCTATCAATTTTACTTATCAAAAAAGAATTGATGAAAAGTTTAGGCTGGAATTTAATTATAATTCTAATCATCTCGAGGGTAATACGCTTACTTATGGTGAAACAAAATTATTACTTATTTTTGGAGATACTCAAGGAAGTCATCAGAAGAGAGAATTTGATGAGATGGAAGCTCATGATGTAGCATTTAATATTGTCAGAGAATGGGCAAATGACACTGAAAGACCGTTAAGTGAAAATCAAATTAAAGAGTTGAATGAGATAATTTTGGTTAAACCTTTTTGGAAAGATGCAATTACAAATGAAGGTCAGCAAACCAGAAGACAAATAAAAATTGGGAATTACAAAGAATTTCCAAATTCGGTGATACTATCAAACGGAGAAATATTTGATTATGCTTTACCATCTGAAACTCCAAGATTGATGGGAGAACTTATTGATTGGTATAGACACGAAGAATATGTTTTGAATCCTGTAACTTTAGCAGCAATGTTGCATTATAAATTTGTGAGAATACACCCGTTTGATGATGGAAACGGAAGGATTGCAAGATTGTTATTGAATTATGTTTTATTGAAATTTGGATTTCCACCCGTTGTAATAAAATCTTCTGATAAACAAAATTATTTGAGAGCATTGCATATCGCTGATTTAGGAGATTATACTGCTTTTATTAATTATATTTCTGAGCAATTAATTTGGAGTTTGGAACTTTCCATTAAAGGCGCAAGAGGAGAGTCGATTGAAGAACAAGGAGATTGGGAAAAGCAATTGGAAGTTCTTAAAAAAAACTATAATTATGATAAAATAAAAATCAGACAAAGAAATTCGTTTGCTGTATTTAATGAAATTTATCAAAGAACTATAATTCCATTTGTCAATTTATGGCAGAATAAAATTTCAAAATTTGATGATTTATTTGAAGAGAAAATAGTTAAAATTCATATTGAGACAGATAATGGACATATTACAGAAACAGGAGATAATCTTTTATTCTTTTTTGACAAAGTTTTTCAAGATTCTATTTCTAAGTTAGGTTTGATTTATGAAGAAATAAGATTCTCGGTTGAGTTTAAGAATTTGAAAAAATCAAATATTTCGAAAAACTTTTCAGGAGGTCTTATTGAATTTCAATTTGACGAATATAGTTATGAAATTGATACATTAAATACTTACAGCTTCATTTATGGCGATTATCTTTCGAATGAACAAATAGAAAATATAATTGATTCTTTTGGTAAAAATTTATTAAAGGAAATTAATAATCAGATTATTTAATCTCCATATTTTTTACCATCGAAAGAAATCACATCATTATCGGAAAGGAGCAGATCGTCATTGCTCCAAATTACAAAGATGATTTGATGGATTACATCAGTGGCAAAAGTTTATAAGATTCTATCGCAGTTTTCGATTGTATATTATATAAATAAATTGGAATTGTAGGTGCCTATAAATTTCTTTTTTTCTTAAAAAAACACGACATTTGTAACTTGAAAAAATTCAAAATAAATTTTCAAAATTAAAGGATGAAAATATCAAACAACTGGCTGAAAGACTATATTAAAACGGAATTAAAATCTGAAAGAATCGGTGAATTCCTTACAGATATAGGTCTTGAAGTAGAAGGGATAGAGAAATTTGAAAGCATAAAAGGAAGTTTGGAAGGTGTAGTTGTAGGAAAAGTTTTGACCTGCGAAAAACATCCGAATGCAGATAAATTAAAGAAAACAACGGTAGATGTAGGAAACGGTAAAGTTTTGGAGATCGTTTGCGGTGCTCCGAATGTTGAAGCCGGACAAACGGTTCCTGTAGCTATTGTCGGAACCAAAATCTATGATAAAACCGGAAACTTTTTTGAAATTAAAGCTGCTAAAATAAGAGGTGAAGTTTCACAGGGAATGATTTGCGCAGAAGACGAATTGGGATTAAGCGACGATCATGGTGGGATTATGGTTTTAGATGAAACTAAATATGAAGTTGGGAAAAATTTTGCAGATTATTTTGAATTGACAAATGATGAGGTTTTCGAGATTGGTTTGACACCAAACAGAACCGATGCAATGTCACATTACGGTGTTGCAAGAGATTTGTATGCATTTCTTTCAACCAATCAGCAAAAAGGTGATTTTCAAAAAGTATCATCAGTTGCTTTGAATAACGAAGGAACACACGAATTTACATTAGAGGTTGAAGATGCCGAATTAACACCGAGATACATCGGAGCTGTTATCGAAAACGTAAAAGTTTCAGAATCTCCATCTTGGTTGAAAGACAGATTAAAAGCAATAGGATTGAGTCCGATCAACAATATTGTAGATATTACCAACTACATTCTTCATGGTTTTGGTCAGCCGCTTCATGCTTTTGATGCAGATAAAATTTCGGACAAAAAAGTGAAAGTAGGAACTGTAGCAGAAGGAACAAAATTCACAACTTTGGATGGTATTGAAAGAACGTTGAATGGTTCTGAAATTATCATTAAAGACGGAAAAAATAACCCGATGTGTATTGCAGGAGTTTTTGGTGGGGCCAATTCGGGAGTTTCCAGCGAAACAAAAACGATTTTCCTGGAAAGTGCTTATTTCAATCCTGTTGCAGTAAGAAAAGCTGCAAAAGCACATGGTTTGAATACTGATGCATCTTTCAGATTTGAGAGAGGTGTAGATCCAAATATTACAAGAACTGCAATCACTCACGCAATCAAAATGATTCAGGATTTGGCAGAAGGAAATCTTGTTGGAGATTTATTGGAAGAATACCCTAAGAAAATTGAAGACAATTATGTGATCATCAGATTTTCAAAAATTGAGCAGATTTTAGGAACGAAAATTCACAGAGAAAAGGTAAAAGAAATTTTAAAAGCGCTTGAAATTCAGGTTTTAAATGAAATTCAGAATGGTTTTGAAATCTCTGTTCCTGCTTACAGAGCTGATGTGACAAGAGAAATCGACGTCATTGAAGAGATCTTAAGAATTTACGGTTACAATAAAATTGAAGCTCCGCAGAAGATTTCATTCACACCTGTAAAACTAAGTGCAAAAGATCAGGACGAATTAGAAAATAACTGGGCGAGAACTTTACAAGGTTTAGGTTTCAATGAAGTGATGAACAATTCTCTGACTTCTGTGAAAGATGAAACTGATGCTGTAAAGCTTTTGAATCCTTTAAGCAATGATTTGGCTTTCATGAGAAAGTCTTTATTGGAAGGACTTTTACAGAATGCTGTTTACAATATCAATAGAAAAAATCAAGATCTTAAGTTTTTTGAATTCGGAAAAATTTACCACAAAAAAGAGAAGTACGAAGAGAGAAAACAATTGGCAATTTTAGTGACAGGAAGAAATCTTTCTGAAAACTGGCTACAGCCAAAATCTGCAACAGATTTTTACAATCTAAAAGCTTATGTGAAAGTTTTGTTGGAAAGATTGGCAATTGATTATAAAGAAGTTGCTTTGTCAGACGATAGATTTTCAGATGCTTTAGCTTATGAATCTGAAGGTGAAACTTTAGTGAGAATCGGAAAAGTAGCTCCTCGAATGCTGAAAGATTTTGATATCGATCAGGATTGTTTCTATGCAGAAATCGAATTGGAATTTGCACAGAAATTACGCTCTGCAAACGAGCTTAAATTTAAAGATATTCCTAAATTTAATAAAATCAGAAGAGATTTAGCTTTATTGATCGATAAAAATATTACCTATCAGGAATTATTTCAGACTGCGAAAAAGAATAAGTCTCCATATATCAAAAACATTAATTTATTTGATGTTTACGAAGGAAAAAATCTTCCGGAAGGTAAGAAGTCTTACGCAATGAGTTTTGAATTATTGAATGAAGAAAAAACATTGGAAGAGAAAGAAATTTATGAAGTGATGGATTCTCTAATCAAGTCTTTCCAGAAAGAATTCAATGCAGAGTTGAGATCGTAATCACGAAAATAAATAAATTTCAACAATACAATATAACGGACTTTTGTCCGTTTTTTTATGGAATAAAGTGTAGAAACTGCCGTAAATAATATTATTTCCGTAAATTTGGTTTAAATCAAAAAAGAAGAATGGAACTTTTGTTGCATTTGACTTTAAAATAAAAAATCTAAAAATGAAAAATCTTTTTTTAAGTATATGCACGGTTGCTTTTCTAGCTTCTTGCGGAACAATGGCGAGTTCTTCGTCATCAAAAGTTGGAAAATCTCAACCTTCAATTGCAGCCACAAAATGGGTTTTGGCAGATAATGTAAAAGGGAAAACGCCTACATTAAACATTGATGGCGCAAAGGTGAACGGAAATGCAGGATGCAACAGTTACTTCGGAACATTGTCTACAGACGCAACTTCAGGAACTTTTACGGCTTCTCAATTGGGTTCTACAAAAATGGCTTGTGATAACATGAGCGTCGAGCAGAATTTTATGAGTATGATGGGGAAGGTGAATAAATATGTTGTTTCCGGAACTACTTTAGAATTGTATCAGGATAATCTTTTACTATTGAAATTTAATAAAGCTGACTAAAAATAAAAAAGGAACTCAAATTTGAGTTCCTTTTTTTATGAGTAATAAATTGATTATTCTTCCTCGTCTTCGTCGTATTTTGCCAACTCTTCATCACACCATTTGAAAGCAGCTTCTACAACCTTTGTAGCCTCATCTGCCATAGTTTCTTCATCGTCGCCTTCCAGATCATCTAACCATTCAACTTCCTCTTCCTCAACATTCAATATGAATCTTGGATATTCTGTATGAACTACAAATAAATCTTCAGGAAATTCCGAATTGTCTGCTAATAAAAACTTTGGTAATTTCATTTTTTTAATGTTTAAACTTTCTCAAAGATATATAAAATTATTGATATTTATTCTTGTCGATTTTAATTTTTTGTAAAACTTTGTAACGTGTAAGTGTTGTTTTCTGAAGCGTATCTGAAGCCTTAAAAGTTAGGGTAATATCGGGATTTACAGTGCTCAAAATTTCGGCAACCTGTATTTTTTCAAGATCTTTTTCTTCAATGACAAAGAATTTTAGAGGGATTTTATCCATTTTTTCAGCTTTCAGATATTCAGAAATAATCTTTCTGTTCTCCAGATAGTTTCCCTTTGATAACCATGTAAACATAAGTCCCGATGCCAAACTTAAAGCGCCAATTGCATATACTTTGATGTCAAATTTTTCAAATAATCTGTTGAAATAAACCAACCATATTCCCAAAACAAAAGGAGCCACCAATCTGTAATCTAGTGGGTTGACTGGATAAAAATACTGTACAAAATACGAGCAGATAATGCCACAGATTCCAATAAAAATATAACAAGCCTCAGTTTCTGATAGTTTTTTTCGCAGGAAAAAATAAACCATTAGAGCGATATTTAGAACACCAATACCATAAATTGCATAATTAACTGATCTTCCTTCTGGATCGGAAATGTGAATAAAAGGATTAAAGCTTGTCGCCAAACCCTGAAAAAGTTCTTTTAATAATTTTGAGGTTGGATAAAGGCCAATCAGCAAAGACTGATCAATATATTTTTCGTTAAAGTAATCTGTATAAATAAATTTAAACAACACCACAAATAAAAATCCGATTGCGCCTGAAATAATAAATGTTTTCCCGAATTTTTTTTTCCAATTTAATAATCCAAAAAGACCTGTTGCTCCGATAATAAAGAGCGAACTGAATCTTATATTATACATTAAAACAAGTAAGAGTGAAAGATAAAATATGGCTTTTAACTGAGACAATTTTCCTGAAATCGCCAAATGACAGGTATAAAGATAAACCATGACGAAAGGGAGAATAAAAGCCTCGCTCATCGTAAATGAAAAAATAGAAAGAAAACTAAAAAGAGAACATAAAATAACGGATTCTCTGAAATAAAACTTTTTCTTCCATGAAAAGATAATGATGAAAAGAAATGCCGCGATTCCCACCAATTTGCTACTCCAAAATTCATCAAGACCAAAATAAGTGAAAAATTTAATGCTCAAAGGATAACCAGCCGGAGTTTGCGTATTATCAATCACAGGAAATACATGCGCAAATCTCATATAATTGATTGAATCCGGATTTACGCGTCCTTTTTCATTGAGTAAAAAACGCAAAATGGTCATCACTAAAGTAATGATGACCATTGATATCTGAATATATTTTTCTTTAAATTTTATCAAGGTTGCAGTTTTTAGATTACAGGTTTAGGTTTTCGTTACCCAAATTTATAACTTAAAACTTATAACTTGTTATTCAAACATTATTTTGAAAACATTTTAGCAACTTTTTCTGCTTTTTTGCTTTCAGAGTAATCGTAAAAACCTTCTCCCGATTTTACTCCTAGTTTTCCTGCCATGACCATGTTGACCAACAACGGATTTGGCGCATATCTCGGATTTTTGAAACCGTCATACATGACGTTTAAGATTGCTAAACAAACATCAAGACCAATAAAATCTGCCAATTGAAGCGGTCCCATCGGATGAGCCATTCCTAATTTCATTACCGTATCGATTTCTTCAACTCCGGCAACACCGTTATATAATGTTTCAATAGATTCGTTGATCATCGGCATCAAAATTCTGTTGGCCACAAAACCTGGATAATCGTTCACTTCAACCGGAACTTTCCCTAAAGTTTTGCTCATTTCATAAATTGAGTCAAAAGTTTCTTTAGAAGTAGAGTAGCCTTTAATGATCTCAACCAATTTCATGATCGGAACAGGATTCATAAAATGCATTCCTATTACTTTGTCCGCTCTTTTTGTTGCTGCTGCAATTTTAGTAATAGAAATTGACGAAGTATTAGTTGATAAAATGCAGTTTTCGGGAGCAAACTCATCCATCTGAGCAAAGATTTTCAGTTTCAGATCCTGATTTTCTGTTGCAGCTTCTACAACCAGATCTGCATTTGTTACTGCATCTTTAAGCGCTGTAAAGATTTTGATATTTCCTAAAGTTTCTGATTTTTGTTCTTCGGTCAGGTTTCCCTTTGCAATTATTCTGTCAAGGTTGGTGGTAATGGTTTTGATTCCTCTATCTAAAGCGTCCTGTGAAACGTCTACCAAATTTACACTAAAACCGCTTTGTGCGAAAGTATGTGCAATACCATTTCCCATGGTTCCGGCCCCGATAACTACAATGTTTTTGATCATTTTTCCTTATTTAGTTTTAAATTATTTTTTATAGATAATTAAGTTTTTGATTTTTGATAAATCTGCCTTTGTCACCATTTTGGTACCTTCAAAATTCACAATTCCGTCACTGTTTTGGTTTCTCTTCGTATTTTGGGCAGTGATTGCTGACTGTAGACCTTTCTTGAAATTTACTTTTTGAGTTTTTGATAGCTGATCTGTGCCGATGTATAAATTAAATTCACCTTCACGTCCCAATCCCGACTGTCGGAGAATTTCAAAATTTTTGGTTTTATTTTTCTTTTGAAACTGATTTACATAATTCATGACAGGATCTGTTGACGGGGTTCCGCAACAAATACTTGAGTAACCGATTTCTATATAATTCTGATTTTTCTGCGCAGAAACGAAAGTGCAACAGAATATTGAAAAGATGAAGATTAAATTTTTCATATCTAAATTTTAAATTACCATTAAACTGAGTCAATGGCAATTTTCAAGCCTAAAAATAAGCTTTAAAATTTACTTATTAAAATGATCCCAAACAGCCTTCGAAATGTCGGAAATCATCTTGCAATTTGTCACTTCAGATTCTGTGGAATTGCTTACAAATACGGCAATTGCATAATGTTTTCCGTTGGGTAAAGTGATAATGGCAATCTCATTTTCAGCGCCTGTCAAACCCGAATCGTTTTTCCCGGAAGATCCCGTTTTTCTTGCAACAGGAGTGTTTTTTAAAAGTTGTTCTATCAATTTATTCAGTCCTGTTGATGTGGAAAGCATAACTTTCATCAGATAATCTGTTGATTTTTTTGAAAGTAATTTCCCGTCATAGAATTTCTTTAATACATCAACAGCAGATTGTGTTGTGCTGTAATTTTCATATTGCACATTCCAGTCTTTGTGCATTTCAGCTTCATTATATTTAATCTGAAAACCTTTTACCCCTTTAGAATCCATAAATTTCTGAACAGTTTTTGTGCCTCCCAAAAGTTTCAGCATAATGTCGCAGCCGTTGTTATCGCTTTTTGCAACCGTCAATTCAAGAATTTCACTTAGAGGAACTCCCGAACTTCCATTTGGATATTTATCACGAAGAGGCGACCAAGTATTTTCTAATAAATTTGATTTGTCTAAAACAATTTTCTGATCCAGAGACAGTTTTCTTTTTTCAACAAAGTCTAAAACTGCAGCAGCAATATGAAATTTAAAAACACTCTGCATCGGAAGCTTTTTATCTGAATTTTTATTGTAGTTGAAACCACTTTCAAATCCAAGAACCGAAATTCCGACCGTCGCCTTTTTATCTTTTGTAATTGAATTGATTTTCTGATCTAAAACTGATTGTTGTGCAAAAGCAAAACTTGAAATCAGAAGAAATAATAGTCCTATTTTTTTCATAATATTTGGTTAAAATAAATCCCTTTTAGAAAACTAAAAGGGATTTGCAATTTAAGATATTTTCTTATTTCAATTCAAAAGAATTTAAATTCACTCCATTATTTTCAAAATAAATTCTGATTTTGTTTTCTCCTTTTTGAAGATTGATTCCTTTTGTGGAAACGGTTTGCCAATTTTCTTTTCCCTTGGTAGAGCTTAGTGAAATGGTTGCCAATTGTTTTCCTGAAGCATTTTCAATTCTGATTTTTGAATCATTTTCACTTGAATATTTGATGTCAAAAGTGTAAGATTTGTCAGTTTTAGAATTGACGGTATATTGCAGCCATTCTCCAATTTCAGTTTTCCCAACGTAATATTGATTGTCTTTTGATTTGTAAATATCAACTCCATCGTTTCTGAGTTGATTTCCGGAATTCCATTCAGATCTTTTTGCAGAATCGCTTACCCAAAGATTGATAAAATCTTTATCTTCGTAAGCAGAACCCATTCTTCCCAAATCATAATCTGTTGCCCATATTTTCCCCGGAATCTGGTTATTTTTAAATGGCTTTGTGGAATTATCTTTCGTTTGTCTAAACATCGCATCAATCACATCATTTTTGATGTCGACATTAGAAAATTTATAATTTTCAGCGATTTTCATCAAAGTTTTTGTAGCAAATTCTTTCGAAGGTTTTTCGCCGCCATTTTTCCAGTAATCTAAAAGTCTTTGATATTCAGGGGTGATTTTTACATTAGTAATTCCGGCAATATTGTCGATCTTTTTCATTGGCCAAAAGGCGTAACCAATATTGTGTCTATCCAAAAGCTGGATCAGTTCTGTAAACCAAACGTTAGAATTTTCACCTGTTTCGCCCAACCAAATTGGCATATTGTGTTTTTCTCTCAGGTCCAAAGCAAATTTCAGGGTTTCGTCATTATTGTAATTCCAGTATTTATGAAAACTGAACGCCATATTTTGGTCCCAAATCGGAATCAATCCGTTATAATTGTTTCCCCAACCGTTTCCTTCAAGAAAAATAATATGCTTTTTATCAACTTGGCGAATAGCTTCTGTAATTTCCTTCTGTAATTTCCAAAGCGGAGCATTTGACATTTCATCGGTTCCGTTCGGGTTTTTTCCTGTGAAATTAATATTGGGTTCGTTGATCAGATCATAACCTCCAATCCATGGCTCATCTTTATATCTTTCGGCTAGTTTTTTCCAGAGGGCAATGGTTTTTTTCTGATTTTCGTCACTTTCCCAGAGTGAAGGTTTCGATTTGTCGTTGTCAGAAATATTGGCATCATTTCCTTGTCCTCCGGGAGCTGCATGAAGATCAAGAATCAAATATATTTTATTGTCTTTGCACCATTTTAGCAAATCGTCAGTCATCTTAAAACCTTCTTCCAACCAAGTGTTTTGTCCTTTAACAGATTCCTTTTCAATTGGTAAAGTGTACAGATTATAATGCATCGGAAGTCTTATTGAATTAAATCCTGATTTCGCTAAAAAATCAATATCCTGTTTTGTAATTCCGTTTTTTAGATATGCCTTATAAAATTCATTCATTCCGTCTTCACCGATCAATTCTGCAATTTTTTCTTTGATTTTAAATTGAGGTCCAGCAAAATCTGCGGTTTTCAACATGTAACCCTCCTGCAACATCCAGCCTCCCAAACCAAGACCTCTCAACTGAATATTTTCACCTTTGTCATTGACAATTTTTTGTCCTTCTGTTTTTAATAATTGTGATGTCCCAAAATGAGACAATAAAAGTGCGGATAATAGAATAGCTCTTTTCATAGGTTTGATTATTTAAATTTTAGGGAAGTTTTTAGAATTATAACTTTTAGACAATAACAAATATATTTAAAATTTGTTGAATAAAATTTAAATATACTAACTGCAATAAAATAAATTGGATACAATTATCAGTTTGTCATTCCGAAGGAATCTAGATACGAATCTTTTCATAAAGTTTTCTAATACTATGCTAAGATTCCTCCGGAATAACAATCGCTGGGAAATTAAACTTATAGAAATTACAAGAAATAGCCTCAATGTTTATCATTACTACGAAATGACAAAATTGTTTAGCGGTCTTTAGTTAGTTAGAGAACTTTATAAAAAAATAACTGAAACTAATTTATAACTGAAAATTATTTTTTTGATTTTAATCTTAAGCTATCGAAAAATTGATGCCCAAATTTAGCATGGAGATTATTATTCATCATTTCTTTATAACATTCAAGATTATTTGGATCAGTCTCTGAATTGGGTAAACAACTTGCAAATCGGAGTGTATCAAAAACAACCTTAATATTATTTTCTTTCATCAATATTGCAAAATTCTTAAGATCATTATTATCATTATTGTCCAATAAATCAATATGCTCAAAGTAAGTAAATTGGTTGTTTTTTAAATCTCGTTTTGCTTTTTTCCGTTGAGATTCACAAGTTATGTTTCCTTGTTTTTTGTCATTGCAGGAAAAAATAAAAAGAACCAATATCATTAATAAACATTTTTTCATTTAGCTGATTAGTTTCATAATTTCCAAAGCTACTTTTAAAGCTTCCGTTCCGTCTTCCAAAGAAACTTCTACGTCTTTATCTTCTAAAATTGCATCTGCAAAAGAATTTAATTCATCTAAAATCGCATTATTGGACTGAATATTTGGATATTCGAATAAAATCTGATTTTTTTCACCTTCTGAATTTTCAATGATCATATCAAATGGAGTAGGGTTTTCCGGAGCATCCTTCATTCGGATTACCTCTGCTTTTTTCTCTAAAAAATCAACTGAAACATAAGCATCTTTCTGGAAAAATCTGCTTTTTCTCATGGCTTTCATCGAGATTCTTGAAGTCGTCAAATTGGCAACGCATCCATTTTCAAATTCGATTCGTGCGTTTGTAATATCAGGAGTTTTACTTACGACACAAACTCCGCTTGCATGGATATTTTTTACTTTAGATTTTACAACACTCAAAAGAATATCAAGATCGTGAATCATTAAATCCAAAACTACGGAAACATCGGTTCCGCGAGGATTAAATTCCGCCAAACGGTGAATTTCAATAAACATCGGATTCTGAATGTAATCTTTTGCCCCGATAAAAGCCGGATTGTATCTTTCAACGTGACCAACCTGTGCTTTAATGCCGTGTTCACGACACTTGTAAAGAATTTCCTGAGCCTGTTCAAGAGTTTGGGTTACTGGTTTTTCAATGAAAAAATGAAGACCTTTATCAATTGCTTTTAGTGCATAATCGTAATGATAAATCGTAGGAGTTACGATGTCCAACATTTCTATCTGATCCAGTAATTCATCGAGATTTTCAAAATATTTATAACCGAATTCGGCTTCCAGTTTTTTACCGTTTTCCGCATCTTTGTCATGAAAACCGATAAAATCATATTTATCTGACTGATTCAGAAGTTTTAAATGTATTTTTCCCAAATGTCCGGCACCGACCAAACCTGCTTTTAACATAGCTTTTTAATTTTTGTAAATATAGCAATTTTAGGTATTCGGAAAGAGATGATAGGTTTTAGGTTGACAAATACTGATTCTTTTGCTATTTTTGTGAAAACTCTATTAACGATAATCTAATAACTACTGAATAAATGCAGGATTCATTCGTACACAAAGGGAAAAGAAAGATTTTGGTTGAATATCTCCATCAGAGAATCGGAATTTCCGATGAAAATGTACTTTCGGCGATTAATGAAGTTCCTCGACATCTTTTTATCGAAAGTATTTTTGAAGATTTTGCCTACGAAGACCGTGCTTTCCCGATTTTGTCGCATCAGACGATTTCGCATCCTTCAACAGTCGCTGAACAGTCGGAATTGCTGCAATTGAAAGCTGGTGAAAAAGTTTTGGAGATTGGAACAGGTTGTGGTTACCAGACTGCGGTTTTACTGGCAATGAAAGGATTAGTTTATACAGTTGAAAGACAGAAAGATTTGTTTGATTTTTCTAAGAAAAAATTTAGAGAACTAAATCTCCATCCGAAATTTCAAAGTTTTGGAGACGGTTTTGCCGGATTACCGACGTTTGCGCCATTTGATAAAATCATCGTGACTTGCGGAGCAGCAGTTTTACCGACAGAATTATTAAAGCAACTAAAAGTTGGTGGGAAAATGGTAATTCCTTTAGGACAGACTGACGAACAGGTTTTATACAGATTTACCAAAACTTCACCTACGGAGTTTGAAAAAGAAGAATTTGGAGCGTATAAATTTGTTCCGATGTTGAATAATACCAATCAGTAATTTAATTTTGAATTTTTTAAATCTGATAAAATTATTTTAATTAAATCTAAATACATGAATCCCGAAATTCAAAATTACAACAACTTACAAACTGAATCTGATCAGGAAATCTGCTCAAAATTATCTGAATTAATTAATGAAAACTTAAACAGTTCAGAATCAAAAATCTGGCACAGTCATCCGGTTTGGTTTCTGGAGGGAAATCCGATTGTTGGATATAGCAAACAGAAAAAAGGAATTCGTCTGATGTTCTGGAGCGGAAAATCTTTTAATGAAGAAAAATTAAATGTAGAAGGTGAAAAATTCCAGGATGCGTCCATATTTTTTAATGATAAAAATGAAATTGACGAAGATGATCTGAAACGATGGCTGGGAAAATCTAAAGAGATTCAATGGGATTATAAAAATATTGTGAAGAGAAAAGGAGAATTAATCAGATTAAAATAATTTTATTTGAAGTGCTCTATAAGATAGTCATTGATTTCGGAATAAAAATTGAATTCATTTTTAAACCTAATCACTTAAATCTTATTATTATGGACACAAACAGATTTAAATCGTCTCACGATTTCAGCAATATCGAAAAAAATCTGCACAATAATCCTGGTTACAGTGTAGAAAGTTTTTCTCAGCAGGCAAAAGATTATATCAATGACATGAGAAGTCAGAATCAGGAAGCTACAAAACAGGGATTTTTGTCTCACGCTCAAAAATCGGCACATGAAGTTTGGGAAGAAATTCAGCAAATGGCTTCCGAAGCATGGGAAAAGAATAAGGATCAATCGGATTCAGAAAAAGAAAAATAATATTTAACAAATCAGAACCTCACTTTTAATAGGAGTGAGGTTTTTTATTTTAAATAAATCATAAAAAGTAAATCAATGAAAGTATTCATAAACAAAAGAATTCCGGAAATAGGAATACAAATGCTGGAAGAATCGGGTTTAGAAATTATATTCCCTGAGAATGAAAATTTATCTCATGACGAATGGCTGAAATATTGCCAAAATGCAGATGTTATCTTGAATGTCGGACAACAAAAATATGATAAAGAATTTTTTGATGAATGTCCTAATATAAAGGCAATTGCTTTATTCTCGGTAGGTTTTGATTCAGTGGATATTGAGCAGGCAAATCAAAGAAAGATTCCTATCGGAAATACACCGGACGTATTGAGCAGAGCCACTTCAGATATTGCATTTTTATTGATGCAGTCGGTTGCAAGACGTGCAAGTTATAATTTTCAAAAAGTAAAAGATGATAATTGGGGAGATTTCGATCCTTTGCATGCTTTAGGTCAGGAATTGTATGGGAAAACTTTAGGGATTTTTGGTTTGGGAAGAATCGGATTTGAGATGGCTGAAAAATGTAAAAAAGCTTTTGATATGAATATTATTTACCACAACAGAAGTCACAATGAAGAAGCTGAAAAAGAATTGGGAGCTAAATATGTTTCTTTCGAAGAACTGATTGCTCAGTCTGATGTTTTAAGCGTTCATGCAAATTTTAAGGCTGAACAGAATGAACTTTTTAACAGTTCTGTTTTTGAAAAAATGAAGTCTAATTCGATTTTCATTAATACGGCAAGAGGTGGATTTCATAATCAGGCTGACTTATATAATGCACTGATTGAAAAGAAAATTTGGGGAGCAGGTTTGGATGTCACCAATCCGGAACCAATTTTACACGATGATCCTATTTTGGAACTTTCTAATGTCTGCGTTTTGCCACATATAGGTTCTGCAACAGTAGAAGCTCGAAACGGAATGGCAAAATCGGCTGCAGAAAATATTATCGCTTTTTCAAGACGTGAGAAAATGCCGCATTGCGCAAATCCTGAAGTTTATCAATAATAATGAAAGGTTGGAATCATTTTTGTCTTACCATGAGCAACACTAAAACATACTATTATGATATCAGAAGATAATAAAAACGAGCAAGACAGAAAATTAGAAGAAATGGATTACAATCCGGGAGAAGATATTTTCAATAAAGAAGAGCATATTCCTCTGGACGGTGACGGAAATCCAATCATCAATCCTGAACACGTAAATGACGGAATGCCTTACGGATTAGATGTTCCGGGTGCAGAAGATGATGATAATTTTGAACAGATCACAGATCAGCTTCCGGATGAAGAAAATGAATTCTACAGCAGAAGTGATAATGAAGATGATCACGAAGAAGAAAATGATGATATTGTGAGTTAAATCACAAATTAATAAAATTAATCAAAGCTGTCTCAATGTAGGCAGCTTTTTTATGTAAATTAAATATTAATTATAGATAAAAAAATATTTATGATTGAGTATTTAATAATAATAAAATTATATTTTTGCCGAAAATTTATTTGTAATTAATTATTGTTTAATAAAATGTTTATTTTATTCTCTGTTTAATGAAAAAATATTTATCGGTTTTATTGCTGTTTATCTGTGTTTTCTTCTTTTCACAAACTCCACTTCAGGTGAAAATAAAAGATGCGTCAGGAAATGAAAATTTTCATGTAACCTGTACCAATGATTTAGATCCAAACGGATGTCTTCAACTTCATGCAGAATACCCTGTTCTAAAAGCGACTACTTCCTACGCTTTGACGCCGGAAGTTTACAGTCCTGCAATTCCTTTGAATCAGGGAACTTCTATCAATGCCAACTTTGATGATCTTTTTGCAGTAAAATTGGATCTTCCGTTTTCTTTCTGCTTTTTTAATCAGAACTTCAACGCTTTGGTGGTCGGCTCAAACGGAATGGTTACTTTTGATGTCAGTCAGCTCGGAAATATCAACTATCCGAACGTTTTTTGGCAAAATCCGAATGCCAGTTTACCAAAAAACTCAATTTTCGGAGTTTATCATGATATGGTTTTTGCGGCAGGAGATTCTTCAGAAATTTATTATTCAACGATAGGAACTGCACCTTACAGAAAATTTGTCATCAATTTTTATGATGGAAGAGTTGCAGGATGTACAGATCGTTCATCGTCACAAATTGTTTTGCATGAAACTACCAATATTGTAGAAGTTTTTGTGGATAAAAAACTGACTCCTTGTCCCACGAGAAAGTTTGAGAATGCATTGATCGGAATTATGAATAATGACGGTGCTTTAGGCTATTCTCCGGCATCAAGAAACACAGGAAACTGGGAAGCTTTACAGGAAGCCTACAAATTTACTCCGACTGGAAATACAATTCAGCCGGAAGTTATCTGGACGAATTCTACGGGTCAAACGGTAGGAAACGGAATCCAGACTACAATTTGTCCGACACAAAATGATACTTATACTGCAACCGTAAAATTCAATGTTTGTGGCACTGGTTTTTTGACCTTCACAGATGATTTTATTCTTGATTTTGACGCAAGTTATCCGGTTGCAAAAAATTATACGCAGAGTTTTTGCGGAAATGCTCCCGTCAATATTAATTTGAATAGTTTTAAGCCCAATCTTACGTCACAAAATCCTTCTAATTTCAACTTTAGTTTTCATTCGACCTTGCAGGATGCGCAATCTGGTCAGAATGCTTTATCAACAAGTTACAGCCTAAATTCTAATGCTGTTTTTTATGTTAGAATTCAAAATCCGAATGTTCCCAATTGCTTTAGAGTTGCGGTTCTTACTTTAAATTTTCTTACGAAAAATTTAATCACTGATAATATTTCTATTTGTGATACCAATAATGATGGTATTGAAAACGGATATGATTTAACATTATTAAATAATCAGATTCTTCCACCGGGTACTACCGGAATTTCATATTTTCTTACTCAGACAAATGCACAGAGTAATACAAATTCTGTGGTGACGGCAAACATCAATTCAAACACAAAAGTTTGGGTAAGAGTTCAGGATGCGAACTGCGTTTATGTTTTAGGACCTTTAAATTTCTTTTTAAAACCGGGTGTAAATGCTAATTTGATTATCAATTATCCATATACAATGTGTGATATTAATGATGATAATCTTGAGCCTTTTGATTTTGTAGCCAATTTAGCACCGCTGATTACAAGTCAGGGAGGAGCGAGTTTTACTACTTACGATTCTTTTGGATCTGCTTATTCAGGTAACGGAACTCTTTTAGAAACTATTAAAAAAGGAATCAATAATGTTTACATAAGAGTGCAGATTCCGGGTGGTTGTTTTACCGTAGTATATGTTATTATGGATGTAACATTTACAGAAATCAAAGCAAATGAAAAAAATGAATATATCTGCTTCAATGGAACTGATAATATAAGTTTTAATTTACAGACTCTATCTGCAAATATGCTTGTGATGCCTACAACAGTTCCTGTAACAGAATTTTTTGCGACTTACGAAGATGCTGTAATAGAGAATAATCCCATTTCTCCCAATCAGACGATTACGACTAATGGAGATTTTGTAACTCAAACCTATTTTGTGCGTTTTGAGCAATCTAATACATGTTATACAATCAGACCAATCAATGTTCATTTAGTTCATCCTGTGATTGCAAGTTCAAATTTCAGTATTTGTGATTTTAACAATGATAATACAGAAAATATTTCGCTGGATTCGTTTTCAGGAGCGATTATTGGAGGTCAGAATACTACTGCTTTATATTATTTGAATCAGGCAAATGCTCAGTCTGGAAATAATCCTGTCACAACTGCTGCGATTACTGGAAATACTCAACTTTGGGTGAAAATCACCTCTTACAATTGTTCACAGATTTATCCTGTAAACTTTACCCTTGTTTCAACTCCTGCTGTTAATCCCACGGTAAATATTGCTTTGACGAATGTTTGTGATAATAATAATGATGGAGTGGAGAATTATAACCTTACACTTTCTCAGTCTCAGATTTATAACGGAACGTCAAATGTGACATTTACATATTATAGTTCTTACAATCCAACAACTCATGTTTTTTCGGGTGAAATTACCAATCCTACACAATTTGCAGTACAGGGGAGTGCAACGGTTTATGTAAGAGTGAAATTCAATAACAGTGAATGTTTTTCTGCTTCTCAGTTGAGTGTGCAATTAACCTTTTTACCAGTTGTTGTTCTGACGAATGCTGTTTTAAATACCTGTGATGAAGATTTTAATCTTAATGAAACTTTCCAGCTGAATAATGCGGTTTCACAACTGTTTTTACCTTCTCAGAATACTTATGCACTTTCTGATATGAATATTTCGTATTATCTCACTTCAGCCGATGCAAATGCAGGAAATACAGCCAATCAGATCGGAAATACCTATACAACCAATATTTCCACGGTTCAGGTTTGGGCAAGATTTCAGTCAAAAACTACAGAATGTTTTTCTGTAGCTCCCATTCAGCTGAATACTTATTTCCCTCCTAAAGCAATCAATTCAAGCATTACCGTTTGCGATGAAAATCTGGATGGAACTTATGAAGTCAACCTTCTGAATTACACAAATCTGTATGTAGATATTCCTAATGCGATAAATACATTTGCTTTTTATCTAACGCAACAGGATGCTCAAAATGGGGTAAATGCAATTCCAAATCCGCAGAACTTTACAGCTCAGCCTTTCCCGGCTCAGATTTGGGTGAAGATTCAGAATATTCCGGGTTGTGATGATATTGCAAGTATCAGTCTTATATCCGGAAACAAAGTTGTTATTCAGAATCCGGGACCATTTGAATTAAACAATGTATGTGATACAGGAAATGACGGAATTGAGAATGTTAATTTAACTCAATTTCAGCAGCAAATTTATTCAGGGAACAATGCTACATTTACTTACTATCCATCTTTGGCAAACTTAAATGCCGGAACGAACGCCATAAATAATCCATCCAATTATCTGTATAATCAAAACACGGGTCCTAATACAATTTATGTTAAAATAAGTGTTCCCGGTTCATGTCCGCAGATGGTTTTAATTAATCTTTCCTTGAAACCTACACCGTTCTTCGAGATTCCGACATTGTATTTTTGTCCGGATGGAAGTCTGACTTATACTGTGAAAATTGAAGGGTATCAAATTGTAAGTTATGTATGGACAAATCCTTCAGGTCAGGTGATTTCAAATACGGATACGATAACGGGAGTTAAAGCTTTAGGAACTTACAGTCTCACAGTGACTGCGGCGAATGGTTGTACATACACTGGTACTTTTGAAGTTAAATATTATGATGTTCCTGTTATTCAGCAATTGGTGGCAAACGGAAATTCTTACACCGTTACTGCAACGGGATCGCAGACCATTTTATATTCTATTGATGGAATTACTTGGCAATCATCCAATGTTTTCTACAATTTACCGATGGGAATTACCACTTTCTACGTAAAATATGCTGAAGGAAAATGTATCGTAAAACAGGACGGTTTGGTTCTAGATATTAAAAATGCAATTACACCAAACGGCGATGGGATCAACGATCAATGGATTGTAAGAGACCTTCATATTTTTGGAAGCAGAATGACCAATGTAAAAGTGTATGACCGTTACCAATATTTAATTTTCGAACAGAATACAAATACTCAGATTGTCTGGGACGGACATATCGCAGGTAGACCAATCCCTACATCAAGTTATTGGTACGTGATCACCGTTCCTGACGGAAGAGTTTTCACAGGATGGATTCTCGTAAAAAATAATAATTAAAATCTTAAATAATTGAACGATAAAAACCTCATTGCTTTTCAGTGAGGTTTTGTTGTATTAAAAAAAATAACCAGCAGAATCTTTCCACAACGCAATTCCCCTCCTCTGGAGGGGTGGCGGAAATTCAAAGAATTTTTGACGGGGTAGTTTTAAAGCAGTATTAAACATTAGGATTTTATTGTCGTGCACTTTCAAACCAGCCCGTCTAAATTTTCCGTGAAAATTTATCCACCCCTCCAAAGGAGGGGAATTCTTTGCGTAAAGAGGTGAATTCCATGAAAGAGAATTTTCCTAGTTTTATTTGTCTTATATTTTCTAATTTGAATATCTTTAAAACCACAAAAAAGCCAACAACGATCAACCAACAACAATCAACCAACAACAATCAACCAAATAATGACTTTCCAAGAACAGATACAACAGGGAATTCCAACAAAATTACCTCAGCCAAAACCATACGAAACCCAAATCAATCACGCTCCGAAACGTAAAGAAATTCTGTCAGACGAAGAAAAAAAACTCGCTCTGAAAAACGCTTTGCGCTATTTCGAACCCAAATTCCACGCAGAATTGTTGCCTGAATTCAGGGAAGAACTGGAAAAATACGGCAGAATTTATATGTACCGCTTCCGTCCGGATTATGAGATGAAAGCAAGAGATATTGCCGAATATCCCGGAAAATCTGAGCAGGCAAAATCCATAATGCTGATGATTCAGAACAATCTGGATTATGCCGTGGCGCAACATCCGCACGAGCTGATTACGTACGGTGGAAACGGTGCAGTGTTCAGCAACTGGGCGCAGTATCTTCTGACGATGAAATACCTGTCGGAAATGACGGACGAACAAACCTTAACAATGTATTCCGGTCATCCGATGGGATTGTTTCCTTCGCACAAAGATGCGCCGAGAGTGGTGGTGACCAACGGAATGATGATTCCAAATTATTCCAAGCCGGATGACTGGGAAAAATTCAATGCGCTGGGTGTTTCGCAGTACGGACAAATGACGGCCGGATCTTATATGTACATCGGTCCGCAGGGAATTGTGCACGGAACGACGATTACCGTTTTAAATGCTTTCAGAAAAATCAATAAAGAACCGAAAGGCGGATTATTTGTCACTTCAGGTTTGGGTGGAATGTCCGGAGCTCAGCCAAAAGCCGGAAATATCGCAGGTTGTATTACGGTCATTGCAGAAGTGAACCCGAAGATTACTAAAATCCGTCACGAACAGAAATGGGTGAATGAAATCCACGAAAATCTGGATGAACTGGTGGCAAGAGTGAGAAAAGCTCAGGAAAATCAGGAAACGGTTTCTCTGGCTTACCTTGGAAACATCGTCGATATCTGGGAGAAATTTGATGAAGAAAATTTAAAAATCGATATCGGTTCAGACCAGACTTCGCTTCACAATCCTTGGGCGGGAGGTTACTATCCGGTCGGTCAAACCTTTGAGGAATCCAATACAATGATGGCTGAAAACCCTGAATTATTCAAAGAAAAAGTTCAGGAAACCTTGAGAAGACATGCCGCTGCTATCAATAAACATACCCTTCGACAGGCTCAGGGTACGGGAACCTATTTCTTCGATTACGGAAATGCCTTTTTGTTGGAGGCTTCCAGAGCCGGAGCCGATGTCATGGCAGAAAATCCTACGATTGGAAGGGAGTTCAAATACCCATCATACGTGCAGGATATTATGGGACCGATGTGTTTTGATTATGGTTTTGGGCCGTTCCGTTGGGTTTGTACCAGCGGAAAACCTGAAGATTTGCAGAAAACGGATGATATTGCGTGTGCGGTTTTAGAGGAAATGATTAAAACATCGCCGGAAGAAATCCAGCAACAGATGAAAGACAATATCACGTGGATCAAAGGTGCTCAGGAAAACAATCTGGTCGTTGGTTCGCAGGCAAGAATCCTGTACGCCGATGCGGAAGGCAGAATGAAAATCGCTGAAGCCTTCAACAAAGCCATTGCTAACGGAGAAATCGGAGCGGTAGTTTTGGGAAGAGACCATCACGATGTTTCGGGGACGGATTCGCCGTACAGAGAGACTTCCAATATTTATGACGGCTCAAGATTTACGGCAGATATGGCGATTCATAATGTCATTGGCGACAGTTTCCGTGGCGCGACCTGGGTGAGCATCCACAACGGTGGTGGTGTTGGCTGGGGCGAAGTGATCAACGGTGGTTTCGGGATGTTGCTCGATGGAAGCGACGATGCCGACAGAAGATTAAAATCAATGCTGTTCTGGGACGTCAACAACGGAATTTCACGAAGAAGCTGGGCAAGAAATGAAGGGGCTGTTTTCGCGATCAAAAGAGCGATGGAAGCTGAGCCGAATTTGAAGGTGACGCTGCCGAATTTTGTGGATGAGAGTTTGTTTTAAAACACTTTAGATATGATAAAACCTGCTGTGAGGCAGGTTTTTTGTTTTAACGTAGTTATTTTTTTAAAATATCCAATGTATTGAAATTTTCAAAAATATTTAATGCTTCATACAACTTTGTTTTTTTGAATTCAACAAATTCATAAGCTAGTATTAAGCTATCTTCAATCGAATTAAAGTCGTGCAACATCTTATTAGTAGATGAAAAAGTTTTTTTAAGTAAAATATACAGGATGTTTGATAAATCGTGCCCATTTACCAAATGTTCTGTCTCAAATTTCTTCTTAGACACTTCTTTTAACTTGTCCAAAATTTCTTTTTTGGGTTTTAGCTTATTAGTTTTAGATTGGCTATAATTTATTACTGTATCAACTAATTTGTCATGTCCTAAAAAAGTTAAATCATTATTATTTATGAAGTCTTTATATTTAATTTGATTTCCATCTGGTTGTTGTGGTTTAAAAATAAGTCCTAAATCATAAATTTTATTTGCTAGTTTTAAATTACCAATTTCAATTCCTACAGAAATGATACATTCTCTAATCGTTTTTTTTCGATTCTTTTCGAAATCCTCTATTTTCTTTTTTTGTGTAAAAATATTTATAGTATTTTCAAGCGCTGAAGTTTTAATTATCATAACTTCTATATCATGATCATCAGTTACAAAAAGATTGTTAGTATTAATTTTTATATTTAATATTTTATTGAAATCGTAATCTATTATACCTAATTTTTTATCAAAATTTCTATCAGATAATATCTGCAAGACCATTTTAACTTTTTCACATCCGAAAGCTTCAGTGATCCGCAAATTTTCCAAATTAAAAAATTTACTATATAGTTTATAATCTTTATTACCCTCTACAATTAAATGATATCCATTAAATGTTTTATCCATCATAATTGCGTTAGCAATACGATCAACCAAAATATGACTTTCCATTTATTCTAAACCTTTTAATTCAACTTTCAAATTCCAATTATTTGAAATTATGTCAGGTGAGTGAGTAGCAATTACAACTTCAAGATTATTAAGTTTAACAATTTGTTTCAAATCTTCAATAAATGTATTTTGCCATGAGATGTGAAGTGAAACTTCTGGCTCGTCTATTAATATTAATGAATTAGGTTCTGTATTAAATAGCAATAAATAAAAAAGAACTAATTCATTTTGTTCTCCAGAAGAAAGTTTAGTAACAGGGATAATTTGCTGATTTCCCATTAAGTCAAAAATAATTGTTGATTTAAATAAAAACCCCTTATCCTTGTCAATATATAATTTTTTATGTTTGAATCTCTTATTAACAATATCAAGTAATATTTCGATCTTAGCTGCAAGTTGATCAAATATTTCTATTTTTTTAAAACTATCCTCAACATATAACATTAAAACATCTCTCACGACATCTTGTGGATTTTCAATTTCAAGAATATTTGAATCTTTCTCAATCTCGATCAGTCCAACTGTATCCAGTAACTCTCTTTTTTTTTCTAAACGTTTTAATTCACTATTTAAATCTTGATCAGTTACATTTGACAAATTTTTGATTCTATCAATTAATCGATTAGGATATGTTCTATCGAGTTTTGATGATAGTTCTGTAGATTCTGTTAGAAATGACTTTATCTGCTCTGTTAATTCGAAGGAATATTTTTCTACAGTCTTTTTATGGGTTTTACCCTCTTTTTCCTCTAATGAGATTAATCTTTGAGTTTCAATTAAGCTTACCTTAATTTTACCATTTTTGTCACTGAACCATTTTGGAACTTCTTCATTAATTAGATATATGTCATGTGGTATATAATCACCGTATTTGAATAATAATTGCTCAGAATTCAAAATTTGATTACTAAGCCTATCATCCCAAGCTCTTGGACCAATTCTTTTTAGATGAGGGATTTCTCGAGAGATCCTAAGTGCTAATAATTCCATATCTCTTGATTGAAAACTATTTAATTTCATAGGTTTGGATTCCTTCTTATTTTTATTTACTTGAAATAATTCTAATAAAGGAATTTCGTTATTCATGTTTTTTGTTAGAATCCAAGAAATTTCATCATCGAATTCAAACTTAATGCTTTCAAATTCGATAGTATTAAAATAAAAAAAACTTCCTTTAAAAAAAGCTTCAATCATTTCTAATAAAACTGTTTTTCCTAATCCATTTTCTCCAATAATTATTGTTATTTGAGAATGATCATTTAAAATAATCTCGTGATTAAATACTCCAAAGAGCTTTTCCACTTTAACCTTTCGTAATTTCATGGTACACTTATTTAATTCAGTAGTCAAATATAAAAAACCTACAGTAATAATAATTGTGACTTACCATAAAAAATCGAAAAATTCTAAATAATATATTCCGCTAGTCTGATCATTTGCTCGCATACATAAAATTATGATATTTAGAGTATGAAGCTGGAGCTAGCGAAATAATATAAAAAATATTTATATTCAAAATAACCTAATCAGGAATCTATCCGAACCCGCAAAACCCCACAATCACCATTAAAACAAACCTCCTGCACCTGTATTTTGTTTAAAACAACTTTGTTTGTAACTTCGTGCAATTGCATGAAGTCTCCCACAAGTTGCGGGGAACTTCATGCAACTGCATTTTATTTCCCACAAAATGTTTTAAACTAAATGCAGAATTATTTATATTTGTTTTGATTAATTAATACATTTTTAACAAACAAACACATTAAACGATGAAAATTTCATTAGTGAGACTGAGCACTAAAGATCTTGCGACTTTGGCTCAGAGAATTATTACCAACATTCAGTCAGGAAAATATCCTGTGATTTCCAACCATCCTCTTACCGCAACTTTGCAGAATTCCTATACTGAGTACGATGCAGTCTACACCAAGCAAATCTACAGCGGAAAAGGAAAAGACGTTGCCACGGCAGACTTTGAAAGAGATGTTGCCTACAACAGTCTCAAAGCTTTTCTGAACGGTTACCGAAAGCTACAGTCTGCACCCAATTGTCAGTCGGCGGAGGATTTGTACGGCGTTTTCAAAACTTTTGGGCTGGATCTCGACCGTTTAAGCTATTCCTCACAAACCGCACAGATGAAAAAGCTGATTGAAGCTTTGGAAAGTCCGGAAAACCAACAGAAAATTGCGCTTCTTTCTCTGAACACGGCTTTCGCAGATATGAAAACAAAACACGAAGCTTTTGAAACCGTCTTTGGCGAACAAGCAGTAGCCAATGCCGACCTCAGACAGATGACCAGCGCAAGCGCCATCCGCCGCGATCTGGAGAAAAACCTCAAAACCTACCTGAATCTGCTGACCGCCATGAAAGATGTATCAGGTTGGGAACTTCTCTACAGCGATACCAACGAGCTGGTAAAAGCAGCGAAAAATTCGGAAGTAAAAAGAAAGGAAGAAAAACCGGAATAAACAGAAAAACTCAGCGGAATGCTGAGTTTTGTGTTTTTATGATATCAAGTCGACCCACCGCCACACCCGTCAGTTCGAGTAGGTTTTTGAAAAAGACCGTATCGAGAACTTGTTGTTTGACACACAGATTTAGCGCTTCTGTTCACTGGTTCTCGATACAAATTCTTTCAGGATTTTATTCAAAGTGACGGATTTGTTAAGAATCACTATTTACAGTCATATTAGAGATAACCACTAAAGTTTGTCATCCTGAAAGGATCTAAACCTGAATTTTTGTACACTTTCTCTAATGCTTTATTGAGATCCCTACGGGATGACAAACTTTGTGGTAATGTATTCCATAGAAAAGAAAGGATTAACGCTATGTTTGTCATCCTGAAAGGATCTAAACCCGAATCATTCCTATCAATTTTCAAAAACGATGTTGAGATCCCTACGGGATGACAAACTTTGTGGAAATAAAGTGATATTTTTGGTGTTCTTAAATTATACACTAATTACTAAAAATATTAAATATTAAAATGAAAAAACTAGGAATCATCGGCTGTGGCTGGCTCGGAAACCACATCGCAGAACGATTATCAAATCAATACGAAATTTTTACAACAACAACCACAGAATCTAAAGTCGAGGAATTCAAATTGAAAGGTTATCAAGCAACCTTGGTCAGTTTTCCTAATGAACTCAATTCAGAAATGAAAGTGTGGGAAGTTGCGTCAAACTTAGATGCTATTATTATCAGTGTTCCGTTTTCGGGAATCAGAGGTGCGCAAATTCCGATGAATGACAAGAGAGAAAATCTGTTGAATTTTATTGGAGATTTCAAAGGTCAGCTTTTTCTGACAAGTTCTACCGGAGTGTATGCTCAAGAGGAAAAAGAATTTATAGAAGAAGATCAACCTGCAGAAAATGTAGAGAGTGAAAATTTCATTCTTAAGAAATTTCCGCATACTAATATTTTGAGATTAGCAGGATTGATGGGCGGAGAAAGGCTTTTAAAGAATTATAATATCTCAGGTTTGGATCAGTTGGTGAATCATATTCATTACGCAGACATCTGTTCGGTAGTTGAAAAAATGCTGAACAATCACTCTCAATCTAAAGTGTATAATGTTGTTGCACCAATTCATCCGAATAAAGAAGAAGTCATCAACGCTCAGAAAGATTTGCCTTATGACGGAGAGAGAAACACCTTTGGAAGAACCATTTCTCCCGAAAAATTGATTAAAGAATTAAATTTTGAATTTCAATATCCTGATCCGAGATATTTTCATTTGTAATTTTTTAAATAATAGATTTATTGTAGAAAATCTACGCTGGCTTTCCAACCTTTCTTCTGAATCATGCATCTTTATATAAAAAGAGACAATGAAAATTTCCATAACAAAACCATGTCACGAAAACTGGGAAATGATGACTCCCGAAGAGAAAGGGAGATTCTGCTCAGTTTGTTCTAAAACAGTGAGAGATTTTACTTTAGCTTCTGATGCTGAAATAATAGAGACTTTTTCAGCTCCAGCAGAAAATATTTGCGGTAATTTTTATGAATCGCAGCTCAATAGAAATCTGCAATATTCTTATATCAATTCATTGTTTACAAAATTTGCGGTAGGTTTTATCCTGACAACCGGAGGTTTTGTTTCGGTAAATGCACAGCAGAATATATCAAATGATACTTTAAAGGTTGAAGAAATAGGGGACGTAGTGATTCATCCGGCATTCAATAAAACTACAATACAGAAAAAGTTTATCGGAGCAACAACAATAGTGTCTGAACAGGATTTGAAAAATACACCGAAAAATAAAATAGCAGAAATTTCAGGCAAATCACCCGGTTTAATTATTAATCCAATGCCTAAAGATAGTGTTAGAGGAACAAAGATTACGATTGGTGGAGCGAATTCAAGTATTAGTGGGAACTCAGATCCATTAGTAGTGATGAGTAACAAAATAATCACCTTAGCAGAATTCAGAAAACTTGACCCAAACTCTATAAAAAGTATGAATATTCTGAAAGGCGAGTCTGCAACTGCAATATATGGTGAAAAAGGAAAAAATGGAGTGCTTGTAGTGACTATGAAAAAAAGGTTTAGAGTTAAATTCTAAAACTGAAATCAAATAAAATTTTATGAAAAATAAACCTGTCAAACGACAGGTTTTGTTTAAATAAGCCAAATATTTTCATTATATTTGTCTCATAAAATGATAATAAAAGTGTAAAATTATGATAGCAGAAATAGAAAAATTTATCGAAATCCAAAATAATATTGATGAGATTCTAAAAAATTCTCCTTTCAAAATGTCTTATATCATAGAAAAATCAGGAATTAAAAAACCAACATTCTTCAAAAAACTCAAAGAAAAAAGATTTACGCCCGAAGAACTCTTAGTGATCTCAAAAACTATTGAGCCGAAGGAATGGCGAAATGAAACGAAAGAGGAAATTTTGGAATCGCTGGATAGGGCTCAGTACGAAATTGACAATGGAACAACGACAGATTTCTACGATTTTGTAGCTGAACGCAGAGCAAAACTTAAAGTTCTGAAAGATGCCAAAAGTTGAAATCTCTTCAGACGCTAAACAGGATTAATAAAAATTGAAGAATATCTTATTAATAAGTGGAGCGAAAAAGTAGCTGATGATTTTTATGTTAAACTTATAGACGCCATTGATATTTTAGAATTAGGAAATGTAATTTTCGAAAGATATGAAAATACTCGTTTTAGAAAACTCCTTTTAAACATAACACAATCATTTATGATGTTCAAAATGATCTCATAACGATTGTCCGTATCCTCCAAAACTTTCAAAATCCCGACGATAACTATAAATCTTTAGAAGAATAAATAAAAACCCTTTGATTTTCTCAAAGGGTTTTATAATATTTTTAAAGTAAAACTTAATTCTTCACCGCCTTAATCGCAGCTTCATAATTTGGTTCATGACCAATATCGTCAACTTGTTCTTCGTAAACAATCTTTCCAGAAGGATCAATTACGACAACAGCTCTGCTTAATAGTCCTTTCATGGCAGAATCTGTCAGTTCTACACCATACGTTTTTCCAAAATCAGAACGAAAATCGGAAAGCATCACCACATTTTTTATGCCTTCTGCGCCGCAAAATCTTTTTTGGGCAAAAGGTAAATCTTTAGAAATACAAAGTACAATTGTATTAGAAATATTCCCTGCATCTTCGTTGAAATGATGTACTGAGGCCGAACAAACTCCAGTGTCAACACTCGGGAAAATATTGAGAATCACAAACTTCCCTCTGTAAGATTCTAAAGTTTGATCTTTCATCGAAACATCGGTAAGGGTGAATTTTGGAGCAGGTTTATTTACCGATGGTAATTTTGCATAAGTATGTACAGGTTTTCCTCCCATCAAAACAGTGTTTTCTGTTTTAGAATTTTGAGCGAAAGTAAATACGGAGAAGCACAATAATGTACTGAAAACTAATTTTGAAAACATAGATTTTATTTTAAAGTCGACTTAAATTTTAACAGTAAAGTCTTATGAATTTGATTCAATTCAATCTTTGATTTTAGTTGAAATAAAAGTTTTGACAGGTTTCAGCAAAATTATTCTTTTTTCCGTTACCGAAGATTAAATTTAATTCAAACACCCGAAAAATAGAGCAAATCTATGAGTTGCTATTCCGAAAGTCAATCTTTAGCTCTAACTTTATTCTTTCAAATATTCAAATTATTAAAAAAGAAAAATTTATGAGTTCAGGAAATACAGAATCATTCAAAGAAATTTTTAAAAGCGAAAACGACATTCCCGAAGAATATAAAGTTCAGGAAATTCACCAGAGAGTCTATCTTTTAAATGGCGAATTGGTAGAGTGGAAAGGAGAAGTCACAGAAATTTACTCACCAGTCTGCATCCGTACAGAAAATGGTTTAGAAAGAAAATTATTGGGAAGTATTCCGAATATCGGACCTGATGAAGCAATCGAAGTTCTTGATGCTTCGGTAAAAGCTTATAATAACGGTCTTGGAGAATGGCCGACCATGTCTGTGGAAGATCGTATCAAATGTATGCAGAAATTTGTGTACTTAATGATCAAAGAACGAGATCTAATCATTAAATTGCTGATGTGGGAAATCGGGAAAACATTACCTGATTCTACCAAAGAATTCGACAGAACAGTAGATTACATCAACCAAACCATCGATGCCCTAAAAGATTTGGATCGTGAATCTTCACGTTTTCAGCAGGCAGAAGGTACGATTGCGCAAATCAGAAGAGCGCCACTTGGTGTTGTTTTGAGCATGGGACCTTTCAATTATCCTTTAAATGAAATTTTCACAACGCTGATTCCGGCTTTGATTATGGGAAATACCATAATTTTTAAACTTCCAAAGCATGGTGTTTTAGCACATTATCCTTTATTGAACGCATTCAAAGAAGCTTTCCCGAAAGGAACTGTGAATACGTTATACGGTAAAGGATCAGAAATTATCACCCCGATTATGGAAAGTGGAAAAGTAAATGTTCTGGCGTTTATCGGCTCAAGTAAAGTAGCTAACGGACTGAAAAAACTTCACCCGAAAGTCAACAGATTAAGAGCAATCTTAAGTTTAGATGCAAAAAATGCAGCCATAGTTACCAAAAACGCCAATCTTGATATTGCCGTAAGCGAAATTATTCTTGGAGCACTTTCTTTCAACGGACAGCGATGTACTGCTTTAAAACTGATCTTTGTACAAAAAGATGTTGCAGAAGAATTTACTCAAAAATTAACTGCCGCAGTCTCTGCATTAAAACCAGGACTTCCATGGGAAAAAGATGTTAAGATCACTCCGCTTCCTGAAGTCAATAAGCCACATTATCTTCAGGAATGTATTGAAGATGCTGTTTCGAAAGGCGCAAAAGTACTTAATGAAAATGGTGGTTATAATGAGGAATCATTTGTCTTTCCAGCTGTAGTTTATCCAGTGAATAGCGATATGAAACTGTATCATGAAGAACAGTTCGGTCCTGTAATTCCTGTTGTTTCTTTTGAATCGATTGATGAGCCGATCGATTATCAGGTGAATGCCGATCACGGAATGCAGGTAAGTATTTTCAGTGAAGATGCCCAGGAAGTTTCAAAACTGATTGATCCGTTTGTAAATTTGGTAAGCCGGGTGAATATTAATTGTCAGGCGCAGCGTGGTCCAGATGTTTTCCCTTTTACAGGAAGGAAAGATTCTGCCGAAGGAACGCTTTCTGTGTTTGACGCGCTACGTTCGTTCTCAATCAGATCATTGGTTGCTGCAAAATCTACGGAATCTAATAAAAACCTTCTGAATACAATTGTCAGAGATCACGATTCAAACTTTTTGAGTACGGATTATTTGTTTTAAAATAAAGATTTTTTAGATAGGAAAAACCTGCTTTGTGGCAGGTTTTCTTATTTTATTTATTCATTAATATTTTTTCAATCGAATCTACAATTTCTTTTTCTATACTTCCTTCATTCAGAGTTTCGAGAGTGTAAGTTTGTTCTTTCATAGCGGCTGTTCCGGTACCATTCTGAAAAATAGTATCCAGATGCACTCCGATTTTTTTATAGTACTTGTCAGCGGTGAACATGACGTGTGGAAACTTATTGTTGGTATAAAAATTTGAATCTACATTTCTTGAGATCTGAAGTTTGATATTGGGTTGGGCATTGATTCCCGTTCCTTTTTTACTTTCTTCGTTCAGGGTAATTTTGCAACCATAACCGTTTTCTCTCAACATCCTTCTGAACTCCTGCATTTTCGGGTCGATGAGGTTTTTGCATAATGTTTTAAAACTCTCAACAAAAAGATCTTCTTCACTTTTCTGCTTTTCCTGACTCTCTTTCAGTTTTTGTTCTTCGGTTCTTAAGTTTGAAAACAGAGAATTCAATTTATCTATATTTTCTTCTTTCATTTGATATGTTTTTTTGAGTGGGTTGAATACATCTACGTTCCCTTAAGTACGTTATTATTCTTTTAAATATTTTTCAAATATAATTAAAATCGCAAAAAAGAATGTTTGGTAAATTTCAATATCTAAATAAGAGACTTCTCATTGATGCTGTGTAATTTAACTTCTCTGAAGAGTTGGATTTTTGTAAAGCGTTGTTAAAAGATTTTATTTCCCCCTGTTTCAAACATCTTGCTCACTCATAATGTATTTGACAGCACTTTTTTATAGATAACTAAGGAATTTTTTCGAATATTTTTTTTGTAATTTCGCTTGCTTCTTGCGTTTCAAATATTAGCAGATTTAAACATCTAAATATTGATTTTTAGCTTCTTTAAAAATAATAAAATTATTGGTAGGCATACTTTTTAAGGTATCTCTTAAAACTACAAATTTTTTGACTGCGAAATCAATTTGGGAAGGAACTTGTCTTAATAAATTACTATCACCTCCAAAATTTTCGAATTTTAAATTAAAAACTTGAAGATTAATCAGTAATTTTTCAAAAGCACTAATACCTACAGAATATAATTGTGAAAACAATTCTATCTCAGTTTCGGTTCTCTTTGCAGTTAAGTTCATTGTCTTAGATAGTCCTTTGTAAAGCATTGAAACTTCAGAACTATAATTATTAGATTTTTTTTCGTTTAGTAGGGAAAATTGTTCAGTCTTTTTGCCTATTTCTTCTGATTGTAGATTCATAATTGCTGTGATATTATTTATGCAAACGGTCGCATCATTAATTGATTCTAAATCTGAAATTATATCTTCGAAATCATTAGAAGCAACCCTTCCGCAATAAACATCAAATTTTTCATCATTTTTCTCAGAAGTAATTTTTATGAGCCTATTTTGTGATTTTTCGTTAAATTCCTGTTTGAAGGGAATTTCGATTTTCCATCTTTTTTTATTTTTTTTAAAATTATTTTCTTTAATCTCTTGCCAATAAGTTTTTCCTTCTTCGGGAATATATGCTACAAGAATAATAGGGATACAAAGGTTTATCCAATAATGATAATGAATGTTAGTTACATAATGTGAAAGTCCTTTATCCGTTTTATAAAAATTTCCAGAACCACTTTTAATTTGAACAGCAATGAATTTTCCAGTAGGTTCACCATTTTCAACTTGCTCTATGATTGCATATAAACCAACATCTACAATTGGTTGTTCACGAAAAATCCACCCAAGATTTTGGATTACAATTTTTTCAGTTTCATTAACTCCTATTCTTTCTGTTGGATTATATCTATTCATGACATTATTAGTAGCATTCGTTTTATTACAATGTGTTAATGCTAAATAATTTCTAAATATACCTAACTCAATCCATTCTTAAAAATGTTTTTGCATAATCCCAAAAATAAAAATCCCCAATTAACCCCATCTGCAACCTCCACAACTCCTCCGGAGGTTACAAACAACATTGTTTGCGACTTCCCGACCACTCGGTTGGTTTAAAACAATAATGTTTGTGACTTCCCGAGATGTCGGGAGGTCTCCTGCAACTTGCGGGTAATCTCACGAGAAGTCGGGAGGTTTGTTTTACGGGTATTTGTAACAAAACAACTTTTTTATATATTTGAATGAGTGAATTAAAAGTAAAATATTAACTAAAAACACAATGATCGTATGAAAATCGCATTAACAGAATTGACGACCAAAGACCTGGCGACTTTAGTGCAAAGAATTATTTCAACTTCCCAATCGGGGAAATATCCCGTCATCACCAATCATCCGCTTTTGGGAGTTTTGGAGAACTCGTATGCAGACTATGATCTCGTCTACGCAAAGCAGATCTACAGCGGAAAAGGAAAGAATGTAGCTGAAGCTGATGGCGAAAGAGATTTGGCATATGGTAATCTGAAAGCTTTTCTGAATGGCTATCGCAAACTTCCATCGGCGGCAAATTATCAGTTGGCAGAAGATCTGTATCAGGTTTTTAAAAACTACGTACTTGATCTTGACCGTCTCAGTTATTCTTCTCAAACTGCTCAGATGAAAAAGCTGATCGCAGATTTAGAACTTCCCGAAAATGTGCAGAAAATCGCTGTGCTTTCTTTAGGAACTGCTTTCACAGAAATGAAAACGAAACACGATGCTTTCGAATCTCTATTTGCAGAGCAGGCAGGAGCGAATGCCGACTTAAGACAGATGAAAAGCGCATCCGGAATTCGCAAACATCTTGAGAAAACTTTAAAGTCTTACCTCAATTTTGTCACTGCTTTGAAGGATATTGCAGGATGGGAAGTTTTCTATGCGGATCTTAACGAGTTGGTGAAGGCAGCGAAAAATTCAACACTGACGAGACTTACAACTCCTTCAGATAAGCCATAAAAAACTCGGGCTGCCTAAAAAAAAAGCAGCCCGAGTTCTATAGTAAGAGTAAAGTATTAAGTAGTTAAAAACTGAACCAAAACATTGTTTAATTTATCTGCATGCGTCACATTTAATCCGTGTGGAGCACCTTCAATGACAATAAAATCATTGTCAGGAATTCCCTGTGCAGCTTGCTTTCCTGAAGTTGCGATAGGTACTACCTTGTCATCGTCACCATGTACAATTAATGTTTTCACCGTTACATTCTGTAGTTCGGGACGGAAATCTGTGTTTGCCCAGCTTTCAGCACATTTTATTGTTGCAATAGGAGAGGCGCATGACGCGATGCTCCAATCGTAATTCAGTTGTGCCTGACTAACTGTTTGTGACAATAATCCGTAATTATAAAAGTTTTTGTGGAAAGTTTCTAAGAAAGTTACTCTGTCTTTTTTCAGATTGTCCATGATTTCATTTAAATCTGCTTCAGGAACTCCGTCAGGATTATCTTCTTTCTGTTTTACGATAGGAATGATCGAAGAAATAAGCGCAATTTTATCTACGTTTTCAGTACCGTAATTGGTTAAGTATCTTACTACTTCACCGCCACCCATTGAGAATCCGAAAAGGATGACATTTTTAAGTTCTAATTGTGTGATTATCTCATGAAGATCGGCAGTTAGTCCGTTATAATCATATCCGTCAAGCGTTGGTGCGGAATTTCCGAAACCTCTTCTGTCATAAGTGATCACACGGTAACCCAATTCCAGAAGAACAGGAACCTGAAGTTCCCAAGACTTACCACTCAATGGCCAACCGTGAATTAAAATAATCGGTTGTCCTGTACCGAAGTCTTCATAATAAAGTTCAAAATTTTTGCTGTCTTGTTTTGTAATGTAAGGCATATTGATATTTTTTTGTGATGTGATTTTGTAAACACAAATTTTGCGCCACCAGAAGTGTGAAATATAGATGTGGTATGTGTTTTTTATTGATTTAATAAATTTTTAACAAAAGCTGAGTTGAGGTTGACTTTTGAAAGCGTTTAATCGCAAGGTTAGACAAAGTTTTTTTAATGCTCATGTTTTTTTAAGATAAACAAAGGCGTAAACTTATTAAAGAAACACAATGTTTTGAAGTCTGAGTTTCAATTTTAAGATAGTTGCGCAAAACCTTGCGAAGGTTATTTGCATTGTGAATATTAGCCTTGACAAGGGTGATGATAGCAAATAAATTATTTACTTTAATTTAATTTGAAAAAAGTTGTAACATTTATTTCAAACCACTACTAACTCCATAGAGTTGAAAGCCATGACCTCATTAGAACAGGAATTTTTACATAAGATCGAAAAACATAAAGGAATCATTTTTAAGATTTCTAAAATGTATATGGATGATAAGGACGACCGTGACGATCTTTTTCAGGAGATCACATATCAGGTTTGGAAAGCATATTCAGGTTTCAGAGGTGAGAGTGAATTTTCAACATGGCTGTACAGAATCGCACTGAATACAGCAATCGTCTTTTTAAAATCTGAAAAGAAAAGAAGTTTCATTGGAAATGAAGATTTTACAGAATATAAAATCATTGAGGATGAATACGATCACGAAAAGGAAGAAAAACTTTCTGCCATGTACAAAGCGATTAATCAATTAAATCCCATCGATAAAGCTTTTATCTTCTACTATCTGGAAGATTTCTCAGGAAGGGAAATAGCCGATCAAATGGGAATCTCAGAAGGAAATGTGCGTGTGAAAATGAACCGCGCCAAAAACAAACTGAAAGATATTTTAAATAATAAATAAGCTGGAAGCCCGAAGTTTGAAGCTGGAAGACTTCAATGTCCCAACAACCAGCCAAGAATTTATAAAACAAAACATTATGAATATAGATGACCTTAAAAATACATGGAATGAAGATGTTTCAGACGAGACACCCGAAATCAGCATCGAACAAAATAACAAGATCAATCTTCCGCTAGAGAAAATCAGAAGAAATATGCGAATGGAATTCTGGTCAACGGTAGGGATTTTAATCTTCGGTTTTGCTGTCGTATGGATTCCGGTTCCGGAAGCTCCTTTTAAGTTTAAATTTTATCTGACGGTACTACTTTTTTCAATGGTAATTGTTATATCTTTTTTCTTCAGTAAGTTTTTTAAACTGTATAAAGACATAAGCAGCCCGATGATGAAAACGTATGACTCTCTGAAGGATTTGATGTATCAATTTGATTTGAATAAACAGTATTATCTGTCATTTATGCTTTCATTTGTGCCGTTTTTAGTATGCGAACTGATTATTGTGATCGAATTTATTCCTCACCGTACTCCATTAACTGATCTGCAGGTTGCAACGACCATTATTTCTATGCTCGCCGTGGGACTTTTCGGACTTTTTTTACTCGGGAAATATTGGTACAGAATATTTTATGGGAAATATGTAAAGCAGATTGAGAATCTTTTGACTGAACTTAAAAAATAAATTTAAATCTGCGAAACTTGTCTTACTTCAAGGATAGGGGGGAAACAAGTTTTGCAGACTTTCTACAATTACTGTGTATAATATGCCGGAAATTCTCTCAAAATAGAATATAAATCTCGCCATTCAAAATATTTCGGACTTGCACTGCTTACATTCATAAAACCATGATCTTTAAAAAGTTTTTTAGTTCTTGTTACATGGAAATATTGAGAGACAACAATCAAGCTTTTAAAGTGCAAAGAATCTTTCAATTTTAAAGTATTGTTGACACTTAATCTTGTGTTGTTTCCCAAATTATCAACTATAATTATACGTTCAGGAATGCCTTTTTCAACCAAAACATCTTTCATTTTATCACCTTCATAAAAGCCTTCTTTTCCCAAACCCCCGCTTACAATTATTTTCTGAATGCGATGCTTTTTGTAAAGCTCAATTCCGGTTTCTAATCGCTTTTCGAGCCTTTCGGATAATGTTCCGTCTTCATTTACTTTGCTTCCTAAAATTAAAGCAACATCGGCTTTTTCTCCATCATCAGAAAATCCGTCAATAATGATATAAAAAGAATGAACCAGAAACCAAGTAATAATTAAAACAATAATTATTTTTAAATATTTCAATAAATTTCTCATTAGTCAATCATTTCTCCCCAATTTTTCTCTTTAGCAATTTCATCTTTTACCCAATCCAATTGTACATCTTTTTTGTTAATAATATCCTGCATCGTCTGATGAACTTCAAAGTCAGGAACAACACCTTTTTGGGTATTAGTAAAATCAATATTGGGTTGAATGAGCAGCAAACCAATTGGTAAATCTATTTTTGAATTCGGGAGTTTTTGATAAGAGTAAAATCCGGCAACTGTTCCGTCGTTTGCGCCACCAGTTTCTTCGCCAACTAATGTCACTCGTTTGTCATATTTTAATTTAGATGAAATTATTGATGAAGCCGAAAAACTTCCGCCATTGATTAAGACATAAACCTTTCCTTTGAACGCATCTTTCTTGGGTTTTGTAAGTTTGTTTTCTTTCATTTTATAATAGGCAATTCCATCTTTTCCTTTGTAAACACTGAATGCCTGTGAGAAAAAATATCCGGGGTAAAGCAAACCTTTTATCGTAGTTTGCAACGGATTTGACTTTCTGAAATAATTGGTTCTTAAAGGTGTAATTCTAGAGGTTAACTGAGACGGTTTAATCAAAACAAATGGTTCAGGAGCGAGGTAAGAATACAGTTGATTGATTTCAAAGAGCGATCCGCCGTAATTATTTCTGATATCAATAATCAGATAGTGAGAGTTTGCATTTTTTATTTTGGCAAAAGATTCTTTGTAAAAACGATCAGAAAAACTTCTTGAAAAACTCTGAATTTTCATATAAACAACTGTGCTGTCTTTTACTAAAAATTTAAAATTTCTGTTGTAAGAGCTCGTAGAAGCATCATAATCATTGACTTTCTTTTCTTCGGTTCGCTTTTTTTCAAGTTTATCTTTTTCTAATTCTTCTTCGTTCTTAGATTCTCTTTTCAGATGTACAATTTTTCTTTCATTATTGTAAAGTGTTTCTACTTTTGCGCTGTCCATGATTCCTTTTTCGGCTACATAGAAGTTGAAGAAAACATCTTTGAGATAATAATCCTGAAACGTCGTATTGTAACCGTCGCTGCTGATTAATTCCCGGTATTTTTTAAGATAATCAGAAACCGGAATTTCATTGATGCTGACAATTTCAGTTCCCGGTTTTATATTCTCTACAGAATCTTTGTTTTCTACAATGTACAAGTGATCTTCTTCAACAAAATATTCAAATCGTCCGAAAAGACCTTTTTTATTTTTTAAAACTTTAATTTCTTTTCTGTTAAATTTTTTGGCCGGAATTCTCAATGCCAAATGTCCCTCACGGATTTTCGCAATGACGGGTTGAAGTTTAAAATAAAACTGAACCGGAGTGAGCGGTTTATTAATCGTTTTTTTCAGACTGTCAAATTTGAAATCAAGTTCCTGTTTTGAAATGTACCAATTGAGTTTAGGATGCATTTCCTGAAGTTTTTGGTAAGCAAAATCAACATCCTGATGCAATTTTTCGGGTGTGATGGTCGATTGCGTGTGTTTATTGTCTTTATTTATTGAGGCACATGAAGCAAAAACAAGTATAGAAAGGGAATATAGAAAATGTTTCAATGAGATTAGTTTTTTTAAAGATTAAATTTAAAAAGTTTCAGATAATTTCATTAAAAAAAAGTAAAATTTATTCCTGATCGTCATAATAGAATCCGACAGCATGAAAATGTGTGGAAAGTTATACATTTGAAGCTTATATTAAATTAAAAAATGATCTATTTAATCATCATCATAGCGCTTATTATTGCAATAACATTTATTGTAATGTCACAAAAGGTTTTTGGTGCAGAACCAAGAGGAAAACGTCTGGAAAGAATGTTGAAATCCGAACATTACAAAAATAAGCAGTTTCAGAATCTGAGTTATACACCATCTTTAGCAGAAGGTTACAGTATGTCGAAAGTAATGTATGACTTCTTTTTTAAAAAGAAAGATCCTTTTTTAAAACCTCATCACAACGTTCCTGCAATTCATACTGATTTAAAGAATCTTCCGAAAAATGAGGACGTTTTTATCTGGATGGGGCATTCTTCCTATTATATACAAATCGCTGGTGTTTCTTTTTTGATTGATCCTGTTTTGAGTAGTTACGGTTCGCCATTTAAGTTTTTTAATAAAGCTTTTGCGGGTGCAGATCTTTTTAAACCTGAAGATATTCCGAATATTGATTATTTGGTGATTACACATGATCATTATGACCACTTAGATTATCCCACCGTTAATGCTATTCGCTCAAAAGTTGAAAAAGTAATCATGCCTTTAGGAGTCGGAGCTCATTTTGAAAGATGGGGCTATAACGAAAACCAGCTGTTGGAAGAAGAGTGGGGCGCTTCTCTTAAACTTAAAAATAATATTAAAATAACTTATACTCCTGCAAGACATTTCTCAGGAAGAAAACTGCACAGAAATAATACACTCTGGACTTCCTATGTTTTGGAAACTCCGACCAAGAAATTGTTTTTAGGAGGTGACAGCGGTTATGATACGCACTTTAAAATGATTGGCGAAAAATACGGACCTTTCGATTACGCCATCATGGAAAACGGACAGTACAATGCAGCCTGGAAATACATTCACGCATTGCCGGAAGATGTTGTTCAGGCGAGTTTAGATATTCAGGCGAAAAATATTATTCCCGTTCATTCTGGGAAATTTGCCTTGGCTCTTCATCCTTGGAATGAGCCTTTAAAAAAAGTGACAACTTTAGGAAAAGAAAAAAATCTGCATATTCTCACTCCGAAAATCGGTGAGGTTTTAGATTTAAATAAAAAAGATAATCAGTTTCAGGTTTGGTGGCAGGATTGATTTAGTCATGCCAGATTCCTCGGTATCTTTTCGGGTGGTTTTCTAATTGCTGACGAACAAAATCACATTCTGGATCGATCATTAAGTCTTTTTCTTCAGCAAAACGTACTAGTTCATCTAAAAGCATTTTGGCATATCCGTGACCTTCAAGATCTTCATCAATTTTGGTGTAATAGACATTCATCAACCGACCGTCAACTGCAATTGACATATAACCGACTTTTTTATCGTCTATTAAAAGCTGTAATTCATCTTGGTAAGGTGTAATTTCAAATTTTATATTTTCCATAATTTTCATGTTGTTGGTGAAACTCTTCTTTAAAATTACAAATTAATATTTTATGAAAAGACTGTTTTATCAATCTTAGCGTAATTTATATTTATTTAAAATTAATAAGTATCATACAATATTTGTCTCTCAAGTATTTAATAATTTTAAAATAATTGTATGAAATTTTGTGAAATATTTTTAATATTAAATATTTAGTAATTGTTTTAACAAACTTTGTGAGCATCGGTTTTTGATTTGGCATCTATATTGACATTATAACTGTAAACAATTTAAAATTGATTAAAATGAAAAAAATATTATTAACAGCGTTATTCCTTGGAACTTTTAGTTTGGGATATGCGCAGTCAGCTTATTATGATGATTATAGAAGAAGCGTGACCGATGTAAATTGGCAGACAGTAGTTTCTGATTTACTACTTTCAACAACACAAGCCAACCAAATTAATTCTCTGAACAATAGATATGATAATTATGACGGATGGAATAGAGCATACGCAAATAATCCGGACAGATGGTCAACAGATCGTTATGCTGAACTGGAGAGAATTATGGGTCGTGATAAATATGTAAAATTTAAAACTAAATATTACAAAGGAAAAAATCCTGTGGCAGTCTACAACAGTAACAAAAACAATGATAAAAGATACAAGCACATGGATAAAAAAGCGAAATCTTACAAATCAAACAACGGTAAAGCCCACAAAAACAAATAAATCGGTATCAATATAAATATTTTCAAAATGAAATGACTGTTCGAAAGTTCAGTCATTTTTGTTTTTTTATGTTAAGTTATCATTTTACCTTTGTGGAGTTTAATATTAGCCGAAACGAATTGGCATACTTACCATGAAAATTCTTCAATCGAAAAATCAGTTTATTGCTACGATATTGGCTTTTGCCGTAATTCCGATGTCGGGTTTGGCAACAGATATTTATCTTCCATCGATGCCGAGTATGGCTACCGAACTTCATCAGCCGGAAAGTAGTATTCAGCTTACACTTTCTATATTTTTAATCAGTTATGGTCTTACCCAGTTTTTTGCGGGAAGTATTGTCGACTCATTTGGAAGGTTCAGAGTTTCTGCGGTTTCTCTGGCTTTATTTGTGGTTAGTTTTCTGATTACTGCTTTAACGAAAGATATTTATGTAATTTATGCCATGCGTGTTTTGCAGGGGATTTTGTCAGGATTTGCGGTCGTCTCGAAAAGGGCATTTTTTGTCGATGTTTACGAAGGTGAAAAACGAAAGCATTATCTGAGTATCATGACCATTGTTTGGTCTGTAGGTCCGATCATTGCGCCTTTTATTGGCGGTTATCTTCAGAAATTATTTGGATGGCAGTCTAATTTCTATGTTTTGGCATGGTACAGTTTGATTTTACTTATTCTCGAATTGATTTTTTCCGGTGAAACTTTAAAATTACAGAAGCCTTTTAATTTCAATTATGTGCTCAAAGAATATGATCTGATGTTCAGAACCAAAGATTTTTTCTACGGAATGCTTATGTGTGGGGTAAGTTATGCGATGGTGATTTTCTTTAATCTTTGTGGAGCTTTTATCATCGAACACAAAATGGGCTATTCCGAAGTTGTTGCAGGATATGTTTCATTAATTCTCGGTTTTGCCTGGATGACAGGAGGTTTTTTAGGAAAAGCTTTAATTAAAAAAGCATTTCTTCCAAAAATCAGAAATGCGAATTTTATTCAGATATTTTTAATTGTAGCGATGATTTTTTGTTCATTTTACCTGAATAATATTTTTACTCTGGTCGCATTTGCATTTGTTATTCATGTGACGGCAGGATTTATCTTTAATAATTATTTTGCCTACTGCATCGGGAGATTTCCCGATTCTGCAGGTATTGCAGGAGGTTTGACAGGAGGAGTAGCTTTCATTATCACTTCAGCGATCAGTTATGGAATTGTAGCATTAATTAAACCCGAAATTCAGCTTGAAGTTGCAGAAGGATATTTTGTTTTGGGAATTTTAGGATTGATTATTTTGAGTATTACGAAATTAAGGAAAGCACATATTTAATCGTGTTGGATATCTTATAAGCAAATAAATCAAATCCTCTCGTAATTGAGAGGATTTTTCTGTGTAATTATTTTGAATTTTAATTTTACAAAAGCATTCCACCGTCAATGACGATTTCGGTTCCAGTCATGAAGCTTGAAACGCTGTCATCGGACAAATAAACAACCAGTTTAGCAACATCTTCAGCTGTTCCCATTTTTTTTAAAGGAATCGTATCAATCAACCATTCGTTGATACCTTCCAGTGTTTTTTCATCCAGTCCGGCTTTCGACATTATTTCCGTTTTTGTTGGTCCAGGACTTACCATATTGACTCGGATTTTTCTAGGTGCCAATTCTGCAGCAGCTGTTTTTGCTATTGAATTTAATGCAGCTTTACTTGCCTGATAAACCGAGCTGTTGGGTTTGTAAGTGGTTGCAACATTTGAAGATAGAAAGACAACTGAAGCGCCGTCGTTTAAAAGTGGTGTTAATTTACTCAACGTGAAATAAGCTCCTCTGAAATTAATATTCATTACCTGATCAAAGTTTTCTGCAGTCATGTTTTCAATTGATACTAAACGTCCTGTGATTCCTGCATTGATAAATAGAATGTCAACTTTTCCATATTGATTTTCAACTTCTGTCTTCAAAGATTCAATATCTTCTAATTTTCCCTGATCTGCCACGAAAGGAATTGCTCCCAATTCTTCAGCAGCCTTTTCAATAGCTTCTTTTCTTCTTCCCGTGATAATCACTTTTGCGCCTTCTGCTATAAGTTCTTTTGCGGTTGCATAACCAATTCCGCTGTTTCCACCGGTTACGATGGCTAATTTGTTATTAAATTTATTCATTTCTTTAAAATTTTTGACAAAGTTATTTCAAATTGGTATACTTTTGTAATCAGTATCACAGAGTATATCAGTATCATCAATTATATCAAGTAAATTTGCAGACATGGAAAGAGATCAAACCGAAGAATTAAGAGCATTGCAGGACACCCTTTATTTTATTGGCGGAAAGTGGAGAATTCCTGTTATTAATGCCATTTGTAACGGCAACAAACGTTTTCGTGAAATTGAAAGAAGCATCCCCGGAATTACAACAAGAATGCTTTCTAAAGAATTAAAAGATATGGAATTGAATAAATTAGTCAAACGAAATGTTTATCCCGAAACTCCTGTCTTAATTGAATATGAAGCAACGGATTATTGCAGAACTTTCGGAAATATTATTTCAGAAATGATCAATTGGGGTAGAGAACACCGGAGAGTGATTGTGGAGAATAAGATTTAATTTTTAAACACAAATGACACAAATATTTTTCACGAATAGCATAATTATAAAATCTATATAATATCAATAGGAACGGGCTTTAGCCCGTTTTCATTTTAAATATAATCAAAAATTGGCTTTAGCCAAAACTTAAAATATTTTGTTAATACTATGATTAGATTCCTCCGGATTAACAAAAGGAACGGATATTTTGTGGTTATTCGTGAAAAACATTTTCGTCATCTGCGTTTAAAAACAAAAAAAGCTCCTTCAAAAAAAGGAGCTTTCAATTTATATTAAATCCGAAAATTAAATTCCGTCAATAATTTCGTTTAAAACCGTACTTGGTCTCATTGCTTCATACGTTTTGTATGTATCGGTTTTGAAATAACCATCAATGTTTTGAGGTTTACCTTGAGCACCGATCAATTCAGAATTGATCACTTCTTCGCTTTCCTGTAATGCTTCTGCAACCGGAGCAAATTGTTGAGCTAATTCTGCATCGGCAGTTTGGTTTGCTAAAGCTTCTGCCCAGTACATTGCCAAATAGAAATGAGAACCTCTGTTATCGATTTGTCCAACCTTTCTTGCAGGAGATTTGTCAGTTGCTAAGAATTTAGCATTTGCCTCATCTAATGCATCTGCTAAAACCTGAGCTTTTGTATTATTTTGAGTTTGTGCTAAATGCTCTAATGAAGCCTGTAAAGCTAAGAATTCACCTAAAGAATCCCATCTTAAATATCCTTCTTCCAAGAATTGCTCAACATGTTTTGGAGCAGAACCTCCAGCTCCAGTTTCGAACAAACCACCACCGTTCATCAACGGAACGATAGAAAGCATTTTCGCAGAAGTTCCAAGCTCAAGAATTGGGAAAAGATCCGTTAAATAATCTCTCAATACGTTTCCTGAAACAGAAATTGTATCTTTTCCTTCTCTTGCTCTTTTCAACGTTTCCGTCATTGCATCTTTTACATCAAGAATTTTGATATCCAATCCGTTGGTATCGTGATCAGCTAAGTATTTTTCAACTTTTTTAATCATTTCTCTGTCGTGGGCTCTTCCTTTATCCAACCAGAAAATGGCAGGAGTATCAGAAAGTCTCGCTCTGTTTACTGCTAATTTTACCCAGTCCTGAATTGGAGCGTCTTTCGTCTGACACATTCTGAAAATATCTCCAGCCTCAACTTTTTGAGAAAGAAGAACGTTTCCATTTTCGTCCTGAACTTCAACTGTACCTTCCGCTGTAGCCTGGAAAGTTTTGTCGTGTGATCCGTATTCTTCAGCTTTCTGAGCCATCAAACCAACGTTAGGGACAGAACCCATTGTTGTAGGATCTAATTTTCCGTGCGCTTTCATATCGTCAATTACTGACTGATAAAAACCTGCATAAGAACGATCCGGAATAATACAAACCGTATCTTCTTCTTTTCCTTCTTTGTTCCACATTTTACCTCCACCTCTTACCAAGGCAGCCATTGATGCATCAACGATAATGTCAGAAGGAACATGGAAATTGGTAATTCCTTTGTCAGAATTTACCATTGCCACTCTTGGTCCGTTTGCCAAAGCAGCTTCGATATCCGCTTTTATTTCAGCTTCCTGAGCATTTCCTTTAATTTTATCAAAAAGATCAGCTAAACCGTTGTTTGGATTAACATCTAATGAATCAAAAGTTTCAGCATATTTAGCGAAAACATCTTTGAAGAAAGTCTCAACGATCGCTCCGAAAACGATTGGATCTGAGATTTTCATCATCGTTGCTTTCAGGTGAGCAGAAAGTAATACATTTTTATCTTTAGCTTCCTGGATCGCTTCTTTTACGAAAGATTTTAAAGAATTTAAATTCATTACTGATGAATCGATTACTTCTCCAGACTGAAGACCTGCGAAATCTTTCAATAAAGTTTCTGCACCGTCATTACCTTTAAAAACGATTTTATATTTTGTAGCATTCTCAAGAGTTGTCGAAGTTTCAGTTCCGTAGAAATCTCCGCTGTTCATATGAGCAACATCAGTTTTACTGTCAGAAGCCCAGTCACCCATTCTGTGAGGATTTGCTTTTGCATAGTTTTTAACGGCTTTTGGAGCACGTCTGTCAGAATTTCCTTCTCTTAACACAGGGTTTACAGCACTTCCCAATACTTTAGCGTACTTTGCTTTGATCGCTTTTTCATCATCATTTTTAGGTTCTGCAGGATAATTTGGAACGGCGAAACCTTTAGATTGTAATTCAGCTATTGCTGCATCCAATTGAGGTGCAGAAGCAGAAATGTTTGGTAATTTTATAATGTTTGCATCGGGTTGAGTTGCCAATTCACCCAATTGAGCCAAAGCGTCATCAGTTTTCTGATCATCTTTTAAAAACTCAGGGAAGTTTGCTAAAATTCTTCCTGCCAAAGAAATATCCGGAACTGCGATCTCAATGTTTGCAGGCTTTGTAAACGCTTTTACAATCGGTAAAAATGAGTGTGTTGCCAACATTGGAGCCTCATCTGTAAGTGTGTAATAGATTTTTGATTTTTCTGACATTATACTGTTATTTATTATTTAAAGTTTTAGTTTCACAAATTTAGTAATTATCATCGTTTTATCAGGAGTGTTTACATAAAAAAAGAGGCCGAAGCCTCTTTAAATTATATTTGTGTTATTGTGTAAGTTCCTGTTGCGTCAAAATTAATACTAAATTCTACCTTGAAATTTTTAGGAGTTGTTGTTAAGTTTGGGATCATAATGTACGCTCCACTTATATCAAAACTGCCATCACTAAGATTGTCACCTAAAATTTCTTCGTAAGAATTACTTCCACCACTAGGTAATTTTATGTAAAATCCAGAAAAATTTGCCGATGATACACCTGTTAAATTGATTGAAAATTTGTTAGTAGAAGTATCATAAGCTGTTGTAGAGATTTGTGGAGGTGTACTACTATAATTCAAAGAAATAGTAGGATTAATGTTTCCCATATGTACAGTCGTCGTCGTTCCATAAGTAAGAAGATTAATTCTGTAAAAACCGTTAGAAGAAAGAGTAAAATTAGCTCCGTTAGCAACTAATGTACTTTGGCTTCCTGAACCATATACTTGTGCAGAAGTATTTGGAGCTGCAAGAAATTTATACTGAGTACCTGCAGATACATACTTATATCCAATTTTTTCATTTCCACTTGAATTTCTTAGTAATTCTGCAGAGCTTGCATTAAAATTGTTATTAGAGCTATAAAAATATAGGTTTGCAGGAATCGCTGAACTTGAACTAGAGCTTGTCGGCAAACTCAAAGTTCCCGCATCATTTACACCTAAAGTATAAGCTGTTCCATTCGGAGAAGTAAGTGTAATTCCTTGTCCCGCCCCTGTTACAACAGTTTTACTTATCTGAGAATAAGGTACGCTCATCAATTGATTTACCCCAACATTAGTATAATTGGTTCCACCTGCAGGATCCATCTCCACTTTTACAAATTTTGTGTTTGTTCCCCAGTTGATTGCTCCAAAACTTCCAGTTGTAGGAGTTCCTTGTCCGATATTTAAATTAACTAAACCTTTAGAGTTGGTTGTTTTTGTATGAGTTTCTGTGTATAAAACTGTTCCGGTAGCAGAGTTTTCCAGAATGCTTATTTTTAATGCGACGTTTCCGTTTGCGATCGGAGCTCCTGCTGAATTGAATGCGATTGTTTGATAACTAAAAGCTTGAGGAACTTGTGCACTTAATAATGTTGCTAAAAATAATCCTATAGTAGCGTATAATTTTTTCATGTTTAGATAGTTTAAGGTTTTTTAATGATTTTAATAGGTTTTAGGTCAGGATTTTTGAAAGTGATCATGTAAACACCTTGGTTTAAAGATCTCAAATCAAGTTGGTCTGATTGTAATTTTGTCTTTAAAACAAGTCTACCTGCAAGATCAAATATTTCAACTTCGTCGATTTTTGATTTTGAATTTAATTTTACATAAACGAAATCAGCAGTTGGATTAGGATAGATTTTTACAGTCTCTTTTTCCAATTCACTTACGCCTAATACCTGTAGTACGGTTTGATACAGCATTCCCAATGTTCCTGAGTTGTTTTGGTCAGGATCAGTCGGAATCACATAGATTTCTCCGACAGAATGCGTGAAGTTATCTGCAGAAACAGCTCCGGAATTAATATTCCCAATCACAGACTGGGCAAATCCGAAAAACGGTACGGCAAATAACAACAGAGTAATTTTTCCTCTCATAGTTAATTATTTTTAAGAAGGCGAAAGTAAATAAATTTTGTTATTAAAAACATGATTTAAATTATAAGTATTTTTATTTTCACTTTAAGAATTATTTAACCATTATTTCATCGTAAAACTTTCTATTTTGACTAAATTTGAGAAACTTTAAAAAAATAAATTATGTCAAGTATCACATTAAAAGGAAATGAAGTAAATACATTGGGAACTCTTCCTGAAATTGGTTTTACCATCAAAGATTTTGCTTTGGTAGATTTTGGTTTGAATGTAAAAACTCTGGAAAGCTACGAAGGAAAGAAAAAAGTATTTAATATCTTCCCAAGTATTGATACACCCACTTGTGCAGAATCAGCACGAAAATTTAATGTGGAAGCCAATAATCTGGAAAATACTGTAGTAATTAATGTTTCTAAAGATTTACCCTTCGCTTTAACGAGATTTTGTGCAGCAGAAGGTCTGAATAATGTAGAAACACTTTCGGATTTCAGAGGAAGTTTCGGTGACGATTACGAGGTAACGATTACGGATTCTCCAATGAAAGGTCTTTTGAGCCGTGCAGTAATTGTAACTGACGAAAACAATAAAGTAGTGTATACAGAGCAGGTTTCTGAAATCGCCAATGAACCGAATTACAGCGCAGCTTTAGAAGCTTTGAAATAAATAAAAATATTTCTCGTGAATTTGAATCATTCTGTTGTATAACAGAATGATTTTTTTATTTTTGTGCGAACTCAATAATCAGTCATTGAAAAATAAATTCACTTCAGTTCTTGTTTTGTATTCGCTATTTTCTGGGGTTTTCCAATTACGAGCGCAGGATTCTAAAGAAATTTTAAATTTAAAACAGAAATCTGCAAATGTATCTGATCCAAAAAACCTCGTTGAAATTAATAAGTCACTTGCCAATACCTATAATAAAAATGGTGTTGCAGATAGTGCGATCGTTTATGCAAAAAAGATGATTCCTTACTATGAGGCAACCAGAGATCGTGAAAGGGCAGGGAATTTACAGTTGATGCTGGTCTCTCTGAACAGTAAGATTGACAATACAGAAATGATGAGGCTGCATTTTGATAATGCCGAGAAATATTACAATGATTTAACACTGGAAAACAAGATTTACCTGAATAATATCGGAGGTCATATCCATGATAATTTTTACAATAGTACTAAGAAGGCAATTCATTATTATGAAAAAAATATTGATCTGTATCATAGTGGTAAGAATGTAGATAAGAAGAAAATTGATCTCACGTATCAGGCATTAATATCCTTATATTCTCGTAAAAATTATGATTACGCAAATACTCTAAAAATAACCAATGATTATCTGAAGTTCACCGAAAAAGAATTTCCTAATAGACTTGCCGATATACATGCTTACTTAGGTTCATTTTATTGGCAAGTCGGATTTAACCAAAAAAGCATCCAGGAATTTGAAAAAGCGTTGCAACTTTATCAAAAACAGAAAGGCAAGGAAGATTATATTTATGGGATTAAAAATATGATTGGTGCAAATTATATGAGCATTAAGGTGTTTGATAAAGCTAAGAAGAATGCTCAGGAAGCTTTTGATTATTTCAAAAAAAATAATGATGCTAAATCTCTTTCTTCTGTTTATAATTTGCTTTCACATATAGCTTATCAGGAAGAAAAGTTTCTAGATGCAAAAGAGTATATAGTAAAAGCTATAGAAATTATTCCGGACAGTGCAGAAACAAATCTTTACAACAAAGCGTATTTAGGTACGATAAAGTATAAGATTTTGATGCAAAAAGATAGTCTAAATATAAAGAAAGATCTTACAAAATATAAAGAGCTTGAAATTATTACCAATGAACTATCGCATAATTTTGAAAAAATTGAAGCCAAAAAAAATGATGTAACTTCAGGTTTACTTCTTCACAATTATAATATTCTTGCAGATGCTTACGGAATGTTGGGCAATTATGATAAGGCTTATTATTACTTAGATAAAACGGTTAAGCAACGAGAAAAATCTTATAGTGTTGAAAAAGTTAAAGCATTATCTGAAGCTCAGGGAGAGCAACAACTTAATGATGAAAGAATCCGAATAAAACTCGAGGAAGAAACCAAACGTATTCAGCTTCAAAAAGAAATCGAATTAAAAGCGCTTCGTTTCGAATACGAGAAAAAACAAGCTGCTGCAAAAACAGAGGAAGAACGAAAAAGATTGGCGCTAGAAGAGGATTTAAAACGAAAAGAAATTCAGATTAAATTTGATCAGGAACAGAAAGCAGTTGTTTTAAGATATAATCAGGAAAAAAATATTGCCAGAATTAATCAGGAGAAAAAAGATGCCATTGCCAAAGCAGAATTGGAAAGTTCACAAAATCAAAAAAACATTTGGGCTGTTGGAGCCGGGCTTTCACTTCTCTTATTAGGCTTTGCGGGATTTTCTTATAATCAGAAACGGAAAGACAACAAAAAAATCGCTGAAGAAAAACAAAAATCAGATGATTTATTGCTTAATATTCTTCCATACGAAGTTGCAGAAGAACTAAAAGAGAAAGGAAAAACCAACGCAAAGCATTATGATGAAGTCTCGGTTTTATTTACAGATTTTGTCAACTTTACATCAAATTCAGAAAGAATTGGTGTACAGGAAGTTCTCAATGAGTTGAATATCTGTTTCACAGAGTTTGATAGAATCATGGAGAAGTATAATTTAGAAAAGATAAAAACCATTGGTGATGCATATTTGGCAGTAAGCGGATTACCTGTTTCCAATGTTCAACATGCGAAAAACGCTGTAAATGCAAGTTTGGAAATTCTTTCTTATATTCAACATCGGAAACAAGAGAGCCCAAATGCTTTAGATATCAGAATCGGAATACATTCCGGACCAGTGATTGCGGGAATTGTGGGTGTGAAAAAATTCGCCTACGATATTTGGGGTGACACTGTGAATACTGCGGCGAGAATGGAGCAAAACAGTGCTTTGGGAAAATTAAATGTTTCGGAAGCGACCTATCAGTTAATAAAGGACGATTTTTCTTTTGAATATCGCGGAAAAATCGAAACCAAAGGGAAAGGTGCAATGGAAATGTATTTTGTTAATCAAATTTAATTTTATCAATGTGAAAAAAAATCTACTCCTTAAAATTTTATTTTCTGCATTTGTTTTATTGCAAACATTTTGTTCTGCACAGAATTCCTTTGAAAAGCCAAGAGTTTTTACTGAAAAAGAAATTAAATCCGGTGTCAATATCGATGAGATAAGTAAGTTTTATGCGGGTGATAATCCTGCTTTTGCTCTTCCAAAATTTGATGACTCTGCATGGAAACATGTCAATTTTAATTCTAAAAAAGTTTATTCGTGGAACCTTATGAAATTAAATTCAAAAAAAGGTTCAAAAAAAGATCAGATTTATTGGGTTCGGTATTATTTTAAAATAGATTCTACTTTGGTGAATGAATCTTTATGTTTTGACATTACTCAGCTTGGTGCTTCGGAAATTTATCTAAATGGTAAAAAAATAGAAAGCATCGGTAAAATTGGCGATGCAAAATCCAGAGAATATAAGATTAAAGAAAAAATCCCAACATTGTTTTCTTTCGATAATACAGATGTAAATGTTTTAGCCATCCGATTTTTGCCTTTTGTTTCGGACAAAAAAAAGACCGTTAACTTAAGTCCTTTTGCAATAAGTGCAGAGCTTATTACGGCTAATAAATTTATTAAGGATAAGGTAGAGATGTGGAAAGAATTCAATTTCTACACCATGCTGATCTGCGGGATATTTGGAGCATTGGGTTTTATTCATCTGTTGCTGTTTATTTTTTACAGAAAAGCAATCTATAATCTTTATTTCTCGACTTACAATTTTTCCATTTCTTTAATGAGTTACTTAGTATTACTCTTTTCTGAAATGACAGATCCTTTAATTCTTGATACTTACACCTTTCTTTCGTTTCTTGCAATGATGGTGTTTGGAACTTCACTCACAGGTTTTGTCAACACTTTATTTGGAAGAACCAAGAAAAGATTGAAAATAATGCTAATCATTTCTGCTGCGATATTTATTCTTTACTATTTCAGTGCTACTGCTGCGGCAAGTTTTGCATTTTTTTATCTTACTTTCGTCGCTTTTGAATCTTTTTATTTAATAGTGAGAGCGATGATCAGAAGAGAAAAATCAGCCTTCATTGTTGGAGGAGGAGTTCTGGTATTCTTTCTTTTTATTGTAATGGTTATTATCTTCATGTTTTTAAATAAACTGAATACGATTGATATTAGTGAAACAATGGGAGACGATTTTATGGGATATGCGCTTATCTTTATTTTTATCAGTTTTCCTATTTCAATCTCTGCTTACTTGGGTTGGCAATTTGCTTCAACCAATTTAAGTCTGGTAAAACAACTGGATGAAGTAAACCGACTTTCTGATATTAATTTAAAACAGGAACAGGAAAAACAGCAGATTCTTCAGGACCAAAATGATATGCTAGAAGAGCAGGTGAACGAAAGAACACAGGAATTACAAAGAGAAAAACAGAAAACAGAAAACTTGCTTCTCAATATTCTTCCGCATGAGGTTGCTGAAGAGCTCAAGGAAAACGGAAGTTCTGAAGCCAAATATTATGATGAGGTAACCGTTTTATTTACTGATTTTGTTAATTTTACCCAGAATTCAGAGAAAATGGATGCTGAAAAAATGCTCGTCGAACTCAACGAATGTTTTACAGCGTTTGATATGATCATGGAAAAGCATGGTTTGGAAAAAATAAAAACCATTGGAGATGCATATTTGGCAGTTTGCGGTTTACCTATCAAAAATAAATGTCATGCCTATCAAACCACTTTAGTAGCTTTAGATATTATTGAATTTATCGAAAATCGTAAGAAAACAAATCCTGATGTTTTAGATATAAGAATCGGAATCAATTCGGGTTCTTTGATTGCCGGAATTGTTGGAGTGAAAAAATTCGCTTACGATATTTGGGGAGATACGGTAAATACGGCAGCCAGAATGGAACAGAACAGCGAAAAAGGTAAAATAAATATCTCTGAATCGACTTATCAATTGGTAAAAGATAGAATCCACTGCGAGTACAGAGGAAAAATCCACACCAAAGGAAAAGGAGAAATGGATATGTATTTTGCATTGGAAATTAAGAAAGAAGACAAAATTTCTTAATTTTAAATAATTCAAAAATCTTAGCGGAACTTTGCATTAAAATTATTTTAATTAATAAAACAACCCATTCTTTATTTTAAATATGGAATACGAAAAAATAAAAAAACACATTTTAAACTTGCTTAAGGAAAAGCTTCCTGAGCATTTATCTTATCACAGCGTCAATCACATCAAAGACGTCATAGAATCTGTAGAGCAGATTGCGGTGGCTGAAAAAGTAAATGATGAAGATTTATTACTGCTAAAAACTGCTGCTTTATTTCATGATACAGGATTTTTGTACGGCTCAAAAAATCACGAAGAAAAGTCTTGCGAAATTGCACAGGAATATCTTCCTGAATACGGATATTCTCAACCGCAGATTGATAAAATAAGCGGAATGATCATGGCAACAAAAATTCCGCAGACTCCAAACAATAATTTAGAAGAAATTCTTGCAGATGCCGATCTGGATTATTTGGGGAGAGATGATTTCTTCGTCATCGGAGACAAATTATTCGAAGAACTATCCATGTTTGGAATCGTCAATTCGGAACAGGACTGGAATCTTCTTCAGGAGAAATTTTTAGAAAGTCATCATTATTTTACCGAAACTGCCATCAACAGCAGGAGAGATAAAAAACAGGACAATCTGAATATTATTAAAACAAAACTAAAAAACGATTAACCCTTTTATGAGCTCAGCAACTAAACATGGCCCGCTTTTTACCATTTCAGATATCATTTATCTGGTTTTAGGTGTAATTTCTGCGAGTTTTGCTTTAAAATCTTTCCTTGTTCCCAACCATTTTTTAGATGGGGGAGTAACAGGAATCTCACTTTTACTGCACGAAGTTTATCATTGGAATTTGGGGATTGTTTTATTACTTTTAAATATTCCTTTTATCATTTTAGCTTATTTTCAAATTGGGAAACACTTTGCCATCAGAAGTTTTTTGACGATTTTATTAATTATTGTAACCATTTCTTTCGTTCCTTTTCCGGAAGTGACGCACGATAAACTGTTGGTTGCTGTGTTTGGTGGATTTTTCATGGGAATTGGAATCGGTTTATCCATGAGAGGTGGCGGAACCTTTGACGGAATGGAAGTTTTAGCATTATTGACATTTAAAAAAAGCAGTTTCAGTATTACTGAAATTATTTTGGGAATGAATGTGATTATCTTTATCATCGCAACCGTTTTTCTTAAATTTGAAACCGCTTTATATGCTATTATGACCTATCTCGTGGCAAGTCAGATTACCAAATATGTTATTGAAGGAATCGAAGCTTATACCGGAGTAACCATTGTCTCCGGAAATAGTGAAGAAATAAAAAAAGCTTTGGTTTTAACAATGAACAGAGGAATTACAGTCTACAAAGGAGAAAGAGGTTTTATGAAAGAATCATTCGAACATAGCTCTGATGCAGATATCATTTTCACTATTGTAACAAGATTGGAAGTTAGAAAATTACAGAATATTGTCCGTGCAATCGATCCGAAAGCATTTATTTTTACTCAAACCGTAAGAGAACCTCAAGGTGGAATCGTAAAGGAAATTATAAAGCATTAATTCTAATAATAAGAATAAATAGAAAATTATTTCATCAATAGGAACGGGCTTTAGCCCGTTTTTTTGTAATAATAATGGTTTTAGCCAAAAATTACATTATTTACCTTGTGACATTTGTGTGAAAATTTGTGAGGTTTGTGTTTACAAATTGTTTCAAATCATCAAAATTATTTATAATTAAAAGTACCTTTACATAATGAAACGCTCCGGAACCGCAACTTTACCACTACATTACGGGAAAGTCCCACCTTGGCTTTACGAACGAATGTCTGTACTCGGACTTTCGATTGTAGAAGTCATGTTGGCAGACTATGGAAGAGATGAAGTGCTGAAAAGATTGGCAGATCCATTCTGGTTTCAGAGTTTTGGTGCAGTAATGGGAATGGATTGGCATTCGTCAGGAATCACAACTTCCGTGATGGGAGCTTTAAAACGTAGCATCAATCCAAGATCAAAGGAACTTGGAATTTACATCTGTGGCGGAAAAGGTAGATTTTCAAAAGAAACTCCAAACGAACTTCTTGTTATTGCTGATAAAACTGGACTGAACGGAAACGATTTGATCCGTGCGAGCAAACTTTCCGCAAAAGTTGACAACACAGCAATTCAGGATGGATATCAACTGTATTTGCATAATTTTATCGTTTCAGATGAAGGAAATTGGGCAGTCGTACAACAGGGAATGAACGACGCAGACGGAACGGCAAGACGTTATCATTGGCATTCTGAAAACATGGAATCTTTTGTTGATGAACCCCACAAAGGAATTCAGGGCATTAATAAAGGGCAGATTCTGAATTTAACAGCTCACCAAGCTCAGGAAAGCAGAAAGGGGATTTTACAAATTTCTCATACCAATTCAGAAAAAATCATGCAGGATTTTGCCAATTTGATTTTACCTGCGCATCACGACGTTCGTGCTTCCGATGTTGATTTAAAAAAATTAGGAACACTTTTGTATATGACCAGAGAAAATCAGCCTGAAAATTTTGAAGAATTACTTTTACTGAAAGGAGTCGGACCAAGAACTTTACAAAGTCTTGCCTTAGTCAGCGAAGTTATTCACGGTGCTCCATCAAGATTCCGTGATCCTGCGAGATTTTCGTTTGCTCATGGAGGAAAAGACGGACATCCGTTTCCTGTTCCCATCAATGTGTATGATGAAACGATCAATATTTTGCAAAAAGGAATTGAAAAATCGAAGTTGGGAAATTCAGATAAATTGCAGTCAATCAATAAACTTCACACGATCATTTCGGAGGCCGAGAAAAATTTTACTCCCGATTTTGATATTAACGATGTGATTGAAGAAGAACGCCAAAACTCATGGCGCTTCGGAGGAAAAACAGTTTTCGGCGATGCTCAAAAACCTTCAAAACCGAAACCGATTCAGCTTTCGTTGTTTTAACTATTTTTATTATTCTGTATCTGCATTTTATATATTGTTTGTCACTCCGGAGGAATCCGAACGAAAATTTCGACATACATCGTTGAGATTAATCCAGAATGACAAAATAAATGTTTAAATTTTTTATGTATTAATTACTTTTTTTGATCTAAATATTTCACCGTTCCAATAAAAATTTTAATTTTAAAAACTTAAAACATAGATTAAATGACCAGCAAAGCCTTTGAAGTATATTCAGATTTTCCATTCTTTTTTGAAGAAGAACTTGCAGAAATCTTTCAGGCACACGAAAAAGTGGTTTTCCAAAAAGGAGATTTAATCCTTGAAGAAGGCAAAACAGCCAATGAATATTATATTTTAGAGAAAGGTTTGGCAAGGTCATTTGTGACAGATTTTAATGGAAATGACGTTACGACGCACTTTTTTGTGGAAAATGAGATCGTGATTGAAGTTTCTTCACTTTTTCAGAGAATTCCGACACAGGAAAACATCGTCTGCATCACAGACTGTGAGTTGTTGAAAATAGATTTTGATATGTTTCAGGAGTTGTATCACAAGATTCAAAACCTCAGTGAATGGGGAAGAGCGTGGATGTCGCAGGAACTTTTTGCCTATAAGCAACGTTCTGTCGAGATGTTTACACTTTCGGCGACAAAACGTTATCTCAATCTTTTAGAGCAAAAGCCACAAGTTGTACAATTTGCTCCTTTGAAGCAGATTGCGTCCTATCTCGGCGTTACAGACACTTCACTCAGCAGAATCCGTAAAGAAATAGTTTCACATCCCAGAAAAGTTTAAATCTTGCCTTATGGCAAGTTGATTTTCATGCCGACTTGGTAATTTTGGTTAAAAGTTTAACACTAAAAAAATTACAAAATGGAAATCACGGATATTTATGTCAACCTCCCTGTAAAAGACATCGCAAAAACCAGAGAATTCTGGACAAAGCTTGGATTTTCTATTGACGAGCAATTTTCAGACGAAAAGGCGATTTGTGTAATCATGAAGAAAGATCATATTTACACCATGTTTCTTCAGAAAGAATTTTTCAAAACCTTTACCAACCGGCCGATTGCAAGCGGAGAAACAACTCAAACGCTTCTTGCAATAGGTGTAAAAAGTCGTCTGGAAGTGGACGATATGGTAAGAACGGCCATTCAAAACGGAGGTTCAAAATACAGCGAACCACGAGATCACGGCTGGATGTATCAAAGTGCATTTGCAGATTTAGACGGACATCAGTGGGAAATCATGTATGGTGATATATCTCAAATTCCTACAGAGCAATAAATTCTATATTTTAATTTAAATCAAATCCAAAAAAAAATAAAATGAAAATCAACCAGATTTATGTAAACCTTCCGGTAAAAGAAATTCAGAAAACAAAAGAATTCTGGACCAATGTAGGATTTACAATTAACGAACAGTTTTCAGATGAGAAAGCAGTTTGTGTGGTCTTAAACGATAATACATTTGTCATGTTTTTAACCGAAGAATATTTTCAGACGTTTTCTGAAAGACCCGTTCCAAAAGGAGATACAACACAGGTTTTAGTTGCAATAGGTTTAAACAGTCGTGAAGAAGTCGATAAAATTGTAAATGCTGCTGTTGCCAATGGTGCTACTCAACACGAAGAACCACAGGATTACGGTTGGATGTACCAGAATTCTTTTTGGGACATCAACGGACACGGCTGGAATGTTACATTTGCCGACATGTCACAAATGCCTTCTGAGTAATTTTAGTTTCTCGCCAATTTAGCTGATGACGTAGATTTATAAATTCGGTGAAATCTGCTCAATCCGTAAAATCTGCGAGAGAAAATAAATAATAAATCTATCAATATTCTTTAATAAAACCACATTGATCTTTGAAAATCTGAGAAATCTGTGGGAAAATAAAAATCAAACTTATGGACACACCAAAATCAAAAAAGTTAGACATCATCATTCCTGCATTTCGTGGTCACAGCCAGAACTTTGTAATGGTCCTTGATGGAATTTCTGAAGAAGATGCTTTGAAAAGAATTGAAGGCAGAACCAATCATATCATTTGGATGGTTGGGAATTTCCTTGATATGCGTGATGCCATGGGAAATGTTCTCGGAATTGAAGACGAATTTGAATTCAAAGAATATTTTTCTCAGGGAAAAGCTTTAGATGAAAGTTTTAAATATCCGACTTTACAACAACTTAAAGACAGTTTTCATAAAATTTCACCTTTAGTATATCAAAAATTGCTTGAAGTTTCTGACGAAGATTTGGAGAAAGCCTTCCCGATGGGAATGAACATTGATTTTTTTCCGGAAGATGTTCTCAACTTCGTAGGAATGTGCATCGGTCGTGAAGATTATCTTTCCGGACAAGTCGGATTAATGCGAAGAATTCTCGGCTACGAAGGAATGAAATATGACTTTGACGAGAATATGAAGTATTGATTAAAGATTACAACTAACTAACTAACTAACTAACTAACTAACTAACTAACCCAAAAAATCATGGCAAAATTAAATCCATACCTCAATTTTGACGGTAAAGCAGAAGAAGCTTTTACGTTTTACAAATCAGTTTTCGGCGGAGAATTCGTTGGAGGAATCCACAAAATGGGAAATGCTCCCGGAACAGAGAATTTATCTGACGAAGAAAAAAATCGTGTTATGCATATTGCATTGCCGGTTGGAGGCGATCTTTTGATGGCTTCAGACATTGTTCCGTCATTTGGACAAACTTTGACGGTTGGAAACAATAATTATATTTCAATTTTCCCGGATTCAAGAGAAGATGCAGATAGAATTTTCAGAGCACTTTCTGAAGATGGAAATGTTGAAATGCCATTGGAAGATCAGTTTTGGGGCGACTATTTCGGAAGTTTCCAGGATAAATTCTGCGTTTACTGGATGATTAATTATAACGAAGAGTACACAAAATAATCTTATATTTAAATAATCAAGGGTAACCGTATTTTGGTTGCCTTTACTTTTAAAACAAATAAACAATGGAACCTATAAAAATAGATATTACGATTTTAGCACCTGTAGAAAAAGTTTGGGAATATTATAACGAACCGAAACATATCGTAAAATGGAATTTTGCACACGAATCATGGCAATGCCCGAGTTCTGAAAATGATCTAAGAGTAGGTGGAAAATTCAATAATAGAATGGAAGCCAAAGACGGAAGTTTTGGTTTTGATTTTGTGGGGATTTACGACGAAGTTGTAGAAAATGAACTGATCAGATATCACATGGAAGATGGCCGGAATGTTGAGATGATTTTTGATAAGATCGATGAAAACACAACGAAAGTCAATATCAGTTTTGATCCTGAAAAACAAAATTCTGTCGAAATGCAGCGTGACGGGTGGTATGCAATTCTGAACAACTTCCACAAGTACGTGGAAAATAACTAAAAACTCTTTCTATAACTCATGATCAATTTAGTAATAATGGCCAGATTTTTAAAACCCATTTGTACTGATCGTCATGAGGTTTCAGATAATTTTTTGAAGGGAATTATTGCAATGCCCGCAAGAAGAGCTTTGGGAAAAGAAAAGATAGATTCTCTAGAAAAACTCGCAGATTATTCTGAAAAGGAAATTTTACAGCTTCATGGTTTCGGAAAAAATGCAGTTGAAAAACTGAAAAATTATATGAAAGAAAATAATTTGTCTTTCAAAACTTAAACTAAATTTTATAGTTATGAACAACGATATATTTCCATGTCTATGGTACGATGGAGACGGCAAAGAATCAGCAGAATTTTATTGCAAGGTTTTCGGTGGAACGATCACGGCAGATACTCCTGTTGTATTGAATATTGATCTTTTTGGCCAGAAACTGATGCTTTTAAACGGTGGTCCGCAATTTGAAAAAAATGCTTCAGTTTCATTTATGGTAATGTGTGAAACTGAAGATGAAGTTCAGAAATATTGGGATCAGCTGGAAGAAGGCGGAATTGCTTTGATGCCTTTGGATTCTTATCCATGGAGTAAAAAATATGGTTGGATTCGCGATAAATTCGGAGTTACCTGGCAAGTTTATTTAGGTGAAAAACAAAACGACCAGAAAATTGTTCCGACTCTGATGTTTATCCATCAAAACAACGGAAAAGCGATGGAAGCAATGGAATTGTACACTCATATTTTTCCAAATTCCCAGATTGGCGGAGTTTTGAAATACGGAGACGGAGTAGGAGACGAAAATCACGAAGTTCCGGAAAATGTACAGCATGCTCATTTTGAAATCAATGGTTATTCTATATTCTGTATGGATAATTCTTACGATCACAAATTTGATTTCAATGAAGGAATTTCAATGGTCGTAATGACTGACGATCAGGAAGAAACAGATCATCTTTGGAACTCACTGACCGCCGATGGAGGAAGAGAAAGTATGTGCGGTTGGCTGAAAGATAAATTCGGATTCAGCTGGCAAATCGTTCCGAAAAAACTGATTCAGTTGATGAGTGATCCGGATCAGGAAAAGGCACAAAAAGTGGTTCAGGCAATGATGAAAATGCAGAAAATTGTGATTAAAGATTTAGAAGAAGCCTATAACTCTTAAAGTGTCGGAGATAACAAAAAACTGAACTTCAATAGTTATGGTTTAAAAAAAACTTCTAGCTTCCAATATCCAACTTCAATCTTTAACTCTTCGGCTTGCTGTTTGATGTTGTTGAGCTAAAGATTTGCCTATGAAAACGCAGAACAAGTCCAGATCTCTGTCAAAAGTACCTCAAGAGGGATTATACCCTGAAATTATCAGAAAAAATTATTTGGGAAGTAAAAAGCTTCTCAGTAAAAAAGCAGTAATTTCCGGTGGAGATAGCGGAATCGGACAGTCTGTAGCTGTTCATTTTGCCAGAGAAGGTGCAGATATTATCATTATTTATAAAGAAAATGATAAAGATGCCAAAGAAACGTTGAAACTTGTAGAAAAAGAAGGTCAGAAATGCATTTTAATGAAAGGTGATATTTCTAAAAAAACTTTCAGGAATAAATGTTTTGACAGAATAAAAAAAGACTGGAAAGAAATTGATATTTTGGTCAATAATGCAGGAATTCAGTTTCCTAAAAATGATGTTGAAAAGATTTCTGACCATCAGATTTCCGAAACTTTTAACGTCAATATTATTTCGATGATTTCTTTTACAAGAGATCTTTTAAAACTGATGAAAAAAGGCGGAAGAATCATCTGCACAACTTCCGTTACCGCATATCGTGGAAGCGAACATTTGATTGACTATTCAGCAACGAAAGGTGCGATTGCCACATTTATTCGTTCACTTTCGGTAAATCTTGCAGAAAAGAAAATTTTGGTCAATGGAGTTGCTCCCGGTCCGATCTGGACACCTTTAGTGAAAGAAACTTTTGAAGATATCGCATCCTTTGGGAAAGATACACCACTAAAAAGGGCAGGTCAACCCTCGGAAGTTGCTCCGGCTTATGTCTTTCTCGCTTCCGAAGATTCAAGTTTTATAACCGGAGAAATTATCCACATTAATGGCGGTGATTTTGTTGGAGGATAAATATTTACCTAAACCTAAACCTAAACCTGAACCTAAACCTAAACCTAAACCTAAAATTATATGGAAACTTTAGAATACACAATTCAAATCAATGCAACTCCTGAAAAAGTATGGACGGTACTATGGGATGATACAAGTTACAGACAATGGACTTCTGCTTTTACAAAAGGGTCATTTTATGTTGGAACTTGGGAAGAAGGAAGCATGATGAAATTTTATGACCCCGAAAACAACGGTATGTACAGCCGCGTTCTGAAAAATGATCCAAATAAGGAAATGGTTTTTATTCACTTAGGAGAAATTTTTGATGGAGTTGAAGTCCCACAAGATTGGGGTGATGCTACCGAAACATACATTTTGGAAGAGACTGAAGAAGGAACGAAACTGATTGCAAGAATCAAAGCTTCAGAAGAATTTAAAGGATTCTTTGAAGATAAATTTCCGGTAGCGCTTCAGAATGTTAAAAATTTATCTGAGAATCAATTATAACTAAACGCAAGTTGTACAAGTCAACTTCATAAATAAAATTAATTCTTATTAATCATTACTATGTAATTTCATTTGTGATTAAAATTAATGTTATTTGTGTTCAAATTAAAATTAAAATTATGGAAACTTTATCTTACGAAAAGATCATCAACGCACCAAAACAGAAAGTTTGGGACGTTCTTTGGGGAAAAGAAACTTACAGCGAATGGACACAATTTTTCGGTCCGGGATCGCAAATGAAAACTGACTGGAAAGTGGGTGGCAAAACCTATTTTGTAAATCCAAAAGGTGCAGGAATGGTATCTACCATCGACAGTATTGAAGAACCGGATCAGATGATTTTCAAACACCTCGGAATGATTGACGAAAATGGAGTAGAAGACACCGAAAGCATGGAAATCAAACAGTGGAGCGGTTGTTTTGAAAAGTATATTCTCATAGATTATGATGGCAAAACCAAGCTTCATGTGGAAGTTCAGACAGAGAAAGATTGGGAAGAGCATATGCAAAATGGTTTTACCAAAGGATTAGAAGTCGTTAAGAATCTTGCCGAAGCAAATTAGTGGGAGTTGAATAGCTGTTCGATTATTGATTTAGTTTAGATTACAACTTTTAGATTAGATTTACAGTTATAAAATTATAATCTGTAAGAAAAATGAAATTGTTAAGCATCCTTTTTGTCACATTTATTTTAACTTTAATTGGAAGCAAATTCATTCAGGGAAACTGGAATTTTTTGTTTGCAGGAAATCTGGGAATGGCAGCTTTCATTATTTTCACGGGTTTGTCGCATTTTAAATTTCAAAAAGGAATGGCTTTAATGATACCTGATTTTATTCCCGCTAAATTATTCTGGGTTTATTTTACTGGAATTATTGAAATTGCAGCAGGAATTGGTTTAATGATTCCTTCAATTCGTGAGATTACCGCAATTTTACTGATTACTTTTTATATTCTAGTTTTTACAGCCAATGTCAATTCATCTAAAAAGAATATTAATATTTTCAAAGGAGATTATTCAGGTCCCGGAATGGCTTATTTGTACAGAGAAAGAATTCCAATGCAGATTATTTTAATTGCGTGGACTTGGTATTTTGGAATTTATTTAAATTAAATCAGACAGAGTTTAAAATATAAAAGGGAGAGCATTTTGCTTTCCGTTTTTTTTTATTAAATAAAAATACAATTTTTTCACAATATTTCAGCGTATACAATTCCCCTCTTCTGGAGGGGTGGATCAATTTTCTTTGAAAATTGAGACGGGGTGGTTCTTATAGCCCGGATAGAAACGGCATCCTTTTTTGCAGTGGACGGAGCGAAGTGGAGACCAATGCAAAAAAGATATAGTGGATAGCCGGATAAGCTCCCGAAAAAAATCTTGCAACAAAAACACGATTAACAAACGAAAAACTGAAATGTCAAAAAAAATCTTTACATTCATTAAAGTAAAACAAAAAGTACAATCGTCATAGCAATATGGAGATTGCCGAGAAAATAACAATGCCACAGAAGGAAAAGGAAAACATTATTTCGCAAACCGTATCAAACTACGGCGGAAAACTGATGTCTTTCATTCGCCCGAAAGTGAAAAATACCGAAGATGCGGAAGATATTCTGCAGGAGGTGTGGTATCAGTTCAGCAGTTTGACCAATCTTTCTGAAATTGTAAATGTCGGCGGATGGTTATACCGAGTTACTTCCAACAAAATCATTGACAAATACCGTAAAAAGAAAACTGAAAACCTTGAAGATTTTGTCTATGAAGATGAAGACGGTTCGTTTTCGATAAAAGATATTCTGTTGCTCGACGACAGTGCAGGACCCGATGTGAAGATGTTTCAGGATGAAATTTGGAAAAAACTGTTTGAAGCTTTAGAAGAACTTCCGGAAAAACAGAAACTGGTTTACATGGAAAATGAACTCAATGATAAAACTTTACAGGAGATCGCTGATGAACAGGGAGAAAATATCAAAACCATCATCAGCCGTAAAAATTACGCAGTAAAGCATTTGAGAAACAGACTGAGACAGTTGTACGAAGATTTAAATAATTAGAAATAAAACAAAATGAACAATAAATATAAAAAAAGCTGGGCACTTCTAATTTTATGTCCGCCCTTGATTTTCCTTGCTGTTGCGCTGATTGTAATGTGGCTTTGGAACTGCATTTTACCAGAAGTTCTTGGTGTGAAAAGTATCAGTTACTGGCAGGCAATGGGAATTCTGGTGTTGAGTAAAATTCTTTTTGGTGGATTTCACGGAAAATTCGGGAGAGGAATGAGAGATATGAAAGAGAAACATCTGCAACATAAAATGGAAGGGATGTCTGACGAGGAAAAAGAAAAATTCAAAGAAGTCTGGAGACAGAAATGTTCAAGCGGATTTTTCAACAGAAATAACGAATAGATTCAGGAATTTTCTTTCCCCAACCCTGAAGGGAGGAAAATTTCTTTATCAACAACACAATTGATGTCATCCTGAGCTTGTCGAAGGATTTGCGAAATTAATTTTGATGAATTTAAAATAAGTAGTAAAGTAAAAACTAAAACAAATTCGTCTCTATAAAAAAACAAGAAGTAGTAAAATTTAAAATTTAAGAAAATGAAAAATTCAGTATTAAAAGGTGTTCTAGGAGCACTAGCCGTTGCCGGAGTTGCAGTGGTTGCCAAAAAAGTAATTGAAAGAAAAAGATTTGTAAGAGGTATTTTTAATGAATACGGAATCAAAGAAAAATCGCCTTTCGGACTGGCAGACAAAATCAGAGAAATGGATGAGGAGCAGTATCAGGAACTGAAAGGAAAGTTTAAGAAAGAATTTGCTTCAAAATGCTGTAGAAAAGATGTAAAAAAAGAAGATTTTGCAGAAGCATAATTAGAAAGTAACTAAATGAAATTGTTAAATTCCGGCGCAAAAGATGTGTCGGAATTTTTTTGCCACGAATGCACAAATTTCTTCAAATTTAAATCAACACAACGTCTGTCATTACGGAGGAATCTTGACAACGAAGATAAATGAATTCTTAGATTCTTGACAGAATAACAAATACGATAATCGTTCACTCAAAATTAAAACTAACTAACATTGCTGTCATTTGCTGATTAGAGCGTCTTTGCGAACGAGAAATGCACAAAAAACCTAAAAAATATCTTACCGACCTTTTCGTTAAAATAATACGTTCGTTTTGATAAAATTCGTGCATTCGTGGCATCATTATTTTTGCCCGCAACGACAAAATCCTTATTTTTGTTAGCCTAAATGAAAGACTACTACTATTTTCTCGGGATTTCTCGTGATGCTTCGGATGAAGACATCAAAAAATCCTACAGAAAACTTTCATTAAAATACCATCCTGATAAAAATCAAAATGATGATTTTTTTGCCGAACGTTTTAAAGAAATTCAGGAAGCGTACGAAACGCTGAGCGATAAAGGGAGAAGGATTACTTACGACCAGAATTTAGAAAGTCTACAGAAAAGTTTCAGATACACGGTTCCGCCTTCAATTAAAACTTTTTCGGCGAATAAAATTCATGCGAAAAAAGGTGAGGAAATCATCATCACTTGGCAGACACAGAATGCTGATGTGGTGAAAGTTTTACCGTTTGGTTTGGAAAAGGCGTATGGAGAAAGAATTTTTAAAATTACCGAATTTAAAAACGGAAAATTTCAGTTGCTGCTTCATGCGACCAATTCGCTTTTGCATAAAACTGTTGTTCAGGGAATTACAATAACGGAAGTTTTTGAATCTGACGGAGAAAAGTTCAGAGACAGAGCGGAAGAATTATTTAAGCCACAACCCAGAACAGTTATCAACCGACGAGGTTATCCAAAGATTATGTTGCTGATTTGGGGAATTATCATTCTGGCAATTGCTATTTATTTCTGGATCAGCAATTTCATTTAAGATTTTACAAACCCAAAATCTCTCAGACAGTAAAACACTCCAACACAATTAAGCCAGCTTTTTATTTCCCGGACATTTTTTGCATCGTTTCCCTTTCTTGAATTTTTTACAGCAAGATTTTTTGTCGCCACAGAACATTTCTTCATTCGCGAAAGAAAATACCGGAGCCAATGGCGGAACTTTAAACGGAGTAATGTTATTCATACTGCAAATATATTAATTTAGAATAAATATAATTAATAAAATTTAAAATTTCTTTAATTGCTGATTAGCAAAGGATATGAGACAATATTTTGTGGGAAAATTTATAGATGATTTTCATTAATTAATCACAAAAAAACCTTTAGCTTTTATAAGTTAGATCGAAAATTCGACGATGTCAAACGGCTCTGTTAAAATTAAGAACCGCTAACTGGCAAAAACTTTAATATCCTTCGTGTTCAAATTGAGTTATTAGTAAAAGAACTTTATAACCCAAATCGTTTCGATAGAAGATTTAAATAAATTCCGGATTATCACTCACAACCGGTCATTTGAAACATTAAAAACTTCGATTTTAAAGCCAATTGCAAAAAGCCAATCTCTGACAGCGACTTAGGTTGTGAAATCATTTTAAAAATCGTAATTTTACGAATCTTTTTTTTCAAACAAAATCTAATATATAAAAATGAATACAGAGCAGTTTGTGAGCCGTCACATTTCCCTAAACGAAGCCGATAAGCAGGCAATGTTGGAAAAAGTTGGCGTTTCAAGTATCGAAGAATTGATTTCTCAAACCATTCCATCATCAATCCGTTTAGATAATGATCTGAACATTTCAGAACCGCTTTCAGAATATCAGATGCTGAACCATTCGAAAGAACTGGCGGCGAAGAACACTGATTATACGAGCTATATCGGTTTTGGATATCACAATACCCTGTTGCCATCGGCGATTCAGAGAAATATCTTTGAAAACCCAAGCTGGTACACAGCGTACACGCCTTACCAGGCAGAAATCGCACAGGGAAGATTAGAAGCTTTGCTTAATTATCAGACTGTTGTGTGCGATTTGACAGGTTTTGCTTTGGCAAATGCATCTTTGTTGGATGAATCTACGGCGGCTGCAGAAGCGATGCACATGTTCTTCAACAACAGAACTAAAGATCAGAAAAAAGCAGGAGCCAACAAGTTCTTTATCTCTGATTTGGTTTTACCTCAAACCGTTTCTGTTTTAAAAACAAAAGCTGAAGGTTTAGCAATCGAAATCGTTGAAGGTGATCACAAAACGCACCAGTTCGACGAATCATATTACGGAGTTTTACTACAATATCCTGGAAAAAACGGAATCGTTTTAGACTACACTGAAGATATCGTTGAATACAAAAAATTAGACTTACAGGTTGTTGTTGCCTGTGATCCGATGGCTTTGGTTAAATTGAAATCTCCTGCGTCAATGGGCGCTGACTGTGCGGTTGGGACTTCGCAGAGATTCGGTATTCCATTGGGTTACGGTGGTCCTCACGCGGCGTTTTTCTCTTGTAAAGAAGATTATAAAAGAGATATTCCGGGAAGAATCATCGGGGTTTCTCAGGATATGTACGGAAAACGTGCACTGAGAATGGCTTTGCAAACGAGAGAGCAGCACATTAAAAGAGAAAGAGCGACTTCAAACATCTGTACTGCTCAGGTTCTTTTAGCGGTTATGGCCGGAATGTATGCTGTTTATCATGGTCCGAAAGGATTAAATTATATCGCTGACCAGATTCACTTTAAAGCCAATGCTTTGAAAGGCGGATTGAAAGCTTTAGGTTATCAGACGGTTGAAGAGCCGATTTTTGATACAGTAAAGATCGTGATGGCTGAAGATGAGAAAGCAAGATTAATGAGAATGATGCTTGATCATAAATTAAACCTGAACTATTTCACAGAAGGCGTTATCAGCATTGCGATCAACGAAAGTACAACGCTTGAAAAACTGAATGTTTTGATGGCTTCTTTCGCTCAGTTCAAAGACAAGCAGACTTTTAAATTAGAAATAAAAGAAGGATACAGCATTCCTGAAGAAAATCTTAGAAAAGATGAAATCTTAACGGAAGAAGTATTCAACAAATACCATACAGAGACAGAATTGATGCGTTACATCAAACGTCTTGAAAGAAAAGATTTATCATTAACCCACTCAATGATTTCTCTTGGTTCTTGTACTATGAAACTGAATGCTGCGACGCAGATGTTGCCGCTTTCATGGGCAGAATGGGGAAGTATTCACCCATTTGTACCGGTAAATCAGGCAGGCGGTTATCAGGAAATGATCAGAGAATTAGAGAAAGATCTTTCTGAAATTACTGGTTTTGCAGGAACTTCACTTCAGCCCAACTCTGGAGCTCAGGGAGAATATGCAGGATTGATGGTGATCAGAGAATATCACATCTCAAGAGGCGAAGGTCACAGAAATGTGGTGTTGATTCCTCAGTCTGCACACGGAACCAATCCGGCTTCTGCAGCAATGGCAGGAATGAAAATTGTTGTCGTGAAAAACCTTGAAAGCGGAGAAATTGATTTCGAAGACTTCAAAGCAAAAACTGAACAGCACTCTGAAAACCTTTCTTGTGTAATGATCACTTATCCGTCAACTTACGGATTCTTTGATGCCAATATTAAAGAAATTACTCAGTTGGTTCACGATCATGGTGGACAGGTTTATATGGATGGTGCCAACATGAACGCTCAGGTTGGATATACAAGTCCAGGAAACATCGGAGCAGATGTTTGTCACCTAAATCTTCACAAAACTTTCGCTATTCCTCACGGAGGTGGAGGTCCTGGAGTTGGTCCGATCTGTGTTGCAAAACATTTGGTTCCTTTCTTACCAACAAATGCCAACATTAAAGTAGGTTCAAAAGAAGCAATCGAAGGAATTTCTGCAGCGCCTTACGGTTCAGGATTGATCTTAAATATTTCTTACGCGTACATCAAAATGTTGGGAACTTCAGGTTTGAAAAAAGCAACTGAGCACGCTATTTTAAATGCAAACTATTTAAAAGAAATCTTAGCGGAGCATTTCCCTATTTTATATTCAAATACAGAAGGTAGAGTAGCGCACGAGTGTATCGTAGATTTCCGTCAGTTCAAATCTTTAGGAATTGAAGTGGCTGATGTTGCAAAAAGACTGATGGATTATGGTTTCCACGCACCTACGGTTTCTTTCCCGGTTGCAGGAACTTTGATGATTGAGCCTACAGAATCTGAAAGCAAATCTGAAATCGACCGTTTTGCAGAAGCTCTTATCGCCATCAAACATGAAATCGATGAGATTGCCAACGGTGAAGCTGATCAGGCAAACAACGTATTGAAAAACGCTCCTCACACTGAGCAATTGGTAATTTCTGACTCATGGGATAAACCATACAGCAGAGAAAAAGCAGCTTATCCATTAGACTGGGTTAGAGAGCACAAATTCTTTGCTTCAGTTTCCAGAGTTGATGAAGCTTACGGAGACAGAAACTTAGTTTGTACTTGTGAGCCGATTGAAGCTTATATGTAATTAGAAGTTTTTTTATATAATTAATCCCTTTCAGTTTTGAGAGGGATTTTTTGTTGACGAAATTGATTGATTAATAATTCAGAACAACCACTTCTACCTGCTGGTTAATTTTTTAATTAAAAAAACATTCATTATCTAATTAAATCCCGCCCGAAATTCAACCGGACTTTGCTGGGTCTTTGTTTTAAACAATTTACTGAAACTCTGTGAGTGCTCAAATCCCAATTCATAAGCAATTTCTGAAACAGATAATTCTGATGTTGATAATTTTTCCTTTGCTTTTGCAATCAGCTTTTCGTGGATGTGCTGTTGAGTGGAAAGCCCAGTCAGCTGTTTTAACAAACTTCCTAAATATTTACTTGAAATATTCAGCGTGTCAGCGACCAGTTGCACTGAGGGCAAACCTTTTGAGACCAAATCTTCGTTGTTAAAATAATCATTCAATACATCTTCCAACCGTTCCAAAACTTTATGATTCGTGATTTTTCTGGTAATGAATTGTCGTTCATAAAAGCGTTGAGCATAAGTAAATAGCAATTCCAGTTGGGCAATGATCACATCCTGACTGAATTTGTCAATATTAGAATTGTATTCGCCACGAATATTTTCAATGATCCCGTTCATCATCGTTTCTTCTTTGTCGGAAAGAAACAAGGCTTCGTTGGTGGCGTATCCGAAATATTCATATTGTTTTATTTTTTTTGCCAGTGAAGAATTCCACAAAAAATCGGGATGAATAAACATCATCCAGCCTTCAAGGTTTGGCGGAATCCCACTTTCTTCGCCTCTCAAAATTTGTCCGGGCCCCATAAAAGCCATCAACCCTTCATCAAAATCATATTTCTGCTGACCGTACAATAAATTATCACAACCCCGTTTCAGAGACACTGCATAAAAATCAAAAACCACAGCATTTACATCGGAATCATTTGTAAATTTTGAAACATCTACAATGCTGATCAAAGGATGGTTGGGTTTTTCAAGTCCTGCCAAACGATGAATTTCGGTGATGGATTTAATTCTATGCAGTGTCATTTTTAAGCAGTTTTAATAAAAGGATATTTCAGCCAAATCATAATTAAAGGCATAACCAAAAAAGGAATTTCCATGAAAACAATTTTAAAATTTCCTGCCTTCATCGCAAGTGCCATAATGATGACAATTGAAATGGCATTCAACATATTTCCCAGGAAAAAAGTTTTAGGAATGATCAGCAAAATACCAATCAATAATGTCAATCCACCAAAAATGGGAATCAAGGTTTCGGTAATGCCGAGTTCGTTCATCATCTTTAAAGATTCGGGATGTTTTTTATAATTTAAGGTATCCCAACCGTGCTTGAATGCCAGAAAAACTGATACAAGCAATAATATTAATGAAATTATACTTTTCAACATTGTTTTATTCTTTAATTAAAATCTAATTTATTGAATTTGTCGAGATTTATGATGATGACGAACACATTAAAATCTTGTAAATCATTTTATGAACTTTTTTTGTTTTGAATTTTTTTAATCTCCTTAAATTCTTTGTGACCTAAATTTAATAATACGTTGGGAATTAATCGGGCAGCCAATTTGATAATATTGATGGTTAAAGGTTTCAGTTCTTTTTTATTCTTCAAAAGTCCGTCGATTGATATTCGTACCATTTCATCGGCGTTCATCATCATTTTCGGGTTTGGCTGTTTTACCCAATCATTTTGAAGATTTGTTTTTACACCCGGTGGAATCATTTCAAAAACTTTCACATTGGTACCCTGAAGTTGGAGTCGCAAAGCTTGCGTGTAGGCACGAACTCCGGCTTTTGTAGCACTGTAAATAGGCGCCGGCGAATAGCTCATAAAAGCAATTCCCGAACTGACATTCACAATGCCTGCGGATTTTTGCCTGAGTAAATGCGGCAGAAACTGATGTACCATTTGGATGGTTCCTGTAAGATTCGTAGCAATTTCTCGGTTGATATTTTCCAAATCCAATGATTGATCCTGTAAATCTATTAAACGCATCATTCCGGCGTTGTTGATGATGATGTTCAGATCAGGAAAAAGTGTGGTTACATTATGAAACAAATCTTCAATATCTTTTGGATTGCTAACGTCGCTTTGAAACGTGTGCACATTTGGAAACAGACTTTTTGTTTCATACAAAGCTTCAAGATTACGGCCGGTTATGATAATATTAGCTCCGATTTTAGTTAATTGTTTAACAAATTCTAATCCCATTCCGCTGGTTCCTCCGGTAATGAGAATGGTACTGTTTTTTAAATCCATTTTTATGATTTTTATTGAAGCAAAGTTCTGCAGAAATCAAAAAGCGGATGTAGCCAAAAATCTGAAAATTGTAGTCTAAGTAGAGTATTAATTTTTTTTAAAGTTGAATGTTGATTTTTTTTATCATTACTAATTTGATAAAAACTCATTACCTTTTGTATCGTAGAATCACAATTTTCGTTGTACCGGCATAGTGATAGTTGGAGAGAAATTTCATTTCACTCAGTTTGAAATTAATTACTATTCAAATTTGTTCTTAGTATGATAATCAAATTAATTGCTGATGAGTCATCTAAAATGAAATCTTTCTATTTTCAACTTTTGAGGATTTATTAATTTTCTAAATATAAAAATTCCCTTTCAGATTTTGAAAGAGAATTTGTTTTTCCGTAGAAATTTTATTTTAAGTTGTAATGATTAATGGCGATAAGACGCACCAATAAAGTATTGTTTCTCTGCGTTATGCTGAAGTCCGTAATTAATTCCGGCATCAAGTTTTAAGTCTTTTACAACCTCCATCTGAATAGATGCATTTAAAAAATTAGATAATTCGTGAGCTTTAAAATCATAAGTGTAATACGTTTCAGCGATCCCGTCAATATTTTTTACTAATTGATGACTGAGAGTCAATGTTTGCAAAAATTCAGTATGCATTGCTTGCTGATCCAGATCTTTTAATCTGTCAACTTCCACCTGAAATCCCAGATTCCATTCTCCGGGCAGTTTATAAACCATTGGTACAATTAAGCCACCTTCAAAACGACTGTTTTCATCATATTTTGAAGTTGGAAATTTAATGTAAGGTAATAATGCCAATGCAAAGTTTCCGTTATTATTTCCTATTAAATTCTGTTTGATTCTCAAGGTCACATCACCGAAACCATGTGTCGTTTCTGTACTACCGGAAATGATGTCCGTTTCTTTTTGCCTTCCATAAGTCTGGAAACCAATTTGTAGTGCGGTGCTTCCGGTAAGTCCGATTTTAAGGTTTGCCTGATTGATCAATATTGTATTGGTCTTCTGAACATCAGATTTCTCTTTTATCAATCTTACAAAATCAGTTTCGTACTGAAAGTGTCCCGCATCTACGGTATACGGAGATTCTGTCACATCAGGACGGTCAGTTTCCATTTCTCTCATAAGAGATTGGGGAACAGGATTGAATAGCGAATAATTCTGATGTACGTCTTGCTGACCATAACTTATGAAAGGTAAAAGCAATGCACCAAAAAGAACTTTAAAAATCTTTTGATTATTTTTCATGGTTATAATTTGTGTTTGTGGAATATGCTTTTTAAACTAAAAATTTACTCTTATATCTTGTGGATTTTCCATAATGATTTTAATTTGTCTAAGATCATTGATGATTTCTGCGTCTATCTCGGCAAGAGTACCATCATCATTTTTCTTTTGTAATTTGACATCTCCAAAACCTATTTCATCTTTTGGAATTTCCAGGAAATACTTACCGTTTTTTTCGTCCTGAATAAAATGTTCTTTTTTGAATTCAATAAATTGCATAATAATATTTTTTAGTGGTGTTATACATTATTTGGCAAATTTCATCTAAGATCTGATCACTTTTCAAAGGCTGATCTTAAATTTGAAATGCTGTAATTTTCTTAACGCAATAACGAAGCCAGAGAGAAAATTTTAAAATAATTAGTTGTGACTAATTATTTTAAATTTCATTACTGGTGATAGTCTTTTCTGAAGAAGACAGTTGATTTTCCGATATTAATATTTTACACATCGCTTACTTCCATACCTTTTAATGGTAAATAAATATCGTCAGCTAAACAATCAGTAATTCCAACTCAAATGAAAATTAAAAATGAAAATTAAAGCTTAAAAAAGGAAATTTTACACTCTTTTATTTTGTGATTTTCAGTATGTTAAAACTTGTTCACTTCGTATGAAAAAGATGATTTAGGCTGTAAATGTTTGATTTTTAGGAGGTAGCAGGATGGTGCAGGATGCTCATATTTGCGTTTGTGTTTAGCTTGGTTAACACAAAATTAATATTTTATGAAAAGCAAATCTTTACCATTTAAGCATGTATTTAAATCTCTACTGCTTGGTGGATTAATTGTATCCACAGTCGATATCAATGCGCAAACTCTTGCATTTCCGGAAGCTACCGGTTTTGGTAGATTTACCACAGGAGCAAGAGGTGCAGCAAACCCTCAAATCTATTTAGTGACCAATTTGAATGACAGTGGTGCCGGTTCGTTTCGTGATGCGGTAAGTCAGCCGGGTCGTTTTGTTATTTTTAAAGTCGGAGGGATTATTAATCTACAATCTGTAGTTGCTGTCGCTGCTAATACCACGATTGCAGGACAGACTGCTCCCGGAGAAGGAGTTTTATTTTTAGGACCCAGAGTATCTTTTTCTGGAGCGAATAATACCATTGCACGATTTATGCGTCTGCGTTACGGAGGAACTTCTCAAAATCAGGATGCTTCGGGAATCGCCAACGGAGCCAATATCATTTTGGATCACATGACTTTTACCTGGGGTACAGATGAAGTATTTTCTGTGAACTGGGATAATAATGGTACTGCCCCGGATAATATTACAATTCAGAATTCTATCATCGGACAGGGAATGCACCGTCACAATCACTCTGCAGGAGGATTGATGCAACCGCCACCAGGAGGAAAAATAAGTCTGATCGGGAATTTATACATCTGTAACAAAACCCGTAACAACAAAATAAAAGGAATCAACGAGTTTGTGAACAATGTTGTTTACAACTGGGGGAACTATGGAAACACTTATGGTCACACTCAGTCCGGTGAAGCTTACATCATGGGTGGAGATTCTGCAGGAGCTTCGTATGCAAATATCATCAACAATTATTTCATCGGAGGTCCAAATACAGGTCCAACTGTCAGTACACCTTTCAGCGTAGGAAATGCTAACTTTAATTTGTACGGTTCGGGGAATTACTTCGATAACAATAAAAACGGAGTTCTGGACGGAACTTTGGTTCCGCAGGATTTGACGGGCTATCCTGTCGGAGATATTACTGCAATACAGCCAACTTCGTACGATTATCCGATGAAAAACCCGACATTGACCGCATTGGCTGCTTACAATAATATAGTTGCAGGTGTTGGTGCATCTTATCCGGTACGTGATCAGGTAGATCAGTTGATGATTTCAGATCTGTCATCAAAAGGAACAACTGCAACATATGTTTATGTACAGACTGATTTAACAACACAATTTGGATTTACCAATGGCGGTGCAGGACACATTTATGGTGCTCCGGCTCCTTTAGATACTGATAATGACGGAATGCCGGATGCATGGGAAAATGCGAACGGACTGAATCCTAATGTTGCGGATGCATTGGCAGTTAGTACAACATATGCTCCGTATTTAAATATTGAAGTTTATATCAACGGTTTACCGAATACGGCTCCTCCTGCTTACATCATTCCGCCATCTAATTTAAATTTCACGAATGCATTGACAACGGGTACTCCTGCTGCAAGTTCGTTAACAGTAAATTGGAATGATAATGCAGCAAATGAAACCAATTATGTATTGGAACGTTCTACTGACGGTACCAATTTTACAGTGATTGCAACATTACCTGCAAATACGACAACAAATAATCAGACAGGTTTGACGCCAAATACTCAGTATTATTACAGAGTGAAAGCAACAAATGCTACAGAATCTTCTGTGTATACAGCCAATGCGTCTGTTACTACACCTCCTGTTCCGTCTGCTCCGGCACAGGCAACAAATCCTACTCCTGCAAACAATAATAATAGCGTTGAACTGTTGGCAGGTGGTAATCTTCTTTTAAAATGGACAGGAAGTACAAATACTACAAATTATACAGTTTATTTCGGAACAAATCCTCAAAATTTAACCAATGTTGCAACCGTACCATATTCTGCAACACCTTCTTATCAGCTTAACAATTTAAATACGGCAACCAATTACTACTGGAGAATTGATTCTTCGAATGCATTGGGTGCGGTAACAGGAACTGTCTGGAATTTCCGTGCAATCACACCAAGTCTTGTCGGAAACTGGCCATTCTCTGAAGCACCTTTATCCGGTGAGCAGATTGCCGATCTTACGTCTTATGCCAATAATGGAACATTAAATGTGGCTTATGATAACAGCAGCGTGAGAGTAACAGGTAAAGAAAATTATGCCCTTGACTTGGCAACATCACCGAATACTCCGTACATCGCAAGTATTCCTCATCAAGAGCAGATTTTGTTTAATACCAATTCATTTACGGTTTCTTACTGGATGAAAGCTCCGGCAAGCATGATTCCGTCGTCTTCGGCGACCAGTCTTTATGTATTGTGTAAAGGTTCGTTTACCAAAAATCTTACAACAGGAGCTACTGGTAAACGTTTTAACATAGAGATCAAAGGAGGTCAGCTGAGATATGCTATCGATGATGATATTACGAAAAAAGAAATCACATCTCCAATTGCCAATTATTTTACAGGAAACTGGGTGCATGTAGTTATCCAGAGAGACGTTACTACACATAAAATGAGAATTTACACCAATGGTGTTTTAAGTTCTGAAGGAGACGAAACTGCTGTTACAGGTATTGGTGAAGCAAGTGATCTGATTATCGGAAATATCGGTGAGCTGGAATTTTTATCAACTGCAAATGCTCCGGCTCCTTATAAAGGTGCATTTGACGAATTGAAAATGTACAATTATGCACTAACTCCGGCGGAAATATCTGCTTTGTACAATCAGGCAGTTTTGGGTAATGCAGAATTCAGCATCAGCAAAAATGTTGGAACTGTATATCCGAATCCTGTAAAAGATCAGATTTTCATTAAACTTCCTGAGTATAAAAAATCGAGTCTTACTGCTACAGTAATTGATATGACCGGAAAAGTAATCATTAAAGAAAAATTAAATGCTAACGGAAGCGGAATTTTCAATTTAAATGTTGGCGGAAGAAAAGTATCAGGTAATTATATTCTGAATGTTTCAGGAGACAACCTGAACAGCAATTTTAAAATTATTGTTCAGTAAAAGGGTAAAGCGCACTTAATACATTCATATTTTCAAAAGGAATCCTTTCAATTTATTGAAAGGATTTTTTTGTTTAAGGGAGCTGTAACCACCCCATCTTTTTCCTGCGGAAAAATCCACCCCTTCAAAGGAGGGGAATTTTACGATGGTACTACAGGACAAAGAATTCCCCTCCTCTGGAGGGGTGGCGAAAATTCGAAGAATTTTTGACGGGGTGGTTCTTAAAACGGTAATCTTTTATTTCTAAATTTTTTAAACCAACCCATCTACTTCTTTCAGAAAAATCTACTCCATCAGAGAAAGAGAATTTCTGTGAAGCCAAAGTCTATCTTTTTTTCAATTCACCAATATTTTCTAAAAAGGCTGTAAAGTGTTGAAATTAAACAAATTGTACTTGATTGCCTCTTCGGAGTGGTTGATTGCTTCTTCGGAGTGGTTGATTGGCTCTTCGGACTGATTGATTGGCTCTTCGAAATGGTTGATCGTCTCTTCGAAACTGTTGATTGCTTATTCGAAATACTTGAACGGCATAACGTAGTAGTTGATCGCCACAACTAAATGCCTAACTGCCACTTCTAAGCGGTTGAAACTTTCATTGAACAACTTTATTGATCTAACAGACTGCTTTAACCGTTTTTCATAAAGCTGTAACAAATTACATATTTTATCGGATCATGGATTTGCATTTTTATTTACTTAAAAATTAAACCAATGCAATTAACAAATTAATTTTAATTCAATAAATAATAAAAACCCTGACTTAAAGCCAAGGTCCTAAAATATGTGACAATTTTTATTTTTTCTCGATCTTTACCAATCCTTGTCTTGTGGCTAAATAAAGGTTTCCTTTTTCATCAAATGTCATGGTAGAAATGTATGATGTGGGAATATCTGAGTTTTGATTATGATAATTTTCCCATCCATCTTTCAGATCGTATCTTATCAATCCTGCTCTGTCTGTAGAAATCCACACAACTTTTTCTGCCTTGTCGTAAAGAATACAGTTGGTATGATTAAATGGCATTCCTGAATTTTCAGTTGTATATTGCTTGAATGTACCGTCTGTGTTTCTGATGGCAATACCTTCATTTTTGTTTACTTGACCCTTTTCTTTAGGATTAAATTCATATAATGTAAAGTATAGATTTCCATTCTCATCCTCATCCATCGAAGTGATACATTTTCCTTTCAGTACCGATGAAGTATTTTCAAAATTTGTAGCTTTTCCATTTTCATCAATCATTACAGTCCCGCTAAAAGTTCCGATCCAGATTCTGTTTTTAGAGTCTCTTTTCGCAAATGTGACTCTGTCGGAAGGGAACTCTTTGACTTTACTTTTATTAATATTTGTCCATTTTCCGTTCTTGTAAATCGTTAATCCTTCATCAGAACAGAAAAAAACTTCGCCGGTTTTAGGATTGTTGATGATTTCATAAGCTCCGTCAATACCGATTTCTTTAGGATCAAATTTTGTCCATTTAATATTGTCGAAACTATAGATGTTATTGGTTCCATACACCCATTTATTATTGTCGTTATCAGAAGCTAGTGCGTAGTATGAAAAGAACTTTCCTTTATCAGTGATGTTTTGCTCTGCATTTTTAAAATCTTTTCCATCAAAAGTTACCAGACCTTCGTCTACAGTTAACCAGACTAAACCATTTTTATCAATTGCAATATGATCATTCATATTGTTCGGAAGGGTAGAGTTGCCGGAGTTCCAGACTGTAATTTTATAATTTTTAAGATTTTCATTCTTATAATCAAATGTTTTATTGAATATTTCAGGACTTTGAGGCTTATCAAATGATTTTGTAAAAGCTTTCACATCCACTCTTTCTACCTTTCCTTTGATCTTGTTTTCATTGATGGTGAAAACTAAATTGATTGACGACTTTTCTTCCTTCTTTCCCTCTGTAACTGCAGGTGACCAGTTTTTAAATTTATTTAATTTTTCAATGATTTTTAGAGTAATGGGATTTTTAGACTGGTCGGTATGACTTAGAACACAGCCTTTTCCCTTCGAATCTACAAGTACCTGAAACTGAACAGCTCCTTTTAATCCTTTTAAATCTAAAGATTCCTGCAGTTCGTTTTGCAGCTGCAAAAAATTCTCTTCAATATATCCTGCTTTTACATCTCCACAGTCAAGACAAAAACGATCTGTTTTGCAATTGTCTAATTTTATTGGAAAAATATTTTGTGCATTAAGATTTGCTGATAAGGCAATCGCTAATATAAGGATTGTATGTTTCATGAAGTTTTTAGTTTTTTTTTTAAATATAATTTTTCTGCTTCTAATCAACCAAAATTCTGTAATCAAAAATTTCTTTTCTGTTTTTTAAAATTGAATCAAAACCGACGGGCTTAAAATTAATTTCTCTACGATAATATTCAAAGTCGTCGTGATAAATTTCCAAAATCTTGTCTTTGATTTCTTTATCTGGGTTTTGCAGATATTTTTCACAAAGACAAAGTGCCAATTCCTGTTTTGCCGATTCAAATCTCCATTGATTTCCAACGATATACTGATTGTCAGATTTATGTTCTTTATTCTCATCAAGAACATCATATTTGATCTTACAGGATTTGAAACTCACTTCTCCAGTGTAATTTTCACTGCAGAAAAATAGTAGGATCAAAACCAAAAAAAGATAAGCTAATTTCATTTTGTAGATTCCAACTTCTCAATCAAATTCCCTTTCACCACTGTAAAGGTATAATCCTTTGCTTCAGCAAAAGAAATCTCATATTTTCTTTCAATATTTCTTAAATCTTCCGGAAACTTCGACAAAAGCTGATCATAAAAACGATCCAGAAATTCTTGTGAAGGCATTTCATATTTTATTTTCAGCTGAAAACGTCTGATGATAGCAGTATCAATGATTTCTGCATGATTGGTTGCGCAAAGTAAAAGCGCATTTTCCGGATAATAATCAATCAGCTGAATCAATGTATTGACGAGTCTTCTCATTTCGCCCACATCTTTATCGTCGCTTCCACGGGCTTTCCCAATCTGGTCGAGCTCATCTAGAAAAAGCACAGATCTTTCTCTTGCTGCTTTATCGAAAATCATTTTTATGTTTTGGGAAGTCTCACCGATTCTTGAAGAGACAATATTGCTGAGGTTGAGAATTATGATATTTTTACCTAATGCATTTGCAATGGCTTTTGCAGTCATTGTTTTTCCGCAGCCGGAACTTCCTTCGAGAAGAATTTTGTTGTTGACGGGAAGTCCGTATTCCATCAGCTCTTTGGCGTAGGTTTGTTCTTTGATAAGCTGTACAAACTGCTCTTTATTTTTGGGTTCAAGGAAGACATCATCGAGCGTCACTTCTTCTTTGTCCTGAATGATGAGATTGTACAGATTCATTTTTTTGTCTTTGCTTAAATTGTTGTTGCAGCAAAGATAATTCTTTCGAAACTTTTGGATGATATAGTTTTTCGAATTACGTCACTTCGAGTAGATTTTGAAAAAATCGTATCGAGAAGTTTGTTATTCACGAGTTGTCTTTGATTCATGGGTTCTCGATACATTTTCATTATTTTATAATGAAAAACACTCGAACAGACGAAGTTTTCCAAGAAAATCCGCGTCTGAAAAATCAATAAAAAAATCTTTTTGCCAATTTTGAGTTTTTGTAGCTTGTCTATTTTCAGGAGAATCCCAATCCGGATAAACTCTGAAACCTCTTTTTCCCTCTTTGGAAGACGTTGTTAGAATTTGTTTTTGGGCTAAAATGTTTTTAGGAAAAAAGAAAAATCCGGATTTATCATCATTATTACAAAAGATAATGTAAAAATCAAAAGGATCTTCTGATGTAAAAGGTTCGGTTTGTTTGCTTTCGGGATTTCTCTTCCATAAAGTTACAAATTGTCCGACTTTCTTTGGGGTAATTTTTGCCTTTCTGAATTTGATGCTAAGATGATTAAGTTGGAAACTGTGACCAAAATAATCTTCACACTCAGAATCAGGCTGAAGTTGGGAAATGATTAAGCTGAGCTTTGAAAAAACTGAATTTTGAAGTTGCTCGAGTTCTGTAATCATTTATTATGTTTTTTGCGCTGCTTTACTCCGATTGAGCAAAACAGCGGGCAGTGATTGAGACTGCAAACATAAATAATACTAACTGATAAATTTGTTAAATAGGCAGGTTTATTTTAATTCCTGATTAGTTATTTTCCTTTTTCACTGTTGCGATATAAGAAGAAACTAAAACTGCACATGTTGCTACTCCGATAATTGCGATCATAATTTTTGAATTTTTATTTATTTTAATATTTATTGCGAATTCTGTAATGCAATATTACGGCTTTCAAATTGTATTGACAATATAAAAATTATGATGTATATCAGTTTGTTACGCGAGTATTAAGCAATTTTAGACTTAATCTTAATTGATTAATTTTAAAATTTAAATATAAATTTTCTGTAAAATAAATTATTTTATTCGTAAAATAATGTGAATTTGTTAATGTATTCGTATTTTGTATTTAAGACTTGATAATCCAAATAACATAAAAATGCTTTGCATAACAAAAAGAAAAGCATCCTTTAATGATGCTTTATTAGTTTGAAATGAATAAAATTTAATGCTAAAATTGCGGATGATTATTTCATGATATCAATATAATTTCTGATCGTTCTCACAGAAAAAACTTGTCCGTTTACTTTTTCCGGTGTCTTTTTTAATGACTTCATTGCCACAGATCGGACAATTCTTTTGATGATAAATCTGAAAATGCTTACTCAGAACATTTGCTTTTTTCCATTTTTTAAAATCAAAGCCATAATTTCTGGCTTCTGCAATAATTTTTTGAAGCTTTTTTGGAGGTAAATTTCCAATTAAACTTTCCGGATGAATGCCTGCTTTAAACAAAGCTTCGTTTTTGATAATATTGCCGACTCCGGAAAAAATATCCTGATTCATCAATGCGTCACAGATCATCATTTTAGGGGTTGCTTTTAAAGTCTTCTCCGTTTTTTCGGGATTCCATTTGTCACTCATAATATCGACTTCCCAATCAATTTTCTTGAGATAACTTTCGTCAATGACCTTTACAACGCAAGTATAAAAATACATTCCGCCGTCTTTAAAGGTTAATCCCAATTTAAGCGTATCAATATCTTTTCTTTTATATAAACTGTAAGAACCAAACATCATCAAATGAACTTTGAAAATAATGGTATCAAAAATCAAGTATGTTTGTTTTCCAAAAGTTTTTATATCTCTTAAAATTCCTCCTTTGATTTTGGAATCTTTCGGAACTTCGCTTCCGCTCACTTCAGTTAGTTTTTCACCTACAAATTTTTGCAGATCTTCTTTCATCAGAACGATTGTTGGACCTTCAGGCATAATATTGTTTTCAACAAAAACTCAAATATTATTCCTTTAAAAGTAAAAATTGAATTAATTTTGGAAAATGATGAATTTGAACCAGATTTTTACCAGTCAGCGTACCGGTAACAATCCAAATACTGTTGCTTCAAGAACAGATTTTCAAAGAGATTTTGACCGTATTATTTTTTCATCTGCCTTCAGAAGATTGCAGAACAAAACGCAGGTTTTTCCGCTTCCGGGAAGTGTTTTTGTACACAACCGATTGACGCATTCTTTAGAAGTTTCCTCTGTCGGAAGAAGTTTGGGAAGTGTGATCGGAGAATTTATTGCAGAAAATAATAAAAGTGATCTTACCGAAGAATCTAAAAATTTTTACCAGCATAATTTAGGAAACGTAATTGCAGCAGCATGTCTTTGTCATGATGTCGGAAATCCTGCTTTCGGACATTCAGGAGAAGATGCGATTGCAAGTTATTTTGATAAAAACGAAAATGATCTGAAACCCAAGTTCTCAGAAAAAGAGTGGGCAGATCTGGTTAATTTTGAAGGAAACGCGAATGCGATCCGTGTTTTGGCTCATCAACAGCAAGGGAAAGATTTGGGTGGAACTCAATTGACTTTTACCACTTTGGCAAGTATCGCAAAATATCCTTGTGAAGCGATTGCCAAGAAAAAAGGAATCATTCACAGAAAGAAATTCGGTTTTTTTCAGAACGAAAAAGAAACTTTCCTTGAAATTGCAAAAGGCGTGAATCTGATTCAGGAAAATGAGGAACCTTATATTTTTAAAAGACATCCTTTTGTGTGGTTGGTAGAAGCAGCCGATGATATTTGCTATAATATTATCGATATGGAAGATGCGCATCGTTTAGGAATTATTTCAAATGCGGACTGTGAAAATCTTTTTCTTGATTTAATTGAATCTGAAAATCAGGACATCAAAAAAGTGAAAGATAAATTAGTGGCAATTTCCAATGATAACGAGAGAGTTTCATATTTGAGGGCGAAAGTTATCAATGCACTAATCAATAAGTCGATTGAGAGCTTTAAAACTAATTTTGATGCGATTTTAGGAGGGAATTTAGATAAAGGTTTGCTGGATATTTACAGAGACGGAAATAAGGCTTTACAGGAAATAGAATCTTATTCAATCGCAAAAATTTATAATCATAAAGCTGTAGTTGAAATCGAAAATGCCGGTTACAACGTCATGTACGAATTGCTAAATCATTTTATTCCTTCTATTTTAAAACCTAAAGATGAAAGAAAATCTTACGATAGAATGGCGCTGAAACTGCTTCCACAACAATTTGTTTATGAAGAGGGAAGTGACTATCAGAAAGTTTTGGGTGTCATCGATTTTGTTTCGGGAATGACAGACAATTACGCGACCGATCTTTACCGAAAAATAAAAGGAATTGATATTGGAATGACGATGTAAATTTTAAATAATTAAAGTGTAAAAGGTGTAGTGAAAATTATATTTTCACTTTTAGATTCGTCTGCAGTTGAATAGATTGCTTTAACGAATAGTTGATTGTCTTTAAATTCAAAAATTAAAGTTTTGATCTTTAAACTGTTGATTTGTCGGTTTTTCAGATAAAATTCTTTTGAAAATTTGCCGTCTACAGTGAATGAAGCATAGTTTTCTCTTTTAATAACTGTTTCAATACTTTCAAAGTAAAATTCACCATTGTATTCGCCATTTCCGGCAGTTGCATTGAGAAGATGCAGGGGAATAAAAAGAGCGATTTTGTCTGCTTTACTTAGTTCCAGATTAGATTTCATCTCGCTTATTTCGCCATCTTGGTTTTCATTAAAACCTTCGGTATAAGTAAGCGGAATATGAATTTCTTTATCACCCAACAGTTTTAAAGTAAAACCCTGAACAAAAAAGTTTTCATAAGTCTGTATAAGCGGAACCAATTCCAAACTTGTGAATGAACCATGACCGCCTGCTGAAGTACTGATCATGTAATTGGAATAAAAAGTTTTTTGAGATATTTTTGAAAGTTCAGCAACCAGATTTTTCTTAGCATAAATAAATTCATTGTAATCTCTGTCTTTACTAGATAAATAGGTGTCGTTCAATCTTGGATAATACATCAGCTTATTTTGAGCATTCACGCTGCAAATTCCAAACAAAAGAATGATAAAAATGATTCTCATAACGATTTATTTAATGGCTAAATATAGGTCATTTCAAATAAATAAATTATCTTTAAGAAATTCATAAATTAAAAACAGATATGGTGTACTTAGGTATTTTGGTCTTTTTCGGACTTGTCACGTTATTCGCTTCCTTTTTTACGGTGAAGCAGGAATCAGCTGCTGTTGTAGAAAGATTAGGTAAGTTTTTAAAAGTCAGTCACGCAGGTTTGCATCTGAAGATTCCCTTTTTGGATCAGATTTCAAAGCGCCTGAATCTTAGAATTCAGCAATTGGATGTCATTATTGACACCAAAACTCTGGACAATGTTTTCATTAAAATGAAAGTTTCCGTTCAGTATCAAGTAATCAGAGAGAATGTGAAAGACGCATATTACCGTCTCGAAAATCCTGAAAATCAGATTACATCTTACGTATTTGATGTGGTTCGTGCTGAAGTTCCAAAAACAAAATTGGACGATGTTTTCGTAAGAAAAGATGATATTGCGGTGGCTGTAAAAAGCGAATTGCAGGAAGCGATGCAAAGTTATGGTTACGATATTATCAAAGCTTTGGTTACAGATATTGATCCGGATGAGCAAGTGAAACATGCTATGAACAGAATCAACGCTGCAGAACGTGAAAAAACTGCCGCAGAATACGAATCTGAGGCTCAGAGAATCAGAATTGTTGCGGTTGCAAAAGCTGAGGCAGAATCTAAAAAATTACAAGGACAAGGTATAGCAGATCAGAGAAGAGAAATTGCAAAAGGTCTTGAAGAATCTGTAAAAATGTTGAACGCTGCAGGAATCAATGCACAAGAAGCTTCGGCATTAATTGTGGTGACGCAGCATTATGATACTTTACATTCCATCGGAGCAAATAATAGAAGCAATTTGGTGCTATTGCCCAATTCGCCACAAGCAGCAAGCTCTATGCTGAATGAATTGGTTGTTTCGATGGCAGCAACTCAGAAAATGGATGAAGTAAATAAAGCTCAACTTCCAAATCTTCCGAAAAATCGAGGTGGTCATCAGGAACAGCTTTAAAATACAAATCCCTTTCAAATTTTTTGAAAGGGATTTTTTTATTTCTTAGTTTTAGAAACCTGTTGTACCAAAGTATATTTGATTGACGAACCATCCATTGGCGGATTTTCAATTTTCTCTGTTTTTACTTTTAAAACATATTCAAATCCGGGTTCGTAAGTGAAACCTTCGATGTTGCTGTAGAAATTTCCCCAACTGTCAGATTCTTTTTCTTTAACCTGAAGACATTTCATTGGCGCAACTCCTGTGCAATCTACAGCTTGTGAGGCAATGATGAAAGTTTTTTCATCTCCTGAAGTTGAATTTGGCATCGGTTTGCATTGTATCATTAAGAATGTCATTGCAAATGTATAGCTTACTATTTTTAGAATATTTTTCATAGTATAAATTTAGTGATAGCCAAAGTTAAGCTTTTTCCTGAGTTCTGAATTTCTGCCTGCCTATCAACAGTTCAAAAAATAATTTGAAATCTGAAATCAACGACCAAAGCGGATATTTGAAAGTTGCAGGCTTATTTCTTTCAATGAATGCATGACTGAGCCATGCGAAACCATATCCGAATATAGGAATGTACCAAAGGAATCTTTCTTTTCCGGTATAAATAACAAAACCGATCACGAGAAATACAAATAAAATTCCAAGAAAGTGAAAAATTCTTGTACCTAATTTTTTGTGTTCATCAAGATAAAACTCATAGAACTCTTGGTATGTTTTGATTCTTTCAGACATGGCATTAATTTTTAAAGTTCTTAAATGAACCTTAGCAATTATTTCGCCAAATATTAAAACATTAAGAAAATAAACGGTCTAAGAATGATTAAGAATCATTAAATTGATTTAAGCAAATTGCTTAATGATTCACCTTGGTGATCCTAAAAATGTTAATAAAGATTGTTCTCTAAAACTTCAATATCTTTTAAACATTAAGAAAATTGAAGGGTTTAAGAATGATTTAGCATATTGCTTAATCATTCACCTTGGTGAATCTTAAAAAATGTGAATGATGATTATACTTAAAAACTTCACAACCTTAATGGTTCAAAAAACCTATTATTGCTTTTAGGATTTTACTGAAATTTTAATAATTTAACGTTCCAATCATAAAAGTTTTAGAAGCATTCAATGCTTTTGAAGTTCGACATAGTTCCTTCGTTACGCCTTTATTTTTAATGTAATTGGAATGAATAAAATAAGTGTCTTTATTTTCTCTTGTAATAAATCCTGTATGAAAGTCGAGACCGACAATATATACTTGGTTTTTATCTTTACTCAAAATATATTTTTCTAAATCTTGTCTTTTGCTGAAATATTTGATGTCTTTGCAAAGCTTTTTAATCATCACAGAAGAAGCTTGTTGCGCCAGATAAGTTCTGTTGATATCAAAACCAAAATCAGTCAACGTATTTGTAATGAAATATCCGCAAGCAATACTTCCATTTTGTGGTTTTCTTGTCGTTCCATTGAATGACCAAGGTGTACCCATCCAATAATTGGGAACATCATAGTTGATAAATTTAAACAGATAATTTTTCTTTTCTTCTGCAGTTTTTTTATTAATTGAAACTAAAAATTCTTTGTAGGGAATTTTCTTTGCTTCCGCCTTTTCTACAATTATGTCATTTCCGGATTCAATTTTGTTTTTTTTGCATCCGATTAAGATTAAAAATAGCAGACAGAAAAGGCATTTCATCAATCGATTAAGCATTTCTCAGTTTGCTGTTTCTATATCCATAACAGAAATAAATAACCAAACCAACAGCAAACCAAAGTCCGAAATAGAACCAGTTTTCGTGGCTCATTCCGGTGAGTAGATATAAACAAGAACTTAAACCGATCAATGGAATCAGTGAAAAGTTTTTAATGAAAGTCAATACACAAAGTCCTAAATTAATCAAGATGAAAAAGAAAATAGAAGCTCTGAATTCTCCGTTTTTAGGATCTTTCCAATCCATTAAAGTATCAAAAAACTCCGGCTGGAAATAATAAAATCCTACCAAAGCGCCAATAAAAATAATTGGGAAAATAATCTTACCGTTAATATAAGGAAGGTGAAATCTACCTTTGATTTTCTCTTTTGCAGGTAGCATTAAAACTCCTGCACAAACCAAAACAAAAGCGAAAATAGTTCCAATACTAGTAAAGTCTAAGATGAAACTTTTATCAGTGAAAAGAATAGGAACTCCCACTACAATACCCGTCACAATCGTTGCAAATGAGGGTGTTTTATATTTTGGGTGAACATCCTGAAATTTTTTAGGCATCAATCCGTCACGGCTCATTGCGTACCAGATTCTCGGCTGTCCCATCTGGAATACCAATAAAACAGTTGTAATGGCTACAATCGCTACAAATGAAACTGTCAATTCCATCCATGCGACATTTGCGTTTGTTTTTTCAAATATAAAAGATAAAGGATCTCCAACTCCGTCAAATTTTCTGTAATCAACCATTCCGGTTAAAACTAAAGTCAGGCAGATGTAGATTACCGTACACAACCCCAAAGAAATAATCATTCCTTTTGGTAAAGTCTTTTGCGGATCTTTTGTTTCTTCAGAAAGTACACTTAATGCATCAAAACCTATGTAGGCAAAGAAAACTCCGGAAACTGCGCTCATTACTCCGGCAAAACCATTCGGCATAAAAGATCTCGTTCCTTCTACACTTACAGGTGTCCAGTTTTCAGTATTGATGTATGAAAAACCAACCAAAATAACCAAAACGATTACGGCAAGTTTTAATATAACCAAAGAATTGTTGAAATTTTTACTTTCTTTCACTCCGCGGTAACACAACCAGGTAATCAATCCGTTAATTACCAATGCAGGAATATCAACGATGAATTTTAAACCTCCCAATAATGGTGCATTTGTCCATGCATTGATGAGTTCTTTGTTTTCAGAACCGTTTAAGAAAGCTTTATGAGCTTCGGTGTAGCTGCAAGTTAAATAATCAGGAATGTGCATTCCGAGTCGTTCAATGAAACTGGTAAAATAATCTGACCATGAAAAGGCAACATAAATATTTCCGAAAGAATATTCCATAATCAAAGCCCATCCAATTACCCAGGCTATTAATTCACCAAAACTGGCGTAAGCATAAGTATAAGCAGAACCTGCTGTAGGAATTCTACTCGCAAATTCGGCATAACATAAGGCGGTAAAACCACAGGCAAAACCACATATCAAATAAAGAAGAATAACACCGGGACCGCCTCTGAAAACTGCTTCACCCAAACTGCTGAAGCTTCCTGCTCCTATAATTGCTGCAATACCAAAAAAAACGATATCCCAAACTCCTAAAACCCGTAATAAACTTGTAGATGTGTCTGTTTCTGAGTATTGTTTTCTTCTGAAAAGTTGATTCATTCAATGACGATTTATGTTGAAAAAAACAAATGTAATTATTTCTGTGAAATAATTAAGATTTTCTTAATATTTCTTCTTGAAAAGTTAATAAGTATTAAAAAATAATCCACATACTAACATTATGTGAAAAGACTTGTTTATACAATATCTTTTCGATATTTTCGTTGATAATTTGTGGATAAAATCTTATCTTAAAATTAAGAAATTTGGTCTTATTTTTGAAGGCCTATCCATTTTAAAATTTGATGTTAATGAAATCAAAAAAAATACTTTTAGCGGCTGCTGTTTTCTATTTCGGAGTATCCGAAGCGCAACAGTCTCAATACTTTACCCAAAAGGAAAACTACAGGTTTAATCTTGCTCAAAATCTATATCAAACAAAAGTTTACAACGCTTCTCAATACGAATATGCACGTCAGTATTTCTATAATCAGAATCTGGAGCAGTCGAAAAAAGAAGCTGCACAGTTTTTTGATAACGTAATCGGAGTGATTCTTCAAAAAAATCATGCGGAAGACGGTTTGACTGCTTTTATGAAAGAATATCCGAACTCTGCGTATTTTGCTCAGGCAAATTTACCTTTGGCGGATTATTATTTAGCTAAAAAAGATTTTAAGGAAGCTTTAAAAACTTTAAAGAAAGTCAATCAATATCAGTTAACCCGTGAAGAAAATACACAGTATATTCTGAAATTGGGTTATGCTAAATTTATGACAGGCGATTCTAAAGGTGCAATTGATGCTCTGGAAGAAGCTTACAAAACCGCTGATGAATCTCAAAAAGGTGATATTGCCTATATGTTGGGACATTTGTTTTATTCTAAAAGACAAAACGATCAGGCTTTTCAGTATTTTGATTCTATAAAAGATCAGCCTAAATTTTCAAAACTTGTACGTCCGTATTATGTGCAGATGTACTACAATGATAAAGATTACGATAAGGCAATTTCGGAAGGAAATGCTTTATTGAATGAAGATATTTCGGAATCTTATAAAGCGGAAGTTCACAAAATCATTGGTGAAAGTTATTTCATGAAAAATGATTATAACTCTGCTTATCCGCATTTGAAAGATTATCTGAGTGTTCAGCAAAATCCATCTGAGAATGATTTGTATGAAATGGGATTTGTTGCGGCTCAGCTTAAAAAATATGACGAAGCGGTTTCTTATTACAATCAATTGTTAAACAGCAATTCGGCGTTGGCTCAGAATGCTTACTATCAATTAGGAAATGCATATTTGGCGGTAGAGAAAAAGCAGGAAGCACTTTCAGCATTCCGTTCGTCTTATCAAATGGATTATGATGCGAGTGTGAAAAAACTGGCTCACGAACAATACGCAAAATTAAGTTATGATATTGGGAATCCATTTGAAAACCCGACAACGGTTATTCAGAATTACATTACCATCAACAACAACGATGCGAAAACTGCGGAAATGAGATCACTTTTGGTGAAATCTTATCTGTATTCCGGGAACTTTAAAGAGACTCTTAACGCAATCGACAAATTACCAAACTCAACTCCTGAAACGGACAAAGTAGATCAGGAAGTTTCTTATTTATTAGGAACCGAAGAATTTAACAAAGGAAATTTTGACGAAGCTGAAAAATATTTCCTGAGAAGTTTAGAATTTGATTTAAATAAAGAATTCCACAGCAGAGCTTTGTATTGGTTGGGTCAGGTTTATTATCAAAAAGGGAATTATCCTTCTGCAATTGCCCGTTACGAAAAACTAACAAATGAAACTTTCCCTGAAAAACAGCAGTTGCCATACGACATTGGTTACGCTTATTTTAAATCTAAAAAATTCGATCAGGCGGAACAGTTTTTTACACAATATTTAAAAAATCCAAAGCCTGAATTTAAAAATGATGCAGAACTTCGTTTAGCGGATATCAATTACGCCAACAACGATCTTGATCAGGCAATTGCGATTTACGATAAAAACGAAGATGCTACAGATTATACTTTATACCAGAAAGCTTTGGCTTTAGGATTTAAAGATGATCAGGCTGCGAAAATCACCAACTTAAAATTATTAATTTCTAAATACCCTGCTTCAGAATATATTGATGATGCACAATACGAAATGGGTGTTGCTTATGCAGCTCAAGATGATTTTGCCAACTCCAATGACTTCTTCGGAAAAGTTATTAAATCTTCTTCTGATAAAGATTTGGTGGCGAATGCATCTATTTACAGAGCGCAGAATTATATTGATCAGAATCAAAATGATAAAGCTTTATCTGAATTAAGATCTTTAGGAGAGCAATATAAAAACACAGCTTACGCACAGAAAATCGCTCAGGCTGCAAAACCTATTTTCACGAAAAATGGTGATGTTTCAGGATATTCTGATTTTGCACGAAATGTCGGAGTCAATATTGATGCTTCTGAAATAGACGAAATCAATTTATCAACAGGAAAACAGTATTTTACCAAGAAAGATTATAAAAACGCAATTTCTTATTACGAGAAATATTTAACTCAAAATCCAAGCGGTGAAGGTCTTTATCAGGCTAAATATGAATTGGGTGAAAGTTATTACCAGACGAATAATCCTACGAAAGCTTTATTAGTTTTACAGGAAATTGCAAACGTTCAGAATGATTATCAAGACGACGCACGAACTCGTGTGGCACAAATTTATATCGCACAGGGAAATTCTGCTGAAGCTAAAAAATATTTAGAAAATATTAAAAATTCATCCAATATCAACGTTAAAAATTATGCTAATGTTGAGTTGATGAAAATGTATGCGGAAGAAAAGAATTTCTCAGAAGCTGAAAAATTAGCCGATGCTGTAATTGCCAATAATAAAAACTCTGCTGCAGTTATTGAAACTGCAAAAGTAATCAAGGCAAGAAGTCTGATGAATTCAGGGAAAGATAAAGATGCACAAACCGCTTATACTTCGCTTGAGAAATCTTCAAATACTGAAGTTGCAGCTGAAGCTCTTTATGCAAAAGCATTCTATCAAAACAAAGGAAAAGCATTCAAATCTTCTAATGAAACCATCTTTAAATTAGCTAATAATTACGCATCAGAAGATTACTGGGGAGCAAAAGCATTGGTTTTGATGGCGAAAAATTATATTGGGCTGAAAGATAATTATCAGGCGAGTTATACCTGCGATCAGATCATTTCAAACTATGCAGATTTCCCGGAAATTGTTGCAGAAGCGAAAGAGGTTAAAAAGCAGATTAAAAAGTAAAATGTACTGTCGTATTCATGTAAAATGTATTTGGGTGATTTGATCATCAATACTTTTTACTTTATACATTAATACAACATATATGAACAAGAAAATTCAAATACTATCTATATTATTTTTGGGAATTTCGTCCGTGGCGTTTTCTCAGATCAAAGAGGAAAAACTGATTCTTAATAAAAAAAGAGAACCAGAAGTAAAGAAAATCGAGAAGAAAAAAACTTCGGTGGAAACAGTGAAAAATTATCCGCCTGAAGAGAAATCAGCAAATCCTGTAAAGTACACGATTACAGACGTTCCTGCTGTTTCAGATTTTAAAACTTCAACCATTCAAAGTGAAGATGTTGCGCCAAAATTTGATGCGACAGCTCAGAATAGCTATTTCCAGTTCGGAATGGGGAATTACGGAAAGATTTTAGCAGATGCTAATATCTCTAAAACGCTTGAGAATAAAATCGAAGTTGGAGCAGATGTTCATGTGCTTTCTACGAACGGTTTGAAGAAAGTTTACGACTGGGATTCAAATCAAAGTTCGGCAACTTTGGGAGCTTTCTTAAATTCTTATGGAGAGAAAGGTAAAATCAATATAAATGCTGAATACGGTTTAGATAATTACAACTATTACGGAATTTACGCGCTGACGCCTTCTGCGGATGTAGATTTAAAACAAAAAGTCAATCAGTTTAAAGTGAACGGTTATTATGATTTTTATTCAAATGAAATCTTGAATGATGTACGAGTAAAATCTTCATTTTTAAGTGATCATTTTGATGCAAAAGAAAATCAGGCTTCTATTTTGGCAAATCTTTCAAAACACGCTGTAAAGCTTTCTGATAACGGAATCGTTTTAAATGCAGATTTAGGATTAGGATTGGAAACGGTGAAAACTGATTTCGCTATATTAAACGAAAATTCATCAACGTTTTTCAATGCGAATATAGCTCCGAAAGTGACGTTTGCAAAGGGTGAATCATATTTAATGTTGGGATCTTCTTTTTCTTTTTTAAATGCAAGAAATTCTAATTTAATTTTAGCCGAAGAATTAAAAAATAATAAAACATACTGGTTTCCACAGGCAGAATTTCAGGTTGCTGCTGCTAAAGAATTCAAATTCTACGGTGGAGTAGATGGTGGTTTAAAGCTAAATACATATAGTGAATTGCTGCAGCAAAATCCATTTTTGGTTTCAGATCAGATGTTGAGACCAACTGAGACGCAATATCATTTTTATGCAGGTTTAAGAGGTGATATCGATGAAATTTTTAAATATGATGTTTCTGCGGGATTCGGCAAGATGAGGGATATTATGTTCTTCCAGGGGAATACTTTATTTAACAACAGTTTTACTTTAGATCGTCCCGGTTATGATTTTGCCAATACATTTTCTGCAGTTTATGATGACGGAAATGTGAGCGATATCAAAGGTAGTTTGCAATATTTTCCGTTGGAAAACCTTATTGTAGATGCTGATGTGAGATTTTTAAAGTATGATTTAAAGAATTATGACAATATTTATAATGTTCCTTTGGTATCAGGAAGCATCGGTGCAAAATATACGTTATTTGAGAAAAAATTGTCTTTAGGTTTCAAAGGAATCTTTGCAACTGACAGAACTACAAACTCATACATGATTGAAGGTATTGGTACTCCTTCGGTGATATTTCAGTCAACGGAAGACACGGATGATAAAGTTGGTGGTTATGCAGATTTAAATTTGTCCGCAGAGTACAAAATTCATAAAAATTTCAGTATTTTCGCACTCGGAAACAATCTTCTAAGCTCAAAATACCAAACGTACAAAGGATATAAAGTTCTTGGTGCACAGATTTTAGGAGGAGTGAAAATCACATTTTAGTGTGGGAGATTGGTAGAGTTATAGAAAACTCTGAAACTCTACCAATCTCAGGCCTAAAACACAAACGGCTTCGTAGTTCAACTGGATAGAATATCGGATTTCGGCTCCGAGGGTTGGGGGTTCGAACCCCTCCGAAGTCACAAAAGGAGACACTATTTAATGGTGTCTCCTTTTTAATGAAAGAAAGTAAAAAAGTAATTTAATATTTTTTAATAAAATGCTTTTCTGCATTAATTTAATGTTATTCTGAGAATTTAAAAACAAACTCATTTCTCAGGTCTGTTTTATAAGCATTTTTCTGAGTAACCGGTGAAATTCCGAAAAGTGGTGAATATGTCTTTACTTTCACGGTTTTATTATCAGGATAGAACTCAATAATTCTGAGCCAGCCGTCACCTCCGTTACCGTCACGATGACCGCCGCCTTCGCTTTGCATATCAAAAAGCATCTGATTCACGTTTTTTCCAAAACTGTTGGGATCTACACGAAAACCTTCTCCTGAAATATGACCACTTAGTACCAACTGAAGATTTTGAGATGGCTCTACCAGCTTTTTCCAGATTTGTTCTCCATTATTAGACTCAGGAAGTATGATGGTTTTTGATTTTTGCGGAACGTTGTTTATCAGAAAAGGCTCATACATAAACCATGAATTTTCTTTATTCGTTCTTTTATCTTTCTCATTCAAAAAAGCGTGGGTGATTAGAATTGATTTATGATTTTTGTATTGAGGCATATCCAAAACTTTTTTAGCCCATTCGAGTGCCTTATTTCTCGGCGCAAATTCAAGGCTTAGAAATAAATAATCCTGGCCATTTAATCCTTTCAATTCCAAAACAGAATTTTCCATGCTTGGAGCACCGGCATCATTAAAAAAGTTCTGTGCTAAAGATCTCTGATTTAAATAATTAAAATTAGAAGGAAAAAACTCATTATAACGAGAAAATCTTCTGCCTTCCTCATTAATACTGAAGTCATGATTTCCTGTTGCAGCAACATAAGGTACTTTTCCATTGAGTCTTCCCAGAATTGACTGTACAGATTTCCATTGGTCATCTGCACTTTGATCTCCGTCATATCCCTGATTCAGAATATTATTATGTTCCACCAAATCGCCAACTTGGCAAACCATTTTAATATTTAAGGGAGAAATATTATCCTCAATCCATCTCACCATCAGATCCAAAACAGGTTGATTTCTGTTCCATTTTACATAGTTTTGGGTATCCGGAATGAGGATGATACTCCATGATTTTTCGTTATCCAATTTTGGACTTTGAAATTTTTCCTGTGCAAAAACCACTGTACATACCAGTACGAACAGTAGCGATATACTCTTCTTCATAATTTTTAAAATTAATATCCTGGGTTTTGTTTCAATAATGGGTTTGCATCCATTTCCGATTGTGGGATCGGCCAATATTCATCTTTATTGTTGGTATAAACTACTTGCTGTGTAGAAAAAGCTGCTGAAGCCTGTGAATGATTATAGATAGGATTTGCACTTTCATCAAACCCGGTTACAACAGATTTGTTCCAGTTGTTTGCATTACGGTTGAGGTATAAATATCCGTTCATCACATTGCTTGCAATTCCCCAACGTCTTATGTCATACCATCTTAATCCGTCATTTGCCAATTCTACTTTTCTTTCGTATCGAAGTGCTTTTCTCAATTGAGCCTGTGACAATCCTATTGGTAAAGCCGGCATTTTTGCACGCACTCTGATCTGATTAATCATGTCATAAACCGAACTATCCAACTGATTCGACTCAATTTTTGCCTCTGCATAAATCAGCATTAATTCTGATAATCTGAAAATTCCGACATTTAAATCTGAATTTCCACTTACTGAAGTAGAATTAAAATCAGCAATATCCACCACTTTTCTCCAAAGATAACCGCTAAACGAACGGTATGCATTGGTCGCATCGGCATTCGTAACCTGAGTTGGTGCTCCGGTTGACCAGTAGTTATTTACTTTTGTGAAAGATGTATTTGGCTCAAATTGGTATCCCAAATATCTTGAGTGCGGTCGTACAGCATACATATCCAAACGTGGATCTCTGTTTTTAAACGGGTTTGTATTATCATATAACGGAGATTCCAATATTGAAAGACCATCTGTCATTTCATAAGAATCAATAAGATTTTGAGTAGGTCCCCAATAGCAAACTCCTTTACCTAAACGAGATGCAGCATAATATTGCTGATTGTGAAGATATCCCGGTACATTCTTATTGAATTCTGCCACCCAAATCCATTCTTTACTTGTTGAAAAACCGTTATGTCCAAATATATTACTTGGATCCGGCTCTCCAACGGTATGATCTTTACCAGCGAAATTCACAGAAGCATTGAAAGGTGTCAAACTGTAAATACCAGATGCTGCGTCTAAAGCTTGTTTTGAAGTAACTGCTGCTGCTGCATATTGTTTAGAATAAAGTTCAACTCTGGCTTTTAGCATTAAAGCTGCGATACGAGATGCGCGAACATTTCCATACTGTGATTGTGAAATCGGAAGTTGAGGTGCAACAGCTCCCAGTTCTGCAATGATAAACTGCTGAATTTCTGCAACAGGTGTTCTTGCAACATTTGCATTGCTTAAGATAACAGCTGATTTTATTAATGGAACATCTCCGTAAAGCTCAATCAGTTGAGAATAAGCATAAGCACGGACAAATCTCAATTCCGAACCAAGTTCAGACTTTTGTGCGGCGGTAAGTCCTGAAATTCCATCTAATTTATCAAGTACTGCGTGACATCTTGCAATAGTTTTATAATGAATTTCCCATGGTTTAATGGTTAATGCATTGGTTGTCGTAATAGAACTTGTGATGGGAGAAGTGTAATTGGTTCCCGGTCTTGCATATCCGATATCCGTAATATTATCCATCACGTGCCAAATTGGGGTACTTGCTGCATCAATTGTACTCAAGTTTCTGTAAGCTGCGAATAGACCCATCTTTCCTTCCTCGTATGATGCGGGGAAAGTTCCAGATGTGGGTCCGTTAAGTGGCTCTAAATCCATATCGGCACTTGAGCACGACGTGATTATAGCTAAAAGAGATATTTTTAAAAAGTTTTTCATTTTTTTTATCATTAAAATTTAACATCAATACCAAAAGAGATTGTTTTTACCTGTGGATAATAATTTCCGCCTCCCAAAGCGACACCGTCGGAACTTCCAAGATTATAATTGATTTCCGGATCATATCCTTCGTAGAAATCAGTGAAAGTCAATAGATTTTGTCCGTTCAGATAAAGGTAAATGCTTTGCAGAAATGTGTTGTCTGTAAAAGATTTAGGTAATTCGTATCCGATCTGTACATTTTTAAGACGCATGTAAGCTGCACTTCTCATCCATTTGGTTGAGTTTTGTGTATTGTTTGTAGAGGTAAGGGAAACACGAGGGAATTCGGCATCCGTATTTTCCGGTGTCCAATAATCCAATTGCCAAGGTTTCACAGCACTAGAATTGACTGCGGGAATGACGTAATGAGAATCAAGATAACCGTCAACTTTTCCGACACCCTGTATCAAAGCTGATAGTTTAAAGCCTTTATAAGATAAACCCAAATTAAACCCGTAAGTATACCTCGGAACAGTACTTCCGATAATGGTTCTGTCGGCATCTGTGATTTTTCCGTCTCCGATTGGATTTCCGTTGGCATCAAAAGCTCCGGCAATATCCTTATACCTTATATCTCCCGGCTTTAAAGTTCCAAATTGTGTCGGTCCCGCATCGATTTCTGCCTGACTTTGATAGAGTCCGTCAGCAATAAAACCATAAATCGAATTCACTGAAGAACCAACCTGTTGACGAAGAAGTGTTCCGGAAGACTGACCTTTCATATCAACGATTTCGTTTTTAACATCTGAGAGATTAAATCCAATATTCATTTTAAAATCTCCCCATCTTTCATTATACTGTGCACCAATTTCCCAGCCTTTGTTGCTTACCGTTGCCGCATTTTGAACGGGTGCTTCTAGACCTGTAAGCTGAGAAGTATTTAATCTTAAAAGAATTCCGTCAGTCTTTTTATTATAAATATCGAAAGTAAGGTCTAATTTTTTCCATAACGATAAATCAACACCCAAACCCGACATTGTAGTTTCTTCCCACTTCAGATCTGGATTTGACATGATTAATTGCTGAATCGTCTGGTACACAACTCCGTTCATAGAAGTACTTCCCAATGATAAAGGTTCCGAAAAAGGGTAGTATGACGAACTGATATTCTGATTTCCCAGTTTACCCCAGGATCCTCTGAATTTTAATTGGCTGATCGTTCCTCTTAAACCTTCGAAAAAGTTTTCTCTAGAAACTACCCAACCCGCAGAAAATGACGGAAAAACTGCCCAACGGTTTTTTCCGATAAACCTTGAAGTACCGTCGTATCTTACATTGGCTTCAAACAAATATTTCTGATCAAAATTATAATTAAATCTTCCAAAAGCAGAAACCAATAACCATTCGTATTCTGATCCTGCATTATCTTTCGTTTCGTTATCTGCACCTGCATCGATCACTTCGTAGTTGTCATAAAGGAAATCCCTTCTATATCCGGATAATATTTTTTCGTTATACGTTTCTCTTGAAGCTCCGGCAAGAAGCTCAAAACCGTGTTTACCAAAGTCTTTTTTTGCATCTGCCTGAAACTGATAGGTTCCGTAAAACTGACGTCTTGCAGATTCTGTAAGTTCTGTAAACGTGTTGGCCGAACCAGCTTCGGTTCCGTCTTCATAATATGTAGGCACACTTTTTCTGAAAAGATGAATGTTGGTCGTAAGATAACGTGGAGCAACCATACCTTTTAAAGTCAACCAATCGGTAGGTTTGTAAGAAATATTCATATTTCCTATAAACTCAAGATTATTCTGCTTACGGTTTCCTCCATTTTCGATATAACCGACTGGATTGATTTTTACCCAACCGTCAGAATAGTTTTGTCCATAATAAATGGGAATATTGGTAGGCATTCTTCCTAGATAATTCCAGACCGTTCCTTCATCGGCAATCTGTGTTCTGTCTTTATTTAAGAAAGACATATCGAGTCTGATATTCCACTGATCATTTGGTGTAATATCCATATTATTACGGAAAACAAACCTTGTAAAATCAGTATTTTTAATAATACCTTCCTGTTTTGAATATCCAAATGACGGCGAAACACTTATGATTCCGGATTTTGCGGATAGAGAAAGATAATGATCCTGCAGGAATCCGCTTCCCTGAAGAATTGCTTTTTGCCAGTCGTAATTGCCTGGATTTTTACTGTATTCGTTTCTGAAATCATTGATTGCTTCGTCACTGTAGATCTTTGTACCATTGTCGTTCATACTTGCATCGTTAAATACTTTCATGTAAGTAAGACCATCAGTAACTTTTGGTATCGCTGTAGCTCTTTGCCAACCTGTATATACTCGGTATTGAGCGGTCAGTTTATTTCCTTTAGCACGTTTTGTGGTTACAAGAATAACTCCACCTGCAGCTCTTGAACCGTATATTGCAGCAGAAGCAGCATCTTTCAGAACAGAAATAGACTCGATCATATTGACATCAACATCATTGATGTTTCCTGCAACACCATCGATAATCACTAAAGGATTACTGTCAGAACCTCCAAAACTATTGATTCCTCTGATTCTGATATTTCCGGCATCACCTCCCGGTGCACCAGTTTGTGTAGTTACTGTAACACCCGGAGCAAGACCCTGCAAAGCATTTCCGGCTGAAAGTACAGGTTGTCCTTCTGCTGTTGAACCTTTCACGACGGAAACAGAACCTGTAATAATAGATTTCTTTTGTGTACCGTAACCGACAACTACAACTTCCTCTATTTGTTTTTCCTGATTGTTTAATGTATCTCTTTTAGGTTCTAAATTATTTTCTGCAAAAGAAGAATTCGTGGAAGCTAATTTTCTAAGGCTTACCGTATTGTTCTGGATCTGGTAATCCAAAGGAACACTCTTTTTCAGATAGTTTAAGCTTTGCTGTAATGATGAGTAATTGATTTTGCTTTCATCTACCCAGATGTTTTTAAAATCTGACGCAGAATAAAAGAATTTAGTATTGGTAGATTTCTCTAATTTTTTAAGAATTTTCACTAATGAAACCTGTCCCTGATTGTTTGTGACAGACATGTTAGTTTGGGTTTGCGCATAATTTTGCACAGGAATTCCCATAGCGACGAGTAAAGCAATAGAAATTGCAGTTTTTTTCATAAATTTGAAAGAGTTAATTTATTATTCTTAAGCGAGTTTTGAATTAATTTACAAGCACTGATAACGCCACATTATTGGTGCTGTTTTATTTAATATAGAGTTATTTCATGTTCATTTTTAATGGTAGTTTTTAGATTAAATGGATAATTGATAATGGAAAGAATTTCTTTCAGATTTCCTGAGAACGATCCAGAGACTTCGTTTTTAGCAATTTTTTTCGGATAAGTGATTTTGGTTCCGTATGTATTTTCTATTTCGGTTATTGCATCCTCGAAAGACGTATTTTCAAAAGTGAAAGTTTTTATTGCAGTTACTGCATAATAATGATAATCTTTTTTGGCAGGAGAGGTGCTCCAGTTTTCATTTGGAAGGAGATAAGTCAGTTTGCCATTGTGATTGACTTTTACTTTTCCTTCAAATAATTTTACCTTTTTTTCATCCGATTTCTGATCGACTGAAAATTTAGTTCCCAACACTTCAACACTGAAACCTCCTGCATCTACAATGAAAGGCTTAGATTTATCTTTTGCAATCGAGAAAAAACCTTTGCCTTGAAATTTTACTTTTCTGTATTTCTTCCCAAAATCTTTATTGATGGATAACTTACTGTGAGGTTCTAAGGTAATTACACTTTGATCAGACAATCTAAAAGTTTTAGAAACTTCATTGGTCTGCAATACGATTGCTGATAAACTATTTTTCGTTTCTTTTGGCTCAAAATCTTTATAAAAAAAGAGAATCCCGAATAAAGGAATCAAAATCGCCGCAGCAGCCGTCCAATAATATTTTCGTCTATCATTTTTCTTAATTCTTCCTTCGATACCGTTCCAGATTCTGGAGTCTGTTGCCGAATCCATTTCCTGTTTTTCTTCGGAAACTTTTGTCCAAATTTTTTCAAAATGTTTTTGAGAATCTTTCATACAATTATAATTACGCAGCAAAATAAAAATATCCACCCCGAAGAGATGGATTTAATAATTTGTTTAAACTGGTTAATATTTCGTTAAAACAGATTCAGATTCGCTTTAATGTGTCGGATGACTTTGTTAACCTGTTTTTCTACCGCTGTTTTTGAGATGTTATTTTCTTTTGCGATCTGAGAATAGCTTATTTTCTCCAATTTGTTTTTGTAGAAAAAAGTCTTGCTTCTTTCGGGAACTTTTTCCAGAAGGTTTTGTATTTTTTGTAATTGCTCATCTTTAAATTCCTGATCAGTTTTTTCAGAATCTGCTTCATCTTTAATTAAACTTTCATCCGAAAAAGAGAAGATCATTTTATTTTTTCTGTAAAAATTTGAAACTTCCTGTTGAGCGGTTTTGAAGATAATAGATTCTAAAGTCTGTGAATTTTTGAGCGAAGAAGAGTGTTTCCAGAGATGTACAAAAATCTCCTGTACAACATCTTCCACATCTTCGATATTGGAAATAAACTTTTTGACAAAAAAGTATACCTGATGTTTGTAATCTAAATATATTTTTTCAAAATACTCCATTATAATGAACCACATTGTAGAAATGCTTGGCAAAAGTAGTCAATTCGTGTTGCGAGAATATGACGTGTATATTAAATTTTTAACTTGATTGGACGTTGTTTAATCTAGATCCACTTAATTGATTATCGACTGGAAAAGTAATTTTTAATATTTAGTTAAATGCATTTTAAAGATATTTGAATTCAACCAATTCTTCAAATCTTACACATTTATTTATGTTTAATTACCAAATTTCTTTGAGTGTATCTTCTTCTCCTTCACTTTAATGACAAACTCAGGAAGTGTAAAAAGTTCACCCGCTTTTACTGAAAAAGTGAAGCGTTCTGTATCGCAGTATGTGTTTTGAGGAAGCGAATTGGCATTAAGTAAAATAGTATAGTTTCCGATGGGTAAAAATGAAATAAATTCACCATTGTCGTCTGAAGTTGCGGTTTCAATTAAAACATTATCACGGAAAATATTAAATGTAATTCCATTAGCTCTCGGCGTGAAATCTACAGCTGTTTTCTTATCAAATTCATAATTGATATGTCCTGCAACAGTACCATTTTGATGCAACGGAATAGCAATTTCAAGCTTGTACTGATTAATATCCAACATTTGATCATCATAATACCATCCCTCCTGAATAGCCTGCTTCAAACGGTATTTTCCGAAAGGAACATTTTTATATAAGATTTTTCCTTCAGGATCAGTTTTAAATGCGATATTATTGATATTGATCAGATAATCTGATGCAGTTTCTTCGTCTGTATCAAATATATTATTGTTGTTTTTGTCATAAAAAGCAAAAGCATGAACGTCCGATTTTTTCTTTGTGCTTAAAGTAGCTTTCTGCAAGTTTAAGGTAACTCCTGCCTCAATGGTGAAGATATTATTTCTCATGTTTGCCGAAGAATAATTGTACAGAGACGAATTCACAAAAAAATCGTACATTCTTGTGTGCCATTTCAAATTGCAAAATGCTGAAGGCGATTTTCCGTAGATATTATCGTCTGTATACGAAAGTCCGGAGGTTAAGCTTAGTTTATCTTTAAATGCATTGCTGCTGTAATACACAGAGGTATTGAGTTTTGTAAACTTTTTATTTTTATCTGCAAGTTGAGAGAAAGCGTATTCAGATAAATAGTAGCTTCCGATTTGATACTGAGAAGTGAAATTTATTCTCATGTAATTGTAACTGAAATTTATTTTCCCCTGAAACTGTTGATTTTCATCATTCGGATATTGTGCAAAACCAAGCTCAAGAGCCAAAACAGCAGAATGTTTTTTATTGATACTCGTCCAATTGGTACTTTCTACGATTCTGTTAGCTTGAATTGATAAAGCGTTTTTTTGAAATTGCGGCAGAAAATTGTTGTAAGAATTAGACTTTTCAAATTGATACTGATACGCAAAAGAATAACCGAATGATCCTGTTTTAGCCAAATTCAATCCAGCCTCCATTTTGACATTGTCCGAAGAGAGCTGAGTCTGATAAAAATAATATTTAGGAGAATAATTAGAATAAAAAATATTGGCAAAAGCATAGTGCTTTTTGAATGCAATCAAATTAATATTTTGCTGGATCTGTACACTTCCTCTACGGTTTCCGGGGTAATAATCTGAACTGTAAAAGATATTTCCGTTGAGATTTAATTTTTTAAAAATTCCTGAATATTGAGATTCAAATGCGAGAGAAGGTTTTGTAATTCCGTTCCGGTCATAGACGCTGATTCCTCCGTACAATTTTGATGAGGTCTGCCAAAGATTATTGAAGTTGTGGGTAAATTCCGTTCCAACTAAATGATGTTTTGCTTTCTCGTAAGGATCATTTTTAAATATATAAATTGACGATATATTATGAGAGAAATTGTAAGGATTGAGAATTCCTTTCACATAAAAACCATATCCATTTTTAAAGAACGAATTTCTTTCCAATAAACTGAAGCTCTGCTCAATAAAACCAACCTCAAGTTTTTTGTCTTTTGCAGCATTCAGAAAACTGTATTCTATTCCTCTACCGAAAAGTGAAAGCTCAAGAAGTTTACTGATATTTCCTAAGGTAAACTCGCTTTTCTCCCGACGGTAAGAAATGTAAGTGTTGTTGATGACAGGATCGTTCTGCGAATTCATCAAAAACATATTTCCATTAATAAAAACATATCCTGAAGCCACATTAAAACCGCCACTTCCTAAAATCTGATACATATCGAGATCATTCCCAACCCGCCTGTAACTTGCTGTGATCGAATTTCTTGTTGTACTTGCGAATCCGTTTTGCTGTTCGTCCTGAAACTTTTGTGTATGAGAAATACTTTGTACGGAAATTCTCGTATTTCCGAAGATTTCTTTATCTGGATCTTTAAATCCGGTAACGTTGATGGTAAAATTATTATGTTTGAGAAGTTCTTTCGATGGCAAAAAACTAAAGGTAAATGTAGAATCCTGTTGTGGGCGAAGCGTTCCGTGTTGTTCGATAAAATGATTACTGTCGCTGTAATCAGGAATTTTAAAGACCAAAGTTGTTTGCTGCATTCTGTTCCCTTTATTTGAAACTTTTATTCTGATTTTAAGAGAATCAAGATCATTACTTCTGAAAATTTGTGGACTTTCAGCCATCATTTGTAAGAGATTGCTTTCTTCGACCTGATGAATAACGGTTTTTTCACCAATTTTCTGATCAAATTCATTAGCTAAAATCAAATTAATCTGCGCATCTCCCGCATCGGCATTATTTCCAACAAAAAATTTAAGCGAAATAAATCTTTTTTCGTTTTTCTGAAGATCAATCGCAATTTCCTGTCCTAAAATAGATTTAAATCCTGTCGGAGTCGAAATTTTTAATTTTCCTTTAAAATTTTCATTCTTGCTGTTATCTACAATAATCACCATGTCGAGAATTTTAGATTCTGCATTGTATGATTTTTCGTGAATATCAAATAGGATGTTTTCGGTTTTGTTTTGAGCCGACAAAAAGAGCGAACAAATCAATAGCAGACAATTCGCAAAGCTTTTTATAAAATTTTGACTAAAAACAGGGGACATTATTGCGGAGTTATCTCATATTGTAAGGTTGCGGTATATTCATCAGGTTTTGCATTGATGAAATATTCGTCATTGGGTTTTGTGAAATATTTGATCGTGTAGTCAAGATTTGCTCCTTGTGTAGACGAGCCTTTTGCAATAATCTGTGAAGCTGTATTCAGGAAAACTGTATTGAAAGACGATCCTGCATTTTGTGCTGTTGGCAGTAAATTCATCTGCACATTGCTGACCGGAATCGTTTTTCCGCTGGTTGATGTGAAATTATTCTGAATTGCTTTTACCGTTATCTGAAAATTAGTATTCGCTTTTACAGTAAGCGCATTCGGATACGTTACACTTTTACCGTCTTTATAATCCTGCATGCTGCTGAATTCCAATAGACCATTGTTTGCATTTGCATTTACTTTTAACGAAAGTTCTGTGCTTGTGGGCGGAGTTCCGGTAAGTGCACCGATCTGAAACTGAATATTATGATCCATCTTTCCTATGATCGTATTATTTTGGTTATAGGCGGTAAATTCCATTGGAGCAATAAATGTTGTCCATGCAGGATAGTTTGCGAGATAAGCTCCACCAGCAACCGTAATGCTAAATTTTATCTGTAAACTGTAATATCCGTTTTGCTGACTCGGTTGGTTTCGCAACGGTGCATTTGACTTTGGAATTAAAAAGAATTCTGAACCTTCCGTCATAATAGTATTGGGCGGAATTCCAATGTCAGAAATAGTCGGAACAGGATTAGGATTCGCCTGACCTGTTGAAGAAACGGGTTGAAAAGATATTTTATTGGCAGGGAAAATATATGATCCGCTATTTGCCGTGATAGCACTTTTCAGGCGTGCAGTTACTTTCCAGTTAGGTATGTTGAAATTTCCGTTTCCGGCGAGCGTCATGGTGTAACCTTCAGGATCTGTATTTCCCTGATAAGAATTTATTTGAAGATAGCCATTTACCCATGACGAATACGATACTTGAGAATGCAGCTGACCCATCAGAAAAATTGTCATTACAAAAAAGCAGAATTTTCTATTCATAACTAAAATTTAATTCGCCCATTTCTAAATTTTCTGCGTCTCCGTAGTCTATAAGTAAAGATGCTGTGTATTTTCCTTTTTCAAGAGATGATGGAAGTGTAATTTCCATTTCACGTTTGTTTCCAGGCATTGTATAAAATACAATCGGACTCAAAGCCGTTTTTTTACCATTACCTGCATTCAGAATATCGGTCGTCACTTTACCATCGACCCAGATTTCTGCCTGATTTTCAAAATTTAAGGTTAATGTTTTTTTAGTTGCATCAAATTTTAAATCTGTTATTTCAATTTTTTTCTTTGTGATATTTGGTTTTTTATGGAAAATTTTAATTCCTGAGCGAATGCTTACTTTTATGTTTGCACCTTTACTGTCGACATCTTCAACAGGATTCATTTGACTCACATACAGCAGAGCGGTATGAGCTGGTAAATTATCTTTTTGAAGAGTAGGTGAGGTGATGGTCATTTCGATATCACGTCTTTCTCCGGGTGCCAATGAAAAATAAGTATCTTCTTTTTTAATGGTAATCCATCCTGCGCAAGAAGTGGGTAGCGAGTTTGCCGGATGCATTTGGTTTTCTCCCTTCACGTCATATTCCCAATCGCCGAGACTTACCGCAAGATCAAGACTGTTTTTTGCGCTTACGTTAGTTACGGTTATTTTTTCGGTATTGCTGATTCCCGGACCTGATTCAAAATAAAGTCGGGGCGGAGACACCGATATTCCGGTTTGTGCTTTGACATTGAAAATAAATGCAAAAAAGAAAAAGCAGAATAGCTGAGAGATATTTTTCATGACGAAAGTATGTAATGAAAGAGAAGTGCTGCAAAAACTGCAACACTTCTTTTATTTTATTAAGATTTTTTGGAATCTTATTGAGCTACGATAGTGTAAGTCAGTTCAGCAGTATATACTGTAGGATCTTGTCCTGCGATATAATTGTCAAGGTAAGTATTTGAGCCAGCTCCTTTGTATTCGATGCTGATTTTCTTGTCAACACCTCCATTTGACGAGCTTACTAACATAGTTTCAGTATTAGAAAGCTGAACGGTCTGAGCATATTGTGCACCGTTCACTGCATCAGAGCCTGCAGTTGCCTTGATCTGAATCGTATTTGCCTGAATGTTTTTTCCACCATTTTGCATAGCAGAATTAGAACTCTTTACTTTTACCTGAAAACCTCCTGTACTGAAGATGTTTAAGTGATCTGCATTCAAAGAGCTTACTCCGTTTGCATAGTCATCTTTAGTAACATAATCTAGGTTTACGATTTTTTGTGCGTTGTTCACGACTAATGTCTGGATAGGTTTCAATCTTACGTTTAGAGTAACGTTTTGTGCACTGAGGGTTCCTACACCTAATATTGCTATTGATGTAATAATGAATTTTTTCATTAAAGTTATTGTTATATTGTTTCTAAGTTTCGATTGCAAAAGTATGACGACTCAGAAGAATATAGATTGTGAAAAATGACTAATGTTTTGTGAAATTTAACAAATGATTAGAAAATACTCTGTTTTGTTGCGTTTTTGTAAATTTAAACATAATATTATATGATTAAATATAATTGTTAAAATAGATTGTTTGAATGTGAATTAAAATATCATTTTTAATATTATGTAATTAAATTAATAATTTTTAAATTAAATTATTGTTATTTATTACATAGAAGAAATTTAATATATTTTTAATTTGCTATTGTGTAATGATCAGATAAACAAGCATTCTGTCATTTTCTGATGTTACGCATTTGTTAAGCAGATCTTTTGAAGCAGCAGATAGATGTGACGTAGGAATTTTTTGATCTATTGATGAGGATGTTTGAGAAAATATAAGTTTTGATTCGGATGAACAATTTTTTTTGTCATTAAAAGTTTCAGGAAGCTTGGTGTTTGTATGTTCTTCGTTCAGTAGTTTAATTTGATAGCCATATAAATTTGACGCGACTAATTTGTTGTCGTTATTTTGATGTTTGTTGATCACGGCATGCTGTGAATCTTTTGCAGTGGCAATCGATAAAACCTGAGAAGGAAAAATTCTGATATTGATGCGAGTTTGATCTGCGCTCTGTGCAGGTAATAGTGCTGATATTCCTAAAAGGAAAGCGAACACAATATACTTGGCGTACATATTAACTAAGATGAAATGGTTTGGTTACATAAATATAGGAATTTATGCTGATATCTCCCTCATTTCAGACGGTTTTTTTCCGGTATGTTTTTTTACAAAATTGCTGAAATTGCCTTCATCGTTGAAACCCAGATCAAAAGCGATCTCCGACATGGTGAAGTTGGAGAATTTAATTGCTTTTTCGCATTCAATCTTTACTTTTTCAATGATGAGCTGTTTGGCAGATTTTCCATATACATATTCTGTCATCTCTGTAAGTCTGCGTACTGAAATTTTCAATTCTTCTGCGTAGTGCGAAACCTTTTTTGCGATTTTAAAATCTCTTTGTAGCAGAATTCTGAAGCGATTAACGTAAGAAACGTATTCCATTCTCTCATCTTTTTCAACATGATGATTTTCAACATGTAAGTAGGCGTCTAAAATAAGTCCTTCAATAGCGTTATGTGCAGCTGAAATATAAAGACTTTCATCCTTGCTCTGGAATTTTAGCAAACGTTCGACAAGAATAATTTGGTTGTATTTATTATTTCCAAAATAAGGGGCGATAAAAATTTCTGACTGAGAATTGAAAAAAACCTGAGAATTCAAAAAGAGGCTATCTTTTGAGGATTTATCGTAAAAGCCTGCTGAAAATGCAATGACATAAATCTCCTTTCCGAATGCATTGTCAATCTCAACATCTTTTTGAGGCCCGATGAAAACAGCATTTCCGCCACTGATTCTGTAAGCTCTGTTTGAAACAACGATATCCAGATCTTGTGCGGTAAGCAAAATGCAAAAAAATTCCTGTGTATTGAATTGTCTTTGATAGTTGTTGCGCTTGATAATACTGCTTATTAAACTGATGCTGAAACCTATTTTATGAAGTTGATTGGTTATCTGATACATTTTGGTGTTGAATACTTAGAATAATAACTTTAATAATTCCAAAATTAAAATAAAATTTTAAACAATTAGCAAATAATTTGTGATTATGTGTTAAAATTAATAATTTGTTATTTTATATCTTGTAATTTCCTTGTATTTGTGGCGGCCTAGGTGGTTTTAATCCCTTTCTGATCACATTGATTAAAGTTAAAAAAATGAATTTTGATTTAATATGCATCATTAAATTTTTAAAAGAAATTCACTTGTAATATTGAATTTTATTCGATAAATATTGGTTTTAGCTATAATTTAAAAGTTTTTAAAATAATTTAAATAAAATGATTTAATGAGATTAAAAAATTTTGATCATCTGTTTTAAATGAATTTTTTTAACATTTAAATTATTACTTTTGTAACAGTAAACTATTATTATTGAAATAATTGTTATTTTATAAGAAAGCATTTTGCTGTAAAAAAATGAAAATAAATTTTGAGAGGGTTCTATTGTCGATTGTAATGGCGTTTTCGTCAGTTTTTATCTTCGGTCAAAAGGAGATAAAGAAAAGAAATGATTCTCTCCCGGTCATCAAAATTGTTGGAGCAACAAAGATTTATTCAGCAGATAAATCATTGAATGATCAACTAAAAAGCAGTTCATTTTTCTTAAATAACAATGAAGTTACCTACAAAACAACTCAAGGTAAGGTTGATTCATTGATCGGAGCAAGTAAAGAAAGCAGAAAACGAAAGGTTTTTAAGAAGAAAAATATTGCAAAATAACCAGAAAGAAATATCTAAATAATCTCCATTAATTTTTTACACCTATTTAATTTATTTATACTTTGTATACGATTTGTTAATATAGGATTGTAAGAATTGCATCTGAAATGATGTAATTTTACTCCATGAGAAAGAAGAAAAAAAAGGTAACCAAAGAGCAGTTAGACGAACTTAAAGGTTTAAGAAAACATTTGACACCTCAGTTATCAATCGATAATAAAATCAATACACTCATTCAAATCAGTCAGGTATTGAGAACGATCAATTTGACGAGCACTTTTTCAAGCAATATTTCAACAGAATTTACCGGTTTGGAAGTCTTTGGGGAAAGATATAATAATTTTCCTAGAATAACTTCTGTGATCGATGAAGCAATTGTGTATTATGATGAACAGTTAAACTCATTTCCACAATCTTCTTAAAAACACCGCTGTATACATAATACCAACCAATGAAATTTTCATTGGTTTTTTTATTTTCAATGTTGATTTTGCAGTAATCGGTAATGATTTTATCTTTATTACTTAGAATATCTTTATCAATTTACTCAACCCGAAAGAGCAGGATACTACAATTTGCAAAAATGTATACTTTTATAAAAAATGAAACGAAAATAATCTTCTTTTAAAAAATGAAAGTTATTTTACTGATTATGTGTTTGTAACCAAATATAAAAATCAGATCATATAGCAATATAATTAAATTATGAAATTTCAAAATACATCCAATTTTATATTATCTCTCTTCGCATTTTTCCTGTTTTCATCAACTGTGAAAAGCCAGGACAAATTTCCCGACGGAACTACAATTCCAAAATGGTTTAAAGAAAACAAGCCTACAGACATCAATAAACTAGGAAAAAAATACATCCTTACCGACAACGGTGTCAAGAATGACAGTACGATTCTTCAGACCAAAGAACTTCAGGCTGTGATTGATTTGGCGGCTAAAAACGGTGGTGGAGTCATAGTAGTTCCAAAAGGAACATTTCTCATCAGCTCGGTTTTCTTCAAGCAGGGAACGCATTTGCATCTGGAAAGTGGCGCGAAATTAAAAGGAAGCGACGATATCAATGATTTTCCGGTGGTCACCACAAGAATGGAAGGTCAGACGGTAAAATATTTTCCTGCTTTAATTAATGCTGACGGATTGGATGGTTTCACGATTTCAGGAAAAGGAACTTTGGACGGAAACGGACTTCGCTTCTGGAAATCTTTTTGGAAAAGACGCGAGTGGAATCCAAAATGCACCAATATGGACGAAATGAGACCAAGAATTCTCTACGTTTCCAATTCGAAAAACATTCAAGTTGAGGGAATTACCATAAAAAATTCGCCTTTCTGGAGCACTCATTATTATAAAAGTGATTTTGTTAAATTATTAAACCTGACAATTATTGCTCCAAAAGAACCTGTAAAAGCACCAAGTACAGACGCAATCGACATCGATGCCTGCACAAATTTTTTGGTTAAAAACTGTTATCTTTCAGTAAACGATGACGCCATTGCATTAAAAGGCGGAAAAGGTCCAAAAGCCGACAAAGATCCGAATAATGGAGAAAACAGAAACATCATCATCGAAGATAATACGTTTGGATTTTGTCACTCAGCATTAACTTGCGGAAGCGAATCGATTCATAATTACAACATTATTTTCAGAAACTCCACCGTGAATGATGCTTCAAGATTATTACACTTGAAAATGCGTCCTGACACGCCTCAACATTACGAATACATTACCGTTGAAAACATCAAAGGAAACGTAAAAACTTTCTTGTATGTAAAAGGCTGGAGCCAGTTTTTTGATTTGAAAGGAGAAGAAGCACCAAAAAGGAGATTAGCAAATAATATTACCTTAAAAAATATTGATATCACTTGTGAAATAGCTTTTGATATTGAAAAATCTGACCTGTACGAGTTAACAGATTTTACTTTGGAAAACTTAAAAATAAAAGCACTTAAACCTAAAGAAGAAAACTTAGATGCGATTAAAAATCTGAAAAAAGTCAAAGTCAATGTTACTCAAATCGCTGCTTTAGACAAATCTTACGACAAAAAAGACGATTCCGACGAAGGCAAAAAATAATGAATTATTCTTGCAAAATATTCGTTCTCTTATGTTTATGCTCACAATTACTGCATTCTCAATCTAAGGAAATCCAATTCCTGAGCGGGACAGATTCTGAGCATACAAAAGAATGGGATTTTTGGATAACCGGCGGAAGAAAATCCGGAAGTTGGGATAAAATAAAGGTTCCTTCACAATGGGAACAGCAGGGATTTGGCTCGTACAATTACGGAAGAGATTACGTCACCTACGGCAAGAATTTTAAATTCAATGATGAAGTAGGTCTGTACAAACATAAATTTTCAGTTCCGAATTCGTGGAAAGGAAAATCAGTCAATATCGTTTTCGAAGGTTCGATGACCGACACCGAAGTGAAAATCAACGGAAAATTGGCCGGAGAAATTCATCAGGGTGCTTTTTATGAATTTAAATATGATATTTCGGATAAATTAATTTTCGGAAAAGAAAATATTCTGGAGGTCAAAGTTTCCAAAATGTCTGCGGATAAATCAGTTAACAACGCAGAACGTCTCGCAGATTATTGGGTTTTAGGCGGAATTTTCAGACCGGTATATTTGGAAGCAAGCTCAAAAGAAAACATCACATCAACATCAATTGATGCTAAAGCAGACGGAACGTTTCGCTCGAATATTTATTTAAAAGGAATCAATTCTGTCAATAATTTAAAGGTTGAAATTTTTGATATTAAGAATAATCTCGTCGGCGAATCTCAGCTTAATATTGAAAAAGGCGATACTTTAAAACAAATTCAATTCTCCGTTAATAATCCAAAACTCTGGACAGCGGAAACGCCTAATTTATACAAGGCAAAATTCAGCTTAAATAAAAACAGAAAAAATATCTATCAAACCGAAGAAAAATTCGGTTTCCGAACCATTGAAATTTGTAAAGGTGACGGAATTTTCATCAACGGAACAAAGGTAAAAATGAAAGGCATCAATCGTCACGTTTGGTGGCCTGAAACAGGTAGAGCAATGACGGAAAATATCGATTTGATGGACGTTCAGCTCATCAAGGAAATGAATATGAATGCCGTTCGCTGTTCGCATTATCCGCCAAATAAATCATTTCTTCAAATTTGCGATTCGTTGGGTTTATATGTTTTGGATGAACTCGCTGGCTGGCAAAAAAAATACAGCACAGAAGTTGGTAAAAAGCTTGTGAGAGAAATGGTTACGCGCGATGCGAATCATCCATCCATTATTTTTTGGAGCAACGGAAACGAGGGCGGACATAATTTTGATTTGGATGCAGAATATGCAAAATATGACCTTTCCAACCGTCCTGTTATTCACGCGCATCATAAGCCTGGAAATGCTTTCAACGGCATCGACTGCAATCATTACGAAGATTATTACAGCACCAAAAAAATTCTCGAAGGAGAAAATATTTATATGCCAACCGAGTTTCTGCACGCACAGGATGATGGCGGTGGCGGAACTTCTCTGGCCGATTACTGGGAATTGCATTGGAATTCCAAAAAAGGTGCAGGCGGATTTCTCTGGGCATTTGCAGACGAAGGTTTGGTACGAACCGATTTTAATAATCAACTCGATGTGAACGCAATCAACGCTCCGGATGGATTGGTGGGTCCGCATCGTGAAAAAGAAGGAAGTTTTTACGCGATTCGGGAAATTTACAGTCCGGTAAAAATAGATTTGAAAACGTTGCCGGAGGATTTTAATGGAACAATTCCTGTTGAAAACCGATATCATTTTACGAATTTAAATGAATGTCAGTTTGAATGGAAATTAGTCAAATTTAAAACACCATTTTCATCTGAATCGGGATTTGATTTGGTTAAAAATGGTAGGGCAGAATCTCCGAATATTGAACCCAGTGAAAAAGGAAATATTAAATTAAATCTTCCAACCAACTGGAAAGAAAGTGAAGCCATAATGCTGACTGCGACCGATTCTTTTGGAAAAGAAATTTACACGTGGACTTGGAAAATCAAGTCGAACGATGATATTTCCAAACAGTTTTCGAAATCCTTAATCAAAGAATTTTCGGTTTCAGTTATCGAAAATGATTCTTTGTTTATTTTAAAATCAGACGAGAAAGAATTTTCATTTGGAAAAAAAGATGGATTGTTAAAGTCTGTGATTTTAGATAAAAAAGGCAAAAAAATGAACTTCCGAAACGGACCGGTTTTCGTGAATGGAAAAACAGAATTATCAACCATAAAAGCTTTTGCAGAAGGACAAAATCAAGGTATTCAGATTTCCTACAAAGACGGGACAAAAGCCGTTTGGAAACTGAATCCGAATGGAATTTTAGAATTAAATTATGAATATTCGCTTGCCGGAGATTATCAGTTTGCGGGCGTGAGTTTTGACTATCCCGAAAATTATGTCATCGGCGCAAAATGGCTCGGTAAAGGTCCATATCACGTTTGGAAAAATCGTACGCAAGGACAGACTTACAATGTTTGGCAAAATCTGAAAAACTCAACCAGAACAGGTTTTTCACCTTGGATTTATCCTGAATTTAAAGGCTATTTCGACGATATTTCGTGGTTGCAACTGAATACTGCGGAAGGTAGAATAGCAATCGGAACGAAAGAAGAAAAAATGTTCGTCAGACTCTTTGATTTTTATGGAATTTACGGTGCAGAAGGTTATCCGAAATTACCGACAGGAAATATTTCATTCCTCGACGCCATTCCGCCGTTGGGAACAGCCTTGGCGTTTAACATTAATAATGACACTTCGACTTTAGGCCCTGAAAGTGAACCAAACCATTTGAATGGAACTTTTAAAAGAACTTTGTACTTCTATTTTGGTCTGCCTGATTTGGGCGATGAAAATAAGCAGTTTACAATGCCGAAAGAAAATATTTTAACAGATTAAGATGCAGAACTTGATGAGATTTTTGATGCTGTTTTTGGGTTCGTTTTTGTTTGCGCAACAAACAACGTTCATGTTTGATTTTGGTACAGACAGAACCGAAAACGGATTTATTCCCATCACGTCAACCTCAAAATTTGATAAGAAAATCGGTTACGGATTTGTGGATATTTCCGGTTTGAAATCTATTGATAACGGCGGAAATGCTTTGACGGGAGATTATATTACCAGCGACAAACCATTCTATTTTTCAGTCGCGATTCCTGAAGGAAATTATAATATTACATTAAAGCTTGGCGATACCGAAAGAACATCCGAAACAACCGTTCGTGTAGAAAACCGCCGTCTGATGCTGAATGATATTAAAACGAAAAAAGGTGAAATCCTCGAAAAACAAATCACCATTCACGTCAAAGACAGCATCATCCGAAATCAGGACGGAACTCAAATCGGAATTGTAAAACTGAAACCAAGAGAACGGAAATATTTGCACTGGGACAATTTGCTGACGATTGAATTCAATGACAAAGCATCGAAAGTTTGTTCGGTCATCATTCAGCCCAACAAAACCGCAAAAACCATCTATCTGACGGGCGATTCCACGGTTGTGGATGCGCAGTACGAACCCTGGGCGTCGTGGGGACAGATGTTACCTTATTTTTTTGTTCCGAATGAAGTCGTGATTGCCAACTACGCCGAAAGCGGAGAAACCCTGAAAGCCTTTGAAGACCGCCACCGAATCGATAAAATCTGGAATAAAATAAAGCCTGGAGATTATCTTTTCATTCAGTTTGGGCACAACGACCAGAAAGCGGGGAACAGTACAAAATCCGGCTACAAAAAACGATTAAAAGAATGGATTTTAAAGGCCAAAGAACTGAGAGCAATTCCTGTGTTGGTCACCTCAATGAACCGCAGAGTTTTTGACGAGAACAATAAAATCGTCAATACTTTAGATGATTTTCCTGATGCAATGCGTGAAATTGCGAAGGAAGAAAAAGTCGATTTAATTGATTTGAATGCCTTGACCAAAACCTTGTTTGAAGCGATGGGACCGGAAGAAGCAAAAAGAGCATTCGTGCATTATCCCGCAAATTCTTATCCCAACCAACCGACCGCTCTGGCTGATGATACACATTTCAATACGTATGGCGCTTACGAATTGGCAAAATGTGTCGTGAAATCAATCGTCGACCAAAATTTATCTTTAAAGAAATATATTTCAAAAAATTATAAAAGTTTTAACCCAAATAAACCTGATAAAGTTGAAGAATTTCACTGGCCGGAATCTGTTTTTATGGAATCTTTGAAACCAGATGGAAATTGAAAAATAATAGATTGGTTCGAAAAGAAATTTTGTTTGCTCCAACCCTAAAGTGAGCAAAATTTCTGTGAAATATTTCAGCAAAATTACTCCCTTAAGGGTCGGGAAAATAATTTTGATGAAATTGAAAGTCCTGAAAGGACGTTATCAAAAGCATTGGGTGAAGCCCAATGATAAAATGAAGAAATAATAAACGAGCCCTGAAAGGGCGAAATCAAAACGTAACAAAAAAATCTTTGATTTTTAAAACTAATGTGTTCTTTATAGCAGTCGAATCATTCACTTATAAATAACTAATATGTCCAAAAATCTTTTGTGACTTTGTGGTTAAATTAAACAGTCAAAAATGAAAATTAAAAATATAGTCAGCCTTAGTCTCCTCTGTTTTGCTTTCGGAAATCTCTCCGCACAAAACCCGTGGCCACAAACCACCGAGACCGCGAAACCGTGGACCCGCTGGTGGTGGATGGGAAATGCCGTTGATGAAAAAGGATTGGATAAACAACTGACCACTTTAAATAAGGCAGGTTTTGGAGGTGTGGAAATCGTGCCGATTTATGGCGCAAAAGGTTTTGAGAAACAATACCTCACTTACCTTTCTCCGGAGTGGATGAAAATGCTGCAGTTCACGACCAACAAAGCAAAAAGCCTGAATATGGGCGTTGATATGTCGGTAGGAACAGGTTGGCCAATCGGTGGTCCACAAGTTGACGAACAGGATGCTGCGACAAAAATGATTGTACAAACCTACACGATTTCATCTGGTGAAAAATTTTCAGATAAAATCGCTCTGAAAGATGAGAAACAGAAGAATTTAAAAACAGTAAAACTCGATATTGTCACGGCTTACAATGAAAAAAATGAAGCTGTAGTTTTAACGGATAAAATCGATGCTGACGGAACTTTGAACTGGAAACCAGGTGCAGGAAAATGGACGGTTTACGCAGTTTTCGTTGGCAAAACTTTACAAAAAGTAAAACGTGCTGCACCGGGTGGAGAAGGTTACACTTTAAACCACTTTTCGCCGGACGCGACGAAGGATTATCTGAAAACTTTTGACAAGGCTTTTGGAAATTCCAACTACGGAATCAGGTCTTTTTTTAATGACAGTTATGAGGTTTATAACGCTGACTGGACGCCGGATTTTTTAAATGAATTCAAAAAAAGAAGAGGATATGACTTAAGTCCGTTCATCAAATATCTCGTGAGCAACGAAGAAAATGAAATTGCGGGAAGGGTAAAATCGGATTATAGAGAAACTTTGAATGAATTGATTTTAAATAATTTCACCAAAGATTTTACCAACTGGGCACATTCAAAAAACTCAAAAAATACCAATCAGGCACACGGTTCGCCGGGAAATTTGTTGGATTTGTACGCAGCTGTCGATATTCCCGAATCTGAAACTTTCGGAAGTTCGATTTTTGAAATTCCAGGATTGAAGAGAGATACTGCGGATATTCAGAAATCAGATATGCCGGATTTTAATATGTTGAAATTTGCATCTTCGGCAGCGAATGTGACGGGCAAAAAATTAACTTCCAACGAAACTTTTACGTGGCTGACAGAGCATTTCAAAACCTCGTGGTCACAGGCAAAGCCGGAAGTAGAGCAGGTGTTTTTATCGGGAATCAATCACGTTTTTTACCACGGTACGACGTACACACCGGCCGATGAGAAGTTTCCGGGATGGCTGTTTTATGCGTCGGTAAATTTCGTTCCTGAAAACAGTTTGTGGCCACATCTGAAAGGATTAAATTCTTATATCGAACGCACACAATCTGTTTTGCAGAGCGGAAAATCGGATAACGAACTGCTGATGTACTGGCCGGTTTACGACCAATGGGCAAGTCCGAAAGGGAAGGATGTGACGTTCAAAGTTCATAACGTGGAAAAATGGCTGGTGCCGACTCCGATGTACGAAAATATGAATAAGCTCAGTAAAATGGGATATTCTCTCGATATGATTTCGGATAAAATGATTGGTGAATCAAAGTCGGAAAATCAGAAAATTCAGGTTTCGAAGGAAGGCTCGGCTTATCAGGTTTTAATTATTCCTGAACTGACGTATTTGCCGGAATCTACTTTAAAAAACATCCTGAATTTAGCTCAAAATGGTGCATCTGTCATATTTCAAAACGAACCCAAAGATATTCCCGGAAACTTTGAAGTCGAAAAAAGAAGAACGCAGTTAAAATCTTTATGGAATCAGATTCCGTTTCAAAACCAAGCCGGAAATGTGAAATTTGCTAACGTTGGTAAAGGAAAAATTGTATTAAGTTCTGATGTTGCAAAAGCTTTGGAATATTTAAAAATTGAAAGAGAAAAACTGACTGATACTGGATTGAAATTCGTGAGAAGACAGTTCGACGGCGGAAAATATTATTACATTGTCAACCATACTTCAAAGGAAATCAATCAAAATATTCCTTTAAATTTCACAGGAAAGCAAGTTACTTTAATGAACCCTGAAAATGGCGATTTCGGAATTGCCGAGACTCAGAATAATTCAGTAAAAGTTCAGTTGAAATCAGGAGAATCATTAATTATCAAAACTTCTGACATTCCGGATAATTCAATTGCAAAATGGAATTATATTGAAAAAACCGAAGCGCCGATTCTTTTAAACCAATCTTGGCAATTGACTTTCAGAGAAGGCGGTCCCGAACTTCCGAAACCCAAAATTTTAGACAAACTTCAGCCTTGGACCAACTTCACAGAAGATGCTTCAACCCAAAGTTTTTCCGGAACCGGAGTGTACACGACGACTTTAAAGTTAAAAAAGAAAAACGCTGACGATTATCTTCTGAAACTCGATAAACTCTACGAAAGTGCAAAAGTAATTGTCAACGGCCAGGATGCCGGAATTGTCTGGAGTCTGCCTTTTGAAATCAACATCGGAAAATATCTGAAGAAAGGAAAAAATACCATCCAAATCGAAGTCTGCAACCTGATGGCTAACAGAATCCGTGATATGGACCAAAAGAAAATCCAGTGGAGAAATTACCACGAAATCAATTTTGTGAATATTAACTATAAGCCGTTTGACGCATCCAACTGGAAAGTTCAGCCTTCTGGTTTGGACGGACAAATTCAAATAATTCCAATTCATTATTCAAAATAAAAATTAATTATGACTAAAAATATCATAAAAACATTCGCATTAGGAACTTTGCTGACATTCAGTTTTTCTAATGCCCAACAGAAACCGAAAGTCGTTTTAGACAACTTTTTCAACAACGAAAAAAAGGAAAACAAGGAAACCAAAGTATTGGAATCGTGGCATTACACGTGGAACGATACCAGCAACGGTGGATTTTCTCTGTTGGGAGAAATCTTTACAAAACAAGGTGCAGAAATCAGTACTTTGACGACGGCCCCGACCAAAAAAGATTTGAAAAACGCCAATATTTACATCATCGTCGATGCCGATATTGATAAAGAAGCATATGGCGGAAAGGCCAATCTGATTGACCCGACCAGCATCAAAAACCTCACAGATTGGGTGAAAATAGGAGGTGTTTTGGTTCTGATGAGCAACGATAACGGCAATTCAGAATTCGAACATTTCAACAAACTTGCTGGCGAATTTGGAATTCATTTCAACGATGATAGCTACAACCGCGTTCAGAAAAGAGAATTTGAGCAGGGAAAAGTGATGGTTCCAGCCGGAAACGAAATTTTCTCTGAGCAGAAATTATATATGAAGGAAGTGGCAACGGTTTCCGTGAAAAGTCCGGCGAAAGAATTGCTTTCTGCGGAAGGCAAAAACATCGCAGCCATCGCAAAAATAGGCAAAGGAACTGTTTTCGCACTAGGCGACCCGTGGTGCTACAATGAGTACATCGACGGCAAAAAATTACCCGCAGATTTCACCAATTATCAGGGAACTGAGGAGTGGGTAAAGTGGCTGTTAAAGCAGACTTCTAAGAAATAATTTTTTTAAAGTGCAATCGGTTGAAGTTGTTTAGAAAGATTTATTTGGGCAGCTATTTCCGCCTTCCGCTCCCAATCTTTTTTGCAAGACGATTCAGTTTAAATAGAACTTGCAGTCTAAGCAAAAAAGGATTTCCGCTCAAGTCGGGCTGCGAGAATCGAGAAACGAGATTTCTTGATTCAAAGTAAAAATAGAAACTAAGTGATAGATTCACGGTTTTAAAATGTTTTTAAATTTTTAAAAGCCCTGAAGGGCAACATCAAAAGCATTGGTTAAAGCCCAATGATAATTAGAAGTACAGATTTCAACCAGCCCTGAAAGGGCAATATCAAAAGCATTGGGTGAAGCTCAATGATAGATTAAAGGAAGATTTCACACAGCCCTGAAAGGGCGAAATCAATTAAAATAACCTTTGGAAAACGGCAACCATTAGCCAAAACTTATAAAATCAGAATTATGAATGTAAAATTCAAATTTATTTTAGGCGCCATTCTTTTTTCAGAACTCCTGTCTGCACAAAGACAAATGGAATATCTGAAACGGGGTATCGTTGCCATACCTTCAGATTCAGGCGTTTTTGTGAGTTGGCGATTGCTAGGCACAGAAGCTCAAAACACCCATTTTGATTTGTACCGAACTGAAAATAATTCAACCAGAAAGCTGAACGAAAAACCACTTTCAAACGAAACCAATTTTTTAGATAAAACCGCCGACAAAGCAAAAAACTACACTTATTTCGTCAAATCAAATACTCAGGACAAATCGGTTGATATTGATTCTGCAAACTATGTAGCGAATCAAAAACCATATTTTTCTATTCCGCTGAAAACACCTCAAGGTTACACGCCAAATGATGCATCAGTCGCAGATTTGGATGGCGATGGAGAATATGAAATCATCCTTCATCAAACCGGAAGGTCAAAAGACAACAGCCAAAAAGGAGAAACCGACCCACCAGTTATTCAGGCTTATAAAATGGATGGGAAGCTTTTGTGGGAAATCAATTTAGGTAAAAACATTAGAGAAGGCGCACATTACACGCAATTTTTGGTCTACGATTTAGACCAGGACGGCAAAGCGGAAATCGTAATGAAAACAGCCGATGGAAGCAAAGACGGCAAAGGAAAATTTATCGGTGACCCGACAAAAAATTACGTCAACGAAAACGGAATGATTCTCTCCGGACCGGAATTTCTGACTGTTTTTGACGGAGAAACCGGCGCAGAAATTCATACCGTGAATTATGAAGTTCCAAGATTTGCCGGCAGTTTAAATCCAACCGATGAAGAAATGACCGAAACCTGGGGCGACGCCAAAGGAAACCGTTTAGACCGATTTTTGGGAGCCGTTGCTTATCTGGACGGCAAAACACCGAGCGTCATTATGTCGAGAGGCTATTACACCAGAACGGCAATTGCAGCTTGGGATTTTAAAGATAAAAAACTCAGCCTGCGATGGCTTTTTGATACGGAAAGTTCCGAAGAAAATAAAAAATACCGCGGACAGGGAAATCATAATTTAAGCATTGCGGATGTCGATAACGACGGAAAAGACGAAATTGTTTTCGGTGCAATGACCGTTGATGACGACGGGAAAGTGTTGAATAGCACAGGTTACGGTCACGGCGATGCTTTGCACGTTGGAGATTTAGACCCATCGAATCCGGGACTGGAAATTTTTGATATTCAGGAAAGATTTGATGATGCAGGAGCGCATTTCAGGGACGGCAAAACCGGAAAAGTTTTATGGAAATTACCGTCCACAGTGTATAGTGAAGCAGGAAAATTTCAGGGACCGGGACGTGGCTTGTCATTAAATATCGACCCTCGTCACGAAGGTTCGGAATCGTGGGCAGCCGGAGCCGGATTGAAAGGAGTTTATAACAAGAAAGGAAAAAAAATCAGCAACAAAAATCCTCCAGCGAATATGGGAATTTACTGGGATGGTGATTTCTTAAGCGAAATTTTAGACGGAACCAATGTATTAAAATGGGACTGGAAAAAAGAAAAATCCAATCTGATTTTTGATGCAAAAAGTTTCCAGTGTGAATCGAATAACGGAACAAAGAAAAATCCTGCTTTGGTGGCTGATTTATTCGGAGACTGGCGTGAAGAGGTGATGTACAGAACGGCCGATAATCAGGAATTGAGAATTTTTTCTACGACCATCCCAACAAAACACAGATTGTACACTTTGATGCATAATCCGCAATATAGATTGAGTATTGTCTGGCAAAATGTCGGGTACAATCAGCCTCCGCATACCGATTATTATTTGGATGAATCGATTAAGGAAATGCCAAAACCGAATTTTAAAACAGTAAAACCTTAGAATAAAATTGATAAAAATAAATTAAAATATATGAAAAGATTACTCATTAGAAATGGTGTTTTTGCTCTTGTCATCGCAGCTTTGTCTTCGTGTTCAGTTCAGAAGACAACGACGGCAAAAGATGTTGAGCTACCCAACAAAAAAGAAGTTTTGGAAGTCTCGAGAAGAGCCAACCAATACTTTATGAACAAATGGCCGGATACCAAAAAAGAGATTATTGGCAAAAAAGTCTGGCCAAGTAATCTCTGGACAAGAGCGGTTTATTATGAAGGATTGATGGCACTTTACACCGTTGATCCTAAAAAAGAATACTACGATTACGCAATGTCGTGGGCAAACAATCACAATTGGGCGTTACAGCGTGGAACTTATACCCGAAATGCCGATCATCAAGCCTGCGGACAAACCTATTTAGATCTTTATGAAATTGATGGAAGAAAAAATCCTGAAAGAATAAAAGACGTAAAAGCTGCGATGGACAGTATGATTGTAACGGATAAAGTAGATGATTGGTGGTGGATCGACGCACTTCAAATGTCAATGCCGATTTTTACGAAACTTGGTAGAATTACAGGAGAGCAAAAGTATTTCGATAAAAATTACGAAATGTATGCCTATACCAAATATAAGCACGGCGGAAATGGTTTGTATAATCCAATAGATAAAATCTGGTGGAGAGATAAAAGTTTCGTTCCACCTTATAAAGAACCGAATGGCGAAGATTGCTACTGGAGTAGAGGAAACGGTTGGGTAGTTGCAGCTTTGGCGAAAACTTTACAAGATACTCCAAAATCTGATCCTCATTATCAGGAATATCTGAAAGATTATAAAGATTTGTTAGCGGCATTGCTTCCAACTCAAAGAGAAGATGGTTTTTGGAATGTGAGTTTACACGATCCTACAAATTTCGGAGGAAAGGAAATGACAGGAACCGCACTTTTCGTTTATGGAATGTCATATGGAATCAATAATGGATTGATCGACAGAGAAACTTATTTGCCAGTTGTGGTAAAAGCGTGGAACGCAATTGCTAAAGATTCTGTGCAACCAAACGGATTTTTAGGTTGGGTACAGGGAACAGGAAAAGAGCCAAAAGATGGACAACCGCTTGCTGTAGACAAACAGCCGGATTTTGAAGATTATGGTTTGGGTTGTTTGCTACTTGCGGGAAGTGAGGTTTATAAATTGAAATAGATTTTTTAAAATAATTGAAAGACTTAATAATGAAAATTGTTAAGTCTTTTTTGTTGGTATAAATGAAATGGTGAATATGTAAATAGTCAAAATTTGAAAAAATAAATTTAGATTCATATTTTGGTATCTAAATAAGGATTAAAAAATGTCTTAAAATAAATGTAACTTTCAATATAATAATGTGTTGTCGATAGTATGAGAAATTATAGAAAAAGTCTTATTTTACAATAATATATAGGCATGACACCACAAGATGCGTAACCGATTACATCTTGTTAATTTTCAAATTCAACCAATACAATAATTATGAATGCATTATTAGGAGTTTTATTCCATTTCTTAGGAGGATTTTCTTCGGGAAGTTTTTACTTACCCTATAAAAAGGTAAAAGGTTGGTCGTGGGAAACGTATTGGTTGATAGGAGGAGTTTTCTCCTGGATCATTGTTCCGCCGCTTGCTGCTTTTCTTACCATACCTGGTTTTTGGGATATCATTCAGAATGAAAGTTCTTCTATTTTGGGACTGACTTTTTTGTTTGGTGCTTTATGGGGAATCGGTGGCTTCACCTATGGTTTGGGCGTTCGATATTTGGGTGTTGCGCTTGGAAGCAGTATAATTTTGGGACTTTGTATGGTTTTCGGATCATTAGTTCCTTCCATATATTATGAATTTTCTCCACAATCAGGTAAAGATAATATTGGATTAATGTTTTCCAGCACGTGGGGACAGTTTGTTTTATTGGGACTTTTGGTTTGCGTTGTCGGAATCATTATTAGCGGAAAAGCCGGGATGATGAAAGATAAAGAACTTCAAAAAGAATCGATTGATCCACATGGTGTAGAAGTAAAAACTGAATATAAATTTGGTTTAGGATTAATCGTCTCTATCATATCCGGGGTTTTGAGTGCTTGCTTCAACTTCGGATTGGAAGCCGGTAAACCAATGGCGAATGTTGCCAACGAAGCCTGGAAACTGGCAAATCCTGATCAGGGAGAATTTCTTTTTCAGAATAATGTAACTTATGTAGTCGTTCTTTGGGGCGGAATGGCGGTCAATCTGATTGGTTGTCTGTACTTGGCAAATAAAAATAAAACATATACCGACTACGTCAAAAAAGATGTTCCGACTTTTAGGAATATCCTTTTCTGTGCGCTTGCCGGAACAATGTGGTATCTGCAGTTTTTCTTTTACGGAATGGGAGAGAGCAAGATGGGGAATGGCGCAAGTTCTTGGATTCTGCACATGGCATTTATTATTTTGATAGCCAATCTTTGGGGAGTTATTATTAAGGAATGGAAAGGTGTTTCCAAAAAAACCATTACTACTATTTCCATTGGAATGTTTGTTTTATTAATATCAATTTTAATAGTGGGTTACGGAAATTCTTTAAGATAGTTTAAGTAAAATTTACAACTTATTAATTTCATCAATTTTATATAGTTTCAATTTTGTAAGGCACTGATAAAGATCAGTGCCTTTTTTTTTGCAATTTGTATACTTTTTTGTAAAAATTATTTTAAACTGATGGCGAATCTCCAGTTGCGATTTATTTATCGATTTCAAATTTTATTCGTTTTTTTATAACTGAATCACTAATAGTTTTAAATTTTATATCAAATATTTATAAATATTTAAGTTAAATTAAGAATTTTGTAAGGCAGGATATTGCAGGATGCCAAAACTTTTGTAACAATGTACTTTGGTGACAGAATTAAATAATGTAAATAAAAATTAATATATGTCATTAATAATTAAACCTAAGAATTTTAAGCCACTCATCGCACCGCTATTTTTGCTTGCGTCTGGTTTGATGTTCGGACAAAAAGCAGTAAGTGATACTGCAAAAACAAATACCAAAGATATCGAGGAAGTAGTAGTTATCGGATATGGTAAAATTAAAAAGTCTGATCTCACTGGATCTGTATCATCTGTATCTGCAAAAGATCTTGCGGCGACTCCCGCAATGAATGCTTTACAGGCTTTGCAAGGTCGAGCAGCCGGTTTGAATATTGTTACAGCAGGTGGAGCCCCCGGAGCGGCTGCAAACGTAACCGTTCGTGGTGGTGCATCAATTACTCAAGGAACAGAACCGTTGTACATAGTTGATGGTTTTCAGCTAGATAATGCTTTGAACATCATCAATCCTAATGATATTGAAAGCATAGATGTATTGAAAGGAGCTTCTGCGATTGCAATTTACGGAGCGCGTGGATCCAATGGTATTATTGTTATTAAAACAAAAACCGGTGCAAAGGGAAGAATCACGATCAACTATAATTCTTTCATGGCATTTGATATGCTTTCAAAGAAATTGGATATGGTTTCAAACTCTGAACAATATGTAAAATACCAATATGAGATGGCTCAGCTTCAGGCAAAAACAACTACATGGAGTAATGTTTTTGATAATGGTTTGGGTATAGATTCACCAGGATTTTATACGGGTGCATTTAACAGAATAAGCAATCGTTATGGTTCTGCACCTGCACTAGACTGGCAAGAAAAAATGCTTGGCGGAACGGGCTTGACTACCAACCAAAACGTAAGCGTTTCTGCAGGTAATGAGAAAACTCAGGCTTTCATCAGTTATAACTATAATAAACAGGAAGGTTTATTACAAAACTTTAGCGAAACAAGAAATTCATTACGTGCTAATATCAATTCAGAATTGTATAAAGGAATACGTTTAGATTTCAGTTCGATGTTTACTTCCAATTCGACTAATGGTGGAGGAGCCTATTCCGGAATGAAAAAAATCCTCCTTCAGCCAATTAACGGAGGAACATTGTTTACACAAGATCAGCTGTTTAATACTCAGACTTTCCCAGATTACTCTGCTTTAGATTCTAGTTTTGATACTGAAAACCCTTATGTAGAAACTGCGGCATCTACTTCAAACAGAAGAGCCAGGACTTTCTTAGCAAACGTAGGTTTGGAATTTGATTTATTGAAAGGTTTGACATTTAGAACTGCAGGATCTTATAACTGGACAAATACTAAATCCACTGCATTTTCAGATAAAAATTCACGCGCATTTCTTACAGATCCTGTGAACACGGGAATCAATGGAAGTATTGGAAATTCTGAAGCATACCGATATCAGATTACCAATACTTTAACTTACAATAAGAATTTTGGTGAAAAACACAAACTAACTGCTTTAATTGGTAATGAAATAATCTATCAGGAAACTGAAAGTAACAGCATGAGATTGATAAAGTTTCCAGCTATTTTAAATTATGGGTTAAACGATATCTCAAATGCTACTGTTTCTGATAAGGATGCAGACAAATCTTCACTAAGCTTACTATCATATTTTGCACGTGTAAATTACAATTATGACAACCGCTATTTGTTAACAGGTACAGTTCGTAGAGATGGCTCATCAAAATTTGGTCCTGAAAATAAATATGGTGTGTTTCCATCTGTAGCTGCTGCATGGAGAGTTTCACAGGAAGGTTTCTGGAAAAATTCTAAAATAGATAACTATGTCAATGATCTGAAATTCAGATTTGAATATGGTATTGTAGGTAATAATAGTTTACCAAATAACGTATTCAGAACCAATGTTGTAGGAACAGATTATCCTTTAAATAATACGGTAGGTAATTTAGCGTTAGTTACAAGTAGTGTTTTAGGAAATCGTATGGTGCAATGGGAGGAGATGAGATCTACAAACATTGGAGTAGATTTAGCATTATTTAACAATAGAGTAAAATTAACTTCCGAATGGTACAATAACAATGTATCAAGCATGTTATTGCAAACTGTACTTCCTGCTTCTACAGGATATTCAAGCACCTATAAAAACATCGGTTCAATGAAGAATTCCGGTATGGAATTCACTTTAAATTCAATCAACCTAAAATCTGAAGACTTCAGATGGTCAACTGATGCCAACATAGGATTTAATAAGTCTAAAGTACTGTCTCTTGATGAGGGTCGAACATTCAGGAACTTCAGCGTAGGAAGCAATAGAGCAGGTATGGTAACATATTATGCAACCGTTGGAGAAGAATTGGGTGATATGTATGGATATGTTTATCAGGGAATTTATACCACTGATGACTTTACCCAAGCTTCAAACGGAACATTAACCTTGAAGCCGGGTGTTGTGAAACCTGCATCAGGAACTCCAAAACCAGGAGATATTAAATTTGCGGCAGATAATGCAGCCGGAGATCAGTTTACAAGACAATTAGTAAAAATTGGAAACGGTACACCTGATTTTATTGGAGGATTGAGTAATAACTTTTCTTACAAAGGTTTTGATCTTGCAGTATTCTTGAAATTCAGTGTAGGTGGAGATATTTACAATGCCACAAAACACAGTATGAGTCCGTATGCTTTGTTCCAGAACGTACCTTCAGAATTCGGTGATAACTATTACCATGTGGTTGATCCAATTACAGGACAGGCTGCAACAAGTTTGGTGAGATTAAAAGAACTAAATCCTAATGAAAGTGATAGACTTTGGAGCTTAGGGACTACAAATTCAAGTTATATTACTTATCCTTCATCATATTATGTAGAAGATGGTTCATACTTGAGAATTTCTATGGTAACTCTGGGTTATTCTTTTCCAAAAGAATTTATAAGCCATGTTAAATTAACAAATGCACGTATCTATGCAACTGTGAATAATTTAGCAACGATTACTGGTTATTCAGGATTTGATCCTGAAGTTTCGGCAGCAAGTGGCGTTACAGTTACTCCGGGATATGATAATTCTTCTTTTCCAAGATCTAGAAGTTATGTTCTTGGTATTAATCTTACTTTTTAATATTTAAATGTTTCAATCATGAAAAATATATTTAATAAACACAATTTAATAAAAAAACTGATTATCGTTCCAACGATTTTAATTGCAGGATTAAGTATCAATTCTTGTAGTGATGAGTTTTTAAATCAACCCGCATACAATTCGTCTGATACAGAGTCTGTATTTACAAATATCGAAACTGCAGATGCCTTTGTTCAGGGTTTATACAGAGGTCTTATCCCTACAGAGATGTTCTATCAACTAGGAGCGGGAGATACCGTAACTCATTCTTCTGAAGATGGATCAACCAATAATTCAAAATACAATATCTGTAATTATCAGTATGATGCAAAAACGCCTAATACGGTTACAGGAATTTATGCTGCAATGTACGCCGTCATAGAAAGAACTAATATTGCAATTGACAGATTACCGGATATGCCTGCAAGCACGAAACGTGATGCGTTATTAGCTGAAGCAAAAGCAATTCGCGCCTTTTGCTACTACAATCTTATTAGAGTGTATGGTGACGTACCAGCGATCTGGATTCCTTTGGAAGAGGCAGATCCTAATGATCCTGCGACACTTTATCCTAAACGTACTTCACGTGATGTAATTTATGACAAGGTTATTGGTGATATTCAAGAATCTATTGGTAACATGCCTGTTTCTAATGGAACTCCTGAGAGATTAAACAGACAATCTACCAATGCAATTTTAGCAAGAATTGCTTTGTATGCAGCGGGATATTCTCTTCGTTGGGATCTTAATACCGGATCTGCAGGTACAATGTCTCGTCGTCCAGATAACGCAAGAGTTCAGCAATTATATCAGATTGCAGATGCAGCATTATCTTCAGTTATTAACGGAGGTACCAATAGCTTAGTGCAGGCTCAAGGTGGTAAAAGCGGTTTTGAAGCTTTATGGTTCAATTTTGACAGAAGAAATTTTTCTACTGTAAATCAGGAGATGATGTGGCACATCGCTGAATACGGACCAAATACCAATTCAGCCTTTGGTGTTTATGCACATCCGGGTTCAAGAGGAGGTACATATGGCTCTCGTAAAGCATTACAGTTTATACTTCCAAGTTATTATCTTTCTTTTAACGCTTTAGATAAACGTAGAGATGTTGCTACAACATCTTACAGTATTTATTTCTTAAATGCAGGTGCAGCAACGGATACTTGGGTTGATGTAGGGACTACATATTCTTGTATTATGCCGGGTAAATTCAGAATTTCATGGTGTGTTGAGCCACAAGCTGCAGACGCACGTAACCTGAATATTCCGATTATGAGATACGCAGATGTCTTGTTAATGTATGCTGAAACACAAAATTATTTGAATAATGGTCCTACTGCAGCTGGAATCGCTGCTTTGCAACAGGTAAGAAACCGTGCAGGGATTAGCTCTATGACAATTCCAAGCGGACAACAAGCTTTCGAATCAGCAATTGTTCAAGAGCGTAAATGGGAATTTTCTGACGAGTTTATGCTTCGTACAGATTTAATTAGAATGAATAAACTAGCGACAGAAATTGATGCTACAAGACAGGCAATGAAGAACTTATCAAACCGTACGGGTCAATTTGCAGCAACACCAATTTATCGTCTTTATAAGTATCATAAGAATACACAGGTTTACGGAGATCCATTCTTGGCAGTTACTTATATTGATTTAACTAATCCTGCACAGATTGCACAAGTTCAGGCAGTTCCTACAAGTTCTGCAGGTTATGCAGCTTATCAAACAACTTTGAAGGCTATAGCATTAGCAAACGGACAAGCTTCAACTACTGATGACAAATGGTATCCTGCAAATATGTTCCAAGCTTATACAAGTACATTTAATGGTAACGCAAGAAAAGCTGTAGGATTTACTGCAGGTTTCAATGTACTCCAAATCGGAAATATTATCTATACAAAACCAACAGGATCTTTTGAGAATGGAGGAGTGTATCCAAACTGGATCGAAGGTGGAGGTGATGGACTTTTCTACGGATTTGTACCAAACAAAACAGAACTACTTCCTTTTGCTTCGGCTTCTGCAGGTCATCCTTTAGTTGATAACCCTAACTTGACTCAGCTTCCTGGGTACTAATCAAGACTAAACACCAAGCAAAATATTAATTTATACTTAACCTAATTAAAATTACCGTACAGCTGAACCGGAACGTGATAAATATCATTGTTAATTTATCTTTAAATAATCGGTTCAGCAGTATAGTACGGGATGCTGTAGAAAATGCTACAGTCTAAATTTGGGTAAAATTCAGAAACAAAAAGAAAACAAATGGAAAACGTAAAAACATTTAAATACGTAGATTATTTATGGGATGAAGAAAAAGCAGCATCATTTGGCGACGACCAGGTGGCTTTATTTTTATACCGTTCAAACATATTAGGAGCAGACCTTAGAATTACCAATTATGGTGGTGGTAACACAAGTTGCAAAACCATAGAAAAAGATCCTTTGACCAACGAAGAAGTTGAAGTAATGTGGGTAAAAGGTTCAGGTGGAGACATCGGAACACTTACAAGAAAAGGAATCGCCGGATTATATACGGAAAGATTAAGAAATCTTAAAAATGTTTACGGAGGTCTTGCAGACGAAGACAGAATGGTAGGTTTATTCGACCACTGTATTTTTGATCTTGAAAGCAAAGCTCCGTCTATTGATACGCCTCTTCACGGTTTACTTCCATTTAAACATATCGATCACCTTCACCCGGATGCTCTAATTGCAGTAGCTGCCGCTAAAGACAGCGAAGCGATTACCAAAGAAATCTGGGGAGATACAATGGGCTGGGTTCCATGGCAGCGTCCCGGTTTTGATTTAGGTCTGCAGCTGGAAAAATGTTTAGCCGATAATCCTGGAATCAGAGGAATCGTTTTGGGTAGCCACGGTTTGTTCACATGGGGAGATACTTCTTATGAATCTTACATGAACAGTCTGGAAGTAATCGAAATGGCTTCTGAATATATCGCTAAAAAAATCGAAGAAAAAGGACAGGTTTTTGGCGGACAAAAAGTGGAGTCTCTACCTGCTGAAGAACGTAAAAACAAAGCTGCTCAGATTATGCCTTTGTTGAGAGGTTTAGCCTCTTCTGAAAACAGGATGGTAGGTCATTTCACAGACAGCGACGTTGTTTTGGAATACATCAACAGTAATGATTTGGAAAGACTGGCTCCGCTTGGAACTTCTTGTCCGGATCACTTCTTAAGAACAAAAATTCAGCCTTTAGTGTTGACTTTAGATAAAAATGAAGATTTAAGTGATTCTAAAGCTATTTTAGAAAAATTAAATCCACTTTTTGAACAGTACAGACAGGAGTACAAAGACTATTACGAAACGTGTAAACATCCAAACAGCCCTGCAATGCGTGACCCGAATCCGGTGATCATCATCTACCCGGGAGTGGGAATGTTCAGTTTCTCAAAAGATAAGCAGACAACGCGTGTTGCGAACGAATTTTACGTAAATGCAATCAACGTAATGCGTGGCGCAGAAGCTATCTCTGAATATACTTCTCTGCCAAGACAGGAAGCATTCGACATCGAATACTGGTTATTGGAAGAAGCGAAGCTTCAGAGAATGCCTAAAGAAAAACCATTGTCAAGAAAGGTTGCTATCGTAACTGGAGCAGGAGGTGGAATTGGGCAGGCCATCGCAGACAAAATGGTTCAGGAGGGTGCAGTCGTTGTTTATACAGATTTAAATCAGGAAGCAGTAGAATCTGTGACTGCAAAATACAGCAAAGACCAGGCTGTAGCCGTGACTTGTGATGTGACCAGCGAAGAGGCAATTGCCAACGCTTTCAAAGAAGCTGTTTTAGCTTTTGGTGGAGTAGACATTATCGTGCATTCTGCAGGTTTGGCTATTTCTAAATCTTTGGAAGATACCACTACAAAAGACTGGGATTTACTTGAAAATGTTTTGGTAAAAGGTCAGTTCTTAATGGCGAAAAGTGGTGCTGAAGTTTTGAAAAAGCAGAATTTAGGTGGAGACATCGTAAGCATTGCTAGTAAAAACGGATTGGTTGCGGGACCAAACAACGTAGCCTACGGAACAGCGAAAGCAGCTCAACAGCACATGACAAGATTGTTGGCAGCAGAATTGGCAGCCGATAAAATCCGTGTGAATGTGGTAAATCCGGACGGAGTTATCGTTGGAAGTAAAATCTGGGAAGGTTCTTGGGCAGAAGGTCGTGCAAAAGCCAACGGAATTTCTGTAGAAGAATTGCCTGCATTTTATGCAAAAAGAAATTTATTGAACGAAATTATCCTTCCTGAAGACATCGCAAACGGAGTTTTTGCCTGTGTAGCAATCTTAGATAAAACCACAGGAAACATCATCAATGTAGATGGCGGAATGGCAAATGCTTTCCCAAGATAATATTAAAAATTTAACCACAAAAGGCACAAAAGTTTATTGAAGTTATTATTCGGATTCTGAAAAGATCAAATAAGGATTACCGAAATTTGTTGAATTGAAAAGACAAGGCTTACTTGAACTTTAATGCGCAAAACATTAAAGCTAGAAATTTTCAGGAAAGCTTTTGTGACTTTTGTGGTAAAAATAAATTTAAAAATAAATCATGATTATAGGAAAAGATATCATTGAACAACACAACAAAAACGAAGTTGAAAATTTCAATTCAGACTTCGCTTATTTATCAGATAAATTAACAAAATCAGGTTCGAACGTTTCTGAAATTGTTAACAAGATCGCTGATTTCCAGGTGGCAATTCCAAGCTGGGCTTTAGGTGCAGGAGGAACCCGTTTCGGAAGATTTTCTTACGGTGGCGAACCGGCTGTTTTAGAACAGAAATTAGATGACGTTGGATTGCTTCACGCACTGACTCATTCTGCTGGAGCGGTTTCTCTTCACATTCCATGGGATATTCCAAGTGATGTTAGTGCTTTGAAAGAAAGTGCGGCGTCTCACGGATTGATCTTCGATGCGATGAACTCAAACACATTTCAGGATCAGCCGGATGCAAAACATTCGTACAAATTCGGTTCTTTAAATTCTGTAAACGAAGATTCGAGAGCTTATGCTGTTGAACACAACAAAGAAGTGATCAGAATCGGAAAAGAATTAGATTCAAAAAGCTTAACCGTTTGGTTGGCAGACGGAGCGAGTTTTCCAGGACAGCTAAACTTCCAGACTGCTTTGTCCAACACTGAAAAAAGCTTAAAAGAAATCTACGCAGGAATGCCGGAAGACTGGAAACTGTTCATCGAATACAAACCTTACGAACCGAATTTCTACTCAACAACCATTCAGGATTGGGGAACTTCTTTCATGCTGGCAAACGCTTGTGGCGAAAGAGCTTTCACTTTGGTTGATTTGGGTCACCATTTACCAAACACGAATATCGAACAAATTGTTGCAACCTTGATGTACAAAGGGAAATTGGGTGGTTTCCACTTCAATGACAGCAAATATGGTGATGATGATTTGACAGTAGGTTCTATCAAACCTTATGCTTTATTCCTCATCTTCAACGAATTGGTGTACGGAATGGAAAATAATAAAAACAATCCTTATCCGGCATGGATGATTGACGCGAGTCATAACATTAAAGATCCTCTGGAAGATTTATTACAGTCTTTGGAAGCTATCTTAATTGCTTATGCTCAGGCACTATTGGTAGATCAGAAAGCTTTAAAAGAAGCACAACTTAATAATGATGTTGTTGCGGCGCAGGATATCTTGCAGAATGCATACAGAACAGATGTCCGTCCGTTGTTGAAAGCAGCAAGAATGCAGACTGGCGCGGCTTTAGACCCTATCGCTGCTTACAGAAGTTTAAAGGTGAGAGAAACCTTGATTTCTGAGAGAGGCTGGGCAAAAGCAACCGGATTGTAAGATCCGTTTTAATTTGATAATTACTTTCAGGTGCAATCGAAAGTTTAATTATATGTATCCTTATTTACCGTTGAGAAAAGAGTGTTTAGAAAATTAGGACTAGGCTTCGTTATTTAAGAAATCAGTGGATTTTTTTCTTAATTTTTCCTAATCACTAAACACTCCTTGATGGTTTTTTAAAATTATTAAATTTAAAATGATTTTAAACTATTTAAGAAGAAATATGTAAAAGTACTTTTCTAAAAGTATTTTTGTTAATAAAAAATCTTTTGTGACTTTGCTAAGTGGAACGCCTTTGTGAACTTAAAAACAGTCAGCTTGTCAAAAAAATCTTAGCGTACTTTGCGTTAAAAAATATTAGAACAATTCAAATTCAAATTCAAATTTTGAAAAAAAACTAATTCCCATTTATAATAAATCATTAAATTCATCTCAGGAATGTCCAAAAAAAAGGTAACCATCGTATTTGATATTGGAAAAACCAACAAAAAGTTTTTTTTATTTGATAAAAATTACAAAGAAGTTGTGCGTGAATATACCGAACTTCCCCTTACCACCGATGAAGATGGTTATCCCACAGAAGATCTTGCGGCACTCCAAAACTGGATCAAAGATAACTTCAATGCCATTCTCGATGATGAAAATTTTGAAGTAAAAGCCATCAATTTTTCTACTTACGGAGCGAGTTTTGTGCACCTCGATCAGAAAGGAAATGTTCTGACGCCTTTGTACAATTACACCAAACCGATGGATCAGGATATTCTTGATTTATTTTACGAAAAACATGGCAGCAAACTGAAAATTGCCCGCGAAACTGCATCTCCACAAACCGGAATGCTGAACTCAGGACTGCAGTTATTCTGGTTAAAATACAAGCATCCGGAAGTTTTCAAAAAAATCCGTTACAGTCTTCATTTACCTCAGTATTTATCGTATTTATTTACCGGAATTTGCGTTTCGGAATTTACCTCAATCGGCTGTCATACCAATTTGTGGGATTACGACAAAGCAGATTATCACGATTGGGTGTATGAAGAAGGAATCGATGCCTTGTTAGGTCCCATCGTTCCGACTTCCGCAAGCATTAACACGTCTTACAGAAATAAAAAAATTAAAATCGGCGTTGGAATTCACGACAGTTCTTCCGCGCTGTTGCCTTATATATTAAGTAAAAAAGAACCATTTTTACTGCTTTCAACAGGAACTTGGAGTATTTCTTTAAATCCTTTTAACGATGAAAGTCTGACGGATGAAGATATAGAAAACAATTGCCTGAATTATATGCGTATCGATGGAAAACGTGTAAAAGCATCCCGTTTTTTTATGGGAAATGAATACAAGATTCAGGTTGAAAAATTGTGTGCTTACTATGGAAAAGAGTATGGTTTCCACAGAGAAGTGCAGTTTGATCAGGATCTGTACCTGCGTCTGATGAAGAATAAAAATATCTATTTCCGTTTTGAAGGGATTATTTTAAAACGAAAAATGATTACCGCAACAGATTTAAATTCATTTGAAACTTTCGAAGAAGCGTATCACCAATTGATGATTGAATTGATGGATTTGCAGATTCATACCATTACCAATGCCATCGGAAATTCAGAAATAAAAAATATTTACATTGACGGAGGTTTCACAGACAATGATGTCTTTATGAAACTGATGTCTCACCATTTCCAGCATTACAATGTGATGTCAACACACTCTCCTCTGGGATCGGCTTTGGGTGCATCAATGGTAATTTCAAACAAAAAAATAGACGAAACTTTTTTACAGCAGCATTATCAGATGAAAGTGCTTCAGCCTTTAATTCTTAATTTATAAATTTTGTTGGAAGCTGGAAGTCAGATGCCGGTAATAAAAACAGTAATTTAGTTTTTAACATCAACATTAAATGTCCATCACCCAACATCCAACATCTAACAACAAATTATGTCCTTTCCATTTGATACCAACTACGCTTCCCTCGAATTGCTGATCGAAAAAGCAAAAAAGAAAATGCCCCGGTTCGCTTTCGAATATCTGGATGGCGGCTGTAACGAAAATATCAACCGCGACAGAAATACAAGTGAATTGAGAGATGTTCTCCTTCGTCCACAATATTTAAACAACAACTACACGGAAGCCAATATGGAAACGGAACTATTCGGCGTAAAATATTCCGCACCGTTCGGAATTTCTCCGGTTGGTCTGCAGGGTTTGATGTGGCCGAATGCTCCGGAAATTTTAGCTAAAGCAGCTTTTAAACATAATATTCCTTTTATTTTAAGTACGGTAACGACCAGCAGTATCGAAAGAATTGCTGAATTAACGGAAGGAAAAGCATGGTATCAACTCTACCATCCAAGAGAAGAATGGTTGCGTGACGATATTCTTGACCGTTGTGAAGCTTCTGGTTATGACGTTTTATGTGTTTTGTCCGATGTTCCGACTTTTGGTTACAGAGCAAAAGAAATTAGAAACGGTTTGGCAATGCCTCCGCAACTGAATTTCAGAAACGTTTCGCAAGCGTTGGCGAGACCTGAATGGTGTCTTGAAATTTTAAAACATGGCGTTCCGAGTTTTAAAACAATGGAAAAATACATGGACAAAAACATGAACGTGAAACAACTGGGACAGTTCATGAACTCTACTTTTTCCGGCAGATTAAATTCAGACAGAATCAAAGCCATCCGCGATAAGTGGAAAGGAAAGCTTGTCATCAAAGGTGTGGCTTCCGATGAAGATGCAGCCGAAGCGGTACGTTTAGGTTTCGACGGAATGATCATTTCCAATCACGGTGGAAGACAGCTGGATGCCGGAGAATCAACGATTGCGGTAGTAAAAGAGATCAGCGAAAAATACAAAGGTCAGATTAAAATCATGATGGATAGTGGCGTAAGAACCGGTCCGGATGTTGCGCGAGCTTTGAGTTGCGGCGCAGAATTTACCTTTATGGGAAGAACGTTTATGTATGCCGTCGGAGCTTTAGGTAAAAAAGGTGGCGATCATATCATTGAAATGCTGAAAATGCAGTTCAGACAGGTGATGGAGCAGGTTTGCTGTGATACGCCGAAGGAGTTGCAGAAGTTTAGGGTGAAGTAGGTTAGATCGGGAAGGTGGAAGAGGGATCCTGAAAGTTTTTTACGTTTTCATTAAAAGATACTTTATCTAAGTACAACTTTACAGAATGCGAACCATCAATTTTCAGATCAAAAAATGTCCTTATTTTGTAATGAATGAGAAGCTTAGTGAGCTTGTATAAGTGAAACGGCTTTGTGTAACTTAAAAGCAGATAGTATTAAAAATTCTTTGTGCACTTTGCGTTAAAATAAAATATTTTGAATAATCATACCAAAAAAATACAGTTCCATGAATTGTATTTTTTTTATTTGTATTAAAATAATAAGCACCGATTATAATGATAAATTTTTCTTGCCCCAGCCCTAAAGGGTGGAAAAATTATAACGAAATTTCAGGAAAATCACTTGCTTGAGAGTCGGGAAAGAATGATTTGTTTTATTCTGTTTTCAAGCTTTGCGAAGCAAATTTTATTTGCCTTTGCATTCTTAAAATTAAAACAGAATAAAATTAATCTTTGCGATAAAAAATTTACCGCATAAATTTAAAAGCATAGCTCATTTCACTTATCTTGTCAAACAAAATTCCATAATAACCATGAAAAAAATAATATCAATCCTCACAATAATCTACTCTGTATTTACCTTTTCTCAAAACAAAAAACAGGAATTACCATGGTCAAATGGAGCTCTGCAGGTCAGCTCTAACAACAGATATTTACAGCATAAAAACGGAAAACCATTTTTCTGGTTAGGAGAAACCGGATGGCTTCTGCCGGAACGTACTGATCGGGATGAAGTAGATTTTTATCTGAGTCAATGTGCAAAAAACGGATTCAATGTCGTTCAGGTACAGACCATCAATGCCGTTCCTTCTCATAACAAATACGGGCAGACTTCAATGACTGACGGTTTTGATTTCAGCAACATCAATCAAAAAGGCGTGTACGGATATTGGGATCACATGGATTACATTGTACAAACAGCCGAGAAAAACGGTATTTACATCGGGATGGTCTGCATCTGGGGCGGATTGGTAAAAGCAGGAAAAATGGATGTAGATCAGGCAAAAAAGTACGGACAGTTTTTAGCGGAACGGTATAAAGATTCACCCAACATCATTTGGTTTATCGGAGGCGATTTAAGAGGCGATATCAAAACAGAAGTTTGGGAAGCTTTAGCCAATAGCATAAAGTCCGTTGACAAAAACCATTTGATGACCTATCATCCTTTCGGTGCTACGAGTTCAGCAGATTGGTTTAACAGTGCCGGTTGGTTAGATTTTAATATGTTCCAGAGCGGTCACAGAAGATACGGACAGCGGAAAGGCGACGGTGAATCGAAAAAAATCGCCGATACCGAAGAAGACAACTGGAGATATGCCGAAAAAGCACTTTCGATGAAACCTTTAAAACCCATCATCGATGGCGAACCATCCTACGAAGACATTCCACAGGGACTTCACGATGCCAGCGAACCACGATGGAAAGATCATGATGTAAGAAGATATGCATATTGGTCGGTGTTTGCCGGTTCTTTTGGGCATACGTACGGGCACAATTCCATCATGCAGTTTTACAGACCAGGTCTGTCGCCTGCATACGGAGCTCAGCGTGCTTGGTACGACTGTCTCAATGACGCAGGTTTTGTGCAGATGCAGTATTTAAAAAATCTGATGTTGAAATTTCCGTACTTTGAAAGAATTCCGGATCAAAGTATTATTAAAGGCGAAATGGGCGAACGTTACGAAAGACTTATTGCTACCCGCGGAGCAGATTATCTGCTCGTGTACAATTACACCGGAAGAAATATGCAAATCGATTTGTCGAAGATCAGTGGAAAGAAGAAAAAATGTTGGTGGTACAATCCAAGAACCGGCGGGTACAAATACATTGGCGAGTCTGATGGAAATAAAATTGTACAGTTTACGCCTGATAAAGAAAATGGAGAGGCTAAGGATTTTGTTTTTGTGGCGGTGGATGCTTCGAAGGATTATTTGTGAACTCCGCAATTTTTTTAGAGGATGATTTGTCCGTTAAAATCAAATTTATATTTTCTGTTTTCCCAATCGGTAGCCAAAATATATTCATCAGTAATTACAAAAGTGTCGTAGCTATCCAATGTTGTAAAGACGTCTTTGCCAGCTTGTTGCCAAACAATTTTTCCGTTTTTGTCAAGTCTTGAAATTTCAAGTTCACCATGAATAATATAATCATCTTTGCATTTAAAAATTTCAAAACAAGTTGCTTGATCAGCTTTCGTTTGCCACAATAAACTTAATTCAGGAATTGATAAACAAAAAACAGTATCGGAGCAACAGATGATTATTCTGTCGGGTTCAATTATTGTCGAAGTTTCATGAATACCTGTTGATCCACCAGCGGAACCAATTGCTGCGCTTTTGATAAGTCTGTTTTCGTTAAAAATTTTAATTCCAAAAACTGTTGTAGGGTGATATTCAGATTCGTCTAAATAAGCAAAATCATATTGATGAATATTGTCAGCCGAGCCTTCGCTAAAAGTTGTGTCAGAGTAAATACTAATTTTATATTTTTCTGTTGTGTAATTTTTCATTAAATCTCACTAAAACAACTTGGTACTTTCTTTATTTTTTCTTCTCCGACTTCACTGCCTGCCTCGCCAACAATTTCCAGTCGTTTTTCACCTTTGTCCAGACCAGTAAAATATCCAAAGTCACATCACCCGGTTCCTTCCCCAAATCAGCAGTCGTTGCATAAAAATGATGACGGACAATCGCTGTATTTCCGACGATCTGTATGTTTTGTTTCGTAATATCAATCGTTAGAAAATCTGATTTTTTGCTGACCAGTTTTTCAACAAATTCTTTGGCATCATCGATATGACCTCCCGAATGTCCGTAAGTAAGTTCCGGTACAATTAAAGATTGCAGTGCGGATTTTTCACCACTTATCATCGCTGATCTCAGTTTTTCTGCAGCATCTGTTACAGCTTGGATATCATTTTTTTTCTGTCCGAAAACAGTGATTGCCACTAAAAAAGTCAGGGCGAATATTAATTTCTTGATCATTTTAATTAAATATTTTTGTAGAAATTTTGTAAAAAATTCCAATTTATTTTGAATAAATATTTGGACAATACTATTTTAAAGTATAATTACCATCAATCATCAATCATCAATCATCTATAGCGATTCTCTCTGAATAAATTTAAAAACATTATTCACCTGCTCCTTCTTATTTTTCAAAATCATATACGCAGCAGATTCTCCCATTGCCTTAAAATCAGTCGTAATCACGGTAATTCCCAGCAATTCTTTCAAAGGGGTTTCGTTGTAGGAAATAATTCCGATGTCTTCACCCAGTTTTAAATTTTTCTGACGGATCTGCTTGACCAGATTCACCAAATCACGCTCACGGATGGTGATGAAAATATCTTTGTCCTGGAGTTCCATGTCGGGATAAATTTCATCTAGAATTTCATAGTCGAGTTTAAAATCCCTGCAAAACTGCTCAAAACCGCGCACAATGCGGAAAGGGTAGGGATGAATGGATTTGTCAGGATAGACCAGAATAATCTTCTCGTACTTTTTAATTTTATCTAAACCTTCCTTCAGCGCATCATAAATATCATGCTCAAAATCCTGGAAAATTGAACCGTAATCTCCTGAAATATTAGGCTTTGTATTGTCTAAAAGCAACAATTTATTCTTTGGGATCTGTTCGATTATATCTAAAACTTCCTGTGTTGAACTCGTATGTTTCGACTGTTCATCACGGAAGTGAGGCATCACGACATAATAATCAAATCCACCAAGATTTTTTTTCAGCGCATTGATGAACAGCGTTTCGTCGCAGTGATAGATGTACATCTCCACATTGCCTTTGGTACCGATTGCATTGACGAAATAATTGTAAATCATCATTTTATACGTACTCGGCTTGTTGATCAGAAAGAAAATATTGATAATGTCGTTCTTGTTGATTCGGGAAATATAATAACCTTTTCCTTTTACAGATTCAATGATTTGTCTTTTGCGAAGCTCTTTGTAAGCTTTTTCCACGGTATCCCGGGAGAGAAAGCAGGATTCGCTGAGTTCATTGATTGACGGAATTTTTTCTCCGATTTTTATTTGCCCTCCATCAATTCCGTTCAGAATAGAATCTACAATCTGTTTGTATTTCGGAACTCTGGAGTTTTCATTGATGTTGATTTCTAATGTTTCGGCCATGATTTTTTACAGATAGGAAATGCAATTCAGTTAAAAAACAGCTAAAATCAAAAGCGATTAATAGCTGAAAACAAGATACAAAAATTTGAAGTAACAGATTCATGAATGTTTTTAATAATGTTGATAGTCTAAAACTGTTAATTATCAGTAGATTATGAAATTCCGAGTCATCTGATTAAAATTATGTAAAATTCCCATTTGCACCTTCAAGATTTTCAAAACCCTGAAAGTTTAGAATATTTTCCACCCTCCAACTCTCCAACTCTCCAACTCTTCTATTCTCCAACTCTCCAACAAAAAAGCCTGCCCCTTTCGGAACAGACTTTAGAAACTATATGAATGTGAAATTTTTAAGGCATCTTTTTAAAACCTTCTGCTTTTATTTTCCAGCTTCCGTCTTTCGGGAAGCCTGGAAATTCTCCTGTCGAAGCATCCCAACCTTCCAACATCATCGCAACAGTCGTCAAAACACCACCGTTTCCGGGAAGATAAATTCTAAGACGTTTGTCCTGGAAGTTATGTCCGTTTTTCAGATAGGTATTGGTTTGAATGTTCATAAACAAAGCATCCAAAGCCTTATTTGGAAGTCCAAGTCTTGCTGCGTTCATCGCCGTCATCGGGAAATCCCAACCCCAGGTATGTTCCCAGTTCCATCTTTCCCAAACGACATCCAGCGTGTTTTTCATAATTTTCTTATCCAGTTTCGGAGATTCAGGAACCATTCCTAATGCACCCAAAACTGCTGGGTGGTCGGTCATCCACTTGGGAAAAGTGAAAGAATCTTTCGCTGATTCTGTCGATAAATAAACGCCGTCCTGTACCGGAAGCGGAGCCAGTTTATTAATCACATCATCCCATTTTTTATCTCTCGGCTGACCCAATCTTTCCTTCCACTGCTGAGCGATTTTCAGCGACCAATCCCAATACGCCACCTCGTAAGTCGGGTTGTAAGTATCTTTTGCTGGAAAAACTTCCTGAGCCGGAATTACGCCTTTTCCTAAGTTGTAGCGGTTTTTCTCCTTGTCATAAGTTGCAAAATCAGCCATAAAATCAGCCGTCGCAAAAATCAAATCTTTATATTTTTCAAGAACCTTTTTGTCTTTGCTGTTGCGGTACAAAAGTTCGGTCATATAAATAATGTGTGGCTGTTCCCAAATCAAAAATGCAGCAACTGAGGACGGACTTTCGTTTCCTTCGTTATCCGACATTTTAATCCAGCGAACGCCTTTGTAACCCTGTCTTTCTGCTAATTTTTTAGCTTTATCAAATGACCTGAAATAATAATCCAGTTGCTTCTCCAAAATCTCAGGTCTTCCCCAAAGTGCAAAGTGAACACCGTGCCACCAATGCATTTCCGTATGCGGTTTTCCGTACCAGCTGTTGAATGTCAAACCTGTTTCCTGAGGCGGATTGTTTCCTCCACACTGAACTTTGGTTAAATATTCTGACAAAACAACTCTTCTCTCCAATTCATTGGCTCTTGGGTCTGTACTTCCTTCAAAATCAACAGCAGCACCGCTTTCCCAGAAGTTTTTCCAGCCAGAAGTACTTTCTTTTTCTGCATCCGCGAATAAAGTTCTGTTAGATTTTGGACTTTTAGCCGAAAACTCTACACTTAATTCAACGGTTTTGTTTTTCGAAGAAGGTTCGTAAACAAAGTAGTGTTTTCCAGCCTCACGAAGTTTTCCTTCCGTAAAATTGAATTGAGTATAATAATCTGTGCTTTGTAATTTGTGCTGAATCAAACCTTGCGTCGACTGTGAAGAAACAATTTTCGTGGTATGTTCGTTTTCTCTTCCATAAAATGCGGCATCATCCAAAAACTGTCCCGACGGATGCGGATATTTGGCAAAAACCTTAAGCTTGCCTTTCGCCACCAAATCAGATTCAATTTTCACCCCGATTTTATCTGAATTTTGGAAAGAAGCCGTCCATACTTTCACCGGAGTTCCTTCCAGAGAAAATTCGCTGGTGATAATTCCTGTCCATAAATCAATCTTCTGATTAACGTTGGTCAGGTCTGAAATTTTCGCTTTCTGACCGTCTTTTTTCATCAGTTCAATCCCAATATTTCCCAACTGCAAACGGTGTTGGTTCACACGGAAATATTCCACAGCACCTTTATTTCTTTCCGGTTCTTTGATTTGAACAGAGTACAAAGCTTTTCGCCCGTCGTTATTGAAATCGTAAGGCTTTAGAGTTTCCTCAAATTTATAATTCTCTTTATTCGGAAAGCTGTTCCAGCCCCATTCAGACTGTGTTCCGAGAGAAACACCGTTTTTGTAATATTCAGGAAACGACTGCATTCCGGTAATGTCAACCGTGTAGGCAAACTTTCCGTTTCCAACCGTAAAAGTGGAAAGCGTATCGGCTTTTGTGTTGACAATATTATGTCGCTGAACGACCTTTTTCCGGTCGATTTTCTGGGCATTCACTGAAGAAAATCCCATCAGGAAAATCCCTAGATATATTGTAATTTTTTTCATTACGCAATTAATTTTATTAGTTGATGATGTTTTTAACCGCAAAAGAGACAAAAGATTTTTATGTTTTCTAGACACTTAAAAGTCAGCAAAATGACAGTATTTAGATTCAACATTTTGCAAACTTTTGAATCACTTTTTTTCAATTATTTCTTTTGATGCTTTTGCGGTTAAAAGCCTTTTCATTATTTTATATTATCTTTCACGAATGCACAAATAAAAGTTTTTCTTCCATAAGAAAACATTCGTGCATTCGTGGCATTTTCTTCTATTTCAAAACCGTCGCACTCATCATTCCAATCACTACATCATTGCTCACAGCCGTTAATTTTATCAACTTTAATTCTTTACTCGCATCAATCGGCAAATCCAGAATTGTGGCAGAACCACCATCCACCTGACGGTCTGTAAACCCTTTGATACTCGAATATTTGCTTAAAGTTCCGCCTTTATATAATTCTCCGGTTTTCAGTTTCACTCGATATGGAATTTTGTCATCTGAAATTTCAAATGCGAAATTATCATCAAACAAATCCTGCTCAATCGGCCACCAGTTCGTCGGATTTTTCAGTTCTAATTCTGAAGTCGAACCGTCTGCATACTGAACCGTAATTTTTCCATTTACAATCTGCGACTGCATCGGATTCGTCGTTCCAGCCATCAGAAAATAAATTTTCTTTCCTTTTCCTGAAATTGGAATTTCTAAAGCATCCGAATAGTTATCCCACTGACTTACAAACGCAATGTTTCTATCGGTTTTATCAATTAAAAATGGAACTCCGAGAAACTCAACTTTGCCATTTTTTCTTTTGCTCATCAATCCGCTGTCATCGATTTGAGCGGTAATTAACGGGTAACACCAGTTTCCGATTCCCTGCCACGGAAGCTGTAAAGTCGGAACTTCCAATCTTGGTGAAAGGTATTTCTGATTGAAAATTTCGGTTACTTTTTCATTGTATTTTGAAGCCAAAGAAATGGAATTGAATTGACCTTTGTTTTCAATTTCCCAATCTGTGATTTCGATATTCTGTTTAATTCCGTTGTAATCAAGTACGATTGAATTGGTTCCTTTGCTCAAAACATTCGCAGGAATTTCAATAACTGTATTTTGATTTTTTTGAATCGAGAAAGTTTTATTTAAACCATTTATAGATAGCTTTCCATTAATTGGACTGGATGATTTCGACTGAATCTGCAATTTTTTATTCACCCATTTTGTCTCCAAAGGAAAACGAATGTCAACATTCACAGGTTGCCACCAAGTTGTTCCGTTTTGCTCGACCTGAACGAAGAAAGTTCCTTTTCTCTCTTCTTGCTTAAGTTCAAACTTGTGGTTAACCACCCCGTCTTCTCCCTTCGGTCGAATCCACCCCTCCAGAGGAGGGGAATTTTTGATTAGTCCTTGTGGGTCGTAGATATTTTTAATTTTCTTTTTTGAATCAAAATTCAACTGAAGATTTTCGGAAATATAATTGATGTAATCGGTTTGTTCGTTTTTCAGTTCTTCTCCGGAATAGTTGATTTCAATTTTAAAATCTTTTCCTTTCGTCGTTTCAAACTGAACAAATGGTTGCAGAATAGAATTCGGTTTAATCTTCCAATCCACTTTTTTACCGTTCACTTTCACCGATTTGATATTGGAATAATTCACAGGAATATGCATTTCCAGCGCCACCGGATTCTGATATTTTGATTTAAATAAATACTCGGTTTTTCTTGAAGTTCTGGTAAACTGATAATCCCAATCGGGAAGTTTCAGCTCGGCAGAATTCCAGTTTTTCGGGAAACCGGGTTTTATGCTGATTTTATTCTCCAGTAAATTCGGATAGACTCCGAAAAGTCCTTCCGTCAAAGTTCTGGACGCCACACCAATCGGGTCGGCAAAATCACGGTACAATTCTCCACGAAACGCGTCGTAATGAGAAAGCTGTTCGAAATTTCCCGGACTGATGCCGTAATACATCGATTCCACCAGATTTCCCTTCCAAAGTTGATACGCATCCTCAGTTCTTCCAGCTTGCCAATACGCCAAAGCGGTTTGTAAATTTTCTGCCAAAGCCACATTATTAATCGACCAGTCGTATGGTTGCCAAGTCGTAGTCGCCAAAGTAAAATAGTCTTTATTATCAGCACCTTTTACGGTAATCGGAATTTTTGGTGTGTGATGATTGATGTACTGTAAGTTTTGATAATCTTCAAATTCATTCAGAATAAACGCGTCGGAAACGTGATAAATCGACCAGATTCCCGGTTTGTCGTGAATGATTTGATTGCCCAAAGCATCTTTGTACTCAGCAAAATAACCTTTTTCTTTTATCCAAAGCTGGTTTTTCATTGCTTTTAAAATCGCATCTGCTTCCTGTTCGTAAGGCTGAGGATTTTCGCCAATGATTTTCGCCAGTTTTGCCATTTCACGGTTGGCTCTGTAATTATAGGCCGAAGTGTGCGTCACCTTTCCACCCGAATATTGAAGCGCATCACTCGCCCAAATTGCAGCATACGCATCATACAAATCGCCACGTTTGAAATTTCGTTTTTCCCAATCCATATGGCGAACCATTGTCGGCCACATTTTTTTCAGGAATTCTTTGTCTCCGGTGTAACTGAAGTGTGAAAACATCTGGTCAAAAAACACCAGATTCATATCGTAATGGTGCGGTTTTGTGTTGTCGTTCGGATTTCTGGAAATGTATCCGCTGGAAAAAACGGAAGTTCCCATTTTTTCTTCGTGTCGGGCAAGGTGACGTATCGTATCCATTTCTACGGGTGCAAAATCGGGTTTTAAAACTTGCGAATTTGCATAACTTTCAAAATGTTCTTTCGCTCTGTCGTGCCAGTTCAACGCATCGGCTGTGTAAGCTCCGCGCCACGCATTCAACCGCATTCTCCAGGCAACGGCGCCGTGAAGGAAGGTCGGACTTTCCCAAATTCCATCCGCTGCAACCGCTAAATTGGCTCCGAAATTATTTAAATCTGCATCCGGAGTTTTGAGCTGAATTCTGTTCGTTAATGTTAAACGGGATTTTTCAGCATCATTGAAAATGTTTTTCAAATCTTCATCTGAAAAATTCTTATCTGATTTTCCTTTCGCAACCTGAATGTAAACCGGTTGTTTTTGTGAAGAATACGAAGCGTAAACTATCGGAGATTTGTCTGTTTTATTTTGAGTAAATTCAGCCAGTTTTTCCAAAGTCTCAGCATCAGTTTGCTGTAATGAAGTGACATTAGAAAAACTTCCGTAAACGGTTTGAGTTTCTTTTTTCTTATTTAAATAATTAAGCTGAAACTGATTTTTATTGAGTTGAAACTGATTGTTCAGACAATATTCAGGTAACAGATAAAATCCGGATTCAGGGTCTGCACCTATGTCGCCGTTTCTGCTGAAAGTCGTTCCGCTCGCACCGCCGTAAACTGCATAGATTTTTGTGGAAGAATCTATATTCACAGTTTCCATTTTTAAAATTAAACCTTCTTCCTCAGCTTGTGCCAGAACGGTCAGTTTTAAAGTTCCGTTTCCGAGAATCGGGTCTTTGATTTCATACAGCATCGTTCCAGGTCGGTAACGCGTTTCAATTTTATCAGCCTGAATTAATTTCTTAATCGAATTTTCTTTTTGAATAACAAACTGAAGATTCCCGCCCATTCCCGGAAGATACAGCGCAAATTCAGGCAAATCTCCCGCTTCAACTCTCGATGCACGGTTGTCACCATACAAAGCCCGGTTGAATCTGTATTTTCCGTTGACCAGTAAAAAATCGCCTTTGTCTTCCTTGTAATGCAGTTCACGCTCATTATTCTGCCAATGTTTCGACTGGGAATAGGAAAGTGAGAATGCCGATAAAACCAGAAGTCCGGCGAAAATGGTTTTTCTTCGCATTTTATGGTTTTAACTCAGTTAATGGCTGTCCGTTAACGGTTACATTTTTTAAAGTCACATTTTTCAGGTAATCTACTTTATAAGGAATCTGAACGCCAACCATTTTAGCATTAATCATTGTAAAATCGGTTACTGGCGAAGATTCGTAAGCATCAGAAAATACGGCATATTTTCCGCCTTTGTCAACGGTTAAATTTTCAACCCAGATATTTCTGATGGTCGGAATATGATTTCCAGGCTTTTCATAATGCATATTGAAACGAACGGCCGCTTCTTTGTAAGCACCCACTTTCGTGTTGTAGAAAAATACATTTTCTATCGTTCCGCCACGGCTTGAGCTGGTTTTAATTCTTAAAGCACGGTTAAGATTCTTACTGTCCATCACGTTTCCGATGGCGTAGATATTTTTTGCGCCGCCGGCAATTTCACTTCCAATCACGACACCGCCGTGACCGTCCTTCATTTCGCAGTTTTCGATGATGTGGTTTTCGGCTGGTCTTCCGATGTCTCTTCCGTCCTCGTCTCTTCCGGATTTGATGGCAATACAGTCGTCTCCTGTGTCGAAATAGGAATCTTTAATCCATACATTTTTGCAGGCTTCAGGGTCGAAACCATCGTTGTTTGGTCCGTGGCTGATTACTTTTACTCTTTCAATTAAAACATTTTCACACAAAACCGGATTGAGATTCCACATTGGAGAATTTTTTACCAAAACATCCGCCATATAGAAATTTTTAGACTTGTAAGGCTGAACGAAATTCGGTCTTAAGTACCATCCATCTCCAAAAATTCTCTCTCTGGCAGGCGTTCTGTTGGCCATATATTCGTGAAGTTTAGCTCTTGCAGGATTTTGTCTTCCCGGACGCGATGTGTTGTAACCATATTTTGTTGCACCACACCAGAACCACCAGTTGTCTAAATCTGAATTTCCATCCAAAGTTCCTTTTCCGGTCACTGCGATGTTTTCTTCTTCATAAGCATAGATTAGAGATGAATAATTCATACATTCCATCCCTTCCCAACGCGTGAAAACGATAGGGTAGTCGTTGCTGTCCTGACTGAACAGAATCGTTGAACCATCGGTCAAATGAAGGTTTACATTAGATTCAAGATAAATTGCACCCGTTAGGAAAACTCCATTTGGAACAACAACCCTTCCGCCACCTTCAGCACTGCATTTTTCAATTGCTTTTTTGAAAGCTTCCGTATTTTTTGTTTTTCCGTCACCTACTGCACCGAAATCTGTAATCAGATAGTCTGCTTTTCTGAATTTTGGAGCTTTGATTTGTTTCTTTAAAGCTTTGATTTCTTTTAGTGGTTGTTTTGCGGAAGTCCACGGTTTGTATTGAGCCGATATATGAATCGAGAATAACAGTATAAGTACGAGAAGAACGTATTTTTTCATTTTATCAGAGAATTATTTAATTAAAAGAAAATATTTAAATATCATTTTCTTTGTTAATCGCAATCTAAAATTATTATCAATAGAAATTATCCTGCACTGTCTGTGTAATGAAATTCAGTTAAGATAAATTAATTTATAGCAATCGATTGCATCATTTCAAAGATATAAATAATACCTATTTGACGAAGGCAGAAAAATTAGAAATCTTAATATGAAGCAATGATTCAAATTAAATCTAATAGATTATTTTCTTACCTTTATCCGCTGATTATGACTGGGTGTCAACAACCTTACAGTCAACATGATTAAAAATATTTCATATGATGGATTCTGCAAAGTCATTTGATTTTGAAAAAGATATTGAACAGGTAAATAAAATTCCTGCAGTAGCAAATATTCTGGAGGTAATCTGCAGCACGACAGGAATGGGTTATGCAGTTGTTGCGAGAGTCACCAAAGATCGTTGGATTGCCTGTGCAGTAAATGATAAGATTGATTTCGGATTGGGAGTGGGAGGCGAACTGAAAGTGGAAACTACGATATGTAATGAGGTAATGGAATTCCAAAAAACTGTTGCCATAGATCACGTAGATAAAGATCCTTTATACTCAGATCATCACACTCCAAAATTATATGGTCTTCAAAGCTATATCTCAATTCCTCTGATCCTGAAAAACGGGGATTTCTTCGGAACTTTATGTGCAATTGATCCTAAACCTGCATTGGTGAACAATGAAAAGACGATCAATATGTTTAAACTCTTTGCAGAACTGATCGCATTTCATCTGGATTCTCTTCAAAATCTCAGCGAAACACAGGCGCAGTTGCAGGAAGAACAGGAAAATGGAGAAATAAGAGAGCAGTTTATCGCTATTTTGGGTCATGATCTCCGAAATCCTGTGAATGCGATTTCCAATGCTGCTCAGCTTTTATTACGGAGTACATTGGATGAGAGAAATCAGAGATTGGCAAAAGTCATTCAGGATTCATCCAATCGTACAAAAGGTTTGATTGACAATATGCTTGATTTTGCAAGAGGACGTCTCGGTGGAGGAATCAATCTGAATTATGAAAACAGCAAAACTCTTGAAGAAACTCTTCATCAGGTTATCTCTGAACTTAGGATGGCTTATCCGGACAAACTTATTCAGACAGATTTCTGCCTGAAAGATGAAGTGAAAGCAGACAACAAACGTGTAGCACAATTGTTTTCTAATCTTTTGGGTAACGCAATCACGCACGGAGAAAAAGAATCACCTATTATTGTGACAGCAACTACAGAATCTGATCATTTTGAACTTTGTGTAATCAATAAAGGGAATAAAATATCGGAAGAAACAGAAAAACATCTCTTCAAACCGTTCTCAAGAGGGAAAGTACATCACGGTCAGGAAGGATTGGGATTAGGACTTTATATCGCAAGCGAAATTGCAAATGCTCACAATGGCAGAATCTTAGTTGATTCTACTGACGAGGAAACCTGTTTCAGATTTCAGATTTTAGCATAATTGTAAACTAAATAAAATCCGGATTTCCGGGTATTTAAATAATAATAGAAAGACTTTGCAACATTGATGCAAAGTCTTTTTGTTTAGTTTTTAACGATCGGTTATTGCAAAATAAATTACATACAGCCATCCCAAAATACCGTGAATGATTGCCCATAATAAAGATTTATTTCTGTCCCAGGAAGTAACGACTGCGATCACAGAACCGAGACTGATTCCCGTCTGTGTAACGGTGTTGGTAACTTTATTGGTCGTTTCCGGATCTGAGGTGTTTTGTGCAGCAATGATAGTAACTGCAAGTAATACGAACGTAAAGGTGAGAATTTTTTTAGTCATAAAAATTATGATGTTGAATATTTTATTTATTTAGATAATCGATGCCATATATTCCTTTATTGGTGCTGATCGAAATTATATCGGTTCTTTTGAGATTTATAAAATTATTATTGCCAAAGTATTTCAAATAATCTTTTTCATCCAGGTGCTCTTTTTGATCTAAAATATTGTAAGCCGATAAATAGCGGTTTTTATCAATACTTAAAACTTCATATTTTACAATTTCTGTTGAAGAATGATATTGTCTATTGATGAATAATATGACAGAAAGAAATATAGATTTGGAAATAAAAGTAAACAAAAAAGAGATAAAAATTGTATAGGCTAATAAATTGATAAGGTTGGCTCTTTTGTATTTTCTTACGATACCAATAATCATTATGATCATTAATAAAAGAACGCTTGCACCAATGGCAACGTAAGGATATGTATTTTCAGTGAAACGATCGAGCTCTTCCTGCAAATAATATTCTTTCTGTTTAGGTACAAATATAAATGACATCAAGGCAAAACAAATGACAAAAATTATCATTGTTTTGTGTTTCTTTATTAATTGAATCATGTTTTTATTTAGTTTTCAGCAAAAATAAATAAATGAAGATTACTGTCAACCTTATTTATTTTAAATTTCAAATTTAAGTTTAAATCACTCTTGAATTGAATTATTTCTTCGGTTTTGTACATTTAAAACTCAAAATTCTGGGTTTTGTGTTAAATAATTCACATTTTGCTATAAATTTTTTCCCCAATGTTAGGCTGGAAACATCTGAAAACATATATTTGCAGACTAAATTTTATAGACATGAAAGAACTTATTGAAAAAATCAACGCAGAATTCGAAGCGTTTGCAACTGAAGCAAACCAACAATCAGAGAAAGGAAACAAAGCAGCGGGTACAAGAGCTCGTAAATCAGCTTTGGAATTGAGCAAATTGTTCAAAGAATTCAGAAAGGTTTCTGTAGAAGAATCTAAAAAATAAGACAGACTCAGCCGGCTTACTAAAGCCGGTTTTTTTATGACTTATTTTAACTGTGTACTTTCTTTAATACAACAAATTCTTTCATAAACAGAAAGAATTTTTTTGTTAAAATATTTAAAGATTCTAACTGTTATTCCCAAATTTTAAGGCTTTTAGTTAAATATTGATAATTTATTACTAAATAACTCATGTCGTATTGAATTGTATGCTTTCTGAAATATATATTTGTCGTACACAACAAAAGGTGTTAAACAAATTTATATGAAACGAATTTTTATTTTATTTTCCTTTATTTCAACATTTCTTTCAGCACAAAAAATACAGGTTGTTGATGCTGAAAACAACAAGCCGATCGGAAACGCGAGAATCATTCTTGAGAATAGAGTAGTCTATACCAATGATGACGGTTTTGCACCGGTAGAATCTACAGAAAAAAATCTTGAGATTTCTGCGACTGGTTTCACAAAACAAAATCTTAGTACGTTCACTTCTTTAATTAAACTAAAACCCAGTTTCAAAGATATTGAAGAGGTAAAGATTGTGAGTGTTGATATCAAGACGATTTTTGAAGATGTTTTTAAAAATTATCATAAAAGATATTTTGATGATCCGTCACTTTACGATATTACTTTAAAACAACGAGCTTTTGATAATGATAAATTACACTTTATGGTGATTGCAGAGGCCAAATTATGGAGCGAAAGCAATATGTATAACTTCAAAGATGGCTTCAGAAAAGATTATGACAATATTCTGCAAATTCAGCTGAATGATGTGAAATATTTGAAAAATATAAAGTCAGACAGTGTTTTCAGCCAAAAAACAGACGAATTCTCTCATGAGATTGTTGGCAATTTCTTTTTTAATTATGAAATCTACCGAACACTATTAAATTTAAGAAATAAAGAGACCAAATTTTCCGGTAATTTAATTTCTGATGATGGTGAAGAACAGATCATTAACTGTAAAATAAAATCGAGCTATGGAATCAATATTAACGGAGAAATTAAGTACAATAAGAAAGATAAAGTGATTACTAGTTATGAATTTACCTATTTGCAGGGTGATTTTCCGACACAAAAAAAAGTAACAACGGATGGGAAAAAGTTTAGCAAAAAGCTTGGTAACGCAACAATAAAATTTGAATTTTACAAAAAAGACGGTGTATATCTTCCTTCTCTGAATAGTTTGAATACGGATAATTTTGTTTTTTTCTATGAAGATCAGGTTCATACCAAAAAAGGCAGCCGTGAAATCATCTACAATAGTTTTTCAAAGTCAGACAAAAAAGGATTGGAATCTAAAGTTGACCTCAATAAAAGCATTTGGGAAAACATACCTGTCAAAGAAGACAAGGAGACTGCAATTTTACTTTCAAAAGAAGAACAGGAATTTATCAATCAAAAATAACAGACTATGAAAAAAATACTTTTATCAGCATTTATTGTAACTTCATTCGCCTCAAATGCACAGACTCACCGTTTTATTTATGATGTAGAAGACAAGAAAGACTCTGCACAGAATGTCACTACAAAAGAAAATTATCATCTTGATATTGAACCTAAAGCAATTAGATATTATCCACGCGATTTTTTTATAGGAGATTCTTTAGTTGCTCATAACCTTGCGATTCCAAACGGAGCGAATTTTAATACCTCAAATATTCTCACCCACAAATCTGGAACTGACGATTATGAATATTATGATGTTTTAGAAAATATTATTTTAAAACTTCCGTCGAAAAATAAACAGAACTGGAAACTGACGGAGGAGAAAAAGGAAGTGAAAGACCTAAAACTTCAGAAAGCTACCACAACTTGGGGCGGAAGAAACTGGATTGCATGGTTTACTTCTGATATTCCTTTTCAGGAAGGTCCTTACAAGTTTCATGGTCTTCCGGGATTGATTGTTGAGCTTTATGACGACCAGAACAATTACAAATTTGAACTGGTAAAAACTCAGAAGCTGACGAAACCTTATGTTAACCAGTACATCAGTTACATGATCGAGCAAAGTGTTCCGGTGAATGAAGAAAAATATACAGCCACAAAACTGAAATACTACGATTCTCCGATCAATACATTGAGAAACAATAGCGGTTCAACAAAAAGTAATGAAGAATTTTACCTCAACGACGGAACAAAAGTAGGAGAAAATAATTCCCGTGAAGTGAATGAGCGTTTAAGAGAATCCGTTAGAAAATACAACAATCCGATTGAGTTGGATAAAGCGATAAAATATCCTTTGTAAGAATTCAAGTGATCTATGTGAAAATCTGTGTGAGAATTTTTTATCAACAGATTTCACATTTTTTTTTGTTTCAAAATATCCTGATCCAGCATTTTTCTGAGTTCCCAAACCTGACTTTCTTTTAAAGTATAAGTAGTACACAATTTATTATTCATAAACATACTTAGACGTGTTTCAAAAAAAGTTCGCGTTCCAAAAGCAACATCTTTGACGGTTCGTTCTGAGAATGAAGGATAAAAATTGGCAAGACAAAGAAAATTTCTTTTTAAAGACTTGGTGATTTCCGGATAATTTCCATAGTCATCAATTACCTTTATTTTAAAAAGTTTCTTTCCTAAAGTTGTTCCCCAACGAGTTTCGGTGATACTCCCTAAGATCATCACTAAAGGAATTGTAGCAATGAAGGAATAAATTATAGGGAGGTGAAAAATAAAATATAAAACTAAAAAGAAAGGAATCATATCAATGAACTTTGCGAATTGTCTTTTTTGATCGCTTCCATAAAAATCTATTTTGTAAGGTAAAACGTATTCACGTTCATTATAAATACGCTTACCTTCAAAGTCGAAATTACGGGTTGCTCTGCGAACTATTTTTCTTTCTTTAAGTTCTGAAATTTTCATGAGTTTTAATTATAGAATCATGCTCAGCTGAATTCTTTTTCTCGCCTCATCAATTTCCGTCACTTTTACCTGAACGTGTTGATGCAGCTTTACCACTTCATTGACATCAGAAACAAAACCCTCTTTCAACTGTGAAATATGAACGAGTCCGCTTTCTTTGATTCCTAAATCTACAAAACATCCGAAAGCAGTAATATTATTGACGATTCCAGGAAGAATCATTCCTGTTTTCAGATTTTTAATGCTTTTTACATTCGGATCAAATTCAAAAACTTTGGCAGCTTTTCTGGGATCTAATCCGGGTTTTTCAAGTTCTTTTAAAATATCTTTTATTCCTAAAATACCAATCGTTTCATTGGTGTATTTTTCGGGATTGATCAATGCTATTTTCTCTTTATTCGCAATCAGCTCATCGGTTTTTATTCCTAAATCTTTTGCCATTTTTTCAACAATTCCATACGCTTCTGGATGAACCGCCGAATTGTCTAACGGATTTTTAGCATTGCTAATTCTCACGAAAGCTGCAGCCTGTTGATAGGCTTTTTCTCCTAATCTCGGAACTTTTTTTAATTGTTTCCTGTCTTCAAAAGCACCGTTTTCAGCACGGTAATTCACAATGTTTTCCGCCATTTTCTCGCCAATTCCTGAAACGTAGCTTAACAGGGATTTACTTGCTGTATTTAAATTGATTCCGACAGAATTTACGCATTTCATCACCGTAGAATCCAGTTCGTTTTTCAATTGAGTCTGATCTACATCGTGTTGATATTGTCCGACACCAATCGATTTAGCATCAATTTTTACCAATTCAGCCAACGGATCAGCCAATCTTCTACCGATAGAAACAGCGCCACGAACAGTTACATCATAACTCGGAAATTCATCCCTTGCAATTTTACTTGCCGAATAGACAGAAGCTCCTGCTTCCGAAACTACAAATACCTGCAAAGGCTTGTCAAAAGCTATTTTTTTAATGAAAAATTCAGTTTCTCGACTTGCGGTTCCGTTTCCGATCGATATTGCCTGAATGTTATAAGCATTCACCATCGAACGGATTTTCTTCATCGCCATTCCGCTTTCGTTTTGAGGTGCGTGTGGATAAAGAGTTTCATTATGAAGTAAGTCACCTTTTTCGTCGATACAGACTACTTTACAGCCGCTTTTATAACCGGGATCAATCGCCAAAATTCTTTTCTCTCCCAAAGGCGGAGCGAGCAGAAGCTGACTCAGGTTTTCCGAGAAAATTTCAATCGCTTTTTTATCTGCCTTTTCTTTGGCTTCCTGTAAGGTCTCGTTAGAAATGGCTGGCTCCAAAAGTCGTTTGTAAGAATCTTTAATGGCTAAAGCAATCTGCTCCGAACTTTCATTTCTTGATTTAATGACTGCATTTTCGATAAAATCAATAGCTTCATCTTTATCGATTTCGATGTTGGTTTTCACAAAACCTTCTGCTTCTGCTCTCAGCATTGCTAAAAGTCGGTGAGAAGGCGCTCTGTTGAGGCTTTCTTCCCATTCAAAATACTGCGAGAATTTCTGAGCTCCTTCCTCATCCTTTTTGGCTTTTACCACTTTTGAAGCAACGACAGCTTTTCGCTGGAAAAGTCGGCGCAGATTTTTTCGGACATACATATTTTCATTGATCCATTCTGCCATGATGTCTCTTGCGCCTTGAAGTGCTTCCTCTTCCGATGAAACCTGATTGTTGAGGTATTTTGACACCAAATGCTGTAAATCGCCGGCTTTTTGGCTCATGATGATTTTCGCCAAAGGTTCAAGACCTTTTTCTTTGGCAGCATCGGCTTTTGTTTTTCTGCGTTTTTTGAAAGGCAGATACAGATCTTCCAATTCCTGAATATCAAAACTTTCTTCGATCCTTTGTTTTAATTCAGATGTTAAACCATTCTGTTCTTCAATTGATTTTAAAATACTCTCTTTACGTTTTACGATTTCCTCAAACTGTTTGTTGAGTTTTGAGATTTGCTCAATCTGTATTTCATCCAGGTTTCCCGTCGCATCTTTTCGGTAACGCGAAATAAAAGGAATCGTACAGTCTTCTGAAAGTAATTTTAAAGTAGCATTGATGCTTTTATCGGATATATGGAGTGTGCTTTTTATAAAGTCAGTCGTATTCATGCGGCATTTTTGGAACTGCTAAAATAAGGTTTTAAAAAGAAAAAAGGCGAGTCGCCCCGCCTTGAATGTTTGCACAATCTATTTTTTTAAATTTTTGATAATCAGTTACAGCAATTATAACTTGCTAAAAACAATAAACCACAATAAAACTAAGGCACTATTTTATCATAATACACCGGTGTATATTTTTCATTATCAGATCCCATAATAACAAATCTGAATTTTTTTGCGGTGTCATTATTGTAGAAATCGATTAGAGTAGGGTTGGCTTCATCTGCTTCGAGAGACGGATTCCAGTAGAGAACGGTGCGGTAATCATAACTTATTTTAGAAAGTTCAGAATTTCCGTAATCTGCATCAGGATATTTTTCAGATTCATTATAACCTTCCATAACGAAAAAGTTAAGATCAGTCATTGTCAGCATATTATTTGTACGGGCAGGAGCCTGAGTATCGCCTCTCTTAGTGTAAATCAGAACAGATCCGTTTCCACCACCGCCTATTCCGACACTTCCTTCTTTGATGATCTTTATCATCGCAATATTGTCAGCTGAGATTCCGCTAAGCGAGCTTGCATCCATCAACATTTCATCCAGATAAATATTTGCTTTTCCCTGACGGATGTACGGAGTTGGAGTTCCGTTCTCATAATTGATGGTCAGTCCGGCAACACGACCCTGTAGCCACTGCAGAATGTTGGGTGAACTGGCCGCAGACTGGTTGTCATTGATAAAATCGAATACTACTTCATTGATGCTGTTGTAGAGTGGGCTGCTGAGTTTTTTGTTGAGTTCCTGCGTGAGGTTTTTCTTTTTGGCTTTTACTTTTACCTCTTCAATGGTAGTGATCTTTTCGTTATATTCTTTCTTAGATTGTCTTGCTTCAATGGTTTTGGTAAGTTCCGCAGATTGCGAAATTTCAGAAGATGATTTTCTGTCGACAAGTTGATAATTTTCTACCGCAGGCAATTCTTTCTTTAAAGGAATAAAAGTATTGGTCGGATTAATAAAAACATTGGTTCTGCTTTTAAGGGCAGCATTAGCTCCGTTGATCTGATACGTTATTTTTAGTGGCTTTTCAAAAATCATGTTGTCAAAAAAGAATTCGCCGTTGCTGTCTGTTTCAACTTCGAAGACCTGATTGCCGGAAAAATCTCCGTCTACAAACATAACGAGATTTTGTTGTGCGGCAGGTTTTGCATTGACGGTAACTCTTCCTTTGTAGGAAATATATTTTGTAGATTGATTGATGATCGCTGGATATTTTCCTGAAATTATTTCTTTCCAGTCAAACATTTTCCATTGTTCGGAGATAAGAAGGGCATCAAGAGCTTCTATATTTCGTTTCTCAACAAAATATTGGGCAGGACGGTCTATTTTAGACACAACAGCACTGTTGAGCCATAGAGCACTCAGAAGGTTTTCATCCTGCAGTGATTTTTTATCTTCAGGATCGAATACTGTAACAGAATAACTGGGAACACCTTTGATTGATTTGATGTCAAATGAATTCAATGCTCTCTTTTCAGTACTTACTACTTTAGCTTTTGCTTCCGGTACCGAAACGACAAGATTCTGAGGCATGACAAAACACATTCTGCTGACCAGAACATTTTCTTTATCGTCAAATACCGTAATCTGCAAAACGCTGTTGATCAACTGATTCGTCGGGATCGACTGAAAAACGTCTTTCAACTGATTGATCTTTGCCTTGTAAACGAGCTGATCTCCGATATTTGCAACAACCGTATAATAAGGAAGACTTTCTCCGGTATTTGTAAGTTTGTATTTTATATTGTCTTTTTCACTGATAACCTGCAGGCTGATCCCTTTTTCATAAGCTTTTGGCAGGTCAATAGTACCTTTCTTTCCGTTATTATCTGTAATTACCGCTTCGTAGATTTTATCTTTTTCGGGTGTTAAAGTGAAAACTCCCACGTTGCCGTCCAATCCTTTGAAGGTGGAGATTTTCTTTTCAGGATTATTTTTTTCAATCACGTAACCTTCCCATTTTGAAGGCGGAGTTCCGGTAGAATGAAGACGCACTGCAATTTTACTTTGGATTCCTTGTATTAATGTATTTCCTTCAGGATGCACAGTTGCCGTCCATGCAGATGTTTTGTCTGCCACCAGTTTTTTGGGTGAGTCAGGATTGTAAATAGGAATTTGCTTTAAATACTGAAAATCCTCATTCAGATTGCTCATCATTGGAGTGTAAGCCCGCAAGAAATAGACATCTTCGCTCAGACTTTCAGGAAGCTGAATACTTCCCTGCACAGCACCGTTAAAAACAGGAAACCGTTTTTTTAAAACCTGCTTTTTATTTCGGTCATAAATTTCAATAAAAAAGTTTGTTGAAATGTCTGATGTTGTAAAATTCCTGAAAACCATGGCGTTAAACCATAACGTCTCGCCGGAAAGATAAAGATCTTTATCAGTAAGAATATAAATATTTTCCTGAGAAAATTTTTCGTTTAAAGTTTGAAGCGCTTTATCAGCGGATTGTTGTGAAGAAAACGGACTTGAAAAAGCCGCGAGAAAACAGAATAAAAGTATTCTTTTCATTGCCTGACTGCATTAATGATCTGCAAATTAGTAAAAAAAAAGAATACTTTTAAAATTATAAGAAACTTTATGATTTGAAAATATTATCTATTCTCCGAACTGTAACCAGTTATTTTATTTTAAAATTTCATTATAGTATAGTGGAGTATCATTTTCCTCATCGAATCCGATGATGATTACTTTATAGCTTTTCGCAGAATCATTATTGTAAAACTGCACGGTTGTAGGTTCTTTATCATCCTTCGGAAGATAAGGATTCCAGTACAAAGTGCTTCGGGAATCTTTTGTAAGAGTCTGTGTTTCTATATTTTCATAAATCTGATTGTTAAATGGCTCTTCCTTATCATACCCTTTTAATTTCATTTCTTTCAGCGACTTAGATTGGGTATCAGGTACAGATCCTGTAATTCCTCCACGGCGTGTATAGATCAGGATAGCCCCGTTTCCGCCTCCGGAACTTCCCATAAAGAATCCTCTTACTACCTTGATCATGGCCACTTCAGGAACAGAAATCGTGGAAACCAGTGATCCGTCAATCTTCATTTCATCCAGAAAAATTTCAACATTTCCACCACGCATTGTTGCAGTCGTATTGCCGCCCTGAGAATTGATCTGTAATCCGGGAACTCTGCCCTGAAGCCACTGAACAACATTTATAGCTCCCATTCCGTTATTTTCATTGACGAAATCAAAAACCATTTCGTTTGCGCTTTTAAACATGGGACTGCTCAGCTGATCGTTCAGCTTTTGGGTTTTACCTCTTTTATCAGCTTTTATTTTGACTTCTTCAATATCGGTTATTTTTTCATTGATGAATTTTTCCGAGGTCAGATTGGCGATAGATTGGGCAACCTTTGCAGGAACTTCTTCACCCTGAATTCTTTCGGTCAGTTTCATTCTGCTCTCAGGTAATTCTTTTCGCAGCGGTACAAAACTGAAGTCAGGCTGAAAGTAAACCTGAGTATTGCTCACGGCTGCTTTATCACTTGAATTGAGCTGATAAGAGAAAGTCATGGTATCTTCAAAAACAAGATTGTTTAGTGCAAAAAGTCCTGAAGCATCTGTTTTGATCTGATGAAATCTCATTCCCGCTTCCGGCATTTTAAAAATTAAATTAAGATCGGCATTGGCGGCAGGTTTACCCTGAGAAACCACTTTTCCTTTATATGAAATATAAGACTCAGGTTTGTTCTTTATCATCGGATAATTACCGAGCATGATATTATTCCAGTTAAATCGGTTCCACTTCTCCGAAATAAGGAGGGCATCCAATGCTTCTGACTGATGGTTTTTAGTAAAATATTGCGCAGGTCTGGAAATATCTGAGTTGAAATCACCTAGCCAAAGACTGCTTAATACGCTGTTTTCTTCTTCGGATGTGCTGCTTTCGGGATCGGTTACGACAACGCTGTACCCGTTATAATTGGCGATTTTTCCAATTGTGAAAGAGTTTTTGGCTCTCTCGCCAGTATTTAGGTTGCTTGTAAGGTTGGGCTTTTTAATATTCAAAAGATCGGGCTGCACAAAGCATAGACGCTGAGCAACCACATTTTCTTTCGCATCGAATAAAGTAAGCTGCAAAACGCCGTTAATAAGTTTGCTGGTCGGGATTGAAGCAGATTGTACATCAATCATTTTGTTGATGTTGGCTTTATAAACCAATATATTATTGATCGTCCCCAGAATCTTATAAGGCTGACTGTCTGCAGAAATGTTTTTAGACTGAATAGAGTATTTTACTGCGCTATTGGTACTTTCAACCTGCAGATTGATTCCGGAAGGACTGACTGGAGGTAAATTGACACTGACTTTTTTCCCTGCTTCATCCTGAAGAGTCACCTGATACGTTTTACCCGCCTGCGGATTAATGCTGAATGATCCTACGTTCTGATCAAGACCTGTAAACTTCACAATCGGGGTATCGGGATTTTGTGTATCGCTCAAAAAGCCATTCCATTTTGAAGGGGTCATACCCTTAGAATATAATCGTACGGCAAATTTTGTTTTGATTCCATCTACGAAAGTTCCGCTTTCAGGATTTACAGTTGCTGACCAGGCTGCATCTGTATTGGCTTGCAATTTTTGAGGAGACGAAGGATTATAAACGGTTATAGGTTGAAGATAATTGAAATCTTCACTGAAATTGGTCATCCACGTTGTATAGGCTCTGACAAAGTACACATCTTCTTTTAATGTGGATGCCAGAAGAAAACTCCCGCTTCCTTCACCTTTCAACAGAGGAACCATTTTTTTGTCGATCAACTTTTTATGGCTGTCATAAAGTTCTACAAAAAGTGAAGTGGAAATCGTGGAACGGTTGTAACCCTCGAAAACAAATGATTTAAACCAGAGATTTTCTCCGGCTACATAATGATCTTTGTTGAAAAGAAGGTGGATTTTTTCCTGAGGGTAGTTTTGGTCAAATTTCTGAAGGGCTTTCTCGGCTTTATCCTGAGCCTGAACACAGGTTGATGCGGATAATGTAAGCACAAAAGCCATTCTTTTCAGTACATCAATACTCATACTTATTTGCGTTTTTAAATTTAATTTTCAAAAATACATTTTTTTCTTACTTAGGAGAAATAAATATTATTAACACTCGGTGATAACGCTTTAAATCTGATTTAAATCACAATCCAAAAAATTCCGTGATTGATGAATAAGTTATGCTTAAACATTGATTTTTAACTCTGAAAAATAAATTTTAAACTAAATACATGGTTTGACGCAATATTTTTTCAATGTCATCGTTAAATTACGTGAACAAAAAATTATAATTTCAGATTTTATATGGGGAATATTTATTATGTTAAATAAATAAACATACGTGATGAAAACAAAATTCAATTCTCAGCTGACGGAAGAACAGTTTGAAACTGCCGTTTTGACTTTACTTTCCGAAATTTTAGAAACCCTCAAAAGATCTCCGGGTCATGATTCTCAATATTATGACAGCGCAGATGTGAAGCGGTTGCTGAATATCAGTGACAGCACTCTTCACCGCATCAGAAAATCTCAGAATATTCCGCATCTCAGGATTGGGCGGAAAATATTCTATCCCAAATCGTTTTTCAACAATGCCTTCAAAAAATGAAGGCATTTTTTCTGTCCATTATTTAGAGTAAACAAATGATTTTTCTTCGGGAGTTCTTCGGAACACCTTCGGGTCTTCTTCGGAAAAAACATCTTTTTTCCGAAGAAGACCCGAAGAAAACCAATCCTTTTCCGAAGCGAAGTCAGGAGAAACCATTCAAAACAGATTAAAACACATCATAAGCGGTCACTATTTTCACAGGTGATACAAGGTGGATAAATCCTTTCTACCTTCGTTCTGTTAATTAAAAAAATACAATAAAATGGCAAGAATAACAAAAGGAATCCTCGGAGGATTTTCAGGAAAAGTAGGACCGGTAGTAGGTGCAAGCTGGCGTGGACAAGACATTATCAGAAGTACACCCAAACCAAGCAGCAAACCGCCAAGTGAAAAACAATTGCTACAGCAATTGAAGTTTAAGTTGGTGATTGGTTTCTTACAGCCTGTCAAAAACATTCAGAATAGGTATTTTGGTTCAGCAAGCGGCTCAAAATCAAAAGTGAATATGGCTGCGTCATACACAATTGGTGAGGCAGTCGAGGTGGTTGCCGATACTCCGCAACTGGTGTATAACAAAGTTCTGATCACGAAAGGTGATTTGGCGGGCTTTCAGAATCCGTCGGCAGCTCCGCAGACAGGGCAAGTGTTGAGACTTTCATGGGAAGACAACAGCAATCAGGGAAATGCAAAAACCACCGACAGAGCCAATGCAGTTTGCTACTGCGAAGAACTTGGGACATTTGAAATTTTTGAATCACTGACTGACCGAACTTCTATGACTGCCGATATTACATTATCAGCCTATTATTCAGGAAAGGAAGTTCATCTCTGGATGTATTTCAATAATGTTGAAGAAACCCTCGCCTGTAACAGTCCGTACCTCGGAATGTTTACGCTTCTTTAAATTTTTATCTCCGCTTTTAGCGGAGTTTTTTTTAGTATATCGGTGGCTGAGCGTAGCCGAAGCCCCGACAGTTGTGGCTTCGGCTACGCTCAGCCACCAGTTCCCCAAAATATAAAGTTTGTCTGTTTCGGAGCCTGGAAGTTCTTTTAGTCCCGATGCCTGAGGTTCTCGAAGGCATCGGAATATTAATAAAAATTATTACATTTAAATAAAAAAACACAAATTATGAAAGGATGGATGTATATCCTCCTGTGCTCAGACGGCAGCTACTACACAGGAAGTACCAACAATCTCGAACTCAGACTCACACAACATCAGAATGGGGAAGGAGCCAATCATACTAAAAACTGACTTCCCGTAAAATTGCTGTATTTCGAAGAATATGACCGCATCGATCGAGCCTTCTATCGTGAAAAGCAGGTGCAGGGTTGGAGCAGGAAGAAGAAAGAAGCGTTGATGAATGGCACACCAGAACTTTTACCGGGATTAGCAATCGCATATCGGGATTTGAGAAATGAAACTGAAATAGAAAAGTAATAATAGTGTCAAAAATCATAATCAAATTACGAATCATGATCCGATGCCTGAGGCACTCGAAGGCAGAGGTGGCTTCGACTTCGCTCAGCCACCGCGTCTCCTTACTTCGTGTAGTGACCACATTCTTGCCTTTCACTTCTTTATTGAATAAAAATGATCAAATTTTCCCACGAAGAATACTCATCATCCGATAACTGAATATCACAAATCAAAGGTGGATGAATATCACAAATCAATATCACAAAAAGGTGGCTGAGCGTAGCCGAAGCCCCGCCCGATGTGGCTTCGGCTTCGCTCAGCCACCGGGTTTCATTACTTTATTGAGTCACAGATTCCTGCAATACTTTCACCAACTCACATTTTACTGATTCCCATAATCGGGATAACCGTTTTTTAGTTACATTTGACAAAACTAAAAAATCACGAAAATGAAATTTACAGCCATTGACTTTGAAAAGGCAAACAATGATTCCTGTTCCGTTTGCAGTATCGGGATCTCCGTATTTGAAAATGGAAGCGTAATCTATTCAGATAACTTTCTGGTACAGCCACCCGGTAATGAATACCTTCCTCTTCATACCTCCATCCACGGAATCACTGCAGAAGATACCTGCACCGCTCCGCATTTTCCTGAGGTTTGGGATTTGATCCTCGAACATATTGAAGGTCAGACTGTCGTGGCACACAATGGATGTACGGTAGAATTTCCGATTCTGGAAAGTTTATTCAGGTATTATGAAATGAATCTGCCTGTCTATCAAGGCATCTGTACTTTACAGCTTTCCCAACAGCTTTTTCCTTACCTGAACAATCACAAATTGTCAACACTTGCTGAACTGCTGAATTTGAATTTCAGCGAAAAGCTACATCACAACTCCCAATATGATGCTGAAGTCTGTGGTTTTATTTTCCTTAAAATGATTCAGTACTTCAAATTGAACAACTCCTTTCAGCCTGATCATCAAATAAAAAAAGAAGCTGTAAAAAAAGATTTCTTTTCAGAAACTTTTGCTTCCAAGAAGATCAATTCTTTACTTATTTACCCAACCAAAAAACCAAAGTACGAAAACCACTATTTCTATTCTAAAAAAGTGGTCATCACCGGAGAATTCACTGCATTCCCGAAACAGCGAAACAAATTAGCACAGATTTTATTTGACTGCGGTGCCGATATCAACACCAGTATTTCAAAAAATACAGATCTGGTATTGGTAGGAACTGGAGCCGGACCCAAGAAAATGGAAAAGATTACTGCTTTGAGCATTGCGGTGATGAATGAGGAAGAGTTGCTGGGATTGATTGGGGATATTGTGAATGGTTAATTCTCAATATTTTCAACTTTCCCAATACGGTTGAATGCTTTTTAATTATATTTGAAGGTTATGTACAATAAAGCTAATAATGTTTAACGAAGATTCTAGAGTAAAAATACCAGCTATTCTGCATTTATGTAGATTGGGTTACAGCTATATTCCCAAAAATAGGCATGATAGACTGCAAGAAAATAATATATTTCCTGATATTTTTAGACAGTCAATCTCTAAAATAAATTCTCATATCTCTGAAGATGAGGTAGAGCGTTTATTAACTGATGTTTCTTTAAAACTGGAATATGATGATATGGGCAGAGAGTTTTTCAGGAATTTAAGCAATACTTCTGGAACTCGACTTATTGATTTTGAAAATTTTAATAATAACGAATTTCACGTTACTACTGAATTAACTTACAAGAAAGGAGATGAGGAATTTAGACCAGATATAACTGTTTTAGTAAATGGTATCCCTTTAGTTTTTATTGAGGTTAAGAAACCAAATAATAAGGAAGGTGTTATTGCAGAAAGGAATAGGATCAACAAAAGATTTGCTCTAAAAGACTTCAGAGCTTTTACCAACATTACGCAAATGATGTTATTTTCCAATAATATGGAATATGAAGATGGAGTTATAGAGCCTATTATGGGTGCTTATTATGCTACGCCTTCTAAAGACGGAGTAATGTTTAATTATTTTCGTGAAGAAGAATTATTGAATTATACGAATCTTCTAAAACCTGAAAATGAAGAGCTGGAAAATTTAATTTTAAAAGACAATAATATTGTCGCAATAAAATATACTGACGAGTTCAAGCTGAATAAAAACTACGAAACGCCTACCAACAGAATTATAACTTCTTTACTTTTTAAAGAGCGATTGGCTTTTTTCTTACAGTTCGGGATTACCTATGTAGAAAGAACCAATAGAGAAGGAAATATTGTTATTCAAAAACATATTATGCGTTATCCTCAGTTTTTTGCTTCTAAAGCTATTACTCAAAAACTAGATGAAGGAATAAAAAAGGGGATTATTTGGCATACACAAGGAAGCGGAAAAACAGCATTGGCATACTACAATGTAAAATACCTTTCTCATTTTTACCAAAAGAAAAATACTATTGCGAAATTTTATTTTATTGTAGATCGAATAGATTTGGCAATACAAGCACAAACCGAATTTCGCTCCAGAGGTTTGTCCGTAAAAATGGTCAATTCCAGAACAGAATTTATACAGGATATTAAAAAAGCAAGTGCAATACTTAATAGTACAGGAGAACAAGAAATAACTGTAGTAAATATTCAGAAATTTTCTGATGACAGTACGGTTTTAGAATCTTTTGATTATGATTTGAATATACAGAGAATTTATTTCATAGATGAAGCACACCGAAGCTATAATCCTAAAGGTAGTTATCTTGTAAATCTTTTGCGTTCAGATGATGATGCCGTAAAAATTGCTTTAACAGGAACTCCACTTCTTAAAGAAGTAGCAAAAGATTATGACTCAAAAGTTTTGTTTGGAGAGTATATCCATAAATATTATTATAACCGTTCTATTGCAGATGGCTACACCTTACGGTTGATTAGAGAAGGAATTGCTACTACTTACCAAATGCAGATGCAAGACGTAATGGAGCAAATTAAAATTCTGAAAGGTGATATTTCGAAGAGTGAAATTTTTGCTCACCCAAAGTTTGCAGAACCTATGCTGGAATATATTCTGAATGATTTAAAAGATTTCAGAAAGAAAGATGAAACCATTGGCGGAATGGTGGTTTGTGATACTTCAGAACAAGCAAAAGAGCTTTTTGCACAGTTTGAAAAAATCTACGGAAAACAGGAGTTTGATTATGCAATGGTACGAGAAGAAAGAGAAAGATATGGAAATAATACTCCTCTAAAAGCTAGTCTTATTTTGCATGACGTCAATTCTAAAGATATTAGAAAACAAGAAATTGAAGCTTTCAAAAATGGAGATATTGATTTATTGTTTGTCTATAATATGCTTTTGACGGGTTTTGATGCGCCTCGACTTAAAAAACTGTACTTAGCAAGAGTAGTAAAAAACCACAACTTATTACAAACTTTAACACGAGTAAACAGACCATACAAAAAACATCGTTTCGGTTTTGTAGTAGATTTTGCAGACATCACTAAAGAATTTAAAGAAACCAATGAAAACTATTTCCAGGAGTTGCAGCAAGAATTAGGCGATGAAATGCAGAATTACAGCAACTTGTTTAAAACTAAAGAAGAAATAGATCAAGATGTTTCAGAAATCAAGGAAAAGTTATTTCAGTATGACATAAAAAATGCTGAAAGCTTCCGCTTGCAAATGGACGATATTAAGGATAAAAAGCAATTGTCAGAACTTGTCAAAGTTTTGCAAAAAGCTAAAGAACTAAAAAATATTATCCGTTTACAGGGAGATGATGAATTACTGGGATTATTAGATTTCTATAAACTCAATCAACTTCTCAAAGAAGTTCAGAGGAGATTAGATACCTTAAATTTGGTAGACAGTATCAATAATGAAAACGATAATACTAATTTAATCAATACCGCTTTGGAAGATATCTTCTTCCAGTTTACCAAAATTTCTGAAGAAGAAATGATTTTGGCAGACCAGCTCAGAAATCAGCTCAGACAAACCAGGGAAGAACTGCAACGCAATATAGATCCGGCAGATCCTGAGTTTGTAACACTGCGGGAAGAATTGGAACGTATTTTTAAAAATAAAAATCTAGATGAAGTCAATCAGGAAGATATGCGCGACAATATCCATATTCTGAGCAGAATTTATGATGAGGTACGAGAACTGAACCGTAAAAATGCCCTTTTCAGAGCTAAATATGAAAATGATGAAAAATATGTGAGAATCCATAAAAGGCTGGTCGACAATCCTACCATTATTGCAAAAGAAATACAAATTTACGAAGCATTGCTGGGAACTAAAAATGTAATAGACGATATTTGTCTGCACAATGTGGAACTGGTAAAAAATGAAACCTACTTCAATCAGGAAGTTATGAGTATTGTAATACAGCAATTCATTGACTCCCAGAAAATGAATCTGGATTTTAACACCACCAAAAATATTAATGACCTTATTGTAAAAGAATACAAACAACAATATACTTACAGCTAAAGAAAAAATGACGGAGATACAGTTTATCGCACAAACCAAAACCTTAATAGATGGACTAAAAAGTGTTTGTGCGAACTACGGATTAGGAAATGACGCCAGCGAATTTAATATTATTTCGCAGGTTTTTTTATATAAATATCTTAACGATAAGTTTATACACGAAGCAAAAAAAATAGAACCGGAATTGTCTCAGGCAGAAGATTTTCAGTCTGCTTATGAAAAGCTTTCTGAAGACAAGAAACAATTTCTTCTCGCAAGAATAGGAAATAAAGCAGCGAAGCTTAAGCCCGAACAATTAATTGCCTATTTGTTTAATAACTCCAATCAGCCCAATTTTGGGGAAATTATTTTTGACGGAACTTTAAGGAGCATCAGTGCAGAAAATATCGATATTTATTCGGTGAGTTCTGCAACGGGTGTTAAAGATAAAATGTTTGATGACATCAGTTTTTTCATCAGGGATGCTTCACAGCGTGATGCTTTTTGCCGAGCGTTGCTCAATAAACTGGTGAACATAAGTTTCGAGAAGATGTTCACTGAGAAATATGATTTCTTTGCCACCATTTTTGAATATCTGATTAAAGACTACAACAGCGACAGTGGCGGTAAATATGCAGAATATTACACACCACACGCTGTGGCACGAATTATGGCAGCTATCTTGGTAAAAGAGGGTGAAAAAAGTGCAAGCGTATATGATCCGAGTGCAGGTTCGGGAACGCTACTGATGAATATTGCACATGCGATTGGCGAGAAAAACTGCACCATCTATTCTGAAGATATTTCTCAAAAATCGGCTAATATGCTCAGATTGAATCTTATTCTGAATAATCTGCAACATTCTATCCCGAATATTATCAAAGGAAACACTATTTTGCAACCGGCACATTTGGGCAAAAAATTTAAGTATATTGTTTCTAATCCTCCGTTTAAATTAGATTTCTCAGATTATCAGGCAGACCTTACCAAAGACAGCTTTAAAGAAAGGTTTTTTGCAGGCGTTCCCAATATTGCAAAAACAAAAAAAGAATCGATGGCGATTTATCTGTTATTTATTCAGCACATTATGTACAGTCTGGATGCTAAAGGTAAAGCAGCAATTGTAGTTCCTACAGGTTTTATCACGGCACAAAGCGGGATTGAAAGAAAAATAAGAGAAGCACTGATAGAGCGCAATTGGTTGCGAGGCGTGGTAAGTATGCCGAGCAATATTTTTGCAAGTACCGGAACTAATGTTTCTATTGTATTTATAGACAAGGAAGCCGACAGCGAAAAGATCGTTTTGGTAGATGCTTCCAAACTGGGAAAAACTATTAAAGAGGGCAAAAACCAAAAAACGGTTCTTGAACCAAAAGAAGAACAACGCATTATTGATGCCATGAACCAAAAGAATGCAGAGGAAGATTTTTCTGTAGTGGTAACCAAAGAAGAGGTAATGGCTAAAAATTACAGCTTTTCTGCGGGACAATATTTTGAGGTGAAGATAGAATATATAGAAATTACCACAGAAGAATTTGCACAGAAAATGCAAACCTATGAAAGTAATTTCAGCCAATTATTTGCAGAAGGAAATGAACTGGATAAGAAGATTTTGGAGAATTTAAAAGGGTTGAAGTATGAGTAATTTAGTTTCTACATTTAATCAAAAAAATGCACCATATTTTCTAGATGAAAACTGGACTTGGTATTATTGGAAAGATATTATTTCAAGTTATCAACAAGGATTAATACGTTCAAATTCAGAATTAAATGAAATTGATGGAATAGATTATTTCAAAATGAATTTTATAAATGAAAATGGCACTTATACTTTTAATGGTTTACCAAAAACTTTTGCAACAAGTGAAGAAATTGATAACTACAAAATAAAAAATGGAGATTTTTTCATTAATGTTAGAAATTCAAAAGAATTAGTTGGCAAATCCTGTGTTGTTTATGATGTAAATAAGAATATTTTATTTAATCATATGCTTGTAAGAATTAATCATAAAGAATATGTAACTGGTTCTTTTATAAATGCTTATTTTAATACAATATTTGGGAAAAAACTTATTGAAACTTGTAAAAAAGGAACAACTACCGTAATTGCACTTTATCAAAAAGATTTATATAATATACCGATACCAATACCAAAGAAAAACGTTTTAGAAGGAATTGATAATATATATAATTCTATTAATAAAAAGATAAAACTCAATAACCGCATCAATGCAGAATTGGAAGCAATGGCAAAAACGCTGTATGATTATTGGTTTGTACAGTTTGATTTTCCAGTTTCTGATACCTTGGCTTCGACTCCGCTCAGCCAACAGTCGGTAGCTGAGCGTGAAAAAATTACGGTAGTCGAGCGTAGTCGAGACTACAAATCTTCTGGCGGGAAAATGGTGTACAACGAAACCCTGAAAAGAGAAATTCCTGAAGGGTGGGAGGTTACCGTTTTTAATGATTGGATAAAAGACACAAAAGCTGGTGATTGGGGAAAAGAAGAAATTGAAGGAAATTATACGGAAAGAGTTTATTGCATAAGAGGTGCAGATATTAATGGAATTAATGGAAAAGGAGAAGTAAAAACTCCAGAAAGATTTATTTTAAAAAGTAATTCTTCAAAAAAATTAATGCCTAATGATTTTGTTGTTGAAATTTCGGGTGGGAGTCCCGTTCAATCTACAGGTAGAATTGCTTTGATAACAGAAAGTACTTTAGAAAGGTTTGATACTGACATTATTTGTTCTAATTTCTGTAAAGCAGTTTCTATAAAAGATGAAAAGTATATTTACAACTTCAAACAAGAATGGCAACGTTTGTATGATGCAGGTGTTTTCTTTGGCTTTGAAGGAAAAACAAGTGGCATAAAGAATTTTCTTTTTGATTCTTTTATGAATTCATATTCTATCGTTCTACCCAAAAAAGAAATCGTAGAAAAGTATTATGAATTTTTAAAATCAACTGATAAAAAAATACAATCAAACCTTAAGCAAAACCAAGAACTCTCTGCATTGCGAGACTGGCTGTTGCCCATGCTGATGAATGGGCAGGTGAAGGTGGGAGAAGCAGAAGCGCAAGTTTTGGGAATAGTTGCAAAATTAGACGCATCCTATGATAGATCTTCTCAAAAAAGTGATGATGAACTTTTTGAAGTATGGCTAAAAGAGGAAGGGTTAGCAGCAAGAGGGGATATAGATCGATCGACATTACGAGAATTGTTTGATGCAATGGATGATGAAGACAAATAATGAAATAGAAACAATAGCAAATTCTGTATTGTCAAAATATGTCAAAAAAGGTGGGGTTCATAAAGTATTTCAAGAAATAATGCATTCTGAAAAAATTAAATATAAAGAAGTAAATTCTGAAAATACTGATTTTGTTGGAGCATTAACTAAAAATAAAGATCAAGCTTATATTTTCGTTAATAAAGATATTGATAATATTGGTCGTAAGCATTTTACCATTGCTCACGAATTAGGACACTATTTTTTGTCACATAACTTACATAGCAATTTAGGTTTTTGTACGAATAGTGATATTGCTGAAGAAGAACATCAAAAAAATCCTATTGAACGAGAGGCTAATTATTTTGCAAGTTGCTTGCTAATGCCGAAGGAAAAAGTGAAAACAGCTTTTTTAAGCATACTAGAAAATCGCAGCAGAAAGAGAATCAAAGATTTTTTATTAGTCAAAAATGATTATACTTTCGGAGTTTGGCTATCAATAAAAAATGATCTAACAAAACGTTATGGGGTGTCGGAAACGGCATTAAGGTTTAGATTAAAACAGCTTAAATTGGCGGACTTTCAATTTGAGAAGTAAGTTACACATTAAAAAAAACTATTAACTAATCATATAAAAATGAAATTTTACTCTTGTAGTGTAGGAGAAAAAGACAAAGGTTACGATGAAGAAAATCTTAATAGAATTGTTGAAAAAAAGGCATTCATTCTTCACGAAAACACTCCACAAAAAGGTACTTATAATGCAATTAAACAAGGTGATATTCTGTTACTTAAATATAGGAGTCACTTTATAGCGTACGGTAAAGCAAATGAAATATTTACTTCTGATGATGAAGAGTGGAATCTTACAGCCCCTGTTGAAGAATGGTATTTTTTTGACCAAAGTAATAAAGAAAGAGGGATTCACATATATGGTATGAAAGAAGCTACCTTAAGTGGTAGTCAATATGGTACAGTAAAACCTTTACGCCATACCTTTTCATTCAATACAATTAAAAGAATCAATAAAAACACAGATTTGTTTAATTCAATAATTTCCGAGATGAATAAAATGGATACACAAGAAAAACTAGATATTCTAAAATACAAAAAACAAATCATCTTACAAGGACCTCCAGGAACGGGAAAAACCAGAGAAGCAAAGTTGATTGCAAAAGAGTTGATTGGTAATAATTCTAAAATTTCAGAAAAGAATATATTTTCTTTTTTTACAATTAATCAAGAAATATCAGCAAGAAAAGAATCAACAAAATATATTATAAAAGAAATCAATCAAGATTCAATTTTACTATCTACAAATGGTGAAGATAGATCTCCTACTAGGAAACAAATATACGATTCATATATTGGGAAATTATGGGAGAAAAGTAGTGAAGAAAGAAAAAGTAATACTTTATCTTACGCTGACGCCTTAGCAAAAAACTTATTCAATAGATTTAATGATTTAAAGAATAACGATCAAATTAAGCTGATACAATTTCACCCAAGCTATACTTACGAAGATTTTGTAAGAGGAATTGTAGCAGAATCAAAAGGTGAAAAAATTGAATATAAGAATGTAAATAAGACTTTGGGTGAGTTTGCAGAACTGGCTTTGAAAAACTATCATAAATCAACAAAATCAGATAGTATATTGTCTAAGAATGAGTGGGTAAATGAACAGTTTGATAATTTTGTAGAAACGGTACAATCTAAAATTGATGATACAGGCGAATATCGATTGACAGATAAAGTTAAACTTTTTGATATTGATGAATCTGCTTTTTACTACACCGGCGATTCTTGGTTTGAATCTGCGAAACATAGAATGAAATTCAGTGATATTAAGGAAGCTTTTTTAAGTGATCCGGCAGACAAAAAAGCATTTAAAGCATTGGCGAATATCTCTGGTTCAGCAAAACAGCATTATGGCTATTATTACAAAGTATTTTCAGACTTTAAGAATTCTATTACAACAAAATTTGAAGAAGTTGATACAGCTGTAAGAGAGCCTGAAAATTTTGTATTAATAATAGACGAAATCAACCGAGCCAATCTTTCCTCAGTTTTAGGTGAACTGATTTACGCTTTAGAATACCGTGGCGAAGAAGTGGAAAGTATGTATTCAGTAGATGATTCTTTACTGAAAAATAAATTAATTCTTCCTCCCAATCTTTATATCATCGGAACAATGAACACAGCAGACCGAAGTGTAGGACATATTGATTATGCAATACGAAGGAGGTTTGCGTTTATAGAGGTGTTACCAAAAGATTTAACTGCTGAGATGAAAGAAGGAGAGTTTTACACAGACTTGTTTTCAGAAGTTAAAGCATTATTTACAAAAGATGATTACCAGACAAAATCTGACTTCCTCTCTCAGGAATTTGAACCTAAAGATGTTGCTTTGGGACACTCTTATTTTATTGATAAAACTGCAGATGGTGGAGATATTAAAACACGCTGGAATTATGAAATCAAACCAATTCTTTTAGAGTATATTAGAGATGGTGTTTTAAAAGAAACTGCTTTGAAACAAGTTATTTCTATTGAAACTACACTTGATATGAGGATTCAATAATTATGGGCATTATCTTAAAAGAACATACTTCTCATAAATTAACAATTACAGAAGAAAAATCTCTTTTTGAAAAAGAACGAGAAAAACATTTGTTCTCTTTTACCGATCAGACTGTTGAGATATCACTACGTACTTTTAAAAAAGAACGTGGTAAAGAATATCTGTGTTTTAAGAAGCATCAAATTGCTGATAAGATAATTAATATCAGTTCCGATTATTATGTAGGTATAGACTGGCTTACAAAAGATAAAAGCCGCTATATACAGGTAGAGCCTAAGCTGAATAATAAGGTTGTAGAATCTTTTGAAAATGTTTCTGATACCGACAATGAAAAGATTTCTGAAAAAGAAATAGAACAGTGGGATAAAGAAACTAAAGATCAGATTAAGATTTCAGATAAAGAATATGAAGTAAATGTCATCGGAATGCTGATGCAGATTATGTCACACTCAGAAGTGTCAAAACATACAGACAATCTACTGCTGATCGATTGGGACGATAAAGAAATTGAAGTTACTCAGAAACAAGATTTATTGACTCCTTTTCTCGTTGTTAAATTTCTAAATGTCCTGAAAGACATCACAAGAAAAGGTTTAAAAAAATCTTATTATAAAAAACAGGAAAATCTTAAAAACCGAGTAAAAGGAAAAATTTTAGTTGGACAACAAATCAAACAAAACATTTTTAAAAACAAACTCACAAATACGGTTTGTGAATATCAGGTTTTCGGAGAAGATTCTCTGGAAAACCGTTTTCTAAATAAAGTTTTTATTTTTTGTACTAATTATGTTGAAAATAATAATCTCTATTTTAAAGATAAAAATGATATTACATGGTTAATCAATTACATTAGACCGTCATTTGAGCACGTTGGATCGCAAATAAATGTAAACGAAATTAAAAACTATAAACACAATGCTTTTTTCAGGGAATACAGAGAAGCTATTAACACTGGACAGCAGATTTTAAAAAGATTTTCTTATAATATTAGCAAAACAACAGAAGAAAAAATCTCTACACCTCCATTTTGGATAGATATGCCAAAAATGTTTGAATTGTATGTATACGCACAATTACTGAAAGATAACCCTGAACTCAATGTAGGAGATTTAAACTATCAATTCTCAACCAATGGAAATGCTTTGGATTTTTTAATTTGTAGTGGTAATCAAAAAATTGTAGTTGATGCAAAATATAAACTCAAATACAATTACAGCCAGATTCATCAAGATATAAGACAGGTTGCAGGATATGCAAGGTTAAATAAAGTGAAAAATAAGTTTCCTCTAATAACTGAAGAGATCAAATGTCTGATTATTTATCCAAAGCCAATTGATAGTCAAAATAGCAGTAAATTAGAAATTGAAAAATTAGTAATACAGGAAAATGCTATACAAGCTTATCACCATATTTATAAGATAGGTGTTAATTTACCGATATTAAAATAATCATAACCTCTAATTATCGCATGCCTTCCGCACTGACAAAATAGGCAATAGGTAATACCGGAGTTAAATCCCAGCATGCACTTTGTACAATAAAATACCTAACAATTATCCTATGGCCATAAAATACTACCTCATCCTCGTGACCCTTCTAACATTCCTTGCATTCGGATGGGATAAGCGGTTGGCTAAAAACGGGAAGAGGAGACTCGCCGAAAGTGTTTTGCTGATTCTCACATTTGTTGGGGGTACTTTTGGGGCTCTAATCGGAATGACATATTTCAGGCATAAATTCTCAAAGAAAACATTCATTTTCAAATTGATAGTGGTGGTCGTTGTACAGTTGGCAATTATTTTCCTTTTAAAAGAACATCTGACGAACCAGTAAGAAGTAATTTTACTTATCTGTTATTCAACCTTGTCAAGGTTATTTGCAATGTCCTGATGAACCTTGACAAGGTTGGTTAGTAACATAGGTTTGTAAAACACGAACTTCTCGATACAATTTTTCTTCAAAAAATCACTCGAAGAGACGACCGATAATAAATTAAGCTATACATTACAAATTCCCCCGTCAATTCAAGTGATTTTCTGCACCGCAGAAAATTGTATCGAGAATCGAAGCCCGCAATAACAACTTATCCGAAAGTAAGCCTGACCTTCTCTATACAATTTTTCTTCAAAAAATGACTCGAAGAGACGACCGATAAATAATTAAGCTATTCCCCCGTCAATTCGAGTGATTTTCTGCACCGCAGAAAATTGTATCGAGAATCGAAACCCGAAAGTGCAACTTATCCGAAACGAATGCACGAACTTCTCGATACAATTTTTCTTCCAAAAAATCACTCGAAGAGACGACCGATAAATAATTAAGCTATTCCCCGTCAATTCGAGTGATTTTCTGCACCGCAGAAAATTGTATCGAGAATCGAAGCCCGCAAGAACAACTTATCCGAAACGAATGCACGAACTTCTCAATACAATTTTTTCTTCAAAAAATCACTCGAAGAGAAGATCGATAATTAATTAAGCTATACATTACAGATTCCCCCGTCAATTCGATTGCTTTTCTGCACCGCAGAAAATTGTATCAAGAATCGAAGCCCATAAGTACAACCTCTCCAAAACGAATGCACAAACTTCTCGATACAATTTTTCTTCAAAAAATCACTCGAAGAGACGACCGATAATTAATTAAGCTATACATTACAGATTCCCCCTTCAATTCGAGTGATTTTCTGCACCGCAGAAAATTGTATCAAGAATCGAAGCCCGAAAGTACAACCTCTCCAAAACAAATACCCAAATATCTAATTCAAAAACTCACTCGTATTAATCCTCACACAATACTCACTCCCCAAATACAGCGGATCACCATGCTTCTCCGACCAGAAGCCATCCAGAATATCTTGAGTGAGACAACGGTAAACAGCAGTTCCTTTGTACACTTTCTGATCTTCACCTTCATATTGGAAATTGATCACTAAAATATCATCTTTAAAAAATCCTGTTCCGTTTTGTTTGTGGTCACCGATGATCCATTGAGCGATAATGCGGTTGTTTTGATCAAGAGAAAGCGTCAGAAAGCCGTGATAGGAAATATAATCCGTTTCTTCCTGGTTACTTCCCTGAATAGAGTAGCTGCCGACCAAATCCTGTACTGTCATCGATTTATTTTTAAGGTTAACAAATGTAGAAACTTTTAGTTTGCCATAATCAAAGATAAGTTTCGTTTTATGATATTATTATTGTTTTTGACTTGCCATCATTTTCATTAAAACCAACAACCAACAAAAGTCAACCAAAGACCACTTTAACAAATATTTATAATTCCCAGACCCAGCCTCGGCATTATTTTTTCTTAACTATTGAAAGATTAACACCAAAAAATATAATATTATGTCAAAGAAAATTGCCATTTTGGCGACCGATGGATTTGAAGAAAGCGAATTGAAATCTCCAAAAGAACATTTGGAAAAACAAGGTTGGACGGCTCATATCATCAGTCCGAAATCGGGAACCATCAAAGCATGGGCAGAGAAAGACTGGGGACAGGAATATAACGTCGATAAAACTTTAGAAGAGGCTTCGGCTTCTGATTACGATGCATTGGTTTTACCGGGTGGCGTGATCAATCCGGATCAGTTAAGAACCAACGAACAGGCTTTAAGTTTTGTAAGAGACTTTTTCACTCAGCACAAACCGGTTGCAGCAATTTGCCACGGACCGCAGATTCTGATCAACGCTGAGATTGTAGAGGGTAGAAATCTGACTTCAGTGGATTCAATCAGCAAAGACCTGAAAAATGCGGGAGCATTATGGGAAGACAGTGAAGTAGTGGTTGATAATGGTTTAGTGACCAGCAGAACTCCGAAAGATCTTCCGGCCTTCAATGCAAAAATGGTCGAAGAGATCAAAGAAGGCAAACACGAAGACCAGAACGCATAATCAAATTTAATGTGCATATATAAAAAGAGACTTGGATTAATTAATCTGAGTCTCTTTTTTAGTTGTAGGTTTTAGTTGTTAGTATTTACTATTTATTTTGATAATCAGAAATACAATCATGGACAAAATTATTTTCACCCTTTAGGGTCGGGGAAAAAAATAATTTCACATATCTTCAACCTCATCCTCATCCTCATCCTCAACCACTGTATATCTAAATCCCCGACTACAAAGAAATTATTTTCACCCTTCAGGGTCGGGGAAAAAAATAATTTCTAAATTCTCAACCTTATCCTTTGCCTCATCCTCTGTTTATCTAAATCCCCCAACTACAAACAAATTATTTTCACCCTTTAGGGTCGGGGAAAAAAATAATTTCGCAAATCCTAAACCTTATCCTCACCCTCATTTCCTAAAACCCCCTCATTATGAATTTGTTAATTAATAAAAGTTTTTATGGTTAATTCATTAAAAATCACTAATTTCGCACCCGTAAAAATCATTCATGCAAAACATTAGAAATATTGCGATTATCGCACACGTTGACCACGGTAAGACTACTTTGGTTGATAAGATTATTCATGCTACAAACATTTTCAGAGAAAATCAGGAAAGTGGAGAATTAATAATGGATAATAACGATCTTGAAAGAGAAAGAGGGATTACCATTTTATCAAAAAATATTTCTGTAACTTATAAAGACGTTAAAATCAACGTTATCGACACTCCTGGTCACGCCGATTTTGGTGGTGAGGTAGAGAGAGTTCTTAAAATGGCAGACGGTGTAATCTTGTTGGTAGATGCGTTCGAAGGACCAATGCCTCAGACAAGATTCGTATTGCAGAAAGCTTTGGAATTGGGTCTTAGACCTTTGGTAGTAATCAACAAAGTTGACAAACCAAACTGTCGTCCTGAAGAAGTTCACGATCAGGTATTTGATTTGTTCTTCAACCTGGAAGCTACTGAAGAGCAGTTGGATTTCCCTACATTCTACGGTTCGTCAAAACAAGGTTGGTTCAACACTTCATTGGAAGAAACTGAAAACATTTTCCCATTATTAGACGGGATTTTACAATATGTTCCTGAGCCTAAAGTTGAGGAAGGTAACTTACAGATGCAGATTGTTTCTCTAGATTTCTCTTCTTTCTTAGGAAGAATTGCGATCGGAAAAGTGATCAGAGGAGAGATCAAAGAATCTCAGTGGATCGGTTTGGCACAAGCTGACGGTAAAGTTTTAAAAGGAAAAGTAAAAGAATTATACGTTTTCGAAGGTCTTGGAAAGAAAAAAGTATCTGAAGTGAAAGCCGGAGATATCTGTGCTGTTGTAGGTTTCGATGCATTCCAGATCGGTGATTCATTCGTAGATCTTGAAAATCCTGAACCATTGCCAAGAACTTCAATTGATGAGCCTACGTTGAACATGACGTTCTCAATCAACAATTCACCATTCTTCGGTAAAGACGGTAAATATGTTACTTCAAACCACCTGAAAGAAAGACTGACTAAAGAATTAGAGAAAAACTTAGCATTAAGAGTTGAGCAGACTGGTGATGCAAACACTTTCTTGGTATTCGGTAGAGGTATTCTTCACTTGTCAGTTTTAATTGAAACAATGAGAAGAGAAGGGTACGAAATGACGATCGGTCAGCCGCAGGTTATTTTGAGAGAAGACGAGAACGGACAAAAATTAGAGCCGTATGAATCTTTGGTTGTTGACGTTCCTGAAGAATTTGCTTCTAAAGTAATCGATTTGGCTACTCAGAGAAAAGGTGACCTTCACATTATGGAAACTAAAGGTGAAATGCAGCACATGGAATTCGAAATTCCTTCAAGAGGTTTGATCGGATTGCGTTCTCAGATGTTGACAGCTACTGCAGGTGAAGCTATTATGGCACACCGTTTCACAGAATATAAGCCTTTCAAAGGTGCGATTCCTGGAAGAAGTAATGGAGTATTGATTTCTAAAACTCAGGGTCCTGCTACAGAATATTCAATCGCTAAATTACAGGATAGAGGTAAGTTCTATGTTGATCCGGGTGAGGAAATCTATGCAGGTATGGTTATCGGTGAGCAAAATAAGCCGGGAGATTTGGTTGTAAACATCGTTGAAGCTAAGCAGTTGAATAACATGAGAGCTTCAGGTAAAGATAAAGATACTGGTGTTGCACCAAAAATCTTATTCTCTCTTGAAGAATGTATGGAATATATTCAATCTGATGAAGCAATCGAGGTAACTCCAAACTTCATCCGTATGAGAAAGAAAGTACTTTCTGAAGAAGAAAGAAAAAGAATTGAAAGAGGAGCGAAAGCTTAATCTCAAATCTAAAATATATCTAATGCCCCGATTGTTCGGGGCTTTTTTGTTTAGGCAGACCTATTAAAAATAATGGACATCGGAAACAAAAGCGTTAAAAAATTTTAAAAAAATTCCGTTAAGAAATTCCCATTGTTTGAGTGGCAGCCAAAATCAAAGTAATAATACAAAAGAACATATTGTATTTATTTTCAATCCTACGGCTAAATTTTTGTATTCTACCACTCATGGTCAGATACAAATCATTTCTTGTCGTCCTAATTTCATTTTTAACCCTCACTTCCTGTGACGGATTAAAAATTCCTAAAAATGTTTTTAATACCTCCGAGCGTGCAAAGTACGAACGCAGCTTTTCTGGAGCAGACAGTCTCATGACCAATTGGAAGAAAGATTTTTCTACAGCTTCTGTCAATCAATTAAAAATTAAAGACGGAACATCGTTGATCATCAATCCGGGTCATTCAACTTCTCATGCATTAGGATATTCAATCGAACTTGCAAAAGGGGATTTGCTGGTGATCGAAACAGAAATGTCTGATGAGAACAAGAAAATATTTATCGATCTGTCCAGTCAAAATTCCGGTTCTGAAATAATAAAAACGGGGATCATTAAAGACAACTCATTTTCCCAACAGATTGAAAATGATGGTTGGTACAAACTGGTCATTCAGCCTGAAATTGGCTATAGCGAAATATTTAAAATAAAAATCTACACACAGCCATCTCTTAAATTCCCTGTTGCAGGAAAAGGAAATAAGAATGTTCAGAGTTTTTGGGGAGCAAGTCGGGACGGTGGTGGCAGAAGCCATGAAGGAGTTGATATTTTTGCACCCCGTGGAACTCCGGTTGTAGCAGTTGCAGATGGATATATTATACGAACCGGAAATCAGGGACTCGGTGGAAAACAGGTGTGGCTTCGTGGCGATACAGTTGGAAATTCACATTACTACGCACATCTCGACAGTATCTTAGCCGAAGATGGAAAGAGAGTGAAAACCGGAGACACATTAGGTTTGGTGGAAAATACCGGTAATGCTGCAGGAGGAGCAACCCATCTGCATTTTGGAATTTATTCCACAGGCGGTGCTGTCGATCCTTATCCTTTCATTCGTGAACGGTCAGTTCCGAAATTGATATCATCATCCACTTCAGAAAAATTTTCAGGAAACTATCTTAAGGCAGGAAGCAATCTGAGATCGGGTCCCGGAACTCAATACGAGATATTATCTGCAAATGATTTAAAGAGACCAATTGTGATTCTTTCCACTGACGGAAGCTGGTATCACATCAGAACTCAGGATGGTATCGAAGGATTTGTAACTAAGGAAAGGATTGAGCGGTAATCCTTGTTTATCTTTAACAAAATATTATCAATACGCTTTAAAATTGCTGATGCAAATTAATTGTACAAATATCCATATTTGTACTGTTAATTTTATTTCAACTTTCTAAATTTGCATTTCTTCCACTTGCGAGTGAGAAGTTTCTTAATTAAAACTGTTAACTTTCCTTATTGCAATCTATGAAAATCAACAAAATAAAAATACTATTCCTTTTAGGTTTTTTCGCCTCTTTCAGCAGTTCTTGTTCGGTACAGAAAAGTGCTTCTACTGCTAAAAATACTTCTAAAGAAAATAGATACAAAGCGAAACCTAAAGATTCCGTAGTTTCGCTTAAACCACAAATAACCACACCGGTCGAAGAAGATTTTAAAGTAAACCTTCCTGCGATCAATCGTGAGTTTCGTGGAGCATGGATTGCGAGTGTTGCTAACATCAACTGGCCGTCAAAAAATAATTTATCAGTGGAGCAGCAAAAAGCGGAAGCGATCAGTATGTTAAATATGCTTCAGGAAAATAATTTTAATGCAGTAATTTTTCAGGCACGTCCGTCTGCAGATGCTTTGTATACCAGTGAATTGGAACCGTGGTCATACTTTCTGACAGGAAAAACAGGAGAACCGCCTTATCCGAATTATGATCCTTTACAGTTCTGGATCGAAGAATCTCACAAAAGAGGAATGGAACTTCATGTCTGGTTAAACCCTTACAGAGCGCATCATTCCAACGGTGGAGCGGTTTCGAGCCAGTCAATGGTCAATAAACTTTCGGATCTTGTCATTAAATTAAGAAACGGAATGTATTGGTTTGATCCAGCTAATCCTAAAACTCAGGGACATGTTTCGAATGTCGTAAAAGATTTGGTGAAAAGATATGATTTGGATGCCATTCATTTTGATGATTATTTTTATCCTTACGCAACGTATAACAGTGGAAGAGATTTTCCGGATGGTGAAAGCTGGAATGCTTACTTAAATTCCGGCGGAACATTGTCAAGGGCAGACTGGAGACGAGACAGCGTCAATAAATTTGTTGAAAGAATTTATAAAGAAATTCACGCAGAAAAAAATTATGTGCGGTTTGGAATCAGTCCGTTTGGTATATGGAAACCCGGATTTCCAGAAGGAGTTGTGGGTTCGTCACAGTATGACGAGCTGTATGCCGATGCCAAATTATGGTTGAATAGAGGTTGGGTAGATTATTTTTCGCCTCAATTATATTGGCCAATTGAATCAAAAGGACAGCCTTTTGCCAATTTATTAAACTGGTGGAAATCTGAAAACACAATGAACCGTCATCTTTGGCCGGGACTAAATACGGTTGAAATTAAAGTTTCAGACCGACCATCGGAAATTAAAAATCAGATTGAATTGTCAAGGCAAATCTTAAGTAATGACGCAGGTGAAATTCACTGGAGCATTGCAGGTTTAACAAAGAATTCAAATATGCTTCCGACTTTGAAAAATGGACCGTATAAAGAGAAAGCTTTAACACCCAAAAGTCCGTGGATCAAATCTGTTCCATTAGAAAAACCTACTTTATTTACAAACGACAACGGAAGTTTTATCCAGACAAGCTGGAGTTCAAAAAATATCAGAAATGTCTTTCAATGGGTTCTTTTCAAACAATACAACGGAGTTTGGGAAACTGAAATCCTGACTTTGGAAAACCTTTCAAGAGAAATTCCAAAAAACAAAGACGGGAAAATTCTTAATGCAATTGCCATCAAAGCAGTTGATAGATTGGGGAATGAGAGTGATTATATGGCGAAGATGGTGAAGTAGTGGTTTGAGAGGTAGAGGGTTTGAGAGTTGGAGAGTCGGAGAGTTTTTAATTTTGTTATTTCGAAGAACAGGTTGTTCTGAATCTTCGGGAAAGTAATCTATTCATAATTTTTATAACTAAGTGAAGCTTAGTTGTTAAAATAATTTTTAAAAGTCAGGTCAGATTGATGATCTGGCTTTTTTATTTTAGACTGACTATAAATTATTTGTTTAAATATATGAAAAACAGTTAGTTGTACATTTGTGGTTTTTGATTATTATTAAAAATCATAGTCTCGGAACCATTTTTGTATCATTGAGTATAATTACTAAAAAAATATACGATTATGAATACTAATAGACTTTCACCAAGACTGGAACAGGCATTGAGTGACCAGATGAATACCGAAGATTTACAATCAAGAGTTTATTTCTCTTACGGAATTTGGGCAGCTGATAAAGGTTATGGTGGAATTTCAAATTTCCTTTTTCGTCACGCGCAGGAAGAAAGAGATCACGCTGTGAAATTTATGCAATATGTTCTTAACAGAGGTGGAAAACCAAAAATTACAGAACTTCCTTCTCCGGGCGACGAACCGACAAGTCTAAGCCATTGTTTTGATCTTGTCTTCCAACATGAGGTAGATAATACGACAGCAATTTATAATTTAGTCAATATTGCTTTTGAAGAAAAAGACTGGGCTTCATGGAATTTTCTACAATGGTTTGTTAAAGAACAAATTGAAGAGGAAACATTTGCAATGAATTTAATTGATAAATTAAAAATTGCCGGTGGAGACAGAGCAAGTGACGAATCACTGTTTACCCTTGATAAAACATTAGAAACACTTCCTGATGATGCCGAACAAGCACAGGATGCGACAGGAGCAAATCCATAAAAACGCTTCGATAAAAATTATTATTTCTAAAAATCTGTCAATTAGTTGGCAGATTTTTTTATTATGAAAATCACCTTAAAATTACTATCTTTGCACGCTTAAAGTTGAGGGTTTTCAAGTTCAGAATATAAAGTTGGATTTGTTTCAGACTCTGAACTTTAAAGACAAAACTTTGAATTTTACAATATGAAACCGAAAGGTTGCATAACACTAATAAAATAAAATTTCGTTATGAAATGTGGAATCGTAGGCTTACCAAATGTAGGTAAATCAACTCTTTTTAACTGCTTAAGCAATGCTAAAGCGCAATCAGCCAATTATCCTTTCTGTACGATTGAGCCTAATTTGGGAACAGTTTCTGTACCGGATCAGAGATTATTTGAGCTTGAAAAACTGGTAAATCCTGAAAGAGTTTTGCCGGCTGTTGTAGAGATCGTTGATATTGCCGGTTTGGTAAAAGGAGCGAGCAAAGGTGAAGGTTTAGGAAATCAGTTCCTTGCCAACATCAGAGAATGCGAGGCGATTATTCATGTTTTAAGATGTTTCGAAAACGGAAATATCATTCACGTAGAAGGTACAGTAGATCCGATGAGAGATAAAGAAATTATCGATATCGAGCTTCAATTGAAAGATTTGGAAACTGTTGGAAAAGCAGTTGAGAAAGCTAAAAAATTCATCAAGTCCGGAAAGAAAGAAGATATTCTGACGTATGAAACGCTTCATAATCTTGAAAAATTTATTGAAGACGGTAAAAATGCAAGAGAATTCCCAATGGATGATTTTGCAAAATCAATTATATCAGATGTTCAGCTTTTGACCAACAAACCTGTTCTTTATGTTTGTAATGTAGACGAAAATTCTATTAAAAACGGAAACGAATGGATTGCCAAGATTGAAGAAATGGCTCAGAAAGAAAACGCTGAAGTAGTGGTTTTAGCTGCTCAGATCGAAGCTGATATCAACGAATTGGATACTTTCGAAGAAAGAGAAATTTTCCTTGAAGAATTAGGCTTAACTGAACCGGGTGTAAACCGTTTAATCAGAAAAGCTTACGATCTGTTGAAACTTCAAACTTACTTCACGGCTGGAGTAAAAGAAGTAAGAGCATGGACAATCGGACAAGGCTGGACAGCTCCTCAAGCTGCAGGTGTTATTCACACTGATTTTGAAAAAGGTTTCATCCGTGCAGAAGTAATTAAATACAACGATTACGTAAGTTACGGAACTGAAGCCAAAGTAAAGGAAGCTGGAAAGCTTTCTGTTGAAGGAAAAGAATACATCGTACAAGACGGTGATATTATGCACTTCAGATTTAATGTTTAAAAGTATTAAAAGTTAGTTATAGTATTTTAAAAGAGCGCTCCCATGAATTTGGGAGCGTTTTTGCTATATTTATAAAAACTTTGTTATGAAATATTTTAGTTTTCTTCTAGTTATTCTGTTTTGCTCCTCATGTTCCAAAAGTCTTGAAGAAAAATGTTTTATTCAGGAAAATGAAAATTATTTCAACGGTTCTGAAATTGAAGAACCCTTTGATATGGAAGAAATAATCAAAAATAAACCTGATTATCTGGAAATCACCAAACTTAAAAAGTATCGAAGCTTTAAAATTGACAGTATTGAGTCGAGTAATATAAGATATGATCTTCAAAAAAGTGAAAGATATTTGAAAGATCAGGATTCAATATATTCTGATTTTAATGATAAATTTTTTAATCAATTTGAGTATTCATTTAAGCAAATTTCAGGAAATTCAAAATATGCTTTAGGAAGAAACGGATTGGGTTATTGGCTTTTAGAAATTAAAAATAAAAAGGCTTCAGCTTATTTTCTGGGTTTAAGTTTTAGTCATTATTATTTTAATAAAATTCAAGGAAGCCCAATTATACAAGATGGATTCCTCCAGCTTGAAGGTAGTTTGGTTAAAATCGTGAAAGTTTCTGGATTGCCTGGTTATGATGATTATTCTGTTTTAGATGATGGAAAACTTTTCAAAATTAAATTGGAAGATTTAATCAAAGATTCTGATCAGGATGGTTTTAATGATATTTTTGAAAACAGTTTCGGTTTAGATCCGGATAAAAAAGATACAGACGATGATGGAATTGATGATTTTCATGATCATAATCCTCTCTTTAAATCTGAGAAAAATAAATTTACTGAATTATATGAAGATCTTATTTCTCAACATTTAGGTATAGTAAAAGAAAATCTGGATAAAATGGCTTACTTCATTTTGCCATATGAAACGGACTGTGATTATTTTAAAAATATAGATCCCGATGCGAAAGTTTTAATAATGCCAACAGAAAAAAGTGAACAACCTTATTACGTGCAGGTCACCGATATCTTTAACGGCGGTTATTCTAAATTTAAAAAGGATGATAAAAATCCTAACTTATTTTATATTCATGAATCAGGTGGTGGTGGAATAATAGATTACAGCGTCGAATTTAAAAATGGAGTCTGGATTTTAAAAAATATTGGTGGAATAGTTTCATAATATATCTTTATATTTGATTTATACAAATTCCACATCATGGAAAAAATTGCTCACGCTTCCTTAGAAGATTTTTACGGCGAAATGGCTCATAGATTGGGAAAAGATCTTGACAGTATTTTTCCAAAAGGTCTTCATAAAGATATTGGTCATTTTAATGTTTTCGATATTGCACAAACACTTGCAACAGTCAAAAGGACATCTGAAATGCCTTATAATAGAAGGAAATATTATAAGATCAGTCTGATCAGAGGTAAAAACAGAGCAGAATATGCCGATAAAGTGATTTCGATTAAAAAGAATGCTTTGCTTTTTGCAACGCCGAAAGTTCCTTATCATTATGTTCCTGAAGATGCAGATCAGAAGGGAAGTTTCTGCGTTTTTACAGATGATTTTTTTAATAAAAATCAATCTCAGAATATTCTTGAAGAATTACCTTTATTTCAACCCGGCGCATTTCCTGTTTTTGAAATTGATGACGAAATGGCGGATGAAATTGAATTTCTGTTTTCAAAAATCAAAAAAGAAATAGATTCTGATTATGCTTTTAAATATGATCTGATCAGAAATTATGTATTTGAACTGATTCATTACGGACAAAAGTTACAGCCTGCTGCAAAGATCTCAACTTCTCACAATGCTTCATTGCGTGTCGTTTCCTTATTTATTGAATTGTTGGAAAGACAATTTCCTATAGAATCTCCCGAACAGAGAATTCAGTTAAAAGTTGCCAAAGATTATGCAGACCGACTGTCGATTCACGTCAATTATTTAAATAAAAATTTGAAGGAAAGTACGGGGAAAACCACGACAGAGTTTATTGCTGATCGTGTCATTCAGGAAGCTAAGATCCTATTAAAGCAAACCAAATGGAATGTTTCAGAAATTTCATACGCATTAGGATTTGAGGAGATCGCTCATTTTTCAAATTTCTTTAAAAGAAAAACGACGGTTGCGCCGTTAGAATTTCGTTCGTGATTTGAATTATGCAAATTTCCGATTGATTGAAGCAAATCGTTTGGAGTAAAATTAATAGAACTTTGTCACAACAAAAATATTAAAAATGAGTACAACAAAAATCGCATTGATTACTGGCGGAAGCCGTGGATTAGGAAAAAATTCAGCATTGAAAATTGCCGAGAAAGGATTGGATGTCATCATTACCTATCACAGCAATAAAGAAGAAGCTGAATATGTAGTGAGCGAAATTAAGGCTTTGGGAAGAAAAGCAATCGCCCTTCAACTAGATACAAGAGATGTGAAAAGCTTTGACGCTTTTGTGAAAAATGTTACCGAGCATTTGAAAGAAAATACGGGAAATACAAATATTGATTATTTGGTCAACAATGCGGGAACTGCACTGTATTCTCCGATCATGGAAACTACGGAAGATCAGTTGGATGAAATGTTTAATATTCATTTTAAAGGCGTTTTCTTTTTAACTCAAAAACTTTTGCCATTCATCAATGATGGTGGTGGAATTGTGAATATTTCTTCAGGATTGGCAAGATTTGCATTACCCGGATCATCAGTTTACGGTTCGATGAAAGCTGGAATTGAAATGCTGACAAAATATATGGCTAAAGAATTGGGTGTAAGAAAAATAAAAGTTAATGTTGTTGCTCCAGGAGCTATTGAAACCGATTTTGGAGGCGGTAGAACAAGAGACGATAAAAATATCAATTCAATGATTGCAGGAAATACAGCTTTAGGAAGAGCAGGTTTGCCGGACGATATTGGTGGAGTAGTTGCATTTCTTTGTACCGAAGATGCAGGCTGGATTACAGCGCAGAGAATTGAAGCTTCGGGTGGAATGTTCTTTTAAATAAATATAAGTTTGAGAGCTTTAATTAAAAAGCAATAATTTGTTTCTCTCGCAGATTGAGCTGATTATGCAGATCAGTTTTAAATCTGCTCAATTTGCTGAATCTGCGAGAGATTTATATTCTAGCTAAATTCTCAATCGCTCTTTCCAAAGTTTCTTGCTTTTTTGCAAAACATAAACGAATTACATTTTCATTCAATTTATTCTTATAAAATGATGAAAAAGGAACACTTGCCACTTTATGATTAACAGTAAGTTCGGTAGCAAAATCAAAATCATTTTTGTCTGAAATTTTGTCATATTTCAAAGCCTGAAAATACGTTCCTTCACAATCGAGTAATTCAAAAGAAGTATTTGCTAATCCCCGTCTTAAAAAGTCTCTTTTTTCCTGGAAAAATTGACTCAAACCAAGATAATGCTCATCGTTTTTCATGTATTCCGCCAAAGCAAGTTGAATCGGCGTATTAACAGAAAATACATTGAATTGATGAATTTTTCTAAACTCGTCGGTCAAAGCTTTTGGAGCGGCGCAATATCCGATTTTCCAGCCGGTAACATGAAAAAGTTTTCCAAATGATGCAACCAAAAGACTTCTTTCTTTCAGTTCCGGATATTTACAGATACTTAAATGTTCTTTTCCGTCGTAAACGATATTTTCATACACTTCATCACTCAAAATCAAAATGGAAGTGTCTTGTACGAGTTTAATTAATTCCTGAATATCATTTTCCTTTAAAATCTTTCCAGATGGATTGTTGGGATTGTTCAGAATGATCATTTTGGTTTTTTCTGAAACTAAATTTTTCACTGCATTCCAATCGATTTCATAATCGGGAGCTTTCATTTCAAAACGTTTTACAATTCCTCCGAAAAGTTCAACAGTGGGTTCGTAACAATCGTAGGCCGGTTCAAAAATAATCACTTCATCATCTTTTTTGACAAACGTAGCAATCGTTGTAAAAATCGCCTGAGTTCCGCCTGCAGTAATCGTGATTTCTGAATCAGGATGATAAATTGCCTGATGACTGTTCTCAATTTTCCTTGCAATTTCTTCTTTCAAACCAATCATTCCGCCCATTGGAGCGTATTGATTGAATCCTTTTTGTATAAACTGATTCACAAGATCCAGCAATTCTGAATCAGGCATGAAATCAGGAAATCCCTGAGATAAATTAATGGCTTCATTTTCATTAGCCAATTGGGTCATCTGACTGAAAATCGTGGTTCCTACGTTTGAAAGTTTAGAAAAAGGAAGGTGTATCATGAAAGAAAAATTTTTTGCTTAGTTCGAATGTACAGCATTTTTTGAAATTTAATGATATTGTAATATCAAAAAATGTTTTGTAATAGAATTAAAAGCGTGTTTTGTATGAAAAAATAGTAAAAAACGATCTTTATTATTCGGATATTTTTGTCCAATTCCGTACTTTTGTATGTTTGCTGAAATTACTTATGTCACAAGAAATAAACCCTGTATACTCCGAAGATAACATCAGAACCCTCGATTGGCAGGAGCACATCCGTTTACGTCCCGGAATGTATATCGGGAAGTTGGGCGATGGCTCATCTGCAGATGACGGGATCTATATTTTACTTAAAGAAATTCTTGACAACTCAATCGATGAGTTCAGAATGAAATCCGGTAAAAGAATCGAAATAAAAGTCGACGACGGAAAAGTGACGATCCGTGATTTTGGTCGTGGAATTCCTTTGGGAAAAGTTGTTGATGCTGTTTCAAAAATGAATACGGGTGGAAAGTACGACAGCAAAGCCTTCAAAAAATCTGTTGGTTTGAATGGAGTTGGAACGAAAGCGGTAAATGCACTTTCAGATTATTTCCGTGTAAGATCTTTCCGTGAAGGGAAAATGAAAATGGCTGAGTTTTCAAGAGGAATTATTACCGAAGATCATGCTGAAAAAGATACTTCAGATCGTAACGGAACTGAGATTTCTTTTGTTCCCGATGCTGATATTTTCCTTCATTTTAAATTCAGAAAAGAATATATCGCAAGAATGCTCCGTAATTATTCTTACCTGAATCCGGGTTTGAAAATTCTTTTTAACGGAGAAACTTTTTATTCTGAAAATGGTCTTAAAGATTTGTTGGAAGAAGAACTGGAAAGTGATGTATTGTATCCGATTGTTCATTTGAGAGATAATGACATTGAATTGGCGGTGACGCATACCGATAAATCTCAGACAGAAACTTACTTTTCATTTGTAAACGGACAAAATACAACGCAAGGTGGAACGCATTTAAATGCCTTCCGTGAAGCGTATGTAAAAACGATTCGTGAATTTTTTAATAAGAATTTTGATGCGTCGGATATTCGTAAATCAATTGTTGCGGCAATTTCCATTAATGTTGAAGAACCGGTCTTTGAATCTCAGACGAAAACTAAATTAGGTTCCAACGATATAGGTCCAAATGGTCCGACTGTTAGAATTTTCATTATTGATTTTCTTAAAAGTAAATTAGATAATTTCCTGCATAAAAATCCTGAGATTGCTGAAGCGATTCAACGGAAAATTTTAATCTCAGAAAGAGAAAGAAAAGAGCTTTCGGGAATTCAGAAATTAGCAAGAGAAAGAGCGAAAAAAGTTTCGCTTCACAATAAAAAACTTCGTGACTGCAGACAGCATTACAACGATCAAAAAGCGGAAAGAAAAGCTGAAACTCAGATATTTATTACCGAAGGAGATTCTGCATCAGGATCCATCACAAAATCAAGGGATGTAGAAACGCAGGCTGTATTTTCGTTAAAAGGAAAACCGTTGAACTGTTATGGTTTAACAAAAAAAGTGGTGTATGAGAATGAGGAATTTAATCTTCTTCAGGCTGCTTTAAATATTGAAGAAAGTCTTGAAGACTTAAGATATAATCAGGTCATTATCGCAACCGATGCCGATGTTGACGGAATGCACATCAGACTTTTGATGATTACATTTTTCCTTCAGTTTTTCCCTGATGTGATCAAAAACGGACATTTGTACATCCTTCAAACTCCATTATTTAGAGTTAGAAATAAAAAGGAAACCAGATATTGCTATTCTGAGCTTGAAAGAGTGAAAGCTTTAAATGAATTAGGAAAAAATCCTGAAATTACCCGATTTAAAGGATTGGGAGAAATTTCGCCTGACGAATTTAAAAATTTCATCGGAAAAGACATTCGTTTAGAACCTGTTGTTCTCGGTAAAGATCAGACAATCGAACAATTATTAGAGTTTTATATGGGTAAAAATACACCGGACAGACAGGTTTTTATTCTTGAAAATCTGGTAGTTGAAGATTCCAATATAAGTGACAAAGAAATTATAAGTGAAGTAGAAGAAATTTAGACCATATATACACAAATGAGATTAAGTAACCGTACCAAAGCCCCTATCTATAATTTTATCAATACATTATTATTGCTGATGTTATTGGGAGGAATTATTGGCTTCATCATGGAGCATTATAAATTTCGGATTTTAGGAGGAGTCAGCTATCTTTTGATTATCGTTCCGCTTCTGTTATTAGTTCTATACTACATCAACGGAAGGCAGATTTTTGAATATGACAGCGATGGTGAAGCACTTCATTTAAAAAACAGAAATATTGTCCCGTTTCTGAATAAGCCTTTGAGTGACGAATTTCCAAAATACAAACTGATGAAATTTGAAAGCGTAAGTTTGTTGTTTATAAGAAGATTATATATTACCATTTCAAGTAAAAACAATGGTTCCACTATTTTGAAATACGATATCTCATATTTAACGCAAAAAGAAGTCAACGATTTAAAATTATCGCTCAATAAAGTGATAAAAGCAAACAAAGAAAGAAGACATTAGGAAAATAATGATAGAAGAAAACTCTCACGAAGGCGAAAGCTTAAAAAAAGTTTCAGGACTGTACAAAGACTGGTTTCTGGATTATGCATCTTATGTAATTTTAGATAGAGCCATTCCGTCTGTTTATGATGGTTTCAAGCCTGTTCAGCGTAGAATTATGCATTCAATGCGTGAGCTTGAAGACGGAAGGTACAACAAAGTCGCCAATATCGTCGGAAATACGATGAAATATCATCCTCACGGTGACGCGTCGATTACCGATGCAATGGTAGGAATCGGACAAAGAGAATTGCTGATTGATACGCAGGGAAACTGGGGAAATATTTACACAGGAGATTCTGCTGCGGCGGCGAGATATATTGAAGCGAGACTGACTCCTTTTGCTCTAGAAGTGGTCTTCAATCCTAAAACTACTGTCTGGTCTAAATCTTATGACGGCAGAAATAATGAGCCAGTAGATTTACCGGTGAAATTTCCTTTACTTTTGGCTCAAGGTGTTGAGGGAATCGGAGTCGGACTTTCTACAAAAATTCTTCCTCATAATTTTAATGAATTAATCAGCGCTTCGGTTGCTTATTTAAAAGGTAAAAAATTTGAGCTTTTCCCGGATTTTCTGACGGCAGGTTTTCTTGACGTTTCAGAATACAACGACGGTCACAGAGGCGGTAAAGTAAGAGCCAGAGCCAAAATTTCTCAGGTCGACAAGCATACTCTGATGATTTCTGAGCTTCCTTTTTCAAAAAATACAGGCGATTTGATTGATTCAATCATTAAAGCCAATGAAAAAGGAAAAATTAAAATCAAAAAAATTGAAGATAACACATCAGATAAAGTTGAGATTCTGATCTATCTTCACAACGAAGTTTCTCCCGACAAAACGATTGACGCTTTATATGCGTTTACCGATTGTCAGGTAACTATATCTCCGAATGCCTGTGTAATTGTTGGGGATAAACCCATGTTTCTGAACGTTTCAGAAATTTTAAGAATGAATACTGACCACACTGTTTCATTGCTTAAAAAAGAGTTGGAAATTGAACTCAATGAACTACAGGAAAGTTGGCATTTCTCTTCACTGGAAAGAATTTTTATTGAGAATAGAATCTATCACGATATTGAAGAGGTAAAAAGCTGGGAAGATGTTTTAAAAACAATTGCAATTGGTTTAAAACCTCATACAGCCCATCTTTTAAGAGAAGTTACGGAAGAGGATATTCTTAGACTGACTGAAATCAGAATTAAAAGAATTTCGAGATTTGATTTAGATAAATTTAAAGAAAATATATTATCTCTTGAAGGTAAAATCGAGCAGGTAAGACATCATTTGGCCAACCTGATTACTTACGCTATTGATTATTATTTAAATATTCAGAAAAAATACGGAAAAGGCAGGGAGCGTAAAACGGAACTAAGAATATTTGATACGATTGATGCATCGAAAGTTGCTGTTGCTAACGAAAAATTCTACGCTAATTTTGAAGAAGGTTTTGTAGGTACTTCATTAAAAAAAGACCAATTTTTATTTGATTGTTCAGATATTGACGACATCATCACTTTCCGAAAAGATGGAAGTATGAAAGTGGTAAAAGTGGAAGCTAAAACTTTTATCGGAAAAGATATTCTGCACGTTGCGATTTGGAAGAAGAACGATAAGCGAACTGTTTACAACATGATCTATCGTGAAGGAATGCAGGGACCTTACTACATGAAACGTTTTTCCGTTACCGGTGTGACGAGAAATACAGATTATCGTTTAGCTTCTGATGCAAGAGGTTCTGAAACGCTTTATTTTTCTGCAAACCCAAACGGTGAAGCAGAAACGGTGACGGTACTATTAAAACCAAATCCAAGAATCAGGAAAAATAAAATGGATATTGATTTTTCTGAAATAGGAATCAAAGGACGTGATTCTAAAGGAAATTTAGTGACCAAATATTCTGTTAAAAAAGTAGATTTAAAAGAAGAAGGTGTTTCGACTTTAGCACCTCGAAAAATCTGGTTTGATGATACGGTAAGACGTTTAAATGCGGATGTGAGAGGGACTTTACTGGGAAGTTTCAAAGGTGATGATAAAATTTTGACGGTCAATTCTCAGGGTGAAGCAAAACTGATCAGTTTCGATCTCGGAAACCGTTTCGATGACGAATATATCATTCTTGAAAAATGGCGACCGCAGCAGCCAATTACTTGTATTTATTATGATGGCGAAAAAGATATTTATTTTATTAAAAGATTTTTGCTGGAAAATACAACCAATGCACAAACCTTTATGCCTTCTGAACATCCAAAATCGTTTATAGAAAGAATTTTGGTTTCGAATGGAACAACTGCAGAAATTATTTTTGCAAAAGACAAAGGAAAAGAACGCGAACCAGAAACCGTAAACATTGACGAATTTATCGGTGTTAAAGGAATAAAAGCAATTGGAAACCAGTTTACAAAATTTAAAGTAAAAACCATCAATATTACCATTCCTGAGCAGGAAGAGGAAGAACCGGAAGTTTATGAAGAGCCTGAATTTATTCCATCTCAAGATGATGATGGCGGTACAATTGGTGATTTGTTTGAAGGGGGTAGTAGTGAAAATTAAGTAGTAGAAATTATGAGTATTTTAGTATTAATTATAGCGATAACTGCTATTATAAGTTTTGTAGCTTTTAATAATCAAGTTATTTTTGAAAAATATAAATTTAATGTAGCAGCAATTTTCAACAGGAAAGAATACATTAGATTGCTTTCTGCAGGTTTTCTACATGCAGATATGATGCATTTGTTTTTTAATATGATGACATTATATTTCTTCGGACCTGTCATTTTGGAAGGATTCGGTGCTGTAGGATTTATAATTATTTACATCGGATCTATACTTTTAGGGAATATTTTTTCATTGTTTATCTATCAAAAACAGCCTTGGTATTCTGCGATTGGAGCCAGTGGAGGAGTTTCCGGAATTTTATTTGCTGCGATTGCAATGGCTCCTAAGATGAGTCTTTTTCTATTTTTTATTCCAATTCCAATTCCTGGTTTTGTCTTTGGGTTATTGTACTTTGGATACTCTGTTTACATGATGCTAAATCCAAAACAATGGGACAATTTAGGACACGCTGCACACTTAGGTGGAGCATTTTTCGGCTTGGTTTACGCAATTGCAACTCAGCCTGAAGCCGCTTTAGAAAATTCTTTATTTATAGGAATTATGGCTTTACCTCTTCTATATCTATCTTACGAAATATTCATAAAAAAAAGAATCGGTTAAGCAAACCGATTCTTTTTTTATGAATATTGATTGAATTTATTTAATACCAAATATAAAGCGGTCGTTTTCAGATAAATCTTTGATTAATTCTGATTTTGAAAAATTATTTCTATACAATTCTAAAGTTTCCTGACCCAATTTCTGATTGATTTCTAAAAACAACAATCCGTTTTTATTTAAATATTTTCCAGAGTCTTCAGCAATCTTTTTATAAAAAATCAAAGCATCTGAAGTGGGTGAAAAAAGCGCCATTGTAGGTTCAAATCCCTTTACAGAGTCTTCAATTTCTACTTCTTCTTCAATCCCGATGTAAGGTGGATTTGATATGATAACATCATAGTTTTCATTCAAATTGAAATTCAGATAATCTGCATGAATTAATTTGATTTCTACTTGATGAAAATCTGCATTTCTCTTTGCGACCTCTAAAGCTTTTTCAGAAAAATCGATAGACGAAATTTCTGAATTTGGAAAATGTTTCTTTAAAACCAAAGGAATGATTCCGCTTCCCGTACCAATATCTAAAATCTTTAGATTTTTAAGATTTAACTGTGAATTTTTAATTTTATGAATTGCTAATTCCAACAATTCCTCAGTTTCCGGACGGGGAATTAAGACATTTTCATTCACAAAAAAAGTCATTCCGTAAAATTCCGTTTCACCTAAAATATGTTGGTAAGGTTTTCCTGTTTTTAATTCTGAAATAATGTTTTCAAGCTGATTTTTATTGTCTTGGGATAACTCCTGATTTGACAATATTCTTTGCTGAATTTGATTTAAATCTAAAATTTTTTCAATGAAAACCGAATAAAGAAAATCTATTTCAGAATCTGTATATAATTCTGAAAGCTCGGTTTTAAATTTATTCTTAAAATCTGCAATTGTCATTTATCTTGTAAAAACCAATTTAGTATCTGTCGATTTTTCTTCATCAATTCTATAACCTTCATAGTTGAAAGCTTTCACATCGTTCAACGTTTTTACATTGTTTTCAGCACAGAATCTCACCACCAAGCCTCTCGCATGTTTTGTGTAAACAACAATGGTTTTCAGTTTTCCTTCTCTTAATTCGTAAAATTCAAAATCAATGACTTTGTGATTCAGTTTTTTTCGGTCGATCACTTTTCCGTATTCATTGCTGCATAAAAAAAGAAGTAGTTCGTTCTTTTTCATTTCAGAATTAAGCTGTTCGGTTACTTTTTCTGTCCAGAAACTGTATAGATTTTTGTATTCATCGAACTCAAAAGGTCGTCCCATTTCCAATCGATATAGCATCACTTTATCTGAAGGTTTTAGCAAACCGTAAAGTCCGGAAAGCATTCTGTAGTTTTTCTGTAAATAATCGACTGCTTTTTTATCTAAAGTTTTGGCATCTAATCCTCTGTAAACTTCTCCTGTAAAGGCAAACATTGCAGGAGCAGATTCTTTTACAGTTGGTTTTGCTTTCCATTTTTGGTTTCTTTCCCAGTTTTCATCTGCCAGTTTTGGCGAAATTTCCATCAGTTCAGAAAGATATTTCGGAGATTTAGGCTTTAAAAAAAAATGTATAAATTCTGCTTCTTCAATGAATTTTGGAGTTGTACTTCTCAACAGATCTGTTGAGTTTTCCGTGTTCATTAATTTTGCAGGAGAGGTTATGATTTTCATAGTTTAAAAAACAGATAATTGTTTAAGATCAATCAGATTCATGAGCATTAAAGAAATAAAGTCAAACATAAAATGGCAAATGATCAGAATCTTGATGTTTGAATATAATTTGTAAAATATCGCAAATACAATTCCGATAAAGAAAGGTACGATAACTTGACCAATCGTCCCGTAAGTGCTATGGAGGACTGCAAATAGCAATGCTGAAATGATAACTCCCAAAACAGGACTGTTGTATATTTTTTCTACTCTTGGCTGAATGTATGCTCGCATCAGTAATTCTTCAATAACTCCTGCTGTAAGACAGGTGAAAATGATCAGAAAATAATTGTTTTTAAAAATTGAACTGAGCTGCAACAGTTTGTCACTGATTTTTTCATGTGTAATGAGCATGATAATTCCATTCAGAAAAGCTCCTCCAACTGCACAAATCAGATAGAGACAAATAACCGCTATCAGATAAAAACCGGCAGAATATTTTTTGTCTTCCCAAACAAAGAATGACCTGTTTTCGATAAAGAAATTATAAGCCAGTACAATGATCAAAACCAACCAAAGTGAAAGTCTGTTGTAAAAAAACAGATCAGCAGTAATGGTTTTAAAATTAAAAAACTGATTGATTAAAGGAATTGAATAGAGCATTGCTAAGACAAGAAGTACAAACGTAAGTACGATGCCTACAGCATATTTACCATTAAGACTCATAATGTAAGCTTCTAAATTTCACCTTTTCCCTGTCTGATTATTTCCGGTTCGCCTGAAGTAAGATCAACTATTGTAGAAGCCATGTTATCACCATACCCAGAATCAATTACTATGTCCACAAGATGATCGTATTTCTCAGCAATCAGTTCAGGATCGGTAGAATATTCAATAATCTCGTCATCATCTTTGATTGAAGTTGATGCAATAGGATGTCCCAGTTTTTCAACAATCAGTTGCGGAATTGAATGATCAGGAACACGAATCCCGATTGTTTTATGGTTTTTATATGCTAAAGGTAAACTTTTGTTAGCTTCAAGAATAAAAGTGAACGGACCCGGAAGATGACTCTTTAAAAATCTGAAGACAGAAGTGTCAATAGGTCTCGTAAAATCTGAAAGATGACTCAGATCGTTACAGATAATAGAGAATTTTGCCTTATCAAGTTTCTGCTTTTTGATCTGTGCGAGCTTTTCCATGGCCTTAATATCAAAAATATTGCAGCCTAATGCATAAACAGTGTCAGACGGATAAATAATCAGTCCGCCATTATTCAGGGTTTTAATAACCTCATTGATAAGGTTTTCCTGAGGATTATCCGGATAAATTCTTAATATTTTTGCCATAAACAAAGATACAAATATTTAAATTATTTTCGGGAAGTGCTTTAATTACTAGAAAAACTTGCAATTTTAAAATATATTCGTATATTTGCAATCCAATATCGCGGGATGGAGCAGTAGGTAGCTCGTCGGGCTCATAACCCGAAGGTCATCGGTTCGAGTCCGGTTCCCGCTACTAAGTTTAAGTGTTTTCGGTAAGCACTATAAAGATACACCGCGGGATGGAGCAGTAGGTAGCTCGTCGGGCTCATAACCCGAAGGTCATCGGTTCGAGTCCGGTTCCCGCTACTAAGTTAAGTGCTTTCGGTAAGCACTATAAAGATACACCGCGGGATGGAGCAGTAGGTAGCTCGTCGGGCTCATAACCCGAAGGTCATCGGTTCGAGTCCGGTTCCCGCTACCAACAGGAGAATTACGAAAGTAGTTCTCCTTTTTTTGTGTTAAAAATTAAATGATTTAATAAAAAAGCAATCACACCTTTGGGACTTTGCAGAAAATTTGTGTAATCTTAAAAATTTTAATAAACTTGAAAATTAAATTTTTAGTTGATTTTAATTTTAAATGAGATTAAATGTCAATTAAGGAAACTAAGAAAGTGAAATTTTAAACAAAAAAATTTATGGAAAATTCCCAAGAAACAAATGAAAAAAAAATTAAAGCATTTATGGAAAAATGGTTCGAACATTTTGACCAATTAGATGAAAACAGCTATTTCCTGCAATATCTTTCAGAAGATGTAAAAATGAAATTCCCCGGAAATGATTTGTTTACAGGTCATGAAGGTTTTAGTAATTGGTTTACAGAATCTAAAAATAACCTTTTACAAAATACAACTCATCACGTTTCTGACATTAAAGTAACAGAGACTTCCAAAAACAATTTTGATATAGCTTTTGACGTTAGATATGTTGCAAAAATGAAACAAGCTGATATTGATATGAATGTAAAAGAAGATTGGAAACTAACGTGGGACGAAGACACTGATCAACCTTTAATTTCGGAATATATTGTAAGCTAGCTTGGTTTTGCAATTATTATAGAGGATAAAAAAAATCCCGCTTCGTAAAAGCGGGATTTTTTATTTAGTTAACCAAAGTATCAAAATTCTGAAGTTTAAAATCATCAGACTTTAATTGCTCAAAGTAAGTTGACTTGTTGTTTCCCTTCATCTTTTTTACCGCACCTACAGCTCCGGAAAAATCTTTATCGATTTTTGTGGAAATTTCTGTTGGTTTGAAATCTAATTTAATGCTTTCATCTGCAACACCCAAATATCCGTTTTTCTTAGTTACATAGTTGATGTAATTTTCGTAAATCCCTAAAGTGTTTCTGAAATATTGAGTATGGTAGTTCATACATTTTTTGGTTTGCTTAGATTTTCCTAAAATACAGCTTGCCATATTTCCTTTGTAAAGATCAAATTCCTGAGAAACTTTATCATATTCGTTCTTCAAAGCAGCCTTTCCGTTATCTAAAACAGTGGTGTTTCCTTGTTTTTCACTGATCTTTTTTAAATGTTCTACTACAACAGGAACCGTAGCTTCGATTTTTGATTTTGCTTCGGTTACAGAACCGAAAACTGAGGACACCTGAGCCGATGTCATGCTAAAAATAAGTAATAATAAAACAGTAAGTAGATTATATCTTTTCATGAGAAATTTTTAAAGCACTAAAATAAATATATTTTCTCAGTTTAAGCAAGTAGATTTTAATTTTATTTAATAAAAATTAACAAGTTTTAAGAATTTGCTTTATTATCAAGTTGATTAATGGTAAATGTTCACACATAAAATAAGCTTTGTTAAAAATTTAACATATTTTAATAAAAAATATTGCCCTGATTATCAGTGGATTAAGTTACTGTTTTCTTTATCACTAAAAAATTAGTTGTTTGAATCAATTTAATTTCTACATTTGTATAACTAATTTACTAGTGATATTTAAAATTGCTGTAATTTAGAACTTTAAAAGATAATTTATGAAAATTCAGAACTTAACAAAAGCAGAAGAACAGGTAATGCAGTATTTATGGAAAATCGAAAAGGGTTTTCTGAAAGATGTTCTTGATCTTTTCCCGGAGCCAAAACCGCATACCAACACCGTTTCTACGATTCTGAAGGTTTTGAAGGATAAAGAATTTGTGGATTATCATGTTTACGGAAGACAGCACGAATATTTTCCTTTAGTTTCTAAAGAGCAGTATTCGGGAAAGACGATGAAAAGTCTTGTGAAAAATTATTTTAAAGGTTCTTACAAAAGTGCTGTTTCTTTTTTGGTTGAAAAAAATGAAATGACCGTTGAAGATCTTGAAATGCTTTTAAACGAACTCAAAAATAAAGACTAATATGGAAGCACTGATTTTATATTTCGGAAAAGTAATCATCTGTTCGGGTGTAATGTTTTTGTATTATCAGTTGTCTTTAAAAGACAAGACGTTTCATCACTACAACAGATTTTACCTTTTGTCGGCAATGTTGATCTCAATTTTTTTGCCGCTCATCAAAGTAGAAGATTTTACCATTGAGGTGAGCAACGATTTGTATTTGCTTCTTAATAAGTTACAAAATTTAAACACAAATAAAACAACAGACAATGACAACACTTATTTTAGAATTATTTTTTCAGCTTTGGGATTGGTGTCTTTCTATTTTTTAGGAAAACTCATCTATGGAATTTTAAAAATCTCTCAGTTTAAAAATCAGTTTCAAAAAGAAACTTTCGAAGGGGTCAATTTCTATCAGACCAACCTTGCAGAAGCGCCATTTTCATATTTTAAAAACCTGTTTTGGAAGAATTCGATCGTGATCAATTCAGACATTGGAAAGCAGATATTAAAACATGAAATGGTACACATTGAGCAGAAACATTCATACGACAAGATTTTTATTGAGGTTATGACTGCTGTATTCTGGTTCAATCCGTTTTTTCATATCATCAAAAAAGAAATAAGCTTAATTCACGAATATCTGGCTGATAAAAAAGCCGTTAAAAAATCGGACACAAAAGCATTTGCGCAGATGCTTTTAGCAAGCCACTTTTCCGGAACACAGTTGCCTGCGACAAGTCCGTTTCTAAGTTCAAACCTCAAAAAAAGACTCAAAATGTTACAAAAACCCCAAACAAAATTCGGGTATGCGCGAAGAATATTTGCACTGCCGGTTTTATTTACCGTTGCTTTTGCTTACATGGTAAATGCTAAAAATAAGGAAATTGCAAAAACCAATATCGAAATTGAAAAAGCAGTTTCTGAAATAAAAAATGACACGATAAGACCCGAAAAAGTTGAAAGACGAGAAGAGATTTTCGCACCAAAAATTTCAAACAAGAGTGAAGGTTCTCAAAAAATTGCTGATCTGAGCATAAAAATTAAGGAAAAATCAAAAGCTTTAAAAACATTAAATCCTGACAGCAAAGATTTCGAAAAAAATGTAGAAGAAATTAGCAGACTTTCAGAAGAAATAAGTAAAGTTTCAATTCAGGAAGATTTTCAAAACCCTGAGTATTTACAGAAAATGAGGGATGAAGTTAAGAAAGCTGACGAGTATTTTAAATCTGACGAATATAGAAACGCTGTGAAAATTTACACAAAAAAGGGATATAATTTCCCTGAATCTCCTTCATTTCCTACTTCACCAAATGCTCCAAACCCACCCATTGCACTGGGTAAAAGTTATTCTGGTATAGCGACATATACTGAAATCAATCCTTCAAATTTATCTAAAAAAGATCAGAGAAAACTTGAAAAACTAGCTAAACAAAAAGCTGAACTGTCAAAAAAACAGGCTGAAATCTCCAAAAAGCAGGCAGAAATTGTAAGAGAAAAAGCTCAAAATAATCCATGGATTATCTCAGTGGATGCTCATGCAAAACCAAATGCTGATTATTCTGTCATTTCAAAATATGTCGACTCTGAAAAGGCAGAAGGAAATAAGGTAATTAAAACACAAAACACCAGAATAATTACGAGTGGCAAAGATAATCTTACTTCTGGAATTAAAAAATTTTATGTGAATGGCAAAGATGCTTTTGAAGATAATATGAAAATTACTATCAACGGAAAAGAATCGTCAAAAGAAGAGATGGATGCCTTAGATTCTAATAATATCCGGGAAATTAATGTTACCAAAAATAAGGTTAACGGAAAATCTGTAGGTGAAATTTCAATTAATACTAAAAAGTAAGAGAGATTAAATAAACAACATTCAAAACCGCACAAAAACTAATACCTATGGAAACTCTCATTTTTTATTTCGGAAAAGTTGTTCTTTGCTCCGCTGTGATGTTTCTTTATTATCAATCATTTTTAAAAGATAAAACTTTTCATCATTACAACAGGTTTTATCTTCTGTTTACGGTTGCAGTTTCCATAGTTTTACCTCTGCTCAAAATTGAATATTTTACAATAGAATTTAGTGAGAAAGTGTATGAAGTTTTTGCGAAATTTCAGAGTGTTAAAGTTTCTAAAGGCACAAATGATGGAATTAATTATCTGAAATATATCAATATTGCAATTATTGGAGTTGCCTTTATACTTTTAATCAAACTTTCTTTTGGAATTTTAAAAATACAAAAGTTCAAAACTCAATTTAAAAAAGAAAAGATTGAAGGGATCAATTTTTACCAGACGAATCTTTCAGAGGCTCCGTTTTCTTATTTTAAAAATCTGTTTTGGAAGAATACGATTATCATCAATTCAGACATCGGAAAGCAGATTTTGAAACATGAGATGGTTCATATCGAGCAGAAACATTCATATGATAAAATTTTTATTGAAATCGTCACCGCTGTTTTCTGGTTCAATCCAATTTTTTATTTAATTAAAAAAGAAATCAATTTAATTCATGAATATTTAGCGGATAAAAAAGCGGTCAGACAATCTGATACAAAAGTGTTTGCACAAATGCTTTTGGCAAGTCATTTCTCCGGAAATCAATTGTCGGTGACCAGTCCGTTTCTGAGTTCAAACCTAAAAAAAAGACTCAAAATGATACAAAAACCCAAAACAAAATTCGGATATGTGCGTAGAATTTCTGCGTTGCCGGTTTTATTCACCGTTGCTTTTGCTTACATGGTGAATGCAAAAAATAAAGAAGTAGAAAAAGTCAACAATGAAGCTGAAAAAATATTCAATTATTCGGAGGCTAAAACTACTAAGTCAGAGGAGAAATTTATTATTTCAGATACTTTAAATACTTCTGAAGTTTCATTGCACGATACGATCAGACCGATAAATTCTGAAATTTCAAATGCGACTATTTCGAACTTGAAGATTTCAAAAAGTGAAGCAAACCCTCTTGAAAAATTTTTAGCTGAAGCTAAAGAAAGTGATATTTTTTTGGTGGAAGGTAAAAAAGTAAATAAATCTGAATATTTAGATTTTTTAGAAAAAAATAAAGAAACGCCCAATTTTATCTTTAGTCATTCAGTTCGTAAATCCGATGACGTCAATTTAATGATTTACAGTGCAGAAAAAAATAGCGACAAACAATCAAGTTCTGTTAGAAACAAATTGATAAAGGAAAATAATTTGGGTAACGATATGTTTTTGTATATGACCAGAATGGTGACTTCTGATGAAGAAAGAGAAAATCTGAGACAATCGGTTTTGGAAGCAGCAAAAGCCAGAAAGTCAGCACAGGAAGCGGCAGATTTGATGAAAAATGAGAGCTTAAACTTCAAAAAAGGAAGAGATTATGATAAAAATCCTTTAACTCAAAACGAAATTAGAGAGCTGCGAGCTGATGCAGAAAAACTTCGAGCCAAATCAGAAAAAGAGTTTGAAGCCAGAAAAGAAAATATGATTATTTTTAAATATGATGCAGTTGTTTCTTACGTTAAAAATGAAGATCAATCAATAACAAGGGATGATAGAAAAGATCCTGTAAAATCAACCGTAATGATGATGCCTCTCAGAGATGGTCAATTTTTTATTGACGGAAAAGAATTTACAAAAGACGAGCTCAAAAAATATATGAAGAGTTTTGAAGATGAAGTTTTTAATAAAGACATCAAAGTAGCAAAAGCTCCTTTCAAAATTGTAAAAATGTACAGAATTCCTTACGGAGATAAAGGTTTTTCGAGATTGGATAAAGTAGAATTTTCCACAAAATAAATTTTAAAAATGAAATTAATTGCTGCTTTCAGTTTGCTAGTTCTCGGAATAATTACAAATGCGCAAAACAAAAGATTTTCTTATGAGTATAAATTCATCCCGGATTCAACCAATATTTCAGATGTAAAAACCGAATTGATGAACTTGGATGTGACTGAATCAGGATCAAAATTTTACAGTTATACGGTTTACAATTCAGATTCTATAATGAAAGTTGATCTGGAAAAACAGCTGGCTACAACGGGTGCAATCAATATTAAATCTGATATGCGAAAAGGATTGGTACAATACAGTATTTCAAAAAAATATCCTAAGTACGAAGTGTTTTTGCATAGCAGAATTCTTTCAGACTTATATAAAGTGTCGGACGAAAGACCAATCGACTGGAAAATAAGTTCAGAAAAGCAAAAAATCGGTGAATGGATGACACAAAAAGCAGAATCTGATTTCGGCGGAAGACATTGGATTGCATGGTTTACAACCGATATTCCGATTCAGGACGGACCTTACAAATTTCATGGACTTCCCGGTTTGATTGTAAAATTGGAAGATCAGACAAAGTCTCATCTTTTTAATTTGCAGGGTGTGAAAAATATTACTGCCATACCGGAAGATGTTTTTGGAACGAAAGAAATTTCTATCAATGCAAAACAATATAGCAAGTTGGTTAAAGACTATGAAAATGATCCAACCAAAGGCCTGAAGCAGATGCAAATGGGCGGAGTTACCATGATTATGAAAGATGGTCAAAATAGTCATATGAAAGATCAGGAAGAACGATTCAAAGCCGCTTTGAAAAAAAATAACAACAAGATAGAACTCAATACCGTTAAATAAAATGAAAAAATTATATTTTGGATTACTATTAGGAATTTGCTGTTCAGTTTCAGCACAAAACCGTTTTTTTTATGAGTATAAATTCATTTCAGACTCTACCGATAAGGCAGATGTGAAAAAAGAAATGATGCTTTTGGACATTGACAAAAACGGATCAAGCTATTACAGCCAGGATAAATTTGTAGCAGATTCTACATCAAAAGCTGATCTTGAGAAACAATTGAAACTCAGCCCGAACAATATCAATATCAGCAGGAGAGAAAAGCCGGGACAGGTTTCTTATAAAGTGACGAAACAATATCCTGATTTCAAAACGTATCTTTTTACAAGAATTTCCAGCGACAATTATAAAATCGAAGAAGATCAGAAACCAGAATGGAAAATTCTTCCCGATAAACAGAAAATAGGGGAGTACAATGCTCAAAAAGCCACAACAAAATTTGGAGGAAGAGAGTGGACGGCTTGGTTTTCTACCGATCTTCCATTTCAGGACGGACCATATAAATTTTATGGACTTCCGGGTTTAATTGTAAAAATTGAAGATAAAACAGGTTCGCATTCGATGACTTTGGTTGGAAATAAAACAATTGCAATAGCTGCTGAAAAAGAGACAGAACTTCCGCAAGGAGTTCAGATCTACGGAATGGGTGGGAAAGATATTGAAATCAATAAAAGCCAATTCAAAAAAGCCTGGAAATCATACGTCAACGATCCGACCAAAAATATGCGGGAAATGATGATGAAGAATACCGAAACAAACAGAGTGGTTTTCAAAACAACTTCAGCAAACGGAAAAGAAATTTCAGATCCGAATCAGGTTTTCAGAGAAATGGAGAAGAAGGCGAAAGAAGGATTTAAGAAGAATAATAATCCTATCGAGCCGGATTTATACAAATAAGATTTGAGAAATTTTATAATAAAAAATGCGAGGAAAATTTTCCTCGCATTTTGTTTGTTTATTTTTTACCGGTTAACCATTGGTCTTGAAGTTTCTTTTCAGCCGCTGTCGGATTTGCTTTAAATTGTAATGTTTCCATTGTCATTTTATCTAAAACAGCTTTTCCTTTAAGCTCGATCTTATCAGATTTATCACCGTTTTTTCTGAGAACAGTAACGGTAACATTTTGTCCGTCTTTAATCGTTTTAGAATAATTAATAAATTCCTGTACGTTTTTAATATCAATTGTTTTGCCATCCAAAGCTACAATTTCGTCAGTAATTTTAAATCCGATACTTTTTGCAAAAGGAGATAAAGCAGAACTTTCATCAAAAATAAAAGTATTGTTTTTTTCATTGTAACCTGTCTGATTTGGATCTTTTACAAACCAGAAGATTGGCGGAGTTTCCTGCTTATTGATTTCTACGCCAACTTGTGACAAATATTCGGCATAAGGAGTCGGCTGACTTCCTGCAATATATTTATTGTAGAAATCTTTTATTTGAGGATAACCTGTAACCGTTACCAATTCGTCAATCAGTTTATCATCTTTGAATGGTTTATTTTCACCAAATCTTTGAGACAGTTTTCTGATCATATCACGGTAACCCATTTCACCATTAGATAATTTTCTTAATTCAATATCAAGACACATCGTCAAAAGCGTCCCTTTTTCGTAGACATTTCTGTATTGATCTTTATATTCGTCAAGCAAAATATTTTTACTCATTACCGTAAACGGCATAGTGTCGTTGTAGCTTTTTGAATTTTTAATTTTATCACTTATTCTTTGAAGAAACTGATCTTTCGTGATCAAACCTTCCTGGATCTGGAATAAGTTGGCAAAATATTCAGTTCCGCCTTCATACATCCAAAGATGCTGAGACATTTTCGGGTCTGCATAATCAAAATAATGAATTTCTTCAGAATGTGTTTTTAAAGGATTCACGGTGTGAAAGAACTCGTGAGAAACTACGTCTACAATGGCTTCATCAATTGCTTCTTTAGGCATCATTTCGTGTAAAACAACACTTGTCGACTCATGATGTTCCAATGCTCCAAAACCTTTTATTTGCGGACCTTCTGTTCCCGCAAGATAAAGCATGATCGCATATTTTTTATTGGTATTCATGTCTCCCAAAAATTTCTTTTGAGCTACAACCATTTTTTCAAGGTTTTCTTTAAAATCTGCCGCTTTATATTTTCCTGTCGGTGAGTAAACTCCCAAAACCAAGTCCATTCCACCCGCGTTGAACGTGATAAAATCAGGTTTTGAATACATCAAAGGAGAATCTGTCAGTTTAGCATAATTTGCCAAAGTGAAAGTATCGGTTGCTTCAGATTTGTCCTGATCAACCAAAGCGGTTGTTCCATAAAAATCAGCAGGTTTCTGAATAATCAATTGATAGGGAACATCCTGCATATTATCTATGTACCCAACAAATCCGTGAGTATTGACCATATAAATTTTCCCTTGCTCAATATCGGTTCCTGATGGTGAGAATACAGCTTTATGCTTTGTTGCATCACCTTCTTCATCAAAACTGTCATTCACAAAATACGTAACTTTCGTTAAAGCCTGTGCGTTTTTCAGCGTGTAAGTATTGTCTCCAACTTTTGTGAAAGTCAATTCTTTTCCTTTATTATCTAAAAATTTAATTCCTTCGATAAATCTTCCGTAATCATCCACAGAATATGTTCCCGGAACGGTTTTAGGAAAATGAAATTTCACATCTCCGGATTTCATTTTCGGAAATTCCATCGTTACGGCAACTTTGTCGTCTTTTACGTTGACCAAATCGATATTTGTTTTGATTGACTGTGCATTAACGAAAGCTGCTGCAAGAATTCCTAAGCTAAGTGCTGTTTTTTTCATTAGGTTTATTTTATAGATAAGTAGTTGATGGAAAATTGAATTTGTTACATAAATTAAAACTTTTTTGTCATTTTATTTATGTATTTAAATAGAGGACTTTTTTGGTCAATAATAATTCTATCAGTATGTGGAGTTTTAAAATACGACTCCATGAAAATTTTATCATCTTCCTCTGCTAATGACTTCAGTACAGAATGGGTTAAAAGGCATTTTGGATAATCATTGTGAAAATTAAAAATATTTTCCTCTGAGTTGCTATGTAAAACTCCCAATAGAAAATTTATTCGTTCCAAAAATGGAAGAGAATTTTTATCATTTGAATCAATAGCACTGAAAATTGAAGTAGAAAAATTAAACTGATCATTAATGATAGGAGTTCCTATGTTAAAGAAAAAATCTATCAATGAATTTACAAGGTTTACAGATTGTAAAGAGGCACCTTTTTTTTCTTCAAAATAATTAATTATTAAATCATTCTCAAGTTTAGATTCTTTCAGAATTTTGATTGAATGCTTTAAGAGAACATCAAAACTGTGAAGTTTTTGTTCATCTATTTTCCAATCATAATTTAAGAAACTCACAGTTCTGAAATTCCCGGTTGCAGAATTGAAACCTCCCGAATAATTATTAATCCACCCTGCTAAATAAAAAAAAGATAAACTCATCTAATATATTAATTAACCTTCTTATACTTCAAATAATAATTCTTATTAAACTCAACCGGCTGGCTACTTTTAAGTGTAATATTCTGCCAAGATTCAGTAGGCGAAATCGTCTGATCACCAAATCTCACAGGAAGATTTAGATTTTTAACAACATTTGTAAAACGATATTTCAGTTCTGTTCCATTTTGTGAATATTCCAAAACCGGAACTTTTGTTGTTCTTAAATATTGATTGAAAATACTCGAAAAATCAATTCCCGACTTTTCAGAAATGTACTTTTCAATCTGTTCGGTTGTAACGGTTTGATGATAAAAATCTTTATTTAAACCTCTCAAAATCTGCCTGAATTTCTCATCGTTATTGATCACCTGTCGCATCGTGTGAAGCATGCTTGCTCCTTTAGGATACATGTCGCCGCTTCCTTCATTTCTCACCCCATATTTTCCGATGATCGGAATATCATTAGCAATATTATTCTGAATTCCCTGAGCGTAAATATCCGCAGATTTTTTATCCATATAATCTTCCGTAAAAAGTACTTCAGAATACATCGTGAAACTCTCATGAATCCACATATCTGCCTGATCTTTTGCCGTAATATTGTTGGCAAACCATTCGTGACCACTTTCATGGATGATGATGTAATCCCAGTTTAAACCAATCCCAGTTCCAGAAAGATCATTTCCCAAATATCCGTTCACATATTGATTTCCGTAGGCAATATTGCTCTGATGTTCCATTCCCAAATACGGTGAATCAACCAATTTGTAAGAATCTTCATAGAAAGGATAAGGTCCGAACCAATATTCAAAGGCTTTTAACATGGGTTTTACCTGTTGAAACTGTTTTTTTGCTTTCTCTAAATTATAATCGATCACCCAATAATCGAGATCTAGTTTTCCCTTTTCGCCGCTGTAAGAATCTTTAAAATTGACATATTTTCCGATATTCGGAATGATAGAGTATGCGTTGATAGGATTTTTAACTTCCCAGGTGAAAATATTTTTACCGTTTTCTGTTTTTTTGTTGATCAACTTACCATTTCCGATCCCTACCAAATCTGATGGAGTCACAATTTTCATAACGATTCCGTTTTCAGGCTCGTCGCTCCAGATATCTTTTGTAGGAAGCCAGATCGAAGCACCAATTCCTTCATCTGCAACACTGATCCATGGATTTCCTTTGTCGTCTTTTGTAAAAACCCAACCTCCGTCCCAAGGTGCGTTTTTTGCAATAACAGGATTTCCTGAATATGTGATATCAATCGTATATTTTTCCCCTTTTTTGAAACTATTGTTGGCTGTAATGAATATAAAATCGCCGTCTCTTTTAAAATCATTTTTAGTAGGGAAACTGCATTCGATTTTATCGGCCTTCATCGGTTTTTGAAGATCGATTTGAAAGACAGGATTTGTCACATCTTTTACAATTTCAAAACTAATTTTATTGTTTCCTTTTATGCTTCTTTGCTCGAAGTTAGGTTCAACAGACAATTCATATTTCTTAACATCCCAAAAATTACGGAATTTGGTATTTGAGCCTTTTAAAGTATCCTGTTTTGTGAAGGTTTTATTTTGCTCAAAAAATTGTCCGAAAGTCAATCCTGAAGCCAATAAAATAGAGTATGAAATCTTTTTCATATGATGTGAAATTTGATGTTTTCAAAAATATAAAATTTAATCTCAATAATGTGCATCAGGACTGAAATATATGCTCCATAACACAAAACTTATGTAGATCCAAAGCAGGGAAAAGATAATATGCACAGTCGTTTCGAATAATTTGCCTTTCCATAGTTTTGATGAATAGCCAAAAAACTGAATGACGAGTCGGAAAGTCCAGAAAATTGCCAATCCCAAGATGATTTTTTCACCGAGATTAGTTTCCATTAATTCTGATGAAGACGTGAGAAGTAATAGACCCATCAAAAAGACGGTGAAAGCAATGAAAATGGTATGAACTTTCATTATTTGACGGTTGATCAGACTCAATGATCTGAATTCTTTTTCCCATTCAAAATATTTAGGAAAAATAATATGAATCAATGCTAAAACAGTGAAGATAATTCCGATAATAATTAAATGAGTATGCATTGTCAAAAGTTTTAAGGTGTACAAATAAAAATAGACATAAATGGAGTAAACTTAATTTCTTCAAAAGTTTTGAAACCGGAATTTTCAAAAGCATTTCTCCAGATTTTTTTTGGAAAAAAATGAGTAAAACCTACCGAGAAAGCCAGAAAATTTGGAAAATCACGTAAATGTTCAACCATTATTACTTTTCCATTTGGTTTACAAACCCGGTGACATTCTTTTAAAAATTGAATTTTTTCGTTATTTGATCTGATCTCATGAACCGCCGAAAGAAGAAAAATAAGATCAACAGAATCATCATTCATTTCAATTGAATCTGATTTAATTTGTTGTGTATTGGGATAAACCAAACTCACTTTTCTTGCTCTTATGATTGCAGGTTCGGTATGTCGTTCTGAATCATAAAAATCAAAAACCTTCAGATCTGCATTGGGGAAATTGTTTTTAATGATAAAACTTGTCTCGTCAAAACCCGCATTGATATTGATAACTTGTTTAATGTTAGAATGATCAATTGAACATTTTTGAAGCCAGTCAAAATTATAATATCCTGAGAAATCATAAACATAAGCTGAGACAATCAAAGGCATAATCAATCCGTACAGAAACGAAATGATGATAATCCAAAATAAAATATCTGACCATTCAAATAATTTGTAACTGATGATAATCAAAGCTAAAATCCCGATTCCAAAAAAATAAAAATGTCGGTTGAAGCTTAAAATATTCAAAACACCTTGAAATTTTCTTCTGTTTATTTCCATGATTCTATTTTTCCTTTTTTCCAGTAATACGGAATGTTTTTAATGACAAAAGCATTGGCCAAAATGGGATTTTTCAATTTTAATTGATCCAAAAAATCAAAATGATAAACCAAAACTTTTACAGGTTCTGGAGCCCAGTTTTGTCTTACACCTTCAATGATCAGAACTTCTTTCGTTTTTCCATTATAAGTAAATGTGAACGGTAAAGGTCCTGCAAATCTTCTGGCTTCTTTCCAGTCTGCAAAGGGTGAATTTTCTGGAAGACTAATATTTTCTTCATTTTGACTCAATTTTACATTAAATTTTGACTGAATTGACTGAATTTCTTTAGTATATTCTGTTTCAGTTTGATAAATATCAGTCGTTGTATAATTGTAATGGGTGAAAATATTTCCCATGAATTCCATTTTCTTTTTATCGGTTTCAGATTTTAAAATGTATAAACCTCGCAGTCTTTTTCCAGCATTGTTAGTATATCGTACAAAAACACGATAGCCAATCAAGAAAAAATCGTTTCCCAGAAATTTCGGAAAACCTTTTGGTCTTAAATCTTTTGTCTGAACCATAGCCGCGGCTACAAAAGCCCATTTATCCTGAAAAGTATCCAATTCGAGACATTCCGGAATGAGATGCTGCAATTCTTCTTTTGGAATTGCAAATGTGAAAACAATAGAACTTTCAAAAAATGCTTCTACAGCAAACGGATGATTTTTTAGAAATTTCATGATATTTTTGTGATTTTTTGTTTTAAATAAAATTCATTGAAATAAATCAGCACAATAAACAAAAATGCAAACAACGAATTGTAATGTCCCCAAAGTAATAAATCGGGAACTAAAATGAATTCGAGAATATTCATTGATGCGATAATAGCGATTTGAGTAATTGCATTCAGTTTTGTTTTAAATCCTGATAAAATCCAGACAGCCATGATTATTTCTGAAATTCCGATAAGAATCGTCAAAATCCTTGAATGATCGTCACTCAAAATTCTAGAAACAATTTCCTGATGTCTCGGAACTAAGTTTAGAACTTTACAAAACAGGCCATTGATAAGCCAGACTGCTGCAATGAAATAGTTAAATATTTTATTCATCTTGATTGATGTTTTTATTTCTAAACAAATATAATTAAATATTTTGAACTTTCAGTAATTATTGAAAGTTTAATTTTAAAAAAATAGTTTATCAGATTTTATTCCAATAAACTATTTAATTTATAATTGCATTTAATTGCTTCAGTTTTCTCTTACAGCAGGAAGTTTTGCTTCTCTTTTCTGTACTTTTTTATAAGTATAAGCACACATCAAAATACTGAATTCATAAAGGAATAATAGTGGTAAAGCTGCCATCATCATACTTAAAACATCTGCCGGAGTTATAATTGCAGCGACAACCATAATCAAAACGATTGCGTGTCTTCTGTATTTTTTCATGAAAGCAGGATTCAGAATTCCAATGCTCGTCAGAAAATAAATAAGAACCGGAAATAGAAAAACTACGCCCATTCCCATCACAACCTGCAAGAAAAGAGTGGTATAATCACTCAAATCGTAAAGCGGAATAATTATATCTGAAATTTTAAAGATAACTCCAAAATTGACAGCAAAAGGTAAAATCAAAAAGTAACCACATAAAACGCCCATCATAAACAAAATCCACACGGAATTGATGATAAATAGTGAATTTTTTCTTTCGTTGGGATGCAAAGCCGGACTGATAAATCGCCATAATTCCCAAACGATATAAGGAAAACCAATCACCAAACCTCCGAATATGGAGACAGCCATCATCACATTAAACTGCTGATACAGCCTTTGTACACGTACCGGAAATTCTTTGGGAAGCTCAATACTGTCTTCGCCCAAAATCATTCTCGAAAAATGATTGACAACTTTAAAAGTAGGAAAATCATTTCTGGTCGGCCCGAAAAAGACGTGATCCATAATCCAATTGATATTGAATCCAACGACTACAGCAGCGATAATGATAACAATAATTGAACGAATAAGATGACCCCTAAGTTCACCAATATGTCCGAAAAAGGACATTTCTTTACCTTCACTCACAGAATTTTTTTTAATGTTTTCAAATTTATGAAAAAAAGTGGGGAGTTGGATGATTGAAATTTGAGATTCAGTGTTTTAATCAATGTTTTGCAATTTTTTCACTAAAATTAAATCTCAACCTTAATCTCAATCTCAGCTTTTTATCTAATTAATTCCTTCGTCCAAAAGCTTATGAATATCAATAATCCCAAAATACTGTCCGTTGTGTGTAACGATCAGCTGTCCTATATTGTTGTCTTTTAAAACTTTCATGGCTTCCTTTGCTAAAAAATCTTTTTCGATGGTTTTAGGATTTCCGGACATAATATTTTTAGCCAAAACTTTAGAAATATCGTCGCCATTCAGTAACATTCTTCGTAAATCTCCATCTGTAATGACACCAATGATTTTCTCTTCGTTGGTTACAACCGTAATTCCATGACTTGAAGCGCTGATTGAGATAATCACGTCTCTGATTGAAGATTCTTCTGTAACCTGAGGTTTTTGAGAAGAAACAAATTGTTCAACTCTTGCTGTTAAGTTTTTACCCAAACTTCCACCCGGATGAAATTTAGCAAAATCATTTTCCTTAAAATCATTTAATTCCATCAAAGAAATCGCTAAAGCATCACCTAAAGCCATTTGTAAAGTCGTTGAACTTGTGGGAGCCAATTTATTCGGGCAGGCTTCTAAATCTACATGAGTGTTTAAAATTACATCCGAATATTCTGCAAGTTTGCTTTTTCTGTTTCCGGTCATTCCTATCAATGCGGAAGAGTAATCTTTAAGATAAGTCACAAGATTGATGATTTCAGGAGAATTTCCGGAGTTTGAGATACATAAAACGACATCCTGCTTCTGAATTACTCCCAAATCACCATGAATAGCTTCTGAAGCATGTAAAAACTGTGATGGAGTTCCTGTAGAATTTAATGTTGCAACGATTTTATTTCCGACATGAGCAGATTTTCCGATTCCTACAACGATCAATTTTCCTTTTGCAGAATGTATGATTTCAACTGCTTTTACAAAGTCTTCATCTATTCTGTTTTTCAATTTTTCTAATTCGGCGATTTCTATAGCTAATGTGCTCTTGGCGATTGAAATAATGTTTGATGTGTCCATTTTTCCGATATGATTTCTGTCTAAACTATTCCAAAGTAAAACTGCGATATTTAAGAATCTTTAACGCAGGTTTTATTTTTTATAAACTTGTTTACTTTTATTTTCAGTAAAAAAGTTATAACTTTGGGTTAGATGCAAATTTAGCAATACAAATTTAGATGAGCGCAAAAAAAGCCAATTTATCAGGCGAGTTAAAGAAATACTTCGGATTTTCTACTTTCAAAGGTCAGCAGGAACTTATTATTGAAGAACTGTTACAGGGCAAAGATATTTTTGTTTTGATGCCGACCGGAGGTGGTAAATCTTTGTGTTATCAACTACCCGCCCTTATTTCTGAAGGAACTGCTATTGTAGTTTCTCCATTGATTGCTTTAATGAAAAATCAGGTAGACGCCGTAAACGGATTGTCTTCTGAAAATGGAGTAGCCCATGTTCTTAATTCTTCTCTTAACAAAACTCAGACCAAACAGGTTTTTGATGATATAAAAAGTGGAAAAACAAAACTTCTCTACGTAGCTCCAGAATCTTTGATTAAAGAAGATTATCTTGAATTTTTCAGAGATGTGAAAATTTCATTTGTTGCCATTGATGAGGCTCACTGTATCTCAGAATGGGGACATGATTTCAGACCCGAATATAGAAATTTAAAATCAATAATCGATAAAATTGCTGATGTTCCTGTGATTGCTCTTACTGCGACTGCTACACCAAAAGTTCAGGATGATATTCAGAAAACTTTGGGAATGACGGATGCTTTAGTTTTTAAAGAAAGCTTTAACAGAGCTAATTTATATTATGAAGTTCGACCGAAAGTGAATGTAGATAAAGAGATTGTAAAATTTATCAATAAGCATAAAGGTAAATCAGGAATTGTTTATTGTTTAAGCCGGAGAAAAGTTGAAGAATTTGCTCAGCTTTTGCAGGTTAACGGAATCAACGCGCTTCCTTATCATGCAGGTTTAGATCAAAAAGTAAGAGTCACCAATCAGGATAAATTTCTGATGGAGGAAGCCGACGTAATTGTTGCTACGATCGCTTTTGGAATGGGAATTGACAAACCGGATGTTCGTTTTGTGATTCACTATGATTTCCCAAAATCTCTTGAAAGTTATTATCAGGAAACCGGTCGTGCAGGACGAGATGGAGGAGAAGGTCACTGTTTGGCATTCTACGATCCTAAAGATATTGAAAAATTAGAAAAATTCTTGGCTCAAAAGCCTGTCTCCGAAAGAGAAATCGGTTTGCAGCTTTTAAATGAAGTGGTAGGTTACGCCGAAACTTCCATGAGCCGAAGACAATATATATTGTATTATTTTGGTGAAACATTCGATCCTGTAAAAGGTGAAGGAGCCAATATGTGTGACAACGCATCAAACCCTCCAAAATTAAAAGATGCCACAAAAGATTTAGAAAAAGTTTTGGAACTCATCAAGGAAACCAATGAAAAATTCAAATCTAAGGATTTGATTTCTGTTATTGTGGGAAAAGAAAATGCGGTTACCAAATCTTATAAGCTTGAGCAGACTTCATTTTTCGGTTTTGGAAAAAATGAAAAAGACAATTACTGGAAAACAATTTTGAGACAGGCAACAGTACAGAATTTTTTACAAAAAGATATTGAAACCTATGGTGTTCTAAAAATATCACCAAAGGGACATCAAGTGATTGATGGAAAATTTAAAGAATCATTCTCGATTGCTGAAGATCGTGAATTTGATCTTTCACAAACCAAAGCAGACAGCGATCAGGTACAAATGCAGGCAGCAGGAGGTTTAGACCAGAATTTATTCGGATTGTTGAAAGAACTTAGAAAAAAAGTTGCTAAGAAACATGGAATTCCACCTTATACGGTTTTCATGGATCCGAGTTTGGAAGATATGACCGTTCAATATCCGATTACGCTTGAAGAAATTGCGAAAATTTATGGAGTTGGTGAAGGAAAAGCCAAAAAATACGGTAAAGAATTCGCTGATTTTATTTCTAAATATGTTGAAGACAACAATATTGAGCGTACTCAGGATATGGTTCTGAAAAATGTAGCCAATAAATCGAGCCATAAAGTTTTCATTATTCAAAGCACTGATAAAAAAATTGACCTTGAAGACATTGCAAGAGCTAAAAATCTTTCAATGAATGATTTGTTGAAAGAAATGGAACGTATTGTTTATCAGGGGACAAAACTGAATATCGATTATTATATTGAAGAAAATTTTGATGAAGATATTGTAGATGAATTCATGGAATTTATGACAGAATCTGAAAGCGACAGCATGAAAGTTTTGCTGGATGAGTTTGGAGATGAACTTTCTGATGATGAAGTTAGAATGTTAAGGATTAAATTTATCAGTGACGTTGCCAATTAATTATAAAGAATATTGAAATGGAAAATCCAATTACTGAAGCAAAGAAAGAGCTCATTCAATGGATTAAAGATATGGAAGAGCTTGAAGACATTGCCGAACTGATGAAAATCAAGAGCAGAATGACTTCAGACGGAAAAGTGGCGGAACAACAGCCACAATACGTTGTTGAAGATGATTTTGATGCAAGATTTGCTAAGGGAATTTCTCATACAGAAATGAGAAGAAGAACAATAGAACACGTCAGAAATCTACCTTGGAAATAATAATTGTATATAAGCAAGAGTTTGAAAATAAAATCAATGATCTTGTGGATATTCTGTATAGTAGAAAATATTTTGGTTTTGAAGATTATGCGGTAGAGTATATTGAAAAGATTTATGATTTCATAGGTAATAAAATTTCAAAACCAATTAGTAGAAATACACCACAACCTTTTCAAAAGTTTGGCAAAAAGTTTTTAAGATATAAAGCAAACAGTCATACTTTTTGGTATGTTTTTTTCGATCAAAGAGACGACAAATTTTTAATCAATCATATATTGAACAATCATTCTCAGGATTTTCCTTATCTCATTTAGGATAATACTATTAATCAATAAAAAAAATAACTTTTAAAAGAATTTTTCAAACGAGATCTTTAAGATGAAAAAGAAAATTTCTGTCATATTTATTCTGCCGGATCTCGAAACCGGAGGTGCAGAAAGAATCGTTACCACCATCGCAAACCATCTTTCCAGAGATAAGTTTGAGCCAAAGATTTTGCTATTGCGCAAACAAGGTGGTTATCTTGATTTTCTTAAAAGTGACGTGGAAATTATTGATATTGATACCGAAAGAATCAGACATTCTTTAAAACCGATTTTGAAAGAAATTTACCGCAGAAAACCTGATATAGTTTTTTCCGGATTTGGTGAGGTTAATGCATATCTATCTTTATTTATCAAACTTTTTCCTAAGGTAAAGTTCATTGCCAGAGAAACCAATGTCGTTTCGGAACACGTGACCAAAAAAGAGATTAAATTTTTCTATAATTTTTATAATAATTATCAGCAAATCATCGCGCAAAGTGATGACATGATGAATGATCTGATTAATAATTTTAAAATCAACCGTTCAAAGGTTATTAAAATAAATAATCCTGTTGACTTTGATTTTATCAATGAAAAACTGTTGTTTTCTCAAAAACCAGAAAGCTTTAAATACAATTATAAAAATGTTGTCGCCATTGGGAATTTGTCTGCCAGAAAAGGTTTTGATAATTTGTTGAAAGTATTTTCAAGATTAAAAAATGAGAAAATTATTCTTCATATTTTGGGTGATGGGAAAGACCGTGAAATTCTTCATCAGATGAAAGATTTTTTAGGTTTAAAGAATGTCGTTTTTCATGGGAGACAGGAAAATCCGTACGAGTTTTTGAAATTTGCAGATTTATTTATCCTTTCATCAAGATATGAAGGTTTTCCGAATGTTTTGTTGGAGGCCGGAGCGTGTGGAACTTATTCTTTGGCAAATAATTGTCCGGGCGGAATCAATGAAATTATCCAAAACGACATCAACGGAGAAATTGGTAATATTGACAATCATGAGGATTTTGCACAAAAAATAAGATCTATTTTACAGCAGAATTATGATAAAGAATGGATTATTAATTCAATTAAATCAAGATTTTCCAAAGATATAATTTTAGATAACTATGAAAAGGTTTTGCTGGCATTGATGAATAGATAATTAGTCTTTATAATTCTTTAAATTTGCAATTCAATTTATCAAAATCAATTATCCATCCATGAAAAAACTTCCGAAATTGGGTTGTGCCTGCGAAAAACACGACCTAATTGAATCTGAATACAGAACTTCAAACGTAGGTACAGATCTTACTGAAAACAGAAATGCTGAAGTAAGCGTAATTCAATGCAGACTTTGTCAGAGAATCTGGCTCAAATATGATATCTTATTTCAAAATTCTCCACAATCCGCAAGATGGTTCAAAGGAATTATTGCCAAAAAAGATGTTGCAGGAATAAAACCGGAGGATGCGATTAAGCACTTGGAGAATCTTGACTGGTACATTTGTGGAGGCGAATTTTTCGGAAATAAAGAAGCATTCGGAGAAGGAAAGTTGAATTTTGTTTAGGAAATTACATCATGACCAAACTTAGCATTTTTGAAATTGCAAATTAAGGCAAATGAAAAATAAGCGCAATAGAACAGATATGTTTACTAAGTGTAAATGTTGTGGTGTTTTAAAAGATAAGTTGGATGTTTCAATTTGCTTGTCAATATTACGAAATACAGATTTTATTAAAGAATTTAAACTAGATGATGATATATATATGATTTTTTAATAGGTTCTGATTTTGTTTGGACTTGTGACAAATGTGTAGAAGATAAAAAATCTTTAATTTCAAATCCTTTACAACAAAACCATTCCTACTATTTTTATCTTGCGTACTATGATTCTAGTATAAAATGTAAGAAATGTAGGAAAGAATTTACTTTTACTAAAGAAGAAAAGAAATTTTGGTATGAAGGCTTAAAATTTCGTAAAGAATCGGTTCCTGTCCATTGTTTAAGTTGTAGGAAGCAAATAAGAAAAGAGAAATTACAAAACAAAAGACTTTCAGAAATCTTAAAAAAAGATTCTAAGGATATGACAATTGAAGAATTGTATGAACTTGTACAAATTTATGATGAGTGGAAGATAAATGATAAATTTAATTTATATAATAAAATTCTTAAAGCAAAAAAGAAGTAAAATGTTTAAACTTCCATCACCCAACTTCCATCTTCCAACTCAAAAAAAACTTGACAAAACTCACTTTGTTCCTTCTAAATTAATCAGTAAATTTGTAATGATAAATCATCAGATAATAAAATAAATTATAATATAAAATGAGTCAATTCGATGTTACCGTAATAGGTTCTGGTCCTGGAGGTTATGTAGCTGCAATTCGCGCTGCGCAATTAGGTTTCAAAACCGCAATTATTGAAAAATATTCAACTTTAGGCGGAACTTGTCTTAACGTTGGATGTATTCCTTCAAAAGCGCTTTTGGACAGCTCTGAGCATTTCGAAAACGCAAAACACAATTTCGAAAACCACGGAATTATCATTAATGAGCCCAAAGCGGATATCGCAAGAATGATTGCGAGAAAAAATGAAGTTGTAGAGCAGACTACAAAAGGAATTAATTTCCTGATGGATAAAAATAAAATTACTGTTTTTGAAGGTCTTGGAAGTTTTGAATCTGCTACTCAGGTTAAAGTGACTAAAAACGACGGTTCTACAGAAACGATCGATTCTAAATATATCATTATTGCAACTGGTTCTAAACCTTCATCTTTGCCTTTCATCACTTTAGATAAAGAAAGAGTGATCACTTCTACGGAAGCTTTAAACTTAAAGGAAATTCCTAAGCATTTGGTTGTTATCGGTGGCGGAGTTATCGGTCTTGAACTAGGTTCAGTTTACTTAAGACTTGGAGCTCAGGTAACTGTGGTCGAATTTATGGACAAAATCATCCCTACAATGGATGGAGCTTTAAGTAAAGAATTAACTAAAGTTCTTAAAAAACAAGGAATGAAATTCATGCTTTCTACAGCAGTTTCTGCGGTTGAAAGAAATGGAGATACTGTAAAAGTTACTGCAAAAGATAAAAAAGGAGAGGAGGTCTCTGTAGAAGGAGATTATTGTCTTGTTTCTGTGGGTAGAAAACCTTACACAGACGGTCTTGGATTGGAGAAAGCAGGTGTTGAACTTGATGAAAGAGGAAGAGTGAAAACAAACGACCATTTACAGACTAATGTTGCGAATATTTATGCAATCGGTGATGTAATCAAAGGGGCAATGTTGGCTCACAAAGCTGAAGAAGAAGGAACTTTTGTTGCTGAAACTTTAGCTGGTCAAAAACCTCATATCAACTATAACCTAATTCCTGGTGTAGTTTATACATGGCCTGAAGTTGCAGGAGTTGGTAAAACTGAAGAGCAATTGAAAGAAGAGGGAGTGGCTTATAAAGTTGGTTCTTTCCCAATGAGAGCTTTAGGAAGAAGCCGCGCAAGTGGTGACACTGATGGTTTAGTGAAAATTATCGCTGACGAAAAGACTGATGAAGTTCTTGGTTTCCACATGATCGGAGCAAGAGCTGCAGATTTGGTTGCTGAAGGTGTAATCGCAATGGAATTCCGTGCAAGTGCAGAAGATATCGCAAGAAGTTCTCATGCTCACCCGACATACGCTGAAGCTGTGAAAGAGGCTGCTCTTGATGCGACATGTAAGAGACCTATCCATATGTAAAAAATTAATTTCAGGGAAGACAAACTTCCTATTTACGACATTTCATAATAATGCAGAAATTCTTTGAGTTTCTGCATTATTTTTTATGAAATAAGTGGTATTTTTGATTAAATCAAATCTACATGTTATGAAAATTACACGTTTACTCTATTTAGCAGTGTTTATTCTAAGCATTTCCTTTGCGAAATCACAGGATTTTTTCACTCCTATCAACGAAAGAAGTATAAAGGTCGAAGCAAAAAGCAGAACCGTACAACCAGAAAAATTCCTTACTTATCAATTAAATGTAGGGAGTATTAAGAGTTATTTTAATTCTGTTCCGGAATTAAAAGACAGTGATCTAAAAAATAATGCGAGCATTATTATACTACCTATGCCAGATGGAACCAAGTCCAGATTCAAAATCTGGAAATCCTCTGTAATGGAGCAGGAATTAGCTGCAAAATTCCCAAACATAGTAACTTTTACAGGACAAGGTATTGACGATATTTATGCTACTGTAAAATTAGATTTTACAGAATTAGGATTTCACGCTCAGATAAAATCTGTAGTAACCGGAGATCTGTATATTGATCCTTATTCTAAAAATGATATCAACAATTACATTGTATACAAAAAAGCTGATTTAATAGATACTCATGTAAGAAGTTGCGGACTTAAAGATGATGTAGAATCAATAAAAAAAAACGAGCAAAAAACGGTAACTCCAAGTGTAGGTAATCAGATCAGGATTTTCAGACTAGCGGTTGCCTGTACAGGAGAATATGCTATTGCAGCAACTGGCTTACCTTCTCCTACCGTTGCCCAAACTTTATCTGCTATCGTTACCAGTGTAAACCGTCTGAATGGTGTTTATGAACAAGAAGTAGCTGTAAGACTTGTACTTGTGGCAAATGAAGCAAGTATTGTTTTCACAAATCCTACTACTGATCCATTTAATGGAAATAATGATGCTTATACCTTGATTGATGAAAGCCAAGCAAATATAGATGCTATCATAGGTTCAGCAAATTACGATATTGGACACACATTCAGTACCGGCGGCGGTGGTTTAGCGGGATTAGGAGTAATTTGTACTACTTCACAGAAGGGAAGTGGAATTACAGGCTCATCCAATCCTGTCGGTGATCCTTACGATATTGATTATGTAGCACATGAAGTTGGACACCAGTTTGGAGGACCACATACTTTTAATTCTATCACAGGCAGTTGTAGTGGAAATAGATCTGCGGCTAATGCTGTAGAGCCGGGAAGTGGAATCACAATTATGGCATATGCAGGCATTTGCGGAACTACAAATAATCTGGCTAATAATAGTATTGCTACTTTTCATACAAAATCTTTTCAGTCTATAACTTCCACAGTTTTAGCAAAAACATGTCAGGTTACAACTCCAGTTGCAAATACAGCTCCTGTTGTCAATGCAGGAGGTGACTACATTATTCCCGTAAACACACCTTTTAAATTGACAGGATCTGCAACAGATGCACAAAATACAGGACTTACATATTCTTGGGAACAAAATGATGTGGGACCATCCGGAAACTGGAACGTTCCTACAGGAAATGCACCTTTATTCAGATCCTATCTTCCGACGACTGTTCCTTTTAGATATTTTCCAAAAATTGCGGATGTATTGAGTAATACTGTTACAAAAGGTGAGTTTTGGCCAAATTATGCAAGATCATTAGAATTCAGATTAACGGTTAGAGATAATAATCCAGGTTGTGGAGGGGTCGCAAATGACGATGTGGCGATTACCGTTGATGGCAATTCAGGGCCTTTCAGAGTAACTGCTCCGGCTACAGCTGTATCATGGAATGGAAACAGCACACAAACTGTCACCTGGAATGTTGCCAATACGACAGCGGCTCCTGTGAGCTGTGCTAATGTAAGCATTCTGCTTTCCACAGATGGTGGTTTTACATATCCGATTACAATTTTGGCATCTACTGCAAATGATGGTTCAGAAGTTATTACAGTTCCGAATGTAAGCTCCTCTCAGGCAAGAATTATGGTTGCAAGTGTGGGAAATGTTTTTTATCATATCAATCCATCTAACTTTACGATTAATCAGATATTGGCGGTTAATGAGCTTAATCAGGATGATGATGCGTTTGTAGTATATCCTAATCCGAGTAAAGGAATTTTAAATATTAAATTTACTAAACAGAATGATACTCATGATGTCACTGTTTACGATTTAAGTGGAAAACTAATATTCAGAAAACAAAACAACACTACAAATGGTGATAAAGTTGCTACTTATAATCTGAGTAATTTGGTAAAAGGAGAATATTTGGTTAATATTAAATCTAAAACAATCGATAAAACGGTTAAATGGATTAAAGAATAAGAAAGATTTTAAATCAAATTTTTCAAACATTATTAAATATAAAGAGAGGCTTTTGTCTCTCTTTTTTTTATCAATTTGAGCTTTACAGAAGATGGTTATTCATTTAAAAAAAACTAGGATATCACTAGATCCCAAATTTAAACCAATTTTCAAACTAAATATCAAACTCAAACCTGCCAACTCTGAAACTCTCCAACATATTCCTTACCTTTGCCAATTAAATTATCATCAATGGAAATAGGAAAAACTCAGACGCTCAAAATTTCAGAAAAAAATAATTCGGGATGGATGCTTGAATCAGAGACTGGCGAAACCGCTTTTATGTCTAAAGTTTTCATTCGTGGAGAGAAAGAAATTGGCGATGAGATTGAAGTTTTTGTTTACCAGGATGATCACAAACTGAAAGCTACAACCGAAACTCCTTTAGCAGAAGTGGGCGAATTTGCCGTTATGAGTTGTGTACAAAGTCTTCCAAGTGGTGCTTTTATGGATTGGGGTATCATCAAAGACCTTTTTATTCCGTACAAACAGCAGAAGACAAAAATCATTGAAGGCAAAAGATATCTTGTTAATTTGTACATTGATGACGAACTCGAACTGATCACCGGAACTACAAAATTCAAAAGAAATCCTCAATACGAAGATCTTCCTTTCCAGAAAGGTGACAAAGTAGAGTTGATCATGATGAATGAGAGCGAACTTGGATGGAATGTTGTTATCAACAAAAAATATATAGGATTGGTCTACACATCTGATGTTTACAAAAAACTGTATCCGCTGTCCGAAGAAGAAGGTTATATCAAAACAATTCGTGAAGACGGGAAAATAGATGTTTCTCTTCAGCCTGAAGGTTTTGAAAATATAGATGAATTCAGACAGAAAATCCTTACCAAATTAGACGAGAATTTCGGACTTCTTTATTTATCAGACAAGTCTTCTCCGGAAGACATCAAAGCTGAACTGCAAATGAGTAAAAAGAATTTTAAGAAAGCAATCGGAGGTCTGTACAAAGATAAAATCATTGATCTTGTAGATGATAAAATCAAGTTATTGTAGATGAAATTATTTTAAAAATAATAAAAAAAGAGCAGAAATTTAATTTCTGCTCTTTTTTGTTTGTTAATTTCTGTTCTTAATTAAAAGCCAGCCGTTATAAACTCTTCCGTCTGAAACTTTTATGGTGTACCAATAATTTCCGGTAGCGAGAGGGTTTGAATTGTATTTTCCGTCCCACTCAAATGGCTTTTTAGTGATTGTTTGTTTAAATACAATTAAACCTTTTCGGTCGTAAACAAGAATCTCTGTTCCTGAATAATTTTCGAGTCCAGCAATTCGCCATTTGTCATTGGTTCCGTCACCATTCGGCGTAATCATATTTGGAATGTTGAATATTGAGAAATTTTTCTCTCCGATAATACAGCCGGATTTTGTTCTGACATAAACTTTATATTCGCCCAAAGTCAAATTCGAAAAAACATTAGAATTCTGCCAGTTTTGATTGTCTAAAGAATATTCATAGTTTCCTGGTGTAGACATGATTACCGTTGCAGAATTGTTTGAGATATTTACCGAAACAATTTCACCCAAAACTGAATAAGTTAATTGTATACTATCTGTATTTTCACATCCGAAACTATTGGTGACTTTCACCCAATATGTACCCGGAGTCGAAACGGTAATAGTCTGAGTGGTCGCACCTGTACTCCATAAATAACTTACAAAACCAGCTCCGGCATCCAATGTTACTATTTTTCCTCTACAAAAATCGAAATCTTCGGGAAGGGTAATAACAGGTTTTGGATTTAGATGCAATTCCAAAATTACATTAATAAAACAACCGTCTGCGGTTGCAACTTTTACATTGATAATATTTGTGCCAATATTTAAAGTATAATTTGAAGGATTTGCAATCGGATTTCCAAGCTGATTAGTGTATGTGAAAATATAGTTGTTAGGATTTGCAATAATATTTGATTGGTAGATTGTCAAATTTACAACCATCGTATTTCCTGTCGTAACATTACAAAAAGTTTCTCTGTAATTATTTGCAGGCACATTATTTTGTGAAAGTGTAACCAGTATTCCCAGTTTTTCCGATTCACAATTGTTGATCGTTTGTGTAACAAAATAGGTTTGTCCGTGAACAAGCGGAGTCGTAAGAGGTAAAATGTTTCCTGCTGAATCATAATAAATCAAAGCTGTTCCGTTGACTACCAAATTCGATAATTTAGGATTTGCAGATGCGCAGAAATCTTGTATTGCAGCTGCAGTCGGTTTTGTTGTGTTGTTAACAATCACCTGAATTGAGATTTTAGCACTTTCGCATCCATTAATTGTTTGTGATGCAAAATAAGTCTGCCCATTTACAAATGGAGTAGTTATGGGTAAAATACTATTTGTTGTATCATACCATTTAATATTTTGACCTGTGATCTGAAGATCTGACATCTTTGGTTGATATGTGGCACAGAATGTCTGAGTAGCATTTGCTGTTGTTGGTAAAGGGGTCGCTGAAATGATCACATTCTGATTTTGCGTAGAAATATTTCCGTTACCGTCATTATAAGTCCAGTGAATAACATGTGTTCCTGGTGTAGAGTATGAAAGTGGATCTGTCGTTGTCGCTGTGATTGTTCCTGCACAGTTGTCTGTTGCAGTTGGGAAAATAGAAATTGTAGTGTTACAGTTTCCTGTGACATCCGAAAGAGATGCTAATGTTGGAACCGGAGGAGTATTATCTCCTACAACAACATTTACTGTAAAGCTCCCGTCACAAGCTCCGCTTCCTGTAATTTGGCAAGTATATGTTCCTGCATTTGCTGCTATTGCATTCGAAATTGTTGGATTTTGTAAAGTTGAGGTAAATCCGTTTGGTCCTGTCCATGCATATGTTGTTCCGCCAGTTGCAGTTAATTGAATATTTGAATTAATACAAACGGGGGAATTTGAATTGACCATTCCGGTTGAAGAGCAGTCTCTGAATTTTGCTATAAAAGCATCATTATTTCCGGATCCGCCTCCTTGCTGTTGGAATGTTCCGGGGGTTGCAATTCCACTTGTATTTCCACTCGACATTCCTGTCAGATATATAGCATCTTCGCTGTCTTTCGTTACCTCTCCCAACTGAGTAGCACCATTTCCTGTGTAATAGGTTCCCCATTCTTTAAGATCATTTTGATTATATTTTACTAAAAATGTAGAAATGTACATTGCAGGCATACCTAAATAGGCACCGGGAGTTGAAACATCAGGTTGACCATTGGAGTGTAATCCTGTAAAAAATACATTTCCGAATGTATCGGGATAAGCCAGTAATTGATAATCATCTTGTAAATTAAAATAATTTTTAATAATTGTATTGTTTGATAAATTCACTCTCCATACTCCAGCTTGCCCTAAAGGAAATGCAGGTGTTGAATATTCTCCCGGAAGAATAAGGATATTATTAACAATAATGGCTTTTCTTATCACATCTTGACCGGCATTCCCATAATAACTTGATCTAATAATATTATTTCCACTTTTTGAAAGCCTTAAGTAAACACCGTCTGTGATTCCTGCTTTTAGTGGTTGAAAGGCATTAACCATTGGTAATGTGGAAGATTGTGTAGCGCCAATTATTTCTAAATCATTAACAGAGGAAAATATTTGAAACATAGAAGTTGAACCGTCAGCTTTCCCGAAATAAGTTAACCAATCGACATTTGCTGTTGTTGCATCCAAAGATCCTATTATTCCGTCTGTAAAACCTGATGGAGATGCTTTGGCTGGTTGCATGGCGTTTACTGTCGGAAAATCAAAACTAAATGTGTCACCAGCAAAATAAACATGATTTTGATTATATGATATACTAAAAAAAGTATCGTTTGAGTTAGTTAGAAATTCTTTTTGAAATATAAAGGCACCGTTACTGTTAAATTTTGTAACGACCATATTGTCATTCACAGACATTCTTTGAATTTTACCACCCGCATAAATATTAAAGTTTTCATCAAAATCAACATCATTGAAAAAGTCATTCTGATTAAATCCATAATAAGTACCCCAGATTTTCTGACCAAATTTGGTAACTTTCATGATAACTGCATCATATCCGCCGACTACATTTTGTTGATAAGTTCCGGAAGTTGCAAAATTTGTGGTACTGGTGGTACCGCCAAATATATACAATGTGCTTTGTGAATCTGTTTTTGCTCGTATGTATTCGTCACCAAAACCGGCCACATAACTGCCCCAAATTCTTGTAGGAACGGGATCGATTACAATTTTTTTGTCAGAAGAATCTACTGGAGAATTAAATCCATAAATCTGATTTCCAAAATCTTTAAATAAAACATTTATTTCCTTTTTATTTTGATCTCCAATCCAGCTGTTGGGAATGTTCTCATACATATCTCCAAAACGTACTTTCATCAAAAGCTTATCATTTTCAATAGAAGTTGGAGCGCCATTAAATTTCATTTTAATATCAGAAACTTTTCCTCCAGGATTAATAATGAAATTGTACTCTATTGGTTTTAAACTATCTTTAGGTTTGAAGAATATTAAATCGATATTATTGTAAATATTTTTATATACAATTTTTTGATAGCGATGAACATTTGTTACTCCATCAGGTTTATACGAAAGATTATAGTAATTTTCGTAATCAGCTGACTTTCCCTCCGCAATTATTTTAGAATCCCTGTTAGAGTTAATCAGGTCAATATCTATTCTGTGAAAAAGGTTTTCGTAGATATACTCTTCAGTATTAAAATCTCTCTTGTTAACTGCAAGATTTTCTCTATTCTTATTGAAATTGGGATTTGTAGTTTTTTTTGTTTCATAAACATCATAAGAAAACCCATTAGAACGCAACTGAACATTTAATCCCGCAGAATGGAATAAGTATTTAACATCCTTATTTTCCTCACCATTTTGATCAACAATCTGACCTTTATTTTCATAGAAATGATATTGATTGTCTTTTTGAAATTTCTTTTGTCCAAACAAAATGACACAACAAAAAATAGAGAACAGAAATAAAATTTTTCGCATCGGTTATTAATTTTCCGCAAATATATTAAAATCATTCCCTACTGAGAGTTAATAAATCATGAACAGGTGAAAGTCATATTAAATATGATTCATATCATAATAATTCTCTTAATTATTTTGTTTAACAATTTTGTCAAAACAATTGTTTGATCTATATTTGCACAAAATTGTTTAACAAAAATGTCAAAACAAGAAAAAAAAGATCAAACACAGGAATTAATCAAAGAAACTGCGAAGAATCTATTCTTTGTTCAGGGAAAATTTAATGCAACTACACAGGAAATTGCAGACGAAGCGGGAGTTAATCGAACGCTGATCAATTATTATTTTCGTTCAAGAGACAATTTGATTCAGATTATTTTTGATGAAGCTCACAGGGTTGAAAAAGAGAAATCTGAAATTATTATGAATTCTGATCTTCCATTTAAAGAAAAGATCGCAAAGTTTATCGACGGAAGTTTATCGACAAGTCTTCAATATCCGTATTTAGAGACGTATATCGTTTCACAAATCAATAAAGGAAGTTGCCACAAAAGAGATGTGGAAGAAGATGAATTAAAAAAACTGTACGAAGACATCGAAAAAGAAATGCAGCTGGGGAATATCGTCAAAATGGCGCCGGTACAGTTTCTTCTCAATATGGTTTCGCTTTTAGTGTTCCCAAGTGCGGTTCGTCCTCTGTTTTTAGAAAATTTAATGATTACGGATAAAGAATTTGACCAGATCATCTCAGAACGAAAAGATATCATCCTTAACATGCTTTTTAAAAATTAATTAAAAACTGTTAAAGTAATTATAAAACTGAATCGTCCTTTAGGGATAAACTACCTCAGGAAAGCAACTACAAAAAATAAACGAAGTATAAAATTATGAATAGAAAACGTATAACTGCAAAAAAGCTAAAAATTGGGATAGCTGCAGCATTTATGATTTTCGGCTCTACATCTGCCTACGCACAGCAACAAGTTTCGCTGCAGGAAGCCATTAAACAGGCATTGCAAAATAAAGCAGAAGCCAAAAAAGCGGCTTTGCAAATCAAAAAGGCCGAATATAAGATCGCTGAGGCGAGAGCCGGTGCGTTGCCACAAATCAGTGCAACTGCAGGATTAACGTACAACCCGGTGATTCAGGAATCACTTTTGGAATTTGGAGGAGAAAGAATTCGTGCTAAATTGGGTCAGCCATGGACATCCAGTGCCGTGGTCACTTTAAATCAGGCGATTTTTGATCAAAGAGTTTTTACTGGTCTTAAAGCTGCAAAATCAACCAGAGAATTTTACGTTTTGAATGCTCAGCTTTCCAACGAGCAGATTATTGAAAATGTAGCAACTGCCTATTATCAGGTTTTTGTACAGGAAGAAAATCTTAAAACTTTAAATGTAAGTTACACCAATACCGAAAAGGTGAGAAATGTAATCAAAAGTTTGGTAGAAAACGGTTTGGCAAAAGGTATTGATTTAGACAGAACTAACGTTCAGCTAACGAATATCAGTGCCAACAGACAACAATTGGTGAATGCCGTTGAGCTTTCAAAAAATTCATTGAAGTTTTACATGGGAATTCCTATTGAAACGGATATCGAGCTTGAGGAAAAAACTATTGAGCCAAAACCTGAATTGGTTGCCGGAACTGTAGATTTAGATACAAGAACAGAAGTGAAAGTTTTACAGAAAAACAGAGAGCTTTTACAATTTAATAAGAAAGCGACTGAAGCTTATCTTTACCCTACAGTTGGTCTTCAGGCAAACTACGGGTGGGCCGGTCAGGGTGGAAAATTTCCTTTAACCAACGGATTGAATAACGGAGTTCTTTGGAGTGATTATTCAGCAATTGGTTTAAATATCAATATTCCGATTTTTACTGGTGGTGCTACAAAATCTAAAATCCAGCAGGCTGAAATTGATATTTTAGATATCGATCAGGATATTCAAAATACACAGTTGACTTTAAGTTTAGACTATAAAAATTCAATTACCAATATTGAAAATTCTTTGATCAATATTGAAAGCATGAAAAATAACGTAACGCTGGCTGAAAAAGTTCAGAAAGATACTCAGGCAAACTATCAGTATGGTTTGGCAACGTTGACTGAAGTTTTAGATTCTGAAAATGCTTTGACTGATGCAAAACAAAATTATACCACTGCATTATTAGACTATAAGCAAGCTGAGATTAAATTAATTAAAGCTAAAGGAGAACTTAATACATTACAAAACCCATAATAAACTATAGTGGAAATCTTTTATTTAAAAGGATTCTATTTACATTAAAAATAATCATTATTAAAATGAAAAAAACTTTAATATATATCATCGTAGCTGCAGTTCTTGTAGGTTTAGCGGCTTGGAAAATTGCAGACAACAAAAAGAAGCAGGAAACTGAAGTAAAAGAAGTAGCAAAGCAGGTTGACAAAATCAACGTGAATGTGATTACTGTTTCAAGAGAAAATATTGACACAGATTATTCAGCTAACGGAACTTTTATCCCCAAACAGGAATCAAATCAGTCTTCAGAAATCGCAGGACGTATTGTCAGTGTTTTCGTGAAAGAAGGTTCTAGAGTAGGAGCAGGTCAGGTTTTAGCAACTATCAAAAGAGACGCAATTGAAGTAGACGTTACCCAAGCTCAGAATAATTTGCAGAATGCCATTGCAGACAACCAGCGTTATGAAAATGCTTTTAAAACTGGAGGTGTTACAAAACAACAGTTGGATAACTCAAGATTACAGTTGAAAAACATGCAGGCTGCCGTTCGTGCTCAAGGTGTTAAAATCAATGATACAAGCATCAGAGCAGGGATCAGCGGCACCATCAACAAGAAAATGGTGGAGCCGGGAATGGTGGTTGCACCGGGAACAGCTTTATTTGAAATCGTTAATATCAACAGTTTGAAATTGTCAGTTTTGGTTGACGAAAGCCAGATTGGAAGAATTCAGTTGGGTCAGGAAGTTTCAATTAATGTTAATGTTTTGCCTGAAGAATCTTTCAGCGGAAGAATTACATTTATCGCTCCAAAAAGTGATGCTTCTCTTAATTTCCCTGTAGAAATTGAAGTTCAAAACAGAGGAAACCTTAAAGCGGGTATGTATGCAACAGCTTTATTTAAAACAAATAATGGTGCTGAAACGCAGAATATGCTGACTGTGCCTGCTGAAGCTTTTGCAAATGGGGTAAGCTCAGGACAAATTTTCATTGTTCAGAACGGAACTGCTAAAATGATTAACGTAAAAACCGGAAAAGTATATGGTGATAAAGTACAGATCATCAGTGGATTGAATGGTGGTGAGCAAGTAATTACCAGCGGACAGATCAACCTTGATAACGGTTCAAAAATCAATATCGTAAAGTAACAGAAGAATGAAGTTAGCAGAAATATCCATTAAAAGACCGTCCCTCGTTATCGTATTGTTTACGATTCTTACGCTGGGAGGTTTGTTAAGTTACTCCATGATGGGGTACGAGTTGATTCCGAAATTTGAAACCAACATGGTAACGATTTCTACGGTATATCCGGGAGCTTCGCCTTCTGAGGTGGAAACTTCGGTGACCCGAAAGATCGAAGATGCTGTAGGTTCTTTGGAAAACGTAAAAAAAGTAGAATCATCTTCATACGAAAGTTTATCGGTTATTATGGTTCAGTTGAACACTGGTGCCGATGTAAACTATGCTTTGAATGATGCACAGAGAAAGGTAAATGCTATTTTGGCAGACCTTCCTGAGGATGCAGATCCGCCATCATTACAGAAGTTCTCACTAGATGATTTACCGATCATGACTTTGAGTATTACCAGTAATAAACTGAATAATAAAGAGCTTTATGATCTTTTAGATAAAAAAATAGAGCCGATTTTCTCCCGTGTAAACGGTGTGGCTCAGGTTGACCTTGTTGGTGGACAGGAAAGAGAAATTCAGGTAAGTTTAGATGAAAAGAAAATGCAGGGTTACGGTCTTGCGATCGGAGATATTCAGCAGGCAATTCTTTCGTCCAACTTAGATTTCCCGACGGGAGCTTTGAAGACAAGAACTTCAAGATCTACGATCAGACTTTCCGGTAAATATAGAAATGTACAGGAAATGAACAATCTTGTGATTTCTAATAAAGACGGAGCACAGGTTCGTTTGTCAGATATTGCAACGGTTTTTGATACACAGAAAGATATCGAGAAAGTAGCGAGATTCAACCAGAATCCTACGATTTTGATGCAGGTGAAGAAACAGTCTGATGCAAATGCAGTATCGGTTTCAGAATTGGTACAGAAAACTATCGCCCAGGTTCAGACCAACTATAAAGCTCAGGATGTAAAAGTGAGTATTGTAGATGACTCTACAGACTTTACTTTGGAAGCTGCAGATCACGTAATTTTCGATTTGTTCCTTGCGATTATCTTGGTGGCAGTAGTAATGTTGCTATTCCTTCATAACATCAGAAACGCATTCATTGTAATGGTCTCAATTCCAGTTTCGTTGATTGCAACGGTGATTGGAATGTATTTGATGGGATATACCCTAAACTTGATGAGTTTATTAGGACTTTCATTGGTTGTGGGTATTCTTGTGGATGATGCGATTGTGGTTTTGGAGAACGTTTACCGTCACATGGAGATGGGAAAAAGCAGAATTCGTGCGGCTTACGATGGAGCTTCAGAAATCGGGTTTACAGTAACAGCGATTACGATGGTAATCGTGGTGGTATTCTTACCGATTGCAATGAGTTCAGGATTGGTTTCTGATATCCTTGCGCAGTTCTGTGTCACGGTAGTTATTGCGACCATGTTCTCATTATTGGCTTCATTTACCATTATCCCATGGTTATCTTCAAGATTTGGTAAATTAGTTCATTTGACAGGAAAAAATCCTTTCGAGAAATTTATCCTTTGGTTTGAAAAGCAATTGGAGAAATTCACTCACTGGATTTCAGGAATTCTGGAATGGGCTCTAAAATCTGGATTGAGAAGAATAATGGTGGTTGTAGTGACTTTTATTATTTTGATTTCATCATTTATGTTGGTAGCATTCGGATTTATTGGTGGAGAATTTTTCCCGAAAATGGACAGAGGTCAGTTCCTTGTTCAGATGGAATTACCAAAAGATGCTTCTGTAGAAAAAACCAATCAAGTGACTCTTGCAGTTGAAAAATATCTGAGAAATGATAAAGATGTTGTAGACATGATCACTACAGTTGGTCAGCAGTCATCAGGTTTTGGTGGAGCTCAGGCAACTTTATATCAATCTGAAATTCAGGTAATCTTAGTTGATAAAGCTGATCGTAACGAAAGCACAGACATCAAATCAGCGAAAATCAAGAGAGCTTTAGAAGAAAAATTCACAGGAGTTGAATTTAAAACAGCACCAATCGGATTAATGGGAGCAGATAATGCACCGATCGAAATGGTGGTAACAGCTCAGGATAATGCCACGGCAAATAAGGAAGCAAACAGAATTTTAGCTTTACTTAAAAAAGTTCCGGGATCTGTAGATGCTGAGTTATCAACCGACTCAGGAAACCCGGAAGTTCAGGTAAATATCGACAGAGATAAAATGGCTTCTTTAGGTTTAAATCTTTCAAGTGTAGGACAAACGATGCAGACTGCATTTAGTGGAAATACAGATGGGAAATTCAGAGCCGGAGAATATGAATATGATATCAACATCCGTTTTGGTGATGCCAACAGACAGTCAATTGATGATGTAAGAAATCTGATGTTTACAAATCCTGATGGTGAACAGATCAGACTAAGTCAGTTTGCAGATGTGAAAATGGGTTCCGGACCAAGTTTGCTTGAGCGTAGAGATAAAGCGCCTTCCGTAAAAGTAAAATCTAAAGTTGTAGGTCGTCCGGTAGGGGATGTTGCCAACGAATGGTCTGCTCAGTTTATGGATAACGAAAAAACAAAGCCAGCTGGTGTAACGTATATTTGGAGTGGTGATATGGAAAACCAGACTGAAGGTTTCGGTACTTTAGGAATCGCATTATTGGCGGCTATTGTATTGGTTTATCTGGTAATGGTTTCACTGTATGACTCATTCGTATATCCGTTTGTGGTATTGTTCTCAATTCCATTGGCATTGATCGGGGTAATGGTTATTTTGGCCATCACCGGAAATTCACTGAACATCTTTACGATGTTAGGGATGATCATGTTGATTGGTTTGGTAGCGAAAAATGCGATTATGATTGTCGATTTCGCCAATATGAGAAAAGCAGCCGGAGCAAATACGCACGACGCTTTGATTCAGGCTAACCATGCCCGTCTCCGTCCGATCTTAATGACGACGATTGCGATGATCTTCGGTATGATCCCGATTGCGATTGCAAAAGGAGCAGGAGCGGAGATGAACAACGGTTTGGCTTGGGTAATTATCGGTGGTTTGACCTCATCACTATTCCTTACTTTGATTATCGTACCGGTGGTTTATTCACTATTCGATTCATTATTAAGAAGAATGGGCAAAGGTGAACCGGTAGATTATGACGCTGAAATGAAAGCAGAATATGAAGAAAAAGAGCTAAGTGAAGATGGTTACACGCCAAAACACGTAGATTAATATAACAACCTTAATTAACCTGAAAGCGCATCAAAAATGATGCGCTTTTTTATTTTAAATCATGAAAAAAGTGTTTAAAATAATTCAAATATTTTAATTGAATTAACCGGACACGTTTTGAAGTGATCCAAATACGTTATACATTAATTCGATGATGTCATGAACCACAGAAGATACGTTACCTAACCTCAATTTTGACGTTCCCAACCCAAAATTATCAGTTGTCGACCCATGTCGATAGGTTATCAACCTCAGCCAACCCGTTCTGAAGTAATCCAGATACGTTCTATACTAATCTGACGGGATAATGAACCTTAAATCATACTTTCCACAACCCCAACGTCGAGGCTGCAGACCCTAAAGTATACGTTGACGATTACGCCCGATAAGTTATCAACCCCAACCGATTGCTCAAGAACCATTTCGGATATATCTTTAACCCCAAAAGACATGTAAAAAACATAGACGGATGATTTCGCAACCTCAAATTTCCTGTCGATCAACCTCAATCAATAGATCCGAAACCCCAACAGATGTGTAAATAACCTAATCTGTTCCGTAAATAACCTGGGAAGATTGGTTTAAATAATTAAAGGTGATATTAAAAAAACTTTGCGTTCTTAGCTAAGTGAAACGCCTTTGCGAACTTAAAATAAAGCAGTTGATATTAAAAAAAAATCTCTGCGAACTTTGCGTTAAAAAACCAACACAATAATATCAGCACAACAAAAAAAGTCAGATTTTCCTGAAAACTCAGCAAAACCTAACTCTAAAACAAACTATATAATATTCTTTTACAAAATTGAAATAATTGATTATCTCAAATTGATCACTTTATTAAAAACTTTACCGCCTTGCTCTACAGTAATAATGTAGTTGTCGGCTGTATTTGGATTTAAGTCGAAAGTCAAATCCAACTCACCATCAGTTGCAGATTTTGTCGAATTGTAATAAACAGTATTTGAAAAATCTGATACTGTAATTTTCACTGAATTTTTCAACCCCGAGAAATGCAATTTTGCTTTATTTCCATTTACAGAAAATTCAGGTTTTATGATTTCTGCCAAAGGTTTCTCTTCAATAAGAACTTTTTTGTCAGAGTTTACATTTATTTTATATTTCTCAATTTTACTTTCAGATTCTACGATCAAGTAATAAATTCCTGAATCAAGATCTTTAAAATTGTAAGATTTTGCAACGTTCTTATCTGAATTTAATTCTTCAGAAAGCAACTCACCATCAACATCACTATAAATCGTTACAGAAACATTTTTTGCGTTTGATACTTCAAAGGTTACGGTTTCTGCTTCGTTTTTTCCAAATGAAAGAGAAAAGTCCTTTTCTTTACTCATTGCACTCATAGAGATTGATAAGAAACCGATCATTAAAACTGATTTAAATACTTTTTTCATACTATTAATTTTTCACTTGTTAATACTGCAAATTTAGATCAAACCTCAACGCGGTTCTACTGCACAATTTTCTTATATATGTGCTATTTTAACCCTAAGATTAATTATTTAAATAGTATTTGTTAATTTTGCATACAAATAACATTATTGATATGAAACATTCGCATCCCGCCTTCGAAGCTGTAAAACCCAATCTGGGAAGCAGTTTCACGAGTTTAAAGTTTTTGAAAAATGAAAACATTAAGTCTCATGTTTGGCATTATCATCCTGAAATTGAGTTAATTTTCGTCTGTGGAGGTTCCGGTAAAAGACAAATCGGAAGTAATATCTCTTACTTTTCAGATGGAGATCTTGTTTTAATGGGAACCAACCTTCCTCATTGTGGAATGACCAATGAAAATACCAACAACGATTACGAAATGGTCATCCAGTTCAAACCTGATTTTTTAGGCGAAGAGATTTGGAATTTACCCGAAATGCAGAAGATTGCTAACTTACTGGAAAAAGCAAAAGCAGGAATTGTTTTCTCAGAAAATATTAAAAGAGATGTTGGTTTAAAAATTACCGAAATGCACGAAGCATCTTCACTTGAAAAACTGATGAAATTTATTAAAATTCTGGAAGAATTGGCTTCTACAAACGAATACAGGATTTTAAATGCAGGAAAATATTACTTGCAAACTCAGGTAGAAGATAACGAGAGAATCAATCATATTTTCAATTATGTGAAAGATCATTTTAAAGATCAGATCACTCTGGAAGAAATTTCTGATTTGGCGAGCATGAAAGTGCCTTCGTTTTGCCGTTATTTTAAGAAAATTACGAATAAAACTTTCACCCAGTTTGTGAACGAATATCGAATTACCCATTCCCTTAAACTTCTTGCTGAACAGCCTTTAAGCATTACCGATGTATGTTTTGAATCGGGATTTAATAATTTCAGTTACTTTAATAAAACGTTCAAAGAATATACCGGAAAAAGTCCGTCGCAGTACAGAAAAGAATTTAATTACTTATTGGATTGACATGATTTTGTATTTACAAACTCTATCGGAAAAACCACGTCAGTTCAAGTGGGTTTTTGAAGCAGAACATATTGAGAATTTGAAAACTGCCAAATAAAAAAACCGCATTCAGAGAATACGGTTTTATATTTTAACTGTTGTTACAGCAACTTTTATTTTCAAAAGAAAATTAATCAGCCATCACTTCACCAGACTTTCTAAAGATAAAATTTCCGTAGATATGTCTTCTTGCAAAACGGCTTGGAGAATCTGCATTCACCATTTTAATGTAGGTATTTCTTGGAACTCCGATATATTCGAACATTTTTCCATTCAGATGCTGAACTTTCAAGATCGATTTTTCAAGATAGAAATCCTGAATATTAGATTTTGTGATCGTTTCAGTATATTCTTCTTTATATTTTTCCTGAGTTTCAGGGTTGATGCTTACCAGAAAATGATAGGCTTCAATGATTGATTTGCTTTTTTCTTCAGCAGCCAGTTTCCCTTCTTCATCATTGATAAATTTATCAGGATGCGTATCTTTCATCGTATTCCTGTAAATCGTTTTTAAATCCTTTAACGTAGCAGTATTGTCTACTCCAAGAAGTTTTCTGTGTTCGCCTATTCTTTTCATATGAAGATATTTATCAATTTTCAAAGGCCATATGCAATTGAGATTTCATAATGGATGATCCTTTTTACGGGATGCAAAATTAGGCTTTTTAATTGAAAAAACCGTAAGTTTTTGATTATTAATTTGTTTGGAGGCAAAAAATTAGTTTTTCTTTTAATACAAGTAATATATTTTATATTCGCCTTAAGATTATCGTAACTTTCTTTTTAAGTTAATAAGTTTTTTCTTCCTGTTACTAATGAACTTGTTATAAAAGTTTCTGAAATATATTTCGCTATATCTGACTGTTATTTACCATCCTGTCCACACAAAGTATGATCTGTTCCAATATAAATTTGATAAGCAATTTTTTAATTGCTGGGTGAAAAATCCATCAATTAAGTATTTTAAGGAATGATTATCTTTCTCCAATGATCTGCATATTTATTTGCAAATCTTTCCTTTTCACTCTTAGGCAATTTAAAATAATAATCTTCTCGTCTCTCTTTTTCTTCGTAATTTTCATCTTCGTTACCAGATCTTTCGACAACTTCCAGGTAATGAACATAATGTCCGAATTCATGCAATAAAGTTCTGTAAAGTTGAGTATATCTCGAAGATTCAATTTTTATTCTTGAGCAAAATTTTCTTTTATCTTCAATGAAAATATGTCCATCTTCTTTTAGACGGGCAAATTCTTTTTGTTGATTAACAGTTTGTTTTTTTGTCCAGATCAATTTTTTATTTATCTCAACTGCATCTAGAATAATTGCGGGAAAATATTCATCTTCAAATTCAAAACTATATATAAGTCTTCCCTAAACCGGTGAAAGTATTTCTTCTTTTCGCTTAGGTTGTCTTAGAATTATAAATTTTAAATCTCCATAATCCTCTTTTGGAATTTGCTTAATAATACTTTCTAAATCATCGAATGTACAGGTGTGATGACAATTCTCTCGGGTTTCTTCTTCAATGAATAGAAACTCATGGTCATTAATAATTCTTACTTCTTTTTGATACTTTTCGATTCTTTCGTAAAACGATTTTAAAGTTCCATATGGTGTTGAAATCTGAAGTCTGTTATTTTGACCAAATCCTTGATTTTCGGTTCCTATGTTTCTGTTTCTCCGGACCGGATTGTACATTGATCTAAAATTTAGTTTTCCTGATTAAGGTATGTAAGTTTCGCATCTTTTACAAACTCATCAATACTCATATTTTTAACGGCTTTTGAATTCGTCAATTCTAAAAGGTAAATAATTGAATTCGGCAGATTTCTGTTTTTGGTAATCAGTCTGAATCTTTTTACTTTTTCATTTACGTTTAAAAAAGGAAGCTCAGAAGTTTTCACCAAAATATTATTCACATCAAAGCCAGCTTTCGGATCTTTTTGCAGTTTCAAAAATCTCTTTTGAGTTTTATCTGTAGTTTCATCAAGAAATTTCTGCATCTGATAATCTGTCAGAAGTTGAGGATAAACCAAGCCTTGCTGTAAAATTGAAACAGTCAATTTATCAGTTTTTTCAAAGTAAGTTACTTTGTCATCAAAAAGAATCTGGTTATCTTTTGTATTAATTTTACCTTCAAACTTTTTATAATTTTTCTTTTTATATTCTTTTTTAAAATGCTCAACGGCATGTTGATCTTTTGAGCTTAATACTTCTTTTTTCTGTCCGAATACCAACACAGAAAATAAAAAACAAAGTATTGCAGAAAATTGCAGTTTCATAATTTCAATTTTATAAATATTTACAACTTATTTTTAATGCGTAAATGCTGAATCAGCATAATGGTTTTTGCATCTTTTATTTCTCCCGAATCAATCATGCCGAGAGCTTTTTCAAAACCAATTTCGAGAACCTCAATGTCTTCACCTTCATCTTGAAGTCCGCCACCATTTGTGATTTTCATTTCACTTGAATATTCGGCAATGAAAAAATGCAGAATTTCTGTGACGGATCCCGGTGACATATATGCTTCAAAAATTTTCTCAACTTTTGATATTTTGTAGCCGGTTTCTTCTTCGGTCTCCCTTTTGATGCATTCTTCGGGATTATCGTCATCCAGCAAACCAGCACATGCTTCAATCAGCATTCCTGTGGAATTTCCGTTGATGTAAGTCGGCATTCGAAATTGTTTTGTAAGAATAACTGTTTTTGAAATCGTATTATAAAGTAAAATGACAGCACCATTTCCTCTGTCATAAGCTTCTCTGCTTTGAGTTTCAACAGTTCCGTCTTTCTTTTTAATATTAAATGTGATCTTTTTTAAAGTATACCAATTATCTGACAAGATTTCGGTTTTTTCGATATGTACGTTTGTATTTTGCATAGATTTTACAATCTTGATAAGATAATTTGTTAATTAATTTTTAGTTAAAAGATTTTTTAATGCAGGTTTTAATTCAGTAAATTTAAATTGAAATCCTTCATTTTGAAGTTTTTCCGAAGAAGTTCTGGAACCTTCAAGCAATACCACCGACAACTCGCCAAAGATCATCTTCATCACAAATCCAGGAATATTGGGTATAAACATAGGTTTGTTTAAAACTTCTGCAATCTCTTTCGTGAAATTTTCATTGTCGGTATGTTGAGGAGCAGAAGCGTTGTAAGCTCCATTTATATTTTCGTTTTTTAGCGCAAATTCAAATACAGAAGAAAGATCATCAATATGAATCCACGGGATATACTGTCTTCCGGTTCCTACTGGTGATCCGATCCCGAATTTTACGGGAACTGACATTTTTTTCAATGCACCTTCATTTTCAGAAAGAACGATGGCTATTCGTACTTTTACCACTCTTTCGGCAACACCTTTTTCTTGAAATTCATCCGCTGCTTTTTCCCAAAGAATCACAACTTCACTTAGAAAATCATTTCCTTTTTCGTCATCTTCTTTAAATATTTTTTCGGAAGTAATCGCTCCGTAAATTCCAACGGCAGAAGCTGAAATGAACGATTTTAATTTTATATTTTTCTTTTGTAGAGTTTCTAAAATCAGTTTTGCAGAATCAACACGGCTTGAAATAATTTCTTTTTTTCTTTCGTTACTCCAACGTTTTTCCGAAATATTAGCTCCGGCAAGATGGATGATGTGACTTACATTTTCGAAAGCTTTTTCATCAATGGTTTTATTTTCGATATTCCACTCAAAATCATTTTCATGTTTTTTAGTTCGTGTCAGAAAGCGAACTGTATATTCGTTTTCAAGTTTTTTGGCTAAAACTTTTGCGACGGCTCCGCTTGCTCCTGTTATTACTACGACTTCTTTCATGTATTGATTTTGCTTTTTATTTAATTAATTTTTAGATAATTGTCCTTCCTTTAAGGTGGGATAAAAAATTATCTAAAAATTTTTCATCACATTCCATTTAATTCTTAACAATCAAAATATAATCTTCATCTAAAATTTTATAGCCTTGATCATAAACAAATTTATATTCTGAACCGTTTTTATAAACTTTTATTTGTGTGAAATAATTAAAATCAAATCCTAAGCCACTCAATTTAGATTTGGCGATTTTGGTTTTTCCTTCAGTATTTGTATCGCTCAAGATACGGTAATTTCTGCGGAGTTTATTATTTACGTTCCGCATCAGATTGCTAGAATCTTTATTTTGTTTATTGTTATAAGCATTTCTACACGCGTCATTGCAGAATTTTTTATCTGATCTTCCAATGATTTTTTCGCCGCATTCAAGACAGTTCATAATAATTAATTTTTCAAATTGTGCTTGTGTTTTTTATGAAGAAGCTTTTTCCATTTACTGTTTGTAGGATAACTTCTGTTTTTTGTGATATTATTAAAAAATAAAGCTACCAAAAGTAAAATAACGCATCCCGACAAAACAGGAGACAACACATACCAATATCCCAATTCAGGAATTTTTCCGGTTGATGTTACTGCAATCAAAGCCGTCGCGCCACCGGGAGGATGAAGTGTTTTTGTGCATTGCATTAATACAATTGAAAGTGCAACCGCCAAAGGTGCGGAAAGCCATAAAATATCAGGAACAATCTGATAGATAGTGACTCCAACCAAGGCTGAAAGTACATGACCGCCAACGAGATTTCTAGGTTGAGCCAAAGGACTCTGAATAGCGCCGTAAATCAAAACACTTGATGCGCCGAATGATCCGATAAGAAATACATTTTCTTGTTCGAGTAAATAGTGGGACTGCAAAAAAGCAATGATTCCAATTCCGAAAAAAGCTCCGAGAAAAGACCAGAAATGTTCTTTATAGTCGACAAGCGTTTCTTTATAAATCACATATTTTGATACACGGTAAGTTCTTCGTAGCGTCTTCTTCACAGTTTGGTATTAAAATTTAAATATACAAAATATCCATTTGAAAACGGTTGTTGTTTTACCGCAAATGAGACAAAAGAAATAATTCACAAGCGATCAATCATTAAGTACTTTGTATTTCTTTGTTAAATGAAATGCCATTGTCTATCTTAAAAAGAGCATTTATTGTAAAAGCCTTGTTTTTCTTAGCGTTAAAAAAAACCGTAAGGATATAAGATAGTAAAAAAAAACCTGAAATAAAGATATACAAAGCCGTTCCACTTATTTTTGAATAAAAAGATTATAAGAGTGACTAATGATTTTAAAATTTTAACAGGAATTTTTTATATTCTCTTTGAAATCTGAAAAATAAAATATTTTATCTCTTTTGTGGATAAAAAAACTTTTCAGTTTAATTTTTTATTCTCAGAAAAAAGTTCCACTTTTGCGGCATCAATGGGGTGCTGCACGATTGCGGCTGAGATGATACCCAGGAATCTTCCACACCTGATCCGGATAATACCGGCGTAGGGAATTTGATTTTATCATCTCATCATTTAATTTTATAAAAGTTAATTTGATGCAGGAAATTTTACAACAGACAACTTGGCCTGAATGGTTGGGTGTCTTCTTTTCAATTTTTCAGGTTTTATTAGCCCGAAAAAACAACTCAAACAATTATCTGTTTGGAATTGCAGGAGTTTCACTCACGCTTTATGTAATGATTACTTCGAAACTTTACGCAGAGTTTACGCTGAATCTCTACTATTTAATCATGAGCATTTACGGATGGCTTTACTGGAAATTTGGCAAGCGAAAATCCGAAACTGCGATTTCCGAAACTACAAAGCAGGAAAAATTAATAACTGCGGGAATTGTCACTGGAACTTTCAGTCTTTTTTGGTTTTTTCTGACGCATTTTACCGATTCTGATGTTCCGATTTGGGATTCTTTGGTCAGCGCGTTTGCATGGGCAGGAATGTGGTTGATGGCGCGCAGAAAAATTGAAAACTGGATTTTATTGAATGTTAGCAATATCATTGCGATTCCGTTATTGATTCACAAAGATCTCTATTTGTATGCAGTTTTGACGGCTTTCTTGTTTATCGTCGCAATCTCAGGATATTTGGAGTGGAGGAAAATAATTAATAAAAAAGAGAATGCTTACGCCTGAAAAAATCAGAAAAGAAATGTTGGGAGCTTCTGAAGTTTCTGCGTTAATCATGAATCAAATTCATCATGAAAGATTGCTTCAGATTTGGGTTCCTAAAATCTATGGCGGATTGGGATTTCGCTTACGAGAAGGTTTGTCTGTTTTACATGATTGGTCAAAAATCGACGGAAGTTTAGGCTGGATGTTAACATTATGTTCGGGAGCAAATTTTTTCTCAAGAAATTTAAAACCAAATATTGCAAAAGAATTATTCTCAAACCAAAAAACCTGTTTCGGTGGAAGCGGAATGATTGGAGGAACAGCAGAAAAACAAGCTGACGGAACTTTCATGATCGACGGCCTTTGGCATTTTGCTACGGGAGCGCCACATTTAAGCCATTTTACGTTAAATGCAAAATTAACTGAAAATGGGATTCCTTTGATCGATGAATCCGGTTCTGAAATTATACGTTCTTTTGTTATTTCTAAAGATCATGTAGAAGTTATTCCCAATTGGAAATCGATGGGGATGAAAGCAACCGGAACGTATTCTTTTAAAGTTGATCATGTAAAAGTTTCGGAAGATTACAGTTTTATTTACGATGAATTTTTCACAGAAGATGTTTTAGACAAAATTCCATTCAGAATTTTTGCAGATTTAACTTTGCTGGTCAATTATCTTGGAATGGCGTCTCATTTTTCGGAGGAAGCGATTAAAATTCGACCACAACTTGATCTGAATTCATTTAATGAAAATATAGAACAGCAGATGGAGAAAGTGTTTCAATATGCTGATGAAATTGAAGATTTACTGAATGATTTTGAATTAGTAAATTCTGAAAAACAATCTGTGATTCACAGTTTTGCAACCAGTTTGGTAGAAAAATTATCGCATGAGATTTTGGAAATTTATTTTCAGTTGGGACTTCGGGCAACTCATACAGATTCTGAAGTTTATCACATTTTTTGTGATTATTTTACAGCGACGCAGCATTCTAACTTTAGGAGGGAGTTTGTTGGAACTTAGTCAATTTTGTGCATCTCATTCATTCACTAACTCGATCCAATAATTGACTAACTCATCTTTAGAAAAAAGCTTTGAAATTTCTTTTTTAACATTTATACTTTGTCCATTTGTATTATCTATTTCATTTTGAAAAGGTTTAGTTATTGAGTAGTACCATTGCTTTTCGATTAAAAGATCTTTTGGTGAAAATGTCTTGATGGGACCTACTATTTTATATGAATCAACCAAAATTGTATCAATCTGCATATTTTCATAGGGATTGCTAATTTCAATTGAATCATCGTGCAATATCTCTTTTGCAATTTCCTGATCTGTAAGATTACCGTAAACGGATGTCCAAAGATAAACAGGTTGATTTGAAAGATTTAAAAAACCGCCTTTTTCAATAATATTATCATTAACTTGAATCCTTGAATTCACTAAAACTTTATCACAATATGAATAAACTTTATGATTTCCACGCTCAAGAACTAAATTATATTCTTTCTTAGGTTTAATTATATATTGTTTATTATCAATTTTGACAATCATATCTTTTAAATATGGATTGTACATTACAATATCATTTTCATGAGATTTACTGATAAAGAAAAATGTAAGTAATAAAATTGCAGGAAGCAATGCTAAAAATATAAAAAATAAATTTTTACTTTTCATTTGAAAATTTAAATATTGTTTTAGAACTTGTAAACTTAAAATGTAAATGAATCCAAATATAATAAATAAATTCTACCAAGATTAAAATTTATATAGTTAAAACGGACAGCCGTTTTCAAACGACTACAAGCGAATTCAAATAATTTTCTACCGAATAAATTTTCAAACCTTATGAATCTTTGCAACAGAGATTTGAGAAAACAGTGAACGTCTCTTATCTGAATAATTAATTAAAAAAAATAAAAGTTATGTCACTAAGAAACAAAGTTACCTTGATTGGTCACACAGGAAAAGAAGTTGAAATGATGTCTTTCGACAACGGAACTCTCAGAGCGACTGTGTCGTTGGCAACAAATGACCATTACACCAATGCAAAAGGTGAAAAAGTCGAAGAAACACAATGGCACAGTCTCGTTGCGTTTGGAAAAACTGCCGAGATCTTTCAGAAGTATGTTCCGAAAGGAAAAGAAATTGCCATTGAAGGAAAAATTACATACAGATCGTATGACGATAAAGACGGCGTGAAAAGATATATTACAGAAATAAGAGTTGATGAACTTTTACTTTTAAGCGGAAAATAAATGTCGAATTCTAAAATCACAAATGATGAATATCAAAGTTTTAAAAGTGAGAATTGCAGATGAATTTCTGCTTCAGGATCAAAAGATGATTGATGATTTTCTAAACAATCACGAGATCATCAAAGTGGAAACCGCTTTTGTACATGATGAAAGTTTCTGGTCTGTTGTTTTGTATTTTAATGAATATAAAACTATAGTCAACAAAAATGTGGTGAAAGATTCAAAAACGGCAAAATATTCTGCAGAAGATGAAACGCTGAATCCCGATGAGATCGAAATTTTGGATGCTTTAAAACTTTGGCGTTCTGAAAAAGCCAGAGAGCAGAATCTTCCATCATATTTTATTGCCACTAACAAAGAGCTCATTTCTGTAGCAAAATATAAACCTGCAAAAATTGAAGAACTGCTTGACATCAAAGGATTCGGAAAGCATAAAATTGAAAACTATGGTGAGGAGATTCTTGAAATCCTGGAAAGTGTCTGAAAATTTCAAAACTTAAAACACAAATGATTAAATGAAAGGTCGGCGAGTAAAATCTCCGGCTTTTTATTCATTTAAAAGTCTTTTCAATTCCTTATTTTTGCAGGTAATTACTCATTACCTATTATTTATTACTCATAAGATATGAAGCCAAGCTTAGCAAAAGGAACGAGAGATTTTACATCACTGGAAGTTTCAAGAAGAAAATACATCATCAATATATTACAGAAGAATTTCGAATTATTTGGATTTCAACCTTTGGAAACTCCAAGTTTTGAAAATCTTTCTACTTTGACAGGGAAGTATGGTGAAGAAGGAGATCGTTTGATTTTTAAAATATTGAATTCAAGCATTAACGAAGCTAAAGATGATAAGAAAGTTCAGATGCAGAATGATTTTCAGAAAGCTTTAGATAAACCTTTCAGCTCAGAAAGTCTTACTGATAAAGCTCTTCGTTATGATTTAACAGTTCCTTTCGCAAGATTTGTAGCCATGAATCATGGAAAATTGACTTTCCCTTACAAACGTTACCAGATTCAGCCAGTTTGGAGAGCCGATCGTCCACAAAAAGGAAGATTCAGAGAATTTTATCAGTGTGATGCCGATGTTGTAGGAAGTGAAAGTCTTTGGCAGGAAGTTGATTTGGTACAATTGTATTTAAAATCTTTTGCTGAATTAAAAGTCTCCGTAACCATTCACATCAACAACCGAAAAATCCTTTCAGGTTTGGCAGAATATGCAGGAATTACGGATAAATTGATTGAGTTCACCGTTGCTTTAGACAAATTAGACAAAATCGGGAAGGATGGGGTAGTGAAAGAACTTTTAGAGAGAAATATTTCTCAGGATTCGATTGATAAACTGGATTTTTTATTCACTCAATCAAATGATGCCTTGGAAAACCTTCTTCAGCTAAAAGAAAAATTTGCAGGAAACGAAACCGGACTAAAAGGTGTTGAAGAATTGGAATTTGTTCTGACTCAGTCTGTGAATTTAGGCGTTGATATTCAGAATCTGGTTTTTGATATTACTTTGGCTCGTGGATTAGATTATTATACCGGAGCGATTTTCGAAGTGAAAGCTGATGAAGCACAAATGGGATCTATCGGCGGCGGCGGAAGATATGATAATCTGACTGAAGTTTTCGGAGTGAAAAATGTTCCGGGAATCGGGATTTCTTTCGGTTTAGACAGAATTTATCTCGTAATGGAAGAATTGAATCTTTTCCCTGAAGATCCTACTTCAAACGTAGAATATCTGTTTGCTAACTTTGGTGGTGAAGAAACCCTTGAAGCTTTGAAATTGATCATCCAATTAAGAGATAAAGGAATTTCTGCAGAATTGTATCCTGAAAGTTCAAAAATTAATAAGCAATTTAATTATGCAGAAAAGAAAGGAATTAAAAACCTGATTTTCTTAGGTGAAGAGGAAATTAAAAACGGAACAGTTACTTTTAAAAATCTTGAAGCTGGAGAGCAGAAAACGGTTTCTTTGGAAGAGTTTATGAAATTTTAGAATCATGAAAAAAATTATATTCTTCTCACTTTTTTTGTCTGTATTTATGCAGGCACAATATGAAGTAATGCCAGACATTCCAAAACAAGATCTAAGTAAAGAGAGTGATCGCGTTGTGCTTACAGAAATTACTTCTTTTCCGGAACATATTTTTAAATGGAATATCAAATCACTTACCATAAGTGAATCTGACCAATTGAAAAACATTCCTAAGGAAATTTCCAGATTTAAAAATCTTGAATTTTTTATGCTGACAGGAGGTCATAAAATTACTGATTTTCCGAAGGAGTTTGCGTCATTGAATCACTTGAAAAAGCTTGCACTGCATAATATGCTTACCACAAGAATATCTCCTGTGATTTTTAATCTGAAGGAATTGGAGGATTTGGAATATGCACAGTTCAGCTACTTTGAATTTCCCGAAGATATAGGAAGACTGAAAATGTTAAAAAAACTTGCAATGTCAAGAGGCTTAGATATCAGAAGCTTAAAAAATGTAGAGGGAAAATCAGGTAGAAATATTCCTTCGACTATCAAAAATCTGGAAAATTTGGAAACCTTGTCACTTAGCAGTAATTTGATGTCTGCATTGCCAGAAGAGGTTGGTTTTTTGAAAAATCTTAATGATGGTTGGTTTTCGAGTAATGTCTTGGAAACGTTACCAAATGGATTTTCTAAATTGCAGAAATTAAAGACATTGCATCTGGATAGTAATAGTTTTAAAGTTTTTCCCAATGCTTTATATAAAGTTGCAAGTTTGAAGCGACTCGATATTTATAAAAACCAAATCAATACAATCCCTGCCGGAATCGGTGGAATGACAGGTCTTACCGGTCTTTTTATTGATAAAAACCAGCTCACAAATGAATGCTTGAGTGAAATTTATAACCTGGAAAATCTTGAAGTTTTGGATATTCGTAACAATAAAATTACTTCTTTCCCCCCAGGTTTGGAAAAAATGAAAAAACTGAAAGTGATGTATATATCAGGGAATAATATTTCAGCTCAAGAAGTCTCGCATGCACAATTTCTTTTACCTACTGCGAAATTTATTACTCAGGAAATGCCATGAAAAATTATTTAGAAATCAACAAAAACTCCTGGAACGCTAGAGTAGAACCTCATCTTGAATCAGATTTCTACTTTGTTGATGAATTTCTTAAAGGAAGAACCTCTCTCAATTCTATCGAACTTGAGCTTTTAAGTGATATAAGAGGTAAAAGTATTTTGCATCTGCAATGTCATTTTGGTCAGGATTCTATTTCAATGTCTAGATTAGGAGCTAAAGTGGTGGGAATTGATTTGTCTGATAAAGCAATTCAGGCTGCGAAAGATTTAGCTGGGAAATGCGGAACAGATACTCAATTTGTTTGTTCAGATGTTTACGATCTACCCAATGTTTTAGACCAAAAATTTGATATTGTTTTTACAAGTTACGGAACAATTGGCTGGTTACCAGATTTAGATAAATGGGCAAATGTTGTCAGTCATTTTTTAAAACCTGATGGAGAATTTATCATGGCAGAATTTCATCCGGTAGTTTGGATGTACGATGATGATTTTAATGGAGTTGCTTACAATTATTTTAATGAAAAACCAATTATAGAAACTTCAGAAGGAACTTATGCAGATGCTTCTGCCGCAATTGTTCAGGATTATATTTCGTGGAATCATCCTTTATCTGATGTTCTGCAAAATTTAATCAATAAAAACTTAGAAATAGAAAGATTTCAGGAGTTTGATTGGTCTCCGTATCCTTGTTTTAAACAAGTTGAAGAATTCGAAAAAGGAAAATGGAGAATCAATAAATTCGAAAATAAAATACCACTGGTATACGCTATAAAAGCAAAAAGAAAGTCATCGTAATTGATGACTTTCTCTTGTATATGAATGTAAATAATATTAAAATATGTTATCTAAAATTAGATATTTGAAGCTGTATCTTCGACTTTAGATTTTGCTTCGTCAAATTTATTTTGAGCCTGCGAAGCTACATCATTTGCTTTAGATTTCAAATCGTTCCCCCATTTATTTAGGTTATCCTTTGCGCTGTTGATTTTGTCTTTTACTGCTTGTTGCTCTTCCGGAGTAGATTTTTTGTATTTCCAATATGCAAGAGCTCCAATTCCTAGTAATGCTAATAATCCATTTGTCTTATTTCCCATGATTTCTGATTTTAAAAGTTATATTAAATTGTTATATAACTTAGTATGTAAAATACGTGCCAAAAAATAAATGGGATTGATAAATAAATGTTAAAATTTAATTAAAGATTTCAAAATTTTCACCATCAAAACTTGCAAATACCATGGTAGGATAGGAATCCTGATGATGAATATTTCCGTCTTTATCGATAGCTATTGCACCCGCAAAACCGTCGATTGTTTTTAGCTCTGCAAAGGTTTTATCAAAAGCTTGTTTAAGATTCATTCCGTCTGTAACTCTTGTGACAATCTTAGTTGAGGTTGCATTGCTTACAATGTCTTCACCAACTCCGGTACAACTTACTGCACAGAATTCATTGGCATAATTTCCGGCAACGGTCGCAGAATCTGAAATTCTTCCAGGAATTTCAAAACCTTTTCCTCCTGTTGAAGTTGCAACAGCCAATTTTCCATTTTTGTCAATAGCAACACAGCCAACTGTTCCTTTCCCGCCAGTTTTTAATTTAGCTTCATATTCTTTTCTTCTTTGAGGAATTTCAGTTGAGAAATTTTCAAAACCATGTTCCGAGGCATAGTTTTTTGCGCCACTTCCGCCCAAAACTCTGTCATCTTCTTTCATTAAATCTTTAGCTACAAAAATCGGATTCTTCACATCCTGAATATTGATGACACCGCTCATTTTCTGAGTTTCTCCATCCATAATTGCAGCACTCATACGGATAATTCCGTCACTTTGAATTTGTGAACCTATTCCTGCGTTATACAACTCATCGTCTTCCAAAAGTGAAACTGCATAGGCAACTGTATCAAATGCTGAATGCAATTCTAAATATTCGTAAGCTTTTTTAGCAATTTCCTTTAAAGAATTCTGTTTGGCAATTTTCACATCATGGCTCTGATCGCCTTCAGAAAAAAAACCGCCGTGTATTATGATTTTCATAGAGTTAATTTGCTTTTAAATATATAAAAAAAGTGAAGAAATCTTCACTTTATACTTTATGTTTGAGGTATAGGATTAAACTGAGAATTTTCTATCGTGAGTTTTCTCGTCGTTAAATCGTAATGGTCATTCATAGACATTACGTGAACGGTCAGATTATCAATGGAAATTGGTTCGCCCAAATTAATATTAGTAAGATTCGTGTCTTTTATAAATCTTCCGTCAACAATAATCACCAATCCGGAACCTACCGCAGTCATCGTGTCATTATGAATGAAAAGTCCGGTGTCTTCACCCAGACCAATTCCTAGTGTTCTCGGATTATTAACAACAGCCTGAAAAAGTCGACCAATTCTGCCCCTTTGTACAAAATGTGTATCAACGATTACATTATCGATCAAGCCTAATCCTTGTGTAGTTTTTATTTCTCCCTTTAAAAGTGCTTCGGAGCTGCTTCCCTGATAAATCATATTTTCAGAAGCTGCAGCAGCACCCGCAGAAGTTCCGGAGTAGATGAAATCCTGCTCCTGATATTTAAGCAAAATGGTATCGTGAAATCTTGTTCCACCAAGAATAGATGTTAATCTCAGCTGATCTCCACCGGTAAACATGACAACATCTGCTGCGTTTGCTCTTGCAACGATGGCGTCAGAATTTGCTTCTTCACGATTGTGAATATCAAGAATGTTTACATTTTTTGCTCCTAAAAATTCAAAAGCTTTTTTGTATTCTGCGCCTACAATTTGAGGGATTTGTGATGCAGTTGTGATTACTTCAATGATTGAGTTTTCTTTGTTTTTTGACTCTGTAATGATCTTTCGTAGAATTCCTCTTTCAAAAAAGTTAAGATTTTTTTCAATGTTTTGATCGTAATCGGTTTCTGAAAAACTGCCTTTATTAACAGCTCCCCCGATAATAATTAATTTTCCAACAGGTTTCATAGCTGGCAAAGTTAGAAAATTATTAATTGTTAAGAAAATTTCAAAGGAGTTTTAATGCATTTGATTTGATTTTAAATTGATTACAAATTTTAAAGTTTTTTAATAAATCTTTAACGAGTCTGTGGTTTTTTTTAAGGTTTTACATTATCTTTGATTTTAAAAGAAAATTTTATTAATATAAATTTCGTCACTAAACTATGAAAATTGAGAAGATACAAGCTTTGAGGGGTCCTAATATTTGGAGTATTAGAAGAAAGAAGTTGATACAGATGCGTTTGGATCTTGAAGAGATGGAGAATTTTCCTACCAATAAAATTGAAGGCTTCCGTGAAAGAATAGAAAAACTAATTCCTTCACTGATCACTCACAGATGTTCCGAAGGTACTCATGGTGGTTTTTTTCACCGTGTAGAAACTGGAACCTGGATGGGACACGTTATAGAGCATATCGCTTTGGAAATTCAGACACTTGCAGGAATGGAATGTGGTTTTGGCAGAACGCGTGAAACAAAATCTCCGGGTATTTACAATGTCGTATTTGATTATATTGAAGAAAATACAGGAATCTACGCAGCCGAACAAGCTGTAGAAATAGCCCATGCTTTGATAAACGGCGATGAGTATGATATCAATGCCTGTATTCAAAGATTGAGAGAAATCAGAGAACGTGTACGTTTAGGTCCGTCAACAGGAAGTATTGTAGAAGAAGCGGTTTCAAGAAAAATTCCTTGGATCAGATTGGGAAGCAACTCTTTAGTGCAGTTAGGTTACGGTGTTAATCAACAAAGATTTCAGGCTACAATTACAGGAAATACAAGTTCTATTGCTGTAGATATTGCCTGTAATAAAGAACTCACGAAAAGAATGCTGCATGATGCTGCAATTCCGGTTCCTACTGGTGACTTGATTACAAATGAAGAGCAGCTTCAAAGCGTTATTGAAAAAATTGGATACCCCATCGTGATTAAACCACTAGACGGAAATCATGGAAAAGGTTCATCTATCAATGTTAACGATTGGGAAGTTGCCAAAATTGGTTTGGAACACGCTCAGAAATATTCAAACAAAGTAATTGTTGAAAAATACATTACAGGTTATGATTTCCGTGTTTTGGTGATTAATAATAAGATGGTTGCCGCTGCAAGAAGAGTTCCTGCACACGTTGTTGGTGATGGTGAAATGAATCTTCAGCAATTAATTGATAAAGAAAATGAGGATCCGAGAAGAGGTTACGGTCATGAAAATGTGCTTACCGAAATTAGTATTGATAAAGACACTACAGAATTGCTGGATAAGCTTCATTACACATTGTCATCAGTTCCTCAAAAAGGAGAAGTTGTTTATTTAAAATCGACGGCAAATTTGTCAACAGGTGGTACTTCGATTGATGTTACCGATATGGTGCACCCCGAAAACATCACAATGGCAGAAAGAATTTCAAAAATCATCGGTTTAGATGTTTGCGGAATTGATATTATGGCAGAAAACCTCACTCAGCCTTTAAAAGAAAGTGGTGGAGCGATCATTGAAGTGAATGCTGCTCCAGGTTTCAGAATGCACTTGGCTCCAAGTGAAGGTCTTCCGAGAAACGTTGCTGCACCGGTTGTAGATATGTTGTATCCTCAAGGAAAACAGTTTACCATTCCAATCATTGCAGTAACGGGAACTAACGGTAAAACAACAACAACGAGACTGATTTCTCACATCGTTAAAAATAACGGATACAGAGTTGGTTTTACTACTTCAGACGGTATTTACATACAAAATACAATGCTGACAAAAGGTGACACTACAGGTCCTATTTCTGCTGAATTTATACTAAAAGATCCTACCGTAGAATTTGCAGTTCTGGAAACTGCGAGAGGCGGAATCCTTCGTTCCGGTTTGGGATTTTCTCAATGTGATATTGGAGTTTTAACCAATATTAAAGAAGATCATTTAGGTTTAAATGATATTCACAGCCTGAAAGATTTGACGAAAGTTAAAAGAGTAGTGCTCGACAGCGTAAAGAAAAACGGATGGAGTGTTTTGAATGCACAGGATGAGTATTCAATGAGAATCATCAATGATTTGCCAAGTAACGTTGCAATCTTCAGTTTAGATGAAAATAACGAACACATCAAGAAATTCGCAAAAGAAGGACGTATCACATGTGTTTATGAAGAAGGTTACGTGACGATCAAAAAGGGCGACTGGAAAATCAGAATCGGAAAAGCCAAAGACTTCCCGATAACAATGGAAGGAAAGGCAAAATTCATGATAGATAATGTTTTGGCGGCAAGTTTGGCGTGTTATCTTCAAGGTTTTGGAATCGAAGATATTTCAAATTCTCTGAGAACATTTATTCCAAGTGCTCAACTTACGCCAGGAAGACTGAATATCTTTAAATTTAAAAACTTTAAGGTTTTAATAGATTTTGCCCACAATCCTGCAGGATACGAAGCGATTGAAGATTATCTTAAAAATGTAGAATCTACAAAGAAAATCGGTATTATTTCAGGAGTTGGAGACCGTAGAGATGAAGATATCAGATTATGCGGAAAGATCGCAGGAAGAATGTTTGATCATATCATTATTCGTAACGAAAAGCATCTTCGTGGAAGAACTGAAGAAGAAATCAACGGATTAATTATCGACGGAATGCAGGCTTCAGGCAGAAATGTGAGCTACGAAACGATTCCTAAAGAAATAGAAGCTCTAAAACACGCAATGGGAATGGCAGAAGAAGGTACATTTATTACTGCTTTAAGTGATGTCATTTCTAATGCAATTGATCTGGTACAGGAATATCAAGCAAGAGAATTGCTTGAGGATGATAGAACTTAATTAAAATTCAATATCATAGAAAAAGAAAAACCTCAGAAAATATTTCTGAGGTTTTTTTACTTATAAATTTTCCCAAATAGATTTTATCTTCTGCATTTTTAATAAATATAAATAAAGAGGAATCAATTCTAATCTTATAGTGAAATTGATATTCGGAACTGTAAACGGAATAACAACCATCATGATTATACAAACTGCAATACCAATAATTGCATCGACTATTGCGGCTCGTGCCGCCCATTTTTGTTCAAACCAAAGTCCATAAGCTACAATTGTATTAAATTATTCTTCTGCAAAAAAAGCATTGGAACTTCCAATCCAGATGGCATCTTTCTTATTAAAATCTACATTTACCATCGCAGCCTTGGTCATTCTACCTAGATTTTCCAGAAGAATAGGACGCTCATCATTTTCTCTCCAAATATAAAGTAAACGGATTTCAGCTTTTGAAAATTCACCGTTAATATCTTCAAAAATGGGTTCATAAATTACTTTTCTTTGCAAAATATAGTTTTCTTTATCTTCAATGGTATCTGTAATTTCTATCGTCGGATTTAAATTCACTCCGCTTCCTGCAAAAGAAAATAAAGGTTTCAATACGAAATTTTCAAGATTTTCACTTTCCGGAAATTCATGTAAAAAATAACTTTTAGGAACGAATTGATGCTTCAGCATCGGTAAAAGGAATTTTGAAATTTTAAAAAACCAATTTGGATGGGTGATCCATTTTACGTCGGCATCTTCTCGGAAATCAAATTCAAACTCAAGATCAGGAATTCTATCTAATTCATCAAAAATGACACGGTTGTAAATCCTGTTGATCTGAATTTTTTTACCATCATTTTCGTAAAATAATTTTTTTTCTTCTTTTTTTACTTTCGTAAGACAGACTGTTTTTATTCCTAATAATTTTTCAGTTAAAGCAAAATCAATTGCAGTTTTTTGTTTTTCAGGGAAAATTTCAAGTAAGATAACATTTTCAGGATTTTCTTCACCAACAATGAGTTCTTTCAAATAATTTTGAAATTCTTCATGAGGCATCTTGCTTTTAATTTCATTTAAAAAAGGATAAACTTCGGAGAATGTTTCCTCAAAAACTTTCTGAAAAGCGTACAATGAAGGGAAAGCTTGCAATTCAATTAATTGGGGTTCTATAGCGCCATCTTCACCTCTGCAGATTCCAAAATCAATCGTGAAAAAATGTGGTTGTTTTGTATCATTAGGAACTTTACAATTTTCCGGAATGGCTTTTTCTAAAGTGCCTTCAGGTAAAGCTTTAATTTGATCAATAATGCTTTCACTTGCATCAATCAGTTTGTCTTTAAATTCATTGGTAAGAAACATAGGACTTTCGGAAAGCCTGAAAGAAGCTGATAATCCGCTTTTTTCTTTTAAAATTTCTTTAAAACGTTCATATTTTTCCTGACTAAACTCCTGATTAAACTGCTTTCTGTATTTTGGAATCATGTTTTTTTCTTTTGTGATTTAAAAAATCGAGCAGTTGTGCTCGATTTTTATTGATAGTTTTTATTTTAATAAGATTTAGGCCATCGCTTCAATCTCTTTCAAAATGTTTTTTTTTGCTAGTCTCAAAAATCTTGGAAGAATTTGTGCCTGAGTAAGAACAATTTTATCTTCATCATCCATTCTGTCAATCGTTTCAAGATATTTTTCCATTCCGAAATTTTCGATCATGGCAGTTTTGTTCTTTTCATCTTTCAGATTTTCGATCATACCTTCAGGATTTGCTTCAGGGTGAAACTGAGTTCCGAAAATCTCATCTGAAAAACGAATCGCCATCACTGCTCTTTCGAAATTCACATGCGGACGAAATTTCTCAATTGCTACGATTTTCATTCCTAATTCTTCAAAACGATCAACATTAGGTTCGATAAACTGATAAGCTCTTGAATCTACTGCATAAAATGGTTCCGGAAGATTTTTAAATAAAAATTCCTGATCACCATCTTCAGTTTTATGCACAGGCATTACACCAAAAGAATAAGAATTTCTTTTACAGACATTTCCTAATTCCCAATGAATGCTTGCTAACTGAAACGAATGGCAAATTAAAAATAAATATTTTTTCGCCTCACTTTCCTTATTATGCTGATAAACTGAATCTAAAAAATTCGCAAATTTTTCTTCCCATTCAAACCCTTCACGATGCGGATTTCCCGGACCTCCGGATGAAATGAAGATGTCAAAATCTTCTATATTCGGAATTTCATTTTTAAATCTTACATCAAAAACCTCGATACTGATATTCTCTTCAGACTGCTGCTTGAAAGCCTCAGAAATCTCTTTAATATTTTTGAATCCCTGATTTACATGATTATTATTCATGTCAAGCAATGCAATTCTTACATCTCTCATAACTTCATATTTTATGCAAAGTTATTAAAAATATTATGAAGTTGGCTGGCTGTGTGTAATACCATATTCTGTCTCAGAGATCATGTAATCAACGACTTTCTTCAGATCTCCGGTCTCTTTGTACACCGCAAGTTGTCTGTCTGCACCGGTTCCGTTTTCTAGAATTTTCCAAGCATATTCGACTTCTTTTCTGCATCCTAGCTCGTCTACAACATCATCGATAAACTCTAGCAATTCTTTCAATAAATCAGGATAAGGTACAGATTCTTCCTTACCAAAATCAATTAATTGAGAGTGAATTCCGTCTCTAGAAGCGCGCCATTTATTTTCATTAAGCAATAATCTTCTGTAGCTTCTGAAACTTAAATTTTGCTGATGCAATTTGTAAATTTTAGCTACTAAACTCTGCATAATTGCCGCCAGACAAACCGTTTCTTCGATTCTTAATGGCATATCGCAAATTCTGAATTCAATAGTAGGGTAGAATGGGTGAACACGTAAATCCCACCATATTTTTTTAGCATTATCGATTGTTCCGGTCTTCACCAAAAGATCAACGTAGCTGTCAAATTCTGCTAAAGAATTAAAATAACTAGGAATTCCCGTTCTTGGAAACTTTACAAAAATTTCCTGTCTGTAAGATCTGAATCCTGTGTTTCTACCAATCCAAAACGGTGAATTTACTGAGAGTGCATAAACGTGCGGCAGAAAATAGCGCATCACATTCTGAATTCTCACCCCTTCTTCACGATTCGGAATTCCGATGTGAACATGAAGACCAAAAATTAGATTTCCACGGGCAACGTCGCCCATATCATCTACAATTTTGTTGTAACGCTCACCGTTGGTAATCGTATTGTGTTCCCAATTTGAGAAAGGGTGTGTTCCGCCTCCTGAAACGCGAAGTCCCTGTTCGTGAGCTGTATTGATAAGGTGTCTTCTCAGATTTGTCAGTTCAGCCTGTGCTTCCTGAATGTTTTGGCAGATTCCTGTTTCCATTTCAATCATTGATTCGTGCATTTCGTGCTTTAAGTTTTCACTCAAAACAGCTTTTCCGCCTTCAATGATTTTTGAAACATGAGAAACCAAATCTCTGCTTTCTAAATCGATGATTTGATATTCCTCTTCAATCCCAATAGTAAACTGATGCATTTTTAATTTGTGTTTTGTATGGTTTTATTTTACTGAATCTTTCACGAAAGTTCCCCAAGAGATATTTTGTTTTCCCGGAACGTATTCTTTAGCTTTTTCGATCGCCAATTTTGCAGAATGCTCAACAATCCAAGCGAAGTTTTCTTCACCTACAGAGTTTCTGTCTGCATCCGGCGCAGGATTACAGAAGTCAATTGCATAAGGAATTCCGTCTCTCACGGCAAATTCTACGGTGTTGAAATCATATCCTAAAGCTTCATTCATTTTAATCGTATAGTCATGAATCACTTTTAACAATTTTTCTAAATCTTTCCCTTCAGTCTGATGCGTCGTTGCATATCTCAAATGGTGCGGATTTCTTGGTTCGTAAGGCATGATATGAACATATTTTTTACCTAAACAATATACTCTGTAATAATCCTGGAATACAATTTCTTCCTGTACCATCATTACCAACTGCTCTGTTTCAGACAATTTATCCCAAAGATCTTCCGGACTTTCAACTCTGTAAACGCTTTTCCAGCCACCACCATCATGAGGTTTCATATAAGCAGGAAAACCAACGTAATTGAAAATATAATCCCAATCGTGAGGAAATTTCAGGTTTCTGAATGATGTTTCCGAAGTATCGGTAGGTCTCTCGTATGAAGGCAGCAAAACTGTATTAGGTAATGGAATTCCGAGTTTAGACATTAATGCATTATTGAAAAACTTTTCATCTGCGCTCCACCAGAATGGGTTGTTGATGACATACGTTCCGTTCAATGCTGCGTTTTTAAGATAAGCTCTGTAAAAAGGTACGTCCTGAGAAATTCTGTCAATAATTACGGCATAACCGTAATCTGAACCTTGCTCTAATTTATCGATTGTTACCGCTTCTGCAACAATTTCTCCTTTTCCAAGTTCGTTTACTTTATCAATAAATGCCCACGGAAACGTGTCTTCCATACCAAATAAAATTCCTACTTTTTTTGCCATAATTTGTTTTTTAATGTTTTAATATTTTAAATAGTTTTAATTTTAAGAAAAGAATGTTCCGATAAAAGTTGGGAATGCCATTCTCCAAAGAGGCCAGTCGTGGTTGATCCATCTTTTTTCATCATACCAGAAATCGATTCCTTTTGCGCGGAGAATTTCTGCCATTTCTATGTTTTTATCCTTACAAATATCTTCGTCTGAAGTGCTGAGAACAATATGCATATGTTTGTATTTCCAGGCTTCATCGTTTTTTACAAATTCTCTCGGACAGTTGTAATAAACCAGCTCGTCAGAAATTCCATCCATGAAATTTCTAATGCTGAAAGCCCCTGAAAGTGAAAACAAATGAGAAACTACGTCCGGAAATCTAAATGCAAAATTTGATGCATGATAACCTCCGAAGCTTGCTCCTGCAACCGCTACACGATGAGTACCGTGAAGTTTTTGGATGTATGGTACAAATTCCTGAATCAGAAACTGTACATATTTTTCGTAATTTCTAATTCGTTGTTGTGGTGAAATTTTATCATCATAAAAAGTCCACGCATCAATCGTCTGAATGTTGTATAATTTTACTTTTCCCTGTTCAACAAACCAATCGATACTGCTGTTGAGATGAAAATCATGGTTTTGAGTATATTGTCCCTGTGAAGTCGGAAACATGATGATCGGATATCCGAAATGTCCCGTAACTTCAACTTTAAGGCTAATTCCTAATATATGTGAGTAATAGTCTGTGTGTTCTATATGTTGCATGTACTATAGATTTTTAGTTTTTAAATTTTAAAATCGAATCTAAATTAATAACTGCCAAACTCCAAATTAATTCATTTCAAATTAATAAGTCTTTGGATTTCAATTAATTTCATAATAACTAATCGTTACGCAGTCGGTTTTTCTTTCGGAGGAATAATATTGAGAAGATGTGCATGAATTTTTTCCGCAGCATGATCTAATCTTTCTACTACTTTCTCGGAATCTTTCGATTTGTAAACAATTCCTACATGATAATCGATCGGAAGAAATTTTACAACTTCTTCACATTCAAATTGATTATAATCCGGTTCTTTATCTTTAATTAAAGCAACGATTAATCCTGAATAATATCCTGTAGGTTTAGAAACTTCGTAGTTTTTTCCTCGGAGAAGTGCATCTTCAATTTTCGCCCATTCACGCCAAATGTTGATGTTGCTGGAAGCTTCCACCAAATCAGGAATGTGCGCACCACCAACTCTTGAAGAAGTTTCAAGGAAATACCATTTTCCATCTTCTTTTCCTCGGATAAATTCTGTGTGAGTAGCACCGTTCATCAATCCAAAATTCATTAAAACCTTAGAATTGGCTTCGTCAAGTGCAATAAATTCTTCAGAATATCTTCCTAATGTTTTAGTTCTGAAAACACCGCCTTCATGCGAAACTTCCATTGGTGGAGCGAGATATTTTGAAGCTGATGTAAAAACAATTTTTTTATTAAAAGTGAGACTGTCAACGTGATAAACGTCTCCCGGTTTAAAGCTTTCCAAGAGAAAAAGATGACGTTCTTCGCCTAACTTTTCTAAAGCTTCCCAAAGTTCTTCTTTGGTTTTCAGTTTTTTAATTCCTGATGCAGAAGCCTCTGATCTTGGTTTCAAAACCCAGGGTGCCGGAACTTTATTCGTGAAATTTTCTACTTCCTGATCGTTGAATACCGCAGTGAATTCAGGAACATTGATCCCCGAATCTTTAGCTTTTTGGCGCATTGCCAGTTTATCTCTGAAGTAACGGTGTGTTGTCTGTCCCATTCCGGGAATACGGAATGTTTCGCGAATCAATGCAGCTTTTTCTACATCGTAATCATCCAACGCAATTACAGCATCAACTTTTCGGGTTTTCATCAAATGTGAAAATCCCTGTACAAGATGATCAAGATTCCAGACAGATGGTTTCATTTCGGGCATATAGAAAACCTCATCAATGGTATGCCATGGCCAATTTTTTTCTTTGAGATTTTCAGATGTTACCAAGATTACTTTATTTCCGAGTTTCTTCATCTCATCCATAAAATCATAACCTTTGTAATAGCACGAAATGCATACAATAGTTTTCTCCTCCATATAATGTTTTTTAAATTTTAATGAATATTCAAAAATAAAAGCAATTTTTTATTGATGTTTTAATGTTAAAAATCAATATTCGATGCGTATTTGAAAATCACTAATCAATTATACAGAGATTTTTTGAAATAAACTAATTTTTAGTGATAATTTTCAATTAAATCGGCTAATAATTGTACACCATAACCTGTTGCAGCTTTATCTTTTGCATATCCTACATTTCCAAAGGCTACTCCGGCAATATCTAAGTGTGCCCAGTTGCTGTGCCCGTCGATGAATTCTTCTAAAAATTTTGCTGCAATAATGCAGTCCCCGATTGGTTTCATTGAGATATTTTTAAAATCAGCCACATCAGATTTAAAATCATCTTTCCAGATATCCCATAGAGGTAAATTCCAAACTCTCTGATTGGTTTTATCACCTGTTTGTATCAAAAGATTTTTCAGTTGTTCGTTATTTGAAAACATAGCACCACAAGTATCACCGAACATTCTTACTGAACTCCCTGTTAATGTTGCCAAATCAATTAAAATATCAGTCTTATAATTTTTAGATAGATAGGAAAGTCCGTCTGCCAAAGTCATTCTACCTTCTGCATCGGTATTCAAAACTTCTATTGTTTTGCCATTGTAAGCTGTAATGACATCGCTCGGTAAATAGGCATTTTCGGAAACTGCGTTATCTGTAATTGGTAAAATAGCTGTGATATTAACAGGTAATTTCATTTGTGAAGCATAAATTAAAGCGCCAATCACTGCTGTTGCTCCTCCCATGTCAGATTTCATGTAATGCATATTGTCAGAAGCCTTGATAGAAATTCCACCAGTATCAAACAACACACATTTTCCTACCAAACCAAAAGTCTTTGCATTTTTAACTGTTGTTTTATATTCTAAAATGGTAAAAGCAGCATCGTAAGCACTTCCCTGATTCACAGAAAGGAAAGCTCCTAAACCTAATTCCTCACATTTTTTTCTATTGAAAACGGTATATTTCAGTTCATTTTTTTTAGCTAAATTTTTCAGATAAGCATTAACGGCATCGGGTCTTTTTAAATTGGCGGGTTTGTTGAGCCAATCCTGACAAGCGGTTTGTCCTTCGCAAAGTGCATCGGCTCTGCTGATAATATTGTCTAATTTTTTCTGACTTAAATTACCAAAATGGAATTCAAATTTATCATTCCAGAATATATGATTTTTCTCAAAAGGATAATTGTATGTCCCAAGGAAAAGTCCTTTTACAAATTCTTCAAATTGTTTTTCATTAATAAAATCTGCTAAAATTAAAGTAGAAACTTCCTGAAAGTTTTTCTTTTGACTTTGAGAAAATTTCATGGCAACTTGTTGAAATTCAAAATTTTGCAGGTTTGATTTTCCAAGTCCGATAAAATAAGTAACGGTTTCTTCTTTGGCATCTACGAAAATCTCATTTTTCTTTCCTGAAAAGAGGAGAGAGATATTTTTATTGTATTTTTTGCTGTTTTCCGACCAAGATTCTTCTGTGAATAGTTCGAAAATTTGAGCGTAATTTTTATTTCTTTTATTTAATAGTTTCATAATATTTTAGTTTTCTATAGTGTCCTGATGTGGCGTAACTTCCACAGGATTTTCTGTATTGTTGTAAAATAACCATTCGATTGCTCTCGGAAATTCCTGTGACCAGTAAAATTCGCTGTGAGAACCTTCAGGATTGATGTTGGTTTTAAATTCAAAATCAAAAAGGTTTTTCTTTTCCCATCTTTTCAGATAATTTTCAAAAACCTGAATTCTTTTCACCATTTTCGAACCTTCCTGTTCACCGCCGTAGAGATAAATTTTAGTTTTAAAAGGAACTCTGAAACTCATCATCGGGAAATTGTTATTTGGCTCAACCCAAAGTGACGGAGAGAAAATTAATAATTTTGAATAAACTTCCGGATACAAAAATCCGCTGTAAATACTGATTAAAGCTCCCAAAGAACTTCCTCCGATTCCGGTGTTATCACGATCTCTTTTGGTGCGGTAATGTTCGTCAACAAAAGGTTTTAAAGTGTCTGTAATAAAACGAATGTATTTTTTCCCTTCGGAACCATTCGCAACATTGTCATTATCAAAAATATATTCTTTGATTCTTTCTTCACTTCCGTGTTCAATGGCAATAATAATCACATCGCCACGACCATATTCCGCAAGGATTGAAAGCTTTTTATCGATTTCCCAGTTTCCATAGGGACTTCCTTCGTTGAATAAATTCTGAGCATCCTGTAGATAGAGTACAGGATATTTTTTGTCTGAAACATAATAATCATAAGGTAAAAGTGCCCAGACTTTACGGTGTCTTTCAAGCTGAGGAATGTAAAATTCTTCTGAAATAATCTCCACAATTGGAAAAAATTCCTGCTTAAACGGTCCCCAATTGAATCTCCATTTTTCTACGGTATGCGAAAAAGTACCTTCTGACTTCTGAACTTTTTTATTCGGGGTTATACTTCCATATTTGTCGAGCTCTACATTTTCCCAACCCCCTTTTGTGAATTTAAATTCAATAATTTCAGGTAAAAATTCATCAGATATGTCGATGTAGTAATTGTTTGGATCGATTTGTGCAAGCTGAAAACGGAGATCTTTAGGATTCCAGATATTGAAGTTTCCGGTTATGAATATCGGTCTTTCATCTGCTTCCTCTGTGTAAAGTGTAAACTTCATATTTGTGTTTAATAAATAGGTAATTCAATTAAACCGATAAAAGTATAAAAAATCTTTTTATATAAGTTATTTAAAATTAATAAAAAACTGAGTTTTACACAGGAAAAATTTATATATTTGATAGTCATCGCAACTTGCAGACAAACCATTTAACATAATTTTTTTTGGTTTCTTTTAAAATAAAGTAATGATGCTGTCAAGTTAAAAAAACACTATGATGAACTCGGTAAAAACCTATACACTTTTCTCGGATCATGATGTATATCTCTTTAAGGAAGGGAAACATTATCGGCTTTACGAAAAATTTGGCGCACATTCTGTCGAAAAAGACGGAGTGAAAGGTGTTTATTTTTCAGTTTGGGCTCCCAATGCAAAAAAAGTTTCGGTGATTGGTGATTTTAATAATTGGAATCATCAGGATCATATCCTTTTCCCGCGATGGGATGGGTCGGGAATCTGGGAAGGCTTTATTGCCGGACTTAGCTGGGGAACGCTTTACAAATATGCGATAGAAAGTTTAGGCAAAATTTTAGAAAAAAGTGATCCTTACGCATTAAGTTGGGAACAAAATCTTCAGGCTGCATCATTGGTTTCAACCAATTGGTATGAATGGACTGATGATGACTGGCTGGAAAAACGCTGGAAAAAAAACAATCTTGAAGCGCCGATTTCAGTATATGAACTTCATTTAGGATCTTGGTTCCGACATGCAGAATCTCCTGATGAATTTTTAAATTATAGAGTTATTGCAGGAAAATTGGTTCCTTACATAAAATATATGGGCTTTACTCACGTGGAGTTTATGCCTGTTATGGAATATCCGTATGACCCAAGTTGGGGTTATCAGATTACAGGTTTCTTTGCGGCAACTTCAAGATTTGGTTCACCGCAGGATTTAATGTTTTTAATCAATGAACTGCACAAAAATGATATTGGAGTAATCCTTGACTGGGTTCCTTCACATTTTCCCGGCGATGCCAATGGTTTGCACCGTTTTGATGGAAGTTATCTTTATGAACATGAAGATCCGAGAAAAGGCTTTCATCCCGACTGGAAATCGTATATTTTCAACTACGGAAGAAATGAGGTTAAATCTTTCCTGATTTCAAATGCGATGTTCTGGCTCGATCGTTATCATGCCGACGGTTTGCGCGTTGATGCAGTGACCTCGATGCTTCATTTAGATTATTCAAGAAATGAAGGCGAGTGGGAACCGAATATTTTTGGAACAAACGTCAATCTTGAAGCAAAAGCTTTTCTACAGGAATTTAATACGGCGGTTTATAAAGAATTTGGCAACAGTATTATAACGATTGCTGAAGAAAGTTCAGATTTTCCTTTGCTGACAAAACCCGTTCATGATGGAGGAGTTGGTTTCGGAATGAAATGGATGATGGGCTGGATGCACGATACTTTAGATTATTTTAAAGAAGAATATGATAACAGAAAAAACACGCATCACCAACTGACTTTTGCGTCAATGTACATGTATAATGAAAATTATATGATGCCTTTGTCTCACGATGAAGTAGTACACGGAAAAGCAAGTCTGATTTATAAAATGAAAGGCGATGAATGGCAGAAATTTGCCAATCTCAGAGCTTTATTTGTATATATGTTTACTCATCCTGGAGCAAAATTATTGTTTATGGGAGATGAGTTCGGACAAACCAGAGAGTGGAATTTCAAGCAAAGTTTAGATTGGCATTTATTGGATTTTCCTATTCATAAAGGACTTCAGAATTTAGTTAAAGATCTAAATCATTTATATAAAAATGAAACGGCTTTTCATGAAAATCAATTTAATCCGGATGGTTTTGAATGGGTAGAAGCTGATGATACCGAGAATTCCGTTTTAATTTATTTAAGGAAAGGAAAGAAAAAAGATAATGTTCTGATGGTTATTTTAAACCTCACTCCAAATACATTTGACTATAAGGTTGGAGTCAACGCCGGAACAAATTGGGAAGTAATTTTCAATTCTGATGATGAACAATATAGCGGTAGTGGAGTAAAGACAACCATTTTTAAAGAAGAAGATGAAGAGTGGATGCATCGTCCGAAATCAATTTTCCTGAAACTGCCACCACTTGCAGGAATCGTCTTAAAAATGAAAAAGGAAAAAAAGTATAAATCACAAAGAATAAAACAACACAAAAAATAAACATGACAATTTATCACCTTAGCACAGAATGTTATCCCGTAGCCAAAGTTGGAGGTTTGGCAGATGTTGTCGGAGCACTTCCAAAATATCAGAACAAAATAAAGGATGTTGACGCCAAAGTAGTAATGCCTTGGTACAACAAATCTTTTGTATATGACCACAATTTTGAAGTGGTTTTTGACGGTTTTATTCATCAGGGACAGAATATGCTTCAGGTTCAGGTAATGAAGGAGAAATCAAATACTTTAGGTTTTGAATTGTTTATGGTAAAAATTCCCGGACTATTAGACCGTGAAAATCCTTACGGTTATCAGGATGAAAGTTTTCAGTTTCTGGCATTTCAGCATGGGGTTTTACATTGGTTGACTGCCATGCAGATTCGTCCCAATGTCTTGCATTGTCATGATTACCACACAGGATTAGTACCCTTCATGGTAGAGAATTGTCCTGAATTTAGTTTTCTAAAAGGTGTGAAAACAATAGGAACGATTCATAACGGTGAATATCAGGGAATGATGCGTTGGGATATGATTCACTTTATGCCGTCATTTGATCATCATAAATGGGGACTTCTCGATTGGAACGGTTTCATCAATCCATTAGCGAGTATGATTAAATGTTCTCATGCGTTTACAACAGTTTCTGAAGGTTATCTTGAAGAACTTTTTGTAAGTTTTAAAGGTTTGGAAAGTTTAGTCAGAGACGAATTTGGAAAAGCCTACGGAATTATTAACGGTATTGATTCTGATGTTTGGAATCCTGAAACAGATTCTATGCTTGATTTTAATTTCAATAAAAAAAATGTTCTTAAAATTAAAAAGAAGAACAAACAGAAACTTTGCAAAGAATATGGTTTGAATCCTGATTTGCCACTTTTTGCTTTCATTGGAAGATTTGCCACAGAAAAAGGAGCAGATTTACTTCCTGAAGTTGTCTGGAGAAGTATTAAGCAAACTTACGGTTCACTAAATATTATGATTTTGGGATCGGGGAATTCTTATATTGAAGATAAATTAAAAGAATTAAATTACGTTTACGCCAATTTCGCCACAGATATTGGGTATAAAGAACATTTGTCTCACAAAATTTACGCTTCGGCAGATTTTTTGTTGATGCCTTCAAGAGTAGAACCTTGCGGTCTTAATCAAATGTATGCAATGCGATACGGAACGGTTCCGGTTGTGAGTTATACAGGTGGATTGAGAGATACCGTAAAAGATATTTCTACCGGAGGTTCAGGATTAAATTTTACCTATCCCGGCGTTGACGATATTATTCATGCAATGGTTCGCGGACTAGCAATTTTTAATCAAAAAAAGGCGATGGATGATTTGGTGCTTTCAAATATGAATTTTGATTTTGCATGGGAGAAATCTGCGGAAAAATACATAGCTTTATATAAGAACTAAATTCAAAATTTTAGAATCAAATTATTAAATTTAAGCGTAAAATAATTTAAATTTTTCGCATCGGATAATGATTGAAATTGTAATCAAAAAATATACTAATAATACTAATAATAAGGTAAACCACAAATAAATTTATGAATCCAAATGTTATTTCAATCGTTTTAGGAGGAGGAAGAGGTACAAGGCTTTTCCCGTTAACATATTCAAGATCAAAACCCGCTGTACCGATTGCCGGAAAGTACAGATTGGTCGATATTCCTATTTCAAACTGTTTAAATTCGGGATTAAATAAAATCTTGGTTTTAACACAGTTCAATTCGGCATCCTTAAATGCTCATATTAAAAATTCTTATCATTTTGATATTTTCAGTAAAGGTTTTGTAGATATTTTGGCTGCTGAACAAAATGTTGAAAACGAAAGCTGGTTTCAGGGAACTGCCGATGCGGTACGTCAATCAATGAAGCATTTGGAAAAATATGACTATGAATATATTTTAATTCTTTCAGGAGATCAGTTGTATCAGATGGATTTTAATGCGATGCTTGATTTCCATATCGAAAACGGAGGTGATGTCACGATTGCAACAATTCCTGTAAATGCTAAAGATGCTACAGGATTTGGAATTTTAAAATCTGATGATGAAGGTAATATCACTTCGTTCATTGAAAAACCAAGTTTCGAACTTTTAGATGGTTTACAATCCGAGGTTTCAGATACAAATAAAACTGCAGGAAAAGAATATTTAGCTTCGATGGGAATTTACATTTTTACTAAATCTATTTTAAAGAAAATGTTTGAAGACGGAGCTGGAGACGATTTTGGTAAAGATATTATTCCAAGCTCAATTGGGAAATACAGTACTTTAAGTTATCAGTATGAAGGTTATTGGACAGACATCGGAACGATTGAGTCTTTCTACGAAGCAAACTTAGATCTTTGTCAGGATTTCCCTCAGTTTAATTTGTTTTCATCTTCACCGATTTACACCAGAGCGAGAATGCTTCCGCCTTCGAAAATTAACGGTTCTTATGTAAGTAAAGCTGTTTTTGGTGACGGATGTATCATTTTAGCAGATAAGATAGAAAATTCAGTGATCGGAAACAGAACAAGAATCGACAAAGGAAGTACGATTGTAAATTCTTATGTGATGGGAGCCGATTTTTATCAGAATACTGCTGAAATTGTAATGAATGACAGACAAGGTCAACCCAACATGGGAATCGGTAAATACTGCTATATTGAAAAAGCAATTTTAGATAAAAACTGTTACATTGGTGATAATGTACGAATTATTGGCGGTAGGCATTTACAGGACGGAGACTATGGAACACATTCTGTACAAGATGGAATTGTCTGCGTGAAAAAAGGAGCAATTTTGCCTCCCGGAACTCATATCGGATAATAATTCAAACAACATACAAACTAGAGTGATCATATATTGGTCACTTTTTTTATTTGTATTACTTTTGCGTGATGCGTTTTTTCAAAATCATAGCCATAATTGTTGTTTTGCTTGTGGGAGCTTATGCTGCTTCCATGTATTATTTCGTTGACGAAAGCAAAAGTTTTAAAGTGGAAAAAGAAGTAGATTTTCCTTTAGAGAAAGTGTATAACCAATTTAATAATCTTCAGCATTTCACAAGATGGAATAATTTCTTTACTAGTTCAAAAACTATTACCATCGATTATTATACACCATATGAAGGACAGGGAAGCGCAATAAGCTACAATGATCCTAAAAGCGAAGACGGTGGTGAAATGTTTATCCGTTATGAAAATCCCAATAAAACTTTAAGATATCAGCTTTTTGAGGATGAAGATGAAAATCCAACTTTAATTGATGTTAAATTTACACCTGTTTCTGCTGAAAAGACAAAGATCACCTGGTTTGTACACACTCCAAAGTTATCTGTTTTGACGAGAGCTCAGAATTTCTGGACTGAAGACAAATTCACCGAAAATATAGATAAAAGTATGGTGAATCTTAAAAATGTCTTGGGAAATAAAGTTTCAAAAGACAATCTCATGGCGTCAATCAAATACGACAGTTTGATGGTTGAGAAGGAAGAAGCAAGAATGCTCTTAGGGATAAGCGTAAGTACATCCAATAAGCAAGATGCTTTGTATAGAAATATTGTAATGAATTATAATAAAGTTTACAATTTTGTTACAATGGATTTAGGAAAAAAAGATGATGAATTCGGTTATCCAATCTTAATTACTGACGCAGATAATTTTAAAGATAAAGAGGTTTCATATTATTTCGGAATTCCCTTGTCAAAAAAAATTGGAGTGAATGATAATAATTTTAGTTTCAGATCGATAAATCCTACTCAAAATTATGTGATGTATTATAAAGGTACTTATGTGGGAAGAGTAAAATCAATTCAGCAGTTGATACAAAAAGCAAAAACTGACGAAATGAGATATGGTGACATTTACCAGACTTTTATAGAACAGCCTGTAGAGGATAAAGATGTCAATATGAAGATTTCTCTATCTGTTTATAAATAAATATGATACAAATCATTTCTTTATGTTTTTTTTAATAGTTCGGCACTTCCCAAAGTCGGTTTTTTTTATTAAATTTGAGGATTAATATTACTAACAAAATTTAATAATAGATAAACTGTAATAATGGACAGATTTTCATTCCTAAACGCAGCTCATTCTCAGTTAATTGAGGATTTATACCAACAATACTTAAAATTCCCGGATTCTTTAGAACCATCATGGAAAGCCTTTTTTCAAGGCTTTGATTTTGCATTGGAGAACTACAGCGATGACGACAGCATTCAGATTGTACAGAATTCTGTGAACTCTGCACCTGCAGTTCAGCAGATTTCTCAGGCAGCAGCCAATGGTGAAGTTCCGGAGCATATCAAAAAAGAATTCAAGGTGGTAAATCTTATCGAAGCTTACAGAACGAGAGGCCACTTGTTTACAAAAACCAATCCTGTCCGTGAAAGAAGGCATTATACGCCAACTTTAGATATAGAAAATTTCGGTTTAGATCAATCAGATTTAAATACAAAATTCAACTGCGCTACAGAAACAGGGATGAAAGGTCCTGCAACTTTACAGGAGTTGATCAGACATCTTGAAACGATCTACTGTGACTCAATTGGTGTAGAATATACGTACATCAACAATGTTGAGGAGAAAGACTTTATCAAGCAGTGGATTCAGGTAAACGAAAATCATCCAAGCCTTAATGCAAACGAAAAAACCGAGATTTTACTTAAATTAAATCAGGCTGTAGCATTTGAAAATTATCTTCATACAAAATTTGTAGGTCAGAAAAGATTCTCACTGGAAGGTGGCGAAACTTTAATTCCTGCTTTGGATCAATTGATCTCAAGATCTTCTCAATTGGGAGTTGATGAGGTTGTTCTTGGGATGGCTCACAGAGGAAGATTAAATGTTTTATCTAATATTTTCGGGAAATCTTACAAACAGATTTTCTCAGAATTTGAAGGAAAAGAATTTGAAGAAGATGTATTCTCAGGCGACGTTAAATATCACTTAGGTTCATCTAAAAAAATAAAAACAGCATCAGGAGAAGAAGTTTCTATCAACTTAACTCCGAACCCGTCTCACTTGGAAACTGTTTCTGCTTTGGTAGAAGGTATTTGCCGTGCAAAGGTAGATGACAGATACAAAGGAGATTTTTCTAAAATTTTACCAATCGTTATTCATGGTGACGGGGCTCTTGCCGGACAAGGTATTGCTTACGAAGTTGCTCAAATGATGACTTTGGAAGGTTACAAAACTGGCGGAACGGTTCATATCGTTGTGAACAACCAGGTTTCATTTACGACAAATTATGCAGATGCAAGATCTTCAACATATTGTACAGATATTGCTAAAGTTACAGAATCTCCTGTAATGCACGTGAATGCAGATGATGCTGAAGCGGTAGTTCATGCAATCCATTTTGCGGCTGATTTCAGAGCTAAATTTGGTAAAGATGTATATATTGATTTATTAGGTTACAGAAAATATGGTCATAACGAAGGGGATGAGCCAAGATTTACACAGCCTAATTTGTATAAATTGATTTCAAAACATCCAAATCCGAGAGAAATTTATAAAGATAAATTGATTCAGGACAGTGTAATTTCTGATGATGTTCTTAAAAATATGGAAACTGATTTCAAAACTCTTTTAGATAAAGATTTTGATGCTTCCAAAGAAATTGAGAAAAACGTAATGGATTTATTCATGTCAGAAGACTGGACTAATTTCCCGATTGCAAAAAGAGGAGCAGTTCAGAATGCTGTTGACACGAAATATGATTTAGCTAAATTGAAAGAATTGGCAATCAAAATGTCAACACTTCCTGCAGATAAAAAATTCATCAATAAAATCACAAGACTTTTTGATAACCGTCTGAAAGCGATTGATGCAAACTCTTTGGATTGGGCATTAGGAGAATGGTTGGCTTATGCTACATTACTTACCGAAGGTCACAATATCAGAATTTCTGGTGAAGATGTTGAAAGAGGAACGTTCTCTCACAGACATGCGGTAATCAAAACTGAAGATACTGAAGAAGAATTTATTCCATTAAGACATGTTTCTGATAACAGATTTGATGTATTCAACTCTCACCTTTCAGAATATGGAGTTTTAGGATTCGATTATGGTTATGCAATGGCATCTCCGAATACATTGACAATTTGGGAAGCTCAGTTTGGAGACTTCGTAAACGGAGCACAGATCATTGTTGATCAATATTTGGCTGCAGCAGAAGAAAAATGGAAAATTCAGGACGGTTTGGTCATGTTGTTACCTCACGGTTCAGAAGGACAGGGTGCAGAACACTCTTCAGCAAGACTGGAAAGATTCTTAACACTTTGTGCGAATGAAAATATGGTTGTGGCAAACATTACTTCTCCTGCAAACTATTTCCACTTGTTGAGAAGACAATTGAAATGGTCTTTCAGAAAGCCGTTGATTGTAATGAGCCCGAAATCATTATTAAGACATCCAAAAGTGGTTTCCCCGCTTGAAGATTTCTCAGAAAAAGGATTCCAGCCAATTTTGGACGATCCTACTGCAGATCCGGCAAAAATCGAAAAGTTGGTTCTTTGTTCAGGTAAATTATACTTCGAATTATTAGCTAAAAAAGAAGAGTTGAATTGTGAAAATGTTGCATTAGTAAGATTTGAGCAGTTATATCCTCTTCAAAATGATGCTATCGAAGCTATCTTCGAAAAATATTCAAACAGAAAATCAATTGTTTGGGCACAGGAAGAACCGGAAAATATGGGAGCTTGGTCTTACATTTTAAGAAACTTCAGAAATACAGGAATTGAAGTGATTTCTCCTGTTGCAAGTGGTGCACCTGCTCCTGGAAGTCACAAAATGTTTGAGAAAAACCAGAACTCAGTAATCAACAGAGTTTTCGACAGAGATGATGCTCCTGCAAAAAGACCTGTTACAGCATAATTTAAAATAATATTCAATTAAAAAATAAAAAATACTCAATATGTCAATTTTAGAAATGAAAGTTCCTTCACCGGGCGAATCAATTACAGAAGTTGAAATTGCAACTTGGCTTGTAAAAGATGGTGATTACGTAGAAAAAGATCAGCCTATCGCTGAAGTAGATTCAGACAAAGCAACTCTTGAATTGCCTGCAGAACAAAGTGGTGTTATCACTTTAAAAGCGGAAGAAGGTGATGTGGTACAGGTAGGTCAGGTAGTTTGTTTAATTGATATGGATGCTGCTAAACCTGAAGGTGGTGCTGCTCCGGCTGCTGAAGCTCCAAAACAGGAAGAAGCGCCTAAATCTGCCGAACCTGCAAAACAAGAAGCTCCAAAACCGGCTCCTGCAGCTCCTCAATCTTACGCTACAGGTTCTCCTTCTCCGGCTGCAAAGAAAATTCTTGACGAAAAGGGAATTGATGCTTCTCAGGTTTCAGGATCTGGAAGAGATGGAAGAATTTCAAAAACTGATGCTGAATTGGCTGCTGTTCCTGCAATGGGTGGAAGCTCTTTGACGGCTACAGGTGCAAGATCTACAACGACTACAAAACTTTCAGTTCTTAGAAGAAAAATCGCTCAGAGATTGGTTTCTGTAAAGAATGAGACTGCAATGTTGACCACTTTCAACGAAGTTGATATGTCTGAAATTTTCAGATTAAGAAAGCAGTATAAAGAGGAATTTGCTCAAAAGCATGGAGTAGTACTTGGTTTTATGTCTTTCTTTACAAAAGCTGTTACAAGAGCATTACAAATGTATCCTGATGTGAATGCATCAATCGACGGAGATTTCAAAATTAACTATGATTTCTGCGATATTTCAATTGCGGTTTCAGGTCCTAAAGGATTAATGGTTCCTGTATTAAGAAATGCAGAAAACATGTCTTTTGCGAATGTTGAAGGAAACATCAAAGATTTGGCAATCAAAGTAAGAGACGGTAAAATTACAGTTGACGAAATGACTGGTGGTACTTTCACGATTACAAACGGTGGTACTTTCGGATCTATGTTGTCTACACCGATTATCAACCCGCCTCAATCTGCAATTTTGGGAATGCACAACATTATTCAAAGACCGGTTGCGGTTGACGGACAGGTTGTCATTCGTCCAATGATGTATGTTGCTATGTCTTATGACCACAGAATTATCGACGGTAAAGAATCTGTAGGATTCCTTGTTGCGGTAAAAGAAGGTATTGACAATCCGGTAGAAATTCTATTGGCAGGAGATGAGAAAAAAGGTCTTGGATTGTAATTATTAATTTCCAGGAACATCATATACAATCTCGCCTTCAAAAAAGGCGAGATTTTTGTATCAAACAACAAAACGAACAAAATGTTTTCTAAAATTACTTCGAACATCAAGGTATCTGTGAATCCTGAGTATGATAGCAAGAACAGTTATCCTTCCGAAAACCGATTTGTTTTTAAATACAATATTCTAATCGAAAATGAAGGAGATTTCCCAATAAAGGTTCTAAAAAGAAAATGGTTGATTTTTGATGTAGGATTTGGGTTTACTGAAGTTGTAGGTGATGGTATAATCGGTTTGACTCCGGAAATAATGCCCAATGATGAATTTGCTTACTTTTCTAATGTAATGCTTCGTTCAGGTGTTGGAAATATGAGCGGTAAATATTTGGTGAGAAACGAAGAAACACACGAGAATTTTGAAATTGATATTCCGAAATTTAATTTACTTTCAGCAGTTCTTATCAACTAAATTTTAGTTAAAGTTTTTTTAACTTTGATTTAAAACTTTCATGGATTTCCTCATTTCTTGATATGAAAAGTTTTTCAAAAGCCAGTAAAGAAATTCTTGCACAGGCTTCTGCATCATCTCCCGCTCTGTGATGATTAAATTTAATCTGATGTGTTTCTGCTAAATGTTTTAAACCATATTTAGGAAGATAATTCCAGGACTTTTTTGCCACCTGAATGCTGCAGAGATAGTTTAAATTGGGTTTAAACATTCCGTAATAATCAAGGCAGCTTCGCAAAACTCCTGCGTCAAAACTTGCATTGTGAGCAATCATTAATGTTCCATACATCATTTCCTGCATTTCGTACCAGATTTCGTCAAATGTTGGTGCATCTTTTACGTCATTTGGTAAAATTCCGTGTACATCAATATTTCTTTGATTAAAATAAGGAAAACTCGGTGGCTTGATGAGCCAGGTTTTAGTTGAAATAATCTGCGAATTTTCAACCACACAAATTCCCACCTCGCAAGCCGAATGTCTTTCGTGGGTAGCCGTTTCAAAATCTATTGCGCAGAAATCCATAAATTATTATAAATGATAAGTAGTTGTTGATTTTAACCTTTTTTATTTCCCAAAAAGTGCTTAAAAATGAGCCAATCAGTTTGATAATACTTTTTAATCTGATTATTTTGTCTGAGTTTCAAAGTTCCGGGAATATGTGAATAAAAGCCGAAATGTCCTCGTAAAACTGCCCAAAGATGAGATAATCCATTTTTGTAAGCAAAATAAAAAGCTGCTGCTCCGTCGAGAATCATTCTAAGAATTAATACCCAAATCAAACTCGGAAACGGTAAATTTTTCAACATCATTGAAAGATTATTTCTGATGTTCAGGAAAGTTTTTTGAGGACTTTGTTTGTTTAAGGTTCCGCCACCAACATGATAAACTTTTGACTTTCCGGTATAGTATATTTTTTTTCCGGAATTTTTTAATCTCCAGCATAGATCAATTTCTTCCTGATGAGCAAAAAATCTATCGTCAAAGCCATTTTGTTCCCAAAAATCTTTTGATCTGATAAATAAACAACATCCGGAAGCCCAAAAAATTTCAGTTTCATCATCATACTGACCTTTATTTTCTTCCACATCATCAAAAACACGACCTCTGCAATAAGGATAGCCCAAATTATCAATCAGTCCACCTCCTGCTCCTGCAAATTCAAAATAAATTTTATTGGTAAATGATAATATTTTTGGCTGAATTGCCGCAATTTGATTGTCTTTTTTAAATAAATTTAAAACGGGTTCTATCCAGTTTTCTGTAACTTCTACATCAGAATTTAATAGGCAGTAAAATTTAGCATCAATTGATTTTAAACCTTCATTATAACCTCCCGCAAAACCGTAATTTTTATCATTTATTATAATTTTTACCGTGGGAAATTGTGTTTGCAGAAAATTGACAGAATCATCAATCGAAAAATTGTCAATAACATACACTTCTGCATTTTGAGAATGACTGATAACGCTTGGAAGAAATTTTTCAAGCCAGCTTTTTCCGTTCCAGTTGAGGATGACAATTGCTAAATTTTCAGACATTGATTTTAAATTTTTTCAGAATCAAACGTTTTGATAGAATCCTGATATTTCCATTTTCTGTGTGACCAAAGATAATTATCAGGTCTTTTTTTAATAGTATTTTCTAACAGTCGGTGAAACTTTCTTACAACTTCATTATTCACGAATTTCTCTCCGTCTGGCTCGATTCTGTGATAATTGATCTGATAATGACCTCGCTTTACTTTTTTCATTTCAGTATAAAGAAAAACCAAATCCATTCTTGTTGCCAATTTATCATACCCGATAAATGCCGGTGTTTTTTGATTAAGAAACTCTAATCCGTAATTGACGTGTGAGGAATGAGGTGTCTGATCTGCTACAAAAAGATAAATAGAGTTTCCGTCGTTTTTATTTCTGAAAATATTGAGAATCACTTCATTTGCTTCCAAAGCATCATTGCCAAACTTGCTTCGTACTTTTTTCATCTGTTTTTCCCAAAATTCACTGTTTACTTTTCTATAGACAGGATGACAGTTGGTTTGTGGGACGATTGTCGCAAGAGCATTCATCCATTCCCAGTTGAAAACATGACCTGCCAAAAGAATAATGTTTTTGCCTTCTTCCTTTGCTTCGTGAAATAGATGTTGATTGATGTGCTGCATTCTTACTCTTGTCTCCGTCTTAGACATTGTGAAGGATTTGACAGTCTCTGCGAGATAATCTGAAAAATTTAAATAAAACTTCTTTCGGATTTCTGAAATTTCTTCAGGTGACTTTTCCGGAAATGAATTTTTAAGATTCTGAGTAATGATTTTTTTTCTGTAACCGACAAAATAATAATTTAAGAAGAAAATAATGTCCGAAAAAATATACAATATTTTAAGCGGCATTTTCGAAATTAAGTAAAGTATTTTGATCAGAAAATTCATAAAGTCTACAAATTTAGCAATAATAAAATTATGGTTTCATTTTTGCTGCAAATAAGTATTATTTTTTTAATTTTATAGTATGAAATTGATACGGTTTCGGATCACAAATAACATTAAAATTACGCAATTGCATTACTGTCCCAACTAATTTTGGATGACCTTTAAAATAATTTATTTTACATATGAAAAAGATTTCAAAAAACATAGCAATTCTAGGATTTCTGTCGATCGGAAGTTTAACATTTGCTCAGAATACGAAAGATATACCGGTTAAAAATTCTGATGACAAAGCATTGATCGTAAAAACAGATCATCAGGAACTAGAAGCAAAGAAGAAAGCTGCTGAGGAAAAAGCCAAACTTCCGAAACCTTATGATGCAAAAGCCGACGCTGAAAAAGACATTGAAAATTTGGTAGCAAAAGCTAAAAAGGAGAAGAAAAACATTATGATTCAAGCGGGAGGAAACTGGTGTATTTGGTGTTTGAGATTTAACCAATATGTGCAGACAACTCCTGAACTTAAAAAATTGGTTGACGATAATTATTTATATTATCACCTGAATTATTCTCCGGAAAATAAAAACGAAAAAGTTTTTTCGAAATATGGAAATCCGGGAGATAAGTTTGGTTATCCGGTATTCATTGTTTTAGATGGAAACGGAAAAATGATTCATGTGCAGCAAAGTGATGTGCTGGAAGAAGGAAAAGGATACAGTCTTGAAAAAGTAAAAGAGTTTTTCAATACCTGGACAACAAAATCATAAATAAAAAAACCGAGAATTTTCTCGGTTTTATTTTTTACAAAAGTTTTTTGATCCATTTTATTTTGTTTTCAGAATAGGGTGGATATTTCAAATCAGGTTCACCCCAAGTTGCACGGTCTAAAACTGCTTTCTGATGTGAGAAAGCTTCAAAACCGAATTTTCCATGATAACTTCCCATTCCTGAACTTCCGACTCCGCCAAACGGAAGATTATCGTTTCCTAAATGCATCACGACATCATTGATGCAACCACCCCCGAAAGATAATTTTTGCGTAAACAGATCTTTTTCTTCATTATTATTCGTGAAAAGATACGCTGATAAAGGTTTTTCCAATTCTAAAACTGAATTCAGCGCCTGATGAAAATTGGTAAATGAGATTACCGGAAGTAGCGGTCCGAAAATTTCTTCCTGCATGACATTATCTTCCCAACTGACATTATTTAAAATAGTTGGTTCTATAAAAAGGCTATCCTCAATAGATTTTCCTCCAAAATAAATTTTATCAGGATTAATCAGTTTCACAAGTCTTTCGAAATTTTTCTTGTTGATAATTCTTGTGTATTGTTCAGAATCTGGCTCATATTTAAATTCATTAATATATTTTCTCAGCATTTCTAACAATTGCTCTTTCACAGATTCTTCAACTAAAATATAATCTGGTGCGACACAGGTTTGTCCGGCATTTAGAAATTTTCCCCAAACAATTCTTTTCGCAGCAATTTCCATGTTAGCTTCTTTTGTAACGATTACAGGTGATTTCCCACCCAATTCTAAGGTTACAGGAGTCAAGTGTTCTGAAGCAGCTTTATAGACTATTTTACCAACCTTTGTGCTTCCTGTGAAGAATATTTTGTCAAATATTAACTTTAAAATTTCTGTTGTTTCATCAATTCCGCCCTCAAAAACGTGAATATATTCAGAAGGAAAATTCTCATTAATGATTTTTACCATTGCCTTCATCGTATTTTCGGCAATTTCACTTGGTTTCAGAATACAACAATTTCCAGCAGCAATTGAGGCTATTAAAGGCGATAATGAAAGTTGATAAGGGTAATTCCAGGCTCCAATTACCAAAGTACAGCCAAGAGGCTCTGAATGGATTTTGCTGGTGGCAATCTGATTGGCTAAGTTGGTCGTGACTTTCTTTGGTTTTGAAAGTGAATTTAAATTTTTTAAATAATAATCAATATCTTTTAGAATAAATGAAATTTCGGTGACATACGTTTCAAACTGAGATTTACCGAAATCTTTATGAATTGCTTCATACAATAAATTTTCATTCTGAATAATTAAATCTCTCAGTTTTTCGAGATACATCTTTCTGAATTTTACATTCTTTGTTTTTTGCGTGTTGAAAAATTCTCTCTGAGAGTGGAGTATATCTTGGTAATTCATTCTTGACAATTTGAGGATAGTCACTTACCGTAAAAAATATGCCAAAGTATAACCATAAAAAAAACCACTTCTTGCGAAGTGGTTGATATATTTGAGAAAATCTCTTGAAATCTTAAGCTTCTTCAGCTGGAGTTTCTTCTACTTTAGCAGCTTTAGGAGCAGCTGGTTTAGGAGCTTCTACCGGAGCATCAGATACTACATCAAACTCGAAGTTGTACTCTACATTTCTGTGAAGTCTTACAACTGCAGTTACTTTACCAGTTCTCTTAATAGTGTTTCCTGGGATTTTGATGTATTTTTTCTCAACTTGTACACCAGCTTTAGCCAATGCTGCAGAAAGATCTGCATTGTTGATAGATCCGAATAATTTGTCACCAGAACCTACTTTTGCAGGAATAGTGATAGAAGTTTTCTTCAATTGATCAACTACACCGTTTGCTGTAGCGATTAATTTAGCTTCTTCTTCTTTTCTAGCTTCTAACGTAGCTTCTAAAGTCGCTTTGTTTTTTGGTGTAGCTAAAAGAGCAATTCCCTGAGGTAACAAGAAGTTTCTTGCATAACCTGGTTTTACATTTACTGTATCGAATTCAAGACCTAAATTTTCTACGTCTTTTTTAAGGATAATTTCCATTGTTGTTGTCCGTTTTAGAGTTCCGAGTTCCGAATTTAATTTCGGGTTTCTCTTCACTTCGTTAGAATTTAATATTAATTCAGCAACAAAAGCCAAAAGCTGAAAGCTCGTAGCTAATTGCTAATTGCAATTTTTTATTTTAATAAATCAGCTACATAAGGCATCATTGCAAGGTGTCTTGCTCTTTTGATAGCCGAAGAAACTTTTCTTTGGTATTTTAAAGAAGTACCAGTGTATCTTCTTGGTAAAATTTTACCTTGTTCGTTAACGAACTGTAATAAGAAATCAGCGTCTTTGTAATCAACGTGCTTGATTCCGAATTTTTTGAATCTACAGTACTTTTTATCAGTTTTTGTATTGATATCAAGTGGAGTAAGGAATTTTACTTCAGATTCACCTCCAGCAGAGGCTTGTTTAGCCATATCATCTATTGCCATGTCTTTGTCTTTTTTTAATTTGGGTTAGTAATTAAGCTCTTGAAGCTTTAAGTTTAGATCTTCTAGTTACAGCATAGTCAATAGCATGCTTGTCTAGTTTTGTAGTAAGGTAACGAATTACTCTTTCGTCACGTTTGAATGCCAATTCTAAATCAGCAACTACAGTTCCTTCACCTTTAAACTCGATTAAAGTGTAAAATCCGTTCTTTTTTAGTTGAATCGGATAAGCTAATTTCTTCAATCCCCAATTTTCTCTAGTGACAATTTCACAGTTCTTTTCTTTTAAAAGATCTACATACTTGTTCACTGCTTCCTCCACCTGAGCTTCAGATAGAACGGGAGTTAAAATGAAAACAGTTTCGTAATTGTTCATAATGTTAAATGAATTTGTTAATTATTTCGAGGTGCAAAAATATGAATTATATTTGTAATACACAATAAATGAGAGATAGTATAAAGAAATTAATTTGATTAAATCGTTTAAATCAATTAAAAATAAAAATCTAAACCGCTTCATCTTCTTTACTTCTGATTTCTGCAAGAAAATTCATTTTCAAAACATCATACAGAGAATGTCTGCTGACTAAAATAGAAGCAATTGAAGAAACCATCCCGGCCAACATCAAATGAAAGATCAAAGAATGTCTGTCTGTCATTTCCAAAACAATAATTGCTGAAGTAAAGGGAGCTCTCGTAATTCCTGTTAAAAACGCAACCATTCCTGCAAGTACTACAACGTTGGTTTCATTCTGAGTTAAATGAATAGCTCCAGAAATCACCGAACCAATACTTGCACCCGCCGTCAAAGCAGGAGCGAAAATTCCGCCTGCGCCACCTGAAGTAAAAGATAAAGCGGGACCCAACATTCTTAAAATAGGAACATACCAATCCTCATGCTTATCCTGAGTAAATAGTACACGTTCCATAATTTCTTTACCTGAACCTAAAATTTCTCTGCTTATAAAAAAAGAAATACATGCAATGAATAAAGCGCAACCAATAAGAAATAATACATTGGATTTGTCCGTTTTAAGTGTTTTCTTTTTCCAGTCATTCATTTTCAGCATGGTTACAGAAAGTTGACTGGCAAAAATTCCTGCAACACCACCAACAAGAATAATCGGGAACATGACCATTAACGAAACATCATTGGTTTTCGGATATCCTAAATATAAATAAGAACCGGCTAAAGTTTGCGCTGTTAAACCTGCAATAATTACGGCAGTAAAAAGGGCGGTTTTAAAATAATTGATGTGGGTTTTTGAAAGTTCTTCAACAGCAAAAACAATTCCGCCCAAAGGAGTATTGAAAGCTGCAGCAAGTCCTGCCGCTGCACCAGTCATAATCATGTTTTTCTTCGAAATTTTCGGCCACCATTCCGGAAGGTATTCATTGACTTTTCTGAAAATTGAACCAGCAATTTGTATGGTTGGTCCCTCTCGTCCGACTGCGCCTCCACCAATCACCAAAACAACGGAAGAGATAATTTTAAAAACAATTATTTTTAAACTTAGAAGACTTCGTATTTTTCTATGTTCTTTTGGATTTGCCAATTCTACAGCAGCCATGACCTGCGGAATTCCACTGCCTTTTGCGTAGGGTGCAAATTCTTTAACGAGCCACCATGATAGTACAAAACCAACAGGAGCAATAAAGAAAATCATCCAGTCGTGCCAGTTGAGGATGAAATGTAATAAATTTTCTCCCCAAGCGAAAATTTTCGCATACATCACTGCAAAAAAGCCGGTAATCACCGAACCAATCCAAAATGGAATTGCCTGAAGAAGATTGTTCTTAAGCTGTTCATTTCGGATATTATCGAAGGATTTTTTGAGACCTTTGCGAATTGATGACAAAATTTTGCGCATAACTCAAATCTAAGCTATTTTTTGTGAATCTGAAAATTTTACATCAAATTCAAATAAGAAAATTTTGAATTTAATAATATCGTCAATTTTAAATTCAAACAAAAAAACAAAAAAACCTCCGAAAAATTCCGAAGGTTATATTTAAATGAATAATTGGCAATTAATCATTACCATTATTCATTACTTATATTTCTGTATTAAGATCCCAGTTTTGAAGGTAATCATGAACATGTTTCAACATCATTCCACCTAGAGAACCATCTACCACTCTGTGATCGTAAGAGTGAGACATAAACATTAACTGACGGATTGCGATTACATCACCGTCTTTCGTTTCAAGAACTGCCGGTTTTTTAACTATAGCTCCGATTGCCATAATAGCAACCTGCGGTTGAGGAATAATAGGAGTTCCCATCAAATTTCCAAAACTTCCAACATTAGAAATTGTGTATGTTGCACCTTGAGTATCTTCAGGTCTTAATTTTTTGTTTCTTGCTCTGTAAGCTAAATCGTTGATCGCTTTTGCCAAACCAGAAAGTGATAACTGATCAGCATTTTTAATTACAGGAACGATAAGATTTCCATCTGGTAAAGCAGTTGCCATACCGATATTGATGTTTTTCTTCTTAATGATGTTATCACCGTTAATAGAAACGTTAATCATTGGGAAATCCTGAATTGCTTTTACAATTGCTTTTACGAAAATCGGCATGAAAGTCAGTTTTTCACCTTCACGTTTTTCGAACATATCTTTATTTTTAGCTCTCCATTTTACAACGTTGGTTACGTCTGTTTCGATGAAAGAGGTTACGTGAGGAGCAATGTGCTTTGCTTTCACCATGTTTTCAGCGATGATCTTTCTCATTCTGTCCATAGGAATGATTTCGTCACCTGCAGCTACAGAAATCGTAGAAGCTGGAGCTGAAGTTACTACTGGTGGAGTGGGCGCTGCCTGAACTGGAGCAGATTGTTGTGGTACTGCTTGAGGCTGATTTCCTCTATTGGAAACGTGTGATAAAATATCTTCTTTGGTAATTCTTCCTTCTAAACCGCTTCCTTTGATGGTTTTCAGTTCAGATTCAGAAATATTTTCCTGTTGAGCAATAGATTTTACAAGTGGAGAAAGGTAAAGATCTCCCGAAAATTCTACAGGAGAAGTAACAGTTGGATTTAAAGGCTCTTCAATTGCTTTAATGGTTTCTGCATCAGGAGTTGGAGTTTCAGTTTTTCCTTCTTCAGAAGCTGTACTTCCACCTTCTCCTTCAATTTCTAAAATAGCAATGGCTTCACCTACTTTTGCAACTTCGTCTTTTTGTTTAAGGATCTTTACGATTTTCCCCGAAACAGGTGTCGGTACGTCTGAATCTACCTTGTCTGTTGCAATTTCAACTACCGAATCATCTTCTTTTACCTGATCACCTTCATTGAATAACCAAGTGATCACCGTAGCTTCCATCACGCCTTCACCCATAGAAGGAAGCAATAATTTGTATTCTGCCATTTTCTAATTTTAGATTTTGACAAATATATAAAAAAAATCGGTTTTTTTATGAAATAGATAATTTTAGAAAAATTCGATGTAAATATTTTCTCCAACGTTTAATCCGAAAAGGGTTTTGGCGCCGTTCTTTTTACTGCCTTTATAAATGGTCAATTCTAGCATTTGACTATCATTAAAAATTGCTGCGGATTGCCCGTGGTACTCAGTTTCTCTGTCCCAATCGGTTACCACTTCTGTATGGCTTGAGTAGATTTTCGATAAACTCAAATTTCTGAACTTTATAGTGAATTTTTCGAAACCTTTAGCCAAAGTTTCAAAGAATTCTTTACTGATATTTGATATTATGTTTCCGAAATTATCAATGTACATTACCTCACCAATGATCATTTTTTCGGGCTCATTATAGACCGGTTTTGGAAATAAAAGTTGTTTAACATCCTCAATTTTTCTTCCAATGACTTCAGGTAGTCCTCCATTTGCTAAATGTACTGCAACCGGAACGAAAACATCGGTCGAAGTGAAATTGACAACATCATCAAATCTGTTGTTGAGCGTGATTTCATAAATCGCTTCAGGTTTAATATCAAAAAATATCAAACTTAGCAATCCGTTGTCGGCGGCAAGAAAATAAGAACCGTCAGCTTTGTAAAGAATGTTTTTTCTCGATTTGTGAAAAAAGCTGTCAACTGCTACAATGTGAATCGTTCCTTTTGGGAAATATCGATATGCATTTCTTACAATATATGATGTCTGAATCAGGTTATATGCCTGAATATCATGACTGATATCAATGCTGTCTACCTCAGGATTCAAAGACAGGATTTTCCCTTTCATAGCCGAAACTCTGTAATCTAAACGTCCGAAATCTGAAGTGAGGGTAATAATTGACATGAATAATCTGATAGAACTGCAAATTTATCTAAAATAAAGGAAAAGATTTAATTATTGTGGATAAGAATTTGATTTAAATCTGAAAAAAAACTTTTAAATTTAAAATCTAAAATAAAATATTTGCATGTTTGAATTAACGTATGATTTAGAAGGTATTGATTCAAAAAACTTCTATGGTGTTAACAACCAATATTTCAATTTAATAAAATCCAGCTTTCCAACCCTTAAAATCACCGGCAGAGATCACCATATTTTTGCGATGGGTAATCAGGAAGCCCTTGATATATTTAAGCTAAAACTAGACGATATTGTGTCGTTTATTTCAAAAAACAATTCGATCGGACTAAAAGATGTTGAAAATTTTCTAAATCTTAAAGATGAAAATGAAAAACATCTGGTTTTTGATCAGGACATCATTGTAAAAGGCGTAAACGGAAAAATTATTAAAGCTAAAACCACCAATCTTAAACGACTCGTAAAAGAGACCGAGAAAAAAGATATGGTTTTTGCGATTGGTCCTGCAGGAACAGGTAAAACGTATACGAGTGTAGCTTTGGCAGCAAGAGCTTTGAGGGACAAAGAAGTAAAAAGAATTGTTTTGACGAGACCTGCCGTAGAAGCAGGGGAGAGTCTAGGTTTTTTACCGGGAGATCTGAAAGAAAAACTTGATCCTTATTTACAGCCTTTATATGATGCCCTTCGTGATATGATCCCGCATGAAAAACTGGAAGGTTTTATAGAAAAGAAGGTCATTGAAGTTGCTCCGCTTGCATTTATGCGAGGAAGAACTTTGGATGATGCGTTTGTAATTCTGGATGAAGCACAAAATACCACTCATGCTCAAATGAAAATGTTTCTGACGAGAATGGGGATGAATGCCAAATTCATTATCACCGGAGATCCAACGCAGATCGATTTGCCACCAAAACAGCATTCAGGATTAAAAGAAGCAATGCGCATTCTGAAAGATGTTAAAGAAATTGGTTTTGTGTATTTAACGGAAGAAGATGTGGTACGTCATCCTGTCGTGAAAAAAATCATTCTGGCTTACAACGAAGAAGATAAGAAAACAAGAGAATAAATATAATGATGATTTTTCTCATAAAAGTTTAAAAATATTTTGTGAATCCATAAAAAGTGATATATTTGGACTCTTAAAATTTGTTAAAACTTTAAACTATGAAAAAATTATTATTGATTGCTTCTGTCGTTTTGATGGGAGTTGCAACAAAAGCTCAGGAATTCAGATTTGGTCCTAAAGCAGGATATTCTTTATCTACATTAAAATATAAAGACAATCAGGATGTAGATAGTACAGATCCTATGCACACATTTTATGTAGGTGGAGTTGCCGAATATAAAATCAGTGATAACTTTGGAATTCAGGGTGAGCTTTTATATTCTCCGCTTGGTGGAAAAATTAACGAGCAAGCTCAAGATCCGGATGACGCTGCTACTTACATTAAGATTCAGCAGAAGACGACTTTAGAAACTTTATTGATTCCCGTATCTGCAAAGTTTTTTGTATCAGAAAATTTTTCACTTTCTGCGGGTGCAAGCTTTGGTGTGATTCTTTCAGCTAAATCTAAAACAGTCGCTGATTTTGGATTGGGTGTGATTCCTGGATTTGAAATTTCAGCAGATGATGAAAGAGATATTAAAGATCAAATCAATACTTTAAACATTGCTCCTTTTTTAGGTGCTGAATTCATGCTAGAAAACGGATTATTCTTTGATGCAAGATATAATTATGGAGTTTCAAATCTTGCAAAAAATTCTGGAGACGGAAAATTAACTAACAGCTTCTTACAAGTTGGTGTTGGTTTCAAATTTGGAGGAAACTAAAATCAAGAAATTAATTAAATCTAATAGAGCAGGGCAATTTGTCCTGCTTTTTTCATGATGTGGTACCTTGCGGCATCTATTTTGCTGTTAAGTGAATCAATATTTGATAATAAACTTTAAATAAATAGAAATGAAAAAAATACTATTATTAGGTGCATTCGCATTGTTCGGCGGATTAGCTCAGGCTCAGGAAGGATTAAAATTGGGTGGTCACATTGGTATTCCAGTTGGTGATGCAAGCCGATACTCATCGTTTACATTTGGTGTTGACGGTGCATATATGTGGAACATCGCTAAGAATTTTGATTTGGGTGTAGCCACAGGATATTCTCATTTTGTAGGCAAAGCTTACGAATTCAAAGGTGATCGTTACAAATCTGATGACTTCGGATTCATCCCGGTTGCAGTTTCCGGAAAATATAGCTTTGCTAAAGCTCCTATTTTTGTGGCTTTGGATTTAGGTTACGGAATTTCTGTAAAGGATGGAGTAGATGGTGGATTATATGCACAACCTAAATTTGGATATCAAAGAAAAAATATGGAATTGTATGTTGGCTATCAAACAATCGGCAGCAGAAGAGATTTCGAAAGAGAAAGAATTGATAATAATTTTGGAGCTATTAACTTTGGAATTAATTTCTTTTTAAAGTAAAATTTTTTTAAAACAAGTCATATTACACTCCAATTGCAGAATTGGAGTTTTTTATTTGGTTTCTTTAAATTTTATTTAATTAATTCTCCCTGATTTGATTTTAATCCGAAAAAGTCAATATCCATGCGTGATTTTTATCATGTTAACAAATTTTAATTTTAAATTTTGTCATTATACATTTGCACTCAGAAAGTATAAAATTATTCAAAATGAAAAAATTATTAATTGCAAGTGCAATTGCACTTTTCGGATTATCAAATGCTCAGATGACAAAGGGTGACTGGGTCTTCAGCGGAAACACAGGTGCTGGATTTAACAATGTAAGCACAAAATTCAAAGCAGAAGGAATGTCTGAAGACGGACCAAAAGTGAGCACTTTTTCTGTATCACCATCTGTAGGATATTTTGTTATTGATAAATTAGCAATCGGTATTGAAGCAAATCTTTTGACTGCTACAACTAAATATGATGGTGATAAATCTACTACAACTAGTTTTTCTATCATGCCAAATGCAACTTATTATTTTGCAAATGACAGCAAATTAGTACCTTATATTGGTGCCGGTATTGGTTATGCATCGGTAAAAAACAGTGGAGAAACTGAAGTTTTGGGTGAAACTTTCAGTGATGAAACAACAACTGACGGTCTTGCATGGAAAGCAAAAGCTGGAGTTACTTACATGGCTACTCAATCTTTGGGTATTAATTTGGGAGTTTCTTTTGATCAGTTTTCAAACAAAGAAACGTATTCAGGTATTGATGTAAAAACCCAGGTAAATACTTTTGGTGTTAATTTAGGTTTTTCTTATTTTCTTAAATCTAAATCTCAAAAAACAGACAAATAATCTGTCATTTTGATTTAAAATAATAATCCGATTCAAAAACTGAGTCGGATTTTTTCGTTATAAAAAAAACTCTCAGAGAAATCTGAGAGTTTTATATTTTTTGAAATTTTGTCAAATTATTTTCCGAACATTCCACCCATTCCAGGCATATTTGGCATTTTGCTCATCATTTGCATCATTTGTTTTCCTTGAGGTCCCTGCATCATTTTCATCATTTTCCCCATTTGGTCAAATTGTTTCATCAAAGCGTTTACATCTTCAATTTTTCTTCCTGCACCTTTTGCGATTCTACTTTTTCTCTGAGTATTGATGATAGAAGGTCTTCTTCTTTCTTCAGGAGTCATCGAATAAATAATTGCTTCAATATGTTTAAATGCATCGTCGCTGATCTCAACATCTTTAATGGCTTTTCCAACTCCCGGAATCATTCCCATCAAGTCTTTCATATTACCCATTTTCTTGATCTGATTGATCTGCTTCAAGAAATCATCAAAACCAAATTCATTTTTAGCGATTTTCTTATGAAGTTTTTTTGCTTCCTCTTCGTCAAACTGCTCCTGAGCTCTTTCTACCAAGGAAACAACGTCTCCCATTCCCAAGATTCTGTCGGCCATCCTTTCCGGGTAGAAAAGATCTAAGGCTTCCATTTTTTCTCCGGTTGAGATAAATTTGATTGGCTTTTCAACTACAGAACGAATCGTTAGAGCAGCTCCACCACGGGTATCTCCGTCTAATTTTGTTAGAACAACTCCGTCAAAATTCAAAGCTTCGTTGAAGGCTTTCGCCGTATTTACAGCATCCTGACCTGTCATTGCATCAACAACAAATAAAGTTTCGCTTGGTTTAATGAAATAATGAACAGATTTAATCTCATTCATCATCTGCTCGTCAATCGCAAGACGACCTGCCGTATCGACGATGACCACATCATGACCGTTTTGTTTTGCGAAATTGATTCCGTTTTCAGCAATCGTAGAAGGATTTGTTGCCCCTTCTTCTGTATAAACAGGAACACCAATTTGTCCACCAAGAACTTTCAGCTGATCAATTGCAGCAGGACGGTAAACGTCACAAGCAATCAATAAAGGTTTTTTATTCTTTTTAGTTTTTAAATAATTAGCAAGCTTTCCAGAAAAAGTAGTTTTACCAGAACCCTGAAGTCCGGCGATCAAAATTACAGAAGGTTTTCCTGCAAGATTAATTCCTTCCTGAGAACCTCCCATCAAATCTACCAACTCATCATGAACAATCTTCGTCATCAATTGTCCCGGAGTAAGAGATGTAAGAACGTTTTCACCTAAAGCTTTATCCTGAACTCTTTTGGTAAGATCTTTGGCAACTTTATAATTAACGTCGGCATCTACCAATGCTCTACGGATCTCTTTTACGGTTTCCGCAACGTTGATTTCGGTGATTTTTCCACGTCCGGAAAGATTGTGAAGTGCTTTGTCTAATTTATCCTGTAAACTATTGAACATATTGATTATAAATTATAGTGTGCAAAAATAAGGAAATTTTAATTATTTATCATATATAGTATAAAGAGATTTGTTTTGAATGTAAATTATAATCTTATTTTTGCAAAATGAATTTTTTGGATAGCTTCATTGTCATTTCTCTAATAGCAATTTTGAATATTATCGTATTTATAATATTTAAAAAATATTTAAATGGGAAAGAAAATGCAGGAATGAAATTTCTCACGCTTAATATTTCTAAGGATTTATTGTGGCTGATCATTTCATTATTAATAATAGAGAAGACAAAACCCAATTTTTTATTGATCATAATATGCTTTATTGCTGCATCCATAACTATATATATACCGATAATAAAGCAGATTAACAAATCTTGATTTTTTTGATGATAAATATCAATTTTTAATATTGGTAAAGTTTAATAAAATCAATATATTTGCACACGATTAAAAAAGAGATATGAACAGAAAAGTTTCTTCATTATTTTTCGCATTTTTATTTGTGTTTATGAGCAGTTTTGCCGCTGCACAGCACGAGACTGAAGGTGAAAAAGTGGCTGAAAAGGTAGAGCATGCAGAAGGTGATAAGCCCTTTAATGCTACAAAGATGATCATGGAACACATTGGTGATTCTAACGAATGGCATTTATGGACTACTAAAGATGAAAATGGAGAAGAACATCATACTTCTTTTCCACTACCTGTTATTATTAAAGATAATGCGGGATGGCATACTTTCTTATCTAGAGATATTGCACACGGTCACGAACATGATGGTTATACTCTACATGAAGGGCAAGTAGTTTCAACTAAAGGAATTCAGAAAGCAACTCTATTTGCTTTAATCGGAGGAAAACAGAAGTCAAGTGACGTTTTCTTTGATATGTCTATCACAAAAAATGCCGCTTCAATGTTATTATCAGTTATCTTTATGATGGCGGTATTTATTGGAATGGCAAGAAATTATAAAAAATCTCAGTTACCAAAAGGTGCAGGTAAATTATTAGAACCTGTAATTGTTTTCATCAGAGACGAAGTGGCTATTCCGAATATTGGTTCAGTGAAATACAAGAGATTTATGCCATATTTGTTAACAGCATTTTTCTTTATCTGGTTTAATAACTTATTCGGATTGATTCCTTTCTTTCCTGGAGGTTCTAACTTGACTGGTAACATCGCAATCACATCGGTTTTGGCAATCATTACTTTATTGATTACAGTGTTCAGTGCCAATAAAGATTACTGGAAACACATCTTTATGCCACCAGTTCCTTTATTGTTGTACCCAATTATGATTCCAATCGAAATCATTGGGATCTTTACAAAACCTTTCGCTTTAATGATGCGACTTTTCGCAAACATTACTGCAGGTCACATTATGATCTTAGCGATTATCTCTTTGATCTTTATTTTTAAATCACCATTCTTAGGATTTGCATCTGTACCATTGGCATTATTTGTTTCTGTATTGGAACTTTTAGTTGCGGCATTACAGGCATATATCTTTACAGTATTGTCAGCATTGTTTATTGGTATCGCTGTTGCAGAACACGATCACGATCATGCTCACAACGATGATGACAGTGTAGGTCACGACACAATGGTAGCTTAATTAAACGAAAAATAATTTTAACTAAATATTTATTTATTATGGACATCACAACTGGAACAGGATTAGTTTACGTAGGAATTGGTTTAGCAGTATTAGGAGTAGGTCTTGGTATTGGTAAAATCGGTGGGCACGCTATGGATGCTATCGCTAGACAGCCAGAACAAGCTGGTAAGATTCAAGGAGCAATGCTTATTGCTGCAGGTCTTATTGAAGGTGCTGGTCTTATCGCGATTATCTTTGGTGCTTTCATCAAGTAATTATCCTCAGAAAAAATATTCTTAGCAGTGAAGCGGTTGGCTGCTGCTAAGGATTTTTAAAAAAGATATCCATAAATTATTACATTAAAAAAAGAATTACAGATATGGGAATTATAGAACCTGGAATTGGACTTTTGTTTTGGATGACGCTTACATTCGCTATCCTATTATTTATCCTTGCTAAATTTGCTTGGAAACCAATTGTAAACGCAGTAAATGACAGAGAAGCTTCTATCGTTGATGCTTTGAATCAGGCTAAATTGGCTAAAAAAGAAATGGAAGATCTTAAATCCGATAACGAAAGAATTATTCGTGAGGCTAAAATTGAAAGAGATTCCATCCTTAAAGAAGCTAGAGAAATTAAAGACAGAATTGTAGGAGAAGCTAAAGATGTTGCAAAAGCTGAAGGAGATAAAATGATCGAAGCTGCTAAGCAAACGATCCAGACAGAAAAGAATGCTGCAATGTCAGAAATCAGAACTCAGATTGGTGCTTTATCTGTAAATATTGCAGAATCTATCTTGCAGAAAAATTTAGAGAAAACAGAAGCTCAGGACGAGTTGGTTCAAAATTATTTAAACAAATCTAATCTTAACTAAGAATGCTTACATCTAAAGTAGCTAAAAGATACGCACAAGGTTTGCTGGATTTCACAAACGAATCCGGACAGACTAATGCTGTATTTTCTGAAATGAAAGATGTTAAGAAACTGATGTCTGAATCTGAGGATTTAAACAAATTTTTCAAAACGCCTTACATCGATGCAAAAAAGAAAGAGGACGTTGCAAAAGAGATTTTTAAAGGTTTTTCACCGGTTTCTCAGAATTTGATTACTTTAGTGATCAGACAGGGTCGTGAAAATCATTTGAAAAATATTGCTCAAGAATTTATCAATAAAGTTGAAGATATCAATGGCGTACAGAGAATCACTCTTACTACAGCGACTCAGCTTTCTAAAGAAAATATTGATCAGATTTTAAAATCTACAGATTTAGTAAAAGCAGGTTCAAACTTTGACCTAAATCTTACGATCAATCCTGATATTTTAGGAGGATATATTCTAAGAGTAGGAGATCAGCAGATCGATGCATCTGTAAAATCTAAGCTTAATAATATCAAAAAAGATTTTCATTTAAATTAAGAAAAAAACAACCATATAATGGCAGAAATAAATCCGGCAGAAGTATCTGCGATCTTAAAACAACAGTTGGCCAACTTCGACACTCAATCAAATGTTGAGGAAGTAGGTACAGTTTTGACCATCGGTGATGGTATTGCTCGTGTATACGGGTTAGAAAATGTACAGTACGGTGAGTTGGTAAAATTTGCTAGCGATGTAGAAGGTATCGTACTAAACTTAGAGGAAGACAACGTAGGTGTGGCTCTTTTGGGTGAAAGTAAATTGGTAAGAGAAGGAGATACAGTAAGAAGAACAAACAGAATCTCTTCTATTAAAGTAGGAGAAGGGATGTTGGGTAGAGTAGTTGATACTCTGGGTAACCCAATCGATGGTAAAGGACCTATCGAAGGTGAATTGTACGAAATGCCATTGGAAAGAAAAGCTCCTGGTGTTATCTACAGACAGCCGGTAACTGAGCCTTTACAAACTGGTATCGTTGCGATTGATTCAATGATTCCTGTAGGAAGAGGTCAAAGAGAGTTGATCATTGGTGACAGACAAACAGGTAAAACTACTGTTGCGATTGATACAATCATCAACCAAAGAGAATTTTTTGATGCAGGAAATCCTGTATATTGTATATATGTTGCAATCGGGCAAAAAGCTTCGACGGTAGCTCAAATTGTTAAAACTCTTTCTGATAAAGGAGCTTTAGCATATACTGTAATTGTTGCTGCAAATGCTTCAGATCCTGTTCCAATGCAGGTTTATTCTGCAATGGCAGGTGCTTCTATCGGTGAGTTCTTCAGAGACTCTGGTAGACCGGCATTGATCGTTTATGATGATTTATCTAAACAAGCGGTTGCTTACCGTGAGCTTTCTCTATTATTGAGAAGACCACCGGGACGTGAGGCTTATCCTGGAGACGTTTTCTATCTTCACTCAAGATTATTGGAAAGAGCGGCGAAGGTAATTGCTGATGACAATATTGCAAGCCAAATGAATGACTTACCAGATTCATTGAAGCCAATCGTAAAAGGTGGTGGTTCATTAACTGCACTTCCTATTATCGAAACTCAAGCAGGTGACGTTTCTGCATATATTCCAACAAACGTAATCTCTATTACAGACGGACAGATCTTCTTGGAGTCTGACTTGTTCAACTCAGGGGTTCGTCCAGCGATCAACGTAGGTATCTCTGTATCGAGAGTAGGAGGTAATGCTCAGATCAAATCAATGAAGAAAGTTTCTGGTACTCTTAAATTAGACCAGGCTCAGTATAAAGAATTAGAAGCGTTTGCTAAATTCGGTTCTGACTTAGATGCATCAACTTTAGCGGTTATCTCCAAAGGAGAAAGAAACGTAGAGTTGTTGAAGCAACCGGTAAATTCTCCACTTCCTGTAGATACTCAGGTTGCAATGATTTACGCGGGTACAGAGAACTTAATGAGAAACGTTCCTGTTAAGAAAGTAAAAGAATTTCAGGAAGAATATATCGCTTTCCTAAGATCTAAGCACCCTGAAACGATGGCTGCAATCAAAGCTGGGAAAATCGATAACGATATCACAAGTGTTCTTAAGCAGGCTGCTAATGATTTAGCTTCTAAATATAACTAAAATTAGTTGATGATTGTTGGTTGATAGTTGACAGAATTTTCTAAAACTAGCAACCAACAACCGACAACCAACAACTAACCCAATATGGCAAACTTAAAAGAAATACGAGGAAGAATCAGTTCAATTTCATCTACGATGCAAATTACACGTGCTATGAAAATGGTTTCGGCTGCGAAACTAAAAAAAGCACAGGATGCCATCGTAATGTTGAGACCGTATTCTGAAAAATTGCAGGAAATCATCCAGAATGTAAATTCTAGCTCAGATCCTGATCAGGTTTCTATTTATGCTCAAAAAAGAGAGGTTAAAAAAGTACTTTTCATCGCTGTAACTTCAAACAGAGGTTTGGCAGGTGCATTTAACTCAAATATTGTGAAAGAACTTAATATTCAGTTTCAGAATAATTCTCAGTACGAAATTGAAGTTCTTACCATTGGTAAAAAAGCTTATGACGCGGTAAGAAGAAACCGTACAGTGTTTTCAAACGAAAGCAGTGTTTTTGATAAGTTAAGTTTTGATGTAGTTTCAAACGTTACCGAAACGGTAATGAGCAACTTCAGAGAAGGTAAATTTGACGAAGTTTATGTAATCTACAATAAATTTGTTAATGCTGCTACTCAGGAAGTGATCACAGAGAAAGTTCTTCCAATTTCTATGGTTGAAACTGATACTGTAGAAACTCAGGTGGAAACAGATTATATCTTTGAACCAAACAGAAATGAGATTCTGGATAATTTGATTCCTAAATCTATTAAAACTCAGGTTTTCAAAGCAGTCTTAGATTCAGTAGCTTCAGAGCACGGTGCCAGAATGACAGCGATGCATAAAGCAACTGATAATGCACAAGAGTTGAAGAATGATTTAGTTATCTTCTACAACAAAGCAAGACAGGCTGCCATTACAAACGAGATTTTAGAAATCGTTTCAGGAGCAGAAGCATTGAAAAACTCGTAAGAATATATTCAAAAAATATTAAAGCATCGATAACTTCGGTGCTTTTTTTGTTAGTTTTATTTTATATATCTTTGTACAATAAATTATAATTTCTAAATGGACTCTGACATAGTCAGGCTTTTACTAGCCTTGTTTCTTGTTTTATTAAATGGCTTTTTCGTAGCCGCAGAATTTTCAATTGTTAAAGTTCGTTATTCTCAAATTCAGTTGAAAGCTGCCGAAGGCGATTCTATGGCTAAGCAAGCTGAGCATATTATCAAACATCTTGATGAGTATCTTTCTGCTACACAGTTGGGAATCACACTAGCTTCACTAGCTTTAGGTTGGGTAGGTGAAAGTGCAATGCATCACGTCATTGATAACTTATTTCATTCTTTAAATATAAATTTTAGCGAATCGACAGTTACAACAATTTCTGTAGTCATTAGTTTTCTGATTATTACGATAATGCATATTGTTTTTGGTGAATTGATTCCAAAATCGATCGCAATCAGAAAGGCTGAAGCTACTACAATGGCAACTGCAGTTCCGTTAAGAGTATTTTATACAGTTTTCAAACCATTTATTTGGTTGATGAATATCATGTCCAATGGATTTTTAAGACTTTTGAAAATTCATCCCGCTTCAGAACAGGAAATTCACTCTACAGAAGAACTTCAGCTTTTGGTAAAACAAAGTGCAGACAGCGGAGAAATTGAAGAAGAGAATTACGAGATCATTAAAAATGCATTTGATTTTACAGATCATTCTGCAAAACAGATCATGGTTCCTAGACAGAATATTACGTCAATAGATTTTGCAGATGATTTAAATGAAATCATTACTAAAATCATGGACAGTGGATATTCCAGAATTCCGGTATATGAAAACTCAATTGATAATATCATTGGAGTATTTTATACAAAAGAAATCATCAGAGAATTCGTTAAAAGAAAAGGAGTTTTGAGTCATGAAGATTTGAGCGAATTGATGCGTGAATCGTTCTTTGTGGTTGGAAGCAAGAAGATTTCAGATTTATTGAAAATTTTCCAGCAGAAAAAACAGCATTTGGCAATTGTAATTGATGAATTTGGCGGTACTGAAGGAATTATTACATTAGAAGATATTTTAGAAGAATTGGTTGGTGAAATTCAGGATGAAGAAGATGATGAAGAGAAATTGGTTGATAAAGTAGGTCACAATACTTTTTGGGTAAAAGCTACACAGCCTCTTGATGAAATTAATGAGTCTTTACCTAAAAAGCTCACCGTTTCTGAAGAAAGTGAATACAATACTTTGGCCGGATTTATTTTGCACGCCTTAGAAGACATCCCTGAAGAAAATCAGGAATTTGATTTGGAAAACTATCATTTCAAAATCTTAAAAATGAATAATAAGAGTGTAGAAATGGTAGAATTGATTTATAATGAACCCAATAATATCGTCGATGATATTATAGACAAATTAGGAGAAGATTAAAATTTTTAGACAATGATTTTTTATAATAGCATAAAAGATTACGAAAATCCAAAACGTCAGTACGAAGAAGAAGTTCTCGTTTTGGATGAGACTGATGAAGTTTACAAATTGATTTTGCACAACGATGACATTCATACTTTTGATGATGTGATCGAGGCTTTAATAGAAATCTGTAAACATGATCTTATACAAGCTGAACAATGTACAATGCTTGTTCATTATAAAGGCAAATGTACAGTGAAAACAGGATCAATGGATGTTTTGAAACCCATGCACGAAAAATTAATTTTAAGAAGCTTAACAAGCGAAATAGTATAATAAAAAACTCTGGCAAGTCGCCGGAGTTTTTTATTTTGAAAATTAAATAATTTGACTGAATATTTTAATCTTTCAATTCTTTAATCTTTTAATTGTTTTATATTTGTAAAAACTATATTAGAATGCTTGTAATAGGAATTGCGGGAGGAACAGGATCCGGCAAAACTACGGTTGTTGATAAAATTATTCAGCAGCTTGATATTGAAGGAATGAATATTTTGTCTCAAGACAATTATTACCACGATAATCACAATCTTACATTAACAGAAAGGGAAGCGTTGAACTATGATCATCCCAAGTCAATAGATTTTGAACTGATGCTGAAACACGTAAAAGCATTAAAAAATAACGAATCAATTGAGCAGCCTGTCTACAGCTTTGTTACGCATTCAAGAACAGGTGATCACGTTACCGTTGAGCCAAAAAATGTATTGGTTGTAGAAGGGATTTTGGTTTTAACGAACAAAGAATTATTGAAAGAATTTGATTTGAAAGTGTTTGTACACGCAGATTCCGACGAAAGACTCATCAGGAGGATAAGAAGAGATACACAGGAAAGAGGAAGAGATCTGAACGAGGTTTTACACCGTTATCAGACGACCTTAAAGCCGATGCATCAGGAATTTATCGAACCGTCAAAAAATGATGCCGATTTGATCATTCCAAATATGAAGCAGAATTCTGTGGCGATAGATTTTTTAACGACCGTTATCAAAAATTCACTGAGAAAACATTAAAAAATGGCTGAAAAAGAATTAATTAAAGACATTCAACCCAAATCGGAGACCATTAAATTTATTCAGCATTATGTTTTGAATAAATATGTAATTGCCATTTGTCTTTTTTTGGTTTGGATGATTTTCTTCGATAAAACTTCGTTTTTAGTAATTAATGAGCTCAATGGTGAAATCAATAAATACGAAGAGCAACTCGATTATTATAAAACAGAATATGAAAAGAATGATCAATTCTATAAAAAACTGATGAATAATAAATCTGAGAAAGAAAAATACGCCAGAGAAAATTATTTCATGAAAAAACCGAATGAAGAAATCTTTATTTTGGTTGTTGACAGCGCTAAGATTGCCAAAAAATAATGTTAAAGTTAATTGTGATTAGTCAATTATCTTCCCTGTCAATTTTAAAATAAGTCTGCGAAATAGAAATTGCTCATTACCCATTACTCATTACTTATGTCAAAAAATACATTTGAAAGCTGGGAAAATTTAGTCAAGAAACAGCTTAAAACTGACGATATTTATACAATTCTGAAAAAAGAAAATTTAGAAGGAATTGACGTAAAACCTTTTTACAATGATGTTCAGAAACCATTGGTTAATCTTCCGAAAGTAGAAGAAAGTACTCATTTGGTAGCAACCTATCATGAAACTTTGGAAGAGGATGTTTTTGCATTTTTATTAAATGAAAATGTTGAGAATTTGGTTGAGAAAACTATTTTTATCAATAACAAAGCTTTAACTGAACACATCAGTCCTGCAGATGAGGATCAGTATTTTTCTTTGGTTGATGTTTTTGATGAAAGCAATATGGTGATTGATGATCAATTGGTAAAAGAATTATTAGCAAAAAGTTTTAAAAGAAATATTTGTATTGACGTTTCACTTCACCAAAATGCAGGTGCATCTATCGTTCAGCAGTTGGGAATTGCTTTGGCAAAGACTAAGGAATTAGTCGAAGTTTATGGAGAAGAAATTTTAAATAAAATTTTATTCAGATTGGCTGTTGGAGGAAATTACTTCTTTGAAATGGCTAAAATTCGTGCATTCAAATTGGTTTTTAATCAACTTTCAAAAGAATATGGCTTAGATGAAATTCCTTACATTTTTGCTGAAACTTCTTTAAGAAACAAAGCAATTTCAGACAGCGAAAATAACTTGATTCGTTCTACTTTAGAATTAGCTTCGGCGATGATTGGTGGAGCAGATGCAGTTTTTAGTACCAATTATCAGATTGGAAACATTACTGAAAATTCGGAAGAAATTTCATTCAAGCAACAAATCGTTTTAGCTTACGAAAGCATAATCAATGTATTTGAAGATGCATCAAACGGAAGTTATTACGTTGAAGATATCACACAACAGATTGCAGAAAAATCTTGGCAGTTCTTTTTAGAAATTGAAGAAAACGGAGGTTATTTACAATCTTTAAAACAAGGAATTCTTCAGAAAAAAATCTACGATCAGGCTGTTGAAGAGCAAAAGTGGGTTGAAGAAGGAAAAATAAAACTGATTGGTGTGAATTTATATCCAAAATTAGATGTCAAAAAGTCTGTTGAAGAACTTTACAACGAAAAAGAAATTAAAGCGGTTCGTTGGGCTGAAATGTTTGAATAAAATTACTAATTATGAAAAGAAATTTGCTTTTATTTTTTCTAGCCATCTCTTCATTCTGTTTTTCACAATCAGCAGATAGCTTACTTGGAAAATGGTCAGGGAAGGACGGAAACAATAAAATTGGAGCGTTTACATTTTTCCCGGATAATTATGTGGCCGTAGAAATTGATGATATGTTTATCGATGGAAGAAATTATATAATTCCGGCAGGTCCAAATAAAGGCAAAAAAGCATACGTTAAATATATTGTAGATTATTCTGTAAATCCAAACAAGTTGATTATCAATGCTTTTTATAAGGATGGAAATGATATTATTGAAGAAAGTCAATTTCTAAATGGCTTAATAGAATTTGTCGGTAAAAATCAATTAATGATACAATTAGATTTTGATAAAGAAAATTTAAAAAAAATAGATCCATCAGGTAAAAGCACTCTAGTTTTAAATAAAGTTGAAGAACTAAAAAACTTGAGTAATGAATGAAAAGCTAATTGATTTATTTGAATATACTTATCACTTTAATAAAGAAATGATTAAAATTATTTCAGAAAATATTTCAAAAGTAGACGAGAAAACGATCAGTTTAATCAATCATACTTTAAACGCTCAACAAGTCTGGAATTCAAGAATTTTAAATGAAAAATCTTTTGAAGTCTGGCAAATTAATTCGTTTGAAAAATTAGAAGAAATAAATAATCAAAATTTTCAAACAAGTATTCAAATTATTAAAAACGCAGATTTTGACCAAATAATTGAATATCAAAATTCAAAAGGAATAAAGTTTGAAAATACTGTTTTTGAAATACTTTTTCATGCAATCAATCATTCAACTTATCATCGTGGACAAATCAATTCGTTATTGAAACAAAACGGAATTGAACCTATATTAACAGACTATATTTTTTATAAAAGATAATTCTTTGGAAATCCCAATTCTCCATCAGGAAGTTCAAAACTATATTGATGCAAATCTAAATTCAGATCTGCATTCTTTACTATTAAAAAAATCACCGTTTTCTGATGTTTCCATGCAGGAAATCGTTCAGCAGATTAAAGGTAAACAGGTTGCACAGAAAAAATTTCCGTTTTTGTTAAAAGAAGGAATTGTTTTTCCACCGCAGCTTAGTCTTGAGCAATCTTCATCAGATAAAACAGCGGTTTACAAATCAAAAATTTTAAAGGGAAAGAAATTTATCGACCTTACAAGCGGTTTTGGAATCGATGCGTATTATCTTTCACAAAATTTTGATGAAATCACTCTGGTCGAACAAAATCCTGAACTTTTAAAAATTGTAGAACATAACTGGAAAATTTTAGGCAAAAGGGCAAAGTTTATCAATCAAAAACTGGAAGGTTTTCTTGATCAGAATTCCGAAACGTTTGATGTTATTTACCTTGATCCGGCGAGAAGAGACAATAATAAAAACAAAGTCTTTCTCTTAGAAGATTTGTCTCCAAATATTCTTGAAATTCAGGAAAAACTGCTTTCTATTTCGAAAGAAGTTGTGATTAAGCTTTCTCCACTTATTGATTTGAAATATCTAGTATCAGTTTTAAAAAATATTTCGAGAATTGATATTATTTCAGTTAAAAATGATGTGAAAGAAGTAGTTGTTTTTTTGACTAACGAAAATTCGGGAAAGATTAAATGTCACTGTACCAATTTGGAAAGTGATGAATCTGACCTTGTTTTTGAATATGGAAGTGAGGAAAATGCTCACTCAGAGTTCTCAGAACCTGAAAAGTTCATTTATATTCCGAATAATACAATTTTAAAAGCCGGCATTTTTAATTTAATCTCTGAAAAATTTAATCTTAAGAAACTTCATCCAAACACTCATATTTATACTTCTGAAAATAAAGTAAATGATTTTCCCGGAAGAACAATTGAAATGGAAGTGGTTGATGGTAAGCAGATTAAAAAGAAAGATCAATTTAATATTATTTCTAAAAACTATCCGTTAAAACCTGATGATATTAAGAAAAAATATGGTCTTAAAGATGGCGGAAACAACTACCTTATTTTTACACAATCCAAAAAAGGGAAAATAATATTAAAATCAGTATAAAAATGTTGCCGAAAAATGCAATATTTCTTACTTTTGGGCAATCAAAATTTTGACTTGAAATCGCTTTGTCTATTATTAATGAAGATTTAACGATTGCAAATGACTTTTAAAAATAAATAAATCATATGAAAAAATTAATTATATGTTTGGCCATCGCAACAGTTGCAGTAAGCTGTAAAAAAATTCAGGCAGGTGGAAACAAGAATACTTTGAAACTTGAAGAAGGTGTAGAAAGATATTCTGACGATCATCAAGGTGGTCACGAAGGTCACACAGCTGAACCTGCAAGTGAAGTTCCTGCTCATGGTGCTCACGAAACTGAAGCTCCTAACACAGACAGTGCAACAGCAAAACATGCTGATTCTGTAAAAACCGGACATTAATTTGCTCTCAAAATATAAATAAATCCTGTACTTGCTGCGGGATTTTTTTTGTTTTAAAACTGTCGTGAAGATAAAACAAAGTTTTTGTTTGTTGGAGCAGTCCAATTTTTTTAAATTTAGCCAAATTAATATTTACAATGCAAGAGACATTAAATTACATCAACGAAAACAAACTTCGTTTCGTAGATGAATTGTTTGAATTACTGAGAATTGCTTCTATTTCTGCTGATCCGGCTTATAAAAATGAGGTATTATTATGCGCTGATATAGTTGCAGAACACCTTAAAAATACAGGTGCAGACAATGTAGAAGTTTGCCAGACAAAAGGTTATCCTATCGTTTTCGGAGAAAAAATCATCGATAAAAATTTGCCAACGGTATTAGTTTATGGTCATTACGACGTTCAACCACCGGATCCTTTAGAGTTGTGGAGAAAACCACCTTTTGAACCTTATATTGAGAAAACTGAACTTCATCCGGAAGGAGCTATTTTTGCAAGAGGTTCTGCAGATGATAAAGGACAGTTTTTTATGCAGATCAAGGCTTTTGAAGCAATGATGAAAACCAATTCTCTTCCTTGTAATATTAAATTTATTTTTGAAGGTGAAGAAGAGGTAGGTTCTGTAAGTTTAGGTGACTTTGTGAATGAATTTAAAGAAAAATTATCTTGCGACTGCATTTTAATTTCTGATACGCATATTTACAGCAACGAACAACCGACTGTTACTACTGGTTTAAGAGGTTTAAGCTATGTAGAAGTTGAAGTAGAAGGACCAAACAGAGATTTACACTCAGGACTTTATGGAGGAGCAGTTCCGAATCCTATTCATGTGCTTTCAAGAATGATTGCAAAATTGATCGATGAAGACGGACAAATCACAATCGATGGGTTTTATGATAATGTAGAAGATGTTTCAGATGCAGACAGAGCAGACATGAATAAACTGAAAGATAATCCTGAAGAATTTAAAAAGTCAATTGGTTTAAATGATGTTGAAGGTGAAGCGGGTTATACCACTTTAGAAAGAACTTCAATCCGTCCGACATTGGATTGCAATGGAATTTGGGGTGGTTATACAGGTGAAGGTGCAAAAACCGTTATTCCTTCTAAAGCTTCTGCTAAAATTTCTATGCGTTTGGTTCCTTATCAGACACCAGAAGAAATTACAGAAAAGTTTACCAAATATTTTGAAAAGATAGCTCCGCATAATGTGAGAGTAAAAGTTACTCCGCACCACGGTGGTTTACCGTATGTTTTGCCAACAGATACCAAAGAATATTTAGCCGCTAAAAATGCAATGGAAACAGCTTTCGGAAAAGAAGTTCTTCCTTATAGAGGTGGAGGAAGTATACCAATCACTTCAATGTTTGAGCAGGTTTTAGGAGCAAAGTCTGTATTGATGGGATTTGGTCTTGATTCTGACGCAATTCATTCACCTAATGAGCATTATGGTTTATTTAATTTCTATAAAGGAATTGAAAGTATACCTTTGTTCTTTGAAAACTATTCAAAATAACGATAATAAGTCCTCAAGAAGTTTTTCTTGAGGATTTTTTTAATTTTAACAGTTTTTTTTTAGTTGATTTGTTAAACTTTATTATATTTACATTAAATAATTTAAAATTAATTTTATGAAAAAAGTTTTATCCTCTTTATTGCTAACAGCATCTGCTATAGCTTTTGGACAGGTTTTTAGTGCAGGTTTTGAAACTAATTATGGACCGATAACAAATTGGACATTGTATAATGTTGATGGTTTAACTCCTAATTCAACTGTAAGTTTTGTCAATGCTGCGTGGGTATCTTCAGCTGAAGAGGTAGGTAATAATGTAGCAATGTCTACATCTTATTATACTCCTGCTGGCATTTCAAATGACTGGATGGTTTCTCCTGCAATCACACTTCCTTCAGGTACAAACACTTTATATTGGCATGCGCGATCGTATGATGCAACATACAAGGAATCTTATAAAGTATATATTTCCACAACTGGGAATGCTGTTTCAAACTTTACAACACCAGCTCTTACAGTTAATGGTGAAGAAGCAACTTGGCAGAATAAAAGTATTGATTTAAGTTCTTATGCTGGACAGACTATTTATATAGCTTTTCAAAATTTTTCTAATGATGCATTCTTAGGAGCAATCGATAATGTTCACGTTCTGAATGGAACTTCACCGCAGCCAGGAAGAGTTATGACAACATCTAATGTAGGATTAACTTCAGCGAGGTTAAATTGGACAGCTGCTACTGGTGTGACAGGATATGACTATTCAAGAGGTGCTGTTGGTCATACACCGGCAGTGACTGGTAGTGTAACAGGAGCAACTACAAATTTTGCAGATATAAATAGTGGATTGTCTGCCAATTCAATGTATGAATATTATGTTAGAAGTAAAAATAATACTGTAAATGGAGCATGGATAGGACCGTATAGATTGTTTACTGCTCAAGCTCTTGGTGCTGGAACACCATATTCCTATGGTTTTGATAATACTTCTACTGGTTTTTATCAAAATGATGGATGGACAGGAGCTTGGTCTACGAATGCTACCGCAGGAAATCCACAAGCAGGGGCTCAAATGGTATTCTCAAATAATAGTACAACTGCTGCAACAAATAGATGGTTATTTTCAAAACCATTTAATTTATCGGCTGGAAATACATATACAGCAACATTTTATCTAAGAAATTTTGGTGGAGCTACACCTCCTGCGCAAAGTGTAAAGTTAACTGTTGGAAATGAGGCGACTAGTGCTGCTCAAACAAACACAGTCTGGACTTCTTCAACAGTAGCTAATACAACTTGGACACAATATACAGCAACTTTTACTCCAGCATCAACAGGGACATATTATTTTGGATTTAATCATTTTTCTCCTATTCAAGCATCTGCTGTTTCATTAGGATTAGATACATTTAATATTAGTGGGGTTTTAGGAGTAAATGATACTGAAGTTATAAAAAAAGGAATTTCTATATATCCTAATCCAGCTACTGATTTTGTTACAATAAAATCGGATTCTAAAATTAATAATGTAGAATTATTTGACGCAAGTGGAAGAAAAGTTTCTGTATACCTAAATGATAATAAAATTGATGTAAGAAGTTTAACTCCTGGAAGTTATCTAATAAATATAGAAACTAAGGATGGTATTTCTACTGAGAAATTTATCAAAAAATAAGAACTAATAAATCTTAATATATTTTAAAACGCTCCAATTGGAGCGTTTTTTTTAGTGGATTAATAAGGTTTGATTATATTTTCAAAGAACATTATGAAATTTTATATATAATTTGCTTTTAAAAATAAAATAATTAGAAATATAATTTTATATTTTTAATTATTTTAGACAAAATGTATATTTGTTATAAAATAAACGTTAACTTTAATCAAATTTAATTATTATGAAAAAATCACTACTATCTTTACTTCTTTTAGGTTCTATTTATGGACAGGCACAAATACTTCAGCAAGAAAATTTTGATGCACTTAATACAGCTACTGCGGTTGGTCAGTCTTCTCCGGCATTCGCAGTTCTTGGGGGGACAAATGCCGATTATTCCATTGTAACATCTGGAACAGGAAAAGCTTTACAGATTGCTGTCCCGAATACTGCAGGAGCGTCTAGATACATGTGGAAAAGTGGTTTAGCTGCAGCTTGGACAGCTAGAACTTCGGGTAATAATATATTTCAAGTACAATACGATTATTTTACAGGTGCTGCATCTACAAGCACTAATGGTGGTGGAATTGAAGTGATAAATGCTCCCGGAGCAGTTTTTATTGGATTGTCGGTAAACCAAGCTACAAAAGCAGTAAGAGGAGTATATACTACTGCCGCAGGTACAGATACAAGTACTGATGTTGGTACAGGAACAACTCCAGCAGTTGTTACATTGCCTGCTAATACGTGGGTCAGATTAGGGTTTGCATATAATGCTACAAATGGAACAGTTACATTCAAAGGTCCAGGTTTTTCAAAAGTTATAACTGGAACATTTATTACCACTCCTGACGAGATTGATTATGCTGCATACGATTGGTTGGGAACAAATGCAGTTGCTTCTACTCATTTAATTGATAACATGGTTTCTAACGCGGTAGCAACTGAAAATTTACTTTTAGCTACAAGTGATGTGGTTTTAAAAGAAAAAGGTATCAAAATATTTCCAAGTCCTGCAGTTGATTTCATTAATGTAGATTCAAAATCGAAAATTTTAAATGCCTACATTTATGATATGTCTGGAATCAGGAGAGATGCCAATTTGTCTAATAATAAAGTAGATGTGAGAGAACTATCAAGTGGAATTTATCTATTAGGTTTAAAAACAGAAGAAGGTTTAGTAACCAAAAAATTCATCAAAAAATAAAAACCAAAAATCTTAGTATATTTAAAACGCTCCAATCGGGGCGTTTTTGTTATTTTAGAGAAATAAATTTAATATTATGATTGAAAATAAAGTAGCCTACATCACCGGTGGAACAAAAGGAATTGGTTTTGGTGTTGCTAAAATTTTACTTGAAAACGGAATTGCAGTTGCATTTTCGGGAAGAAAACAAGAGGATGTAGAAAAAGCCGAAAAGGAACTGCGAAAATACTCTGAACAGGTTTTCGGAATTGTCTCCGATGTCAAAAGTTTAGAAAATGAGTTAGAAGCAGTTCAAAATATTGTAGAAAAATTCGGGAAATTAGATTTTGTTATTGCCAATGCAGGTTTGGGTATTTTCAAACCTGTTGACGAATTAACTTCTGAAGAATGGAATTCTATGATTGAAACGAACTTAACGGGAGTTTTTCATACTTTAAAAGCTTCAATAGAAGAATTAAAGAAAAGCGAAGGATACTATATCACCATTTCAAGTTTAGCGGGAGCAAATTTCTTTGAAAACGGAACAGGTTATAATGCTTCAAAATTCGGTGTCGTAGGTTTTACACAAGCTGCGATGATTGATTTGAGAAAATATAATATTAAATCTACCGTAATAATGCCTGGTTCTGTCGCAACGCATTTCAACGGAAACGAACCTTCCGAAAAAGATAATTGGAAAATTCAACCAGAAGATATGGGGAATTTAGTATTAGATATTTTAAAAATAAACCCACGAGTTTTGCCGAGCAAGATAGAGTTTAGAGCAACAAAACCAAAGAGTTAGAAACTTATAATGCGCTGAATAATAATTAAATAAGTATTATGCATGCATAATATATTTTTTATTTATATTTACAACACTTAACAAACAAAATTGCTTCTCTGATTTTATTGGACGCAGCAAAAAGAAAATATAGTATACATATGAAAATATTAGTTTGTATTAGTAGTGTTCCTGATACTACTTCTAAAATTAACTTTACAGCAGATAAATCTGCATTTGACAAAAACGGAATTCAGTGGGTGATCAATCCACTTGATGAATTTGCTTTAACAAAAGCAATCAAATTACAGGAATCTCAGGGAGCAACTGTAACAGTAATGAATGTTGGAGATGCAACTACAGAACCTGTGATCAGAAAAGCTTTGGCTATCGGAGCAAACGATGCGGTAAGAGTAAATCTAGATCCTAAAGACAGCTATTCTACAGCAAAAGAAATTGCATCTGTTGCTCAAAACGGAGGTTATGACTTAGTACTTTGCGGTAAAGAATCTATCGATTATAACGGAGGTTCAGTTCCGGGAATGGTTGCTCAGTTATTGAATCAACCTTTTGTAAACGCTTCAGTTGGTTTAGATGTAAACGGAAGCGAAGCAACTGCTGTAAGAGAGATTGAAGGTGGTAAAGAAACGATTTCAGTTAAACTTCCTGCTGTAATTGCTGGTCAGAAAGGTTTGGTTGATGAGAAAGATTTAATTATCCCAAATATGAGAGGAATTATGTCTGCAAGAACAAAACCTTTGCAGGTTGTTGAGCCTACTTCGTCTGAAGTGAAAGTTCAGGGAGTATCTTATGACTCAGTTCCGCCAAGAGCAGCGGTAAAAATGGTTTCTCCTGATAATTTAGATGAGCTGGTAAGATTACTTCACGAAGAAGCTAAAGTTATCTAATATAAGGCTATTGCTGAGTAAGAGGTTTAAATTTCTAAATCTTAGCCTAAACCAAAACCTTTAATTTAAAAATTTTAAAAAATGGCAGTATTCGTATACGCAGAAAATATAAACGGAGTTTACAAAAAAGCAGCTTTTGAAGCAGTTTCTTACGCTAAAGCAGTTGCAGATCAAGCTGGCGAAACAGTTACAGCAATCTCTGTAAACCCTACAGATTCTTCAGATTTATTGTATAAATATGGAGCAACAAACGTAATCAACATTAAAGACGAAGGTCTTAAAAATTTCTCCGCAAAAGCTTATGCTCAGGCTGTAAGTGAAGTTGCTGACGGAAATATTCTTGTTTTCCCTCACACTACAGATGCTTCTTCAGTAGCACCCATGTTGGCTGTGATGAAGAATTTCTCTTTAATTACAAATGTTTTGGAAGCACCGGAAAGCCAGTCTCCATTTCAGGTAAAAAGAAAAGCTTTTTCAGGAAAAGGATTTATGCATGCAAAAGCTGAAGGAGAAGGTGTAATTCTTACCGTTTCTCAGAATGCTTTTGGTGTAAAAGAAAATGCAGTTTCAGGTTCTGAAGAAGTGAAAAATCTTTCCGTAGCCAATGAAGATACAAAAGTGATTTCTCATGAGCAAAGTTCAGGGAAACTAGATCTTAAAGAAGCTGAAGTAGTAGTTTCTGCAGGTAGAGGAATGAAAGGTCCTGAGAACTGGGGAATGGTAGAAGATTTAGCTAATACTTTAGGTGCTGCTACAGCTTGTTCAAAACCGGTTTCAGATATCGGATGGAGACCTCACACAGAACACGTTGGACAAACAGGTAAGGCAATTTCTCCAAATTTATATATTGCAATCGGAATTTCAGGAGCTATTCAGCATTTGGCTGGTGTAAACTCTTCTAAAACAATTGTAGTAATCAACAGTGATGCGGAAGCTCCGTTCTTCAAATCTGCTGATTACGGTGTAGTTGGAGACGCTTTTCAGATTCTTCCTGCATTGAACGAGAAAATCAAAGCACTTAAAGGATAGGCAATTGTGAATTGTCAATTCGCTTTGCTTGTCAATTTTTAAAATTCACTTGCACAGCAAAATTGACTTATGAAATAAAATTTACTATTCACTTTATAACAATTCATAGATAAAAGCTCGGCTTCCGGGCTTTTATTTTTGTCTAAAAAGTAAAACCTACAATAAAAAATTAATTTATATTTGTAGTCATGGATTATAAACAGCTAATCATTCGCGGAATATCGTACAGCCAGACCCAATCGGGAGCTTACGCATTGTTATTGGAACATGAGGAAACACACATTAAATTACCTGTTGTTATAGGAAATTTCGAGGCACAATCCATTTCATTAGGCCTTGAAAAAGACATTCATCCGCCACGTCCACTTACTCACGATTTATTTACAAAATTTATAGTTTCTGCACAGTTTGAATTGGTATCTGTTATCATTTATCAGATTGTTGACGGAGTTTTCTTTTCAAATATCAATTTTAAAAATAAACTAAACGAAGAGGAGTTGATCCTGGATGCCAGAACTTCTGATGCCGTTGCGATGGCGGTAAGGTTTGATGCACCTATTTTTACTACTCAGCAAGTTTTGAATGAGGCAGGAATTCTTCTTGAATTAGAAGAAACCGCAAAAGAAGAGGAAGCTTTTTCCGAAACCATTCAAGATGAAGACAGTATGAAAAATGTTTCTATGGAAGAGCTTCAAAAGCTATTGGATGAAGCTGTGAAAGAAGAAGACTTTGATACTGCTCTTGAAATTCAGGAGGAGATCAAAAGAAGAAAAAAGAAAATTGATTAATAGAAATATTATAAATACACGATGAATTTAAAATTACGATTGACCATTCTTAGCTTTCTTCAGTTCTTTGTCTGGGGAGCGTGGCTTATTACTTTTGCCAATTATTGGTTTGGTACAATGCATTGGGGTGGTGAAGAATTTGGAGTTGTTTTTACAACTTTAGGAATAGCTTCCATTATCATGCCTGCAATCACCGGAATCATTGCTGACCGATGGATGAATGCCGAAAAATTGTATGGAATTTTACATTTGGGATATGCCATCACTTTACTTTATTTGCCGCAAGTAGATAATCCCACAACATTTTTTTGGGTGATGTTGGTTGCAATGCTTTTTTATATGCCAACAATTTCGCTTTCAAATTCTATTGCATATTATGTATTAAAGAATAATAATTTTGATGTAGTAAAAGTTTTTCCGCCAATTCGAGTTTGGGGAACTTTAGGCTTCATTGCAGCAATGTGGATTACCAATTTGACTGATAATAAAGCTTCAGCAAACCAATTCTATATTGCGGCGGCTTTCGCTGTGATTTTGGCTATTTACTCATTTACTTTACCTCCTTGTAAACCGCAAAGTCTTATCCCAAAAGATGCATCACTGGCTGAAAAATTAGGACTGAATGCTTTTAAACTTTTTGGAAATTCCAAATTGGCTTTGTTTTTCATATTTTCAATGTTTTTGGGAGCTGCTTTGCAGTTAACGAATATGTATGGAGACGTTTTCTTATCAGATTTTGGTAAAAATCCGGCTTATGCAGAGAGTTTTGTAGTGAAACGTTCTACATTGATTATGTCAATTTCACAGTTTTCTGAAACTGCATTTATCCTTGCAATTCCGTTTTTCTTAAAAAGATTTGGAATTAAAAATGTAATGTTGATTTCAATGTTTGCTTGGGTTTTACGTTTTGCATTCTTTGCTTATGGCGATCCTTACGGATTTGGACTTGGCTTAATCATACTTTCTTGCATCGTGTACGGAATGGCATTCGATTTTTTCAATGTGTCAGGTTCTCTTTTCGTGGAAACAACAACAGATTATAAAATTCGTTCTTCTGCACAGGGTTTATTTATGATGATGACCAATGGTTTTGGAGCTATAGCGGGAAGTTTCGGGAGCGGTTGGATTATTTCGAACTTCTTCACTTTAGAAAACGGAGATAAAATGTGGCACGAGATCTGGCTCATTTTCGCAGGTTATGCATTATTAATTACCATTTTGTTTGCTATTTTCTTCAAACATAAACACGATCCGGAAGCTATTGCTACTGTTAATCACTAATTTTAAATCACCGATTGTCAAAATATAAATTGCACTTTTGAAAAAAAGTGCAATTTTTTTTATTTTCGGGCAACCATTTCAAACTTTTGCCGTCTTATAGATAGAAACCGATACATGAAGAATTTAGAAGAGAATTTTAAACTTGCCAAAAAACAAGACCGGAGAGCCCAGAAAGCTCTTTACGAATTGTTTTCATCTAAAATGTTGGCAGTTGCAAATTCTTATACGAATAATATTCATGACGCTGAAGACATTTTATTGAATGCTTTTTTAAAATGTTTCAGTAAAATAGAAGATTGTAAAGAATGGAAGAGTTTTCCGTTTTGGCTGAGAAAGATTGTGGTAAACGATTCTATCACTTTTGTCAGGAAAAACAGAAATATTCTTTATTCAGATATTGAGATTGCTGATGATCTTGCAGACGATGAGATTGATGAGAGACTAAATGAAATTAATCTCGAAGAGATATTTTCTCAAATGCCTGAAGGATATAAACTGGTATTTAATCTTTATGTATTTGAAGACAAAAAGCATCAGGAAATTGCTGAAATTCTTAATATTTCAGATGGCACAAGCAAAAGCCAGTTGAGCAAAGCCAAAAAATGGATTGCTGATTATTTAAAAGCAAAAGAAAATGGACAAAAAAATACTGAAACAGCTAAAATCTGAGTACGAAGAGCTCGAAATAAAGCCTTCTGCAAACCTCTGGGATCAGATCGATGCAAATTTGGAAAAAGGGTCTGCATCACTTCCGAAATCATCTTTCTCTCTTAAATGGTGGAAATATGCAGCTGTTTTTTTATTACTGATTTCTTTGGGAACATTGATCTATTATAACAGAGATTTTAATACTGAAAAAACAGACTATATCGTAAAACAGAATCTTAAAAAGGAAGTATTAGAAACAGAGATTCATTCAGAAATAATTCCTCAAGGAGAAAATCCAATAGTAGAAACTGTTGCGAATAATTTCAAAGAAACGGATCTGAAAGTAAAACATAATAACAAAAATGATTTAGTACCACAAAAAGAAACTATCAAACCACAAATTTTAGAACCTGTAGAACCAAAAATTGCTATGAATCAACCAGAAAACATAATTGATCAACCTGCAATTGTTGAAAATAAGATGAATCCTGTAACCTTAGATAAAAAGAAAATCAGCTACATAAGCGCAAACGATCTTTTATTGGGAAGAGAACTTGACAAATCCCGTGAAAATGCTAATATGGACAGTAGAAATTTCGGTGTTATCCATCTTAATAAAGTGCTTCCTAATTTTGGTAATGTTACGGTTCTGGGAGTAAGTGTTTATGTAGATCCTAAATAAATTAATAAACTTTTCAAATAAAAAATACTGCTACAATAGTTTGCAGAAGTAAAATAATGTCTAAAAATAATTACTAAATATGAAAACTAAAATTGCCTTACTCGCTGCTGTTATTGCGTTTTCCTATGCAAATGCTCAGGAAAATCCTTATACTGACATCCATATGAGAAACTATTCCAAAAAAATTGATAGTATTATCGTCTCTGAAAAAGCTAAAATGAATACTGAGCTTGATAATTTAGATAAAACTTTTAAAGAGAATAAATTATCGGCAGAAGAAAAGCAGAAACAGAGAAATGAAGTTGCCACAAAATACGAGCAGATTATCAATGAAAAAGTTGATAACGAGAAAGGTAATTTAGAAAATGCTACCAAGGAAATGGTAAAAAGTTCTGTAATGGGAAAAGGAAAGGTTTTTGACCAGATCGGTTTTGCCCAGAATAATGCAATTCTTAGTTTTAAAGATCAAAAAAAGACTAAAAAAGAATTATTAAAGGAAAATGACTTAAATATATCTTTTGCTTTTGCAAATCTTACAAATTCTGCCGGTTCTCTGAATTTGGCAAACAGATCTGAGATCAAATTTGGAAAATCTTCATCGTACGTTATCGAATATCGTGCGACAAGACAATTTGGTTCGCTTACTTCTCCTGTGTTCTATAGAATCGGATTGGGTTTGAGAACTGATACTTATGGTTTAGATAATTCTAAAGTTTTCGTACAGCAGGACCGACAGATTTATCTTTCGGATTTTACTCAGGGGAATTTAAAAAAATCAAGAATTTCTAATTATTATGTGACTGTTCCTATTGATTTTGTTTTTGTTTTAAATCCTAAATATACTACTGAAAACGATGTGAGAATGTTGGATAATTCCAAAGGAAATTTCAGAGTTTCAGCCGGAGTTTATGGAGGCGTAAGATATTTAAGTCAAAATCAAATTATATACAAGAATTTTGAAGATCATAGAACAAGCTACAGAGAAAATATCGATGGATCTGTCAATAACTTCCTTTTAGGTGGTAAACTATCTCTCGGATATGGTGCGTTGAATATTTTCATAAAGAAAGATTTTACTTCGATTTTTAATGAAAATGCCAAAATAAATAACAAATATGGGATTCAGATTGGTTTAGAATTATTGTATATTAATTTTTAAGTATTCATCTGAATTTAAATTGTATTAAATAATAATTAATTTTTAATTAAATATTTTGTCAATATTAACAGTTAGTAATCAATTATTTGATTTTAAAACACACCTTCATTAAGTGTGTTTTTTTTTGTACTTTGGCTTTCTAAGAATCTTATAAAAAGATGAAAAATATACAGTTAGTTGGATTGATTTTGGTGATCGTTGGAAGTTTTCTTCCGCTCGTTCATGTTCCTGTTATCGGGAATTGGAATTACTGGAAAGTAGACCATTATCTGGCAATCGCTTGTTGGGTTTTCTCGGCAATTGCATTGTTTGGAATTATGAATGATAATTCGAAAATCGTTAAAACTTTTAGTATTTTACTACTTCTGTTGTTTCTGTTTACCATTTTTGCGACAAAATATCAAGCTTTTAGTTATTTCAGTTTTCTTCCTTTCAAATCATGGACAGAAACTTTAGCCGCAACAGTAAAGCTAAAATGGGGTTGGGCTGTAGAGTTTTTAGGAGCTATCATTATGTTATTTGCAACGAAGAAAAAAATATGAAAGCATACACAATTTTAGCAATCATATTCATTTTTTCTTCATCTAAAATGAAATCTCAGGAGCATTTTCTTCTTCCGGACAATCCCGCAAAATGTCATCTCATAAAAGAAGGGAAATTTATCAAAGAAGGAGATTCTGCTAAAAAATGGAATATCGTTATTAAAAAAGATTCGCAGCGAGAATATTTTAACAATAATAAAGATTACATCAAATATAAAATTGAATTTCTAGACAACTGTACTTATAAAGCAACAGTTACGGCAAAAACAGATGGAAAATATCCGATGAGAATAGGTGATGTAATAACCTACAAAGTTGTAGAAACAGATCATCAGTTCTTGAAAATAGAAACTGTAAACTATAATAAAACGGAAGAAATCATCCTTGAAAGAGTAGAATAAATTAAAATTAAATAAATAAAAAAATATGAAAGAAGTATTCATAGTTTCCGCAGTAAGAACGCCAATGGGAAGTTTTATGGGAAGCTTATCTACAGTTCCTGCTACAAAATTGGGATCAGCTGCCGTAAAAGGAGCGTTAGAAAAGATCAATCTTGATCCTAAAAACGTTCAGGAAATTTATATGGGTAACGTGTTACAGGCAGGTGAAGGACAGGCTCCGGCTCGTCAGGTTGCTTTGGGAGCTGGACTTTCAAACGAAACGCCGTCTACAACGATCAATAAAGTGTGCGCTTCAGGAATGAAAGCGGTAACAATGGCTGCACAGGCAATCAAAGCAGGTGACGCAGACGTTATCGTTGCAGGCGGTATGGAAAATATGTCTTCAGTTCCGCATTACTACAATGCAAGAAACGCTACAAAGTTAGGCGACGTAAAAATGCAGGATGGAATGGTTTTAGACGGTCTTACAGATGTTTACAACAAAGTTCATATGGGCGTTTGCGCAGAAAAATGTGCTGCAGATTACCATTTCACAAGAGAAGATCAGGATAATTTTGCAATCGAATCTTACAAAAGATCTGCAAAAGCTTGGAGCGAAGGGAAATTTTCTGAAGAGGTAGTTCCTGTTTCGATTCCGCAAAGAAAAGGAGATCCGATCATTTTTTCTGAAGATGAAGAGTACAAAGCAGTAAATTTCGACAGACTTCCTACACTTCCTACAGTTTTCAAAAAAGAAGACGGAACCGTTACAGCAGCGAATGCATCTACTTTAAATGACGGTGCTTCTGCATTGATTCTTGTTTCAAAAGAGAAAATGGAGGAATTAGGATTGAAGCCTTTAGCAAAGATTATTTCTTACGCAGATGCAGCTCAGGAGCCTGAAGACTTCACAACCGCACCTTCAAAAGCGTTACCAATTGCTCTTAAAAAAGCAGGTTTAGAGATTTCAGATATTGATTTCTTCGAATTCAACGAAGCATTTTCTGTAGTTGGTTTGGCAAACAATAAAATTTTAGGATTGGATGCTGCTAAAGTAAACGTAAACGGTGGTGCGGTAGCTTTGGGACACCCGCTTGGAAGTTCAGGCTCAAGAATCATCGTTACGCTGATCAATGTTTTAAAACAAAACAACGGAAAATACGGTGCTGCAGCTATCTGTAATGGTGGTGGCGGAGCTTCTGCTATTGTTATTGAAAATATGTAAGAAACTTATGAAAGCAAAATACGCCATAATAATCTTTTTGGTAGGCTTCCTTATTACATTATTTGGAGCTTGGCTGAAAATTACGCACTTTTCATTTGGACCGTTTAATGGCAATATTTGCTTAACAATAGGTTCAGTAATTCAAGGATTGGGTATTTTGCTGATTATCTTTAAAGTTCTGACGAATCAAAGATTTAAAGATTTTTTAAATAAATAAAATTTTTTACGATTAATATATAAGCCAAAAGCATACTTGTTTTTGGCTTTTGTTTTTAAGCTTTATAAAAGAATTGATCACTTTTATTATATCAATGGGAATGGGCTTTAGCCTATTTTGATAATGTATAAAGTCTGATTGGCTTTAGCCAAAACTTATAATAATGAGAACTGAATAAGCGCTAAATTTTCGGAAACGTACAACATATTAAAATGAATAAATATAAATGCTCCGTAGGAGCAAAACGTTTGTAGAATAATATCGATTTTACGGCTGAACTCCGTAGGAGCGACATCTTAAAACCCTACATTTTCCACCCAAAAATACATTCATTTAATTAAAAAAAATAAATGCTGAAATTCCTCCTTTAATTTCAAATATTGTTATGCCGTCGGAACTTCCGACAATCAAAACCAAAAGAGGATCACGCCGTCGGAACTTCCGACGATGAGAACCGAAACAGAGGGAAGCTGTCGGGAACTCCGACGAGGCAAACCTAAAGTGTTTTGAACCGTCGGGAATTCCGACGGAGAGAATCTAAACAAAGGGAGACTGTCGGAACTTCCGACGAAGTAATCCTAAAAAAGAGGGATATCTTTAAGTTCTGACGGACAAAAAAGAAATTAATATTAAATAAAAAGAACATCCATTATTAATTCTTATCTAAATATGAAAAATAACAAACAAAAAACAACCGAACATTCAACGGTTTTTCTATTTTTGTGCAACTAATTCGATTGAAAATGTCTGAAACTGAAATTCAACCAACAAATAATATCAAGAACAATCCAAAGATCATGAAAGCCTGGGCAGTATACGACTGGGCAAACTCTGTGTATTCTTTGGTGATAACTTCTGCAATTTTCCCTATCTACTACACAATTCTTACCACTGCATACAACAGAAAAGAATATGTAGCCGCAGCGAATGAAGTTCAGGAAATACCTGTGAGAAATATGATCAAAGTTTTCGGCGAGACCTACGAGCCGGAAGCTGTATTGAGTTTTTCGTATGCTATTTCATTTTTCCTGGTTGTTTTACTATCTCCGTTTTTGTCTTCATTGGCAGATACTATCGGGAATAAGAAATCCTTTTTACAGTTTTTCTGTTATCTGGGAGCAACATCTTGTATGGGATTAGCAATGTTTACAGGGATGGAAAATATATTTCTTGGGTTACTTTTCAGTATCACGGCAAGTGTGGGTTTTTGGGGAAGTTTGGTATTTTATAATTCATTTTTACCAGACATCGCAACACCCGAAAAACAGGATTCACTTTCTGCAAAGGGATATATTTACGGCTATTTAGGATCAGTCGTTTTATTGATTATCTGTTTGGTGTTGATTCAGGTTGTTGCTAAAGGTCCGGAACAAACAAATATTTATATAAGAGTAAGCTTTTTATTGACGGGAGCTTGGTGGTTTGGCTTTTCACAGTATACTTTCAAGCATTTACCTCAGTTTGGGGATGTTAAAGATAAATTGCCAAAAGATTTGGTATTATTAAACTATAAAAATATCTTCAAAAGACATGAAGAGCAAGGTGGTTTCTTTGAGGTTTTAAAAGATAATATCAGCTTTTATAAAGATATTGCTAAAGAAAGTTTCAGAGAATTATTCAGAGTGGGAAGCAAATTATTTGCTGATAAAAGCTTGAAATTCTTTTTATTAAGTTTCTTTTTCTACAGTGTCGGAATGCAGACTATTTTCCTGATGGCAGTTCCGTTTGGAAGTACAGATATATTCCCTAAACAGGCAGATAAATATAAATTGATTATCACCATTTTAGTGATACAGATCATTGCGATTTTCGGAGCATTCTTATTTTCAAGATTATCGAAAAAGATTGGAAACAAAAATGTAATTACCATCGCTGTTGTTATTTGGATTGCTTGTTGTATTTCAGCATTTTCTTTAAATAAGGAAAATCCTAACCTTCAATTACAGTTTTACGGTTTGGCAGGCTTGATTGGTTTGGTAATGGGTGGTTTGCAGGCGATGTCTAGATCTACCTATTCAAAGCTTTTACCTGAGAACTCAATGGAAAATACGACATATTTCAGTTTTTACGATGTACTTGAAAAAATTGCAATCATTTGTGGTATGCTTATTTTCAGTGTAATCATTCAGAAATTCGGAAATATGCAGTATGCGTTTATTGCGATGTCTACTTTTTTTGCAGCAGGAGCGATAATTATCAGATTCTTAAAAACAAAAGTGTAAAATCCTTAAAATGGCTTAAAATTTGTTAATATTGAGCAGAAAGCATTAACTTTGCACAAAGATTTAAACGCAAATGACAAATCCTTTATTTTACGCTAAAATTATCCTTTTCGGAGAATACGGAATGATCGAAGACTCTCAAGGTCTTGTAGTTCCTTACAGCTTCTATAAAGGCACATTGAAGTTCTCAGATTCTGATTCGGAATTCGAAAAAAAATCTAATCAACATTTACAAAAATATTCTGATTTTCTGGCTAATTTAGATTTACCAGAAAATTTCAGATTAGATGTTTCCCGTTTTAAAGATGATATCTCAAAGGGACTTTTCTTTGATTCAAACATTCCTCAAGGATATGGAGTAGGAAGTTCAGGAGCTTTGGTTGCGGCTATTTTTGAAAAATATTGCTTCACAAAACATGATCCTGAAAATATTTCTAAAGACGATCTGAAAAATATAAAAGCTATTTTTGGTGAAATGGAAAGTTATTTCCACGGTAAAAGTTCCGGAATGGATCCTTTGATCTGCTACATGAATTTACCGATTCTTATCGAAAATAAAGAGAATTTAGATAAAGTTGCCATTCCAAAAGGCGAGGAAGGAAAAGGTGCAATTTTCCTTATTGATTCAGGAATTACAGGAGAAACCGGACCGATGATTCAGATTTTCTTTGAAAAAATGAAGACTGAAGGTTTCCGTAAGACTTTGAAAGAAGAGTTTATCCGTTACAACAATGCTTGTATTGATTCTTTCCTTAAAAAAGATATGAATCCGTTCTTTAGAAACCTTAAAAAGCTTTCACATTGGGCTTATGAACATTTCCGTCCGATGATTCCTGAAAGCATTTTCAACATATGGAAAAAAGGATTAGATTCTAATGCTTATTATCTTAAACTTTGCGGAAGCGGAGGTGGTGGTTATATTTTAGGTTTCACCAAAGACTACGAAAAGGCTGAAAAAATGCTTGACGGTTTCCATAAAGAAGTGATTTACAGATTCTAAAAATACCGGGAATGAATTCTGAAAAAGAGACTTTCCAGGAAAAGAATTTTGTTTCCAAATCTCTGTTTTACAGACTTTCCCAATTTGTCGGTTTTCTTTTAGGAGCAAGGTTTTTTGTTGCAATTTTATTAACGTTTGCATTGTACGTTTCTACTTTTTTTCTGTTCAATCAGGAAGAATCTTTCAGGAATTTCGTGTTTGATTTTAAAGTTCATGGTATTATTTTCTGTACTGTTCTCTCAATTTTAGCAGGAGGAATTATCAACCAATTTTATGATTTCGAAAAAGATCATGTCGTAAAACCTTTTAGAACAAGGATTCAAAGTTTCATCAAACAAAAATATTTTCTGTATGCATATCTTGGTCTCACAGTAATTTCGTTGGGAGTTGCAAGCTTTATTTCATACAGAGTTTTGATATTCTTTATTGTTTACCAGTTCTTTATGTGGTTTTATAGCCATAAGATGAGCCGTATTTTAATTTTAAATAATCTGACGTTTGTAAGCCTTACTTTATATCCTTTCTTTGGAATGATGGTTTATTACGAGACTTTTTCAAAGAAAGTTCTTTTAATGGCAATCTTTTTATTTTTAATTCTTCTTTGCATTGATATTGTGAAAGATACATTGACAAAAAGAGCAGATAAAGTTTTTGGCTATAAAACGATTCCCAATTCATTTAAAGATAAAACTTCCAAATCTATTATTATTTTCCTGATTATTTTGACAATGGCAGTTTCAATGAAGCTGATCGCAAAAACGGGGATTTCGGGTTTTATGTCTTATTACTTTTCTGCGGGATTATTTGTGATGATTTTCTGTATTCATTTTCTTTTAAATTATTCTAAACGAAGTAAGTTTATCACAATCAATATATTACGCTTCTGGGTTTTCATTGGAATTATCGCAATGTTGCTGAATGGAATCGAAGGTAAATTGTAGAAAATATATTTTAATAACGTTATGGTTATTCTTACATTTGCCAAAATCAAAATTTAATAAAAAGAATGCCCATTTTCAACGATACTAAAGTTGCGTTTGCCGATAAGACAGATGCACAGTTAAGAAAAGCGTATTGGATGTTTAAAATGATCGAACAGCCCGCTTTGACAAGTCTTGGAACTTCTGTCCTTAATTTCACCGTTCATAATAATTTCCCATTCGTTACCGGAATTGTAAAAAAAACTTTGTTTGAACAATTCGTAGGCGGCGAAACTCGCGAAGAAAGCATGAAAGCGGTGAAGCAGCTTTTCAAAAGAGGTGTAGGAAGTATTTTCGATTATTCGATTGAAGGGAAAGAAGATGAAGAGACTTTTGATGGTGTTTGTCAGGAAATTAAAGATATTATTAAATTTTCTGTGGGAAATCCCGCAATTCCTTTTATTGTCTTTAAACCTACTGCTTTTGGAAGAATTGATCTGTACGAAGCTGTTGGAAAAAATGCAGAGCTGACTTCAAGCCAGAAAGAAGAATGGGCAAGAGTTGTAAAGAGATTTGATGAAGTATGCAAACTCTGTCACGAACACGATAAGAAAGTAATGATCGATGCAGAAGAATCCTGGATGCAGGATGCAGCAGATCAGCTTTGTGAAGAGATGATGGAAAAATATAATCAGGAAAAACCGATTGTCTGGAATACCATTCAAATGTACAGAACCCACCGTTTGGAGTACATGGAAGAAAATCTTCAGAGAGCGAGAGAAAAGAACTATTTCATTGGTTATAAGATCGTTCGTGGTGCTTATATGGAAAAGGAAAGAGCAAGAGCCGCAGAAAAAGGTTATGCAGATCCGATTCAGCCAAACAAAGAAGCTTCAGATAGAAATTACAATGCAGGAATTGATTTTATCTTAAATCACCTTGATAAAGTTTCTGCTTTCTTTGGAACTCACAATGAGGTCTCATCTGAACTGGTGATGGATAAAATGAAAGCGAAAGGTTTAGAAAACGACAATCCTCACATCTATTTCGGACAGCTTTATGGGATGAGTGATAACATCAGTTTCTATTTGTCTGATAAGGGTTATAATGTAGCTAAATATCTTCCATATGGACCTGTGAAAGATGTTGTTCCATATCTGACGAGAAGGGCTAGAGAAAATACTTCGGTTGCCGGACAAACCGGAAGAGAATTGGGTTTGATAAAAAAAGAACTTGATAGAAGAAGAAAATAATTTCTTTCTAAATATAAATTGAAGTCTGATCAGAAAATGGTCAGACTTTTTTATTTTATGGCTCAAAACTTTCAAATTTTCCGTTTTCGTAGAACAAAACAATACGTTTTATCTTATTGATTTGATTTTCAATAACTTGATTGGTAATTTGTTCATTCGTTTTTTCTAATCGCTGAGAATTGGATATTTTTTCTGTAGCTTTACTTTGATGCGAAATAGCAGATTCTCGCACGACCGAAATTTCTTCAGCTTTTTCTTCTTCGTTTCCAAAATCTTCATCATCATTCATCATTGTGAATAAATCGGGAAGCGAAGTCGGTTTCGTTTTTTCTTCTGAATTTTCACTCTCAGAAATATTCTCTGTTTCCAGTAAATCAGATTTAAGCATTTCGCCGTCACCATTGACCAACCAATCCCACAAAATTTCTGGAAATCTTGATTTTATCTTTATAATAAATTCTAGGGAAGGTTTATTTCTCCCGGAAGTAATATGTGAAATGGAAGAACGCTGCACATCGATCTCATCTGCAAATTCAGATGAACTCAACTTAGAGTATTCTATAACCTTTGAAATTCTCTCATTTAAACTCATAAAACAAGTTTTTAACCTTATTACAAATGTAAAAATAATGTTTACAATTGCAAAGTACAAACGTAAACAATGTTGATAAAATTGAATATACAAAAGTAAATTATATAATATTCTTACTATCAGTTTATTATGATATTTTTGTTGATGATATTTAAATTTTCCTATTATTTATAATTGATAACATCTACTAATATTACACTTAAAGTAAACCTCGAGATAAGGTTTTTAATTAAAAATTTTAATTAAAATTTTCGGGAATCTAGTTCTTAAATTCACTGCATAAGCCTCCTAGAAGTATTTTGCAACTGATATATCGTCTATGGAGTGGGAGAGAGGCTATATAGCTGGTTTTGTATGTTATTTCTTATATATACGTTATTATTTAAACTATATAAGTGCTACTAAGCCTTTATTAAAAGTAGTTTTAACAAAATATTATGACTAAGAATCTTATTAATTTTTATTACACTGATAAAATATTTACAACAGGTAATTAAAGCTCTTTATATGTTCAAAAAGTAATAGAATAATTAAAAAATCCAGCTATTTACATTTGTGTAAAGTTTAATTTTTTAACTGTATTCCACATTATACACGTTTAACATAATAACACTCATTTTCAGATATTTACACTTATTCACACTTAAAGCATATCTATTGTATTTCTTGAGTTAAAATTTATAAACTACTGAATTTAAATATTTTAAGCAAGATGAATTAAATTATTATCAATCCACAATTTAACTAACAGACTTTTTGGCAATTGACATTGTTTAATGAGATTACAAATGTGAATTTTATTTTATGATTAAAAAACATTATTTTTGACTCTTGTAAATTGAGTTTAGATGAATTTTGAACATTTGTATATCCAAAATCCCGATTTCCCAAATCGCTATATTTCTCCCGAAAAATTTTTTTCTTACCTACAGACCAATCTCAGTGATTATATTGTCGAGATAGGAAGATCTTATTTAAAAAAACCTATTTATAAATTGACAGTAGGAAACGGAGAGATGAAAGTTTTAGCATGGTCACAAATGCACGGGAATGAATCGAACGCCACTCATGCAATGCTCGATCTTTTAACAACGTTGGATAAAGTTCCTCAAATGAAAGATGAACTTTTCAGTCAGATAAGTTTAGATTTTATCTTTATATTAAATCCAGACGGTTCGGAAAGATGGACGAGACTTAATGCTATAGAAATTGATCTGAATAGAGATTTCTATAATGAAGCAAGTGTAGAAATTAAGTTTCTTAAAAAAATAGCTTTTGAGAAAAAATATGATTACGCTTTGAATCTTCATGAGCAACGCACGATTTTCACAACAGACGGAATTCATCCTGCAACACTCTCCTTTTTAGCTCCTTCAGAAAATGAGGAAAGAACCATTACAGAAAACAGAAAGAAATGTATGGCAGTAATTGGGCAGGTTTATGATCATTTAAAAGATTTGATTCCCAATCAGATCGGAAGATATACAGATGAGTTCTATCCCACTTCTACAGGCGATAATTTCATCAAAGCAGGAATGCCGACCATTTTATTTGAAGGTGGACATTTCATCGAGGATTATACAAGAAACGGAACCAGAAAATATTATACAATTGCTTTATATTACGCCTTAAAAGCAATCAGCGAATTGAAATCTGAAATTAAAGGTTGGGAAAAATATCTGGAAATTCCCGAAAATCAGGAAACGCATTATGATATTGTTTACAGAAATGTAAAGTTGAATACAGATCATGAATGTATTTTAGATATTGCCGTTCAGTACCGAGAAATTTTTGAGGAAGGAAAAGATGAAATATCATTTGTTCCTTTTGTAATGGAGGTTGGTAATGTTAGTAAAAGAAAGGGCTGGCTTGAAATCGACTGTACCGGAAAAAAGTTTATAAGCGAAACAAAATATCCTAAATTAGATGCTGAAGTCAATTTCAAAATAGAAGAATAAAAAAAGCGGAACAAATTTGTTCCGCTTTTCCTTTAAATTTTATCAATTATTAGTTGACAACTTTGATTCCGTTGGCTACAAATCTGATCTCTTCTTTTGGCTTTATAATCGCATCAATTTCTGCTTGAGGTTTTTTAGCATCTTCTGCGTAGTGCTTTTGTTCGTCGATAGAAGTTACTTTTCTTTCAGCGTTACCTTCCAAAACCACATTTTTACCTTTCAAAGCGGTTGGTACGAAAAACCCGTAGTCTTTCATTTTCACAAAAAACTGAGTATCATCTTCAGTTTGAATCGTTAACCAACAACCTTTTTTATCGCAAACGTCAACGACTTTTCCTTTGATGGCTACGTTTTCAACTTTTTTATTATCCTTCTTTAATTTTTTAGCAAGTTTATCAACAGTCATCGCTTTAGATTCTGATGAAGCTACAACTGATCCGTAAGTATCGCCCACGATTGCATTTCCTGCTGGAGGACCAGATTTTCTCTCTTCCTGTGCGAATGCTAACGAAGAAACACTTATTGCGACTAAAAATAATATGGATTTTAATTTCATTTTTAATATTTTTTCCAAAATTAATAATAAAATTTGAATTGCGAATGATCTTAAGGTTGATAAAAAACAGGTACTTCTCAAATTCAAAACAAAATTCGAAATCAATTGCATATTTATCTATATTTGAAGGGAATATTTGAATATGCAGAAAAAACTAAAACTTTGGGACGCAACGATGCTCGTAATGGGCTCCATGATCGGTAGCGGAATTTTTATCGTAAGCGCAGACATGATGCGAAACCTCGGTTCCGGCTACTGGATGATCGTAGTCTGGATTATCACAGGAATCATGACAGTTGCAGCTGCAATAAGCTATGGTGAACTTTCAGCACTGTTTCCTAAAGCCGGCGGACAATATACTTATCTCACAGAAATTTTTGGTAAAAAGATGGGTTTCCTGTATGGATGGGGATTGTTTACGGTGATTCAAACCGGGACGATAGCTGCCGTTGCAATGGCTTTCGGAAAGTTTACAGCCTATCTTGTTCCTTCGCTAAATGACGCGGCACCTATTTTTCAAAGTGGGGAATTTAAAATTACATGGATTCAAATGTTGGCCATTGCCATTATTCTTTTGCTTACCTACATCAACACGAGAGGTGTAGAGAGTGGAAAAATTCTTCAGAATGTATTTACAGGTTCAAAAATATTAGCATTATTAGGCCTGATTGCTGCTGGTTTTATTTTCGTTGATTTTTCACATTTAGCAGAAAATTCCAGCTTGGGAACTAATGCTTTTAACAATATTGATAAAGACACCACAGGAAACTTTCTAAAAACAGGATGGAAATCCATTGACGGAATGACTTTAATGGGTGGAATTGCTGCTGCAATGGTTGGTTCGGTCTTTAGTTCTGTTGCCTGGGAAAGTGTGACTTTTGTTTCTGGTGAAATTGAAAATCCAAAGAAAAACGTTGTAAAAGCAATGATTTTGGGAACTTCGGCTGTAATGCTTTTATATATTGCAGTAAATTTTGTTTATTTAAATGCTATCGACCGAGACTCCATCGCATTTGCAGCGAATGATAGAGTAGCGGTTGCTGCTTCCCAGAATATTTTTGGGAGTGCAGGAACCGTGATTATTGCGGTTTTGGTAATGGTTTCTACTTTCGGATGTAACAACGGATTGATTTTAGCAGGAGCAAGAGTTTTTCAGACAATGGCGAAGGACGGTTTGTTTTTCAAATCAGCGATAGACAATAATAAAAATGATGTTCCTTCAAACGCGCTTTGGATGCAGGGAGTTTGGGCTTCTGTTCTTTGTCTGAGCGGACAGTACGGAAATCTCTTAGATATGATTTCATTCGTCATCGTTCTATTTTACATGATTACCGTTTTTGGAGTGATTTATTTAAGATTCAAACAACCTAATCTTGACAGACCTTACAAAACATGGTTATATCCGGTAACACCAATTATTTATCTTGTAATTGGAACAGTTTTTTGTGTTCTTCTATTAATTTATAAACAACAATATACTTGGCCAGGATTTCTGATCGTTTTATTGGGACTACCCGTCTATTATATCATCAACAGAAATAAAAATATGGATGTTTAAGTTTTTTTAGGAGCTTAATCCCGCTTTCCGCTGTATCTTTTTTGCAATTCCCTTCGACTTCGCTCAGGGAACTGCAAAAAAGGATGCCGCTTCAATCGGGGCTATAGATTTCGTTAAGAATTCTGCTTTTGTCATTATTAGGACTGGAGGAGAAAGCAATCTTTAAAATATCCGTTCTTCACTAAACTATTTAAGTAATAAAAACTTTGTGCTCTTCTATTAGTGAAACGCCTTTGTATAACTTAAAAACAGTTAGTAGTCAAAAAATCCTTGTGAGATTTGCGTTTAAATAAGAATTGCCATTTAAGACGAAAACCTAATAAAGTTTCATCAGATTATCACGCATTATTTCCCGAAAATGATTAATTTGGTATTTCATTTTAATTAATGACACCAAAAAAATAAAATAGAGAACGAAATATCTATGGACACACCAAATTACCGGATGCCTTTTGTGCCATCAACACTGATGTCTGAAGGTGGAAGTATAGACACTTGCGATATGGGTGAAAGTATTGCCCACAACATTATGCTTTTGATCACAACCAAAAAAGGCGAAAACAGATATGATGAAAATTACGGAAACGATGTTTGGAGTCTGGAATTCGATAACGGAGTTACATCAGCTGTCTGGGAAAATGTTTTTATTAAAAGTCTTAAAAAACAGATTCAGGATTTTGAACCCAGAATCGTTCAGCCTCAGATCGATGCTCATGTAGAAATCGTTGAGCACAACTACGACACTAAAGAGCATACGGAAATCAAGAAAAAAGTAAAGATTGCCATCAATGCAAAAATGGAGGAAACCGGAGAACGCTTCAGTTTTTCTACCGAACTTTTTCTGAGTCCGATGTCAATCGATTAATCACCACCTTATCACAAATATGAATTTAGATCAGAATATCTATTCGAAAGAATCTGTAAAGGCGAGAATGCTGCAAAACGCAACTAAAGTTTGGGGATTGAAAAGTCCGCAGTCGCTTGATCCTTTCGTCAAACTTTTAATTGATGCTTTCAGTACCGAAGTTTTTAAGGCTAATAATGAAATTCAGACTGTCAATGCGAGAATTTTAGAAAAATTGGCGAAACTTCTAACACCGTCAATTTACACGCATCCAATTCCGGCACATGCCGTTGCATTTACCGAACCTTTTGAATCTTCGGAAGTTCTGCTGGAACATACTGAATTTTTCTTCAGAAAGCAGATGAATTCTACGGTAAAATCAGAATCAGATAAACAATTAAATATTCCTTTCACACCGATAGGAAGCGTAAAAACCAACAAAGCACAGACTGCGATCATGTTTGTAGGAAATACTTGCTACAGCATAGACGAACGACTAAATAAAATACCGATTTCAAGGTTTCAGGGAAGACCGTCTGATTACAGGAAAGTAACGATAGGAATCAATGTTTCAAAATATACCAATGATAAATTTCCAAGATCTTTAGGATTGTATTGTTCAAATCCTGCATTTGAGCATTTAGATTTTGTGTATAAATTGCTTCCCTACATTACTGTTTCAAGTAATGGAAATCCTTTGTTTGTAAAGGAAGGTTTAACATATCTCAAAAAAGAACAGGCAGAAGGTTACGAACAGCTTTTTCATGAACAATCGATTCAAACGAAGATCATTCAGGATATAAAAAACATTTATCATCATAAATTCATTGAAGTAACAGGACTTTCGCGAGATCTTTTTTCGGAATCGGGAACATTGCCTCAGGATTTGGATTTTTTAAACGGAAGAGAAGAAATTCAGAAATATATTGACGGGAAAAACTTCTTGTGGCTGACTTTTGAATTTCCGCCGCAGTTTTCGGCCGAGATTTTAGATAATTTTACTTTTGTATTAAACGCTTTCCCCATTTACAACCGAGGCTGGAAAAAAACAGAGTACAGTCTCGACATCATGGGAAATAATATTCCGTTGATTACCGAAGAAGGCGAACATTTTCTTTATGTAGATGAAGTTCAGGACGGGGAAGGAAGAAAGTACACGGAAATTCCATTTACACCTTCGGATGATTTAAAAAAAGGTTTGTACACTGTCAGAAAAGGCGGCATGGAAAGATTCAACAACAGAAATGCGGTTGATATGATTTCGAATGTTCTTGAACTGACAAGAGACGAAATTGCAGCATTTTCATTATTAAACCGGGACAACGTCAAAGGAATGCTCAGCGAAATGTCTGACAAGATGAAATCGATGGTGCAGAAAGTAAACAACGCTAAAAGAAGCATCAAACAGGAACTCAACTATGTCATCATGGAACCTGTTGAAAAAACCGATCATACTTACGCTTCGTTCTGGATTACCCATTGTACTTTTGCCAATCACATGCGACCGGGAACTGAACTTTCCAATCAGTTAAAGTCTCAAACATTGATCCTTTTAACCGAAACCATCGGTGGTGCGGAAGAACAGAAAGGTTCGGATAGTATTCAGGCTTACAAATATGCATTGACGACGAGAGATAAAATTATTTCTTTGGAAGATGTAATAAACTATGTGAGAATGGTTTTGAAAGATGAATTAAAAGATGTTCGTGTAAAAAGAGGAACAATGATCAGCAACAAACCGAAAGAAGGTTTCGTGCGTACCGTTGACGTTGAGGTCGTACCGCAAAATTATTCGTTTTACGGAAGAGTGTATTGGGAAAATATGGCGAATATTCTGAGAAATCAAATCATTTCCAAAGCCATCGACGGAATAGAATACAGAGTTTTGGTATCTAACGAAGACATCGATTTTTTTGATAATTAAATAAAATAAAATTCCGGAAGATCAATTATTTCCGGAATTTTTATTTAAATAAGACTAAAATATCTGATCCATTACAATTACCTCTCTGTTTTCCAGCAAAGGAACAATCTGTTTCACAACCAGATTCTGATAGTGCTCTGAGTTTTTATGAAATTCCAAAGCTGATTCATTTTCATATCCTTCAAATAAAATCAATATATTTTGATTGGCTTTGCTCTGATGGATTTTGTAAAACAAATTTCCTTCTTCTTCAGAACTTTTTTTGGAAGCTTCTTTCAAAATTTGAAGAACTTCATCTAGTTTTCCTTCTTTTACCTGCCATTTGGCGTAAACGTAAATTGCTTGTTCACTCATCTTTTTAGATTTTAATTTTAATTATAAATTTTTAGATTCTAAAATGGCAACGATTTTTTCGCCAACACCTTTTGCAGAGGCAGGATTTTGCCCGGTCACTAAATTTCCGTCAGCAATACTGTTAGCAGACCAAGCTTCCGCAGCATGAAAAATAGCGCCTTGTTCTGTCAATGCAGTCTGCAGATCGAAAGGAACATCAGCTCTCGCATAGCTATCTTCTTCTTCTGTGGTGAAAGAAGCAATATTTTTACCATTGACAAGATAAGTTCCGTCGCTTAATTTTACATTTAATAAAGAAACCGGACCGTGACAAACAGCTCCTACAACTGCGTTTCTCTCATAAGCTTCAGCGATTACTTTTTTCAGTTCAGCATTTTCCGGCATGTCGACCATTGGAGCCAAACCGCCGGGAACGAAAACTGCGTCATAATTATTGACATCAACTTCTGAAAGTTTTGCAGCTTTGTGCATATCTTCCCAACCTTTTCCTGTAAGAAATTTTAAATTGTCAGGATCATCAGCTAAATTTAAGGCGTCTAAAAATGGTGATCCACCCGTTAAACTTGCAAAATCGATTTGAAAATCTGCATTTTCAAATTCTGCATAAGGATGCGCAACTTCTGATAAGAAAGTTCCTGTTCTTCTTTTGTTTGGCCCGATTGCGTTTGCGTTGGATACGATGATTAATACTTTTGCTTTCATATGTATAAATTTTAATTATTTATTTAAATTTCTACAACAAATTTATGTCGGTTCAAAGCCTCAACTGAAGGAGGAAAGTCACAAAAAAAGTGTGACCGAAATCACACTAAGCTTTGAATATTTAAATCAATTAAAATTTATAAATATGGTTGTGCATTTTGAAGAGGTAATTAAGGGATTTAAAAATTAAAGCAATAGTATTTCTTTGCTAAATGAAATGCCTCTGTTTATCTTAAAAAAGAATTTAGTGTAAAATCCTTGTCTTACTTTGCGATAAAAAAACACAAGGAAAGACAAAGAATTATAAAATAACATTTAAATAAAGGTTACAAAGCCGTTTCACTTATTCTTGAAAGACAAAGATTTAAATGCAAAAGGGTTTAAATAATTATTTTGTATTCGAATAAAGCCTGCTCAATGTTTCCCTACTGACTCCCAGATATTCTGCAATATATTTTTTAGGAATCTGAAGCATGAGATCGGGATATAATTTTGAAAATTCTTCATATCGCTGCTGAGGTGTGCTGGATAGCAAAAGTCGTATTCTGTCCTGCAGTGCAACATAACCGTTCGTCAGTTTTACTCTGAAAAAATGCTCCATGGTGTGAAATTCTGCAGCCAGCTTTTCTCGTCCTTCCAAAGTAAGACACAGAACTTCTCCATCTGAAAGGCATTCTACAAACATCGTCGATTTTTTTTGCTTAAAGAAACCGGAATAATCGGTCATCCACCAATTTTTTTTGGCAAATTGTACAATGTGTTCTTTTCCGTTTTCGTCGAGATAAAATACTTTATAAATTCCCTCTAAAACCAGAAACTCAAATTGCACATCGTCGCCCTCATGAAGAAGAAACTGATTTTTACGGACGTTTTTATGTGTAAAGAATGTTTTGATAGATTCAAATTCTTCATCGTTGATGGTGGTTATTTCTTCGATATGCTGTCGTAATCTGTTCATGAATGTTGATTAATACGGTGTAAATTTAAATAAAATTAAGGAAGAGAGAAGATGATGATCTGACAAGATTTAGATTTAAAATTTATAAAAATTAATATCGCTTTCATCTAAAATCGAAACTATTTTTAACTCAATAAATTCCATAAAATTCCGTAATTTTGCAAATCGTGATTTTCATGTAAGGTCACCCCAAATTATGAGTGAATCAAAAGAATATATAGAAGTTTACGGAGCCAGAGAACACAATCTTAAAAACATTGATGTCAAAATTCCGAGAAACGAACTGGTGGTCATCACCGGACTTTCCGGAAGCGGAAAATCGTCATTGGCTTTTGATACGATTTTTGCAGAAGGACAGCGTCGTTACATAGAAACTTTCTCTGCGTATGCGCGTCAGTTTTTAGGCGGTTTGGAACGTCCCGATGTTGATAAAATCGAAGGATTATCTCCCGTAATTGCAATTGAGCAGAAAACAACCAATAAAAACCCACGCTCTACAGTAGGAACGGTGACTGAGCTTTACGATTATCTCCGTCTTTTGTTTGCAAGGGTTTCTGATGCCTACTCTCAGACGACAGGAAAGAAATTGGTAAGTTACACAGAAGATCAGATTCTTGATACAATTAAAGAAAACTACAAAGGCGAAAAGCTGATGTTGATGGCTCCGGTTGTGCGTTCAAGAAAAGGTCATTATCACGAACTTTTTGTTCAGATGGCCAAAAAAGGATACGGACAGGCGAGAATTGATGGTGAATTGCAGGATATTGAGTATGATTTAAAACTCGACCGTTACAAAACCCACGATATCGACATCGTCATTGACCGTTGGATCATCGGTGAATCTGCCTCTGAAACGAGAATGGAGAAATCACTCAGAACCGCAATGGAAATGGGGGAAGGTGTAATCGGAATTCAAAAACTGGGAAGTACAGAAATTGAATATTTTTCTAAAAATTTAATGGATGCTGAGACAGGACATTCATTGGCTTTACCGGAACCGAATACTTTCTCTTTCAACTCTCCGAAAGGAAGTTGCCCAAGCTGTAAAGGTTTAGGGACTATTAAAAAAATCAACACCGATTATTTTGTTGAAAATCCGAAATTATCGATTAACCAGGGAGGTTTATTACCATTGGAAGATATTAAATCGAATAAATGGATTTTAGCTCAGATCAAAAATATTCTTGAAATTTTCGGTTTGGGATTGACGACTCCGTTTAAAGATATTCCTGCAGAAGCATTGGATTATATGTACAACGGCTGTCACAAAGAATTTAATAAAGACCTGAAATACGCAGGAATTACCAAAAAAATAAAGATCAGCTTCGATGGTTTGATTCCTTTTATGGAGGAAATCATTGATGAGAAAGAATCTTACGAAGGTGTTTTGCTTGAAAGACATTTCACTACCGAAGAAACCTGTCCTGAATGTAAAGGAACCCGTCTTCAGCCGGGAAGTTTAAGCTTTAAAATTGACGGAAAAAATATCGCTGAAATCAACGGTCTGAGTTTATCAGATTTAAAAGATTGGCTGAGAGATGTTAAAGATAAATTTTCGCCGAAACAAGCAATTATCGCCCATGAAATTTTAAAGGAAATCGAAACCAGACTTCAGTTTTTGCTGGATGTAGGTTTGGAATATTTAAGTCTGAGCAGAAGTTCAAAAACGCTCTCCGGTGGAGAATCTCAGAGAATCCGTTTGGCAACGCAAATTGGTTCTCAGCTGGTGAATGTTCTGTATATTTTGGATGAACCAAGTATCGGATTGCACCAGAGAGATAATGAACGATTAATTAATTCATTAAAGAATCTTCGTGACATCGGAAACTCAGTGTTAGTAGTAGAGCACGACAAAGATATGATTATGGAAGCCGATGAGGTTTTGGACATTGGTCCGAGAGCCGGAAAATTCGGTGGAGAAATTCTTTGGCAGGGAAAACCTGCAGATTTATTGAAAGCTGACACCATTACTGCAGATTATATCAACGGAAAAAGAAAAATTGCCATTCCGGAAGTAAGAAGGGAAGGTAATGGGAAAAGTATCGTCTTGAAAGGTGCTACAGGAAACAATCTTAAAAATGTTACGCTTGATATTCCTTTAGGAAAACTGGTGGTGGTAACAGGAATTTCAGGAAGCGGAAAATCTTCTCTGATCAACGGAACTTTGTATCCTATTCTGAACAAACATTTTTACAGAGCCGTACAGGAACCTTTGCCTTACAAAAAAGTGGAAGGTCTTGACAATATCGATAAAATTGTAGATGTTGACCAAACTCCGATAGGTAGAACGCCCCGTTCAAATCCTGCGACGTACACAGGAATGTTCACCGACATCAGAAATTTATTTTCAGAATTGCCTGAATCTAAAATCCGTGGTTATAAACCGGGAAGATTTTCTTTCAACGTAAAAGGCGGAAGATGCGAAACTTGTCAGGGAGGAGGTCTGAAAGTCATTGAAATGAACTTTTTACCTGATGTTTACGTGCACTGCGAAACCTGCAACGGAAAACGTTTCAACAGAGAAACGCTGGAAGTTCGTTACAAAGGAAAATCGATTTCCGATGTTTTGGATATGACGATTGATGAAGCGGTAGATTTCTTCCAGCCGATTCCGAAGATCTTTGCAAGAGTGAAAACTTTACAGGATGTCGGTTTGGGTTATATCACGATGGGACAACAGTCGACCACACTTTCCGGCGGGGAAGCGCAACGTATTAAACTAGCTACAGAACTCGCAAAAAGACAAACCGGAAATACTTTATATATTCTCGACGAACCGACAACCGGACTTCATTTTGAAGACGTAAAAATTCTGATGGATGCCATCAATAAATTGGTAGAATTAGGAAATTCATTTATCATAATCGAACATAATATGGATGTTATCAAATTAGCAGATCATATTATCGACGTTGGACCCGAAGGTGGAAAATACGGTGGTGAGATTATTGCTAAAGGAACTCCTGAAGAGATTATTAAATCGAAGAAGAGTTTGACAGGGAAGTATTTGAAGAAGGAGATGTAAAAGAAATTTCAACTTAATTATAGAAAAGAATTTGTGAAAGCAGATTCTTTTTTTATTTTTATAAAAACAGACTTTATGAAAAAGCCAAAAGAAATTATTGCTCTTGAAAAAGTTTATAATATCAAACTTCAACAGACATTTGTGAAAGATGATATTGTAACGGGCGAAAACACCAATCTGTTTTTAACTGATAAGAAGAATAAGGTTGTAGGTCTGAATCTCTCAGACAATAATATTGAGAGTATTAAGGGCTTTGAAAACTTCAATGAATTACTTTATCTGAACCTATATAAAAATTCTTTAAAAGTTGTTAATGGTCTGCAAGCACTCTTTAATTTAGAAATACTAATCATCAGCAATAATAAGATTGTAAAGTTAAATGAGATTCCCACACCTAAATTAAAGATGTTGAATCTATCACATAACTGCATAACTAAAATAAAAGGATTTGAAAAACTTAAAAATTTGGAAGAACTTTACTTAACGGGAAATCAGATTAAAGAGATGAATGCAATAAATAATTTGAAAAGTCTTAAAACTTTAAAAATAGATTTTAATGCTTTAACGGAGGTCGATTTTCAAGTATTGAGTAATTGTAATATAATTCATTTAGACTTACGTAATAATTGGATTAATAAATATAGGAATTTGGAAGTTATGAAAGAAATTAAGCATTTAAATCTGAAATACAATAAGATAAATGAGGTTGAAATAATTAAAGAGATTTTGAATTTAAAAAAGTTGAATTTTATAAATGTTGAAGGTAATCCTTTTCTGGACAAAACAGATTTAGAGTTATGGGGTTTTGGTTACGAGAATCATTTAGAAGATTTACGCAAATATTTTAGCTCCCTATGTTAACAATTCAATTATTTAAAAAATTTAATTAACTGACTATCAGTTTTTTAAATTCCAATGTTAACTCAATGTTAACTCAATGTGAAATTTGTATGAATATTTTTTTATATCTTTGAATTAGAAATCAAAACAAGTTTAATATCTAATTTAAAATCAGATCAATATGAAAAATAAAATCCAAATATTTGTTGCTTCTCTATTCGCATTAGGATTAACAGCAATTGCAGGTAATGTAAAGGCTCAGACTACTTCAAATAATACTATTCAGGAAGTTCAGTTAAATAAAAATGATGCATTCAATGAAATCAGAAATCTGTTAATTGCCAATTTCGATTTTACAAACTCTGACTATAAGCAGGGAGTCGTGAATTCAGAAGTGAAATTTGATATCGCCGACAACGGAAAAATCGTGAATGTACGTTCAAAAGGAGACTGCAAAAATGTGAGTAAAGAAATTGAAAAAGTGTTGAGTCATCTTCAGTATAAAATTGATCCGAGCAAATTGAATCAAAACATGATCGCATCGTCTTTCGTAATGCCGGTAAGAGTTGACATCAACAACAGATAATCAGAAATAATTGATCAAACAAACTATATACAATTTCCCTTGAACTGCTTGAAAAAGCAGTTTTTTTATTTCCTGTAATTGTCTACATTTGATTTTAAAATTTCCTAACCTGTGAATCCTATTCTTGATGTTGTTGTTCGCTCTCTTTGTGTTTATCTTTTTATGGTAATCGCTATTCGTCTTTTTGGGAAAAATCAGCTTTCGCAACTGAATGCGGGTGATGTTGTTTTGTTGCTTTTAATTTCAAATGCCGTACAAAATGCAATGGTTGGTGAAAACACTTCTCTTGAAGGCGGAATTGTCGCTGCGCTGGTTTTGTTTGCGGCAAATTTCACTTTGAAAAGATTGATGTTTTCCAATCGTTCTTTTGCGAGTTTTATGGAAGCTGATCCTGTAATTTTGGTAAAAGACGGAGTGGCAGATCATGTAGCTTTACGAAAAGTAAAAATTACCTTTGACGAAATCAACGAAGCCATCCGAGAACACGGAATTGAAACTATTGAGAATGTAAAACTGGCAATTCTGGAAGTTGATGGAAATATAAGTGTGATTTCTGAAGATGAAAAGGATAAGCAAACCCATTATTCGAGAATCAAAAGAAAAAATAAAAGAAAATATCATTAAAAAATGAATTACGAAATAAGAGAAATGCTTCCAAAAGATGAAACCCGTGTTATGGAAATTTTTCAACAAGGCATTGATAGCGGAATTGCTACTTTTGACACGGCACTTCCCAACGTTGAGGTTTGGAATACCAGTTTTATCAACGAATGTCGCTGGGTATTGGAAGATGAAACCAATGAAGTTATCGGTTGGTGCGCTTTGAAGCCCGTCAGTAAAAGAGAGTGTTTCAAAGGTGTAGCTGAAGTAAGTATTTATTTTGATCAGAATTCTACAGGGAAAGGTTTAGGTACACTTTTACTGAAAAAGTTGATTGTTGACAGCGAAAACCACGGATTCTGGACTTTACAATCCAATATTTTTCCTGAAAATGAAGCTTCCATTAAATTTCATCTGAAAAACGGTTTCCGAAATGTTGGAATTCGTGAGAAAGTAGGTCAACTTCATGGAAAATGGATGGATCTTGTAATGCTTGAAAGAAGAAGCCCGAATATTTTGTAGATTTTAAATTAAGGTTTCCGATTTTAAGGAAATGTTCTTTTGGCATTTTGATTGTATGATTCAGGTTATTAATTTAAAATCATTAATTATGAAATTTCTAAAAAATACAATCGCAGCCTTAGTTTTAGCCGCATTTTTTACATCATGTTTACCACATCCAAGTCAAAGACCAATGCCACCAGGACACGATAAAAAAGTAGAAGAACTGAAAGAGCACCATCCAAGAAATAGATAGGAGTTTATATTATTTTAGAAATTATTCCGTTATTCTATTTCGATCTTCCTTAATTGTTGGAGTAGATATTCCAATTTGCAGAAAAATAATTTAAAATTTACAGTCATTATGAAGTTTTTATCTAAAATTATCGGATTGGTTTTGGTCGTCTTCTCAATTGCGTTTTATCAGGCAGAACCAATTCAGAGACGTCATCATCGTGGTCCGCACAAAAGTCATTATCGTGGTCATCATAGACCAAAATATAAAAGAGTAACATATCACAGAGCTCCGAGGCATTATTATAAGAAACATTATTACAGACCTGCAAGAGCACACAGATATCATCCGCACAAAAGATATAAGCATCATCGTGTATACCGTAACAGACCGGTCATTATCATTCATCGTTAAAAAAAGCTGTCTCATTTTGAGGCAGCTTTTTTATGTAAGTTTAAAGTGCTTATTTACAATATACTTTAGATTTTCTTTTTCTTAGGATTTAAAAATGTCGTGAAAATCATCACTTCCTGGCCAAATTTATTTTCGATTCTTTCTGAGATATTTAGTAATTCACTTTCCATAAACTCCGATCTTTTTTCTTCATCATCAAAAATTAATAAAAGATTATAATTTTTTCCGTCTTCAATAAAATCACTGTGAACTTCAGAAAGTATATATTTGTCAACATCCATCAGGTTTTCAGTCATTATAACTAATGTGTCATCAACGTAATTTTCCCATTCACCAATATGATTTTTTGTACAATGGAAAGTAATGCTTAAGACGCTCATATTTTAAGAATTTTTAAGATTTTTTGAATAAATATTTCAACAAAAATCGGTAAAATTTTCGTAAATTAGCCCGTTATTAAATATTCAAAATAAATAGTTTTCAGGTTGTTTTTTAAACATCTGATTATCATTACAATAAAAGTTATATATGCAAAAAGAAGGAGAAAGATTGATTCCTATCAACATTGTTGATGAAATGAAGTCATCTTATATTGATTATTCAATGTCCGTTATTGTTTCAAGAGCTTTACCGGATGTAAGAGATGGCTTGAAACCTGTTCATAGAAGAGTACTTTACGGTATGTATGGATTAGGGGTTTTTTCAAACAGAAAATACTTAAAATCTGCAAGAATTGTTGGGGATGTTTTAGGTAAATATCACCCACACGGAGATTCTTCTGTATACGATGCAATGGTAAGAATGGCTCAGCCGTGGAGTTTACGTTATCCACAAGTTGACGGGCAAGGTAACTTTGGTTCAATGGATGGTGATCCGCCTGCAGCAATGCGTTATACTGAAGCAAGATTAAAGAAAATTTCGGATGATATTTTATCTGATCTTGATAAAGAAACAGTAGACTTTCAGAATAACTTCGATGATAGCTTGACGGAACCAAGCGTAATGCCTACAAAAATTCCAAATCTTTTGGTAAACGGTACTTCAGGTATCGCAGTAGGTATGGCGACCAATATGGCGCCTCATAATCTATCTGAAGCAGTTGATGCAATAACTGCGTATATTGACAACAGAGAAATCACAATTGATGAATTGATGCAGCACATTGTAGCTCCGGATTTTCCAACAGGTGGAATTATCTATGGTTACGACGGTGTAAGAGATGCTTTCCATACAGGAAGAGGAAGAGTAGTTCTTAGAGCAAAGGTAAGCTTTGAAGAAGTGCACAACAGAAATGCAATTATTGTAACTGAGATCCCTTATCAGGTAAATAAGGCTGAAATGATCGCCCGAACAGCCGAATTGGTAAAGGATGAAAAAATTCCAGGTATCTTTGAGATCAGAGACGAATCAGACAGAAACGGAATGCGTGTTGTTTATGAATTGAAAAACGATGCGATTCCTAATGTTGTTTTAAATTTATTATATAAATATACTGCACTACAAACTTCATTCAGTGTAAATAATATTGCATTGGTTCACGGAAGACCAGAGCAGTTGAATTTAAAAGATATTATTCATCATTTTGTTGAGCACAGACACGTTATCATCGTAAGAAGAACGGAGTATGAGCTTAGAAAAGCGAGAGAAAGAGCACATATTCTTGAAGGTTTCATGAAGGTGATCGGAACTCAGGATTCTTTAGATAAAGCAATTTCAATCATCCGTCACAGTGCAACTCCGCAGGCGGCAAAAGAAGGAATTATTCAGGAATTTGATCTATCTGAACTTCAGGCGCAGGCGATTCTAGACCTTCGTTTGGCTCGTCTGACAGGAATGGAGCTTGATAAGATCCGTGATGAATACGAAGCAATCATGAAAGAAATTAATAATTTGGAAGATATTTTGGCAAACGAACCAAGAAGATTCCAAATCATTAAGGATGAATTAGCTGAAATTAAAGAAAGATACGGTGACGAAAGAAGAACTGAAATCGATTATTCCGGAGGTGAAATGTCAATCGAAGATATTATCCCGAATGAAGCGGTAGTTCTTACAATTTCTCACGCAGGATATGTGAAGAGAACGTTACTTTCAGAATATAAAATTCAGAGCAGAGGTGGTGTAGGAAATAAAGCGGCAACAACAAGAGATTCAGATTTCTTGGAATATATCGTTTCTGCGACCAATCACCAGTATATGTTATTCTTTACAGAAAAAGGTAAATGTTACTGGTTAAGAGTATTTGAAATTCCTGAAGGTTCTAAAACGGCAAAAGGAAGAGCGGTGCAAAACTTGATCAACATCGAACCGGATGATAAGATTAAAGCTTACATTAGAACAAACAATCTGAAAGATGCCGAATATGTAAATCAAATGAGCGTTGTAATGGTAACCAAAAATGGTACGATTAAGAAAACGTCTCTTGAAGCTTATTCACGTCCGAGAGTAAATGGTGTAAATGCAATTGAAATCAGAGATAATGACATGTTGTTGGGTGCTTATTTAACGAATGGAACTTCAGAAATCATGATTGCTACAAAGAATGGAAAATGTATCCGTTTCCCTGAAGCAAAAGTAAGAGAAGTTGGTAGAGGTTCTATCGGTGTTCGCGGGATTAGTATGGAAGAAGATGATGAGGCAATTGGTATGATTGTTGTGAACGACTTGGAAAATGATACAGTACTTGTGGTATCTGAAAAAGGATATGGTAAGAGAACAGCTGTAGAAGATTATCGAATAACCAACAGAGGTGGAAAAGGTGTTATCACTTTAAATATTACTGAAAAAACAGGTAATCTTATTGCTATTCAGAATGTTACAGACGAAGATGGATTGATGATTATTAATAAATCGGGGGTTGCGATCAGAATGAATATGAACGAGATGCGTGTAATGGGTAGAAATACTCAGGGTGTGAAAATGATCAATCTGAAAAAGAATGATGAAATTGCAGCCATCGCAAAAGTTGAAATGGATAAAGATGTAGTTGAAGAAGAAGAGCTTTTGGAAGGGGCCGAAACTGCAATTTTACCAACAGAAGATGGTGATGCTCCTGAAATAGAAAACAATTCAGAAAATGAAAATTCAGAAGATCAAACTGAAGATTCTGACTCTAAAGAATAATTAATATAAATTAAAATTGTTATTATGAAAAAGCTAATTTTAGGTATAGCTATTGTTTCATCGGCATTTGTTTTTGGACAAAAAGATGCAAAAGATGTTAACGCGCAATTACAAGCTTCTAATAAAGCAGCAATGGATGCTTATCAGGCGAAAAACTACGCTGTTGCAGCTCCTAAGTTTTTAGAAGTATATAATTTGATGAAAACAAGTGGTCAGGATGATAAAGTTTATATGTATTATGCAGGACTTAGTTATGCTCTTGCAAATAATGTAGACGAATCGATTAAAATTTATACAGATTTGATCAATTCTGGCTATACAGGTGTTACAACTCAATATACGGCTAAAGAGGTTAAAACTGGTGCAGTCACTTCTCTAAATAAAGGTATTTGGGAGGGTTTAAAAAAAGCTGGGACTAAAGACTATACTGATTTCAAAATCGAGCAAACAAAAAGTTTAGAGGTGGATATGTATGAAACATTGTCATCTTTACTTTTAAATGCTAAAAGGAATGACGAAGCTTTAGCTTTAATTGATAAAGGTTTAGCTAAATTTCCTACCAATGCTAAATTGAAAGAATATCAAGGTTCAGCTTTATACGCAACAGGTAATACAGACAAATTTTTGGCAAATTTAAAAGAGCAACTGGCTAAAAATCCTAACGATGCAACTAACTGGTACAATTTAGGAGTTTTACAAGCAAAGACTCCAGCTACAGAAGCTGAATCACTTGGTTCGTTTCAAAAAGCTATTGAACTTGCAGGAACCAATACTGCGTTGCTAAATAATGCTTATCAGAATTTAGTGTACACTTCACTTGGAGATGATGCTAAAGCTGTTGAGAATATTAATACGTTGAGAAAGTCAGATCCAGATAAAGCAACAACATTAATTGAGGCGAGAAAGGAGAGATTCAACAAAGCATTGCCACATGCAGAAAAGTGGTATCAAACCAGTCCTGAAAATATCGAAGCTGTAAGTACATTAAAAGAAATCTACGGGATTACAAAAAATATCCCGAAGATGAATGAAATGAAAGCTAAAGAAGCAGAACTTAGAGCAAAACAGCCAAAATAATTCAATTAAGAATTTACATAGAGAAACCGAAGCATTTTTGTTTCGGTTTTTTTTTATATTTTTAAATATTAAAAGAAATACATTTTTTTGTTCTCACTAATAGCTTGATTTTCAAATTAGTTATTAAATTTTTATTGAAATATTAATAGTTTAAATTCTGATGAAATGTGAAAGAAATTTCAGAAATTATCATCAAATTTCAATTTCAAAATTCTCCTTAATTCCGTATCTTTGAGAAAATTTTTACAAAATGATCGAGTGGAAAACCGTCAAAGAATACGAAGATATTACCTACAAAAAATGTAATGGCGTAGCAAGAATTGCCTTCAACAGACCTGAAGTTCGTAATGCTTTCAGACCAAAAACAACTTCAGAATTGTATGATGCTTTTTATGATGCTTACGAAGATTCTTCGATAGGGGTCGTTTTGCTTTCCGGAGAAGGACCGAGTTCTAAAGATGGAGGTTGGGCTTTTTGCAGCGGAGGTGATCAGAATGCAAGAGGTCAGCAAGGTTATGTAGGTGAAGACGGAAGACACCGTCTAAATATTTTGGAAGTTCAGCGTTTGATCCGTTTTATGCCAAAAGCGGTGATTGCGGTTGTTCCGGGTTGGGCAGTTGGTGGAGGTCATTCTCTTCACGTGGTTTGTGACTTGACTTTAGCCAGTAAAGAACATGCTATTTTCAAACAAACTGATGCCGATGTGACGAGTTTTGACGGCGGTTACGGTTCTGCTTATTTAGCAAAAATGGTGGGACAGAAAAAAGCGCGTGAAATTTTCTTTTTAGGTAGAAATTATTCGGCGCAGGAAGCTTTGGAAATGGGAATGGTAAATGCCGTGATTCCTCACGAAGAATTAGAAGATACTGCGTACGAATGGGCGCAGGAAATTTTAGCTAAGTCTCCGACTTCAATCAGAATGCTGAAATTTGCCATGAATCTTACAGATGACGGAATGGTTGGCCAGCAGATTTTTGCAGGTGAAGCAACACGTTTGGCTTACATGACAGAAGAAGCGAAAGAAGGTAGAAATGCTTTCCTTGAAAAAAGAAAACCGGATTTCGGAAAAGATCAGTGGATCTCTTAAAATATAAATAATGAGCAATAGGTAATGAGTAATTTCATTACCTATTATTTTGTGCTAAATACATTCTCAGATTATAAAAGTTTCTAAAATAACAGAAATAAATCTTCCTCATCTGCAAAATGTGCGGAAAATAAATTATGGAAAACAACTTTCAAAATTTTCAGGTTTTCGATCTCAAAATCCCTGATTTTGGTGATTTAAAACTCGTGTCCATATCGCCAAAATATCTGCAGATTATTTTGCTGAACATTGTATTATTCTCGGTTTTCTTAATCGGAGTGATGGGGGTAGCTTTTTATTTTTTTTATTTTAATCTAAGTTCACTGGAGATATGGGCAATTGTAGTTGGAATTTTTCTGCTGATTGTTTTTCTGTTTTTAAATGCTGTGATTGGTTTTAAATTCAGAAAATATGCGATCCGTGAAAAAGATTTGGTGTATCAACATGGCTGGTTTAAGCGAACTTTAATGATTGTTCCCTTCAAAAGAATTCAGCATATCAAAGTAGAGCAGGGTTGGTTTTCTAAGATCTTAAACCTAAAATCAGTTGCAGTTTATACAGCTGGAGTGAGCGGCGGTGATATCACCATCAACGGCCTCCCAGAAGATATTGCAGAAGGAATTAATAATTTGATCCGTGATAGTATTTCGAAGGAAAAAACAGACAATGGAGGAGAAGCATAATTCTTTTTTTCAGCCTCAACGACAGTCGAAAACGGGCATTGTATTGCTTTTCTTATATAATGTAGGATTGGTCGTTAAAAACCTATGGGTTTTCATCATATTTTATTTTGTTAAAAATAAAGATATAGAACTCTGGATGATTATCATTTCGGTAATCGCAGTTTTATTGATTCTCATTGTTTCTGCGATTCTACAGTATTATCATTTTAAATATTACATCGATGATGAAAATGATGAATTTGTCATTCATCAGGGAATTATAAATACTTCAGTCACCAAAATTAAAAGAGAAAACATTCAGGAGGTTAATATTTCACAACCTTTTGTTCATCAGTTTTTTAATATTTACAAACTTGAAATTGACACACCCGGAAGTTCTGAGAAGGAAGTGAAAATTTCTGCTTTGACCAAACAGAATGCAGTAGATCTTAAAGAATATCTGCTGACGGAGAAACAAATAGAAAACGCTCCTGAGCAGGCTAATGAACTCAGAGAAATCAAAGAAAATAAAGAACAGCATCCGGTTAAAATCTCCACCGCAAATATCTTAAAATATGGAGTTACAGCCAATTATGTTCAGAGTTTTTTTGCGTTGGTCAGTTTGGTGATTTATGGTTTTTCTGAACTCAGTAATCTGCTCAAAAAAGTAGAATTTAAAACTCAATTAGATTACGACACGGTAGAATCTCAGTTTTTGGCATTCTCTGTTCCTATGATTTTAGGATTGGTTTTGATAGTCATTATTGTGGGTATAATAATTAATGCTGTTCGAACACTTATCAAATTTTTCAACTTTACAATCAATGAGAACAGGCAGAGTTTTTCTTTCGAGTATGGTTTGTTTAATACACGCAATTCAATTGTTAACAAATCGAAGGTGCAGGTCATCACAGAAACGCAAAACTGGATTCAGAAGAAATTGAATATTTCTTACGTGAAATTTCTTCAGATTGGAAAGAATGAGGAAGAAGATGAGAAAAATGTAGCTGCTGTTCCTGGAATTTCTAATTCTGAAAAAGTACAGCTGCTCTCAGCTATCTGGGAAGAAAATCCCACTTTTGCAGATTTTTTAAAACCAAATTTCAGACTAATACTGGTCAATACTTTTGAGTGGATTTGTGTGCCTTTGATATTGGTATTCCTGATAGAGAAAGACATTTTTATAAACTATTGGTTTTTAGTATTTATCCATATTGTTTTAGTAGAATTACTTATTTTAATTTCATTCCGCAATTTAAAATTATTTTTTAACGAAAGATTTATCAGACTAAAATCAGGAATTTGGGATATAAATCATAAAACTTTTGAGGTAGAAAAGCTTCAGACTGTAAAAATTTCTCAGTATTTTTGGCAAAGAAAAACAAACTTGGGAAGTATCACTTTTTATACATCTGCAGGACGCTTCAAAATAGTCGCTTTAGATTTTTTTAAATTAAAAAAACTGCTGAATTACTGTATCTATAAAATTGAAAATTCTAAGAATAATTAAATAAAAACTTGATGTCAGATTGGATAAAAGCTGCAAGGCTTAGAACATTACCGCTTTCCCTGAGCGGAATTATCATGGGGTCATTCATTGCAAAATGGAGACTCTGGGGCGAAGGTGGAACTTGGGACTGGAAAATTTTTGCTTTAGCACTTTTGGTTACTTTACTGTATCAGATTTTATCAAATTATGCCAACGATTACGGTGACGGAATAAAAGGAACGGATGCTAAAAGAGCTTCCGAAGCCGAAGCAAGAGCGGTAGCTTCAGGGAAAATTACAGCAAAACAAATGAGAAATGCTGTGATTTTATTCTCAGTATTATCTTTTGTGGCAACGGTTGCTTTGTTATACATCGCTTTCATTCCCGAATATATGAATGAATTTTATATTTTCATCGGATTAGGAGTGGCGAGTATTTTAGCGGCAATCGGTTATACAATTGGTAAAAAACCTTACGGATATATGGGATTGGGAGATCTTTTTGTATTTGTGTTTTTTGGTTTGGTTTCGGTTTGTGGAAGTTATTTTCTATTTACAAAAACATTCAGTTGGGATATGCTTTTGCCTGGAACAGCGGTGGGAATGATGAGTATGGCGGTTCTTAATCTCAATAACATGAGAGATATCGAGAGCGATAAATTATCAGGGAAAAATAGTTTCGCTTTGAGAATTGGTTTTAAAAATGCCATGATTTACGAAATGGTTTTACTGCAGTTCCCATTGATTTTAATCCTTATTTTTTTAGCTATAAACGGATTTTTACAGTCACAGAATTATTATGTTTTCATCGTGATGATTTTAATTATTCCATTTGCTAAACTGAGAAGAAAAATCATGGAAGTCAAAGAACCGAGGCAACTTGATCCATTCTTGAAGCAGGTTGGAATTCTTACCTTTATGATGGCTTTGTTTACAGCAATCGGTCTTAATCTTTTCAAATAATTAAAGATAATTTCCATACAGAATGGATAACCAAATAATAAGGATTACTAATCAAATATTATCAATTTTTATATTGATTTCCAGTCCATTTTTTATTTATTTGACTTCGATTACATTTATAGAAGATGGAGGTCCAATGGGATTTGGATATATAGTAATCCCATTTTTTATTATTTATATTTTGTTCATGATTCCGGCAATTATTTCTTTATTTAAGAAAAATCATTCCAATAAATTTTATTTTTTGATGAATATAGCTGGTTCTATTTATACAATGTTACTTCTAATTTTACTAATATAAATTAAAATGAAAATACAATACTTAGGACAAAACTGTTTTTTGTTCACTTACAAAGAGAAAACAATTCTTTGTGATCCTTTCTACAATTACAAAAAAGCTGAATCAGGATTTGATATTACAGCTCAGAAAATTGATTACATTTTAATCACTCACGCTCACGGAGATCACATTGCAGATGTAGGAGAAGTATTACAGCATTATCCTGAAGCTACCATTATTGGTCAGCCAGAAATCTGTGCGTACTTTAAAGAAGCTACAAATAAAGATGATGTGAACTTAGGAGGATCAGCAGAAATCGACGATCTTAAAATCTCTATGGTTCCGGCTCATCATACAAGTTCTTTTCCAGACGGAAGCTATGGTGGAGTTCCTGTAGGATACATTTTCAGACTTCCTGAAGGTAAGAATGTTTATTTGGCAGGAGATACAGGAGTAATGGCAGATATGCAGTTATTTCCACAATTATATGGAAATTTACACTTATCAATTCTTCCGATTGGTGGTCATTACACGATGTGTGCAAGAAAAGCAGCTTTTGCAGCTTCAGAATTACTGAAAACTCCAAAAGTGATCGGATGTCATTTTGATACTTTCCCGGCAATTGAGATCGATCATGAAAATGCAATGAATCAGTTTAAAGAAAAAAATGTTGAATTGATTCTTCCAAAATTGGGTGAAAATTTCGATATATAACAAAAAAAAATTAAGAGATTAAGTAATTTAAATAAAATCATCTTAATCTCTTAATTTAAAAAAATAAAAAATGGCAAGCTACCTAAATCACACCGCTACGACCAATTACCTTTGCTGCGTTCCCACCCTGGAGGGTTCTCAGGAGCTGGTTGTTTAGGACTTGCCGTTGCAAAGATAGGAATTAATTGTAAACTTAAAAATATTATTAAAGAAAAAATCTTAGAAAAATCCTTTATCAAAGCTAAACTGCTGAAATTTAGAGCAATATTTTTTAAGAAATTTTCTAAAAATTAGAATTATGACGAAAAGTCCAGTAATCTTAGGAATTTTGCTTTATGCTGCTACAATGGTGATCTTTTTTGTAGTTTATTTCCTCTTCTCAGGCGTTGAGTATTTTGATACTTCATTGAAAGTCAATGCTTTCGTTTTACCAATTTTTTATGCACTTACAGCTTTTTGGTCTGTAAAATCCCGTTGGAATACTCATAGAATGGGTTTCAGAGAAGCTTTTAAAAGAGCTTTTGTTCCGATGTTTGTCGGCGGAATTTTATCAATTGTAAGCATTTTTTCTTTCTTAAATTTTATCGATACTGATGCAAAAGATCTTCTTAATTACCAATATGTTCAGAGACAAAAGTCAGAATTAGATAAAGAATATCTTTCTGCAAAAAAGATTTTGAAACATCAAAAAGACATCGACGAGCTCGAGCAAAAATATCAGGAAGGTCTTCAGAGATTTGACCCTAAAACAGTTAAGGGAAAAGATATGTTGACAGCAAGTCATTTTTCAGGATATTTTGCATCAATTCTTATATTTTACGTAGTTTTGTCAGTATTTTTCGGGGCATTTTTCAGAAAGAAAACAATGCCTGAAGAAATCATTGAAGAGTAATTTTTTATTGAAATTAAATGAATTTATCTATAGTTATTCCGTTGCTTAACGAGGAAGAATCTCTCGAAGAGCTTTTTACAAGAATTGATAATGTTTGTAAAACCAGTAACTTATCTTATGAGGTATGGTTTATCGACGACGGAAGTACAGATCTATCGTGGAGCATTATTGAGAATTTGAAAGTGCAGCATCCACAGATCCACGGAATAAAATTTTCCAAAAATTACGGAAAATCACAAGCTTTACACGCAGCTTTTGCAAGAACCAACGGTGATGTAATCATTACCATGGATGCCGACCTACAGGATTTTCCGGAAGAAATTCCTGAGCTGTACAGAATGGTGATTGAAGATAATTACGACATTGTTTCCGGCTGGAAAAAGAAGCGTTTTGACAATGTGATGACCAAAAATGTGCCTTCAAAACTCTTCAATGCTGCAGCAAGAAAAGTTTCCGGAGTGTATTTGCATGACTTCAACTGTGGTCTGAAAGCTTATAAAAAACAGGTTGTAAAATCAATTGATGTGTACGGAGATATGCACCGTTACATTCCTGTTTTGGCGGCGAATGCAGGTTTCAGAAGAATTACAGAGAAAGAAGTTCCGCATCAGGCAAGACCTTACGGAACCTCAAAATTTGGGACAGAAAGATTCGTTCGCGGATTTTTAGATTTGGTAACCCTTTGGTTTGTAAGCCGTTTTGGCGGAAGACCAATGCATTTCTTTGGAGCAGTTGGAACCATCATGTTTATCGTAGGTTTTCTCTCTGCATTTTGGTTAGGAGTTTCAAAATTGATTGATGTTGCAAGAGGAATTTACGGACATTTAATCACGAATAATCCATGGTTTTTTATTGCATTAACTATGATGTTGATGGGAACTTTGCTTTTCATTGCAGGATTTTTGGGTGAAATGATTATCCGAACCAACAGAGAGCATAAGAATTATAATATTGACGAAGTGATATAAGATATTTATTATGAAAATTAAAATTAAGAATTTTGGACCCATAAAGGATGGAATTCTAGAAAATAATGGTTGGATTGATATAAAAAAAGTCACATTATTTATAGGTGATCAAGGCTCTGGAAAAAGTACAATAGCTAAATTAATTTCAACATTTATGTGGATTGAAAAGGCTTTAGTTAGGGGTGATTTTGATGAAAAATGGTTAGAAAGAAAAAACAGATTGAAAAATTATTTCTTTAAATATCATCGGCTTGAAAACTATTTTAACCATCCTGATAATTCTGTTATAGAGTATGTTGGAGATGCTTTTCATTTTATTTATGAAAAAAACACTCTTAAAGTTATAACTGTATTAGGTGATAATTATAAACTTCCGCAAATTATGTATGTTCCAGCTGAAAGGAATTTTATATCGTATGTTAAATCGGCAAACGAATTAAAACTCTCATCGGAATCTTTACAAGAATTTTTAACAGAGTTTGATAATGCTTTAAATTCCTTAAATAGTAGGTTTGAATTACCAATTGATAATCTTATTGTTGAGTATGATAAACAGCATAAAATAATTAATATTAAAAACAAAGATCATAAAGTAAGATTATCAGAATCCTCTAGTGGAATTCAATCCTTAGTTCCACTATATTTAGTATCTAATTTTCTTTCTAATTCCATTAAAATTTCTTCTGAAAATAAAGAGTCTATGAGTTCACAGGAACAAAATAGGTTTAAAAATATTGTCGTGGAAATTTACAATAATGATAATTTAACTATTGAACAGAAAAGGCTTGCTGTATCTGCATTATCAGAGAGATTTAATAAAAAAACATTTATTAATATTGTTGAAGAACCTGAACAAAATCTTTTTCCTCTATCACAATGGAAAATGTTAAGTAGTTTGTTAGTTTTAAATAATTTAGTTTTAAATAATAAATTAATAATGACATCTCATAGTCCATATATTGTTAATTACCTAAGTATATCTGTACAGGCTAGAGAATTAATAGATAAAATTAATGATAAAGATCAAAAAGATAAGATTGCTAATGTTATAAATCTTAATTCAACGATATCATCTAGAGAAATTTCTATATATGAATTAAATAATGGTCTAATAAGCAAATTGTCGGATTATGAAGGAATCCCTTCAGATAATAATTATTTAAATTTAATGCTAAAGAAAGGAAATGAAATTTTTGATCAACTATTAGAAATTGAAGAAGAATTATGAGTTTAAATTTTTTTGATAATAGTTGTCAAGAAATTCCAATCAATAAGAAACTATTCGGCATCCGCGATGATATTGATGGAATTAAGGCTTATATTGATGAAAATAATCCTGATGATTGGGCTGCAACTGTTAAAAATGAAAAGGGCAACAATGGTGAAGGATATAATATTCTTTTTACGGCAATAGATAAATGTGTTCTAAATGATGTTGAATATCCTAATCGAGGTAGATGTGAAGGAATGCTTACTACTGAAAAGCACCTTTTTTTATTAGAATTAAAAGATAGAGCAAAACTACATAGTGGAGATATGTTAATACAATTAGAGAGTACTATCAATTTTCTTAACGAGTTTCATCCAAATGAATTAAGCAATTATAAACATAAAAAGGTTTTTGGTTGTAACAAAAAAAAGAAAGGTATATTCTATGAAATTGATAACGAGTTACAAAAAAAATTTTTTGATAAATATAAATTTAGAATAGATATTCAAACTGATATAGTTCTTGTTTAGTATACTGAAATGAAAAATACAATTTACACTATATTATTGTTGACAATAATTTCCTGCGGAAAAATTTCCCCAAAAGGAAATTTAGAGAAAAAAGAAATTGATGTGGAAGAATTTGTCAATTTAGATTTAGACGGAAAATTTCGTGTATTTTACGCAAGAGGACCGAAGAATTTTGTTGAAATTGAAACCTATCCGAATATTGCTGATAATCTGGATGTTGACGTAGATGAAAAAACACTTTCTATCAAAGAAGGCAGAGGAACAAAAGGTGTAGATTTCTACAATGTGACTATTTATTCGAAATACAATCTGGAAAAAGTTTCTCTTTCAGATTCTGTGGAAATGAATATTTCAAGCGAAATTAAAACCGATAATTTTAGACTCAATTTAAAAAATAATGCTACTTTTATGGGTTCAGTGAATACAAGAAGAGCAGAAGTGGAAATGCTGAACAGAAGCCGTGCCAATTTTTTGGGTGAAACTAAAGATGCACTGATAAAAATCTCAGATACAGCAAGTTTGATCGCGCCATATTGGAAAATCGCGAATCTGAACATTGATTCTAAAAATGGAAATTATGCAGAAGTTAATGTAAAGGATTCATTAAAGGGAAATATACAAAATACAGCTAAATTTTTGTATTACAATGATCCGATCAGAGCTTTTAAGGTTGAAAAAACTACAAAAGTTGAGAATAAAAAACTTCAGTAGAATTTCTAAAATGTATTTAGATAACTAGATGAAAACTCTTTTACTATTTTTAATCCTGATCGCAACGTCCTCAACATCTTGTGTGTCAACGAAAGTAAGTTTCAAAAATAATTATGATTATTCTGTTTTAAGAAATAATTCAAAATATATTATTGAAACAAAAGACGGAAATAAAATAAGACAGTTTGAATTTTTAAAACAAACCGAAAATTTAATTGTTGGAAAACAAGAAAATTCAGAAGTTCAGATTGAAAAAGGTAATATTAATAAAATTTTAAAGCAAAGTGCAGGAAAAACAATTCCTCTTATCGTAGGAATAGTAGGAGTTGCTGTTGTAATACCTGCCTATACTGATAATAAACCTGTTGGACAATAATAAATAAACTATAAATAATGTCAGAAATATCAACCATTGATAAAGCTAAATTATGGCTTTCAGATACATTTGATCAGGAAACGAAAGATGCTGTTCAAGCATTAATCGACAGCAATTCTCCAGACCTTGAAGATTCTTTTTACAGAGAATTGGAGTTTGGTACAGGAGGAATGCGTGGAATTATGGGTGTTGGAACTAATCGTTTAAATAAATACACGTTAGGTCAAGCAACACAGGGACTTGCGAATTATATGTTACAGCAATTTCATGGTGAAGAAACCGAAGGTTCGGCGAAGTCAGAGACGAGCCAAATTAGTGTTGCGATTGCTTATGACGTAAGAAATAACTCAAAAGAATTCGGAAAACTTGTTGCTGATGTTTTAACGGCAAACGGAATTAAGGTTCTTCTTTTTAAAGATCACAGACCAACTCCGGAATTATCTCTCACCGTTCGTGACAGAAAATGTAACGGAGGGATTGTATTGACAGCTTCTCACAATCCACCAGAATATAATGGTTACAAAGTATACTGGAATGATGGAGCGCAAATCGTTCCGCCGCATGATGAAGCGATTATCAATGAAGTATATTCTGTGAAATTTGAAGAAATTAAATTTGACGGAAATGATGATCTGATCGAATGGATCGGAGAGGAGCAGGATGATGTTTATATCGATGCCTGTATCGAAAATTCTACTTACCAAGATGTTGGAAAAGGAAATTTAAATATCGTTTTCACATCAATCCATGGAACGACTTATACAACAGTTCCCAAAGCTTTGGAAAAGGCAGGCTTCAAAAAAGTTGATTTGGTTAAAGAACAAATGATTCCAAGTGGAAATTTCCCAACGGTAGATTCTCCGAATCCGGAAGAACCTGCAGCTTTGGAAATGGCAATGGATTTAGCTAAAATCACCAACGCAGACATCGTAATCGGGACTGATCCGGATGGTGACAGATTGGGAATTGCAGTAAGAAATCTTGAAGGTGAAATTCAGTTATTAAATGGAAATCAGTGTAATACGATTTTAACGTATTATATTTTAGACCAATTAAAAAAGCAAAATAAAATTATAGGAAAAGAATTTATCGGTTCTACAATCGTGACTTCAGATATTTTCTTTGACATTGCTAAAAAATTCGGTGTTGACTGCAAAGTTGGATTGACAGGTTTCAAATGGATCGGAAAAATGATCCGTGATTTCGAAGGTCAGGAAAAATTCATTTGCGGTGGTGAAGAAAGTTTCGGATTTATGACAGGAGATTTTGTGCGTGATAAAGATTCTTGCGGAAGCATCATTTTAGCCTGCGAAATTGCGGCTTGGTGCAAAGCCAACGGAAAAACAATGTACGAATATCTGATTGAGATTTATCAGGACACAGGAATGTATTACGAAGGCTTGATCAACGTTACGAAAAAAGGTAGAGAAGGTGCAGAAGAAATTCAGAATATGATGAAAAATTTCCGTGAAAATCCTCCAAAATCATTGGCTGGATCTTTAGTAGAAGAAGTGAAAGATTTCAAAGAGCAGACTAATTTTGTAGTTTCTGAAAATCAAAAACATGTGATGAATGATATTCCAAAATCAAATGTTTTGATCTATTACACACAAGACGGAACAAAAGTGTGCGTAAGACCTTCAGGAACAGAGCCAAAGATCAAATTTTACGTTTCTGTAAAACAAGATTTAAACTCAAAAGAAGATTTTAAAGCAACATTAAAATCTTTAGAACAAAAAATAGAAGAAGTAAGAAAAGATCTTCAGTTAAATTAATATAATTAGTTATAAGTTTTGAATTATAAATTATGAGTGAGAGCATTGTTGGTAAGAAAAGTTTTGATTTCGCTGTAATTATTGTCAATTTTTATAGAAAGTTTACAGTTGATAAAAAAGAATATGTTTTATCTAAACAACTTTTACGATCAGGAACTTCAGTAGGAGCAAATGTACGTGAAGCCTTAAATGCGCAAAGTAGATTAGATTTTATACATAAATTATCCATCTCTCAAAAAGAATGTGACAAAACAATTTATTGGCTAGAACTTTTATATGAAACTCAATATATTTCAAAAGAAGAATTTGAAAAGTTAAAAAATCCAGCAATGGAAATTTTGAAAATATTGAGAAGCATTATTATAACCACGAAGAGTAAAAACTCATAATTCATAATTAATAACTTATAACATTTAACATCTAATATATAAAAAGTGAAAGTTTCAAAATTAGCGGCGAACCTGATCGGTTCTGAAATTGTAAAAATTGGTAATGAAGTAAATGATCTTAAGGCAAAAGGAGCAGAAATAGCCAACCTTACTATTGGCGATCTGAATTCTAATCTGTATCCGATTCCGGCAGAGTTGAAAGAAGAAATTCAGAAAGCGTATCAGAATAATTTAACGAATTATCCGCCTGCAAACGGACTTTTATCTTTAAGAAAAGAAGTTTCCAACGATCTTAAAAGAAGATGGAATCTTGATTATGACGCGAATGATGTTTTGATCACAGCAGGTTCAAGACCATTGATTTACGCTGTTTATAAAGTGATTGTTGATGAAGGTGATAAAGTAATTTATCCGACACCGTCTTGGAATAACAATCATTACGCATATTTGACTTCAGCAGATGCAATTGAGGTAAAAACTACTCCCGAAAATAACTTTTTACCGACAGCAGAAGAGCTTAAGCCACATTTGAGCGGAGCTGTTTTATTGGCACTTTGTTCTCCGTTAAACCCTACAGGAACAATGTTTACGGAAGAACAGCTTTCAGAAATTTGTCAGCTTGTTTTAGAAGAAAACAAAAGAAGAGGAGCAGACGAAAAGCCGTTGTATATAATGTATGATCAAATTTATTCGAATCTTACTTTTGGTGCAAAACACGTTGATCCCGTTTCACTTTTCCCTGAAATGAGAGAATTTACTATTTATATTGACGGTATTTCAAAATGTCTTGCTGCAACCGGAGTGCGTGTTGGTTGGGGATTTGGCCCTGCAAATATCATTGATAAAATGAAAGCACTTCTTACTCACGTTGGAGCTTGGGCGCCAAAACCTGAGCAGGAAGCTACTGCGAAATATTATCAAAACTCTGATAATGTAGATACTTTCGTAAACGAATTTAAAGGAAAACTTGAAGCAAGTCTAAAAGTTCTTCACAATGGAATTCAGGATTTGAAAGGAAAAGGACTTGCTGTAGAAAGCATCGAACCGATGGGAGCACTGTACTTAACAATCAAATTAGATTACATAGGAAAAACAAAACCTGATGGAGCTCTTATCGAAAGTTCTTCAGACTTAGTATTTTATTTAATCAATGAAGCTGGAGTTGCTTTAGTTCCTTTCTCAGCTTTCGGTGAAGCCAAATCTGAGCCTTGGTTCAGAGCTTCTGTGGGTGGTTTGGATATCACTGAAATTGAAGTAATGATGCCGAAATTGGAACATGCTTTAAATAATTTGAAATAAATTAAAAATTTTTTTTAATTTTATAAAATGTTGATTCTTTCATTAGAGTCAACATTTTTTTAACTTAATTAACACAAATGAACAACGAAAAAAATGATTCCAACAATGGGTTGGATTCTCAACCCCACGGTGAAACCCCTCAGAATCAGTATGATTTTTCCGAATCTGCACATTCTCTTGCAGAAAATTCTAATATTAATTCTGAAGAAAAAATTCCTTTACCTGAAGAAACAAATCAGGGTTCTCAACCAATCGAAACTAAAAAGAAAAACCCCTACAAAATTGCATTTTATGCTTTAGGAAGTGTTATTATTCTCGGATCTGCATCTTTTTTTGGATATAAATATATGAAACAGAAAGAAATTCCTGTTGAAATAAACCAATGCCTCGATACAGATACCAAAGTTTATGATGCTTACAAAGATGCGGTAGTATTGATCAAACATCAATACGGCTATTTTGCGAAAATAAACGGAAAAGAATTTCAACTTACAGTTCCGGAAGCTACGGAAGAAACTATCTATGGAACAGGTTTTTTTATTGATAGAGAAGGTTCTCTACTGACAAACACTCATGTTTTGCAACCTTGGAGTTCTAATGACGCACAAAACGAGAAGATTCAAACCAACATTTCAAATATGAGGATGAAAATTGCGTCAATTCTCACGACTGATATTTCGGAAGACGGGTACGAAAGTTTTATTCTCCGAAATTGGGAAAATGCAAGTGCAAATCAAGAAGAAGAAGAAGGTGAGTATTCTGAAAATGACGGAGAATCAGAAAATAATTCAGGAGAAGAATTCGTAACTTCCTCTGACTCTCAAATTGATTCTACAACTGCGGTGACGGATATTGCGGCTTCAATTCCTCAAAAAGAATATATTTCTGGAGAAAATATTGAAGTTTACATGAAAACAATTGATATTTCTGTAGCATTGCATGATTCCAATGAAGAATGGCTGAATTGTAATATTGTAAAAATTTCAGATGATGCAAATATTGATTTGGGAATATTACAGCTTCTTGACAAAAAGACTCCTGAAAGCGTTACCAATATTATTAATATGGATAATATGATCAGTGACGATAAGTCATTAAAACCTGGAGAAAAGGCAATTATGATAGGTTATCCTCTCGGTGTAGATTTGGCGCAGACCAATTCAGGAATTAAAGTGCAGCTTTACAACGGACAGATTAGTAAAGAATCAGACGGAAATAAAATTCAGTACAGTATTACTTCCACACACGGAGCAAGCGGCGCGCCGGTTTTTAATAAATGCGGTCAATTGATTGCCGTTAATTTCAGTGGAGTAGATGAGATTCAGGGATTTAATTTCGGAATTGTTGCCAAACAAATAAATACTATCTTTAAAACTAATGTTGGTGAAATAAAATCTAATAATTAAAAAACAAGAAACACATTTTTTATATGAATAAAATTTTAAACATCTGTGCATTAATGATTTTCAGTGCAGTTTTTTCACAGATTCCCATTTTGGAAATTGAAAATCAGAAAAAACATCCTGTCATTTTGCAAGAAGCAAAAATCGACACTAAAATTTTGGGAAATCTTGCAACAACCACCGCAACATATACTTTTTACAATCTGAGCAGCAGAATTTTAGAAGGGAAATTGACTTTTCCGCTTCCTGAAGGAGTAAGTGTAAGTGGTTATGCCTTAGATATTAATGGAAAACTCAGAAATGCAGTTCCTGTTCCGAAAGAAAGAGCAAAAGAAGTTTTTGAAAGTGTTGAGAGACGAAATGTAGATCCAGGAATTATTGAAAAAGTGGAAGGAAATAATTTCAGAACGAGAATTTATCCGATTCCACAGAATGGAAGCAGAACAGTTCAAATTACTTATCATCAGGAACTGAAGAATTTAGCTTCTGATTATCAGTATTTTTTAAGCTTTGTCAACGCAACGACCATTCCGAAATTTAGTTTGAATGTTTCGATTCATGAGAATACTTCAGTTCCGAAAATTTTAGAAAATCCAGATGGAAATTTTACTTTTCAGAAACAGGGAAATCAATGGATTGCAGAAATTCATAAAGACAATTTCACGCCTCATGAAAGTTTTAAAATAACAATTCCAAAGACGAACCAATCTGCGAATGTGCTATTTCAGAAAGCTTCGGATAACAAATCTTATTTTGCAACAAGCATTGCAATGAATTTTCCTGTAAAAGAAAAACCAAAATCTCAAAAAATCGCCATTATTTGGGACAATTCTTTTAGCGGATCAAAAAGAAATCGAGATAAAGAACTTGATTTCCTAAATGCTTATTTTGCTGATAATAAAGATGTTTTGGTATCTTTTGTCTTATTAAATAATACTTTAGAGAAGACAGAAGAATTTACAATAACATCAGGAAACTGGAGTCAATTGAAAAGCAAAATTCTAAATGTAAAATACGATGGTGGAACTGATTTTGGAGCTTTAAAAGAAATTCCGAATGTTGAAGAATATCTTTTATTTTCTGACGGAATTTCAAATTTTGGAGATCTTTCAATAAAATTCAAAAAATCACTAAACAGCATCTCAAGTACACCAACTTCTGATTTTAATACGCTTAAACTTTTATCTTCACAATCTGGCGGAAATTTTATCAATTTAAATGAATTAAATACAGATTCAGCTCTAAAAACATATAAAAAACTTCCCGTAAAGTTTTTAGGATTTAAAGAAAATCCGGTGATTCAGGATATATTTCCAACAGTAGGTTCTGCGGTTAATGAGCCTGTCAATATTTTCGGAATTTCATCTTCAAACTTGGGAAAACTCACTGCTGTTTTTTCTGTCGGAAATGATCATTATGAAGTTCCTGTAGATTTTAATGTAGGTTCTCAGGTTGAAAATTGGCAGATTGCTCAGTTTTGGGCTCAGAGAAAAATCAATGAGCTGGAACTGAATTCTACCCAAAACAGAAATGAAATAAAAAATATCAGCGAACAATTCGGTGTAGTGAGTAAAAATACAAGTTTGATTGTTTTGGAAGATATCAATGATTACGTTCGCTACAAAATCGATCCACCACAGGAATTGCAGGCAGAATATCAAAAAATCGTTTCTCAGAATAAAGGACGAATTTTAGAACAGCGAAGAAATCTTTTATCTAAAGCTTTTGACAAAACCAAAGAATTAAAAACTTGGTGGAAAACAGAATTTAAACCATCAGAAGAAAAAAAATATCCGAAAATTTCTAATCAATCGGCAAGAGATACTACAGATAATAGACGACTTGAAGAAGTTGTAGTTGTAGGTGCTTTAGGAATTAAAAGAAATGAAGTTTCAAGCTCTAATAAAATGGTAGGGTCTGAAGCAAAACCTAAAGGGAAAATTACTTTAGTTGACGTTGAAAGCAAAGAAGAATACATGAAAGATTTTCAAAATCTGCAATCTGCTGAAGTCATTTATCAAAAATATTTGGAAAACCGTTCAAAATACGAAAAGCAGGTTTCTTATTACTTTGATATTTCTAAATTGCTTTTCAAAAAAGGAGATAAAGCACTCTCATTGAAAGTTTTAAGTACATTGGCTGAGCTGGATTTGGAAAACGAAGAATTGTACAAAACCATATATTATCTTCTGAAACAGCGTGGTCATTATGACAAAGAACTTTGGATCACGCAGAAAATTCTGGAATGGCGACCGTTCGATTCCCAGAGCCACAGAGATTATGCTTTGGCTTTGGTTGATAATAAAAGACCACAGGAAGCTCTGAATGTTTATAAATCCTTACTGTATCAGGAATTTACAGATGAAATTTCCATGAGAGACAACGGAATTGAAGAAATTCTGATCATGGAAATCAATAATATTCTGAGGCAGAACAAAAATGTTGACGGAAGCAAGATTGATGATCGTCTGAAAGCAGATCTTCCGGTTGATATTCGGGTTGTAATCAATTGGAACAAAGACAATACAGACATTGATCTTTGGGTAACAGATCCTCGTGGAGAAGATTGTTCTTACGGTCACAAATCCACTCAAATCGGAGGTAGATTGAGCAACGACTTTACACAAGGTTTTGGTCCGGAACAGTTTTTACTAAAAAAAGCGGTCAAAGGAAAGTATAAAATCAAAACCAATTTCTTTGGTGAAAGACAAAATATGCTTTCGGGGCCTACAACCGTGATGGCAGAAGTTTATCTCTACTATTCAGACGGGAGACAGGAGCGGAAAATTGCAGTTTTCCAGAGTCAGAAAGAAAATAAACGTGAAAGTGACAGCAAAATTCTAATAGGAGAATTTGAGTTTTAGAAAAAATCATATAAATTGCCGAAGATTTGTACTTCGGCATTTTTTATGGAAGTTTAAGGCAATATTCATGACCAGGTTTATTTTTATGGCAGCTTTTTCCGCCTGAAGTTTATCCTGAGTTTATCGAAGGGCTCCCGCTTTTTTACCTCGCTATCTGAGCGTAGTCGAAGGCAGCAAGGCAATAAGAGCTCCGCTCAAGTCGGGCTGCAAACGTTTCGTTTTTTGTACAATTTAAGTTTTAACTAGAAAGTAAAGAAAATATATGAAAATTATCGCCGTCATTCCCGCACGTTACGAAGCAAGCCGTTTTCCGGGAAAACTGATGCAGATTTTAGGAGAAAAAACCGTCATCACAACAACCTATCAGAATGTTGTGGAAACAGGTTTATTTGATGAAGTTTTTGTAGCGACAGACTCTGAAATTATTTTTGAAGAAATTAATAATAATGGTGGAAAAGCTGTAATGACAGGTCAACACGAAACGGGAAGCGACCGTATTGCTGAAGCCGTGCAAAACATCGATTGTGATATCGTTATCAATGTTCAGGGGGACGAACCGTTTCTTAAATTAGAACCTCTGAAGCAACTGATTGAAGTTTTTAAACAAGATGATAATCAGGAAATTTCTTTAGCATCTCTGAAAATTCAACTTACTGAAAAAGAAGAAATTGAAAATCCGAATAACGTAAAAGTAATTACTGATAATAATGGTTTTGCTTTATATTTCAGCCGTTCTGTAATTCCTTTTCACAGGGAAATTTCTTATGATATCAGTTATTTCAAACATATCGGAGTATATGCTTTCAGAAAACATGCTTTGCTTCAGTTTTCAAAATTAGAAATGAAACCTTTAGAAATTTCAGAAAAAATAGAATGCATCCGTTATCTTGAATATGGCATGAAAATCAAACTGATAGAAACCAATTTCATCGGAGTAGGAATTGACACGCCGGAAGATCTTGAAAAAGCAAGAAAGCTGATATAGTTTAAAAGAGCCAAGTAAACAGTTTGATGTAAAAACTAAAAATGCCAACACATTAGAAAATTGGAATATTTTGTTACACTGTTAGATTTCTACATTGTTACATTAACAAAGAAAGACTTATATTTGAATTTATAAATTGATTGAATGAAGAAATTACTCTTAGTACTCGTCCTGATATTTTCGCAACTATCTTTTGCACAGACAGCCAAAGAAATCATTGATAAAAACATCGAATTGTCCGGAGGATTAACGAGTTGGAAGCTTTTAAATTCAGTATTGCTTCAAGGGAAAGTAATTTTAGGAATTAAAGATGAATATCCTATTAAAATTTATCAGCAACGCCCGAATTTTACCAAAACTGTACTTACCATCAGCGGAAAGGAAACTGCTATTGAAGGATATGACGGCAGTAAAGGTTATGCAATGAATTATGCAACCAACAAACTTCAGGTTTATCCTGATTATATTACCGAAAGTTTTGACAATGATTTTATCGATTGGGAAAATAAAGGTTTTGAGGCTAAATATTTAGGAAAAGAAAAAGTAGGAGATATTTATTGTCATAAGGTTGAACTCACAAAAAACGTCAATAAAAATCTATATTATTTCGATACAAAAACATACATGCTTTTAAAAGAAGTAAAAAGAGAAGAAACGTTGACTTATTCTGATTATAAAAAGGTAGGAAACTTATTGATGCCCTTCAGAATCGAGTCTTCAAGCACAAAAAAAGACGGAGATTTTGTGATGCTTTTAAACAAAGTAGAAATCAACAAAGTTTTCCCTGCCAATATTTTTAAGTTTTAAAATCATCATTAATATTAAATCTAATGAAAAAATTATTTATCATGCTGCTTTCATTTGTGGCATTTTTCAACAGTTGTGCACAGAAAAAAAGCTCATCCAAATCTAAAAGTAAAGAACTTATGGGAAAAACAATATATGATTACAAAGTCGAAGCTTTGGAAGAAGGGAAAGAAATCAATTTTGCCGATTTTAAAGGAAAGAAAATCTTGATCGTAAACACCGCTTCAGAATGTGGTTTTACTCCTCAATATGCTGATCTTGAGAAGCTTTCAAATGAATATAAAGATAAATTGGTGGTTATAGGATTTCCTGCAAATAATTTTGGCGGACAGGAACCGGGAACCAATGTTGAAATCGGAGCTTTTTGTCAGAAAAATTATGGAGTGACTTTTCCATTGGCAGCAAAAGTTTCTGTAAAAGGTGATGACACCGCTCCAATCTTTAAATATTTAACAGAAAAAGAACTTAACGGAGTAAAAAACACAACTATACTTTGGAATTTTACGAAGTTTTTAGTTGATGAAAACGGTAAGTTAGTTGACACTTTTGTAAGCACTACAAAACCTACTGACAAAGCGATTACTAAGTATTTGCAGTAGAATTAAAATAAATTATTAAATTTATGAAGTGGATTTTATCCACTTTTTTTATTTAAAAAATTATGAAAAAACTAGTAACTCTTTTTATTGTATTTCTTTCCATAAATGTATTTTCACAGGAAAATTATTTTTCAGGAAAAACAAATTATTGTACTCCTCAAAAAGAGGAATCAAAGAAAAATTTTGAAATTTCTTTTTTAGCGCTTAAATATCCCAAATATTATGGAGGATATACCAACCTTCTAATGAAAGTTGTAAAAGAAGATCCTGGTTATTGTGATGCCTATTTTATGGCAGGGTATTTTTTTAGATTGCAGGATATGCATAAAGAAGCATTGGCTTTGTACTACATTGCAGACAGTTTAGCACAGAATAAAGCTCCAATATTTAAACAAAATCTTGCAATACAATTCATGAGATTTGGAAAAGCGGATAAAGCGAGAGCAAAGTATGAAGAAATGGTGAAATATTTTCCAACCAATCCTGAAGGTTTTTATGGAATCGCAAACACTTCAATAATTTTATCTGATTATGATAAAGGATTGGAGAATTTGAAAAAAGCAGAAGAATTATATCAAACTTCAGGAGGTGTAAATAATGATGTAAAGTATATGTATGGAATGCTTAATTGTCTTAAAGGAAATTATGAAAAAAGTTTACCATACTTAGACGAAGTATATTCTACCTACAAAAAAGATGAAAATTATTTATCACTATATGCTTTGGCACAAATAAAAGTTGGTAAGAGTACTAACGATGAAAAATTAATTAAGAAAGCAAAAAAGACCTATGAAAAAATAAAAGATAAACCTCTTGTTGAAGATATTTCAATAAAATTAAAAGAGGAATTTTCTTAAATTTCAGAGTATAATAAATTCAACTTCGTGCAGAATAGCAATAATTATTAGGTGCTATTTGGAGAACGGAGTCGAAATATTTTATCATTAATTATTCTTAATCATTGCTTTTCTCCGCAAATCCAAAAATATTACCCAGTTTTATACTCGAATAACCATTGCTTTTTATTTTTGAAGAATTGACCATTGCTTTGGCTAAGACCTCTGTTGGCAGTGGTTTCTGACTTTCAAAAAGTCCGATTTTGTTGGCAAATTTAATAATTCTGCTTCCAAGAACTTCTCCTGTTCGTTCAGAGTCTTTTCGTTCTAACATTCCAGGTTTGAAAATCGTAATTTTATTGAAATGTAACTGTTTTACAGCTTCTTCCAATTCGCCTTTCATTTTAGAATAAAAAATTTTAGACTTCGGATTGGCTCCATAAGCTGAAACCAAAACATAATCATCGACATCATTTTCTTTGGCAGCTTTTGCAAATTCGTATTGATAATCAAAATCAACTTTTTTCTGTGCTTCCTTGCTTCCGGCATCTTTTAGAGTCGTTCCCAAACAAGAAAACGCAACATCACCTTTTACAAAACTTTTCCATTCTTCGGGTTTTTCAAAGTTGACAACATGAACTTTCAGTTTATCATTTTGAAGATTGAGTGGTTTTCTTACGAAAACATTCACTTCTTCGAAGTCTCTATCATTTAATAATTGTTGAACCAAGTCTTTTCCTGTAGCGCCTGTTGCACCGATTACCAAAGCTTTCATAATAATTGTGATTAATTCTGATGTAATTTTCTCTTTTAAATTTACTAAATTTGAAACTAATATCAATCATTATTAATCATTTATTAAAATTCATGAATGCCAACGAAATTCTGGAATATGGTCTTGCTAAAAAGGGCGTAACTGAAAGTTTTCCTTTTGATAAGGAAACATTGGTTATGAAAGTAGGGACAAAAATGTTTCTGCTCATGTCTCTGGAAAAGCAACCTTTGACAATCGCCGTAAAAACCGATCCTGAATGGAGTGCAGAACTCCGTGAGCAACATCCACAAATTACCGGAGCTTATCACATGAATAAAATTCATTGGAATTCTGTCTCAATTGATGGTCTGAAAAAAGAATTGATTTTAAAAATGATCGATCATTCCTATGATTTAATTTTTAAATCTTTGACAAAGAAGGCGAAAGAGGAAATTGAGAATTCTTAAAATTATTTTTCATTCAATATAATCTGATTATTCTTATTTATTAGTGATTTATTTTTAATTATAAGTATTTAAAAATTAGCTATTTAAAATAATAAATTTATCAATAAAAAGTGATAATAACTATTGTATTTTTCACTTTTTCTTTTTTCTTTTTTCTTTTTTCTTTGAAGCGTTAAAACCAAATGCGCAAAAAGTTTAAACACAAATTTATTTATTAATTAAAAATTTTATTAAAATGAAAAATTTCAAAAAATTATCTCGAAATTAGCTTAAAACTGTAACAGCAGGTCAAGTTTGGTTTGCGGATACTTCTTGTGGTGTACAAGCTACAACAACTCAAAATTGGACTGCAGCAGAAGCAGATGCATGGCGTGAAAGGCTTGAAGCAAATTATTGTAAGACTCCAACATATTCTGGTAACGATGTTAAACATTTAGCATCTAATTAAGCTAATTTTGTGCACTTATAGTGAAAAATCATTTCCTGTAAGTGCCATTTTTATAATAAAAAATTTTATGCATATTAATAAAAAATTATTCCAGCTATTAATACTATTATTTATTTCTTTTTCTTTTACTCAATCATATGCACAAGATACTATAGTTGGTGAATTTACTTATCTACTAAAAGCAAAATTTGATTTGCGAACTGATTATAGGGATCAAGAACTTTTTTCATTACAAATAACTGATAATCATGCATTTTTTGCAAGTGTAATATCGTTGAAGGGTGATTCTGTAATGGCGAATTCTGGAACGTCGACAAAAAATTCTGATGGAAGTATAACTCTTGGTTGGAAAAAAGGAGTAGTGATTCCAAAAACAGATTTTAATTTTACTATTATTCAATCAAATGATAATATACAGTATTTCGATTCAGTTGGAATGTCGTTACTTACCTATAAAGAACCTGTAATAAAGAATTGGAAACTCATAGATGAAACAAAAATCATCAATACTATTAACTGTAAAAAAGCAGAAGTTACTTTTAAAGGAAGAAACTGGATTGCATGGTATTCCCCAGAAATTCCTTTTCCATATGGTCCTATGAAATTTAGCGGATTACCCGGATTAATTATAAAAATAACTGATGATAAAGGTGATTTTGATTTTGAACTGGTAAAATCTGTATCTGATACTCAACTAAAAGGTAAATTAGTAAATATCAAGAAAAGTAGATATACTAATGCTATTGAAACAACACAGGCGAAATTAAGACAAGCACAAAAAAATGCTGATGCTAATGCCGCTGGTGTACTAGCAAGCTATGGAACCACGATTATAAAAGGGCAGGAAATGATAAGGGAAAGAGAAAAAGCAAGAGAAGAAAATAAAAAATACGCAAACCCACTTGAATTAGAGAACTAAAAGATAAAACTCTTCGTCAGTTTTTTATCCTCATCCAATCTTTCAATCAATTTTTCTAAACTTTCAAATTTGATTTCTTCGTGCAGGAAATCTCTGAATTTTACGGTGATATTTTGATCATAAATATCTCCCTCAAAATCAAGAATATAAACTTCAACGGTTAATTTTTCTCCATTGACGGTTGGGTTGGTTCCCACACTCAGCATTCCTTTGTATTGTTGACCTTTTACAAAAACTTCAACAATGTAAGCTCCTTTTTTCGGTAAAAGTTTAATTGATTCAGTCTCAATATTAGCAGTTGGATATCCAATCGTTCTTCCTAATTTTTTTCCATGAACCACCGTTCCTGAAATCGAGTAGGAGTAGCCTAACATCTCATTGGCATCTTTTATATTTCCTTCTAAAAGAGCATTTCTTATTTTGGTAGAGCTGATATTATTTTCGTGAATGTTGATAGCTTCCATTTGTTCGACCTCAAAATCCAGTTCTGCTGACAGTTTTTGAAGCAGTTCAAAATTTCCGCTTTTGTTTTTTCCGAAAGAATGATCGTAACCGATGATCAGATATTTTACATTTAGTTGATCAATTAAAATCTGACGTACAAATTCTTCTCCGGTAAGATTTCTGAATTCATCATCAAATTCTTTTACAAATAAATTATGGATGTTGTATTTTTCCATCAGAAATTTTTTCTCCTCGATGGTGTTGAGAAGTTTTAAATCTTCATTTGGATTAAATACAAACCTGGGATGTGGCCAGAAGGTAAGGATTGCCGTTTCTAAATCATTCTCAGAACCAACTTTTTTCAGCTCGTCAATAATATATTTATGACCAAGATGTACACCGTCAAACATACCTAAAGATAATGCTAAAGGCTTTTCAGAGTGGTAATCTTTAAAATTCTTGAAGATATTCAAAACGGAAAAATTTTGACAGCAAATATAAACATAATGTAACAATGTATCGATATAACAATTTACCAATGTTTTCAACCGCAAAATGATTGGGAAACCAATAAATTTTTACAATGGGAAATTATTGAAAAAGCATGATAAAAATCTTTTTTTTAGCAATTGCAGGTTTGTGAAGATTCATTATATTTGCACCAAGAAAAAATTTAGCAATGGCAAACCAAATTAAAGGAAAAATTTCTCAAATTATTGGTCCTGTAATCGACGTAGTTTTTAATAATGTGGAAGCAATTCCTAGTATTTATGATGCGTTAGAGATTATCAAAGGGAACGGTGAAAAAGTAGTCTTAGAGGTAGAACAACATATTGGTGAAGATACAGTAAGATGTATCGCAATGGATGCTACAGACGGTCTTCAAAGAGGGCAGGAAGTAATAGGATATGGTAATCCTATCATGATGCCAATTGGTGAAGCTGTAAACGGAAGACTATTCAACGTTGTTGGGGATGCTATCGATGGGCTTCAAAATATTTCTAAAGAAGGTGGTCTTCCTATTCACAGACCAGCTCCGAAATTTGATCAACTTTCAACTTCTGCAGAAGTTTTATTCACAGGTATTAAAGTAATCGACTTAGTTGAGCCTTACGCAAAAGGAGGTAAGATTGGATTGTTCGGTGGTGCCGGTGTTGGTAAAACAGTATTGATTCAGGAGTTGATTAACAATATTGCAAAAGGACACGGAGGTCTTTCTGTTTTTGCCGGAGTAGGTGAAAGAACAAGAGAAGGAAATGACCTTTTGAGAGAGATGCTAGAGTCAGGTATTATTAAATACGGAGATGACTTTATGCATTCTATGGAAAACGGTGGTTGGGATCTTTCTAAAGTTGACCTAGAGGTTATGAAAGAATCTAAAGCTGCTTTCGTTTTCGGACAAATGAATGAGCCGCCAGGAGCAAGAGCTAGAGTAGCACTTTCTGGTCTTACATTAGCTGAGTACTACAGAGACGGTGGTGAAAGCGGACAGGGTAGAGACGTATTGTTCTTCGTAGACAACATCTTCCGTTTTACGCAGGCTGGTTCTGAGGTATCTGCACTTCTTGGTCGTATGCCATCTGCGGTAGGTTACCAACCAACATTGGCATCTGAAATGGGTGCGATGCAGGAAAGAATTACTTCAACTAAAAATGGTTCAATTACTTCAGTACAGGCGGTTTACGTACCTGCGGATGATTTAACTGACCCGGCTCCTGCTACAACGTTTGCTCACTTAGATGCAACAACTGTACTTGACAGAAAAATTGCTTCATTAGGTATTTATCCTGCAGTAGATCCATTGGCTTCTACGTCAAGAATTTTGGCTCCGGAAATTATCGGTGAAGAACATTATAACTGTGCTCAGAGAGTGAAAGAAATTCTTCAGAGATACAAAGCTCTTCAGGATATCATCGCAATCTTAGGGATGGAAGAACTTTCTGAAGAAGATAAATCTGTAGTTTACAGAGCTAGAAAAGTTCAAAGATTCTTGTCTCAGCCTTTCCACGTAGCAGAACAGTTTACAGGTATTCCGGGATCATTGGTAGATATCAAAGATACCATCAAAGGATTCAACATGATTATGGACGGTGAATTAGATCACTTACCGGAAGCTGCTTTCAACTTGAAAGGAACTATCGAAGAAGCGATCGAAGCCGGACAAAAAATGTTAGCTGATAACGCTTAAGAAATTTTAAATGTTAAATTTTAGATTTTAGATTGAAAAATTATTTAAAATTTAAAATCTATAATCTATAATTCATAAAAGATGAATATAAAAATTTTAACACCAGAATACGTAGTTTTTGAAGGAGAGGTAAACTCTGTATTGTTGCCTGGAAAAAATGGTGAATTTCACATCATGAAAAACCACGCAGGAATCGTTTCTTCATTAGTTGGCGGTAAAGTAAAATTGTATGCAAATTCTATCAACGAAGCTTTTGCTAAAAACTTTACCAAAGAAAATGAAAAAGACTCTGTTTTTTCTTATCCTATAAAAAGCGGTGTGATAGAATTTAATCACGATAAAGGAATTATCCTTTGCGAATAATTAAATGATAAGCTAAATATATTTTCAAGAAAGTGTAACTTTGTTACACTTTTTTTATGCCTTATAAAAATCTGATTCATGCAGAAAAGTTTAATCTTATTCTTTACAGTTCTGAGTTTTATATGCAATGCTCAAATTATTAAAACCAAAAGAGGAATTGTAAGTCTCGACGGAACTCACGTAGCCAAAATTACCAATAAATCTAATGAATATACTTTTATGGATTTAAAGGAAACCCCAATTTTCACAGTCGAATTTGTCGATAAAAGTGTGGTGGATTCAGTACGCGACAGTTATGTGAAAATTAATCGGGTGTACAACCGTGAGAAAACGTTAGATTTAGATTATATATCACCATCTGCATTTTCGGGTGATGAAAAATCTGCGGTGTATACTTGTATAAAGGGTTTAAAAATTATTGATGAAAGAGGAATCAACATCAAAAACCTTGATGAACTTTTTAAAAATATGCCTAAACGTAAGCTTGACAATAAAACTAAAGAAGCTTATACCATCCGGACAAAAATTGATAAATTAAATCTTGAGGTCAACAGTGTGGGTGAAATTTTAAGCAACGGTATCCCGGTAGGATATTTTACTAATTTACCTGTAAGTTTTGGTTCAGATGACAGAGTTACAGACAAAACTTTTGTGGACATCGAAATTTATGATGCAAAAAGTAAGTACATCGGAAAATACATTACAACCACCAAACAAATAAAAACTGCCGGAGGAAAAACTTTTACTTTGTACAGAGAAATGTCAGGAAGAGCTTCCATTTTAAAATATCCCACTTACAAAGCAATTGCCGAACGCATGGCAATACTGGATCCGAATTTTATAAAAATTCAGGAGAAAGTAATTGTGGGCGAAGTGGTGAAAGATGGAATTGAAAAAGATAAAAAGTGATTTTTCAGACAAATTTTAATGAAGATTTTTATTCAGTATTAACTTGTATGTCATCCGGAGCTTGTCGAAGGAAGCCGTTTAAAAAAAAATAAAAATTCTATTTGCTTTAGCCAAAACTTAAAAAATCCTGAGAAATTGTTTTTCAGGATTTTTATTTAGTATAAATTTTATTAACGTTCGGTTTATCATTGACTGCGTCGAATCTTCGATTTCCATAGGAATCTAAATTTTTTTATTATAAAATAACTGCCGAGATTCCTACGGAATGACAAACATTATTTATAATTTTAAAAACTAAAAACTAAAAACTAAAAACTAAAAAATCACAAACTCAAAATCACTCCGTTTTCTTTCAGCTGTTGCATCGGCTTTGAAAACCAGAACAGTTCAAAATCTTCAAAATCATTTTCAAAATTAGTTTTCAATTGTTGTAAAGTAATCCTTTTCGGATTCTCAAAAGTGTTTTCCTGCAAAATTTTGGTCAGCCATTCTCCTTTTTCCTGTTCAAAATCTAAAGAAACAATATTGGTTTTTAAATGGAACGTAATTCTCGTGTACGGCCATGAGTTTTGTTTTTTTGTTTTTATGTAATTCTCAGCGATTACGTTTTTTTCCAGAAAAACAATTTTTGAATTAGGTTTGAATGTAAAATTCTCTTCTTCCAATAGTGAATCGTGAATGTAATCGGGATGAATCGTTGTTTTCGGAATTTTAAAATCAAACCAGTTCTGCAGCGGTAATTCAAAATTAATTCCGTGCATATAATTGAACAGAGATTTTTTTAATCCAAAACTAAATTTACTGTGGTCGATTCCTGTTCTGTCTGTGAAATCGATATCGTTATTGGCGAACAAAATTTCTTGTTTGATCGGAGTGACTCCAAATTCTTCAGGATTTAATCCGACAGGTGAATGAGCAGTCATCGCAAACTGATGCCAAAATGCACTTTGCAGAATTCCCATTTCAAAAAGCTGGCGAACCATTTCCAGAGAATCGACCGTTTCCTGAATCGTCTGGGTCGGGTAGCCGTACATCAGATATGCATGAATCATTACTCCAGCTTCAGTGAAATTTCTTGTTACCTGAGCAACCTGTTCAACAGATATTCCTTTATCGATTAATTTTAGCAAACGGTCACTCGCAACTTCCAGTCCACCTGAAACCGCAACACAACCAGAAAGTTTTAAGAGAAAACATAAATCTTTAGTAAAACTTTTTTCAAATCTGATATTCGTCCACCAGGTTACCACGAGATTTCTTCGTAAAATTTCCAGAGCAACTTCACGCATCAAAGCTGGTGGAGCCGCCTCATCCACAAAATGAAATCCGGTTTCGCAAGTTGTCTCAATGAGTTCTTCCATTCTGTCAACCAGAATTTTGGCAGAAATAGGCTCGTAAATTTTTATATAATCTAAAGAAATATCACAAAAAGTACATTTTCCCCAGTAGCAACCGTGCGCCATAGTTAGTTTATTCCATCTTCCGTCGCTCCACAAACTGTGCATCGGATTAGCAATTTCAATGACAGAAATATATTGATCTAACTGTAAATCAGCATAGTCTGGAGTTCCAACTTGTGCTTGTTTGTAATCGTGCTTTGTGGAATTGTTTTTATAAACAACCTCTTCATTTTCAATTAAAAAAGTTCGTTTGTAAGAGGCTTCACTTCGACTTTGCTCAGTGTTGACTGGCACAGCCTGACAAACATTTTCGTACACCAATTCAAGAGGAACTTCACCATCATCCAAAGTGATAAAATCAAAAAATTCAAAAACCCTTTTGTCTTTCACTTCTCTCAATTCGGTATTGGGAAAACCGCCGCCCATTGCAATTTTAATGTGAGGATAATTCTCTTTGATAAATTTCGCAGAACGAAAAGCAGAATATAAATTTCCGGGAAAAGGAACCGAAAAACAAACCAGCTTTGGCTGAACCAATTCCAGTTTTTCGTGAAGAATTTTTAAAGTGATATTATCAATGAAAGTTTGATTTGAATTTAATTTTAAATATAATTCGTCAAAAGAATTGGCCGACTTTCCTAATCTTTCGGCATATCTGCTGAAACCAAAATCAGAATCTACATGTTCAACTATATAATCAGATAAATCTTCTAAATATAATGTAGACAAGTGTTTAGCTTTATCTTGCAAACCCATATTTCCAAACGCAAATTCCATATCATCAAGCTGATTGAAACGGGAAGCTTCAGGTAAAAAATTCATTGAACAAATCTGTCTCGCCAAAGTTGGATTTCTATTCTGTAAAAAAAGAATGACCTGATCGATGGTTTTAATGTACTCATCTCTTAAAGCAAAAATTCTCTGTGAGTTTTCAGATGTATTTTTTAAATCAATTTCTTTTGCAAAAATTCTTTGAATTCCTTCTTTTGAAAACAATTCCAAAATCACTTCAATGCCCAAATCGATCTGATAGCTTGATATATTTTTGGTATTTAAAAAACCTTTGATATATGCGGTCGCCGGATATGGAGTGTTGAGTTGCGTGAAAGGTGGAGTTATAAGAAGAAGATCTTTCAAAAGTAATTTTTTGCAAATTTATGAGTTTAAATGGAAAAGGAAGAAAATTTTTTGGATGATTTGAAAAATTAAACATTAAGAAGGTTTAGGTGGTTAGAATGATTAAGTAAATATCTAAAGATATTATTAAGCAGACTGCTTCATTCAAATTTATTTGAATCTTAAATAAACTTTATTATTTCATTTTCTTAATGTTTTAAAATTTAAAAACCGTTAGAATTTTCTAACGGTTTTGTATATTAATAAATGAAAATCAAATTACATTTGCTTGTACTCGATATTCATTTGCTTTTCCATTTCTGCGTAAGCTCCAGATTCTAATTTCTCTTTGATGCCTTCGAAAGCTGCCAAAGTTTCATTAATTTCGGAATCTGTATGAGAAGCGGTAGGAATTAATCTCAATAAAATCATTCCTTTTGGAATTACAGGATATACTACAACTGATGTAAATACTCCGTAATTTTCTCTTAAATCTTTAGCTAAAAGTGTCGCTTCAATCGTTGTTCCCTGAATGAAAACCGGTGTCACACACGTATTGGTGTTTCCAAGGTTGAAACCTCTTGCTTTTAATCCGTTTTGAAGTTTATTTACGTTTTCCCACAATTTATCTTTAATTTCTGGGCGAGTTCTTAATAGTTCCAATCTTTTCAAACCTCCGATTACCATTGGCATTGTCAAAGATTTAGCGAAAATCTGAGAACGAAGATTGTATTTTAAGAATCTGATAATCGTTTCATCTCCTGAAAGAAAAGCTCCGAAACCAGCCATTGACTTGGCAAAAGTTGAGAAGTACACATCAATCTGATCCTGACATCCTTGCTCTTCACCAGCTCCGGCTCCTGTTTTACCTAAAGTTCCGAATCCGTGTGCATCATCAACCAACAGTCTGAAATTGAATTTAGATTTTAAATCGCAAATTTCTTTCAGTTTACCCTGCATTCCTCTCATTCCAAAAACACCTTCAGTAATCACTAAGATTCCTCCACCGTTTTCTTCAGCAACTTTCGTTGCTCTTGCTAGGTTTTTCTCTAAACTTTCAATGTCGTTATGTTTGAAAGTAAAACTTTTTCCCATGTGAAGACGTACTCCGTCAACGATACAAGCATGAGAATCTGCATCATAAACGATAACGTCATGTCTTGTCACCAATGCATCGATACAAGAAACCATTCCCTGGTAACCGAAATTCAGAAGATAAGCAGCTTCCTTTTGAGTGAACTCTGCCAATTCTTTTTCAAGTTGTTGGTGCTGTTGAGTTTCTCCAGACATTGCTCTTGCGCCCATCGGATAAAACATTCCGAATTCTGCAGCAGCTTTTGCATCAGCCTCCAAAACTTCCGGGTGGTTACACAATCCTAAATAGTCATTGGCACTCCAGAAAATTACATCTTTACCTTGAAATTTCATTCTCGGACCAATCGGACCTTCCAATTTTGGGAATACAAAATATCCTTCTGCATAATCTGCAAACTGACCAAGAGGTCCGGGATTTTGTTTTATTCTGTCAAAAATATCTACCATTGTATGAGTATGTTTTATGTAAAAAAGCCTTTTGTATTGTACTAAAAGGCTTGATTTGTATTGCTATATTTTTCTTATTTGATGAATTCTGTTTTGAAAACTTCATCATAGTTGTGGAAACAGTTGTTGATAAATCCCTGCTCCTCCATCCATTTGTCGCTGTACACTTTTGTAATGTAACGTGAACCGTGATCAGGATAAATCATTACAACAAAATCATTTTCAGTCAGTTCGTGAGATTGTGCATACTGCATCAATCCCTGAGTAACAGCTCCTGTAGTGTAACCTCCCATAATAGCTTCTTTTAAAGCAATCTCACGGGTTCTGTACGCAGACATTTCGTCGTTGACTCTCACAAACTCATCCACTTTATCGAAAAGAAGGGCAGAAGGAATTAAATTTTTCCCCATTCCTTCAATTTGGTAAGGATGAACGTCTTCTTTATGAATTTCTCCGGTTTCGTGGTAACTTTTTAAAATAGATCCGTCAGCATCTACACCGATGATTTTAATATTAGGATTTTTCTCTTTTAAGAATTTTGCTGAACCGGATAATGTTCCGCCAGTTCCAGTACATGCAAAAAGGTGAGTAATTTTCCCTTCTGTCTGTTCCCAAATCTCAGGACCTGTAGTCTGATAGTGGGCATCAACATTCAATTCATTAAAATATTGATTGATATAAACAGAATTTGGGGTTTCGGCAGCAATTCTTTTTGCTACTTCATAATATGATCTCGGGTCATTCGCAGGTACATTCGCAGGACATATATATACTGTTGCACCAAGAGCTTTCAGATATGCTATCTTTTCAGCTTTTGTTTTGTCACTCACGGCAAGAATACATTTGTATCCTTTGATGATGCAAACCATAGCAAGTGAAAAACCTGTATTTCCGGAAGTCGTTTCTACAACTACAGAATCTTCCTTTAATAAACCTTTTTTCTCAGCGTTTTCAATAATGTGAAGTGCGATTCTATCTTTTGTGGAATGTCCAGGATTATATGATTCTAACTTGGCATAAACTTTAGCAGGAATGTCTTTAGTTACTGTATTAAGTTTCACTAAAGGGGTGTTCCCAATCAAGCCAAGAATATTATCGTAAACATTACTCATTATTTGTTATTTTTCAAATAAAAATCTGACCGCAAAAATACAAAAAAATAAATAATTTTTAAACTTTTCAGAAATTATAAGTGTTGAAAGTAGAATTAAATGTTTTAAGCTCTCAATTACAGTCTCGAAACGCAGACAAAAAGCACGCCAGTTTTTTAAATTTTTGTTAAAATCTACATAAAATGAAGTAAAAACCTTATTTTCGCACTAATTGATTTTATACTATGAAAAACTGGACTTTTAGGCAATGGAACACCCTTCTCGGATGGGTGATTTTCGTCATTGCATTTTTCACGTACTTGTCAACGATAGAACCCAACTTCAGTTTTTGGGATTGTGGTGAGTACATTTCTTCAGCCGTAAAATTAGAAGTAACACACGCACCGGGAGCAGCTTTGTTCCAGATTGTTGGTGCTGTTGCCGCTATTTTTGCTTTTGGAAAAGGTGAAAATTATTCTGTTGTAATTAATGCAATGTCTGCATTATTCAGCGCATTTACGATTCTGTTTTTGTTCTGGACGATTACACATTTTGTAAGAAGACTTCTCAACAAAGATTTTGAGGAAGTTACCAAACATCAGGAAATTGCTATTCTTTTTGCCGGAGTGATTGGTTCTCTTTGTTTTACCTGGTCGGATACTTTTTGGTTTTCGGCAGTGGAAGGAGAAGTTTACTCGATGGCTTCACTGTTTATTGCCATATTGGTTTGGCTGATCACAAAGTGGGAGAATGAATACAAAGAATCTGACAATGAACGATGGATCATTCTGATTTTCTTCGTTGTAGGACTTTCTGTTGGTGTTCACATGATGTGTATGTTGGCAATTCCGGCAGTTTGCTTAGTATATTATGCAAGAAATTATGAATTTACCTGGAAAAATTTCCTTTGGGCAAATGGAATTACATTAGGAATATTAATTTTTGTATTTAAAATAATTTTCCCTGTAATCATGTCATTATTCGGAAAGCTTGAAATATTCTTTGTGAATGGTGTAGGTCTTCCTTTCCATTCCGGAACGATTGCTGGTTTTGTTATTTTAGTTGCGATTTGTTATTTCATTTTAAAATATGCGAGACAGGCAAAGAAAAATATTTACCAAACAATAGCTTTATCTGTTGTCTATATGATGATTGGTTTCTCTTGCTGGATGGTAATTCCGATCAGAGCAAATGCCAATCCGCCGATGAACCTGAACGATCCCGATACCGCAATCGGTATGCTTGATTATTATAACAGAGAACAATACGGTGACTGGCCAACAATTTATGGTCAAAACTACACAGCTTTTTTAGATAACAGCGGGATTGAAAAGAATGAAGACGGAAGTTTCAAAACAAATAAAACAGGAGAGATTTACGAAAAAGATGAGAAATTAGGAACCTATAGAAAAACCGGTGACCGTTTCAATTACGTTTTCAATCCTGCTCATGTAAGTTTGATGCCAAGAATGTTCAGTGAAGATAAAGATGTGATGGCAAATTACATCTCAATGTACGGAGCGCCGGATTTTCAATTTAATTATGCTAATGAAGAGATCGCAGATGATCCTCAAGCTAAAGAAATTTTTGAAGAATTAAGAGGGAAATATGAAGATAAAACCATTACTGCAGCAGATTATTTAAAGGTAAAACCATATGAACTGATTACCGTTCAGCGACCTTCTTTTGCTCAGAATATGGATTATTTTATCACATTCCAAAACGGATATTATTTCATCAGATATCTTTTATGGAACTTTGCAGGAAGACAAAATGATCTTGAAGGAAGTACACAGGATACAAGCGGAAACTGGATTTCTGGATTTTCTTTTATAGATAATTACAGATTGGGAGATCAGGATGCAATGCCTTCAAAATTTAATAATGAAAGTACTGTAGCATTCTTTTTCTTACCATTATTATTAGGAATTATCGGATGTTACTTCCAGTTTATGAGAGATTTTGGAAGATTCTATGCACTTCTTTCTTTATTTATATTAACAAGTGTGGGAATCGTTTTCTACACCGGAATGAAGCCTTTTGAACCAAGAGAAAGAGATTACGCAGTAGTTGGTTCCTTCTATGCCTTTGCTATTTGGATTGGATTGGGAGCAGGAGCAATTCTCTGGTATTTGCAGTCAAAAGTTAAATCAAATATTGCTAATATCGGTTTTGGTGTTGTTTTATTAGGAATTCCTTTGATGATGGGCTTCCAGAATTACAATGTTCATGACAGAAGCGGAAGATATACTGCTTATGATTATTCATATTCTATGCTGAAATCTTTACCGAAAGATGATATTCTTTTCGTTTATGGCGATAACGATACCTATCCGGTTTGGGCAATGCAGGAAACTGAAAGATTCCGTGATGATGTAAAAGTGGTTAACTTTACGTTGCTTTCAACTCCTTGGAATATCGATCAGGTGAAGAGAAAAACTTACAATGCAAGTCCGATCCCAAGTCAATTGACTCACGATGATTACAGAGACGGTGTTAATGATCAGATTTATCTGATGAAAAAAGAAAATTGGGAAGGCGTACTAAGCAATTTAAAAGATGCTGGAACTCCGCCGGAATTACTTAAGCCATTCGAAAAATATCTTGTTCAGGATTCTATGACATTAAAAGAAGCTGTAAATTTCCTTAAAATAAAATCTCCTGAAAAAGACGAAGTTTTAAAAATGATTTTCGGTGAAGCACGTTACGAGAAATATAATTTCCTTCCTGTGAGCAAATTTATTTTGCCTGTTAATAAAGCAAACGCTGTAAAATCAGGTATTATCAAAGCTTCTGATGCTCCAAACGCAGTTGATCAGATTATGATTAAATATGAAGCAAATACTTTATACAAAAGCAATTTGATGATGTTTGATATTTTGGCAAACTTTGATTGGAAGCGTCCGATCAACTTCTCTTCAGGAGGAGTTTATGACAGCGAAAATATTTTCTTCTTAGACGAATATCTTCAGTTTGACGGTTTCAGTTACAGATTGGTTCCGATTCATACACCAAGAAGCAGTGACGGAGAAATGGGTAGAGTAGATGCCAATTCATTATACAATGTAGTTAAAAACTTCAAATGGGGTAACTTCAAAGATCTGAATGTTCATTTTGACGAAACTGCTACTTCAAATATTGTTAGCTACAGAGGTTCTGCAAGCAGAGCTGCGGCAGCTTTGGCATTATCCGGACAAAAAGGTAAAGCTTTAGAGATCTTAGATTTAGCTTCAAAAGAAATTCCTGCAGAGAAATATAATGATCCACGTTCTTTGAGTTCAATGGTTTATGGTTATATCGTTGCAGGTCAGGAACAAAAAGCATTAAAATTAGCTGAAATTCTTAAAAAAGGAATTTTCGAAGAGTATGATTATTATCTGAATTTAAGTAAAGCTGACCAAAGATTTGTTGGTAGACAGATGAGATCAAAACCAATGGAATATTCTCTTGTAGTTTCTGCTGTTACAGATGCTTACAAGAAAATCGGTCAAGATCAAAAAGCTTATGCTTATTTAGTGAAATCTATTGAGCCAATTGATAAGAAATTCAATGTTTTCATTAAAGATCTTCAGCAGATGGGCAAAGAAAAAGCGATGAAAGAATCTGAAAACGTACAAAAAATCACTCCTTTTTATCAGTATTTATTTGATGTAATGGAACCTTTTGATTCAACTTATTCGAAAGAAAAAGAAGATCAGATTACCAATTCGATCATCAAAGCAACACAGTAGAAATTTATTTCAAATACTTAAAACGGAACTTCGGTTCCGTTTTTTTTATGTTGATATTCAAGAATAATAGGATTATATTTGTGCATCAAAAAAACGCAATGGCCGAGAACACAAACAAAAATCTTCCATTATATGCTGTAATATTTGCAGTAATTGCAAAACTCTATTTTCTACTGACGCATCACATTCAGGAAGATGCTTTCATCACTTGGCGTGTTGCCCAGAATTTGTTGGATTATGGAGTGATTGGTTTTAATGGTGATACCAAAATTTCTGCTTCTACAACGCATTTGTATGTTTTTGTTTCTTATTTTTTTAATTTGATTTTCGGAAAAGAAAATTTTATCGAACCACTTTTGGTTACCAATACCATCCTTTTCACCATTGGTAGTTTATTCCTTTCTCATTTATTATTAAAAAATCCGTGGCATAAAGCAATTTTTATTTTTCTGTTCGGACTATTACCGCCTTCCATAAAAATTTCAATCCTTGGAATGGAGTATGGAATTTTGTTTTTCCTCGAAATGGCTTTACTTTATTATGGTTTTAAAAAAGAGAAAAAATGGGCATTGATTGTGCTTCCTGTTTTGATTTTATTTACAAGAATCGATACGGTTATTTTTCTCGGAATTGTATTTTTAGTCGATGTCTTCTGGAATAAAAAAATAAAATGGTTTTATGTTTTAGGTGGAATTTTAGGTGTTTCCGCAGCATTAGCTTTTAATTGGTTTTACTTTGGTGAATTGGTAAATAATACGATTGTTGCTAAAAAATTGGCTTACGACAGAGTTTATACTTTAAGTCAGGATTTCGAATATTTTAGGTTAAACTATGGTAACTTCTGGGGAATGCTGAAACTTCCGGGAGACTTCAATCCGTTTACCATTATTATTGCCATTTTTGAATTGCTGTGTTTTATTTTCCTTATTCGACAGAGAGAAAAAAGAAATTATTTTCTTTGGATTATTTTCCTTTTTGCATGGACAAAACAGATTATTTTTCTTTCCCAAAAAAGCCTTTTCGATTGGTATTATTGGGTTCCTCAAATTTTACTTTTCATTCCGGTTTTAATATTTGTAATAGAGCAAAAAGTAAAAAGAAACTGGTGGCTTTCAGCATTAATTATTGTTTATATTTTACCGATGTTGGCGTTCCAAACTATTCATTCTATTGCAACAGGAAACGGAGAATGGAATTACAGAAGAACAATTGGATTGTTTCTGAATAATTACGAAAAAGACAAAAAACAATGGATTTTGCTCGAACCAGCTGGTTATATTCCTTATTTTTCAGGTTTAAAAGCAATCGATGAAGTTGGCTTAGTTGATAAACAAATTCAGGACGAAATCAAAAAAGATAAACCCAATTATTGGGTGAATACTGTAAAAAAAAGAAAACCGAAATATTTGTTATCCTACAATAGTTTATTTGAAGGAAAAGACGGTCTTTATTACAAAGCTCATTACAAATTATTGAATGAATTCAGAATAAAAAATCACCTTCAAAGTGATAACAAAATTCTGGAGAAAATCTACAAACTGAAACCTTCCGGAACTGATTATAATTTGTATGAAAGGGTTAAATAAAAGTAAAAAGTAAAAAGTAAAAAGTAAAAAGTAAAAAGTAAAAAGTAAAAAGTAATTTTGACTCTAAAACTCTAAAACTCTAAAACTCTAAAACTCTAAAACTCTAAAACTCTAAAACTCTAAAACTCTAAAACAATGAAATACTGTGCTTTCCTCCGCGGCGTCAATGTAAAAGGAACCAACATGAAAATGGCGGAAGTCTGCGAAGTTTTCAAAAATGCTGGAATGAAAGATGTGGCTTCGGTTTTGGCTTCAGGAAATATTATATTTTCATCCGAAAAAAGTGCACAAGATTTAAAAATAATTCTTGAAAAAGCAATGTCTGAATATTTCAATTATGAAGCTTTTTTATTTATAAAATCTGTGGAAGAAATTGAAAGTTTTTGGAATTCAAATCCTTTCGACAAAAACGAAAATTTGCATATTTATGCTTTTGTCGGTCATAATGAAGTCGAAAAAGTTTTAATGAAAGAATTTGAAAGTGCCGAAAAAACAGAAAATGAAGAAGGGAAAATCGTCAATAACAACTTTTATTGGCAGGTTCCGAAAGGAAATACTTTAGATTCTACCTTCGGAAAAATTTTAGGCAAAAAAAACCTGAAAGATCAGTTTACAAGCAGAAATATCAACACTTTTGAGAAGATTATGAAAAAGATTAATTCTTAGTAATTTCAAATTATAGTGATTTAAATGCATTTAAATCCTAAGAATTAAATAATTTCGATTTTCCGAACTTTATAAGTATTTTTACTGAACTTTTTAATTCAAATAAAATGATTCAGTATTTAGACAACATACAACACAAAGATTCAAAAAACTTTTTCTTAATTGCAGGACCTTGCATCATCGAAGGTGAAGATATGGCTTTGAGAATTGCTGAAAAAGTGATTGAACTAACCAATAAATACAATATTCCATATATTTTTAAAGGAAGTTTCAAAAAAGCTAACAGAAGCAGAGTAGATTCTTTTACCTCGATTGGTGAAGAAAAATCTCTGGAAATTTTGAAAAAGGTAGGTGAGACTTTCAACATTCCAACTACAACAGATATTCACGAAAACGAACATGCAGCTTTAGCAGCTCAATATGTTGATGTATTGCAGATTCCGGCATTTTTGGTTCGTCAAACCGACTTATTGATTGCTGCCGCAAAAACCGGGAAATGTGTTTCATTAAAAAAAGGACAGTTTCTTTCTCCGGAATCGATGAAATTTGCCGTTCAGAAAGTGACAGATTCTGATAACCCAAAAGTTGCCATCATCGAAAGAGGAAATTCTTTCGGATACACCGATTTGATTGTAGATTACAGAGGAATTCCTACAATGAGAGCATATGCTCCGGTAATTTTGGATGTGACACATTCTCTGCAACAGCCAAATCAAAGCTCAGGAGTAACAGGAGGAAGACCGGATTTGATAGAAACTGTTGCCAAAGCAGGAATTGCAGTTGGGGCAGATGGAATTTTTATCGAAACACATCCTACACCTGAAACGGCTTTATCTGATGGTGCAAACATGCTACGTCTGGATTTATTAGAAGATTTATTACAAAAACTAACAAGAGTTAGAGAATCCATTTTGTAATTGTTAAAAAATCCTTAATTTTAGAATTCTAAAACCTTTCTTTTGAAAAAACTAGTTTTACCACTGAGCCTTATGGTTCCCATGTTAGTATTCTCCCAAGCTAAAAAGCGAGATACAGCAAAAACAAGAACAACAGATATAGAGGAGGTCGTTTTCCAGAAAAAAGTAGTCGGAAGTACAAATGACCTTACCACAGTAAAAATATCTGCCAAAGATGCTCAGAATGTTGCAAGCGTTTCCGGAGGTATTGAAGCAATTATTAAAACTTTACCTTCTGTAAACTCTAATACGGAACTTTCTTCACAATACATGGTGCGTGGTGGAAACTATGACGAAAACCTTATTTACATCAATGATATTGAGATCTATAGACCTTTTCTGATCAGAAATTCTCAACAGGAAGGTTTAAGTATCATCAATCCGGACATGGTTTCTACAGTAAATTTTTCTGCCGGAGGTTTTGAGCCGAGATATGGTGATAAAATGTCTTCAGCTTTAAATATTTATTACCGTGAACCTAAAAAGTTTGAACTTTCGGGAGAAGCAAGTTTAATTGGCGGGAGATTAACTACCGGATTTGCATCTGGTAAAGAAGATGAAAGTGGAAATAAGAAATTTACGGCTTTATTTTCAGGAAGATACAGAAATACAAACCTGGTACTTAATACCCTGAATGAAGATACAGATTTTAACCCTAAATATTTTGATTTTCAGACCTATCTGAATTATCATGTGAGTAATAAATTTACGATGTCATTTATCGGATATTATTCAAAGAATGATTACGAAATGTTCCCAAAAGAACGATCTGTAGATTTTGGATCTCTTCAGAGACCCATTAATCTTTCTGTTTTCTATAATGGTAAAGAAAATGATCAGTATAAAAATATGATGGGAACGTTCTCGATGAACTATAAACCCTCCGATAAATGGAGATTTACTCTAGACAGCTTTGCGTATCAGAATAGAGAAAAAGAATATTATACGATTGCTTCAAGTTATATTTTACAGACTTTTGATCCGATTACAGGAAATCCTGTAACGTCTTATGATGTTGGCGGACAAATAGAACACGCGAGAAATGATCTTTTTGTAAGAACTTACGGAACGCAGTTCAGAACGCGTTTTTCACCCAATGTAAATACGGATATTGAGGTTGGATTTAAATTTGAAAAAGAAAATCTTAGTGATTTGACCAACGAATATAAATTAGTTGATTCTTCCGGTTACAGCATACCGCATCCTGTTGATGATCCAAGATTTCCCGATGCTTCAGATCTTGATTTATATTACAGTATTCAGGGTAATAACCACATCGAACCGACAAGAATGTCTGCGTATGCCCAATATTCTCAGAAATTTTTCTGGGGTGCAAGCAAAGTTTTTGTGAACGCAGGAGCTAGAGTTGCACACTGGAGTTTCAATGACGAAACAATATTTTCACCGAGAGCTCAGTTTGCAATAAAACCTGAGTGGGATACCGATATGTTGTTCAGGATTTCTGGTGGAATTTATTATCAGGCTCCTTTTTACAAAGAAATTAAAGACTTAAACGGAAATTTTAATTCGAATATAAAATCTCAACGATCCATTCAGGCAATTGTTGCTAATGATTATGAATTTGAGTTTGATGACAGACCTTTCAAGTTAACAACAGAATTGTATTATAAAAAAATGGATAATCTTATTCCTTATTTTATGGATAATGTGAGAATCCGTTACTCCGGGAAAAATAACGCAACGGGTTATGCTTACGGAATTGATACAAGATTGTTTGGAGAATTTGTTCCGGGTGTAGACTCTTGGTTGTCTGCAAGTTATGCGAGAACTTACGAAAATGTAGATGATAGAGGAGATGTACCGAGATCAACAGATCAGCGATTTAAATTTTCTATGTTTTATCAGGACTATATGCCAAGATTTCCACAAATGCGTGTAAATTTGACTTTAACTTATGCTATGGGGTTGCCAACAGGAGCACCAATTATTTTTGATAATAATGTACCTGATGTAGATTCTAGATATCAATATCAAAAGACTTTACCTTCTTACAAGAGAGTAGATTTGGGACTTTCTTATGCGTTTGTAGATGCTAAAGAGAAAAAACAAACCTATGGTTTTTTAAGTAATTTTGATGAACTGACATTAGGTGTTCAGGTTTTCAACGCATTTAATATCAACAATACTGTTTCAAATCAGTGGATTACGGATGCAAACACGAATTTAATGTATCCCGTTCCGGTAAGATTGACAGGTAGATTTTTTAACGTAAAACTTGAATTTAAAATTAAATAAATTAGAAGCTCCTGAATTTTTCAGGAGTTTTTTATTTTCTGATTATTTCTTTTAAATTTGTCATCATTATAAGTTCAGAACAATGAAAAAATGTATTATCACATTTCTATTTTCACTGATTGCTTTTGTTACAGCAAACGCACAGTCAAAATCAAACCCGCAACTAACGAAGCTTTACCAAAATTATATTTCGGTAAAATCTGCTTTAGCTTCCGATGATATCAAGAAAACATCGATGGCAGCAGGAGAGTTTCTCAAAACTTCCAAAACCGTCAATGCAAAAATGATTACAGAGAAGCAACTAACGTCGTTAAAAGCTGATGCAACAACAATAGCTCAGGCAAAAAACATTGAGACACAAAGAAAAGCTTTCTATAGTTTATCAGATGTTATGATTGGTTTAGCTAAAGAAAATAAATTGTCTGATAAAACGATTTTCGTACAATATTGCCCGATGGCAAAAGGAAGTTGGATGAGTAACGAAAAGCAAATCGTCAATCCTTATTACGGAAAATCGATGCTTGATTGTGGTTCTGTGAAGTCTGAAATTAAGTAATTTAAGTTAATTTAAATATAAAAAAAAGAAACTCTAATTGAGTTTCTTTTTTGTTCTGTAGAATATTCTAATCCTAATCCTAATCTTTAATCATTTTAATTGTTGAAGATTGATTTTTGTTTTGAATTTCTAAAATATAAATTCCTTTGGCTAAATCACTTACATCAGTTGGTTTTTTCTCGGAATACATAATTTTCTTCAGCAACTTACCTTCAAGATTATAAATTTTGACTGGTATTTGATCAACGCCATCACCCAATTTTAAAATGAGTTCATCTTTAACGGGATTTTCCGCCAGAATTACTTGTTTAGAAGATTTACTCAAATCGGAAGTTCCTAAAATTCCTTTTGTATATGTTAGAACTTCACCATTTATACTATTGGTAAGTGTCATTTGACTTTGACTGATATTTGTTACGTTATAAGAATACTGATAGTAAGTGGTATACTGAATGTAGTCTACGTATTGCGAAATGTAAGTAAAAGTAATTGTATTATTTGCAGGATTATAGACTACAACATAGTTGTATTGAGAAGGATTCGGAAAATTTGAATTGTAATAATACGTTCCGTAATCATAACGTGCTTTTGTATTGCCTTCGTTATTTGACAATGCTGTTATTTTCAGCAATTTACCGTCACTCTGATTCCAGTCTCCAAGAAAGGAATTAATCGTGGTTTGAGCATAACCTAATGTTGTGCTTAAAATTGTAAAAAAGAATAATGTTTTTTTCATAATATGATTTATTTAATTGTTAATATTTATTATGTTTTTTTCAATTCAGAAAATCCGGTATTTTGATCACCAATCAATGGTACAAAATATTGTTAGCGTAAGACTTACAATGGTAGTCAAAAATCCTTTATCAGAACTGTTAACTTGTTGGATAATAACAGATTGAATATTCCTAGTCTCTATCCCAACTTGAACATTATATTAATAATATTAAGTCAAAATGCTATAGGAAACAGAAATTTTTTTTGCATTATATGTGTATTTAATGTTCAAAGATACCACATAATCTCTAATTGATAATTATTTTGTTAATAAATGTTTATTATTTAGTTGATTATTTAAGAATTTTAAAATAATTTAATTAGTAATAGATTTTTAAATATAATGTTATAATTTTATATATATCTAAAGAAATAAAGTAATTTTAATGTCTTTGATTAGTTAATTTATTCTAATTCAAGCTTTAGTATCTTATCAATCATTGTCTGATTCAGACTTTCGGGAATTGATCTCATCAAGAAATTTCGTATCGAATTTCCTTTTTCCCACTGTGAAATTTTTCCTATTTTCCAGCTTGTGTTGACAATATAATTAACTTTTTTTCTTCTGATATTTTGGAATTCTTCGAAGACGGAATTGAAATTTTTATTTTTCTTGAGTAATTTTCCGATAATATATGCATCTTCAATCGACTGACAAGCGCCCTGTCCCATATTCGGAGTAGTTGCGTGAGCGGCATCGCCAATTAAGCAAAGATTTTCAGAAAACCATTTCGGAATAGGAGCAAGGTCAATAATATCATTTAAAATTATTTTTTCCGGTTTCGTAGCTTCCAAAATTTGTAAAACTAACGGATCAAAATCACTGAATTCTTCAATTAAATCAATTTTTTCCCTAAAATTTTTGTCGTTAATCAAAGCGTACCAATATACTTTATTTTCAGATAGTTTTACAAAACCAAACCGTTTTCCTTTTCCCCAAATTTCTAAAGCATGATGAAAATATTGTTCAGGTAAATCAAAATCAGTTAATCCACGCCAACATTTTTGCTTTGCATTTCTAATGTTTCCAGTTTTTAAAATTTGATTTCTTATTTTCGAATGAATTCCGTCTGCTCCGAAAACGATTTTGCTTTCAATTTCGTTTCCGTTTTCAAACTTTAAAAGATAATTTTCTTTTTTTTCAATCGTATTTAGATTATAGTCAAGTTTAATGTTTTCAAAACCAATGCTTTCCGCCAAAATATTTTGTAAATCAGCTCTGTGAATGGCAACGTTACAAGAATTGAATTTCTTTTCTAAAGCCCAAACATTGGTGGTAGAAATCGTTTTCAGTTTTTCATCCGTGATAGAAATTCCGTGAATTTTGTTTCCGGTATTTTCAATTTTTTCTTTTAAGCCTAATTTCTCAAAAATCTGCATTGCGTTGACTGCCATCATAATTCCTGCTCCGACAGGTTTTATCTCCGGCGCAGATTCGTAAATGGTAAAATCTAAATTTTGTTGTTTGAGAATATTTCCTAAAGTCAAACCGCCAATTCCGGCTCCGATGATTGAAATTTGATTCATTACTTTAAACCAAAATCTAATAACATTGCCCCTTTTGAAGTAATTAAAAATGTTGTTTTATTAAATTCAGCTCTCTCTTCTTCTGTCGCATCAAATGAGCCTATTCCTTGTACTGTCACTAAGTCTGAATTATAAAGTTCTTTATCTAAGTCTATATAGAATTTACCATTTTTGCATTCCTTCAATAATATAAGATCATAATAAAATGATTTTTCGACAATATCAGCCAATTTTAAAAAATCAAGATAACTAAATTGTTTATTTATGAAATTTCTAAATAAACGACCAATGATTTGAGGCTTGCCTTCAGAATCAATTCTATTTATTATTTCTAATATTTTTTCACCAACTTTGCGGTTATGTTTTTCTGAATCATCAATATATCTAATTTCTTTTAAAATAAATTCTTGATCTAAGTTATCTATTTCTTTTAAGAAATGAATTAGCTTATCTGTGAAAATTCTGTCGCCAATTGTATTACCAATATTTAATAATTTAACAATTGTTCCAATTATCGGTACATCTTTTATAATCCCGTCATTTGCAAAACTATCTAATGATATTTCTGCGATATCTGAGGCTAAAGCAAATTCTTCGCTTTTAATAATTTGATTTAATTTATTTTCTTCCATATTCAAATATAAAAAAAACGGAGCCTGAAAAATCAAACTCCGCTTAATAATTATTTAAACTAAAATTATTTACCTAAATAAGATTTCAAAATCTTACTTCTTGTATTGTGTTTTAGTCTTTTGATCGCTTTTTCTTTAATCTGACGAACTCTTTCTCTTGTAAGATCAAAAGTTTCACCGATTTCTTCCAAAGTCATTGGATGTTTACCGTTTAGTCCGAAATATAATCTTACCAAATCTGCCTCTCTTGGAGTCAACGTGTTTAAGGCTCTTTCAATTTCAATCTGAAGAGATTCAAGCATTAAGTCTTTATCCGGGCTTGGAGACTCTCCGGAACGCAATACGTCATATAAGTTAGAATCTTCACCTTCCACCAATGGAGCGTCCATCGACAGGTGTCTTCCAGAGTTTTTCATTGATTCTTTGATGTCTTCTTCACTCATGTCAAGAACTTCAGCCAATTCTTCCGGAGAAGGAGGTCTTTCATTTTCCTGTTCAAGGTGAGCGTATGCTTTATTGATTTTGTTAATCGAACCAATTTTGTTAAGCGGTAATCTTACAATTCTTGACTGCTCAGCCAAAGCCTGTAAAATCGACTGACGAATCCACCAAACGGCATAAGAGATAAATTTAAAACCTCTTGTTTCGTCATATCTTTTTGCAGCCTTCATCAATCCTAAATTCCCTTCATTGATCAAATCGGGAAGAGAAAGACCTTGGTTTTGGTACTGTTTTGATACTGAAACTACGAAACGAAGGTTGGCTTTGATCAATTTTTCCAACGCGACTCTATCGCCGGCGCGGATTTTTTGTGCCAAATCAACTTCTTCATCTGCGGTAATCAATTCTACTTTACCAATTTCCTGCAAATACTTGTCTAGTGAAGCGGTTTCCCTGTTGGTAACCTGCTTGGTTATTTTTAATTGTCTCATTTATTTTTATTCTCAAAAATAGAGTTACTATATATTATACGTTTGAAATTAATAAAAGGTTACACTTGTTTTAATTATTTTTTATTTAGTTAAAATGATGTTGGGAAATTAGTTGTAAATTATCGCTCCTGATTTATTTGATTCTACATTGTGAAAAACACCTTAACTGACGCATCAATTAACGAGACAAAAAAAGTGAAACCGAAGTTTCACTTTATATATTAAGAATTTAAAATTGACTTTTAAAATTCACCTATTCAAAAATCACTTTTAAAACAAATCATTCAACACTTTAGCCAATCTCAAACCTCCTGAAAGAAGCTGTCTTTCCATAGTATCATTAAATTTGTACTGATAATCGTATGCTAATTTTGAATCATTTGGAGTTTGCGCATAGATTTTATTGGCAATCTGATGAGAATCGTACAACCAGTTTTCTAATGTTCCCGACTGAATTTGCTTTACTTCATCTTTAGATTTAATATCGAGAAGTTTTGCGTATTCTGTGTAGCTGTATTTTTGAGAATCTACTAATTTTCCGTCCCATACTGAGTGTAAATTTGTTTTTTCACCAAAATAAGTAACATTAATTTTATTTCCTCCTAAATCTTCAGACCTTCCTGTGTGCATCGGCTGAGAAAGATCTCCCATCATATGAATAAGGAAAATCAAAGCTATTTTTCTGTCTTTTTCAGAAGTTTTTTCATCTTTGATCTGTGCAGATAAAGTTTTGATCTGAGAGTAAAGACTTGGTCCTGACTGCGCTTTTAAATTCTTTTCAAATGCTGTGAAATCTGTTTGCGGATCGATGTTTACATAATGCCAAACTGATGTCTGCTTCCAGACTCCGGTAGTATCAGATTTAATAAAATCAGGCCAGTTTGCCCAATATGCAAGACGTTCCTGACCCATCATTTTTCTGATTTCTCTTCTTGCTTTACCAGACAAGTGGTTTTCTGCAATTTCTGCAATGATACGGTGACCCGTCAATCCCCAAGCATAAGAATATACTGAGCTGGAAATCATCAATAAAAGCAGCATTTTAGAATAAATACTTTTCATTTTTCAGTAATAATTTTAGATGTGCAAAGATAGGTCAGACTTTTTAAAATCAGATTAAATAGAATCTTTTTCTTTTGACATTTATGGATTGTTAAAGAAATTTAATCTGTAATATTTTTGCGGTAAATTTCTAAATTTTAATTTTATAATCATCAATTCACAAATTTTATTACTAAATTGGATTGGTAAAAATATTTAAAAATTAGAGAAAAAATAATTTTTCAAAATTTAGAGATATATTATCTTGTACCAAACAACCACAATCACAGAATAAGAGTATGTACGAAAATAGCATTGTAGATATGCATTATAACAAACTGCAGACAGATTTTAAAGCTGAAGCAGTGGCAGTAAATCTCCTGAAATACCATCGGGCGGTCAGCAATATTTTTATTGACAGAATAGGAATCAACGACAGAGCTTACCTAAAAGATATCAAAAGTATCTCCAGTCAATATTTGGGTTTTGATGAAGAAGTTCTCAATATAAAAACCTATAGAGAAGGTATTTACGACTATTTACCTGAAGGAATTTTTCATCCGCCGTCACTTAATACATCAAGAAAAAATGTCGAAAGTGTAGTCAACGAAATCAGAAAACAAAAAAGGGTAGAAGATGATGCTAGAAAGTTTTTCAGACCTTTTGAGCTTGAAATTTTCTTTACGGAAATCGGTGCTTTGCTTAAAGAATTTGACTTTGATCTGGCAAGTGAAACAGATTCTCTTTTGAAAGTTTTTTCTGAACTTTGGCCGGTTGTGAAGATGCTCGACAAAAAAAACGCTTATATTTTTATTCATATTTTACCTTTTTTTCATCATATACGAGGAGATAAAAAATGGTTTGAACGTTGTATGACTTCATTTTTACAAGTTCCTGTAGAAATTACTTTTACTCCAAATATCATCGATAGAATTGAAGAAGACGATGATTCTATTCTTCTTGGAAATTCAAGATTGGGAGTTACCTATATTCCAAGCGGAAAACATATGGACGGCGAAAGAAACTGGATCGTAAACATCGGTCCGATTCCTTATCATGAAATGAAAAGGTACATTCCGGGAAATCCTTTCAGAGAAGTTCTTCAGGCTTTGTACGATTATTGCCTTCCCGTAAGTGTAGAAATTGAAGAAAATTTTATTACCGAAAAGAAAGAATATTCATTCATGCTTGAAGATGACGAAAGAAATTCCAACAGGCTAGGTTTCTCTACTTTTCTGTAAAATATTTTATTATATTTACAATCATCAATCACAATCAATATTAATAGAACTCAATGGAATTTTCATCAGTAAAAGGTGTATTTTTAAGATATATTTTAGTGCCGTTGCTGGCGGTAATTATGATGGGCATCATGGCCGCTATCAGAAGAAATCAGCCTGCAATAAAGATTAAAGTAATCATCATTTATGTTTTGCTTTTCAGTTTTTGCTTGGCAATTCCCGGGTTTTTGGGTTTTTCGGGAAATCTTTTCAACCCTTATTACTATCTTATTTCTCAGCTTATTTATTTATTGCTTGGGATTTTTCACGTCAATTTAATGCACAGGTTTTTCAGAAAACACATACAGTCATTTGGTTTAAGTGTTTTATTTGAATCTGTACTTTCATTTACCTGCGTTCTTTTGGGAGCATATTTATTCGTTATGATTTTTAGATGGGTCGGCAATGATCAGGGATTTCCCGTGATGTCTGCAACAAGTGCTCTGATCTTCTTTGTACCGATGGCTTTTCATTATTGCTATATTCAGTTTATCAGTATTCCTGTTGATATTTATAAAACCTGGAGATATTCTCCTGATCAGAAACCGCCGGATTTTGAAGGAGCAGATTTTGACCGGTTAATGGTTTTGAATGTCGAATTGAGTAAAAATCTTGAAGACGCCAACAGATTCAGAATCAAAGCTAAAACTTTACCGACCGGAGTTACTTTCGGAGACTGGTTTTTCCGTGTAGTTGACGATTACAACCACAAAAATCCCAAATCGATCATTCATCTTTCTGATGAAAGCAGAGAATCGTACTATTGGATATTTTATACCAAAAAATCTTTTTTCAGTTTCAGAAAATATATCGATTTTGACCAGGATATTAGTACAAACAGCATTTCTGAAAATGAAGTAGTAGTTTGTAAAAGGGTTATCCAACATGAAGAAGAAGGAAGAAGATTATCATAATCACAAATTTTAAAAAGTATTACTATGATACAGCCAATCAAACATTTTGCAATCAACTGGGTCGACGGGATGAAAGTTTCTCAGAGACACCTCAATGATCAGGATAATTTTTTAATAGATACGATCAGAGATGCCAATTCTCTGGCTATCACAACATATAATTACGGATTGCTGCCAATTCCTAATGAGTTTACGGACAAGACCATTTTTGATGTTCATAATACCGCGACCAATGACGTACAGCTTGTTATCAAACATTGCAGCGCAGTAACATTGGCGGGTTACAGAATTGAACTGAGAGACAGGAGAGTAAGCGTAAAATCTCTTGCCAAATCAATGAATTTGGATGAAAATCAGATCGATGGAGAATATTATATTTTAATTTCGGTCAATCCTTTTGATAAAGTACCTTTTGGTGATATCGATCCGGAAGAAATTCCGCCGCGTCATCCGAATGCTCATGCCAATTATCATATCGAATTATTGGCAGTTTCATCTTTGAACAGCAATTATTCGGGAGGGAATTATCTCGTTGTGGGAAAGGTTGATTTTAAAGGAAATATTGCGCAGGTTAACACAACATTTATTCCACCTTGTACGTCTGTACAAAGCCATCCTGCGATAATTGATTATTATAACGGATATGCAAAATCAATCGGAAATCTTCAGCAATATGCATTTAAAATCATTCAGAAAGCTTCGCATAAAAATCAAAACACAGCTTTAGCATTGAATGTAAAATCATTGTGTACGGTTTTAGTTAATACTTTCGGTGATATGTATTTCCAGTTTAGAAATGTAATTCCTTATCAACCGCCAGTTTTTTTAATCGAAACTTTTGCTAAATTGGCTTTAAGACTTTACAACGCCACACAGGTTTTGGTTCCGGCTGAGTTAGAAGAAATGTTGAATTACAGTTTAGAATGGAGTGAAATTGCTCCCCATACTTTACTCAACCAATTGTCAACCGTGGCAGAAACCAATTACGATCATCATAATTGTGGCGAACCGCTTTTATACATTCAGCAGATGTTGAGAAGTTTAGAAATCATTTTCTCTAAATTGAGCGAACTGGATTACATCGGACAAAGAAAAGAAAATATCATTGTTAACGAACAGGAAGTTTCTTCCAATACCAATCCGAAAAGAGGTTGGAGCGTTTTAGATTAATTATTTTCAATTTTAAAATAAATAAATCCCGAATTTTACAGTTCGGGATTTATTTTTAATATCAAATTCTGAGTCTCTATTTTTTAACTAAAATTTTCTCAGTTGCTTTTTTACTTAAAACTTCCTGTTTTCCTTCAACTTCAACTGTGACTGATCTGTCAAAATCTTCAATCTTAATGATCTTAATTTTTGTATTCAAAAGAAGCTTTCTTTCAGTAAGATAATTTAGAAATGCATCATCAGAAAGCGTTACAGAAGCAAAAGTTACATTTTCACCAACTTTACAATCGCTTAATTTCTGCAAATCCTGAGAAATAATATTTCCGTCTTTGTCGGGAATCGGTTCTCCGTGAGGATCAAATTTAGGATGGTCAAGAATCTCATCCATTTTATCAAAAAATATTTTTGAATGAACATGTTCCAGCTGTTCGGCGATTTCGTGAACATTTTCCCAGCCAAAATTCATTTTTTTGACAAGAAACATTTCTGTCAGTCTGTGTTTTCTTACTACTAAAGCAGCTTCACGTCTTCCTTTTTCGGTGACTTTCAAAGGTTTGTAGGTTTCATAAACAACCCATTTTTTCTCTGAAAACTTTTTCATCATATTATTAACGCTTGGCATTTTTACGTTGAGAAATTTGCTCAATTCATTAATCGTTACTTTTCCTTCATTGTCAACTAAGTGAAACAAAGCTTTCAGATAATTTTCTTCTGTTAATGTTGTTTTCAAAATGTTAGATGATTTTCATTACAAATCTAACAAAATAATATTTAAAATTTAGTCTTGTTATTTTAAGTTTTTTTAATTTTACTGAATGAAATTTTCATTTAAGAACGACTATTCCGAGGGTTGTCATCCCCGAATTTTAGAATCACTTTTACGTTATAATACCGATCAACAGGCGGGTTATGGAGAAGATGAATATTCTTTAAAAGCCAAAAATATAATTAAAAGAAAAATTGATAATAAAGATGCGGATGTTTACTTCGTTTCGGGAGGAACTCAGGCAAATCTGATTGTTATTTCTTCAGTTTTAAAACCTTATCAGTGTGTAATTTCTGCTTCAATAGGACATATTTTGAATAATGAAACAGGCGCAATCGAAGCAACCGGACATAAAGTATTAAGCATAGAAACTGAAGATGGAAAGGTGAAACCTTCTGATATACAACCAGTTTTGGATAATCACAGAAATATTCCGCATCAGGTAATGCCGAAGTTGGTTTATATTTCAAATTCTACAGAACTTGGAACAATCTACAGAAAGGAAGAACTTGAAAATCTTTCAGAATTTTGCCGTGAAAATAATATGTATTTGTTTATGGATGGTGCAAGATTGGGACATGCAATTACTTCCGAAATAAGTGATTTATCTTTAAAAGATATTGCAAAACTGACCGATATTTTCTATTTGGGCGGAACAAAAAACGGAGCTTTAATAGGAGAGGCGATCATTATCAACAACCAGTCGTTACAAGAAGACTTTGCTTTTAACATTAAACAAAAAGGAGCTTTGTTGGCAAAAGGAAGGTTGTTGGGAATTCAGTTTTTAGAATTGATGACGGATGATTTGTATTTTGATCTGGCAAAAAACGCCAATCAACAGGCTATGAAAATCAAAAAAGCTTTATCAGAAAAAGGAATTTCGTTTCTTTCAGATACTTTTACCAATCAGATTTTTCCGATTTTAAATCACCAAATTATTGATATTTTATCTGAAAAATTTGAATTTTATGTTTGGAAAAATGTTGATGAAAATTCGTCGGCAGTTCGCTTGATCACATCATGGAATACGAGTGATGAAGCAGTCGAAGATTTTATTAAAATTATTGATCAAAATATATAGAAAAAAAATGCAACCGAATAAGGTTGCATTTTTTTTAGATAAGTAATTTAAAAATTATTTTAAAGCTTTTGAAACGATTGTACAATCTGCAGTTTCCAGTTTCTGACCATCTTTGTAAGCGACTTTAGCTTCATCAGCATATTTCATCTGGCCATTTTCATCTTTTTGATTTCCAATGCCTTCCAATAAACTTGCACCTTTTTGAAGGAAGAAAATATCTCTTTTACTGGTTGTTCCTTCGGAAGCAAATTCGTAAGTCAGTTTCAGCGTATCTCCAGATTTAAAACCTGTAAGTTCACCTTTTGAACTGTCTTTTTCGCTGTTTTTATAAGCCATTTTTCCTGTAACTGTACCTAGATTATCGTCGATGCTCACGAAAACACTGTCTTTTCCGGTAACTCCAAAATAGCAGTATGATTTTGCGCCCAATGTATCAATGACTGTTGCGGTTGTATCTGTAAGCGAATCTGCATTTGCAGCGGGTGCTGTAGTTTCAACTTTTTTATTACAGTTGATCAGAAATAAAGATAACGAACTTAATAGAATGTACTTTTTCATGACTTTTTATATTATGTTAAATTGATTTGTTTTGCTAAAATAATGATTGTTATCTGAATGGTAGGTAAATTAATAAGAAAATTAAATCTCAATAAATTTTACATATTTTTCTATGATTGGAAAATTTAAAATTTTATTATTAAATCATTCAACAAAAAATCTTCCAAACTTAATAGAATTTCTAATCGCTGAGAATCGCATAAAAATATTTTTCTGGAATGATATTCGAAATTCCGTGAAAATAAATGATAAAAAAAATTAAATCTAAATCTAATTTAAAATCGCTGTGTACGTAAGGAAATATTTTCAGATTAGAATTTAAAATATGAAGTTTCAAATTATTTATTACTAAATCTATTCAATTTGTATTAATCATTTAGATGAGTTAAAAATTACTTCAATTTGAGCATAATTTACATCAATAAACTGCTCCACATTCAGTTTTCAAAAAGTCCTATAATTTATATTATGTTAAATAGAATATTTTTTATGATTTGAATTAACTGTTTTTAATATTGTAAATCAATTGATTACGTGTTTTAACTAATATTGTCACAATTTGAAATTTGGATAAATTAATCATAATAATTTTTATTTTTTTGAAATTATTGTTTGTTATATACATTACAATAATAATTTAGAACAATTGTCTGTTCAATTATTTGATTACATATTACTACGAATATTTATTTATCATTTAAAAATTCTTCACCAATCCGATTCCGAAACTTTTATTCTGGTAATAAGGCATAATCATCGTTGATACATTTTTATTTTTTCCTGAAAGTAAATGATTGATTTTTGGGTACAACCAATATGCTAATTCAGTTGAAAGAATTCCAAAACCTGCACCTGCAACCACATCTCCTACCCAATGTTTGTCATTTAACGTTCGGTAAATTCCTGTGAAAATCGCAAATGAATAACCAGAAATTCCTAACAGAAAACTAGTGTCTTTATATTCTCTGAACATAAATTGTGCTGAAGCAAAAGCAATTGCAGTGTGTCCCGAAGGAAAAGAAAGTTTATTTGATTGATCAGGTCTTTCTTCTTTCACGACATGTTTTAAAGGAACTGTAATTGCCGAAGTAATCAACATTGATGTTCCGTAAATAATGCTTCTGTCCCTGAAATTGTGTTTCCCTTCAATTCCGGCAGCATTCAATCCGTAAACCAAAACTGCGGGTGCAAATTGCGTATAATTGTCAAGCCGGATGTGATCAGGTTTGTGTTCATTGATTTCATCTCTGGTAGAAAAATTCAGCTGTTGCAGATCTTTTATCGCTAAACTGGCAACTCCGTAACTTATAAATGCTGTCGGTATTATGAAGCGTTTATAATTCAACCGGTTTTCTTTGGAATTTATTTTAATGATACTATCCTGTCTGAAATGTAAAACCTTTGTAGAATCAATCGTGCTTTGCGCAGTAATTTTTCCGTAGGCTGAAAGCATAACGATAAAAATCATTATTAATTTTTTACTGTATTTTGACATTTTTAAACTGGGTGTTTTTGAAAATTATTTTTGACAATTCATTAATTTAAGATTGACTTCTTTAAATCTTGAAAGTACTTTTTGACCGTATTCTGTATGATAAACATGTTCTCTGAAAAAATTACAATTCTTAATTTTCCAATTTTCATCATTGTAAATCAAACCGAGATATTTTTCAAATTCCTGACGTAGAGCTTTCTCGTATTTTGGATAATTCGGCGATGTCAAATGATACATATCTGCATCACACAAGATTTTTTCAACAAGGCACAACGGATTTTGAGGATATTTTGTGGCATCAATACATTTTAAAACTGTGTCAATAAAATATGACTCACAGCCAAATTTTCCAAGAAAACTTTTCGCAATTTTTTTGCTTTCATCTTCATGTCTAATGTAAGTTTTTGCATAACCACAATCATGAAACCAAGCGGAAATAATAACAGTTTCCATTTCATGTACAGGTAAATTTTCATGTATCCCTATTGCCTTCACTGCATTCACAACCATTTTAGTATGTTCTATCGTGTGAAATTTAATTTGATCCGAAAGATTTTCTTCAAGAAATAATTTCACATAATTGCTGACAGCTTCTATTAAATTATTCATCATTTAAATATTTGTCATATTTATATTTCAAACTTTGTAAGCTTATTGTTTTTGTAGCAATAAAATTCGTGAGAAGGTGTCTCGCCAAAAGTGAAAACCAATATACCAAACAAAGGTGTAACCTGATTTAGAAGAAATTTTGAATTATTATTCGAATCAAAAATTTATTTAGCTTTCATTTTACCATTTTTAAAACGTTCACTTGCAGTTTGATAAGATGCAATGGTTTCAGAAATTAAATTTCTGTTGACAGAATGAATTTCCGTTAATGACTGATCTTTTCCGGAAACTTCAAATTGTTTCACTCTTTTGCGATCATCAATTTGGGTAAAAGTATTATTTTTTAAAAGTCCTAAAGTCCTGTAATTTCCGATAAATGCTCTTTCGTCTCCTTTTTTTGTTTGATTAATGTCTTTTCCGTACAGATTTGTTTTATAATTCCAACCGAGGTAACCGAATAAAGTCGGAATCAGATCGATTTGTGAAGTCAGGCGATTGATTTTTTCGGGTTGTTGATTAAGATTATAAATTATGGCTGGGATATGATGTTTGGCAATATTGATTTCCCATTTTCCGGCACTGCTTGCGCAATGATCTGCAACGATGACAAACACTGTATTTTTAAACCAGGATTTTGTTTTTGCATCTGCAATAAATTTTCCTAAAGCGTAATCGGTATATTTCACAGCTGCATTTCTGTCACCTTGCGGAAGATCAATTTTTCCTGCAGGAAAAGTAAATGGTTTGTGATTGGAGGTCGTCATTACAAACTGAAAAAACGATTTGTTTGCCTGAGCACTTTTGTCGGCGTATTTTATAGATTGTTTGTAAAGATCTTCGTCGCAGATTCCCCATGCATTTTCAAAACTCACTTCATTATCATTAATAGCAAATCTTTGTGTTTTAATTTCGTCTGATAAAGGATTTCCTCGATTTCTGTCAACGATATTGAAACCTTGTCCGCCAAAAAAAGTATTCATATTATCAAAATAACCGTCACCACCGTAAATAAAATAAGGCTGATAATTTTTTGATTTCACAATGGTTGAAACTGAAAATAAATTCTGGTTATTGGGTCTTCTTACGATGCTATTTCCCGGAGTTGGCGGAACAGACAACGTCAAAGCTTCCATTCCACGAACAGTTCTGGTCCCGGTTGCGTAAAGGTTTTTGAAGAAAATACTTTCCTTTGCAAGTTGATCATAATTTGGTGTAAGATGATCTTTATTTCCAAATTCTGTCAGAAAATCTGCACTGAAACTTTCAATGGCAATGACAATAATATTTGGATGCTGCTCTTGATTTCCTTTTGTCAATCTTGAAATATCATCAAATTTTGGAGATTCGTAATTTTGATTTTTCTGTAAAAGTTTACTTTTCACAATCGAATAAGCTTCTTTTTTGGGAATTTTCGGGTAGAAAGTTTCATAATCAAGTTCATTGGATTGATATGCAGAAATAAAAGAAAAGGCACCGTTTTTTCCAATTTCATTGATGACAAGATTATTGCTGAAATCTGCCTGTTTGTTTTTCAGTAAAATTCCTAAAACAGATCCGATAATCATTACAGAAAGTGCAGGTAGAAAACGTGAAGAAATCGGTTTCCTGTCTCTAAAAGTATTTTTGAAAGCGCTTTTCTTTTTTAATACAAAAAATGTCAATGTAATTATTCCGATCAAAACACCTGCAACTAAAGGCAACGGATAAGATTGGTTAATGTTTTCTATTACTTCGTAAGTATAAATCAAATAATCGACAGCGATGAAATTAAATCTCACTCCAAACTCATCCCAAAAAGGAATTTCAGCCATGAGACTAAAATAAATAATGATGAAAATTAAGGTTAAATAAAAGTACGTAAAAGCTTTATCTAGCAAAGATCCTATCCATTTTTTTGGAAAAACTAAAAGATAAAAAGCATATAGAAATAAAAATAACGAGCCCATTGTAAGATCGTAAAGAAATCCTGTAAAAAATGCCCGTAAAATATAAAACGGATTAAAATCAGCATCGGATGATGACCAAATTAAGAGAATTATCCTAATCAGAAAGGATAAAATCATGTAAAAGGTTAAAACATAAAATAATACAGAAAATCTGCCTTCAAAAATTTTAAAAAAACGCTCTGAACGTTGTTTTGTCGTAGTCATTGCCTGTCTGTTAAAGTCAGACAAAGGACATACTCAATTTAGAATAAATTTAGAATTTTACTGAAAATACGTGATTATTATCGACAAAACTGTACTGAACATCCCATCTTTGGGATTTGGAAATTTCCTTAATAATTGCCAATCCTAAACCACTTCCGCTGTTATTGGCAGATAGTTTTGAAAATCTTTTGAATAAAAGCTCTTCGTTCAGTTTCACTACTCCGGAATTTGCTACTGAAAACACAGAATTATTTAAACTGATAAAAATAAAACCATTTGTCGGAGTGTGTCGAATGGCATTGAGAAATAGATTATTAATCAGTATTTCTGTCAGACTTGTATTTCCATTCACTGTTGTATCTTGTAGTGAATCAATCTGCAAAGTGATGTTTTTCTGATCGAGATGTTCCTGAAGGTTTTCTATGCTTTGTTTTACCAATTCATGAAAATTGATGATTTCCGAGTGATCAAACTGACTGTTTCCAATTTTTGCAAGAAGCAAAAGGTTTTGATTAATTCTGGCACTTCTTGAAAGTGCTTTATTCATATCTTCAGCAATATTGTATTGCTTTTCCGTAAGATCAACGTTTTGCATCAGCAGATCAAGCTTGTTTTTCAAAATTGCAAGTGGTGTTTGCAATTCGTGAGATGCATTTTCGGTAAACTCTTTCTGTGATTTGTAAACGGAAACATTATGAGCAATGAGTTTTCTTAAAGATTGATTCAGTTCCTCAAATTCTATAGTGTCTGTATTTTCAAATTCTATCTGAGTTTGTGTATTGAGATTGAAGTTTTTCAGCTTTTCTAATGTATTTCTAAAGGGTTTCCAGATTGTTTTGGATAATCTTCTGTTGAGAATAAATAAACCTGTAACAATTAAAATAAAAAAGAATAATGTGATGATCCCGATAATCATTACTGTACCTTCAGTTTCTTCAATATTGGTTTCTATCGTAAAAAGATAGGGTTCGTTTTTAATATAAATCACTTTTTTGAGACATCGGTAACGTTCGATTTTCTTATCAGCTGAAAATGGTTTATACTTTTCGGTCGTAAATATTACGTCTTTCTTAAAATTATTATTCGATAACTTTATAATGCTTGTTCCCGGTTGAATCTGATTCCATAAAGTGATGTTCCTTTGAATTTCTTCATTAGGAATTTTCATCCGGTTAAACTCAAATGATGTTTTTTCTGCAACGATTTCATTATGCTCGTCAAGTTCGTTTTGCCAGATTGCATCCACCATAAAGTAATAAACAGGAATACTGATCATTAAAACAATCAGTACAAAAATCAAAAACGGTCTTGTTGTTTTACTTAATAGTGGCTTCATAAATTTTATTTATAGGCTTTCCCATTTATAACCTGTTCCATAAACTGTTTTCAGATAATGATCGCAACCAGCATCGTACAATTTCTTTTTCAGATTTTTCACATGAGCGTAAACAAAATCGTGGTTTTCAAGCATATCTGCAAAGTCTCCGGAAAGATGTTCTGCCAAGGTACTTTTAGAAATCACCCGATTTTTATTGCCAATGAAATATACCAATAAATCAAATTCTTTTTTGGTTAAAGCTATGATTTCATTATTCACAGAAACAGTTTTAGCCAAAAGATCAATCTGCAATTCTTTCTGAGTGACCACATTGGTATTACTAAATTGCTTTCTGCGGATAACTGAATAAATTCTGGCCGTCAATTCCGACAGATGAAAAGGTTTTGTAAGATAATCATCTGCACCAATTTGTAAACCTCTGATTTTATCATCTAATGCATTTTTAGCTGAAATAATGATTACACCATCCTGTTTTTGTTCTTTTTTAAGTTCTTCTAAAATTTTCAGACCGTTTCCGTCCGGCAAAGTTATATCAAGCAAAATACAATCGTATTGAAATATCTCTATCTTGCTCATTGCTTCACTGAATGTTGCTGCAAATTCGCATAAATAGTTTTCCACCGAAAGATATTCTGCAATACTTTTGGCAAGTTCTACTTCGTCTTCTATAATCAGGATTTTCATCAGTGATATTTATTGGTTTAATTGACTGATCATATAAAAATAATCATTCTGCTAATTTATAGATTCAATTCTGAAGAAATTTTGAATTTTAAAATAATCAATAGTTATTATTGATTTTATGAGATTTAAATAAAATAAACGACCCTCTCAACAAAGTAAAATAAGTCTTTAAAACAAAGTACATCGTTCTCATGCAATCTACCTTTGTTATAACAAAAAATCAAAAATATGTTGGATCACATTATTATTACGGTAAGCGATTTAGAGCGTTCAGGCGCTTTTTACACCACCGCTTTAAAACATCTTGATATCAAATTATCAATGGATTTTAAAGGTCAGGACGGACATCCCGATCTGAAAGGTTTTGGCAAAGACAATTCGATATTTTTTTGGCTGAAAGAAGGAAAGTCAGATTCCAATGGAGTTCATATTGGTTTTGTAGCAAAAGATCATGCAGATGTTGAAACATTCCATAAAGCGGCTCTTGCTGCAGGTGCCAAATCTTTGTATGCACCAAGAGTTTTCCCTGAATATTATCCAGGCTATTTTGCAACTTGGATCATCGATCCGGATGGTTATGAAATTGAACTTGTGCATAAAGGATAATTTTTATCTACCAAAAGAGAAATGGAAAAAAATAATTATCATGGAGCGTTACAACATCCAATCGGTTCAGGTTTTAATGCTGCATCTACGACAAATGACGTTATAAAAGGTATTGATCTTACAGGAAAAATAGCCATTGTAACTGGTGGTTATGCTGGTATGGGATTGGAAACTGTAAAAGCATTGTCATTAGCGGGAGCAACCGTTTTTGTACCTGCAAGAAATACTGAGAAAGCAAAAAGCAACTTGCAGGGAATTTCCAATGTAATTTTGGAAGAAATGGATTTAATGGACTCAAATTCCATAGATTTATTTGCGAAAAAATTTCTCCATCTGAAAAAACCACTGCATTTGCTTATCAACAATGCGGGTATTATGTGGGTTCCGTTACAACGTGATGAACGGGGTTATGAAAGCCAGTTATCAACAAATCATCTTGGACATTTTCAACTGACTGCAAAACTTTGGAGTGCATTGGCAAAAGCAGATGGAGCGCGGATTGTAAATGTTTCATCGTGGGGACATCACTTTTCGCCATTTGTTTTTGATGACCCCAATTTTATCAATCGAGAATTTGAAACCTTTTCTGCTTATGGTCAGTCCAAAACTGCAAATATTCTTTTTTCTTTAGAATTGGATATCAGAGGAAAAAATGCTGGCGTTCGTTCCTATGCTGTTCATCCGGGAACAGTTGTGTCCACGGAATTAAGTAGAAATGTTTCACAAGATGTACTACAAAGTTTTTGACTTTTTGATGAAAACAACAATGTCATTAATGATCCATCAAAAGGTTTGAAATCGGTTTCACAAGGAGCTGCAACAACGGTTTGGTGTGCTACAAGTCCGCAACTTAATGAAATTGGAGGTGTTTATTGTGAAAATGTGGAAATTGCAGAATTGGATAAATCAGAAAAAAATATGTCAATAGAAAGTATTGAAGGTGAGCAAGTAATGCACCGTGGCGTTATGCCTTATGCTTTAGATGAAGGGACATCTCAAAAACTTTGGAAGCTAAGCGAAGAATTGACAGATTTAAAATTTATGATTTAATTTTTTAGTTATTAATGATTTTAGAGAGGTGAAGCAAAACACCTCTTTTATACGTAGATTTGTATTTTAAGTTATGGCGGGAAAACAACAAAGTGAATATGCTGAAATTCTTTTATCATGTATAGAAGAAAAATATTTCAAAGATGAGATTGCTTTGGAGCATCATTCTTTTGCCCGGATAATTTCAGGTGAAATGAAAGTAATACAAGCCGATAAAACCTACACTTTTGGTCCAGGAGACACATTGCTATTCCCCAACAATCAATTATCTACGCTGATAAAAAATCCAAAAGACGGGCAGCCTTATAAGGCAATCGTTATATTTTTCACGCCACAAAGATTAAAGGAGTTTTATACTAAAAATCTCATTCAATTTACAATAGGAAATAAGCATACAATCAAGAAGTATAAAAAAAATCCTTTGCTGGAAAGTTTTTTTACTTCGCTCATCCCCTATTTTGATTTGGAAAGTGAATTGCCTCCGCAAATTGTTTCTATAAAAATAGATGAAGCAATAACCATTCTACGATCCATAGATCCTGATATAGACAGTCTTTTGGCAGATTTTTCTGAACTTAATAAAATTAATATATCCGATTTTATGGAGAAAAATTATATGCATAATCTGACTATGGAAAAATTCGGATATCTTACAGGAAGAAGTCTCACAACTTTTAAGCGGGATTTCAAAAAAGCATTTAATACAACTCCTCAAAAATGGATTATCAAAAAGAGATTAGAACTTGCCCATTATCAATTATCTGAGCAAAAACGTAAACCAATTGATGTTTATCTTGAAACAGGTTTTGAAAATCTGTCACACTTTTCTTTTGCTTTCAAAAAACATTTCGGGTATTCACCAACGGAAATTCAATAATCTTTAATTACTTTTCAGTGAATAAGATCTGCTTTTACAAATTCAATCTTCCCATTTTTAAAGATAAAGTCAAAACTTCCGCCAATTTTACCTTCCGGAAAATCTCCTGTAAATTCAACTTCCAGATAAGCAGAATTTTCTTTTGCATCTAATTTTCTAAATTCAGTCTGGGTTTTATAACCGATGAAATAATTTACAAAATAGTCTTTGATTCCCTCATGACCGACAAATTTCCGTCCGACAGATGGGTCATCCAAAATTGCATCTTTAATATAAAATTCAAGATATTTTTCGGTATCATAACTGTTGCCTACTGCAATCCAATCTTTGATCAATGTTTCTGTATTCATTTTAGATTAATTTTTAACAAATTTTGAATGACTGATTTCTCAATTTAATATTACAAAGGTCGGTTGATGAAAAGAAAATCACGTTGCCAAAATGAGTTAAATCGTATCCTAAATGACGAAGAGTTAATTTTAATTATCCATAAAAATCATCCAGTTCCAATTTTTTGATTCTGGAAGCAATTGCACCTTTTGTGCGACCAAAATGTTTAGCCAGATCATTTCCGCTGATTCCTTCAGAAAACATTTCAGAAAGTTCCCGGTCAAGTTCGGGAGTCCATGGTTGATACGCACCTTTATGCTTTTCTCGTACCTGATCGACGGTATAAGATCTCTCGGATTTCTTTTCTTCTTTTGGAATGTTTTTGATAATATTAATTTGCGTGGATTCCGGAAAATCAACAGGCATCAATGATTCAGGAATATGAAGTTTGCTCTTTGCACGCGTAACGGCAACATAAAGTAAGTTAATTTCTTCATTAAGTTTTGTAAAATTAATTTCTTCCGGTTTTTTATCTTTCTTAAGTTTTTCTAAAGTCTCTTCCGAAATAAAATCTTCTACCAATCTCACACTGTCGTATTCCATCCCTTTGCAACGATGAACTGTAGAAAAAATCATTTCTGCTTTTTCCTTTTCGTCGCCATCGACATGTTTTTCTTTAATTGTTTTAATGATATTCGGGATTTTGTTGCCATATTCTTTCACAATTTCAACCATCATTCCAAGTTGCAGATCTTCTGTTTTTCCAATGTAATCTTCCAGTTCCTTGAGATTTTTCATTGCTTTGATGAGCTTGTCTTTGATGAGATGACGATTTTCATTTTTTAAATTAAGAACATCATACAACGACGCACCTTCATCTGCATAAGTATAAGAATTGATATTTCCCTCGAAATAGATATGTTTTACATTTTTCTTTTCGGTAACGTATTCGATAGCTTTTAGCAAAAGTCCAAGATTGGTTCTTGCCAGAATCGCTTTAGTTTTAGTTTCTCCTGTCTCACCTTTCCCGGTTATCAAAACAGATTGATGATTATTGATGTGCTTTTTATATTTTAAAACTTCCATTGCAAGATTGGCGATATCCTGACTAAAACGAAAGCTGGTTGAAAGATGATGCGTTTCAAAATCTGCTTTTTCTAAAGAATTGACGGCAAAACGCCATCCGTAAATTTGCTGATGCGTATCACCAACAATTACTTTGGTTGCATTTTGCTTTAAGAAAACATCAAGCATTGCAGGTGAAGCGTCCTGACCTTCATCAAAAAGAATATAATCGAAAGGAAGTTTTGGATTTGCAATCTGAAACTTTTTAAGATAAAAATCGTGCGTGATTTCAATTTCGCCTTTGTCCATTTTACTCAGTAATAATCGGGTTTGGGTAAGGATGTACTGATAAAATGTATTCACAAAAATTCTTGCATTGGGATCAGAAATTGTATCCAGATAATTCAAATCCTGAACCTTCAGTTTGTCGCTGTTGCAGAAATACGTGATGAATTTGTTGATGTGATTGGCAATGATGTATTCGGTGTGCTTCTCTTCATTTCCCTGAAGATTTAATAGCTCAGCAATTTCGTTGGTTTTGTAGCCTTGAGCCCTGATTTTATAGTTGCTTTGAAAAACAATATTTTTGTAAGCCAATGAATGTGCAGTTTCCACAGTTACGTTTTTAAGACCTTTCTCCTGAAACTTTTTTATAGCTTCTAATTTTACCGATTTGTTGAATGCCAGATAAAGAATCTTGGTTCCTGCAGGTCTATTTTTAGCGTATTCAATAACGGTTGTGGTTTTTCCGGATCCGGCGACTGCATTGATCTTGATGTTTCCTGTAGAATTGATGATGTTTTTTTGTTCCTGAGTCCACTCCATTTTTTGTGTTTTTTTTTAAATGCTTTTCTTATTTTTTTAAATTATAATTGAAAAATTCTGCATGTTCAAAAATTAAAAAAAAGCGAGAGTGAATTTACAATTTTCTGCAGAAAAAAAGCTGAAGTTTTCGCTCCAGCTTTTAAATTTATTACAAATCTTGATGTTGTTACTAATATTTTAAACTAAGATTTAATTTAAAATGCAATAAGTTACTTTCCTACTCTCGCCTGTAAATGTTGAGGATATCTTTCACCCACAATTTCAATCTGGCTCAAAGATTCTTTTATTTTAGATAAATCTTCAGAAGACAATTCGACAGAAGCTCCGCCAATATTTTCCTCTAAACGGTGAATTTTCGTCGTTCCCGGAATCGGCGCAATGAATGGTTTCTGTGCCAATAACCAGGCTAAAGCAATCTGAGCAGGTGTAGTTTCTTTTTCTGTGGCAATTGTTTTCACCAAATCTACCAAAGACTGATTGGCTTTTCTGTTTTCTTCTGAAAATCTCGGAACGATATTTCTGAAATCGTCTTTGTCAAACTGTGTATTTTCATTGATTGCACCCGTCAAAAAGCCCTTTCCAAGTGGACTGAAGGGAACAAAACCAATTCCTAATTCTTCCAAAGTCGGGATGATTTCTTTTTCAGGTTCACGGTAGAATAACGAATATTCACTTTGTAAAGCTGCAACAGGTTGTATTGCGTGAGCTTTTCTGATGGTTTCTACTCCGGCTTCTGACAAACCCCAATGTCTTATTTTTCCTTCCTTGATTAACTCCTGAATCGTTCCTGCAACTTCTTCAATCGGAACATTCGGATCAACTCGATGCTGGTAAAATAAGTCAATGTAATCTGTGTTTAAAAATCTTAATGAATTTTCAGCGACTTGGCGAATGCGTTCCGGACGACTGTCTACACCTTTTGAAGGATCGCCATCCTGAAAACCAAATTTTGTAGCAATTACCACTTTGTCTCTGAATGGCTGAACTGCTTTACCTAATAAAGTTTCATTTCCACCCTGGCTGTAAGCTTCAGCGGTGTCAAAAAATGTAATTCCTGATTCGTAAGCGTTTCTGATCAGTTCAATTGCTTCTTTTTCGTCTGTTGCAGGTCCGTAACCGAATGTTAATCCCATACAACCCGATCCTAATGCGGAAACTTCTAATCCTTGATTTCCTAATATTCTTTTTTGCATTTTATTTTTTTAATGTAATATTTATTGCAAATATCAGACGATCGTGTTCGAATATTGTTATACCAATTACTGCATCTCTTACCAATATTACTGATTGGTTATTTCTCGGTTAATTTCAAACTCGTATCTTTGATTTTTACAAACAAAATGAGTTCAATAACCATCAAAGAATTTTATCAGGATATTTTGGGAGAAACCTGTCCCGATATCAATCAGTTCCTCAATGAAAATATTCATAAGGACATTGGTCATTTCAACGTTTTTGATATTTCTGAAATTTACAGCAACTGCACTTCGAAAACCGAAATGCCTTACAACAGAAGAACTTATTACAAGATAAGTCTCATCAACGGTAAGAATAAAGTAGAATACGCAGACAAAACCATTGAAATTGAAGATTGTGCAGTTCTTTTCGCTTCACCAAAAATCCCTTACAATTACACCCATCTTTGTACAGAACAGTCGGGTCATTTTTGTGTTTTTACTAAAGATTTCTTACCAACGTCCAAGATTGGTTTAGAGATCGACCATCTTCCGGTTTTCTCGCCTCAGAGTGATTTTATCTATCAGATCTCAACAGAACAGTTTCAACAATTTGAAGCGATATTTCTTAAAATGCATGAAGAAATCAAGTCTGATTATTTTTATAAATATGATTTGCTGAGAAATTATCTGATGGAACTTATTCATTTCGGTCAGAAATTAAAACCAATTCTTCCTGTTGAAAATACGAAGACTGCCGCTTCCAGAACTACGACGCTATTCATTGAACTATTGGAAAGACAGTTCCCTATTGAAAATATCAGTCAGCTTCTGCAATTGAAAACACCTGCTGATTTTGCAGGAATCTTAGGAGTTCATGTTAATCACTTGAATAGAGTTCTCAAAGAAACAACAGGAAAAACAACCGGCGAAATCATCGGAAGCCGGATTTTTCAGGAAGCTAAAATATTGTTGACCCAAACACAATGGAATATTTCAGAAATTGCTTTCACTTTGGGTTTTGAAGAAGTAGCTCATTTTTCAAACTTTTTTAAAAAACACAGCAAGCAATCGCCGCAACATTATCGTGAATTACTGATTGTTTGATTTTCACAAACTTTCATTTGATTTATACAAATATGCTGATCTGCTATTTTTCCAACTTTGTACCAGTAATTAAAACATTAAAAAATGGCAAGTAAAATAGCATTAGTAACAGGCGCAAGCCGCGGATTGGGTAAAGATTCAGTTTTACAATTAGCAAAAAAAGGATTTGATATCATCCTTACCTATCAAACAAAAAAAGAAGCAGCGGACGAAGTTGTAAAAGAAATTGAAACTCTTGGGCAAAAAGCTTTCGCATTGTCTTTGGATATTTCAACGACCGCAGGTTTTGACCAATTCGTAACCGAAGTAAAAAATCTTTTGGATAATCAGTTTGCATCTGCAAGACTGGACGCATTGGTCAACAACGCAGGAATCGGGATTACAGAAAGTTTCGAAACTACAACCGAAGAAACATTAGATGCAATGACTAATATTCACTTCAAAGGTCCTTATTTCCTAACTCAACAATTGTTACCATTACTAAATGATGGAAGCAGCGTTGTAAACACCTCTTCTGGATTGGCAAGATTTTCTTTTGCAGGATATTCTGCTTATGGTGCCATGAAAGCAGCAATTGATTCGCTGTCAAGATACCAAGCTTTAGAATTGGGAAGCAGAAAAATCAGAGTCAATTCTATAGCTCCGGGAGCTATTGAAACAGATTTTGGTGGTGGAGCCGTTCGTGATATTTCAGATTTGAACAAACATTTGGCTTCTGAAACAGCTTTAGGAAGAGTTGGTTTGCCGGATGATATCGGAAGCGTAGTTGCATTCCTTTGTTCAGACGATTCCAAGTGGATCAACGGTCAAAGAGTTGAAGTTTCAGGCGGTTTTAAACTTTAATGAAATTTAAAATAAATCAAAATCCCATTCGACAATTGTTGAATGGGATTTTTGTTTAAATTTATTTTGATTAAAGTTCAAAAACAGTTTCTAAATGTTTAGGATAATTTTCAAGATCTCCTGCGATATCGCCGTCTTTGAAAATGTCGAAACAGTTATAATCCGGAACAACTTCTGCACCGCAAAAACGATAATTGCTGGTAATTTGAATGAGAACATCCGTTGTACTTCTTCCTTTAAAAAGAGCCTGATTTGGATCATTGAAACTTGCTTTCGGAGCATTCCATGTGGAACAAACCATAAATTTTTTGCCCTGCATTTTTCCGCCGGTTCCGTATTGTTTTGTTACATCATCTCTGGTTCTGCCATCTCCGGAAAGAAATTTTTCACTGAATAAACCGCTGTTGAAAACTTCATCTACATATTTTTTATAAATCCACGGTGCGCCAAACCAGTTGATGGGCGTTTGAAGAATGATAATATCTGCCTCGATATGTTTTTCCACTTCTTCATCAGCATTGTAACCATCTTCTACCTTCGTTTCCAGGACTTCAAAACCTTTTTCAAGGAAAAAATCTTTTGCTTTTTGATGGAAAGCATCGTTTAATAATCCTTCTGACCAATTGGGGTAAGTTAAATGCGTATTGATTAACAGAACTTTTTTTGTTGTATTCATTTTAATTTATGTTGAATATATTATTTAATTTTAAAAACTTTCTGTAAATAAGCCGGATAGTTTTCTATGTCTTCCTTAATATGTTTGTTGTGATAAACATCGTAGCAATAATATCCGGGAACGACTTCAAACCCAGTGAACAGGTAATTTGCTGCAACATTAAACAAAGCGTCATCTGCGCTTTTGCCCTTAAACAAATATTGATTTTTGTCGTTAAAACTTTCCTCAGGAGCATTCCACGTTGCAGAAATCATAAATTTTTTGCCCTGCATTTTTCCGCCCATTCCGTATTGTTTTGAACCTTCCTCTTCTGAACGTCCGTCTCCGGAAAGAAATTTTTGACTTTTCAGCACACTGTTAAATACTTCATCCACATATTTTTTATAGATCCAGGGTGTGTTTTCCCAGTTGACAGGTGTCTGTAGAATGACAATGTCTGCCTGCAAATGTTTTTCTACCTCTTCGTTTGCATTGTAACCGTCTTCCACTTTTGTTTCCAGAACTTTATAGTTTTTAGATATAAAAAAAGCTTTGGCAGCATTATAAAATGAAGCGTTCAGTTTACCTTCTGACCAACCGGGATAAGTTAAATGTGTGTTGATGAGTAATACCGTTTTCTATTTTGAAGAGGTCTTTTGAGCTTTTAGTTTTATTCCGAATGAAAAGAAAATCAGGAATATAAAAAGAGCGTTTTTTGCTTTCATAAATTGAAAATATTTAATTACAATGCAAAGTTAAAAGCCATCGGAAAAACAGACGGAAACAGACTACTACTAAAAAAGAGACAAATTACGGATAACAAAAAACGCCTCCTTTCGAAGACGTTTGTATTATTTAATTAATTCTTGCCGATATTCTTTCGGACTTAGCCCAACTTGCTTTTTGAAGAATTTTGAAAAGTAATTCGGATATTCGAAACCCAATTCATAAGCTACCTCTGTTGTGTTAAGTTTCCGATTTTCTGTCAACATTTCTTTCGCTCTTTTAATGATAAATTCATGGATGTTTTCAAGAGCTGATTTTTGAGTAAAATGTTTGATGATATCGCCCAAATAATTAGCTGTCAATCCTAATTTTTCAGCAAAATACTGAACGTTCGGAAGCTGTTTTGCAGGTTGGTTATAATATTCAACCAAGCTTTGCTGAAAATCTGTGACCACTCTATTATATTGCTTTGGATCAGTTGAAAATTGACGTTTATAAAATGCTTCGACCAATGAGATTACAACATTGACATAAGACAAAAGCACATTGAAATTTTGCTTTTCACTTTCATAATATTTCATCATCAATTTGAAAACTGCGCTGATTTCTTCAACTTCTTCATCAGTTAAATATAGTGCTTCGTGTAGTCCGTAATCAAGATAAGTTTTAAACAAAAATCTATTTTCCTCAATTACTTTTTTAGAAAGCTGAAGATACATTCCGGTATAAGTCGGTTCAACATCCCAACCTTCATTGACAACCATTTCAGGACTGTTGAAAAATACAGCTGTGATAGGTTGAACGTTTGGTGTTTTTTTATTTTTTTAAATTGATTTTAAAAGAAATTCTGTAAAAATCGACCGCAACTGGTTCAGATTTCAAAAGCATATTGGGCGGATCGTAATATCCGATATCAATATCGTTATCCAATGGTGGTTTTACCTGAATATATTGGTTATATGAAATAAAGTCTCTGAAGATTTTCATTGTACAAATGTAATAATTTGATGATAATACAGATTACGGTTTTTCTTACCATTATTACTGATTTGAGATTACGAATATCCATACCTTTTTGGGAATGCTTAGATTTGTATTAGAAATAAAAGCAAAATGGATACAGCCATCAATTTTAATACGGTAAAGGATTACAATGATTTCAATAAAAATGAAACATTGCATCCCTTGGTAAGCGTTGTTGATTTGTCGAAAGCAGACCCACGATCAGCGCATAAAATGGTGTTTGATGTCTTCTGTGTCATCCTGAAAAATGTAAAATGCGGAGATTTACGTTATGGCAATAACAATTATGATTATCAGGAAGGTACATTGGTTTTTTTCGCACCAGGACAGGTTGTCGAGGTAATGAGTGATGAAGTTTATCAGCCTGTAGGATTTGCTTTGGTCTTTCATCCTGATCTTTTGTTGAATACTGCTTTAGGAAAAAGAATGCACGAATTCGGGTTTTTCTCTTATAAAACTAACGAAGCACTTCACCTATCGGATAAAGAGAAAAAATTGATACTCGAATGTTTTGATAAGATTTCTTATGAGCTGAATCAGTCTATTGACAAGCACAGTAAAACGTTGATAACTTCTAATATTGAACTCTTTTTAAATTACTGCACACGATTCTATGACCGTCAGTTTATTACAAGAGATAATGCCAATAAAGGAATTTTAGAGAAATTTGAAGACTTGCTAAACAGTTACTTTATTTCCGAAAAACCTCAGAGTATCGGTTTGCCATCAGTTGCTTGGTGCGCCGATGAACTGAATCTTTCATCCAATTATTTCGGAGATCTGATCAAAAAAGAAACAGGAAAATCTGCACAGGAATATATTCAGGCAAAAGTGATTGATGTAGCCAAAGAAAGAATCTTTGATGTCGATCAGTCGATCAGTCAGATTGCTTACCAGTTGGGTTTTAAATATCCACAGCATTTTACGAGACTGTTTAAGCAGAAAGTCGGGGTGAGTCCTTTGGAATATCGAAGCTTGAACTGATTCAATCTTTAAAAATATTTAAAAACTGCAAAACTTTGAAACTCTTTCAATATTGATATTAATTCTGTGAAGAAATAGTTTTAAATCAATTATCTAGAAGTTCATTCAAACCGTATTGCTCGAATAATACATTTCCTACTTCAAGTTTAGACCAGCCTTCCTTCAACTGATAGGTAAATCTCAATTCACTCTTTTCTAAGAAACATTCTAAATGTAAAACTTTTATATTGTCATGTTTTGTAAGGTGAGTTTCTATGCTATTGAGATGGGTTGAAAAAATAAACATTGATTTTTCAAACTTAGATAATCCTTCAATGGTTTTTACCGTGATTTGAGAAGCGTCATTTATATTGGTTCCACTGAATATTTCATCAAAAACTACAAAGCAATTTTTTGATTTGAGTTTTAGCAAAATGTTTTTCAGATTAATAATTTCCTGAGCAAACAGACTATAACCTTTTTTCAGATTATCATTCACCGAAAAATGTAAAAAAATATTGTCGTAAAATGGAATATTACAATATGCTGACGGAACAGCTATTCCCAAATGAGCAAGCAGAACAATTGTGCTTAGAGACTTCATCGCAGTAGACTTTCCAGACATATTTGCACCCGTAAAAACGACAACGTTTTGATTCTTTATTTCTAAACTGTTTTTAACAGAATGTTGCAAATCTAAATGATAAAAGTCTTCAACTGTAAATTCATTATTGATATTGAAATGTGGGAATTGTAGATCATGAATTCTTATTCCTTTTGATATGCTAGAATAGACATCAAACATATAAAAGAAGTCCCAAAACGAGACAAACCTATTATTTTTTTGTTTAGCCTCAAATTCTATTTTTTTCAAAATTGCCTTTTTTTGATTAAAATCTAATACTTTACCATAACATTCATTGACCGACAACGAATTGATAAAGGCTATGATTTTATCAATCTCTTTACAATAATCTAAATGAAGATTTGTCTGTTGGAAATTTCTTAGTAGTAAACCATATTGGTAGAAAAACCCTACAAATAAATTGATATTATTGTTGGTCTCTCTATAATATTCTTTATATCTGAATCTGCTTATAAGCGTGTATTGATCGGCATTAATCTCACCCAAAAACTTCTGAATATAAGAAATTGTATGCTCATTGACTCTGAAAGTTTCTAAAAGCGAAAAATTTTCTATAAATATTTTTAGCTTCTCCTGAACGTACAATGTGTTATCTAAGTCGAAAGATTTTTTATTAAAAAATAAGTTGAGATATTTTTTAGATTTTCTTGTTTGTGTAAAATTAAAATGGGCAACTAACTCATCAATATTTTCCATTAATCACTTGTGTTATTTTTTTTCAACTGTAAAACTATTTAAAATTTTCAGTTTTCACCAAACAAAAGTTTTCTAAATGCTTCAGCAGCCAAAAGCACCTGCACCGACCAATCATCTGCGGCATCGCTTCCGGCATCATCTGAAATATATTTTAAACATAAAAACGGAATATTTTCCTGTATAGCAATGAGTGCCAACGGATACGCTTCCATGTCGATGACATTATATTCTGTGTTGATATGATTCATCTCGAAACTGTCGCCGCTGCCACAAATTCCTTCCTGCACGCCATCCATTTTTAAGCCGTTTTCGAGAACGATTGGGATATTGGATAACGGAGTTTCAAACTTTTTAAATCCTAAACCTCGCGCATCCATATCACGCTGGATGAATCTTGTACAACAGATGATCTCACCTTTATGAAAACCGATTCCGCCTGCCGAACCAAGATTGACGATTAATGTAGGTTTTCTTCTGATGATTTCTTTTGTCAGTGCGATAGAAGCACTAACTTTTCCGATTCCGGTGATCAGTTTTTGCGTGTGATCAAAAGCTTTTCCGGCTTCAGATTCTAAAGCGAAAACGAAAAGTGTATCTTCAACTGCAAACGTTGTCTGATTATTTATTTTTATCATTTTAAATTTAAAGATAGTTTAAATTAAATGCTGCAACCGTCTGTATCACACGATAATTCAGATTCTGAGGAGCCTTTGAAAGGCTTCACTGTTTCATTATAAGTTTGTGTGAGAGCTTCTTCAAAGACCTGAGAAGGTTGAGCACCTGAAACTGCATATTTTCCGTTTAAAATAAAGAAAGGAACTCCGGTAACGCCGTTGTTACGACCTTCCATAATGTCTTGATTAACATCGTAATCAAATTCGTCAGAACTCAATGTTTGCACAGCTGCGTCTTTATTGATGCCTAACTTTTCAGCTAAATTTGACAGAAATTTGATGCTTCCAAGGTTTTCACCATTCAAAAAATGAGCTTTGAATAATTCTTCTTCCATCTCTGAAGCTTTGTTATGCTTTTTAGCTAAGTGAAGGAGTTTGTGTGCAGGAAAAGTATTAGTAATCAATGCTTTTTCAAAATTAAAATCTATACCAGAAGCTTTTCCCATTTGTACAACCTGAGCAGTCATTTGTTTTGCCTGTTCTTCAGGAAAACCTTTTTTTTCTCTGAAATATTCAGCAGTTGTTTTCGTTTCTGTAAGCTCTAAAGTTGGGTCAAGCTGAAAACTCTTCCACTCTACTTCCACTTCATTTTTAAATGCCACATTTTCTAATGCCTGCTCAAAATTTTTCTTCCCGATATAACAGAACGGACACATCACGTCTGACCAGATTTCTATTTTCATTAATTTATTTTAAAGTTTAAAGATATTTATAAACCCCGAAATTCTTGTCACTTTTTTCAATAAAAAATATTGAAATTCATGTATATTTGGCTCGTAAAAATTCACAAATGATTGAACAAAAGAAAATTTTGATGTTTGTTCTGGCTTTCCTGTGCCAGCAACTATTTTCACAAACTAATCGTAACAATTTATTAGAAGAGAAAATTCATAAAATAATTTCATCTAAAAAAGCCATTATTGGAGTTTCTATCATCGGAACCGAAAATGATCTGGTTTCGATCAATGCAGATCAATTTTATCCAATGTTAAGTACCGTGAAATTTCCTGTCGCACTAACTATTTTAGATAAGATGGAAAAAGGCAAATTATCGATGCAACATGACATTTTCATTAAAAAAGAAGAACTTTTGGAAGATACTTGGAGTCCATTTAAAAAAGAAAATCCCAATGGAAATATTTCAATCACACTTGAAGAAGCAATGAAATGGATGGTGTCGTACAGTGATAATAATTTAACAGATATTTTATTAAGACTCATCGGAGGGACAGAAACGGTGGAAACTTTTATTGACAGTGAGGACTTCATTATTGAAAATAATGAGGAAGACATGCACAAAAATTGGGATTCTCAGTTTATCAATAAGATCAAGCCAAACTATGCAACCCTTTTGCTGAAAGAATTTTCTGAAGGAAAAATATTGAATAAAACTAACACAAAATGGCTTTATCAGGCAATGCTCAACAATACAACCGGATTGAAACGTCTGAAAGGAAAACTTCCAGCAAACACAAAAGTAGCTCACAGAACAGGAACATCTTTTACAAACAATGGCGGAATGACAGGTGCTATTAATGATTTTGGAATTATTGAGTTACCAAATAAAAAGAAAATTTATATTGCTGTTTTTGTACAAGACACGTTTGAGAGTTTTGAAAATTCTGAAGAGATCATTGCTGATATCGCCAAAGTAACTTATGATTATTATTTAAATAAAAACTAACGAAGTTTAAAAAATGAAAATCTCTGAACTTATTATTCAAACAAGCAACTTATACCAAACTGAAACATTTTATTCCTCTATTTTGGAGTTTAAAATACTTAGTAAAAATGAAAGTTATGTTTCATTTATCGTGGGGCATTCTGTACTGACTTTCGAAAAAACTGATAATGAAATAAAACCAAAATATCATTTTGCATTCAATATTCCCTTCAATAAGATGGAAGAAGGTCTGTTGTGGATTTCAGAAAAAATTTCACTCATAGAAATAAATGGGGACTACATTGCTCATTTTGAAAATTGGAAAGCAAAGTCTATCTACTTTTACGATAATAATGAAAACATTCTGGAACTAATTACTAGGAATGATTTAAATAATTATTCTGAACATAAATTCACTAATGAAAGTATCATAAGCATTAATGAGGTTGGTATTGTCACCGAAAAACCAATGGTATTAGGAAACGAAATAATTAAAATGACCAAATCGGAATTTTTCGCAAAAGGTCCAAAAAGAGAAGATTTTGTAGCTGTAGGCAATGAAAACGGATTATTTGTGATTTCAAATAGTCATCGCAATTGGTTTCCTACAAGCTATAAAGCTGAAAAGCAAAGAACTAAAGTAAGGATAAAGGTTGATGATACTGACTTTGATCTTGAATTTAATTAAAGAATGTAACAAAATAATTTATGAAAATGATATATAAAATGAAAGTGAAAATCATTCATAATAAAATTTTTTTATAATAAAATGACTAAAATAATTCTACTTTTTTTCGTGCTATTCTTTTTTCAAGTGAATGCCCAAAATAGTACAATGTATTCAAAAGCATATGGCAGAACTGAAAATCCTTCTGTCATTTTTATTCACGGCGGACCAAGTGGAAATGCCACTCTTTTTGAAGCTACAACAGCACAAAAATTAGCGGATAGAGGATTTTATGTGATTGCTTATGACCGTCGTGGTGAAGGCCGTTCAATCGATAGTACGGCGACGTTCGCTTATGAAGAAGCTATTAGAGATCTGAACGAAATTTATAAGCTCTACAACATCAAAAAAACAAACCTTATTGCTCATAGTTTTGGAGGCTTGGTTGGCACAATTTTCACAGAGCAAAATCCTGAAAAAGTAAATGCATTGGTCCTTGCCGGAGCTCTCTTTTCTCAGCAAGAAACTTATGATCATATTTTAGGTACAACAAAAGCAATTTATCAGAAACAAAATGAAAGCTTAATGCTTTCTAAAATTACTGAAATTGAAAATTTAGATAAAAATTCAGCGGCGTATCGAAAACGATGCTTTGAACTGGCAGGTCAAAATAATTATTTTAAAATGCCGTCCCCAACAAGTGAAGCGAATAACCTTCGAAATAACTATGAACAAAGTGATTTTTTTAAAAATAACATTCGAAATTCTTAGGCGCCTATTTTGTTTATCAAAATGAAATCAGGAATAATATTGACACCAAGCCCATCTTGAAAAAGCTGAAAAGTAAAGTTAAATTATTTGCTATTTATGGAAAGCAGGACAACATATTTTCTAAAAAACAATTGAATGACATACAAAAAATTGTCACTAAAAAGAATTTTAAAATCATAGAAAACTGTTCGCATTATCTTTTTGTAGATCAACAACAAAAATTCATTGAAACCATTGAGAAATGGTTAAAAAGCAATTAATAATTATAAAACCGATATGAAAAACTTTTTTAAAATCCCACTCATTGCAATCGCACTTATATTTTCTTCCTGCAATGCAGATGCGCAGCAAAAGGATAATTACTCTGCAAAAATCGACAGTTTGGTAAAAGCTACCAATCCTCGAAGTTTTAACGGCGTGGTTTTTATCCAGCAAAATGGCAAGACAAAGTATGAAAAAGCGTACGGTTATGTAGACTTCAATAAAAATACACCACTGACAATTTCTGATCGATTTTCAACGATGTCTATTGCAAAACAAATTACCGCAATGCTTATTTTACAGGAAGTAGAAAAAGGAACAATCGACTTACAGGTACCGATTCGAAAATACTTACCGGATTTCAAATATTCGTGGGCAGATACCATTACTGTTCATCATTTGCTGAATCATACTTCGGGACTATACAGCGATGATTTAAAGCCTGATCTAAAGCTTAAAACAGGAACAAATTTCAGCTATTCAAATGTTGGCTATTCAGTTGCAGGACTGGTGTTGGAAAAGCAAAGTGGCAAAACTTATAATGAATTGGTGACGGCTTTATTCAAAAAATGTAAAATGAACAGCAGCGCCTATCCTACTGAGATTAGCAGTCAGCTTTTAACAAAAGGCCATACCATCAGAAAAGACGGAACGTTTAAACTGAATGAAAAATCAGACTTCAATGCTGATTATTATTTTGGAAGTCATTTGATTGTGACCGCGCCCGATTTAGCAAAATGGAATGATTTTCTTCACAACGGAAAATTATTGAAACCGGAAACTTATAAATTGATGACCAATTATTCAACAACTGCAACCCATCAATTATTTAGTGACAAGCCAATTGGTTACGGGTACGGTTTGCGAATCAACGATAAAGCTGACATTTACGAAATCGGGCATACAGGTTTTCATCCTAGCGAAGGATTTACTGCCGTTAATTTATATTATCCGAAAACAAAGACCAGCATTATTGTAATGGAAAATGTAGCGAATGAAAACTTTGATATTGCTTATTATTTTGAGCAGGAAATCAGAAAAATTGTGAAAGAATCTGGACTTTTGAAATAGATGAAAAATAAAATTATCCTTATTCAGATTTTTGTTATTGGCAATTATTATAAGTTGTCAGTCAACTAAAGAATCTCAAAATTCTAATAGTGAAAACAATTATATTTTCTTTTTGCATAATAAATTTCTGGAATCTAATCCTGATGGAACTTTTTCTACGGAATATGGTGTTAAAGCGGAGTACAGTAAAATTTTAGAATCATTTAGAAAAGATGGATTTGTAGTTTTTAGCGAAAAAAGAAAATCTAAAACAGATTGGATTGAATATGCAAAAAAAACAAAATCTCAAATAGATAGTTTATTGTCGAAAGGTGTAAAAGCCAACCACATTACAGTTATCGGCACTTCAAAAGGTGGTTACATTGCCCAATATGTATCAACTATCGCAAAAAATAAGGATTTGAATTTTGTATTTATTGGTTCGTATCAAGATTCTGATATTGAAGAAACTCCTGAAATTGAATTTTGCGGAAACATTTTAACCATTTATGAAAAATCAGACGTATTTGGTGTCCCCGCTTTGAAGAGGAAAGAATTATCTAAACTGCCAATTCCACATTTTAAAGAAATTGAACTCAACACCGGGTTAAAGCACGGATTTTTATACATCGCTTCTGATGAGTGGGCGAAACCATGTAAAATGTGGGCGAAACGGAATTATGAATTGAAAAATTTTAATTGAATGAAAATAATTTATTTTCCGGGATTTGGTGGAAATCAAAACTCAGAAACCTACCGAAAACTCATTGAGAAATATAAGAATTCTGAAATAGTAATTTATGACAATATTAATGCTGATTATGCTTTCATGGAAATTCAAACTCAAATTCAAAACTACTTATCTGAAAATCTGCTATTGATTGGGCAAAGTCTTGGTGGTTTTTGGGCAGAACATTTTGCCATAAAATATGATCTGAATGTAATATTAATCAATCCCAGTCTTGAGCCTCATGAATCTTTGAAAAAATATGATTTGTCTGATGATAATTTACGTAGTTTTAAAAAATTTAAATTAAAAGAATCTTCAAAAAAGAAAACTTCAATTATACTTTCAAAAAATGACACAGTTGTAAATCCTAAACCGGTTTTAGAAAAATATAAAAGTTTGGTAGATTTCAAATATGTTGAAGGTGATCATAAATTAACAGAATATGAAACACTTTTTGAGGAAATTGAGAAGATGAAATTCTAAGATTAATTAGCAATCGACCGTTATCAAGCATAAAACTAAACAGATTGATTCTGTAAATTTTTACTCAAGCACACCTTTTAATCTATCTTCAGTTAAAAGACTTTCTAAATTCCAAAGGCGAAACATCAGTTTTTGCTTTAAATAATTTACTGAAAGACTGAGAATGTTCGAATCCTAATTCATAAGCAATTTCACTTACGGAAAGTTCGGTTGTTGACAGCTTTTCTTTGGCAATTTTGATTACTTTTTCGTGAATGTGCTGTTGAGTAGTTTGTCCGGTCAAAGTTTTTAAAAGACTTCTCATATATTGCGGCGACATATTAAATTCCTCAGAAAGATATTGCACGCTCGGTAAACCATTGGTTTTGAAATCATCTCTTTCGAAATAATCATTCAGTAGATTTTCCAATTTCTCTAAAAACTGATGATGCGCTTTTTGTCGCGTAATAAACTGTCTTTGATAAAATCTTTCGGAATAATTCAGAAGCGTTTCTAACTGAGAAATAATAATATTCTGACTGAATTTATCAATATTTGTCTGATATTCCTGCTTGATGTTTTCAATCATTTGCTGTACTTTTCTTTCCTCGTCTTCAGACAAAAATAAAGCTTCATTCACAGAATAATCGAAGAATTCATACTTCTTGATGGCAGTCGCCATTGGTGTATTCCATAAAAAATCCGGATGAATCAAAAGTGACCATCCTGTAGGATTTTTAGCATTTTCTTCTCTCATAATCGTAAGAAGTTGATGAGGCGCCATACAAAATAAGACGCCTTCATCAAAATCATAATCATTTTGGCCGTATCTGTATTTATGATTCATATCTCGTTTGACAGAAATCATATAAAAATCAAAGATCAGACTCTGCTTCAAACTTTCTGTAGATGGCGCCATATCTTCAAAATTGATCACACTGATTAGCGGATGTTTCGGCTTCGGCAAACCACGTAAAGTATGAAATTGAGAGATTGTTTTTATTCTTATAGGAGAGTCAGACATCGTTTTTAACATTTAATCAAATTTAATGAATATAAACTACAGATTATTTTGGTTCAGGGAAATAAACATCACTTTTCAAATCCTCCATCAAAGTTGGATGTTGAGGTTCCCAGCCTAAAGCTGATTTAGTTTCTTCGCTTGAAGTTAAATTATTAAGCTTTGTAAAATGTGCAAACCACCCAAAATGATCTGCTGCTTCCTCGTCTTTAAGGGAAACCAACGGAACATCCAATTTTTCAGCAATTTCTGTTGCAATGTCTTTTAACCGAATGCCCTGTTCTCCAACTGCGTGATATCTGGTTCCGCTTTCAAAAGGATTTTCCAAAGCCAATCGGTACAATTTCGCAGCATCCAATTTGTGAACTGCAGGCCAAAAATTATCGCCGTCATTGATCACAGCAGATTTGCCTTTTTCTTTTGCAATTCTTATCAATGTCGGAACAAAACCAATGATGTCTCCTTTCCCGTGAACTGACGGTGACAATCTTATAACTGCAACCTTCACCCCTTTTGCAGTTACAGCGTCGGCAGCATTTTCTGTTGCAATTCTTGGATGCGGGTTTACTGAACGGTCTGTTTCTACGGTAAGTCCGTCTTTCGAAAAAAGTGCCGTTCCTGAAGTAATGAGAAATGGTTTTTCGGTTCCCAATAACGCTTCGCCGATGGTTTCGATAACTTTTCCATCAAGTTTACACATCTCTTCGTACCGTGTAAAATCGTGAACAAATCCTAAGTGAATCACAGCATCTGAAACTTCAACTCCCGATTTCAAACTTTCAAAATCGTTCAAATCTCCTCGGTGTGCTTCAGCTCCTGCCGCAATTAATTTATTGGCTGATTCTTCCGAACGCGCCAAACCTAAAACCTGGTGTCCGTTAGCTAATAATTCCTGTACTACGGCAGTTCCTACGAAACCTGTTGCACCTGTTACAAATACTTTCATTTTGATATATTTTTGATATAAATTAATGAGGCAAAGTTCAGATTTCGCTTTTGTACTCTTGTAGCCGAAAAGTATTTTCTTGTAGCCGAAAAATTTAATTAAATGACTTTCTGAATTCCAAGGGTGACATCTCTGTTTTGCTTTTAAATAGTTTATTAAATGATGACGAATGTTCAAATCCCAATTGAAACGCAATTTCGCTAATTGTTAATTTCGTTGTTGATATTTTTTCTTTGGCTTTTTCAATTAATTTGTTATGAATGTGTTGCTGTGCATTCTGTCCTGTCAAGGATCGCAGCATATCGCTTAGATAACTGGATGAAATATTCAGTTGTTCTGAAACGAATTGAACAGTTGGAATCCCTCGATTTACAGATTCTTCTTCGTCAAAATAATTGTTCAAAATATCCTCAAGTTTCCCCAGTAGATCATTATTTAAAACTTTTCTGGTAATAAACTGTCGATTGTAAAAGCGGTTGCTGTAGTTTAGAAGTGTTTCTATCTGTGAGATAATTACATCTTGACTAAAATCATCAATGGTGTTTAATAACTCATCTTCAATAATTCTAAATACAGAATAAATTGTAGATTTTTCTTTGTCTGATAAATGCAATGCTTCATTGGTGGAATAGGAAAAGTAACTATATTGCTTTATTTTTTTAGCCAGCGGATACGAAAGTAAAAAATCAGGATGTATAAACAAAATCTTCCCTTCATTTTCCGTATCATCGGGAGCCTCAAACAATTGATTTGGAGCAGTAAAAATCATCCCACCTTCACCAAAGTCAAAATGATTTTGTCCGTATTTTACCCGTTTTTTAATACTTGATTTATAAGCAATCTTATAGAAGTTGAGTATATAACAATTTGATAATTCGTCTGGTGAAACTTTGATATCTTCTATATTGATAAAACTCACCAATGGATGTAATGGCTTTTTTAACCCTAATACTTTATGGAATTCTGTTAGAGATTCAAATTTATACGGAACATCATGGTCTTTATTCATATTTCTGAAATAAATAAAATTAAATATTGCCTTTCTGATACTCGCTATGCAGTTGTGTTGCCGCTGGAGAATTAAATAAAGTGTCTAATTGCGCACGTGCTGTCATTTGACGAAATTTTCCGTGCTGTTCTGGATTACCTGCGTCATGCATAAGATTTGTCATCGAAATGGCAAAATCCTGATAAGTCCAAATGTGTGGTAAACATGTATCCGAATATTCATTTAATGCTTTTAGATCATTGTAGTTGACAGCAGATAAAAATGCCTGTGCTAAAATATCTACATCATAAAGCGCAAGATTCATGCCTTTAGCGCTGGTAGGTGGTACAAGATGCGCCACATCGCCAGCAAGAAAAAGATTTCTGTATTGCATAGGTGAAAAGACTACACTACGCAATGGAACAAATTGTTTATCAATTATCGTGACATCAGATATTGTTGAATCATTTAGACGTAAACGTACTTCATTCCAAAATCTTTCATCAGTCCAATCCTGCGGACCGTCACTCAATTCACATTGTAGATAATATCTGCTTCTATGCGGTCCACGCGGCAGTTGCCCAACAAAACCATAATCACTCACAGCCATTATTGGATGTTCTTTTAAAGGGGATTCAACATGAGCAGCTAACCACGAATATCCAAACTCATAGCTATACTTGGTTAAAATACCATTTGGGATTGAAGACCGACTTGTACCTCTACTACCATCACAACCAGCAATGTACTTACAATCTATTTCATGTGTTCCAGCTTTATCATAATATATGACTTTTGTTGGCTCATTTTGTTTATTTTGAATTATAACATTTTGTACTTCAAAACGAACATCTCCGCACATTTTATCTATTAATGTTTTAAGCAAATTATTTACAAGCATTTGCTGTGTACAAAAACGTCCTGAATTTCGGCTGTCTTTAGTCAATTTGAAAATTCTGCTTTTACCATTGACCCGATAATCAATAGTTTGGGCTATTGATCCTGCAAGTAGATCCTCTGCCAGTCCCCATCTTTCAAACATTTCTACACCACGTGCTTCCACTACGCCTGCACGTTGTAAAGTTTCTACAGTACTCCTGCTTTGAGTTTCTAATACGATACAGGCAATTCCGGATTTTTGTAGTAAAGTAGCTAAAGTTAGACCTGCTACACCCGCTCCAATAATTGCGACCGTAGTTTTTTCCTGATTGTAATTCATAATATATTTTTAAAAATTGAAACACAAAGGTCTACAGTTTGCAAGTTATTAACTTAGCCATATCGAAGCATTTTTTTGCCAAAATGAGTGTTGAAAAGAAATAATCTAATTAAATGACTTTCTGAATTCTACAGGCGAAATATCCGTTTTAGTTTTAAAAAGTTTACTGAAAGACTGAGAATGCTCAAACCCAAGTTCATACGCGATTTCACTTACTGAAAGTTCGGTTGTGGAAAGCTTTTCTTTGGCTTTCTCAATTAGTTTTTCGTGAATGTGCTGTTGCGTGGTTTGTCCGGTCAGTTGTTTTAATAAGCTTCCAAGATAATTGGTGGAGATATTCAGTTGTTCCGCGATAAAATTGGCGGTCGGCAAACCTTTATCCATTGCATTTTTGTTAAAATAATCTTCCAGAATGATTTCTAATTTATCCAAAACCTGATGATTGGTCTTTTTTCGGGTAATGAATTGTCTTTGATAAAATCTTTCGCAATAATTTAAAATCACTTCAATCTGAGAGATAATAATACTCTGCGTAAACTGGTCAATTCCCGACTGATATTCTTTTTCGATTCCTTTGAAAAGTCCGATTAATGTTTCTTCTTCCTTTTCAGATAGAAATAAAGCCTCGTTCACATCATATCCGAAGAATTTATAATTATTAATGGTTTTTGCTAAAGGTGTATTCCAGATAAAATCTGGATGAAATGCCAAAAGATATCCGGAAGGTTTTGTTTCATATTTGCTGATAACCATTTTGACAACCTGTCTCGGCGCAATAAAACACATTAAACCTTCATCAAAATCATACTGACCTTGACCGTAATGAAGTTTGCCCTGAATATCTCTTTTGAAACCCATAAAATATAAATCCTGAACCCAGCTTATTTCAGATTCTTCGATTTGATATTCCACCAAACTGTAATCTACCAGACTGATGAGCGGATGCTGAGGTTTGGGCAATCCTGAAATTCTGTGAAATTCAGAAATGGTATCGATGGTGTATAATTTTCTGTTATGCATAACTTTAAAAATTAAAGGCAACAGCAAGAAACTGTTGCCTTTACAAATTTAATAATCTGTAGATGTACTTAGCGTTTTAAATTCAGAAATTTCACTTTGAAGCGCATTTAATTTGTTTCCCGCAATTCCGAATGCATCAGAGCCTAAAACCAAATGAACCGGCGGATTTTCCATTGCCACCAATTCCATCAATGCCACAGCTGCTTTTTCAGGATCTCCCGGCTGATTTCCGTTGATGTCTTTTTCGTGCGCTGTCTGAAGCTGTCTTGCGACGGTGTATTCTTCAATTTCAGTTTTTGGAGTTCGAAGTGAGCCACCAGTAAGGAAATCTGTTCTAAAATATCCGGGATAAACTACGGTTGCATTGACTCCAAATTCTTTCACTTCTGCAGCCAAAGCTTCTGTAAAACCAACGACTGCAAACTTAGTGGCACAATAGATTCCCCAACCGGCAAATTCTCCGGTCAATCCGCCGATTGAAGCAATGTTGATGATGAATCCACTTTTCTGTTCTCTTAAATAAGGCATTGTTTTTCTGATGATATTCAGAGAACCAAAAACGTTGGTGTCAAAATTTTGACGGCTTTCCAAATCTGAAATCTCTTCCAAAGTTCCTAATTGTCCGTAACCCGCGTTGTTCACCACAACATCCAGTTTCCCGAATTTTTCTACTGTTTTTGAAACTGCTTTCTCAACAGAATTTTCGTTGATCAAATCTACTTCAAGCGGAAGAAATGTTCCGTTTTCTTCACTGACTGCTTTCTGAAGTTCAGCAATATTTCTTGAAGTTGCCGCCACCGAATAACCTTCTGCCAATAATTTTTTGACTAATGTTAAACCTAAACCTTTTGAAGCTCCTGTCACGAACCATACTTTTTTTGTACTCATTTTTGATTGTTTTTAATTGATTAATTTTTACAGTACAAAGTTGAAAAATTGGTGAAATACAATTGTGACTGAATCAATGATAGTTGTAGCCAAATCACAGATCCCAAGTTTGACGATTTTCAAAAACTTGTGATGAAATGTTTTTTTTTGAGTAATTTTATTTAAATAAATCAAATACTTTTTATGTCATTTTTCCGATCAGTTGCGGCTCTTATTATCATTTTAAATTTTTCTATTTATAACGCACAAGAACTTCCTAAAGAAAAGCTGTATCAGTTCTCTTACGACAGAAAAATTAAATATGAAAATAACACAATCACAATAACTATTAAAAATCCTCTATTGTGCCCATTGAGAGTTTACCTTTTCTCAAAGTATCTAAAAGAACAACATTTGATCAAAGACACAATAAGATTGACAGTAAAAGAAAAATCAGATAGTGAGTATAAAATTTTCGCTAAAAATATAAATTTTCAAAATGTTAAATTCAGAATTGAGGGCGCATTCGGAGATGTAAAACAGCCGATTCTTAAAATGAATCTTGCACTCCCCTTTTTAAAAGAGAAAGAATATAAAATTGTTCAGGAACAAAAAGGAAATTTCAGTCATAATGATGATTATTCAAGATATGCAATTGATTTTGCAATGCCGGAAGGTGAGACTGTTGTAGCTGCTGATGACGGTTTTGTAGTCGGAGTTATCAAAGATTATCAATATGGAGGAAATGACAGAAAATGGATTCCTTTTGCTAATTTTATTACTATTTACCATCCTAAAAGCGGTTTATTTACACAATATGTTCATCTGAAACAGAATGGAAGTTTCGTAAAAGTTGGAGATTCTGTCAAACGAAATCAACCTATTGGTTTAAGCGGAGAAACAGGATATACTTCAGGCGCACATCTTCACTTTAACGTTTTGATTCCCGAAAAAAATAAAACATTAATTTCAACTCCTTTCAGTTTTGAGAATAATCTGGATGCTAAAAATTTAAAGAAGAATATGAAAGTAAAAAAGTAATTTTTGTAATAAGTTGAAAGAAGAAAAATTATTAAAATATTAACGTTTTTTTATCCATTAAAAGTGACTTGTTTTATTATTTTTAATTTTTTAAAGTAAAAAACATTACATAATGAAAAAACTTCTGAAAATCACAACAACATTCGCCATAGTTCTATTTTCTCAGAATGCATTCTCACAAGAGAAAGAAAATATTCCGCAAGAAAATCTTCTAAACCTGTTCGCAGAAAATACCAAGAGAAATATTAAAGAAAAAACAATTACTTATGACGGTAAAGTAAATTATCGATCAAAATTCATTTCGTTTGATGATGCAGAAAAAGTGGTGATTGATGAGAAAACGAGTACAATGAAAATTTTCAACTGCAAAAATTTCAAAATAATTGAAGTAAAAACTCTCACTAAACCTGCAAAAAAAGAAAATGATTTTATTATTTACAATTATAAAGAAAATACCCTGACTTTGTAAAACTTCCTAAACATGGGTGCAATATTTTAAATTTTAAAGTAATTTCGAAGAGTTATCCGTTTATACAATAAACGTTTACCTATGAAAATCCCAACCATTCACGGCTACATTGATCGTCGAATTTTGATTAATTATACAGCCGATCCCAAAGATGTTGAGAAGATAATTCCTTATCCGTTTCGTCCAAAAATTTACAAAGAAAAAGCAATTGTCGGGATCTGTCTCATCAGATTAAAAGACATTAAACCCAAAGGTTTCCCAGATTTTTTGGGAGTGAATTCTGAAAATGGCGCACACAGAATTGCGGTTGAATGGGATGAAGACGGCGAAGTGAAATCCGGAGTTTATATTCCACGAAGAGATACTTCTTTACCGCTCAATACTTTGGTGGGTGGAAGATTATTTCCGGGGAAACATTATCTGGCAAAATTTAATGTAGAAGAACAGAATGGAAATTATCATATCAATTTTAAAAGTTCGGGCAATACTGAAATTTCAATTGATGCTAAGGAAACGAGAACCTTTAATGAAAATTCAATCTTTGAAAATTTAGAAAACGCTTCTGCTTTTTTTGAAAAAGGCGATCTGGGATATTCTCCGAATAAAGAAAAATTTGATGGCTTACAACTCAATGCTTACGAATGGAAAGTAAAGCCTCTTGAAGTTTCTAATGTAAGATCAAGCTTTTTTGAGGATGAAAATATCTTTCCGAAAGGATCTGTAAAATTTGACAACGCATTATTGATGACCAATATCGAGCATGAATGGAAAACTGCAAAAAATAAATAAACTATTAAAAATTAAACTAAAAACCATGAAAAAACTAATTCTGAGCACTTTGATGCTAATCACATTATCGTCATGCGGAATAACAAAAACTGTAGCCGAAAGCTCAACTGATTCATTTACCACAGATTCAACTTATGGTTTTACTGAAAAAAATCCTGTAAAAGTTGGCGGAGTTGGAAACGGGCCGCTTAATGAGAGAAATTATCTAAACTCTCTTACAGGTCCGAACGGTGAAAAAGTTTCTTACGAAAGACATGGAAGCTGTTGCGAATTTAAATCCAAAAACAGTCCGTTCGGAATGGGATTGCTTGACATGTATGCCGTTACCTACGAAGGAAAAAAAGATACTGTAACCATTTATCTAAATATGTATGATAAAGCGAAAACAATGGCTCCTGTAGGATTTAAAATGAAATAAACTGAGTTTGGATACAACCTCCCCGATTTGGAAGCATTTGAGAATTCAAATAGATAGAACTTTGTCATGTAAAATTAAACTACAAAACAATGCAAAAAACAATTTTCATTACAGGTGTTTCGGCAGGTTTAGGAAAAGCAACCGCACAATTATTTCAAACCTCATCAAATATGTCGCCACTGGAATTCAGACAGTCATTTAATTAAAACAATAGAAAGGTAAACTGCTCTTGTTTGGATACACAACCGTCCGTTTTGGAAACATTTAAATTCATCTTTCACACCAACTTTGTATTGTAATTAAATAAAATACAATGCAGAAATCAGTGAAATTTAAAAACAGAGATTGGGAAGTTGCGGCAGATCTCTATTTGCCGGAAGGTTTTAATGAAAAACAAAAATACAGCGCTATAGTTTGTGTACATCCCGGAAGCAGCGTAAAAGAACAGACTGCAGGTTATTATGCCAAAAAAATTTCTGAAGAAGGTTTTGTTACCATTGCTTTTGACGCTTCATTTCAGGGAGAAAGCGGTGGAGAACCACGTTATCTTGAAGATCCTGCAACACGTGTAGAAGATATAAAATGCGCCGTAGATTATCTTACCACATTAGATTTTATAGACGAAAATAAAATCGGTGTACTGGGAATTTGTGCAGGTGGCGGTTATGCAGCAAATGTCGCGCTTACCGAAAAAAGAATAAAAGCTGTAGGAACAGTATCAGCTTCTAATTTTTCCTGTGCATTTGCAGAATCTGGAGATCCTTTAAAAATGCTCGAAGAAGTTGGTAAGCAACGAACTGCTGAAGCAAGAGGTGCAGAACCGCTGATCACAAACTGGACACCCAATTCCCGAGAGGAAGCAATACAGTCAGGAATTACAGCATCCGATATGTTGGAAGCAATCGATTACTACAGAACGCCACGAGGTTTTCATGAAAGATCAAATAATAAGATTTTATTTAAAAGTATGGGTTCTACCATTGTTTTTGATGCATTTAATCTGGCAGATTATTTACTTACTCAGCCCTTATTGATCATTGTCGGCGACAGAGTTGGTGAATTTGGTTCTTACAGAGACGGATTTACATTGTTTAACAAAGCGGCATCAAAAGATAAAAATATCTATGTGGTAAAAGGCGCAGGTCATTACGATTTATATGATCAACCGGAAGCAACATCTGAAGCTCTCGGTCAGTTGATTCCTTTCTTTGAAAAACATTTATAATCTTTAGACCTAATTCATTGTGATTTAATGTTGTATTTCGAAAATAAGTGAAACGGCTTTTTTTATCTTATTTCTAAGTAGTTAATTGACAATTCTTTGTCTAGCCTTGCGTGTAATAGGATCAAAATAAAAGACAAAGTTTTGTGAATAAAATTAAAAACTTGAAAATTCTAAAAATTTCTAAATTTAAACCCAATAAGAAAGACAAATTCGCAAAACTTTGTCTTTCTTATATTTGTACAAACAAAGAAGATGAACACCATCAATTCTATCCTGCAGTTCCATCGTTTATTAAGTCTTCCCGATCCTTTGCATCCGTTGATAAGCATTGTGAATCTTGAAGATATAAGACTAAAAAATGATCCTGCTCTTGAAAAATTCACGACCACATTTTACAGTGTTTCATTAAAAAGAGATGTGGAGGCTAAAATGAAGTACGGTCAGAATTACTATGATTTTGATAAAGGAATTTTAAGTTTTACAGCTCCGAAAAAGATCCAGATTCTTGATTTGAAAGACTTTGATCTTCCGAATAATGGCGCAGGAACAGGATATGCACTTTTCTTTCATCCTGATTTTCTGGGAAAACACTCAATTGCAGCAGCTATCAAAAATTACGGATTCTTTTCTTACGAAATGAATGAAGCACTTCACCTTTCTGAAAAGGAAGAAAAAGACATCATCGATATTTTTCTCAAAATTAAAGATGAATATCAGTTTGTTGATCAGCATACACAGGATATTATCATTTCACAGATCGATTTGTTATTAAATTACTGCAACCGGTTTTATCAAAGGCAGTTCATCACCAGAAAACCTGTCAATAACGATCTTCTCACAAAAATGGAAAATATGTTGGATGAATATTTTGAACAGGAACAACCTTTGAAAAACGGACTTCCGACGGTAGAATTCCTTTCTGATAAGCTTCATGTTTCTCCACATTATCTGAGTGACATGCTTCGGTCGCTTACAGGACAGAGTGCACAACAACACATTCACGAAAAGCTTATTGACAAGGCAAAAGAATATCTCTCATCAAGCAATTTATCAGTTGCTGAGATTGCTTACCAATTAGGTTTTGAATATCCTCAGTCTTTCAATAAATTATTTAAAAAGAAAACGGAAATGTCACCGCTGGAATTCAGACAAAGTTTTAATTGATCGGGAATTATTATATTTATCTGTATTATTTAAAATGAAAAAAAGAAAAGTTCTTAACATCCTCCTCTACCTAGTTGTAGTTCCCATCTCATTATTTCTGCTCTTTTGGGCGATGAATGCTTATGGCGGTTGGTACGGATATCAAAAATGGAAATACCGCGGAGGAACTTCTTCAATCTCAGAATCAAAAAAAAGAGGAGTTTTTGTCAAGACACTTAATTATAAAATTATCGAATCCGAAAACCTCCATGATTTTAAATTTACACCCTATTTAGAAAGAGGTTTTAAAGTCGGTCTTCATATCAGTGAAGAAACAAATATTGTCAGGAACAGTCAGTTTCCATTCAATCTTTCGTATGACCGAAATAAAAAGGATTCTATCGCTTTAAACATTTTAAATATGGAAAAAGCGGACAGTTCAGATGTTGTGTGGTCTTATTTCAGCAATGCCAAACTGAATGATACGATCATTATAGAAATAGACGGAGCCAGGAATAAAAGTGGAAAATTCATTAGTGGAAAGATCAAAGTTTGGTAATAATATTTTATTTGGTTGTGATGGAAAAAAAAGAATTCATATATCTATTAATTCTTTAATCTCCGATTTTCTTCAAAATAAATCCTCATTCCTACCCTTTTGGTGTAAAAATAGATAGGTTGTAAGTATCAACACTATGTATTCAAAATCATCACCATATGAAATCAGAAAATAACTTAGAAAAAAGAAGTCTTCGTGGGAAAACCGTTGTTGTGACGGGAGGAAGCAGCGGAGTCGGAAGAGCCACCGTAGAAGCATTTGCTCTGGAAGGCTGTAATATCGTGATTGCCGCGCGAGGACAGGAAGCTTTAGATGAAACTTTAAATCTATGCAACGAACTTGAAGTAAAAGCAATCGCCGTTCCTACCGATGTTTCCAAAGCGGAAGAAGTGGATAATTTAGTTAAAAAAGCTATTCTTGAATTTGGAAGAATCGACATCTGGGTAAACAATGCCGGAGTAATGGCAAGCGGTAAATTTGAAGAAATCCCGATGTCACTTAACGAACAAGTGATCAAAACAAATCTTTTCGGGTATATGCACGGAGCCTACAGTGTGCTCCCGATTTTTAAAGAACAGAATGAAGGAATTCTGATCAACAATGTGTCGATTGGCGGGTTTATGCCTGCTCCGTACAGCGCAGTATATTCAGCGACAAAATTCGGAATTCGTGGAATGATGGAATGTCTTCAGGGAGAAATCTCAGATTTTACAGACATTCATATTGCTAATCTGTATCCACAGATTCAGCGTTCTACAGGAAATGCACATTCGGCAAAGTATTCCGGACTTGATTTTAAAGTTCCGCCGTTTGCAGCCGATCCTCGTGATACGGCGACAAAAATAGTTCAGCTTGCGAAAGAACCTAAGAAAGATCTGTTTCCCGACTTTACATCAAGACTTTTGGTCAACGTTTATGGAATGTTCCCGAAAGCCGTCATCAACACCGCTTCTGCCGGAATGAGAATGATGATGAAACTGAAAAATGGTGAACCCACATCAGGAAATGTTTTGGAATCGTCATCTGAACCTCATCAGATCTACGGAGAAACCTCGCTCCCAGTTCCAAGTAAGAAAACAAAAATGGCTATGGTAGCAGGAGTTACTTTAGGATTAGCGTATATGTTTTTTACTTCCAGAAGTTCTCGCAGTAAAGATTCAGTAGATTAATTAAAGTAAATTTTAAATAATTAAACCCCGATCAAAAGTCGGGGTTTATTTTTGTATGTCTGTGGTAAATTGTTAATCAAAAGTTTTTATAATTCAGGCAATATCTTAAGGCTTATTCTCTTCTTTAATTTCTACATTAGTTTGTTTAGATTGTTTCGCAGCTTTTACCAGTTCATTGATCTCTGCGTACAAAAGTTTCCAGTCTGAGACGTCCTTCATGGCAGTGATGAGGTTGAGGAAAGACTTTAAAATCTTCTCCAGATTTCTGCGGATTGCAGATGCGCTTTTCATCTGTCGAAGAGTAGCATTTGCATTAGACTGTTCTGAAAATATCTGTTCGAAAGTATCTTGCTTAGATTTCATATCATTGAAAGCAGTAATGATCGAAAGAGCATTGAGCTTTTGAATATTCTCAGGTTTTTCCAGATCTTCAATAAGCTTTTTCATTTGAGCACTTTGGGTAGAATAGCTCTCTTTATCCATATCTTTTCCGTACAGTTTAAAAATCTGATATACATCTTCTGCAAACTGATAATTATTTAAGGAGGTCATTTTTCGATAACCGTTTACAAAGTTTTTCAGGACTCTAAAAGCGTTGTCGCGCTCTTTGTCTGCTTCTGCAACATTTACACCTTTACCGCTATAGATTTGTTTGGTGTAAACCTCATCATAATCTGCATACATCGTTTTAAGTTCTGTAAGCAACGGATGATTGTTGATGACAGCGAAATTCCCTGATTCTGCAGAATTGATAATTCTTTGAGAAAGAGTAGCCAAATCTTTGGTACTCAATTTTGATAATGTAATTTTCATACAAAATGTGTTTTTACTTGTTTTTAATTCACTAATTACAAGTTTTAAATGTAAATAAATTATTGATTGGTTCCAAATATTTTGTGGGAAACAAAACAACTTTATGTTTTGTCTCAACCAAACTGTGGGAAACTTCCGCCAATTGTGTTTTGTTACAAAACAGTTGTTTTGAGACAAAAGTAAAAGTTGTTTGATTACAAAACGGTCGTTTTGTGACTTTCGACTAAGTTGTGAGGTTTGGAAACAGGTGTTTTTAACGGTTTGATTTTTCAGTGGAAATACTGAAGGTTTAGAATTGGGATTGGTTTACTTTTGAGATTACGGAAAGCCGTAAGGAATAAGATTTATAAGTAATTATTTTTGAAACTAACAATCATAAAACAATATTCTATGCCAAAAAATTATACACAAAGATTAGAAAAGCTTCAAAAGAGAAGATACGATGATTATTTAGAAAAAAGTATTTTGTCTGAATCATTTAGAAGAACCGACTTGGGAGCGAGTACAAAGTATACACTTGAATCAATGAAACCAATTGATGATTCATACACAAAAAATACAATTAAAGCCGCAGAAAATATTCAAAATAATCTTAAGGAGAAACTAAAAAACGAATATAATCTTGAATTTAGGCATCAAGGTTCTACAATAACTGATACCCATATTAAAATCCATAGTGATATTGATATATTAGTATTTACAGATTCATTTATAACACTTGAAAATCCTCAAATTCCCGACAATCCTTATAGTGGAAATCCAGTTGAGGATCTTAAGATACTTAGATCAAAATGTTATGAAAAACTTAATAATACATATAACCAAGTTGATAATTCTAATTCCAAAGCTATTAAGGTCTTTCCAACTCAACCAAAAAGAAAAGTTGATGTGGTAATTTGTAATTGGTTTAACTCTAATGCATATAAGCAATATAGTAATGAGATCTACAGGGGAATTTACTTTTTAGACAGAGATAATAATAAACGAATAAAAGATCATCCTTTCTCACATATCAATCAATTAAAACTAAAATCAACATCCACAAATAAAAACTTTAATAAAGTAGTAAGAATTCTTAAGACATTGAAGATTGATGCAGACTATGAAATAAAATTATCTAGTTTTGAAATATGTTGTTTGGTTTATGATATTGATAATAGTAAATTAAATTTTCCTGAATGGTCATCATTACTCTTGTTAAATGTTGCTTCAGAACAATTAGGCAAATTGATTTTAAATGATTATTATCGAGAAAACCTTGACTCACCAAATAATACCGAAAAAGTTTTTCCTAATTCTAATAAAGTGGTTGAATTGAAAAAGTTGAAACTTGAACTTGATGAATTGATTGTAGACGTGACAAAAGAATTATCTTATCAACATAAGTCCCTTAATGAATCATTAAACTATTAGTTATGAAAACAAGAATATTTATAGGGTCTTCATCTGAAGGTTTAGATGTAGCTCAATATGTAAAGCATAGATTAATACAGGCAGATTTTGAATCATACTTGTGGACAGACGATATTTTTAAGGCGAACAATAGTGTTTTAGAGACTTTATTGAAAGAAGCATCTTTATTTGATTTTGGAATATTAGTTGCAACTAAAGATGATTATACAAAAAAAAGAGAAAAAGAATTTCAAACTCCAAGAGACAACATTATTTTTGAATATGGAATTTTTCTGGGAAGGCTGGGAACGAATAGAGCGTTTGTAATCCAAGAGAAAGGTTCAGAATTACCATCTGATATGTACGGTATTACTGTCCCAAGATTTGAGATCACTGGAACTTTTGAAAACAATTATGGTTTAAATTCTGAAGTGGATAAGATTATTAAAACCATAAGAGAGAAAATACAATTAGGTGAATTAGGTCTTTTACCATCAACTGTATTAGCCATTGGTTATTTTGAGAATCTAGTTTCTATAATTTGTGAAGCCTTGAATATGCTTCCGTATCTAGAAGTAGAAGGAAATCAATATAAGAAATTCCAGTTTAATATAGTAATCCCCAAAGATTTGGATGCCGACATAAAAAAAAGAGCAAAAATATATTTTAAAAGTAAAAGCTTAGAAGAACTAGAAATTTCGACAACTTCCAGAACTTATCCAATACATATTCAATATGATGAAGATTCAAACGACGAAACACTCCAGCTATATGATATGCCGACAACTATTGGTGCAATTGATAAAGCAATTGAGATGTATATGAGGAAAGGTCATATTGGAAAAACAGACCAACAAAAATTATTGGAAGAAAGAGAATTAAGAAATTTTCAAACAACCTTAGAAAATTTGATTGCAAATGATGCATTTGCGAAAAATATGGTAAAAATAATTATTGAAGAATAATAAACAAAAAAACCTGCTCAGAAGCAGGTTTTATATTTTAAAATTCAGAAATCTCAGTGCCCCGACTTCGCATCAACATCCTGTTTCACGTGACCCAAATATTTAGTACAATATGCACCAAAAATCAGGATAAACAAGTAACAAAACACAGGAATAATAAATGAATGCTGAACTCCGAAAATATCAGCCAGAAATCCCTGGAAAATCGGAACAATCGCTCCTCCTAAAATAGCCATTACAACCAAAGAAGAACCTTGGCTGGTGTATTTTCCTAATCCTGAAATTGCCAAAGTGTAGATATTGGAGAACATAATAGAGTTAAAAATTCCGATTCCTAAAATGCTGTACATTGCCAATTCGCCGTGATTCAACATTGCTGAGATTAATAAGACAACGTTGATTCCTGCAAAGATAGAAAGTGTTCTTGCAGGAGCAGATTTCCCAATGAAAAACGCAATAAAATTAAGTGCTATAAAAACAAGGAAGAAACTGATCTGTGCAAAAGTAAGATCCACAATACTGAAGATCACCAGGAAAACGGCAATTGCAGCTCCAAACATATAGATAGCTTTTTTGCCCTGACTGATCGAATGATTCAGTGAGATCGCACCTAAGAAACGACCGATCATCGCACCGCCCCAATACAGAGAAAGATAATTTTTGCTCACCACTTCAGAAAGATTCATGACTTGTGGCTGCTCCAGAAAGCTAATGATAAAACTTCCTACCGCTACTTCCCCGCCAACATAACAGAACATCGCAAAGACTCCGAATAAAAGATGATTGTACTGCAATGCGCCCAAACCTTTCACGATTTCGCCGCCTTTTACCTGAAAGTCAGGAAGCTTTACTCTTGAAATTAATAAAGCGACCAGTAAAAGAATTCCCGCAAAGATTAAATAAGGAATTTTTGTTGCCGCTGCAGAGAAAGATCCATCCGGAGCAGAGAACAGTTCAAAGATTAAATGCCCACCCAAAACCGGAGCAATGGTTGTTCCGAAAGCGTTGAAAGCCTGTGTCATATTCAGTCGGCTCGACGCAGAATCTTCAGGACCCAACAAAGAAACATAAGCATTTGCCGTAATCTGCAATACTGTAAAACCAAGACCCAAGATAAACAAAGCGCCTAAGAACAAAGGATAAGAAGACAAACTCGCCGCCGGATAAAACAGGACACAGCCAAAAGCTGCTAAGAAGATCCCGAAAAGAATTCCTTTCTTATACCCTACTTTATCAATCGGATCGCCTTGTGTAGTGGAAATTAAAAAGTAAATTAAAGAGCCTATAAAATAAGCACCAAAGAAACAGAACTGCACCAACATCGACTGAAAGAAAGTGAGTTTGAAAAGCTGTTTCAGATATGGGATCAGAATGTCATTCATACAGGTGATGAATCCCCACATAAAAAATAAAAGTGTAATCGTGATCAAAGGAATAGTGTAGCTCCTTTTCGCCTGAACTTCATTATTTGTCATATACATTTAATTTAAAAAGTGGCTAAGATAGCCTCTTTTGATGATAATTGCTTATAGTGAGACAATAAATTTTCAATTGCTTTGACATTGCTGAACCAATTTTTTTATTCGGAACATCATTTTTTATAAATTCTTAATTTTAAATATTAAATTTGTAACATTAGGTATTTCACAAAGCATATGGACCCACAAAAACAATTTTTACAAAAATCTGAAGAAGCAAAAGATCTTTTTCTTCCACATCTGTCAACCGATCCCGTAGTTTTTGGTTTTGATAAAAGTGAGCTGAAAGTTCTTCTTCTTCAAATGACCTATCGTAAGCAATGGCTTTTACCTGGTGGTTATGTGAAAAAGGATGAAGATCTGGATGATGCAGCAAAGCGTGTTTTGAAAGAGAGAGCAGGAATTTCTGATGTCTATCTGGAAGAATTTGCTGTTTTTGGAAAAAATAAAAGAAGTGAGTTTTATTTTGAAGATTTTGATGATTCGCTTTGGCATAAGCAACGTTTTGTATCCATCGGATATTACGCGCTGTACAATCCTGATAATGCTAATCTGATTGTAGATGAATACAGTGACAAATGTGAATGGATCTATCTGAGTCAGCTTCCGGAAATAGATTTAGCAATGGATCATCGTGAAATTATAGAAAAAGCACTACTCGCTTTAAGAGAAAGAATAGCCTATAAACCGATTGGTTATAATCTTCTACCTGAGAAATTTACGCTTTCAGAATTGCAGAAATTATATGAAACTATTTTAGGAAAAGAACTTAACAGAGGAAATTTCTACAGAAAAATAAAGAATCTTGGAATTCTTAAAAAATTAGACGAACAGCGTCGCGGCGGTGCTCACAAATCTCCTGATCTTTATTCCTTTGACGAGGAAAATTATAAAAAAGCCTTAGAAAACGGACTGAGTAATTGGTAAACCAAAAATCCTGATTAAATTTAAATCAGGATTTTTTTATTATAAACTTAGCTGTCTCTGAAATTCTTCAACATATTTTGCCAGATGCAATCCGTCTGCTAAACCGTGATGTGCTTCGATAGATACAGGCATCAATTTCTTCCCGTCACGAATACTGAATTTTCCAAAAGTAATTTTTGGTATACATTCTTTCGGATCAAAATTGGTGGGATGAAGCAAAGCGCTGAAAGAATTCCAAGGAATTGTAGTATGTCTTATGTGATTGATCGGCAAATCGTCATTGCTGATTCCTAAACCTGTAGAGTTTTGTACAGACTGTATTTCTTTCTGCAAACCTTCATTGAAAATTTCAAAGTTTTCAGAATAATGAAAAAATGAAAAACCAAAAGTTCCGTCTGCTCTGCCGATTGTGCTTCCGCCATGAACTTCATCAAACAGAATGATTTGATCATCGACCATTCTTAGTTTCAGTTCATCTACAGAATTTACAGCAACCATCGACTTGTGAAGATAATAAGCGAAAAATGAAATTCCTTTTTCTTTTGCGTCATCATACGCTTTTGTGCATTCAACTTCTGTTGTAAATCCGAAATATGGACTTTTCATTTTAGAGAAAAATTCAAAATGTTCCTTTCTGTTCCAACTTTCAATATCTATTACCTTCATTAATTATTTTTTGCAAATTTCCGTAAGATTTTTTTATTTTAAAATTTTAAAGGAAACAAAAATCGATTTAACCACATTTTATTGTGTAGCTTCATCGAAAACCCTGAGAAAATTTTGACCGCCTATTTTTGAGATTTCATTTTCATTAAATCCTGTTTTCAGCATGGCCTCTACAACACAATAATAAAAACCTTCTTTTTGATCTTTCCATGCAAAATTGGTGCGTTCTCCTACTCTTTCTTCATATTGCTTATGGTCGGAATTTGATTTTCGTTGAGAATCATTTGTAGATCTGTATGCGGGAGTTAACTTCGTATCTGTGCCAATACAAACATGATCTATTCCCACAACATCTACCATGGCTCTCAAGTTATTTGCAAAATCTAAAGGTGTTTCTGCCAAATGTGTCCAGACTCCTATTACACTGCCCGATTCGGCAACTATTTTCGCCTGCACTTTGCTGATCAGTCTCGGACGCATCATTTTTGCCATAAATTCATTGGTTCCCAATTGAGTATCGAGTCCGGTATGAGATATTAAAATAGGTTTAGTTGAAATTTTGATTGCTGCGTTGAGGGTTTCGTTGCTTGCGTGAGCAAGATCTATCAGGATTCCTAGTCTGTTGCATTCTTTAATGATATCTGATCCGAAAGAAGTTAAGCCGCCAAATTGCGCCGGATTGGTATAAACATCACCTAGAGGAACGGAAGCATCATTGTCATGCAGTAGCCCCAGTTGTCGTAAACCTCTTTTATAAGCGATTTCTAATCGGTCTGTTTTTCCTTCAAGGAAATGACCGCCTTCAACAGATTGAATGACTGTGGGAATATGATTCTTATGCGAAAGTTTTATATCTGAAAGACTCATCGCCCGTTTCATACTATTATCAATCAGAATTTTGTCCGTCGCATCAAATCCTGCTAAAAATCTGTTGTAAGCGTCTCCGGGATTTTCCAGTTTTTGATAATCAACGGCAAATGTCATACTGATTGCTGATAAACCTGATTTTTTCAGCTCATCTGCCAAATTAACTTTTGCTCCCGGAAGTTCTTTTGAGTTTAATGGAACATCTATGTGATTATGAGTATCAATACCAATCGTATTTGCAACAATTGTTGCTATTCGAGGATCTGTTTCTGTGATTTCAGTCCATGATAATAGAGGATTAAGTAACACAAATCCACCGGCTCCTGCGACTATTTTTAGAAATTTTTTGCGTGACAAGTTGTAATCGGAGTTTTCCATAGTTTAATAAAAGTAATAGTTTATTCAGCTCGATGATTAAGAATACTTCATCGAACTTTTATTTGATTTATTTTCTACGGAATTGTTAAACCTTAAATGGATATTAAAAAAATTTATTTCCTAAACAATTACATCTAATTTTTTCTCAGTCATTTCAAACTCCTTTTCCCATTCTTCGAGTAGATTTAAGATCGGTAATAATGCCAAACCTTTTTCAGTAAGCTTGTATTCTACCCTTGGCGGAAGTTCTTTAAATTCCTGACGGGTTACAAGACTGTCAACTTCCATTTCTCTTAATTGATCGGTAAGTACTTTTCTGGAAATAACAGAAATGCGCGCAGCAATTTCACCGAACCTTAGTGTTCGGTCCTTGATGACCAACACAATAATTGGTTTCCACTTACTGCCCAAAGCTGACATGGCTTTTCCGAGCGCACAACTGCATTGCTTGATTTTTTCTTGTCTCATGGTTGGTTAAATTAGTTATTAGTTACTGCTAAGTTACTAGTTTTTTTTAACTCAATGATACAAAAGTAAACTATTATTAGTTACTTTGTGTAACAATTAAGAAATTAATCATTCAAATAAATTTTAAAATGAATATAAACGAGTTATTCACTCCATTCAATTATAAAAATCTGAATCTAAAAAACAGATTAGTAATGGCACCAATGACAAGAGCACAATCAGATAATGGCATTCCTACAAAGGAAATTGAAGATTATTATGCAAGACGTGCTGCTTCAAATGTAGGTTTGATCTTGTCTGAAGGAACAGTGATCAATAGACCTGCATCAAAAAACATGCAAAACATTCCTGACTTTTACGGAACACAAGCTTTGCAAGGCTGGAAAAACGTGATTGATGCTGTTCATAAAAATGGAGGAAAAATGGGACCTCAAATCTGGCACGTTGGTGATACAAGAAGTTCAGCAGATTATCCGACAATTGAAATGGAAAAAGCTTCTACAATGTCTTTGGAGGATATTCAGGATACGATTGCGCAATTTGCTGCATCGGCAAAATCTGCAAAAGATCTTGGTTTTGACTGTCTAGAAATTCACGGAGCTCACGGTTATCTGATCGATCAGTTTTTCTGGGAAGTGACCAATACAAGAACTGATGAATATGGCGGTAAAAACATTAAAGAAAGAAGCAGATTTGCAGTGGATGTTATCAAAGCAATTAGAGCTGCAGTTGGTGAAGATTTCACAATCATCATCCGTCTTTCCCAATGGAAACAACAGGATTATAAAAGCAGATTGGCAACAACTTCGTCTGAAATGGAAGACTGGCTTTTACCATTGAAAGAAGCGGGAGTTGATATTTTCCACTGTTCACAACGCCGTTTTTGGGAACCGGAATTTGAAGGTTCTGATTTAAATTTTGCCGGTTGGGCAAAGAAAATTACTGGTCAACCAACAATTACAGTGGGTTCTGTTGGTTTAAAAGGTGATTTCATGAGCGCATTTGCAGGTGAAGGAAGCGAAAAGGCAGATCTTTCGGAGTTGATCCGCAGATTTGATCGTCAGGATTTTGATTTGGTTGCTGTCGGTCGTGCTTTATTGACCGATCATCAATGGGTACAAAAAATAAAAGAAGGAAGAATTGAAGAAATTTCAGATTTTTCTGCCGAGAGTCTTAGCGTATTATATTAATTTTTGATTAAATAGTTAGTGAAGGCAGTTTCGTTTCGGAACTGCTTTTTTTATTCGGTATTTAGTAATTTAATCCTTCTTAACATTAGTATGGACAATTTTTTGATGTTAAATGGTCGTCACTTTTGCTGGGCAGAAAGAGTATGAAAAAACCGTACTAGATGTGAAGGCAATCAATATCAAACTTTAAATTAAAAAAATAATGACGATTTGGTTAATGCTTTTTAGTTGAAATTTTTTTAAACGCAAAGTCAGACAAAGAGATTAAAAAACTTTATACAGATTTAAAGTTAAAAAAAGGCATTTCACTTAATAACGAAATATAAAATTGTATTACTTAAAATAAGCGAAGCGGCTTTGTTTATCTTAAAAATACTATGAATGTAAAAAGAACTTTGTCTCTCCTTGCTTTTAAAGAAAAATAAAATATCACCACACAAACAAAATATTAAAAATGGAAAGAAGAACATTCATCAAAAACAGCGGACTTGCAGCGGCAGGATTAATGGCTTCCTCTGTGGTGCCCGCTTTTGCATCAAATTTATTTAAAGAAAATATTATGGAACAATTTGAAAATACAGGATTAGGAAAAAGATTCAGACCGAAATATAAATCTGGCTTTGGAGGTGTTGCTCTGGGAAACGGATTCAACATCAATTCCGACATCGAATGTTTACAATCTATAGAAGCAGCCTGGAATGCTGGAGTTCGGTATTTTGACACTTCGCCTTGGTACGGTTTGGGACTTAGCGAACATAGAATGGGATTGTTCCTGAAAGATAAAAAACGCGACGAATTCACACTTTCTACCAAAATGGGAAGAATTCTTAAACCTTACGATGATTTTAAATTAGATGGTCTTTGGAAAGGAAAACTGAATTTTTCTTACGAGTACGACTATTCGGCAGCAGGAGCGAGAAAAAGTGTGGAAGACAGTTTGCATAGATTGGGAATTGCTTCATTAGACATCGTTTTCATTCACGATTTGTCGCCTGACAATAAAGATATGAAGGGCGATTGGGTAAAATATTTTGATATTGCTGCAAAAGGTGCAATGCCCGAACTGATCAAGATGCGTGAAGAAGGTTTGATCAAAGGTTGGGGATTTGGTGTCAACACGATCGAACCTATTTTGAAAGCGATCGAAGTTTCAGATCCTGATATTTTTCTTTCCGCTTGTCAGTATTCATTGATTCATCATACCGATGATCTCAATAAAGTTTTCCCTAAAGCTGCCGAAAAAGATATTTCAATTGTTGTCGGAGCGCCATTATGTGCTGGTTTTCTTTCAGGAAAAGACCGTTATTTATACAATGGAGATTTCCCGGCCAGAGTGAAAGATAAATTAGCTGCCTTGCAAAGAGTTGCGAATAATCATAAAGTCGATCTCAGAACTGCGGCACTTCAGTTTGCTGCTGCTCCTGATGTGGTTTCTGGAGTGATTCCGGGAGCTCACACTGTACAACAAGCTCAGGAAAATGCCGCATCTTTTCTAACTAAAATACCTGCAAGCTTTTGGGCTGAACTGAAAAAAGAGAAATTAATTGAAGCAAATGCTCCTGTACCAAAAGGATAAACAATGGAAAAAAGAAGTAATAAATACCAACTTCAACTGAACGAAATGTCCCTTAAAGACGGTTCTTCAGCTGATAAAAAGCTGACTTTTGAATTTGAAAATCATGATGATCTGTTTAAAATAATTGATTTAATTAAATCTAAAAAAATATTTGAAGATGAACAGACTGCGAACGAATTCAGTCTCGGATTAAAACTTTTCACAGAAGTTTTAATTAAAAACGGAAAGCATCCGCTTTTTGAAGAACTGAATCCTGCAATTTCGGATTTCATGAAAAAATTAAAGAGTTATTAATTAAATAGAATTAAAAATGAATTCAGAAAAAATAGGTTTCATCGGTTTAGGAAACATGGGACATCCGATGGCAAAAAATCTTGAGAAAGCAGGATTTTCAATATCTGTTTATAACAGAACTGTTGAAAAAGCTAATGATTTTAAAGAAAAATCAAAAGTTTCTAAAAGTGTTAAAGAATTAGTTCAGGACAGCGACGTAATTTTCACCATGTTGTCTCATGATGATGCTTTAAGAGCAGTTTATGAAGAAGTTTTAAAAATCAACATCTCCGGAAAATTATTTATTGATATGAGTACCGTTTCTCCCGAAGTTTCGAATGAAATCGGGAATGCTTTAAAAATAAAAGAATCCTCTTTCATTGATGCTCCTGTCGCAGGAAGTACAAAACCAGCCGACGAAGGGACTTTAATTATCATGGTTGGAGGTGAGGAAAAAGATTTGGAAAGAGCAACTCCGTATTTAGAAAAACTCGGAAAGAAGATTAAACATTTAGGCAAGAACGGGAAAGGTTTGGCTGCGAAATTATCTGTTAATTATTTCATTTCGGCTTTATATCAAGGTTTGGCGGAAACCATTTTATTCTCAGACAAATTGGGGATTAAGAGAAAGGATATGCTTGAAATCATCAATGAAAGTGCAAGCGGAAGCGGTGCCACGAAAGTGAAAACACCTTTGTTGGTTGAAGATGATTACAAACCTGCTTTTTCTTTAGATTTAATGTTAAAAGACATTTTGCTGGCTAAGAATGCGGGTGCAGATTTTCCGTTGGCTCAAACACTAATCGAAACATATCAGTCTGCTCAGAACGAAGGTTTCGGAAAAGACGATGTGATAGGAATTATTAATTATCTTAAAAAAGAAAAATAATAAAACTATTAACTGATTAGATTTTGCGAAGAAAATCAGCTCTCCCGTCTTCGTTCTTCCAACTTAAACAATAAAACAATGAAAGACTTTAAAACAATATTTTTCTTTTTAAAACTTCCGATTGCCGTTTCTTTGGCAGGACACGGAATGGTAAGAATTCCCAAGTTGCAGATCTTCACAGACGGAATGGTAAAATCAATGGAAAAATCGGCGATTCCTGAAGCGTTGATGACACCTTTCGGATATATTTTGCCTTTTCTGGAAGCGATCGTAGGAATTTCTCTTTTGATTGGTTTTAAACCTAAACTGACAATCTATACTGCTATTTCACTGATGACAATTTTGATTTTTGGAAGCAGTTCGGTCGAAAACTGGTCGGCTATTGAAGCGCAACTACTCCATTCTTTATATCTTTTTGTGCTTTTGTGGTTTTATTTAAAATATAATTTTGAAGAAAACCCAACAATTATATAATTTATATGTTGAGTATTGAGAGAGCAAAGAAACTTTTTCATAAATCAAAAAACAAAGATACTGGTATCAGTCTTTATGATTTGAAAAGTAATTTGAGAAACATTAATTTTACACTATATTTTTTCAAATGTTTGACGTTCTCATTTCCCATATTCAGAATAAAGTTGAGTTAACTGATGATCAGAAAGATGCTTTACAGTCATTTTTTATCGTTAAAAAACTTCGTAAAAAGCAATTTCTGTTGCAGGAAGGTGAGATTTGTACCCATCTTTCTTTTGTGAGTAAAGGTTTACTCAAATCTTATTTTGTCGATGAAAAAGGAAACGAACATATCAATATGTTTGCTTTTGAAGGTTGGTGGATCTCTGATTTCAAAAGTTTTATCAGTCAGGAAAAAGCAGTTTTGAATATAAATGCCGTTGAAGAAACCGAATTGTTAATGATCAGTCTTGAAGATTACGAAAAACTGATGATTAAAATTCCAGTAATGGATCGCTATTTCAGGATTTTGTATCAGAACAGTTTAGTGACAAAAGATTATCGGTTAATTGCATCAAACAGCTATACAGCTGAAGAAAAATATCTCGAACTATCTCAAAAAAATCCTGAAATGATCAAAAGAATTCCTCATAATTTAATTGCTTCATTTTTGGGTCTGGCTCCGGAAACAGTCAGCAGAATTCGCAAAAAGTTATTATTGAAAGGTTAGATTTAAACTTAAAAGATAGACCTACAACTATCAATCATCAACGAAAACTCATGACTTAGATCAAGTGCATTCGATTCCAATCACCATAGCTTTGTAGAAGAAATTTTACAAAATGGAAAACAATAAAATGGCATTAGTCGTTGGTGCCACCGGAATTACAGGAAGCAATCTTGCCAACGAACTTATTTCTCAAGGCTGTACAACCTACGGAATATCCAGAAATACAAACAATAATATCGAAGGATTAATTTCAGTAAAAGCGAATCTTTTAGATAAGGTTAGTTTGGAAGCTGCATTAGAAAACATTGCCCCTACTCATGTTTTTTTCACAACCTGGATGCAGAATGATACTGAAGAAGAAAACATCCGTATCAACAGCGCTTTGGTTAGAAATCTTTTGAATGTTTTGTCTCCTAGAAAATCGTTGCAGCACGTTGCTTTGGTGACAGGATTAAAGCATTATTTAGGACCATTTGAAGCATATGCAAAAGAAGGAAAACTTCCCGAAACTCCTTTGAGAGAGGAGCAGCCAAGACTTCCTTTACCCAACTTTTATTATGCTCAGGAAGATGAAGTATATGCTGCTTCGGAAAGAGATGGTTTCACCTGGAGCATTCACAGACCTCACACAGTAATCGGTTATGCTATAGGAAATGCAATGAATATGGGAACAACTTTGGCAGTTTATGCAAGCATCTGTAAAGAAACCGACAGAAAATTTATCTGGCCTGGATCTTCCGCACAATGGAACGGAATTTCTGATGTGACAGACGCAAGAATTTTAGCAAAACAGTTAGTTTGGGCATCAACGGCAGAAGAAGCGAAAAATACTGCATTTAATATTACAAACGGTGATATTTTCCGTTGGAAATGGTTATGGTACAGATTGGCAGATTATTTTGGAGTGGAAGGAGTTGGCTTTGAAGACGAAATCAAACCTCTCGAAAAAGAAATGCAAAACGATCAGGAAATCTGGAGTAAAATAGTTCAGAAATATGATTTAAAAGAAGAAAATATAGAACGATTGTCTTCAGCTTGGCATACGGATTTGGATTTGGGAAGACCGCTTGAAGTGATGACAGACATGACCAACAGCAGAAAAGCAGGATTTACTGAATTTCAGAATACAGAAGAATCATTCTTTGATTTATTTAAAAAATTAAAAGAAGAAAAGATTATTCCCTAAAATATTTATGAGAAAGAGTTGTTTTAATCAGCTCTTTTTTTTGTTTAAGAAAAATTGTTCCTTTGTGAAACAGACTAATTGGGATTTTATGAAAAAATCGGAAGCAACACGCCAAAATATTCTTCAAAAAGCATTTGAATTAATTTACAGTCACGGTTATCAAACGACCAGTGTTGATGAGATCATTGCTACGACACAAGTTACAAAAGGAGCTTTCTATTATCACTTTAAAACAAAGGATGAAATGGGTTTGGCAATTCTGAATGAATTGATGATTCCCAAATTTAAAAATACTTTTACTGAACCATTTCAAGTTGATGTAAATCCGTTAGATACAATTTATAATATGATGTATTATTTATTAATGGAAAGCGAAGATTTGAAGGTTGAATACGGTTGTCCTGCTTCCAATTTTACTCAGGAAATGGCACCGTGGAATGTTGATTTTACCAAAGCTTTGAACCAACTTTCTCTGCAATGGGAAAATACAATGATTAATGCAATTGAAAAAGGAAAAATTAATGGTGAAATTAAGACCGATGTTAGCGCAAAGGAAGTGGCAGTTTTTGTATTATCAGGATATTGGGGTGTTCGGAATTTAGGGAAATTGGAAAACTCAAAATCAGTTTATCTTATTTATTTAAAAGGACTTAAGAGTTATTTTGAAACATTAAAATAATTTTATCTTTGAAAACATACTATTTAGTATTTTTTTATTTTATCTTTGCTACATCTTAAAATTTAATAATGTATCAAACACTTACATTTTTACACTCCATTTTTCGCTGGTTGGTTTTATTGAGTTTACTCTACTCTATTTTCAGAGCATATCAGGGTTACTTTTCTGATAAAATCTTTTCAAAAACAGACGATTCCGTCAGACACTGGACGGCGACCATTGCACATATTCAACTGGTTTTGGGAATCACCTTATATTCTCAAAGTCCCATTATCAAATATTTTTGGAAGAATTTCACCGAAGCCCGAGAATCTTTTGACTTATTTTTTTTCGGATTGATTCACATTTCACTGATGCTTATTTCCATTATTCTAATTACCATTGGTTCCTCCATTTCAAAAAGAAAGACCGATGACAGGGAGAAATTTAAGACAATATTAATTTACTTCGTTATCGCTTTAGTGATAATTTTCATCGCTATTCCGTGGCCATTTTCACCGCTTGCCAACAGACCTTATTTCAGATAATTATGATTGATTTATTTAAAACAAAAATCGGACGCCTGAGAATCATTGCCATTCTTGAAGGAATTTCGTTATTAACATTAGTATTTATCGCCGTCCCTTTAAAATATGGATTTGATAATCCCGCTTTCGTCAAAATGATGGGACCGATTCACGGTTCATTATTTCTGCTTTTTTTATTCAATACGTTAAGTGTTGGTATAGAACAAAACTGGAAGTTTAAAGAAACAACCTGGAAAGTTCTTTTAGCGTGCATCATTCCGTTCGGAACATTTTATATCGATAAAAAAATACTAAGCAAACTATGAAGAATATCTTGATTTTCTGTGGAGTAATCTTATTGATTTATGTTGTGTACAGAGTTTATCAATATCAGACTTTGGACGATGGTCTAGACAAATTGATTAAAAACGGAGCCGTAATTTTAGATGTAAGAACAGAAAAAGAATTTGAAACCGGACATATCGCTGGCTCACAGAATATTTCTTTAGGAACAATCCGTGAAAGATATCATGAACTTGACCCTAATAAAACGTATATCACAGTCTGTTCGCACGGTTTGAGAAGTGTAAAAGTCGAACATATTTTAAAAGAAAAAGGTTTCAAAAAGGTTTACAACGGCGGTGCGTGGAGTGATTTGCAGAAAAGTCTTGAACAAAAGTAATTTGGTTAGGTTTTTGAATATTCAGAGACACACTAATCATCACGCTTTTGAAACTCATCACATTCACAAACAAAGGTATTTACTGTCCGCAAGGGAAATTTTACATTGACCCGTGGCGACCTGTAGATTATGCGGTCATCACGCACGGACACGCCGACCACGCCCGTTGGGGAATGAAAAAATATCTTTGTCATCATTTCACAAAACCTATTTTACATCAAAGAATTTCTCCGGATATTGAATGTCAAACCTTGCAGTACGGTGAAGTTTTAGACATTAATGGTGTCAAACTTTCGATGCATCCGGCTGGTCATATCATTGGTTCAGCGCAGATTCGTCTGGAATATAAAGGTTATGTGAGCGTAATTTCCGGTGATTATAAAGTTCAGGATGATGGTTTGAGTACACCGTTTGAGTTGGTAAAATGCAATGAATTTGTGACTGAAAGTACTTTCGGACTTCCCATTTACAATTGGCTCGAAGTTCCGGATTTAAATAAAAGATTGCAGAACTGGGTTTTACGAAATCAGGAAAATAAGAAAACTTCTGTGTTCATCGGATATTCTTTGGGCAAGGCACAGCGTATTATGAAAGCCGTCGAAGGAATGGGAAAAATCCACGTTCATTACTCGATTGGAAAACTCAACAAAGCCTTTGAAGAAGTCGGAATCGTACTTCCCGATTATGAAGTTCCCGATTTCAGGGAAAGCATTAAACACGTTGCAGGCGACATTGTGATTGTTCCTCCGGCTTTGTTGGACAGCAATGTCATCAAGAAAATTCCTGATGCTGCTACAGCGATTTGCTCCGGTTGGATGCAGGTTCGCGGTGCGAGAAGATGGCGAAGTATGGATGCGGGTTTTCCGATGAGCGACCACGCCGATTGGAAAGGATTATTGCAGGCCATCAAAGCAACTGAAGCAGAAATCGTTCACGTTACACACGGACAAACCGAAGTTTTTTCTAAATATTTAAATGAATTGGGAATTAAGTCTGATGTTGTGGAAACTTTGTATGGTGACGATGATGAAGAGGTAGTTGAAAAGGAAGTTGTATCAGATAAGCAAGAAGAATAATTAAATCTTCAAAGTTTCCCTTGTACGTTAGAAAGCTCCAAAGGAGCGAAATGTTTGTAGTAATAAGGCAATAATAAAAGTTTGAGCTCCGTAGGAGCGGAACTCAACAGTAAGTTTAAAACGTCGAATTGCTCGCAGCCCGACTTGAGTGGAAATCCTTTTTTTGCATAAAATGAAACCTCAATTAAAGACAAAACGTCTTGCAAAAAAAGATTGGAACGGAAGGCGGATAAAGCTGCCCAAATAAAACAAAGATTAGAATGAAAAATTTCGCAGAACTCATCAACGCCCTCGAAAGCACGAATAAGACAAATGCTAAAATCGATGCCATCATCGATTATCTTGAACGTGCGCCTGATGACGATAAATTGTGGTTCATTGCCTTGTTTACGGGGAAAAGACCTAAGCGAAATGTGAACACCAACTATATGAAAGAATGGGCGTTGGAAATTACCCAACTGCCATTCTGGCTTTTTCAGGAAAGTTATTCTTCAGTCGGCGATTTGGGTGAAACAATATCGTTGATTCTTCCTCCTCCCACCGAAAAAATCGAAAAAACATTATCTGAATGGATGAATGAAATCATCGGACTTAAAACGAAAACTGAAGCCGAGAAAAAAGAATTTGTTCTTAATTCCTGGAACGGTTTGGATTATACCGAACGATTGATTTTCAATAAATTACTGGGTGGAAGTTTCAGAATTGGGGTTTCCTCGAAGACTCTGATTAATTCTCTGACCAAATTTTCCGGACAGGAAGCGAGTACGTTGATGCACAGTTTAATGGGAAAATGGCAACCTGATGAAGTATCATTTCAGGAATTGATTTCGGCTGAAAATATCAATCCTGACAACTCAAAACCCTACCCTTTCTGTTTGGCCTATCCACTGGAAAAAGAGCTGGAAGATTTGGGAAAACCTGAAGGATGGTTGATTGAGTATAAGTGGGACGGAATCCGTGGACAAATCATCAGACGAAATGACGAAGTTTTCATCTGGTCGCGTGGTGAAGAACTGGTTACCGAGCAGTTTCCCGAAATTGCCGAGACTGTAAAAGCGATGAAAGGCAACTTTGTGATAGATGGAGAAATACTTGCGGTAATGGAAGGTAATGTTTTAAATTTTAATGAATTACAGAAGCGTTTGAACCGTAAAACTTTAACTAAAAAAATGCTCGCTGAAATTCCGATTGAAGTTTTCGCTTATGATATTTTGGAACTGGAAGGAACTGATTTAAGGGAAAAGCCCATCTCAGCCAGAAGAGCAATGTTAGAGGAATTATTATTAAATGAAGAGCCGGGAAACATTAAAATTTCTCAGTCCATTGATTTTGAAGACTGGAGCAAATTAGATTTAATCCGGGAAAATTCAAGGGAAATCAACAGTGAAGGTTTGATGCTGAAACAGAAAAATTCTCATTATCATTCCGGACGGAAAAAAGGCGACTGGTGGAAGTGGAAAATCAGTCCGTTGACGATTGATGCAGTTTTGATTTATGCCCAAAAAGGAAGCGGACGACGAAGCGCCTACTACACCGATTACAGTTTTGCCGTGAAAAGTGGCGATAAATTGGTTACGATTGCCAAAGCTTATTCCGGATTAACTGACAAAGAAATAATGGAAGTCAGTAAGTTTGTCAATAAAAATGCGATTGAAAAATTTGGACCTGTCCGCACTGTGAAAGCCGAGTTGGTTTTCGAGATTGCGTTTGAAGGAATTGGCTTCAGCAACCGACACAAAAGCGGTGTGGCATTGCGTTTTCCTAGAATTTTAAGATGGCGGAAAGACAGAACCGTGAACGATATTGATGATATTGAGGAGATTAAGAAATTGATACAGTAGATTTGATTTAAACCACAAAAGTCACAAAAGTTTTTGTAATAGTTTTGATTAATGAGAATCAGAAGTTCAAAAAAGCTGATGCAAAAGGCTTTTTTGAACTTTAAAAAGTATTAATTAAAACTTTTCTTTTGTGACTTTTGTGGTGAAAATAAGAAAGTAAAAAATTAAGCATCTTCCTTTTTTGAACTTTAATTAGATATAATCAAAACTTATCTTTTGTGACTTTTGTGGTTACAGTAAGAAAAATTATGTGGTAAAAATGAGCAACTACAAAAATACCGAAGGCTTTAAAATCATTCAGAACTGGATGATGGAAAAGGGCAACTCGCCATTTAAATTTCAGGTCGATACGTGGAAGAAATTTGGCAGTGGCTATAGCGGAATGGTGGTGGCTCCTACGGGGTTTGGGAAAACTTTTTCGGTATTTTTAGCTTTGGTTTCTGATTTTCTTACGAATCCTGACCATTATAAAAAAGGGCTTAAAATGATTTGGATTACCCCTCTTCGTTCCCTTTCCAAAGACATCGCCAAGGCAATGCAGGAAGCGATTGACGAGATTGGTTTAGACTGGGCAGTTGGCGTAAGAAACGGTGATACAGACCCGAAAGTCCGCCAACAACAGGTGAAAAATATGCCTGAAATTCTGGTGGTCACACCTGAAAGTCTACATTTACTTTTAGGACAGAAAAACCATCAGCAATTCTTTACCAATATGCATTGCGTTGCAGTGGATGAGTGGCACGAATTGCTCGGTTCCAAACGGGGCGTGATGGTCGAATTGGGAATTTCACAGCTCTTTCATTATGTTCCTAAACTTAAAATCTGGGGAATTACGGCGACCATCGGAAATCTTGATGAGGCACAGGATGTTTTGATTCCTTATGATATTAAGAAAACAAAAATTACTGCGAAAGAACTCAAGAAAATAGATATCATTTCTGTGTTTCCGGATGAAGTTGAACTGTTGCCTTGGGCAGGACATCTCGGACAAAAATTAGCCGATAAAGTCGTTCCGATTATTTTAGAATCAAAATCGACCATCGTCTTTACGAATACCCGAAGTCAGAGCGAAATGTGGTATCAGCTTTTGCTAAATGCCTATCCCGATTTTGCCGGACAAATCGCTATTCACCACAGTTCGATTGATGCGCATCTGCGAATTTGGATTGAAGAAAATTTAAGTTCAGGAAAGTTAAAAGCCGTCGTTTCCACATCATCTTTGGATTTGGGAATTGACTTTAAACCTGTCGATACAGTCATTCAAATCGGCTCTGCGAAAGGCGTTGCGAGATTTCTGCAACGTGCGGGACGGAGTGGCCACTCCCCTTTTGAAACCTCAAAAATCTTCTGTGTTCCCACCCACTCTCTGGAACTGATTGAAGTTGCAGCTTTAAAAGAAGCTGTAAAACAGAAAGTTATCGAACCACGGGAGCCGGTGGTTTTATGTTTCGATGTGCTGGTTCAGTTTCTAATGACATTGGCAGTTGGTGATGGATTTTTACCGAACGAAGTTTACGAAAGAATTAAGAAAGTCTATACTTTTCAGGAAATCAGGGATGAGGAATGGAAAGCGATGATAGATTTCCTCACGATTGGTGGAAGTGCTTTAAAAAGCTACGAAGAATATCACAAAGTTGTCGTGATGGAAGACGGTTTGCACAAAGTGACTTCCAGAAAAATTGCGATGCTCCACCGGATGAATATGGGTGCGATTGTCAGTGACGCAATGCTGAAAGTTAAATTTATTTCGGGCGGTTACATCGGGATGGTTGAGGAATATTTTATTTCAAGACTGAAAAAAGAAGAGAAATTTATTCTGGCCGGTCGTGTTTTGGAAGTGGCAATGATAAAAGATATGACCGTTTTCGTTCGTGCTTCCAAAGGAAAAGCGCAGGCTCCGAGTTATCTGGGTGGAAGACTTCCTTTAAGTTCTAATTTAGGTCATTTTTTGAGAGAAAAATTATCCGGTGCATTAAACCCGAAAGCTTCTGAGAAGGAACTGAAATTTCTGCATCCACTTTTGGCGAATCAGGAAAAGCGTTCACACATTCCGAGAGAAGATGAATTTTTGATTGAATTAATTAAAAACCGCGAAGGGTATCATTTGTTTATGTACCCTTTCGAAGGGCGTTTGGTGCACGAAGTGATGGCGGCTTTGATTGCCTACCGAATTTCCAAACTGGCTCCGATTTCTTTTTCGATGGCGATGAATGACTACGGTTTTGAATTGTTCAGCGACAAAGAAATTCCTGTGACTGAAGACAATTTAGATAGAATTCTGACCAGAGATAATCTGATGGTTGATGTGATTTCGAGTATCAATTCAGCAGAAATGGCAAGCCGTAAATTCAGAGATATTGCGGTAATTTCGGGAATGGTCGTGCAGAATTTCCCAGGACAGCAACGTTCTAATAAAGCTCTGCAGAGCTCAGCCGGATTGATTTTCAAAGTGCTGGAAGATTACGACCCAAATCATTTTCTTGTGAGACAGGCCTACACGGAGGTTTTTAATATGCAGTTGCAGGAACAAAGATTGGTGGAAGCTTTTAAGCGGATTGAAAAATCGAAGTTTATTTTAAAATATTCCAATAAATTTACACCTTTGAGTTTCCCAATAAAGGTTGACAGTTTAAGACAGACTTTGACGAGTGAAAATCTCGATGCGAGAATTCAAAAATTAATTAAGCAATCCGGTAGAAATATTAAAGACGATTGAGTCGAAAGATATCCGTAAAGTTGTCATTCCAAAGGAATTTCAACGTTGCCGATATTAAAAAAATTAAGTTATTGCAGAATGAAAAATGATAAATTTAAATGAATATAGCGACAAAAGATATTACGATACATAACGAAATTTTTACCTTAACTAATCAACGCGCGCTATATTGGGAAAAAGAAAAAGCCTTAATTTTTTCAGATTTACATATCGGAAAAACCGCTCATTTTCGGAAAAATGGAATTGCTTTGGCCAATCATATTATGAAAAATGATTTGGAGCGTTTATCTATTTTAATTGAAAATTTCCAGCCTGATAAATTTATTATCGTTGGCGATTTGTTGCACGCAGGAAATAATTCTGACGTTGATGAATTTTGCGCGTGGCAAAATCAATATCCAGATATTAAATTCTGTCTCGTAGAAGGCAATCACGACAGGATTTCGAAAACTTTAGAGAAAAAATTATGTTTGGATTCAAGAAGTGCTTCTTTGGAAATTGATGACATTGCTTTTGTCCACGACTTTGACCGTTCAAATCCAAAATTTCAAATTACAGGACATATCCATCCAGGATTTGTTATCAATTCACCGGTGAAAAGAATAAAACTACCCTGTTTCGCCCAGACTTCAAAACAATTATTGTTACCTGCCTTCAGCGAGTTTACGGGATTGGATACGAAAAATATTCCTAAGAAAGGAAGTTACTTTGTCTTCACCGATTCTGAAATTTATGAAATTTAATTTTACAAATAAGAATCAACCCACTTGTAGATATCAACTGATGAAGCGATATTCAGTTTTTTTCTGATTCTGTTTTTTCTGTTTTGAACTGCTTTTGGAGTAACGAAGGTATAAGTTGCAATTTCTTTGGTGCTTAAATTGAGTTTAAGGTAAATACAGAAAATGAGCTCTGAATTCTGAAGATTAGGCTGTATTTCTGTTAGTTTTTCAAAAAAATCAGGATATAAACTTTTAAATTTACTCAAAAGACGCGGAGAATTTTCTTTCGCCAATCTTAAAATTTCATCTTCTGCTAAATTTTTCATAAAATGTTTTGAACTTAATAATTATATTTATTATTTAATTGTCTATAACGAGCTTAAAAGATCTTTACAAAACATAAGTTCTCAAGATTTTATAGCAAAATTCGCAGGTAGGCATTGAAATAATTATCAAATATATTAGATTTTTACAAAAACTTTTTATGATTGAAATCACGATAGAATAAATTATCTACCCTCATATTCTTAAATCATGTGGTATCTGTGTGGTATTATATTAATTCACTATTAATAAAAATTCTATTTTCTTTACATCTTATTAAAATAAACCGTTTTTAAAGCGTTTTTGGATATCCAATGAATGTTTTTTATTAAATTTTTATCTATTCAAATCTATGATTAATGAAGATCTTTTACTTTCCTATGGTGCAGATTATAAAAACTATAAAACGAATGATGTAATTTTTACCGAGGGAGATACACCATCTTATTATTTTCAGATTGTGGTAGGGAAAATCAAAATAAACAATTATAACGAGCAGGGAAAAGAATTTATCCAGGGAATTGTTTCTGCAGGTGAAAGTCCGGCTGTTACTGCGCTTTTCAATGAAAGATCGTATCCTGTAAATGCAGTTGCTTTTGAAGACTGTAAAGTACTGAAACTTCCAAAGCAGCAGTTTTTTGAATTGTTGAAACAAATACCTGAGCTTTATGAAAGTATATTGCCATCTATTTCAGAAAATATGTATTACCAATACATTATGATGCAGACAATGTCTTTTCAGAATCCTGAAAATAAGCTTAAAACCTTGATGAATTATCTTAAAGGTTATGAAAACAAATCTCCATATTCTTTCCAGATTCCTTTTACGAGACAGCAATTGGCTTCTCTTACAGGACTTAGCGTTGAGACGGTAATTCGTGTAACTAAAAGCATGGAAAAAAACGAAATTCTTAAAATTAAAAACAGGAAGATATTTTATTAATACCTTCCTTTAATTTTAATCAGATTTGTAAATTTATCCATTTACAATCGCTCCTCCATTTGGATGTAAAACCTGTCCTGTAAACTGCGCTGCTTGATTTGAAGCTAAAAACAGATAGCTTGGTGCAATCTCATCTTCTGTGGCATTACGTTCGAGTGGCGGTTTTGAGGTGTCTTCTTCATCTTCTCCAAAAGTTTCTTCTGTAAGTGGTGTTGCAACAGGTCCCGGTGCAACTGCATTTACACGAATTCCTTTTGATTTTGCCTGCAAAGCAAGAGATCTTGTGAAAGAAACGATAGCTCCTTTAGTTGCTGAATAATCCAATAATTCTTCGTGACCTTGATATGCCGTTGCAGATGTTGTATTGATCACCGAACCTCCTTTTTTTAAATATGGAAAAGCAGCTTTTGTAAGCAAAATCATTCCTATGATATTGGAATTGAATGTTGTTCTGATATTTTCTTCTTCAAGTTCCTCAATATTTTTTGAAGGAAATTGTGTTCCGGCGTTATTGATGAGGATGTCTAATTTCCCAAACTCTGCAACAGTTTTTTCTATAGACTCTTTACAAAATTTAGAGTCATTGACATCGCCTTGTAAAATAATTGATTTTCGTCCCAAAGAAATAATTTCTTTCATCACTTTTTCGGCACCTTCTTGATCGCTGTGATAAATAATTGCGATATCAGCACCTTCTTTCGCAAAAAGTAATGCTACTACTTTACCTATCCCGCTGTCGGCACCGGTGATGAGTACTGATTTATTTTCTAACTGCATATATCTTCTAATATTTTTATGGTATGGTTTGGTGTAATTTATTTATTAAAAGAAAATCTTTCTGTTATCAATTTTGACTGTATTTTCTTTTTCCATTTTTTTTATGGTTCTGATTACAGTTTCTACCCGAAGACCGGTGAGATTTGCGATTTGCTGTCTCGTAAGCTGTACCTGAAAAGATAATGGAATATCGTCTGAATGAAAACTTTTCAAATATTCCAGTAATCCTGTCAATCTGATAACCGGATCATGAGAAGCTAGATTCTGCATCATAATAAACTGATAATGCATTCTTTGAGACATACATGAGTTGATTTGGACTGATGTTTCAGGATGTTTTTCCAAAAGATTCAGAAAGTTGGATTTTGGAAGTCTAATAATTCTGCAATCTGTAATTGCTTCAGCATTAATAGGATATCTCTTGTCTATAAAAAGCATAGAATCACCAAAACTTTGACCATTGCCTAAGATATTATGTATAAATTCTCTTCCTTCTTTGTCCTGATTGTTTTCCTTTACTTTTCCGTCGACAATCTGAAAATAATACAGTGGAAGTTCCCCCTGCTCAAAAATTTTTTCTCCTTCTTTATAGGTTTTGATTTCACCTCCAAAAGATTTTAATAGATTCTCGTCTAGTTTAGTACAGCTAATAGTTTTCATATCATTTGATTATTATTTTTTTATTCAGTTTTATTCGACATATTTTGTGCCAAATCGCTTTCACAGGCAAGTTTCCGTTATAATTTTAATTTCCAAATCCTGATTATTTTTTCTTTAAATGAATTAACAATTTAAAATCTGATCAATTGCCGATGAATTAATTAATTTAAAATATTATATTAACAAATTTAAGCTAAAATTATTATGATTTGAATCATAATTGCAATGTATTGTTATTTACTTGTATGAAATTGAGGCTGATTTTAAAATATTTGAAAAAAAATGTACGTTTTGCAAATTTTGGAGAGATTTTTGAAGTTGAAAATTCGGAGTCGACAAGATTCTGCCAACAGAGAAATTACACCTTCTCTTTTTTTTATTAAAATCACACTTAAATATTAATATTATGTCAACAGAAAATCTTACGAACACAGAAGCAATCAAAAAAATCAAAGAACTTTCAGAAAAAGCAAAATTCTGTATGTTTGCAACCGATCTGGAAAGTCTTCCGATAACTTCAAGACCGATGGGTCTTCAGGAAACTGACGATTCAGGGAATCTGTGGTTCATCAGCAGTGATGCGAGTAACAAAAATTTTGAAATCAAAGAAGATAAAAGAGTTCAGTTGTTTTTTATGAATAACAGCGATTCTGAATATCTTTCTGTGTATGGAGAAGCAACAATTTATAAAGACAAATCTACCATTGAAGATAAATGGTCAGCGATGGCAAATGCATGGTTTGACGGTAAAGATGATCCGAATGTTTCTATCATTCGTGTGGAGCCAAAAGAAAGTTATTATTGGGACACAAAAGCTGGAAAATTGGTAAGTATGCTAAGTTTTGTTGCTGCGGCAGTTTCCGGTAGCAAAACTGATAACTCAGATGGAGTTGAAGGTAATGCAACGATCTAAAAGCTAAATTTAAAAACCTGATTAATCATGATTTTCGAAGATAAACCGCATATCGTCTTGCAAGAGAAAAGCAGTATGCCACAGGAAAATTTTAAATTTATTACAAATGTCATCAATTTTAATGGCGATAAGTCTTTTATTTTAAGCTCTTTACAAAGAATTAAAAATAGCACTTTATGCAAAATTAAGAGGAAAGCCATTAATAAATTTATTAAAGAATATGCTACCATTCATTTTGAAGGATATGTCGAAAATGATAGTCATACTCTGCATTCTGAAGGCTATCAATTGACTCCTGCTTATGCAAAACAATCTTACGAAAAAGTTCTGAAAGAGCAGGAATACCTAAATAGACTGATCACAACACTGGATAGAGATTAATATCCGGTGTTTTTGTTTTTAAATAAAAGATTATTTATCCGTTATAAAATTTTTTCTAGCCAATTCCTTTCTTACTCTGCTCAGACTTTCCGGAGTGATCCCAAGATAAGAAGCGATCATCCACTGGGGAACTCTCAGAAGTAAGTCAGGATACATTTTAATAAATTTCAGGTATCGCTCTTCTGCAGTTTCGCCAAGTAAAGAATTAATTCTGTCTTGTAAACTTTTGACATGTTTTTGCAACACTAGATCATTTTTTTCAATGCTATTTGGAAATTCGCTCAATAGTTTATTAAAAAAATCTCGTGGTAAAACTGAAATTTCAGATTCTTCAATAGCTTCAATGAAATAATTTGATTTTTCGCTGAAATAAAGACTGCTTCTGTCACCAATCAGCCAATTTTCGGGAGCAAACTGGATAATGTGTTCTTTACCATTTTTGTCAATAGAAAACATTCTCAAAAGCCCCGATTCTACAAAGTAAGTATTGCGGCAGATTTCTCCTTGTTGCAATAAGATTTCTCCTTTCTGCACCTTTTTTATTTCGTACTGCATACTGCAAAGACTCAGCCTTTCTGCGGGAACTTCGAGTACTTTTGCTAAATAAGTGGTCATATTGCTCATGAGGTAATCTGGCTTAAAGTGATATCCTGATGTGAAGCATCGTTGATAGCTTTACCATTTTCGATGACGATCAATTGCGGACTTTCGTGTCTGATTGCAAAATCTTCAGCAATTTTGTTGGAAATACTTCTGTAAGCCAAAAGATCAAGAAAGTATAACACAGCTCCTTGCTCTTCTGCTTCTTCAATTTCTTTTTCGAAATTTCTCAAGACTGTTTTGCTGATGAAACAGCTTGTAGAATGTTTGAAGATGGCAATTTTTCCTTCAAAAGATTTTTTTATAGCCATTTCCAAATCTTGCTCGGATTCTATGGTAATCCAAAAAGATTTTGACAGGCTTTCTTCCTGTTTTCCGCCAAAAATTTTATCAAAAAAACTCATACATTAAATTGTTTCAGGTGATGATTGAGGTGTTTGTATTCTAAAAATCCCCAGTCTTTTTCTTTCATAGCTCCGAAAAGCGCGTGATCTTGTGCCAAATTTCTGTTCTTGTAAGCTTCCCAATATTCGTTGAGAGTGTCTAAAAGGCGAAGTTTTGATTTTTCAAAATCACATTCAAAATTAACGATTACTTTTTGAAAACTCGGCATATTGGGTGGAATTCCGTTATTGAAAATCTGTATCTCTTTCTTAGTGAAAATCCCAACGGCTCTGAAAAGGAAATTAATCTTAGGAAGTTCGATCTTTTTTAAAGCTACCTGAAGAATAAGATCACAGTGACAAAGCATCTGAGCAACGTTCATTTTCCCCCATTTTCTCTGAGAATTTTCCGAAAGATGAGAAATCCTTTCAATTATTTCGTCGAAATCTTTTTTGTTATGAAGACTTTTTTTTACCAACCTTTTTCTTTCTTTAAGTTTTCAATATGGACAAAATGATGATTACAATGCCAAGAATATAACGCCAAATAATATCTCAAGTTATGGTCTTCAGATTTTTCAGGATGACGAAAAGTTCTTTCAAACTGTTTATTCGTAAGGGTTTTCAATAAGAAATACCATCTCTGATGAATTCCCTTCAACATTCTCATCGCCGGCTTTACAGGCATATTGATGCTGTCCTGAAGTTCTGCCCATTTTGCTTCGTCATAAGGTTTTATAGTCGGATTGTCTTCTGTAAGAGCCAATTTGAAACGAATAAAACTGTTGGCATGACTGTCTGCCAAATGATTGACAAGTTGTCTCACCGTCCAACCTCCATTTCTGTACGGAGTGTCGAGCTGTTCGTCAGAAAAATCTTCAATTAATTTTTTTAATTTTTCAGGAAAATTTTTAATGACTTTGATGTGACTTTCCAGTTCAATGTCGCAATTGGTGTCACCTTGCTGAAAATCTCCGATTGGGAATCTTTTGATGTCAATATTGTCCATTATTTTTTATGATTGTTAAAAGGTTCGATAAAATTACGGCATTTTCATCTTTCAAATAGTACAGCATTTTATTCTGATATTCGTTCTGATTAGAATAGATTAAATAATGATGCTTATACTTCTTAATTTCAAGATTTTTGAATAGTAATTCTTTATTGTTAAATTTTATTTTGTCAGTCAAAAACTGAACTCCACACAATTCAAAATTCTCGCCACTAATAATTTTGTTCAAATAACTTTGTGAAAGATCATCAAGATAATTGTTCCACAATTCATCAATAATATCATAGAATAACTGATGTTTTTCCTGTAATTTTCTACCGTAAAAAAGTTTAAAATTGATTTTGATTTCGTGATTCGAAATAGTTTTGATGTAAATCAAATATTCTCTTCCGATGTAGAAACTGTAGCCATTAATGAATTGAATTCCATATCTGATTCCTGTAATATCTTCCTTATTGATAACTGTAAATAAATCTCCTTTACGATCTTTATTTTCAAATTTGATAAAGTTTTTATCTAAAATCAATTGTCGTTTCCGGTTGTCAAATAATCCACGAACAATGGTAAATTCTTTCATAAATATTGTTTTCTGTGGCAACTGGCTTTGGAGCGTTTTTTAATTTTAACCTGCGTAAATTTATCAAAAAATTTGAGAATTCTAAGCATAAAAAAAGCCTCAGATTCTTTTAAAATTGAAGCTTTGATTCTTTTGGTTTTCTCACTAATAGCCGTGTAATTCGATACCTTCAGTTCTATGTAAAGTAACCTTCTTCCCCATTTTCTTCTGAATGACTCTGAAATGCTGTAATTCGTCATCGGTAAGAATATTGATAGCAGTTCCTTTTTCGCCTGCACGTCCTGTTCTACCAATTCTGTGAATATAATCCAGAGGCGAACGAGGCAATTCATAATTAATGACACATGGCAAAGATTCGATGTGAATACCACGACCAATCAGGTCTGTTGCAACTAAAATCTGTGCACCATTTACTTTAAATTCTTCTAAATTATTTCTCCGAGCGCCCTGCGATTTCTGACTGTGAATGGCAACAGCTTTTATTTTGTTTTTCTTTAATTTTTCAACCAGATTATCAGCAGATTTCGTTGATGAAACAAAGATCAAAGCTTTCTCAACCTTTTTTTCCTTAATTAAATATCTCAAAAAAGGACCTTTGTTTTCCGGTGAAACGTGATATGCCAATTGCTCGATATTGTCGATTTCGACTTCTTCTTTTTTGATTTCAATCAATGTAGGATTCATTGAGATTCGCTTCTTCATTTCAGAAACTTTGTCATCTAAAGTTGCAGAAAATAACGTTGTTTGTTTCATGACAGGCATCATCCCGAAAAGTTTGTTCATCTCATCGCCAAAACCTAACTGAAACATTTTATCAGCCTCATCAATCACTAGATGCTGAATTCCTGAAATACTTAATGCATTATGATCAATCAAATCCAATAAACGACCAGGAGTTGCAATCAAAACTTCGACCCCAAACATTCCTTTCATCTGCGGATTGATAGAAACACCGCCATAAACTGCCATTGTACGAATCTCACGCTTCAGATTTTCTGTAAAAGCTCTAAAAACTTCATCAATCTGAATCGCCAATTCTCGTGTAGGAACCAATATTAAAACCTGAACATTTCGATCTTTTTTAACTTCCGCATTTTGTAATTTTTCTAAAATCGGCATCACAAAACAAGCTGTTTTTCCGGAACCGGTCTGCGCAATTCCCACCAGATCTTTTCCCTGCAAAATAATAGGAATTGCCTGTTCCTGAATTGGAAAAGGTTTCAGATAACCTAATTTTTTAACAGAATGAATAATATTGCTTGATAATCCTAACGACTCAAATGACATAAAATATTGATTTGTTGCAAAGATAAGCTATTGATATTTGTTTAGATCGCGAAAGTGAAATACTGATTGTAATAATTTTAATAAATAAAGACTTTCAATTTTTTGACCTATTAATCCATATTGTTTGTCATTCCGGAGGAATCTACATATCGCAAATAAAGTATCGTAGAGATTCCTCCTGAATGACAGACTGGATGTTCATTTAAAATGTCGTTTTTATTATTTATAAAATCTTTGTTGAAAACTTTCAATCTAAATGCCGTTTTGTCCGATATTTAAAATTTGGATAAATTTTTGAGTATTTGATTTAAATAAATATTAAAAAAAATCAATCATAATAAACATGAAAAAAGCATTAATAATAGTCGATGTACAAAACGATTTTTGTGAAGGTGGAGCATTGGCTGTTCCTGAAGCAAACGAAATTATTCCCTACATCAATTCTCTGATGGAAGAAAACGATTATGATCAGATTGTTCTGACTCAAGATTGGCATCCCGCAAACCATAAAAGTTTTGCAAGCAATAATGGAAAAAAAGTGGGAGAAAGTATTATTTTAAATGGAGTTCCGCAGTTTATGTGGCCGGATCATTGTGTGGAAGGAACTTTTGGGGCAGAATTTCATCAGGATTTGAACAGAGAAAAAGTAACTCACATTATTCAGAAAGGAAAAAATACTGAAATTGATGCTTATAGCGGTTTTCAGGATAATAATCATTTTATGAAAACGGGTTTAGATGATTTCTTAAAATATCACGACATTCAATTAGTGGAAATTGTAGGTTTAGCAATGGATTATTGTGTGAAATTTACCGCAACAGATGCAGTTGCAAACGGGTATATTACTTGTCTACACTTCAATGGAACTAAAGCTGTCAACGTAAAACCTGATAATGGAAAAGATGCCATTTTTGAAATGATTCAAAAAGGAGTGACGGTTTTAGGATAGTTAATGAGTTTTTTTAGTTACTCAGTTATTTAGTTAATTAAATTAGAAATAAAAAAGACGCAGAAAATTCATTCTGCGTCTTTAATTTTTATAAGCTTTAAGTTTTTTTAAAGCATTTTCAAAGTATTCACTTCCAAATCTGTAAGGATTCTCCAGTGTCCTCTTTTGATGTTTTTCTTTGTCATTCCTGCGAACATTACTCTGTCAAGAGCTTCTACCTCATATCCTAATCTTTGGAAAATTCTTCTGATGACACGGTTCCAACCGATGTGGATTTCCATTCCGATTTCATTTTTTGGTTTCCCTTCGATGAACGAAATTTGATCTACAACAGCAATCCCTTCTTCCAGACGAATTCCTTCAACAATCAGTCTCATATCTTCATTGGTCAATTTCTTATCCAACGTTACATGATAGATCTTTTTGGCGTCAAAAGATGGATGCGTCAATTTCTTCGTCATATGTCCGTCATTGGTCAAAAGAATAACTCCCGTTGTAGAACGGTCGAGTCTTCCAACCGGGAACACACGATACGGAGATGCATTCGCAACCAAATCCATTACGGTTTTTCTTGCTTTATCGTCTTTGGTCGTAGAAATATAACCTTTTGGCTTATTTAAAAGTATATAAACCGGTTTTTCCGGAGTGATACCTTGTCCGTCGAAAACTACTTTGTCCGTTTTCTCAACCTGATATCCCATTTCGGTAACTACCTGTCCGTTAACTTCTACCAATCCCTGAACGATCAATTCGTCAGCTTCTCTCCTGCTGCAAATTCCTGAGTTTGCAATGTATTTGTTAAGACGGATCGTATCTTTATGAACATCTTTTTCAACCTTTTTGAATCTTCTTTTCTGTACAAAAGATCTTGCTCTGTCATCATCTCTGTCAGTTTTTTCGCTTCCGGGTTTTCTTCCGTATTTTAAGCTACCTCTTTCGTACTTTCCTCTTACATCAGAACTGCTTCTACCTTCACCACCTCTCTTGAAGTTAGTCTTGCCAAAAGACTTTCTCTCTTCACTTTGGTTGGATACGAAAGGTTCTTTTTCAGTTTTTGAGTATTTCTTTTCCATTCGACTCTCATAGCTTGTATCAGATCTCCTAGAATCGGGTTTTTTAAAAGGCTTAGAGCTGTCTGTAGCTCTGTCACTTCTGCTGAAAGGCTTTTTATCAAATTTTGATGAGCCGTTTTCACTATTATCTTTTGGTTCAAAACTTCTTGCACCAGTTTTAGAAAATGGTTTTTTGAAAGATTTTGAGTCTGAAGAATTTCCAGATTTAGGAGAGCGAGGACTGTCCGAATTTCTCGTTGAAGATCTCGGTTTTTTTGGTCTTCCTGAATTATTATTGTCTCTGCTCATTCTAAATATTTTTGCAAAGATAGTAATTTAGTTACGAGTTAAAAATTAAGAATCATAACTTTGTACAATTGTTTGCTTATTAATTTAATTAAAAATCAAAAAATGATTACTTTTTTAGACCAGAATTTTTCTCAACTTAACGATTTTTTTACCCAAAAAACATTCAGTAAAATATTTATTCTTGTAGACGAAAATACTCATGAATATTGTCTTCCTTTACTTTTGGGAAATTTGGAAACCGAGATCAGCTTTGAAATTCTGGAAGTTGAGTCAGGTGAGGAAATGAAAAATATTCAGACGGTCAATCAGTTATGGGAGATTTTAACAGAAATGCAGGCAGACCGAAAAGCTTTGATCATCAATCTTGGTGGCGGAGTAATTACCGATATGGGCGGATTTATCGCTTCAACTTACAAAAGAGGAATCTCGTTTATCAATATTCCAACTACTTTATTATCAATGTGTGACGCTTCTATTGGCGGAAAAACCGGAATTGATTTAATGCATTATAAAAATATGGTAGGAACTTTTAGTTTTCCCGAGCAGATATTTGTGTATCCTCAGTTTTTAGAAACACTTCCTTATACAGAGCTGCGCAGCGGTTTTGCTGAAATGCTGAAACACGGATTGATCGCTGACAAAACTCATTGGGAAAATCTTATTCAGATTCAGAAGATAGACACGGAAGGTGTTTTTCCTCACATTCAGACATCGATGGATATAAAACAGAATGTTGTTGAAAAAGATTTTAATGAAAAAAATATAAGAAAAACTTTAAATTTTGGTCACACCATCGGTCACGCAATAGAAAGTTTATGTTTAGAAAAAGAAACCCCGATTCTTCACGGTGAAGCTGTAGCGCTTGGCATGATCTGCGAAACTCATCTTTCTTTTTTGGAGGGGCTAATTTCGCAAGAGGAATCAGAATTAATTATTGAGAACATCCGAAAATATTATTCATTTATAGATTTAAGTGATTTTAAGGAAGAAAATATTTTCAATCTACTATTAAATGACAAAAAGAATGTTGAGAGTAAAATCAATTTTTCTTTACTTTCAGGAATTGGTTCTTGTGTATTTGATTATGAATGTACCACAGAAAACATTCAAAAATCATTAGATTTTTATAAGAAAATGAGCGGATTTTAAATTTTAAACTTCATTTTTCACTAATTATACAGAATATTTCAAATTTATTTAAACAGATGTTTTATTTTTATAAATGTTTGTATTTTAAATAGTTAATTAATTAAAAGGCTTTGTTTTCTATTTGTATAAACCTGATTTTTATCATCATTTTCATTTTTGGCAAACAATTTGGAAGATACCACTCGTCAAATTGAAGGTTTGACAGAAAATTTAAAATTAGGAAATAGGAAATAGTAAATATTAAAAATTTAAAGTTATGAAAAAGTTAATTTTAGGACTAGCGGTTACAGCAGGTTCATTAGCATTCGCTCAGACAACAACTACCACGACTACAACAAGATCAACATCTTCATCAGATGTAAGATTTGGTATTAAAGGTGGTATGAACGTTTCATCATTATCAGATGACGGATCATTGGAAGATCAAGGATCTAAAATCGGTTTTAATGCAGGTGTTTTTGCAAGTATTCCGGTAGCAGAATCTTTCAGCATTCAGCCAGAGGTTATTTATACACAATATGGTGACAAGTATGATTACAGAGCTCCAATTTCAAATGATAGAATTTCGTATGCAAGACATTTGGATTATGTTGCAGTTCCTTTAATGTTCCAGTATAATTTTATTCCAAATCTTTATGTTGAAGCTGGTCCGGAATTCGGATTTTTAGTTAGTGCTAAAAACAAATTGAAAAACGAAAGCAACAACGATCCTTTGAATACTACTGGAGACTATAAAGATCAATTGAATACTTTCAATTTGGGTATTGGTCTAGGTGCAGGTTATTACTTTACAGATAATGTAGGTATTACAGCAAGATATACAGCTGGTGTTACTGATGTTGCTAAAGACAGACCAAATGGTTCTGATGCAGTGAGAAACAACAACTTTGCAGTTGGTTTAGCATTTAAATTCTAAGAATTTTAAACAAATTTTATTTCAATAAAGAAGGTCAGACTTAAGTTTTAAGTCTGACCTTTTTGTTTAATAGTATATTATCAATATTCATTCTAACTTAATTTCGCCATCTATTTTGCTGTTTTGAAATTAATTAAATAAATTAGCGAAGAATTTGCTGCAAATTTGACCGATAAACTATTTATTAATTATAAACAATAACTATGAAAAAACTAATTTTAGGATTAGCCATTATGGCGAGTTCATTATCATTTGCTCAAGAAAAAGAAAAGACATCATCTTCACCTGTAAGATTTGGTATTAAAGCAGGTTTGAATGTAGCCTCAATTAACGATAACGAATTTAAAAGTAAACCAGGAATTTACGGAGGATTTTTTGCAAATATTCCGGTAGCAAGTTCATTTAGTGTACAACCCGAAATTTTATACAGCGGAATGGGTGCTAAATTCAAAAGTGTATCTGATGCGAGATTAAATCTTGATTATATTGCTGTTCCAATTATGCTTCAATACAATATTCTTCCTGAATTATACTTAGAAGCGGGACCACAGTTCAGTTTTGCGATCAGTCAAAAGATAAAAGGTGATGGAGGATCTGCTGATGTTGATAGTCTTTTCAAAGGATTTGACTTTGGTGTCGGTCTTGGAGCAGGATATTATTTTGCTCAGGGATTTGGATTGACCGCAAGATTTGTCGCAGGTGCAACTGATATTGCAGAGAACAATCCGGATGATGCTATCAGAAATAGTGTCTTTCAGGTAGGAGTTGCGTACAAATTTTAAAAATAATTTCAGCATAAAAAAGGTCAGACTTAGAAATTAGTCTGACCTTTTTATATTTACTTAATTCTTAACTGAATAATTCAATTTCTTCTCCTTTTGCAACAGGATATTCCTCTGTAAAGCATCCGAAACAGTGGTTTGATGAACCTAAAATTACTTTTAAATTTTCAGTACTCAAAAATTCCAGAGAATCTACTCCCAAATAATCTCGCAACTGTTCAGTTGTCATATTTGCAGAAATCAAATCATCTTTTGATGGAGTATCAATTCCTAAATAACACGGAGCAATAATTGGCGGAGAAACACTTCTGAAGTGAATTTCCTTAACTCCCGCTTCTTTCAGAATTTTAACCAGTCTTTTCGAAGTAGTTCCACGAACGATCGAATCGTCAATGATCACAACTCTTTTTCCTTTGATTTCAGAAATGATCGGGTTTAATTTTAAATTGACTACCCTTTCTCTCATTTCCTGAGTCGGAACAATGAAACTTCTTCCAATGTATCTATTCTTAATCAAAACCGGACGGAAAGGAATTCCCGAAGCTTTAGAAAAACCGATTGCTGCAGGAACTCCGGAATCAGGAACTCCGATTACAATATCTGCTTCTACAGGAGCCTGTTCCCAGATTTTCTCACCAGATTTTTCTCTGATTTCGTAAACATTGATATTTTCTAATGTAGAATCGGGTCTTGCAAAATAAATATATTCAAATGAACAGATTCTTTGCTTTCCTCTTTCTTCATTCACCATGTAAGAATTCAGTTTTCCAGGTTCATTTTCATTGGTATAAATGATTTCTCCCGGTAAAATATCTCTTACATATTGAGCTCCAACTGCGTCTAAAGCTACAGATTCTGAAGCTACAACGTATGTCTTTTCGTCAACTGCTCCCAAAACCAAAGGTCTGATTCCGTTGAAATCTCTGAATGCAAAGAATTTGTTTCTCGTCATTCCCACAACAGAATATGCTCCTTCAATCTTTTCCATGGTTGCTTTGATAGCACCACGAAGTCCTAAATCAAGATTTTTCTGAATTAATCTTAAAATAACCTCAGAATCTGAAGTTGCTCTGAAAACTACACCTTCAGCTTCCAATTCTGTTTTTAATTCTCTCGCATTGGTTAAGTTACCGTTGTGAGCGATAGAAAGTATAATCTGATCATACTCATTTTTAGCAAAAAATGGCTGAAAATTATACTTCTTTTTGTCTCCTGCAGTTGTGTAACGGGTGTGACCGATTGCAGAATTTCCCATAAAAGTTTCAGGATCTGGGATCTCTTTATAAACATCCAAAACCAAACCTTCATCTTTCATATTGCTTATCTTTCCGTCTTTAAGAACAGAAATGCCACAAGCTTCCTGACCTCTGTGCTGCAAAGCAAAAAGCCCGAACTGTGAAAGGGAAAACGTATCAAGATCGTTATCAGAATACATTCCGAAGATACCGCACTCCTCATTCGGAGCGTCGAGTCTTTCTTCTTCCTGCGTTCTGAAAAGATTTCTTCCGTAGGTTTGAGTTTCAAATTGTTTTAAATATTCACTTTTATGAATGTCTAAACTTTTCATTTCTATTTTTTCTAATCTAGATTTATTTTGATAGATGTATAATTAGATGAAAAATTAAATATTATGTTAAATAAGAAAACTTAACATCTAATTTTATCTAAAATCTTATTTGCCTAAAGCTACCTTCAATCTATTGTAGATCTCAACATAAGCTTCAGTTACTTCTCCTAAGTCTCTTCTGAATCTGTCTTTATCCAGCTTTTTCATTGTATCTTTATCCCAAAGTCTGCAGGTATCAGGAGAAATTTCGTCAGCTAAAATAATTTCACCGTCAGAAGTTTTTCCTAATTCGATTTTGAAGTCAACTAAGATGATATTCATTTTATCAAAAAGATCGATTAAGATCTCATTGATATCAGAAGTCAACTCATACATCTCGTCAAGTTCTTCATATGTTGCAGCACCTAAGAAAACTGCGTGGTGATCGTTGATAAGAGGATCTCCCAACTCGTCTTTTTTGTAGCAGATATCGAAAATTGTAACCGGAGATTTGATTCCTTCTTCAACTCCTAATCTTTGAGCCATACTTCCTGCAGAGTAATTCCTTACCACCATTTCCAAAGGAATGATAGATACTTTTTTTACCAATTGCTCTCTTTCGTCCAATTGCTTAATGAAATGAGTTTTAATCCCTTTTTCATTCAGATATTCAAAAATAAGAGTGGTGATGGCGTTATTCATTTCACCTTTCAAATCAACAGATCCTCTTTTTTGAGCATTAAATGCTGTAGCGTCGTCTTTAAAACGTACTACAACCTGATCAGGATTATCGGTAGCAAATACTTGTTTTGCTTTACCTTCGTACAACATTTCTTTCTTTTCCATTTCTAAAATTTCTTTTTTAGTTAGATTTATTTATTTAATTAAAATTCCTGTTAAAACAGCCATTCCAAAGCTGAGAAGTGTACCAATCAATACATATTCTGTCAGTTTTCTTTGTTTTGCCTGTGCAAGATCGCTGAATCTGAATACAGATTTTGCTGCGACCATAAAACCTACGCCTTCCCAATGATTAACCATAATAAAAGTGAAAACGAGTAGTCGTTCCAAAATTCCTATATATTTTCCGGCACTTGATAAAGATTCGGTTTGTATATCTGTTTGTGTCTCCGGAACCGGAGTCCATGAAGACAATAATATTTTAATGAAAATTGATGCCGGCGAAGTTAAAAACAAAGCTGCCATCGCTATTTTTAATAAATTCTGATCTTGTAAAAATTCAAAATCAAATTCATTAAAATAAAATGAAACCCCTACAATTACTGCAATATGTAAAGCCTGGTCAAAGAAAAACCATCTTTTTTTGGTCTTGATATTCTGAAAGCTGAGCTTAGAGGCGTCAATAATAAAATGGGTAATTCCAACTAAAACAGCAACCCACCAAAGTTCAAGGTTCCAAAGGAATATTAGACTTAAAATGGTGTGAATCAGAACATGAAGGTAAAGATATTTGCTCTTCAGTTTTTTATTTTCTTTATCTGAAACCCAAGAGTTTGGCTGGAGAACAAAATCTCCGAGTAAATGTGCCAATATGAGTTGTATAAAGATCATGCTATAATTCTGAGATTTTCTTTCTAAAATATTGATTGGTTTCTACGATAAGATCATAATTTGCGCGTTTCAGTCGCTGACTGATAGACGACTGTGAAATGGTAAATTTCTTAGCTAAATCTTCCTGCGTTATGTCATTATTCATGATCATTTCGTGAATGATCTCCGAAGTTGCCATCGTCCAGTTATCAAAATCTTTTGAGGACCATTTCAGGAGAATATTTAGATCTCTGTCTAAAGAATCATTGGATGTTTTAATGGCAACAGTGTGACCATCATTTTTAATGTCATTCAATAATCTTCCGGAATTTACATAAGCAGTTCCGTTGGATTCTGTGATTTTTTCAGACGAAAAGTTTTCTTCACCAATACCAATGGCAATTCTCACATCTAAATTTTCCTGACTTTTTATAAGAGATTTTATGGCTAAGAAACGCCAGAAAACGTCATCGATATTACATTTGAATTGAAATTCGTCACCTCTGTAAATTTCCCATGTCTGTGGAGCACTTCCCCAGCTTTCAAGAAGATTTTTGAGTCTGGTAATCCAAACTTCTGTGTCTGCATGTTGCGAATTTATAATATCACCGGTGATGACCGCTATCATTTTGCAAATATAAGCATAAATACTTATATATAAAAAATATAAGCAGATGCACTTATAGATATTAATTATTAGTGAATCTGCTTATATCAATTTTGATGAAAATCTAATCTTATCTCTTGATAAACGGATAAATTTTATCATTTAATTTTAATAAATAATTTCCTGTTGTAAGCTGTTGTACAGAAATCGAATTTTTATTTTTAAAAGGTTTTTTTTCAGAATAAATTAATTTTCCTGACAGATCCAGAATCTCAGCAATCTTAATATTATCCATATTTCCTTTTACATAAATGTTTTCATTAGCAGGATTTGGATAAATTTTAAATTCTTTATCTGCTAAAATAATATCAGACGTAGAAAGTGTTCCTAAATTCTGACAATAATCATTTGCATAAGAATCCCATTCTGAGATACTGAAAGTTGTCGTTGGTTGAGTGATATTATTTTTCCTGTATAAAGAAACGTTTGATAAAATTGAACTGTTCGATTGTCCGCTCACTCCTACTCCGTCAACACTTGTAGATTTGTATCTCAATTCTATGTAATTACTTCCGGTAAAAGTCATTTGAGGAGCTGCCGTAACAAATTTCGCCTGATTGATCGTATAGCAGGAAAAATTAGCAGCAGGGTTTAAAACAACAAAAACTTCATTATTCTGAACCGTTCCTTCCAACTCGTAAGGATCTACAAAATAATAATTTGTTCCGCTGTAAAACTGAATCGACAATCTGTAATCACTTAGATTAACTGGATGTCCCGTTTTATTGGTGATTTCTAAAGCTTTATTGTTCGCCGTTCCTTCCAGATATTTTGAAACAAATAAATCTTTAGCATAAATATCTGTTGCCAAAGTAGTTGTAGTGGCTAAATTACTGTCAGGAGAAAGCAAATATCCGTTATCATAAGCTTTTACGGTAAATTGATAAGATGTGGAAGGCGTTAAATGATCAATACTTATTGATGTTCCTTTTGTGGAAGCTACCAAAGTTCCGTTCTGATAAATTTTATAACCGATAACATCTGTACTTGTACTCGGAGACCAGCTTAAATTTGCAAAGTATGCACTGTTTTGGATTACCGTTAAATTTGTCGGAGTTTGTGGCACAACCGCATCAGGAGTTTGACCCCAAATTGCATTCACCCAAGAAGGATTATCTATAAAGGGGTTTCTGTTTTTTTGAATGGCATATACAGCATTGTTTCTGTCGATTTCTTTCTGGGAAACAGGATCTTGAGCATGCCATTGAAGAAGCATTGAAATGTAAGCAGGATCAAAACCTCTTTCTTCTGTTCCGTCTAAAGGATTGGTGTCTGAAGCGGGATTTGTGTTATTATTAAAATTAAAAGTTCCCAATTTCCCTTCGTATCTTACTGCGAAATACAGTAAACTTCTCGCCACATCACCTTTAAATTCATTGATTGGTTCGTAAACACGTCCTGTATAAACTGATCCCGGAATAGCACTGTTTCCAATTTTTGATGTGTTGGTAAAAGTGTAAAAATTAGTTGTTCCGGCAATCCCATAAGGATAATTACTTCTCAACTGATTGATTCTCGCATCTGTAGGAACCACATAAAACAAATCAGAGTACATCGGATAATTGCTGTAAAATGTACTTTGAGGCATCATATGTTCTCTGTTCCAACCTTGTCCTTCTGCTGAAGCACTACCAATGATATTTGCAGTTGTATATTCATAAGCATCTGGACCTGATGGAATTTCAGAATACATATCCAATAAAATTGTTGTATTTGTAGTTCCGTGATCGTAATATTTATCCAAATCTGTCTGATTGTAATAATTGGTAAGATCACCATAGTGCCAATTGATATTTTTCTCAGAAATAATATCGTGTACCTTCGATTTCAGCGCATATCCGCTAAGCCCGGCTGTTCCATTATAGTATCCCGCAGGAACCTGGGCAAAAGCTAACGATGAAATGAATAAAACAGGAAGTAAAAATTTTTTCATTCTCTAGAAATTGGATGGCTAAATTATGAAATAATTACATTATTAGTTAAATATCTTCATTAATAATTTATTAAATTTAGAAATGTAAAAAATTGATAAATAAAACTTTAGACATAAAATTTAATACTTGAGTAAATTTTTTTTCGTATTTCGGCAATTTAAGTATCTTTGGGCACTAACTATTATCTAATATGAATACAGAAACTATCAACAACATTAAAATGATAGCTGAAACAGCAAAAGAATTTGCTGAGAAAAATATCAGACCCAATATTATGGAGTGGGACGAAAGCCAGACTTTTCCTAAAGAATTGTTTCATCAATTAGGAGATATGGGTTTCATGGGAATCGTAATTCCTGAGCAGTATGGCGGTTCTGGTTTGGGTTATCATGAGTATGTTACCATCTTGGATGAGATTTCTCAGGTAGATCCATCTATCGGACTTTCTGTTGCGGCTCACAATTCATTGTGTACCAATCATATTTATGAATTTGGAAACGAAGAACAAAGAAACAAATGGCTTCCTCAGTTAGCTACCGGAAAAGTAATCGGAGCTTGGGGATTGACAGAGCACAACACAGGATCAGACTCTGGCGGAATGTCTACAACTGCTGTAAAAGACGGTGATGAATGGGTAATCAACGGAGCCAAAAACTTCATTACTCACGCAATTTCAGGGGATATTGCTGTTGTGATGACAAGAACCGGAGAAATTGGTGCTAAAAATAACTCGACAGCTTTTGTTCTTGAAAAAGGAATGGCAGGTTTTACTTCAGGTAAAAAAGAAAATAAGTTAGGAATGCGTGCTTCGGAAACTGCAGAACTTATTTTTGATAATGTTCGAGTGCCGGATTCTTACCGTTTGGGAGAAGTTGGTGAAGGTTTCAAGCAGGCAATGAAAATATTGGATGGCGGTAGAATTTCTATTGCTGCATTAAGTTTAGGAACTGCAAGAGGAGCTTATAAAGCAGCTTTAAAATATGCTCAGGAAAGAAAACAATTCGGAAAAGCAATTTCTGAATTTCAGGCTATCAACTTCATGCTTGCAGATATGGCAACTGAAATCGATGCTGCTGAATTATTGATCCAAAGAGCTTCAACATTAAAAAATGCCAAACAAAAAATGACTAAGGAAGGTGCAATGGCAAAATTGTATGCTTCTGAAGCTTGTGTAAGAATTTCAAACAATGCAGTTCAGGTATTTGGAGGTTACGGTTATACAAAAGACTTCCCTGCTGAAAAATTCTACAGAGATTCTAAACTTTGTACCATCGGAGAAGGAACTTCTGAAATCCAAAGATTGGTTATCGGTAGAGAAATTACCAAGTAGTTTTCTATTTCAGATAAATTTCAAACTATATTAATTAGTAGCACATGCGAATGCATGTGCTATTTTTATGTGATAAGAAGTATTTACCGCATATTTAATGTATTGCATAATAATTTAAACTGATTATCTAAAATTTTCTTAAAAAATTTTGTTTTTCGTAAAGATTTTTTTACTAGCTTTGGTATTCCACAATCAAAATGTTATTTATATGAAAAAACAACTATTGGTGATTGGAATGCTTTTTATCTCTGGCATTTCTTTCGCTCAGACTGATCGACTATGGTCTGAAAGCGCTACAAAAACAAATTCTGAAGTTTTAGAAAACAAAACTAACATTCTCAATCCCAAAATTTATCAACTTGATATCAATGGACTGAAAAATGCTCTTGCAAAAGCTCCTAAAAGATTGGCAGCAAGAGAAAAATCAGAAATTCTTATCTCATTTCCAAATTCTGACGGAAAATTAGAAAACTTTAAAGTAAGAGAAAATTCTAATTTTGATCCTCAATTGGCCGCAAAATATCCGGATATTAAATCTTATGTCGGAGAAGGTCTTGAAGATCCTACTTCCACGGTATATTTCAGTATTTCTCCTTTAGGATTATCTTCAATGGAAATTTATGGTGATAAATCAGCAGTTTTCATCGAGCCTTACACTAAAGATCTTTCATCATATGTAGTTTATAAAAAGTCTGATAAAAAAGATAATCTAAGCACTTTTGAATGTACAGTAATTGATGTTGCCCAAAAAGGAATTAGTACAACAGCTCTTGCAGCAAGACCAAATGCAGATGATGCTAAATTAAGAACATTCAGACTTGCATTATCGTCAACTGGCGAATACACAGCTTATTTCGGAGGTACAAAAGCATTAGCTTTAGCAGCGATGAATAATACAATGACCCGCGTAAACGGTGTTTTTGAAAAAGATTTCGCAGCAAGAATGGTTTTAATTGCCAATAATGACGCGGTAATTTATACAAGTGCATCTTCAGATCCTTATTCTGCTGCTGCACAGATGAGCAACTGGAATTCTCAGCTTCAGTCGACTTTAACTTCGGTAATTGGTGAAGCAAATTATGATGTAGGTCATTTATTCGGAGCTTCAGGAGGAGGTGGAAACGCAGGTTGTATTGGTTGCGTTTGCGTAAATGGTTCTAAAGGTAGTGGCTACACTTCTCCAGCAGACGGAATTCCATCGGGTGACAATTTTGACATCGATTATGTTGCTCACGAATTAGGTCATCAGTTTGGAGGAAATCATACTTTTTCTAATTCAAATGAAGGAACTGGTGTCAATATGGAGCCTGGCTCTGGTTCAACAATTATGGGATATGCAGGAATTACGGCTCAAGATGTTCAACCGCATTCAGATTCTTTCTTCCATGCGATAAGCATCCAGCAGATTACAAATAATATTAAAGCCAAAACCTGTCCGGTCAGTACATCTACAGGAAATTCAATTCCAACCGCAGATGCAGGTTTAGATTACACCATTCCGAAAAGCACACCTTTTATGCTTACAGGAATAGGAACTGATGCAAACGGAGATTCTCTGACTTATATTTGGGAACAAGTCGACAATGCTTCATCTTCTCAAACAGGAGCAAGTTCCGCAGCAAGTGCAACAAAAGCAACTGGACCTACATTCAGATCTTGGACACCACAAACAACTCCGGTAAGATATTTCCCAAGAATGGCATCAGTTTTAACTGGGGCAACAACTACGGCTGGTTCAGAAATTACAGTTGAAGCACTTTCTTCAGTTGCGAGAACTTTAAATTTCAGATTTACAGTTCGTGATAACAGAGCGGGAGGTTCAGGGAATAATTCTGACGACGCTAAAGTTACTGTCAATGGTACAGCAGGACCTTTCATCATAACGTCTCAAGGTACAGCAACAACTTACACCGGAGGAAGTTCACAAAACGTAACGTGGAATGTTGCAGGAACTACTGCAAATGGTGTCAATGCTGCCAATGTAGATATTCTGTGGTCAACCAACTCCGGGACAACTTGGACAACTTTATTGGCAGGCACTCCGAATGATGGTTCACAATCAGTTATAATTCCGAATGTTACTACAACTACGGGGAGAATCATGGTAAAAGGAAGTAATCATATTTTCTTTGATGTGAATAATGCTAATATTTCTGTAAATGCAGGATCAGGAAGTACAGACACAGTTGCTCCGACGGCTCCTACTCTTTCAGCTTCAGGTACTACTTCAACAACAACCAATCTTTCCTGGAGTGGCGCGACTGATGCAGTAGGTGTTACAGGTTATGATGTTTATCAGGGATCTTCACTTGTAGGTTCTACAGCATCTACAACTTATACGGTAACAAGCTTAACGCCTTCTACCACTTACAGCTTTACAGTTAAAGCTAAAGATGCGGCAGGAAATATTTCTACAGCAAGTAATACTGCAACAATAACTACTCTTGCAGGAACTTCCGTTACCTATTGTACAGCGACAGCTACAAATACTGCAGATGAAAGAATTGGAAATGTAAAATTCGGTACTATTAATAATACTTCAACAGGAACTGCCGGATATGAAAACTTTACTTCTGTTTCAACTAATGTAACAAGAGGAACGTCAAATGCAATTTCTATCACACCGGTTTGGACTTCAACTAAATACAATGAAGCATACGCAGTTTACATCGATTATAATAAAGATGGTGATTTCACAGACAGTGGAGAATTAGCCTGGACGAAAACAGGTTCACAAACAACTCCTGTAACGGGATCAATTACGATTCCTTCAACAGCTACTCTTGGTAGTACAAGAATGAGAGTCATGATGCAGTACAACACAGTTCCTTCATCATCTTGCGGATCTTATACTTACGGACAAGTTGAAGATTATACTTTAAATATTCTTTCATCAGGAAGAGGCGATGATTTTGATGTCAAAAATTTAATGACTGATATTAAATTATATCCGAATCCTGTAAGAGATATTTTAAATATTTCAAATACGACTTCAGAAGATTACAAAATCTTCGATATGGGTGGAAAACTAATCAACTCAGGAAAACTCGAAAGAGGCACAGTGAATGTGAGCAACCTTACTACGGGAGCTTACACGATCCAGATTGGAGAAATCTCAAAAAGATTTATCAAAAATTAACCATTGAAAAATTAAACTTTTGAAAAGACTGCCTGAAAATGGCGGTCTTTTTTTTTGGTGAAATTTACGAGAAGTTCTATACGAATTTTGCTTATAGAATAATTAATTAGTGATTTCACTAAAATATACCATAGTTATGGTATGGCTTACAAAGTTTGATGATATTATTTTTGCTCCAATAATTTTATTAATTACTAAAAAAACATTTATGAAAAAATCATTATTAATTCTTGGTTTAATGACATTGTTTGCTTGTAATCGTGAAAACGAAAATTTAGGCATAACTGAACTTTCCGGTTCTTCTTCAAAAACTGCTTCGAGTCGTAGTGGAGATATTGGAGCAATCCCTAGTGGCTTCCTTCCTCATAACTTATCTTGTGAGGATGGTGAAACGATTGGATTAATTGATTCTTTACCCGACCCCTTTTCTAATTTTAACTCCGTAATACAGGTGAAAACTAAATACCAACCTATAGCAAAGCAAGGAGTTATTTCATTACCAGAGTTGATTGTTAAATACTTAAGCGAACAAGGTATTAGATATGAACAAGTATTTTTTGATAATAGTACACCACAACCTGGTTCGTATTTTGCAAATAATTCTTATAAAGAGTTCACTTTTAGTGAGGGAAGAACCACCATACCAGAGCCGAATGGAAATGTTGCTACATTTAATGTATTTCCATATAACGATTTTATGGACAATGATTACGCTTCAATAGTTGTGAAAAATGCATATTCCAAAATCGTTGCAAGTATGCCTGGTAATGCAAGAAATTCTATCAAAGCAATAAGAATTTTTTATCCGAATGATTACATATGTTCCAATATTTCATCAGAAAGAAGAAATTTAAAGATTCAGGTTATATATAAATTAAATTTTGCAACTCAAACGCCTGTATTAGAACCATAGGGAATTATTACTTTATGCTGAAATTTGATATTTAATAAAATCTATATATGTTGAAAAAATGATTTGAACAATATTTTGATTTTATATATGCTGCTTTTAAGGCAGCATTTTTTATATTTGTTGAAATTTTAGATGATATATGGAAAAATTAGACAGTCTGAACCAGGTAGCAGAATTCCACACAACCTTTAAAGCTCCTATTCTCGAAACTCCGCAAATTCCTTCTCAGGAAAGATGTAATTTAAGAGTTGAGCTTTTACAGGAAGAATTAAATGAACTGAAACAAGCGATTGAAGATAAAAATTTAGTAGAAATTGCTGATGCATTATGCGATTTGCAGTACGTTTTGAGCGGTGCAGTTTTAGAATTCGGATTGGGTGATAAATTTGTTGAGTTATTCAATGAAGTTCAGCGTTCAAATATGTCTAAAGCTTGTGATAACGAAGAACAGGCAAATGAAACAGTAGAATTTTACAAAGAAAAAGAGGTTGAATCTTTCTACGAAAAGTCAGGAGAAAAATTCAATGTGTACAGAAAAGCAGATCATAAAGTATTAAAAAACAAATACTACTCTCCTGCCGATTTAAAAAAAATTATTGAAAATTAAAATCAAATCAAAGATTCACAGATACAATGAAAAATAATAGAATTATTATTTGTAATAAAATTATTACCAAAATACTTGCAATTTCAATGCTTTCAATGGCTGTTCAAGGGTTTAATGCTCAGAAAGTTGTGGTCAATCGTGAGGTTGAAACTACAAATGATGGTAAAATGCTTTTAGGAAATCAGTTAAAAGAGCAATTTCTAAAAGAACCTTATTCTGAATGGTATACAAAAGAATTTAACGAATATGCTTTAGACCAAAAAGCTGTTGGAGAATTAAAGAAAAATAAAATTAATTCTTACAATCTTATCGTTTTCATTGGAACGTGGTGTGAAGACAGTCACAGAGATTTTCCTAGATTGATGAAGATTTTACAAGAGGTGAAGTTTCCGGACAGCAGACTGACGATTATCGCAGTTAACCGTAAAAAGGAATCTCCGACAGGCGACGAGTCTAAGTATAATGTTAGCAAAGTTCCGACAATTATCGTTGAAAAATATGGCAAGGAAATTGGAAGAATTATTGAAATGCCGACTACAGGATATATAGAGAGAGATCTTGTGGAAATCTTAAAGAAAGATGACCAATCGGTGATCAAAGAAATATTTAAAAAAGAAAATTGAGAAATTTAAAACTTGTTATTCCATTTGTTGCGGGGATTCTTCTAATGTTGATTCTGTTTTTCAGTTTCAGGTCTTGCTTAAATGTAAGTGAGAAAACCGAAAAATCAGATTACTATATTTTGACCAATCAAATTTCAAAAATGAATAAAATGGTTGTTTTGGAGCAGGATTTTTCTGCAATGCAGAAAACTAAGTTTGGCTACGAATTTTTTGGGAAAGAAATGACAAGCAATAGCATTATGACTTACACAAAAACCAATGCGCAGGTTTCGTATGATCTTAATAAAATGAAAATGGAAGTAGATTCTGTCAATAAAAAATTAATTATTACAGAATTACCAAATGCAGATATAAGAATTACTCCAAGTGTGGAAATTCAATCATTAGATGACTCCTTTCTCAATAGGATTTCTGAAAAAGATATTAAAAATGTGCAGCAGAAGGCTAAACAAACGGCGATAAATTCTGTAGATCAAAACAAACTTAGAAACGAAGGTCGTCAACAATTAATGGAAAATTTAAATAATATTTTCGTTTTGGCAAAGGCTTTGAATTATAAGATAGAAGACAAAACCGGAAAACTCGGTGTTCTTGGACTCTAAAATTCGAAACAATGGACTCAAAAGACGATAACAAAAAAAAGGAATCTGCAAACTCTGCAGAAACTAAAAAGCAAAACGAAGATTTTCAAAATATTCCTGCTTCGTCAAACAAACAAAATCCTCCTGATGTAGATAAAGAAGATGTACAAAAATCATCAAAAAATAAATCAGGAAAAACAGATAATACTAAGTGAAAGCTTAGTATTTTTTTGTTTATGTATTAATGAAAATGATTAATACAAATTTTAATTAATGTCAGAATTTAAAATAAATTGTATTTTTCGCGATTTATCATGCTTCGATTTCATAAAGATGTAAAAAATGCGTATTTTTGCAACTTAAAATTTCTAAGTAAACAATGATAAAAATTACACTTCCAGACAATAGCGTCAGAGAATTTGAGGGAGAAGTCACTCCGTTCGATGTGGCAAAATCTATAAGCGAGGGATTGGCTAGAAATACCATTTCCGCAGTTGTAAACGGCACACAAATCGAAGTTACCACGCCTATCACCACAGATTCCACAGTACAGCTTTTGACATGGAATGATGATCTTGGTAAGAAAGCCTTCTGGCATTCTTCTGCCCACCTTTTGGCGCAGGCTATCCTTGAATTTTATCCGAATGCTCAATTAACAATCGGTCCTGCAATCGAAAGCGGATTCTATTATGACGTAGATTTCGGTGATGAAGTTTTGTCTGAAAAAGATTTTGAGAAAATTGAAAAGAAAGTTTTAGAAAATGCTAAAAAAGCTTCTACATTCTCACTATATCCTGTTTCTAAAGCAGAAGCTCTTGAGACTTATGCAAACAATCCTTATAAAGTAGAATTGATTTCTAATCTTAATGATGGCGAAATCACTTTCGTTACGCACGATAATTTCACAGATCTTTGTCGTGGCGGCCACATTCCAAACACCGGAATTGTGAAAGCAGTAAAGATTTTGAATGCTGCAGGTGCTTACTGGAGAGGAAACGAGAAAAATCCTCAATTAACAAGAGTATATGGAATTTCTTTCCCGAAACAGAAAGAACTTACTGAATATCTTGAGTTATTAGAAGAAGCGAAAAGAAGAGATCATAGAAAATTAGGTAAAGAATTAGGAATTTTTGCTTTCTCAGAAAAAGTAGGTGCAGGTTTACCACTTTGGTTGCCAAAAGGTACTGCTTTAAGAAAAAAATTAGAAAATTTCCTTTCTGATGCTCAGAAAAAAGGAGGCTACGAATTTGTAATGACACCACATATCGGTGCAAAAGAATTGTATGTGACTTCAGGACACTGGGATAAATATGGAGCAGACAGTTTCCAGCCGATCAAAACTCCGAATGAAGGAGAAGAATTTATGCTGAAACCAATGAACTGTCCTCACCACTGTGAAATCTACAAAACTTCACAATGGAGCTACAGAGATTTACCAAAAAGATATGCAGAATTCGGAACAGTTTACAGATATGAGCAAAGTGGCGAACTTCACGGTTTGACGAGAGTTCGTGGTTTTACTCAGGATGATGCACACCTTTTCTGTACTCCGGATCAGTTGATGGAAGAATTTAAGAAAACAATTGATTTGGTTCTTTATGTTTTTGGTTCTCTTGGTTTTGCAGATTTTACGGCTCAAATTTCGTTAAGAGATCCTGATAACAAGGAAAAGTATATCGGTTCTGATGAAAACTGGGAAAAAGCAGAAAATGCAATCGTAACTGCAGCAAAAGAAAAAGGATTAAATACGGTTACAGAATATGGTGAAGCTGCATTTTACGGTCCTAAGTTAGATTTCATGGTGAAAGATGCTTTAGGAAGAAAATGGCAGTTGGGAACTATTCAGGTAGATTACAATTTACCGGAAAGGTTTGACCTTACTTACATCGGAAGCGATAATGAGAAGCACAGACCGATCATGATTCACAGAGCACCGTTTGGTTCTATGGAACGTTTCATTGCGATCTTATTAGAAAATACTGCCGGAGATTTCCCATTATGGTTGAGCCCGGATCAGTTTACGATATTGCCGATCAGTGAAAAATATGTAGATTATGCTAAAAAAGTTTCAGAATTTTTAGAAATTAACGATATTAGCGGATTGATTGACGAGCGAAACGAAAAAACGGGTAAGAAAATCCGAGATGCAGAATTGAAAAAGATTCCTTTCATGCTTGTAGTAGGAGAAAATGAAGAAAGAGATGGCACAATTTCTGTACGTAGACGTGGAGAAGGCGATCTTGGAGTAATGACGATGGATGAATTCGCAGCATACTTCAAAAAAGAAGCAACACTATAGTTGAAAATTTAATGATTTAAATATTAAACTTATTTAGAGATTAATTTGCAAAAAGCAATTTTTAAATTTTTTAATCATTAAATTTTTCAATTCAAAATTAGTTATTAACCAATAAAATTATAAAGCAATAGCACAACGATTTAACAACAGAGGCCCACAAAGACGTCCACCTCAGGAGGACTTACACATGATAAACGATAAGATTCGCGTAAGAGAACTTCGTTTAGTGGGCGACAACGTAGAAGCGGGAATTTTCCCGATTGACAAAGCGAGACAAATTGCCAAAGAGCAGGAATTAGATTTGGTCGTGATTTCAGACAAAGCTGAACCTTTCATTGCAAGAATATTAGACTATAAAAAGTTTTTATACGAGCAAAAGAAGAAAACAAAAGAGCTTAAAGCAAAACAAATCAAAGTGGTTGTAAAGGAGATCCGTTTCGGACCTCAGACTGACGAGCACGATTATGATTTTAAGAAAAAACATGCTGAAAAGTTTTTGGAAGAAGGTTCAAAATTGAAAACCTACGTATTTTTCAAAGGACGTTCTATTATCTTTAAAGATCAGGGTGAAATTTTACTTCTTAAACTGGCTCAGGAATTAGAGCACGTTGGGAAAGTAGATCAGCTTCCTAAACTTGAAGGTAAGAGAATGATTATGATGATGAGTCCTAAAAAACCAGCTAAATAATTTGACAATACGATGATGAGTTTATGACTCATTGTCCTACGGAAATATACATTGAGAGATTTTCTAATGAAAGTCTCTTTTTGTATGATAATTTTTCGTAATTTTGCAAACCGAATATCTGCGTGAAGGATAGAAATGGAAAGCCCACAGCAGGAGCCGGCAAAAGCAATGGCGCGAGGACTTGAAATGGATAGCCTGACCCGAATGAGAGAATGGAGCGAAGCGGAATGAACGAGTGAGGGACACACCCAAAAAGCTAATAGCCAAAAGCTTTTAGCCGATAGCTAAAGTATTGATAACAAAAACATAAAAAAGCAAACAATGCCAAAATTAAAAACGAAATCAGGTGCTAAGAAGCGTTTTAAACTTACCGGAACTGGTAAGATTAAAAGAAAAAATGCTTTCAAAAGCCACATCTTAACTAAAAAAGAAACTAAGCAGAAGAGAAATCTTACTACTACTTCTTATGTTGCGAAAGTGGATGAGAAAGGCGTTAAACGTCAATTAGCAATTAAGTAGTTTTTATAAATCATTTTTCGGTTTATAAGAATAACAATTCAACATTTTAACCCTGAAACGGTGCAAATAAGTGTAATGAAACAGTTTACCGCCCTTTTCAAAAAAACAATTTAAATTATGCCAAGATCAGTAAATGCCGTAGCTTCTAGAGCGCGCAGAAAAAAATTAATGAAACAAGCTAAAGGTTTTTTCGGTAGAAGAAAGAACGTTTGGACTGTTGCTAAAAACGCGGTACAAAAAGCAATGCAATATGCTTACCGTGGAAGAAAAGAGAAAAAGAGAAACTTCAGATCACTTTGGATCATGCGTATCAACGCAGGAGCTAGAGAGCACGGAATGTCTTACTCTCAGTTTATGGGAGCTCTTAAAAAGAACAACATTGAATTGAACAGAAAAGTTTTAGCTGATTTGGCTATGAACTATCCTGAAGCGTTCAAAGCAGTTGTAGATCAAGTAAAATAATGTAAAATTTTTTGTTATCAATATAAAATCCTGAGTTTATTGCTCGGGATTTTTTTATTTTATCTACATTTGTTTAAAATTATCTCAAAGTATAAAATCGACGTTTAAAGTGAAAAAATTATCCACTCTTCTACTCCTTTCATTGGCTTCATACAGCATACAGGCTCAAAGTTTTATTCAGGCTTATCAAAATAGAGCCAACCAGGTAACACAAACCAATATTACATCACTATTACAAGAGTTTGCATCTTATGGTATTAAAACTTCAGGCTCGACCGCAAATAATAATACTTTAAATTGGCTTAAAGCCAAATATCAAACATATGGTTATGATGCCAGTCAAATTACCGAAGATAGCTTTACAGTAAACGGAAATACGACAAAAAATTTAGTTGTTACGAAAACGGGAACTGTTTATCCCAATATTTATGTAATTATCTGTGGACATTACGATACGATCGTTGGTCCTGGTGTAAGTGACAATGGAAGCGGAACATCTGTTTTGCTGGAAGCTGCCAGAATTTTGAAAGACATTCCGACTGAATATTCTATTAAATTCATTCATTTTTCTGGAGAAGAACAGGGGCTTTTGGGCAGTAATCACTATGTCAATAATGTTGTTTTTCAGAATAGTGTTCGTCAATTAAATCTGAGACTGGTTTTTAATATTGATCAGGTTGGAGGTAAGCTGTCTTCACCGAGTAATTCCATAAAATGCGAGAGTGATCAAATATCCAATAGCAGTAATCCAATACAAAATTCAAACAATGCACCTTCACTGGCATTTACACAGCAACTTGCGGTATGTACAACTTTATATTCACCGTTACAAGCTGTAATGTCTAATGCTTATTCTTCAGATTATATTCCTTTCGAAAGCAAAGGAGATATTATTACAGGTTTCTATGAAACACCACAGAGTATGAATGAACATACTGTAAATGACACTTTTGCCAATGTAGATCCTACTTACGTTTTCAATGTAGGAAAAGCAGCAGTGGGAGCTCTTCAACATTTTGCGGTTGCAACCACTACTTTATCTGTCAATGAAACTCAAGGAAGCCAATTAGAGTCGGTGAAGATTTACCCAAATCCTGCAAAAAACATTGTTAAATTAGAATTACCAAATAATATTAAGGATTTCAAAGTTGAAATTTCAGATATGAGCGGAAAATTAGTTTTGAAAACAGAAAATGAAACCGAAATCAATGTTTCAGAATTACAGAATGGAGTTTATGTTTGCTCGATAAAAGCTAATGGCGAAAATATCACAAGAAAAATTGTCATTAAAAAATAAGAAAACATTTACTTTAAATAAATAATGATTCTGATGTATATTTGGAATCATTTTATTTATATATTTGCCGAAATTTCTAAAAAATGAAAAATTTTTTAAGTCTTATCGTTTTGTCTCTTGGATTACAGAGTTTCAATTCTCAAAGCTTTATTCAGGCTTATCAAAACAGAGCAAACCAAGTTTCACAAACTAATATCACTACGAATTTACAGGAGTTTTCAAATTTTGGAGTCAAAACCACCGGTTCGACAAACAACGCCAATGCATTAAACTGGCTCAAAAATAAGTATCTTTCTTACGGTTATTCTGCAAGTCAGATTGTAGAAGATCCATTTTCCTATACTTCGGGAAGTAATACCATTAATTCTAAAAATTTAGTGATTACAAAAACAGGAACCGTTTATCCTAATAAATTTGTGATCATTTGCGGGCATTTTGACAGCATCAACGGACCGGGAGTCAATGACAACGGAAGCGGAACTTCCATTATTCTTGAAGCTGCTAGAATTTTAAAAGATATTCCTACAGAATATTCAATTAAATTTATTCATTTCTCAGGAGAAGAACAAGGTTTAAAAGGAAGCACTCATTATGCGAATACAGTTGCTTATCAAGGTGCAAATCGTATTTTAGACATCAAATTGGTTTTCAATCTTGATCAGGTTGGCGGAAAAGTTGGTAATAATAACAATACGATTTATTGCGATGAAGATATGGGAGGAAATCCCAATAATACGATAGCTTCCGTTGCCGCCACACAGGAACTAGTAAATCTTACCACCCTTTATTCACCGCTTTTAACAGATATCGATGAAGCTGAAGATACAGATTATATTCCGTTTGAATTAAAAGGTGAAGTGATTACAGGTTATTTCGAGAAATTAAGAAGCAATTATCCTCATACCGCAAACGATACTTTTGCGAATACAGATCCTGTTTATATTTACAATGTTGGAAAAGCTTCAGTGGGTGCGCTTCAACATTTTGCAGTTGCTACAACTTCAATTTTGAGTACAGATGAAAACTCCACAAACGAATTGGAACAAGCAACAATCTATCCTAATCCGGCAAAGGAATTTCTGAATATTAAACTACCAAAAAATGTAAAAAATTTCTCATTTGAATTAACAGATTTGCTTGGTCATTCTTTTTTAACAACAAAAGATCAGACTAAAATTAATATTTCGGGTATTACAAAAGGAGTTTATTTAGGAAAGATTCTCACCGATAATCATACAGTCGTAAGAAAAGTTGTGATCGAATAATATACTTAAAACCTGCATTTTGCAGGTTTTTTTATTGATTACGATCCAAAAGAATTTCTTCAATTTCCTGCAACGAAAAGTTTTTGGCTTTCAATAAAATTAAAAAATGATAAAGAAGATCTGCAGCTTCATTTTTAAATAAATCTGCATTATTATCTTTAGCTTCAATAATCAATTCTACAGCTTCCTCTCCTACTTTTTGTGCAACTTTATTGATTCCTTTTTGATAAAGTGAATACGTGTATGAATCTTCCACTTTGTCATCAATTCTTTGACCGATTTTCTCTTCCAGTTCATATAAAAAACCTTTCGTTTCTTTATCTCCGAAACAACTGAAACTTCCTGTATGACAAACGATATTTTCAGGAATTGCTTTAATCAAAATCGTATCCTGATCACAATCTATTGCTATATTTTTTACTTTTAAAAAATTTCCGGATTCCTCACCTTTTGTCCACAATCTATTTTTTGAACGACTGAAAAAAGTAACAATTCCTTCAGTTCTTGTTTTTTCAAATGCTTCTTCGTTCATGTAACCCAACATCAAAACCTGTAAAGTTCTGTCATCCTGAATAATAACAGGAATCAAACCATTTGTTTTATTAAAATCTACCATCTTATTGCCAGTTTTTTTAATTTTAATTCTTCCTTTAATTCATTGATACCGATTTCTCCAAAGTGAAAAATACTTGCGGCCAAAGCTCCTGTTGCTTTTGTCTGATAAAATACATTTTCAAAATCTTCTATTTTTCCAGCTCCACCGGAAGCAATAACAGGAATATTGATACTTTCCGCAATCAATTTTGTAATTCTCAAATCGAAACCATTTTTGGTTCCGTCACCATCCATTGAGGTTAAAAGAATTTCACCCGCACCTAATTCTTCTGCTTTTTTTGCCCAATCTAAAGTTTGTAAAGAGGTCTGTTCTCTTCCGCCTTTTACAAAAACCCAATCAGAACTATTAATTAACTTTGTATCAATCGCAACAACGATGCACTGACTTCCAAATTCGTTTGATAAATCTGAAATAAGTTTAGGATTTTTAACCGCCGAAGAATTGATACTGATTTTATCGGCTCCGGCTTCAAGCAATTTTCTGACATCTTCCACCGTAGAAATTCCGCCACCAACTGTAAATGGGATGCTCAATTCTTTAGCAATATCTTTGACCAATCCTACAAAAGTCTTTCGCTCTTCAATTGTTGCAGTAATATCAAGGAAAACCAATTCGTCTGCGCCTTCGTTCTCATATTTTTTAGCCAATTCGACAGGATTTCCTGCACTGATTAAATCTTCAAAATTGATTCCTTTTACCGTTGTTCCGTCTTTAATATCAAGACACGGAATGATTCTTTTTTTAAGCATTTTCAATAAAATTTTTAAGTTGACTGAGTGATATTTTATTCTCATAAATAGCTTTTCCGATAATCGTTCCGGAACATCCAATTTCTTTCATTTTAAAAACATCATCAATGCATGATATTCCTCCACTCGCAATGAGATTTATATTAGTTTTTACTATTATTTCCTGATACAATTCTGTCGAAGCTCCTTCCAGCATTCCGTCTTTTGAAATATCTGTACAGATCACGTTTTTTATATTTTTTTCTTGATATTGAAGAATAAAATCGAGAATATCTTTATCACTTTCTTCAACCCAGCCTGAAGTTTTTATCTTTCGTTTTTCACAGTCGGCTCCGAGAATTATTTTTTCAGAACCATATTTTTCAATAATTTCATAACAATATTCAGGATCTTCAACAGCAATACTGCCAATTGTAATTTGTTGTGCTCCAGAATTAAAAGCAATCTCAATATCTTCTTCTGTTTTCAAACCGCCTCCAAAATCGATGTGTAACGAAGTTTCATTAGCAATCTTTTCCAATATTTTTTGATTAACGATATGTTTGGATTTTGCTCCGTCAAGATCAACTAAATGTAGAAACTGAATTCCGAAGCTTTCAAATTCTTTGGCAACTTCTACAGGATTTTCATTGTATATTTTTTTTGTGCTATAATCACCTTTTGAAAGTCTTACGCATATTCCGTCGATGATATCTATTGCAGGAATTATTTTCATTTTTAGATTTTTAAAAAGTTTTTCAGTAATTGATTTCCAATTTTTCCCGATTTTTCCGGATGAAACTGTGTTGCAAAGAAATTATCTTTTTGCAACGTTGCACTGAATGGCAAAATATAATCACAGACAGAAGTTGTAAATTCAGATAATTCACAAAAATAACTATGAACAAAATAGAAATCATCTCCTTCTGAAATTTCTGAAAATAATGATGATTTTAAACCTGAAATCGTATTCCATCCCATATGCGGAACAATATTTTCTGACGGAAACTTCTTCACATTAATATCAAAAATTCCCATTCCTTCTGTATTTCCTTCTTCATTACTTCCACACATCAACTGCATTCCGAGACAAATTCCGAGAACAGGCTGAGTTAATTTTGGAATTAATTGATCCAAATTCTTTTCTTTCAATAATTTCATCGTTGATGAAGCTTCGCCAACTCCCGGAAAAATCACTTTATCGGCTTTCTGTATCAATTTAAAATCATCCGTGATGATAGATTTTTCATTTAATCTATTTAATGCATTTTGAACCGAATTTACGTTTCCGCCGTTGTATTTTATAATTGCAAACATTTATAAACTTCCTTTTGTTGATGGTAAATTAAAATTTTGATCTGTTTGATTTACAGCCATTTTTATTGCTTTTGCAAAGGCTTTAAAGACAGATTCGATCTTATGATGCTCATTATTTCCTTCAGATTTTATATTTAAATTTGACTTTGAAGAATCTGTAAATGATTTAAAGAAGTGGAAAAACATTTCAGCAGGTACATCACCAATTTTTTCTCTTTTAAATTCAACATCCCAAACCAACCACGGTCTTCCGCCAAAATCGATCGCAACCTGAGACAGACAATCATCCATTGGAAGCAGAAAACCGTATCTCTCAATTCCTTTTTTCTTGCCTAAAGCCTGAGAAATTGCTTCTCCCAAAACAATTGCCGTATCTTCAATTGTATGATGCTCATCAACTTGCAAATCTCCTTTTACATTTATTTTTAAATCTAAATTTCCGTGTTTTGTAATCTGTTCGAGCATGTGATCGAAAAAATGAAGTCCAGTAGAAATCTCAGAATTTCCGCTTCCGTCGAGATTAACTTCAATCTCAATTTCTGTTTCATTAGTTTTTCTGTAAACCTTTGCTTTCCTGGGAATCTGTTTTAAAAACTGATAAATTTCGCTCCAGTTTTTTGTAGTCAATTCAGATTCTTCATTTGCATTTTCGCTGATAAAAATAGCTTTTGTTCCTAAGTTTTTTGCTAATTCAATATCAGTCAATCTATCACCAATTACATAAGAATTTTCAAGATCATAATTTCCGTGAATGTATTTACCAAGCATTCCGGTTTGTGGTTTCCTTGTACTTTTGTTTTCCTGCTCAAAACTCTTATCAATGAAAACATCTGTGAAAAATATTCCTTCACTTTCAAAAGCCCTCATGATTTTTTCTTGTGGCTTTATAAAATCCTCGTAAGGAAAACTGGCTGTTCCCAAACCGTCCTGATTCGTTACCATCACCAATTCATAATCTAATTCTTTTGCGATTTTTGCTAAGTTTTGAAAAACTCCGGGATAAAATTCAAGCTTTTCCAGAGAATCAATCTGAAAATCTATTGGTGGCTCAATAATTAATGTTCCGTCTCTATCAATGAATAATACTTTTTTCATTTTTAAATATTTTTTAAAGCATTAATTAATTGGATATTTTCTTCTCTTTTTCCAACATTTATTCTGATACAGTTCGGAATTTGAGGAAATCTTTTGCTGGTTAAAATTTCACTTTCCAACAATTTTTGATAAACAGTTTCGACATTTTTAAATTTGATAAGAAAAAAATTAGCTTCGGTTGGAAAAACTTTTTCGATGCTGTTAATCGTTTTAAATTCTTCCTTCAGCCAAGATCTTTCTGCAATGATCTGTTCCAAATTATCCTGAAATTTGTTTACACTTTCAAGACTTTCTGAAACTAAATTTAGGCTTAAAGAATTGACATTATAAGGAGCTTTAACAGTATAAATTAATTGAGTGATCTGTTCCGAAGAATAAGCGATTCCGACTCTTGCTCCAGCCATTCCCCACGCTTTTGAAAATGTTTGCAGGACAATCAGATTAGGATATTTTTCTATGAATTCGATTGCTGATCTTTCATCTGAAAATTCAATATAAGCTTCATCTACAACTACAATTCCATTGAAATTTTCGATATAAAATTCAATGTCACTAATTGAATTTCCGGTTGGATTGTTGGGCGAACATAAAAAGAAAATTTTAGGCTGATTTTCTCTAATTGTTTTTAAAAAATCTTCTTTCTGAATTTCAAAATTTTCGTCTAACTGAAGTGTTAAAACTGAATTTTCATTGATTGATGCATAAAAACCATACATTGCAAACGAAGGATTCATCATTAAAATCGAATCTTTTTTTGGTTCGCAGAAGATTTTGATGATCAAATCGATCAATTCATCACTTCCGTTTCCGACTGAAATTTGAGTGGAAGAAATGTTCTTTAACTGAGAAATCTGATTTCGGATTTTCTGATGAGTAGAATCCGGATAACGGTTGAATTCACCAAACGGACTTTCATTGGCATCCATCAAAACAGGATTGGTAAACTCATTCTGATCTCTGAAACTGATATAAGGTTGAAGTTCTAAAATATTCTTTCGAACAAACCTATTGATATTTATTGTTGTCATTTTTATTGTTTTAATCTGATTGAAACGGCATTTTTGTGAGCAATTAGACCTTCTGCTTCTGCCATTATTTCTATGGTTTTACCTAAATTTTGAAGTCCGTCTTTTGATAAATTTTGAAACGTAATTTTCTTCACAAAACTGTCTAAGGAAACTCCGCTGTAATTTTTAGCAAAACCATTCGTCGGTAAAGTGTGGTTGGTTCCGCTTGCATAATCTCCTGCACTTTCACAGGAGTAATTTCCGAGAAAAACTGAACCTGCATTTTGAATTAAAGAAATATAATTTTCAAAATTTTTAATTGCTAGAATCAAATGTTCTGGAGCGTATAAATTGCTGAATTCTAAGGCTTCTTCGATATTTTTAATTAAAATAAAATGGCTATTGTCTAAAGATTTTTGGGCAAATTCATTTCTTGGGAGATTTTTAATCTGCTTTTTAACTTCATCAACAGTCTCATTTAAAGTTTTAAGATCGATCGAAATAAAAATCACCTGACTGTCACTTCCGTGTTCTGCCTGTGAAAGAAGATCTGCCGCACAAAACTCAGGAATTGCATTTTCATCTGCAATGATTAAAACTTCGCTCGGTCCTGCAGGCATATCGATCGCAACACCGAAATTCTGAGCCAGTTCTTTTGCTGCAACGACAAATTGATTTCCCGGACCAAAAATTTTATAAACATTAGGAATGGTTTCTGTACCAAAAGTCATTGCTGCAATTGCCTGAGCTCCACCGATTTTAAAGATATGAGTGATTCCGCAAAGTTGTGCAGTGTAGAGAATCGCAGGATTTATTTGTCCGTTTTTGTCTGGTGGTGTGCAAAGAATAATTTCCTTACAACCAGCCAATTGCGCAGGAATTGCAAGCATTAAAACTGTCGAAAACAAAGGTGCAGTTCCACCTGGAATATAAATTCCGACTTTTTCGATGGCGCGATTTTCTCTCCAGCAAATCACTCCTTTCGTTGTTTCAATTTTCTGAATCTCAGTATTTTGAGATCCATGAAATTTTGTAATATTTTTTTTTGCCTGTTGAATAGCATTTTTTAATTCTTCTGAAATTAAATTTGAAGAATTTTCAATTTCATTTTTTGAAACAAGAAGATTTTCTATTTCAACCGAATCAAATTTTTTATTGAAATCAAACAATGCTTTATCGCCAAATTTTTGTACTTCATCGAAAATTCCTGAAACGATTTCAGAAATTTCTTCTCTTTTAAAAACCGGACGTTTTATCAGTTCGTTCCAGCTATTTTTACTGGGAAGTTGGTGTATATTCATCTTAAATAACCATTTTATCGATTGGAATTATTAAAATATCCTGCGCTCCGTTTTCTCTCAATTCATCAATGACATCCCAAAAACGTTCTTCATCAATCACAGAGTGAATACTGCTCCAACCTGCTTCTGCCAAAGGAATTACGGTCGGACTTTTCAGTACCGGAAGCACATTTGAAATATCAGTGATTTTTTCATTCGGAACATTCATCAGAATATATTTTGAATTTTTTGCTTTTAGAACAGCTTTGATTCTGAATAAAAGTTTCTCAAGAATGTTTTCTTTTTCAAAACTGAGTTGAGAAGTTTTAGCTAAAACGGCTTCAGACTTTAGAATGGTAAGTGTTTCTCGTAAACCGTTTTTAAATAAAGTACTTCCAGAGCTTACAATATCACAGATTCCGTCCGCCAAACCAATATTAGGAGCAATCTCTACCGAACCGGAAATCACGTGAATATCTGCTTCAATATTATTTTTCGATAAAAATTTTTTAAGCGTATTTGGATAAGAAGTGGCAATCTTTTTTCCCTGAAAATACTGAATATTGTCAGTTTCAATATCTTTTGGAACGGCCAGAGAAACACGACATTTTGAAAATCCTAATTGCTGTACAATCACGATTTCTTTGTTTTTTTCAGCTAAAAGATTTTCACCAACAATCGCAACATCGACTACTCCATCTTCAAGATATTGAGGAATGTCTGAATTTCTGAGATACATAATTTCCATCGGGAAGTTTTCTACAGAAACTTTTAGTTGGTCTTTGCCGTTGTTTACAGAAATTCCGCAATCTTTGAGCAGCTGCAGAGATTCTTCATAAAGACGACCGCTTTTCTGGATTGCAATTTTTAATTTACTCATTTTCACTTTTCTTGTGTCTGAGTAAATGGAAAGTAATTATTGAGATTTCTGAGGAAAATTCAGGAAACAAAAAAACCGTCTATAGACTCAGACGGTTTAAATTATTAATATATTTCTTTAACACAAATATCAATCAATTCCGTCTTAGCAGAGATGATGATAATGATGTGCTGTTAAAAAATTAGGTTTCATTGTTGAATATTTATGGTACAAATGTAGAACTAATTTTTAACTGACCAAGAATTTTTTAAAGAATTTTTTGATAAAGATTCATTAATTCGTTTGCAATTGCTTCGTCATTAAACTTCTGAACAAACTCGAAACCCTTTTCAGCACGGCGTTTTCTCTCAGATTCATTTGCCCAGAGAAATTTTATTTTTGACTGAATATCTAAGTAATTTTTTGGATCGATGTAAACTGAATCTTTTCCGCCAGCTTCGGGAAGACAACTTGTGTTGCTGGTAATCGTTACCGTTTTTGAAAATAATGCTTCAATAATGGGAATTCCAAAACCTTCAAAAAAGCTTGGATAAACAAAAATATCGGCCAATTTGTAAATCACAGCAAGCTCGTCCATAGAAACTCCTTCTAAAAAATGAATCTGTTTTTCTAATTTATTTTTCTTGATGTACTGTTCTATTTTGACGAAATATTTTGTTTTTCTTCCGACAACAACTAAAGGAATTTCAGTTTTGTCGATTGCTTTTACAATATTTAAAAGATTTTTTCTTTCTTCAATCGTTCCGACATTTAAGATAAATCTTTCAGGGAGATTAAATTTCTCTTTCGTTTTCTGAATAAATTCTTCAGACTGATTTTCTTTAAAAGACTGATGACAACCTTGATAAATAACTTCGATTTTGTCTTCCGGAACTTTTAAATATTCAATAATATCACTTTTCGTCTGCTCAGAAATCGCAATGATTTTATCCGCCATTTCGGCTGATTTTTTAAACTTCCAAAAGTGAATTTTTCTGTCAAAAAAAGAATAATATTGCGGATATCGCATGAAAATAAGATCATGAATAGTAACTACTTTTTTAATCGGAGTTTTGTCCCATTTTAAAGGCAATTCACCGGAAAGTCCGTGGAAAATATCTGCGTTTTGTTTTTGAGCATCTTTTCCCATCTTCAGCTGTCGCGAAAAGTTTCCTTTTGATGTTTCAACAAAATGAACATTAGAATTTTCTACAATAGAATTTCCTCTTTCAGACTTGTTTTTATTTAGAAGAAAATATTGATTTTCAGGGAAATATTTTGAAAGCATTCTCACCAAATCTCTTGAATAATTCCCTAATCCTGAAGTATTGTGAAAGAAACGTTTTGCGTCGTAAGCTATCTTCATGATTCTATCTGCTTTTGAAATTCCTGAAACGTTCCGAATTTGTAATTTTTATTTTTTAACCAGCCAACGAAATTATCAAACCTTTCAACCATTTCATTTCCAGAGTTTTTAACGGTAAATCCCGGAAGTTTAAATTCAGAATTTTTAATTTCAGCAAATTCCCATGGGTGAAAATAAATGTTGAGATAATTATCTTTTTTCAAAGTATCAGAAGCTAATTTTTTATAAAAACTTAGCGGGAAATTATGAAAACTCAGCCAAAACAAAGGTATTCTAAAATTGGGAGAAACCGAAGCCGGAATTTGTATGACACTTTCTTCTTTAAAGTAAGTTCGAGAAACTTTCAGGTTGTTGTATCTTCCAGGAAGAAAAGTTGGATTTATAGATGAATTGTACAAATATCCGGCTTTTTCAACTTCTTTTTTATCAACAGGCATCATTCTGGGCATTCTTAATCCCGTAACATTTGTAGAAAATAAATCCTGCAATTTTTCTCTGGATTCCTTTAAATGATTTACTTCAAATTCGGAATGAAACCAAGTGTGAGAAGCCAACTCGTGACCTTCACTAAGTAATCTTTGAATAAGCGATTTGCTGTTTTCTGCGAAAACTACGGTTGAGAAAAAAGTAGCTTTTGCATGATGTTTTTTAAGAATATTCAGAATTCTTTCTAAGCCAATCTGAGAAATCGAAATTTGATCTTCAAAGGAAATTTTCCCTTGATATTCGAATGGCATATCAAATTCTTCGATGTCAAAACTTAACAATACCATTTTTAGAAGTTTTTATTTTTAATAATATAATTGGGTCTCGCTTTCACTTGTTTGAAAATTTTACCTAAATAAATTCCAATAATTCCTAAAATAATCAACTGTAAACCACCAAAAAAAACGATGGTCATAATCAATGATGCCCAACCTGAAATTTCTGTTTTTGTAACAAAAGAATGAATGACATATGCAGCGTAGCCAATTACCGAAAAACCTGAAAATAGAAATCCTAAATATGCTGCGATGTATAAAGGTTTTACACTGAATGCAGTAATTCCGGTGAAAGCAAAGGTGATCATTTTCTTTAAGTTATAACTGCTTTCTCCCGAAACTCGTTCAGATGCTGTGAAGTCTAAAGCAGTTTGCTTAAAGCCCATCCAGCTTGTTAATCCGCGTAAAAATAAATCATCTTCATTGAATTTTCTCATAACTTCTACAACATTTGCATCCATCAATCTGAAATCTGAACCGCCTCCTTTTGTAAGATTTACATCAGATAAACCGGAAAGAATTTTATAGAAAAAATCTGAAGTTTTTCGTTTAAAAAAAGAAATCTCTTTGGGATATTTTCTCACTGTCAAAACTACATCATATCCTTCTTCCCATTTCTGGATCATCTTTGGAATCAGTTCAGGAGGATGTTGAAGATCGCCGTCCATTGAAATTACCGCATTTCCTAAAGCACTGTCTATCCCGGCTTTTACGGCAGGTTGATGTCCGAAATTTCTCGAAAATTCTATAAATTTGACTTCGCTGAATTTATTGGATAAATCTTCAAGTACTTGTTGAGTCTGATCTCTGCTTCCATCGTTTACAAAAATAATTTCAAAATCATAATTCTGCAATTCAGAAAAAACTTCTTTGATTTTCTGATGAATCAACGCAACATTTCCTTCTTCATTATAGGCGGGAATTACAATAGATATTTTTTTCATTTTACATTATTGTAGGCTATAATCTTTTTCAAAATCTCTTGTCATAAGTTCATAAATTATTCTGAACCAAACGATAATGCAAGGTACCGCTTTTAAAGAATATTTAACGATATAATTGACTTTGATGGATTTCGGAAATAAATCTGAAGGTGAAAAACACGTCAAAATAATTACAAAAATAAGCATCGCAATAATTAATGGTGATCTTTCTTTCTGTAAAAAGAACCAAATCATCACTCCTACAACTGCAATAATGTAAGTGGGAGATTCTGAACCTGAACTAAATAACACTAAAAACAATAAAGTAGATGCTAAAATCATTAACTGAAAAGCATAATTTTTATATTGTTTGATTCTGATATATGGCAATGCAAATAATGGCAAACCAAACGATAAAAATACAAGATTTGAAATTGAGGCATCACCTAAAATTCTTCGGACAAACCCCATAAGAGAAATATCCTGATAACTATTTAAGCTTTGATTTTGTCCGTTTTTTTCTGCCAGAGAAACTGACCAATCTTTATAACTCTGAATGACAAATTCGGGACTTGAATAAATCATCGGAAAAACGAAAAACAGTAACGCAATAACGATTCCGGCGATGATAAATTTTGTTTTATTTTTAATGAAGAAAAACTGTGATAAACCTACAACTCCGTAGATTTTCACAAAAACTCCAACCATGAGTGCGGCTGCAGATTTCAATTCTTTCTTTTCATAAATATAAGTTGCTGACAACATCAACAATCCGACAAGAGCAATATTAAACTGTAAACTCAAAGCTGCGGTAATAAATTCCTGTAAACATAATAATGCAAATAATGCCTTCTTACCATCAGAAAAAGGAAGTTTATGAATGGCATAAATAAAAATGAAAGTATTGGCAATATTCCAAAGAGAAATTCCGAGCCAATCGGGCATTAAAGCAAATGGAGCAATCAGTGCACTAAAGAAAATCCCGTAATGATTGGAGTCCTGAAAATGTTCCGGATATTGCAGATACAGATTTTTCTCAAGAAGCGTATTGAAATATGTGTACTTAAAAATGAGGTAATTATTGATTGCGTTACCTCTAAAGTATTTTGAAATCGCCGTGACGATTGCTATAATAAGATAAACCCCAAATATATACTTGGGGTTTAATATAAACTTTAAAAATTTTTCTTTCAAGGTTTTTTAGTATTAGGTTATTTATGATTAAACCGCAACATTATTCTCTCTTAAAGCGTCATTGAGTGACGTTTTTTTATCTGTAGATTCTTTTCTTGTACCAATGATTAATGCACATGGAACCTGATATTCTCCTGCTGGATATTGTCTTGTATAACTTCCAGGAATCACCACTGAACGTGCAGGAACTCTCCCTTTAATTTCAATTGGTTCAGGACCTGTAACGTCAATAATTTTTGTTGAAGCTGTCAAAACAACATTTGCTCCCAAAACAGCTTCTCTTTCAACATGAACTCCTTCTACAACAATACATCTTGAACCGATAAAACAATCATCTTCAATGATTACCGGTGCAGCCTGAAGTGGTTCCAAAACACCACCAATTCCAACTCCACCGCTTAAATGAACATTTTTACCGATCTGTGCACAACTTCCAACTGTCGCCCAAGTATCAACCATCGTTCCTGAGTCTACATAAGCTCCGATATTTACATAAGAAGGCATCAAAATTACACCCGATGCGATGAAAGCACCTTCTCTTGCAACTGCATGAGGTACAACTCTCACTCCTTTTTCAGCATAGTTTCTTTTCAAAGGCATTTTATCGTGAAACTCAAACGGACCCACTTCAATAGTCTCCATTGTCTGGATCGGGAAATACATTACTACAGCCTTCTTTACCCATTCGTTTACCTGCCATCCGTTTTCTGTAGGTTCAGCAACACGAAGTTTTCCTGAGTCTAAAAGAGAAATAACTTCTCTGATAGTGGCTTTGCTGTCTTCGTTTTGTAATAAATCTCTATTATCCCAGATGTTTTCGATAGTTTGTTGTAATGACATGTTTTAAGTTTAAATCAGTTTAATAATTATGTCGCCAAATATACAAAAAAGTTGTGCAAAACCCCTTTAAACTTATCATTTGAACATTATTTTATTTAAAATAAATGAGATTTTTGAAGTCTGATTTATAAAACTCTCTGTGCATGAAGATAAGCTTTGTTCCAATACTTTTCGTTGAGTGAAGAAATAATCACGCCTTTTGACGTTGATGCATGAATAAATTTTATCTCGCCACCATTTTCTATTGTATGTACAATTCCTACATGAGAAACTTTGTTTCCGCCTGCTGTTGCAAAGAATAACAGGTCACCTGGTTTTACTTCTTCTACGTCAATGCTTTTTCCTGTATTTGCCTGATCCGATGATCTTCTTGGTAATTTTAAACCATTATCGTCGAAAATTTTTGTAGTTAACCCAGAACAGTCAAAACCAGAAGATGTGTTGCCAGCAAATTTATATGGGCTTCCCAAATATTTCTCAGCATCTTTTATAATGTCTTTTGCAGAACCGGATATCTTACCATCAAACTTAGAATCGAGTTTTCTCAAATTCTCGGATTTTGAAATTGTTTTACTTGAAGAGGATTTTGATTTCGCAATATTTTTTGAACTTCCACAAGATATAACTATTGAAGAAACCAGTAAAATAACAATATAATTTACCGGTTTCTTAAACTGTATTTTTTTTAAGTTCATAAACAATTGATTTAATGTATAATATATTTAGAAACAAATTTAGTAAATAAAATTTAATTATACTATAACTATACTACAACTATATTATAATTATACGTTATAATTATAGTATTAAGTAATAATTTGTATATTTGGTTCTTAATTGAATGAATGGCAACATATGAAAGCTTAATAAAACTGAACGGATCTTTAGGAGATCTGATTTTTTATAATCTGAATGGTAAAAATATCGTTCGGAAAAAAAGCGGTTTTAATAAAAATGCATTTAAGAAAAGTGCTTCCTACGAAAAAGTGCGTCAGAATAGTTCGGAATTTGGTCACTGTTCAAAAATTGGAAAGATTATAAGACAATGTCTGGACATTTATATCAAAAAATCTGATGATGCCCTACTCTATCAAAGGTTTGCAAAGTTGATGACTGAAATTAAAGATTTAGATATCATTTCAGAAAAGGGAAAAAGATCTGTCAAAAACGGACTTGAAAAAGAATCGGGATTTCAGTTGCTGAAAAAATTTCAGTTTGGAATTATCGAAAATCTTGAAAACTTGGCGTCAGTTTCTATAGGTTTATGGGATAAAAGTTTAATTTTAGATAAAAATATAAACAGTGATGAGATTATTTTAGAGACTTTAAGTATTGATTTTGAAAGCTATACAGCTACAAATTTTAAACAAACGATACTTGTAGAAAAGCAGCTGAACGAATATGTTTTTGAGAAGCATTTTTCTGATGAAGAATCTTTACTTCATTTTGTTGTTCTAAAAAAAGAAGGAGAAATTGTCCGTATGGGATTTGCCTAAATATCATAAAAAAACCTGTAAACACAAAATGTTTACAGGTTTTTGATTTTATAATTGAAAAATTATTTATTCTTTTCACCAGTCCATGCACCGCTTCTCGTTGGCGTTGGTACTGCATTCGTCCAGTTTCCGTTTCCTTTCTTATCAAGAGTTAATGTTCCTACAAACTGCCCATCTTGAGGCAATCCTAGCTCTGCAGTTAATTGTCCTGAAGCATCCAAATGACCAGAGATATTGTAGTTCTCATTATTAGTTTCAGAATGCATGGTTCCGGTAACGTCACCATCGTTCGCTACTACGAAATTCCACACTCCTTTATCACTTCCTGTGTAAGTTCCTGACCAGGTTCCGATGTAATCATAGATCGTTTCGTCATCTGCAGTACATCCGATTAATAAAAAAGTAGTCACCAAAAGTAAAAAAAGTTTCTTCATAGCCTTGATAAAGTTTTGTTTATGTGGAGAATACGAGACTCGAACTCGTCACCTCGACACTGCCAGTGTCGCACTCTAGCCAGATGAGCTAATTCCCCATTGTTTCGGTGCTTTTCACACGAAGCGCTACAAAAGTAAGTAATTAAACCATATTTGCAAATATTTTGTTAAATTTTATTTAAGAAGTTGTTTAAATAAATACAGAATAATCACCTATTCAAGAATATCATCGGAAAAAACACAAAAAAACGTATACCGAAACAGCATACGTTTTAAAAAGAATTTATATTAATTAATTATTTCCAACCACCGCCTAAAGCCTGATAAAGGTCTACTGCGGCTTTCATTTTACTGTATTGAGCATTAGAAATATTCAGTTCTGCATTCAGGGAATTTACATTGGCATTCAAAACTTCAAGATAGTTTGCCATACCATAATTTACCAATTCCTGAGAATATTCTACAGAGTTTTTGTAGGCATTTAATTCTTTCGTTTTCAGATCAATAAAAGAATCCTGCACAGAAAATACTCTGATCGCATCCGAAACTTCTTTTCCTGCTGTAAGAACGGTTTTTCTGAAGTTTAAATAAGCAGTTTCTTTATTTGCCAAACTTACTTCGTAATTTGTTCTGATCTGTCTTTTATTTAAAATTGGCTGTACCAATCCTCCAACAATACTAGCAAACAATGAATTTACACTAAATAAGTGGTCAATATCCAATGACTGTAATCCTCCGCTACCCGTTAATCTTAAAGTCGGATAGAATTGTGCTTTTGCAGAATTAGTGAGTTCAAATGCATTCATTAAATTAAATTCAGCCTGCATTACATCTGGACGATTTGCCAATAAAGCAGCGGGATAACCCAAAGCTAGACTTTCAGGAAGTTTTTGAGCGACTAATGTTGATCTTTCAATTGTTTGTGAAGGTTCACCCATCAAAAGACTCATCGTGTTTTCTAAAAGCTGAATCTGTGTGTCGATATCAATTAACAAAGATTGTGCATTGTAAACCAATGCAGCGCTTTGCTGTACAGCAACTTCTGTCAGAATCCCTGCTGTTTTTAAAGATTTTGTAGTCTCCAGATTTTTCTCACGAATTTCAATTGTTTCATTAATGATCTTTTTCTGATCATCCAAAGTCAACAGTTGATAATAATTGGATGCAACAGAAGCCACCAATTCGCTTTTCACAGACTGATGTGCAGCTACGCTACCTAAATAATTGGCAAGTTGAGCCTTTTCCTGAGATTTTAGTTTCCCCCATAAATCAACTTCCCAAGCTAATGATGCTGTAATATCCAATTGATTGATATAACGTCTTGAGCCAAATAATTGTCCTGTCTGTGTATTGGTCGATTGCGTCTGAAAGGTATATCCAGGTCCTACAGAAAGTGTGGGTTGATAAGCAGCTTTGCTTTGTCTAAGATACGCTTCTGCAGAATTAATGTTTTGCAAAGCGATTCTTATATCTAAATTATTTTCTAAAACTTTTGAGATATGTTTCTGCAGAACGGGATCTGTAAAAATCTCTTTCCATGAGACATTGGCAATACTTGTACTGTCTTGTGGAAGCATATCTGTTCGGTACAGTTTTTCATCTACAACAGCAGTGGGTCTTTCATATTCTTTTCTGACATGACAAGAAGTAATTACTACCGCAGTAAGCACTGAAAAAGCAGTTCCTTTTATAATTATTGATAAATTTTTCATTATTTAAATCTTAAAGATTTCTTATTCAGCTAAATTGATGTCTTCTTGCTTGATTGGTTTAATTTTTTCCTGTAAAGTCTGGAAAACCACGTACAGCACAGGAATTACAAATACTCCTAAGATTGTACCTATCAATAATCCTATCGAAGCACCTGTTGCAATTGATCTGTTCCCTACTGCACCAATTCCGCTTGCTAAAACCAATGGTAATAAACCGAAGATAAATGCCAATGAAGTCATCAAAATAGGTCTTAATCTCGCTTTTGCAGCATTGATCGCAGATTCTACAATTGTTTCACCATGATGTCTTCTCTGAACTGCAAATTCGATAATCAAAATCGCATTTTTTGCCAGCAAACCAACCAACATAATCAATGCAATCTGGAAATAAATATTATTTTCAAGTCCCATAATTTTCTGTCCGAAATATGCACCCATTACACCTAAAGGAAGCGAAATGACCACAACCAAAGGCAAAATGTAACTTTCGTATTGAGCAGAAAGAATGAAATAAACAAACACCAAACTCAAGGCAAAGATCAATAATGTCTGAGATCCTGAATTTAATTCTTCTCTTGTAAGACCTGTAAATTCAACATCATAATTTTGATCCAATGTTTCTTTTGCAACAGCCTGAACTGCAGTAATTGCATCTCCAGAACTGAAACCTGCTTTGTTTGCTCCGGTAATTTTCACTGAAGTAAACAAGTTGTAACGACCTACAGATTGAGGACCATAAGTTTTAGTCAGTGTCACAAATTGTGAAATGGGTGACATTTCTCCTGAAGTTGTTTTAACGTAGTATTGATTCAGATTTTCAGCATTTTCTCTGTTTTCCGGAAGTGCCTGAATCATTACTCTGAACTGTTTTCCGTATTTGGTAAAGTCAGCTCCGTAAATTCCACCAATATATCCCTGCATCGTTGCCAAAATATCATTTACAGAAACTCCCTTTTGTTTTGCTAACGGAACATTGATTTCCATTAAATATTGAGGATATTTTGTATTAAATGATGTCTGAGCAAACTCAATTTCCGGTCTTTGCATTAAATTTCCGATGAACTCATTAGTTTTTGCATCCAAAGCGGCAAAGTCGCCACCTGATTTATCTAAAAGTACCATCTCAAAACCTGCACTGTTACCAAATCCCGGTACACTTGGTGGTTGGAAGAATACAACTTTCGCATCAGGAACTTTACCTGCTAAACCAAATAATCGCTTAGAAATCTCTTCAGATGATAAACCATCACCTTTTCTGTCGTCAAAAGGTTTTAACTTGATGAAAGCAAGACCGTTATTACTACCGTTTCCTGAAAGTAAACCACGTCCTGTAGAAATCGTAACATTTTGAATTCCCGGAATCTGCATTGCATTTTTCTGCAAAGTTTTCAAGACATTATACGTTCTTTCCATCGATGCTCCCGGTGGAAGTTGTACATCGGTAAAGATAATACCTCTGTCCTCTGTCGGTACAAAACCTTTTTTCATACTTCCGTTTGCCCAATAAATAATTCCTCCTGTAACAATAAGAATCACTACAGTTACCCATTTATGTTTAATTAAGAAATTAAATCCTCTTCCGTAACGATCTGTAGCGGTTTTAAAACCTATATTGAACTTATAAAAGAATTTCTTAATAAAATTTAAATCTTTATATTCCTTGTGATGCTCTTCGTGTGGTTTTAAGAATAATGAACATAAAACCGGACTTAAAGTCAATGCATTCACCGCTGAAATAATAATTGCAATAATCAAAGTAATTCCAAACTGCTGATAAAATACACCAGTTGGACCTGTAATAAACGTTACCGGAATAAATACCGCTGCCATTACCAAAGTAATTGAGATAATTGCTCCTGTGATTTCATCCATCGCCTCAACGGTGGCTTTTTTCGCATTCGAAATACCGTTTTCCATCTTGGCGTGTACAGCCTCAACGACGACAATCGCGTCATCGACCACAATACCAATTGCCAATACCAAAGCAAAAAGTGTCAATAAATTTAATGAATATCCGAATAAATTCAGGAAGAAAAATGTTCCCACAATAGAAACCGGAACCGCAATCGCCGGAATCAGTGTTGATCTGAAATCCTGTAAGAAAATATAAACCACGATAAACACCAGGATAAATGCTTCGATCAAAGTATGGATTACTTTTTCGATAGATGCATCCAAAAATTCATTCGTATCAAAGTTGAAGGTATATTTTACGCCTTCAGGATATGAAGCTTCATTATCTTTAAGTTGTTTCTTGATATTTTCAATAATTTCCTGTGCATTTGATCCCGGAGTCTGGAAAACCCCCATACTGATCGATGGGTTATCCCCATTTTCACCAATTCCTGAATAAGAAAGACCTCCTAGTTCCACTTTCGCAACATCTTTCAACATCAAATTCTGTCCGTCCGGAAGAGATTTGATGATAATATCATCATATTGTTCCTTATCACTGAATTTTCCTACATATTTAATGATATATTCAAAAGAACTGCCGCTGTTTTGTCCTAAAGAACCTGCAGCTGCCTCTCTACTCTGATCATTTATTGCATTGGTAACTTCAGTTGGTGTGATTCCGTATGCTGCCAATTTAGCAGGATCAAGCCAGATTCTCATTGAGTAGTTTTTCCCACCAAAAACGTTGGCTTCACCTACTCCATTAATCCTCTGTAGATTTGGGATAACGTTGATATTTAAAAAGTTTTGAAGATAAACGTCATCAATATTTTTGTTCTCAGAATAAAAAGAAAGATACATCAACGCACTTGTCTGCTGTTTCTGCGTAACGACACCCGCTCTTGTAACTTCACTCGGAAGTAACGGGGACGCTCTCGCAACACGGTTTTGAACGTTTACTGCAGCAATATCTGCATCAACTCCTTGTTTAAAAAATACCTGAATCTGTGCTGAGCCGTCGTTTCCGGCTGTAGAAGTAATATAATCCATTCCTTCAACCCCGTTGATCTGTTCTTCCAAAGGAACAACGACACTTTTCATTACTGTTTCAGCGTTGGCTCCGGTATAATTTGCTCTTACACTCACCGTTGCCGGTGCAATGTCAGGATACTGTGTAACCGGAAGCGCTGTCAATCCCAAAACCCCGAGAATAACAATCAGGATGGAGATTACAGTGGATAAAACCGGTCTGTTAATAAAGTTCTTTATCATTAGAATTTCGGTTTTACTGATTGAACGAGACTATCCATGCTGACTTTTTTAGGCTTTACGGCGGTTCCAGGTTTTATATTTCCGGTTCCGGCTGCAATAATGACTTCACCTTTTTTAAGTCCGGATTTTATTAAAGCTAAATTGTCGATTCTTTCAATTACTTCAACAACGGTATTTCTTGCCGTATCTTTTTCAACTTTATAAACGTAAACAATACCTTGCTGCTCATAAGTTGCACTTTCCGGAACCACCAAAACGTTATCAAATGATTTAGGAAATCTGATGCTTCCACTGTTTCCGTTACTTAAAAGTTTCTGTGCATTTTTAAATGAAACTCTGAACTGAATTGTTCCGGTAGTCTCATCAATAGAACCTGTAATGGCTTCAATTCTTCCCTTTTCAGGATATAAACTTCCGTTCGCCAACTGTAATTCAACCATTGGAAGGTTTTTAATTTTTTCAGGAACCGTTGATCCGACAGATTTTTCAAGGAAATCAAAATACTCTTTCTCATTCATTGAAAAATAAGCGAATACCTCTGAAGTATCTGAAATTGTCGTTAAGGCAGTTTGATCTGTTGGTCCAACTAAGCTTCCTACTTTTAACGGTAATTTACCAATAACTCCCGAAATAGGAGCACGAATAATTGAGTAGTCAACGTTTGCTGCCGCTCCTTTATAATTAGCATTTGCCTGTTGTCTTGCAGCAATTGCCTGCTGAACCTGAGCTTGTGCCTGAGAAAGATTGGCTTGTGCAGTCTGAAGCTGAATATTACTGATAATATTTTTATCAACTAAGGGTTTTAGCTTATTAACTTCAACCTGAGCTGCATTTACTGCGGCTTGAGCCGCTGCGATATTTGATTGTGCTGCTCCAACTCCTGCTTTTGCTGCTGCTGCAGTTTCATTTAAAGTATTGGTTTCAAGACGGAACAATGGTTGTCCTTTGGTTACGTATTGCCCTTCATCTACCAAAACCTGAGTGATGTAACCTGATATTTTTGCTCTTACATCATTGTTTACTCTACCTTCAATACTTGCCGGAAAGATGTCGTATCCCGTTATATTTTTATTTTCTACCGCAATTACAGGAAAGGTTTTTGGGCCATCCTGTTGTGGAGCTTCTTTTTTGCAGGCAGTCAGAGAAAATGCTGCTACAGAAAATAGTATAAGCTTGTTTGTCATTTTTATAGTTTATTAAGAGATTCCTGAATATTTACGATGTTTTTATTTAAAAGAGATTTATAGACTTCTATTTTTTGGTCGTAGTCTTCATCTTTCACTTTTCTGAATTGATTGAGCTCGTCTAAAAGTTTAATTTCATCCTGCATTTTCTGAACAATTTTTTCAAATCTGATTTTTTTATAACCATCATTAGCAAAAAAATAACGTTTTCTCTCATCCATTTTATTGACATCAACGATCAATTGTGAGTTTAATAAAAGAGAAATATTAGTAGAGACAGAACTTTTGCTTGCAGAAAAAACTTCAACAAACTCATCAAAAGTAATTCCCACCTTTTCAAAGTCGAAAATAAGGTAGGAATAGATTTTAGAAGCTAATGGAGGCAGATTAAACATCGTACTGTAAAACTTTACAGCATCCTGAAAAATCTTCTCATCAATTTCTATACTTTTATTCATATGTAGAAATTATTTATTAGTAATAAGTAGGTAATTGTTTATGTCAATTGATATGAAAATTTCATCAATACAATTCATAGCATATTAATTCTGAACAAAAGTAAAACTTAGTTCGGAACTAAACGAACAAACCTAATAGAGTTTATGAATATATAGTTTCTTAAAGAATCAATCAAAAACAGATTTAACCTTTTACCATTTTTTAAATCAACACTTTTTCGAATGCTTTACGAACTCCACCTGCAAGAAAAACTTCACCGCAATAAGTGTACCCTTTATCATTCAAAATCTTAAGCATTGCAGCGTTATCATAATTGGTGTCAACTTTGATACTATGAACATTTTCTGATCTTACATAGTCTTCAATCAAATCAAAAAGTCTTTTGGCTAAACCTTGCCCGGCAAAATTTTCCGAAACGGCAACCCTGTGAATGACAACAAATTCTCCGTTAGTAAGCCAGGCTCCATCGATCGTACTGTAAGCTGGTTCGTCATTGAAGATCAAAGCAACATACACAGCAATTTCATCATTTACAGTAAGAACAAAACCAAAGTTTTTTGAAATATCACTTTCAATTGTTTGCTCATTTGGATAACCATTTTGCCATTGAGAACTGCCATCAATTCTCCTTCGCTCTATAGATTGCTGAATGATTTCCCAGATTACTTCTTTGTCGGAAATCTCAGCTTTCCTGAATTTGATTTTATTATCTTGAGTCATTAAGTTTATTTTTTTAAAGATTTAGATATTTTAATATTTAAAAAATTTTTATCAGTAACAATTTATTATTTGATAATCAATAATATGATTTTAAAATTTGACAAAAAAAACCGAAAACTAATTTGAATTAATTTTCGGTTCCGAAGTAGTAAAATTTAAAATTATGAAATTGATTTTTATTGATTCTGATTTTGTTGAAGATAAGCATCAATCACATCGAATGCTTTCTTCTCATCCTGCAAATCTACCATTACCTTCAGCGAAGTTGCGGTAGGTGTTGTCGTGAAAGTAAGATAATTATTTTCTACGGCATTGGTAATTTGCGCATCCTCTAATTTAGACTTGATCAACTGAATTTCTGAAGGTTTATCGCTTTCAAAAACTGATACTCTCGTGTTACGTTCCATATAAATTACATTTTGAGTATCTAAATATAGGACGTTTTTTTTACAATTCCAAATTTTGAAATTTTAAATTTTATTAATATTAGCTTCAATTTTATCTAAAGCAATCTGAATTTCTTCTTTAGTAACATTCAAATGTGGTCTAAAACGTATGGATTGATCACCACATGCAAGAATGATCAAACCTTCTTCAAACAAGATTTCTCTAAGATCATTTCTCTGCTCATGAGTTGGTAGATCAATTGCGCACATTAAACCTCTTCCTCTTGCATTAGAAATTTTCTCAGGATATTTTTGAGCTAAATCTTGTAAGCCTTCCAATAAATAGTCACCAACAACTTTTGCATTTTCAACTAAATTTTCTTTTTCAATTACTTCCATCACCAATTGGAAACGCAGCATATCAATAAAGTTACCTCCAAAAGTTGAATTGATTCTTGAACTTTCTCTAAATACGTTATTAGGAACTTCATCAAATTTTTCTCTGTTCGCTAAAACCCCGCAAACCTGAGTTTTTTTTCCGAAAGAAATAATATCCGGTCTTACACTGAAATGCTCGAATGCCCACATTTTTCCGGTGATTCCGATTCCTGTTTGCACTTCGTCAAAAATTAATAAAACTTCATGCTCGTCGCACAGTTTTCTTAATTCAACAAAAAATTCATCTCTGAAGTGATTGTCACCACCTTCAGCCTGAATCGGCTCGATGATAATACACGCAACTTTATCAGGATTTGATAAAATCGCTTCACCGATATTTAATAAAGCCAATCTTTCATTATTAATTGTTTCCTCTAGATTTTCTTCTGTAATCGGAAAAGTTAATTTAGGATTTAAAATTCTAGGCCATTCAAACATCGGAAAATACTGATATTTTCTAGGATCTGAAGTATTGGTTAAACTTAAAGTATAACCGCTTCTTCCGTGAAAAGCCTGTCTGAAATGAATACAGATTCCGGCTTCAATATCAAGACCCTTGTCGAAATTTTTTCTCGTTTTCCAGTCAAAACATGCTTTCATGGCATTCTCAACGCCTAAAGTTCCGCCTTCGATAAAGAATGCATACTGAAGTTCTTTCGGTAAAACAACTCTTTCAAAAGTATCTAAAAAGTCTGCATATTCTTTAGAATAAACATCTGCTAAAGTCGGTTTGTTGATGGCCATTTTTCCCAGCCAATTTGATTTTTCAACCAGGTAAGGATGATTATAGCCTATTGAAGCTGATCCGAACATCGAAAACATATCCAGATAATTTTTACCTGTGATCGAATCATGAATCCATGATCCGTGCGAGTTTTCGATATCCATTACGAAATCAAAACCATCTGCCAAAACATGCTTTCCGACGGTTTCTTTTACTTTATTTATTTTTGTTTCTACTGTGTGTTCCATATTGTTGTGTGAATTGAAAATATTTTTTATTAAAAGATTAAAGAATTAAAAATTATTTAGTGCTAATCATTGAATCTTTAATCTTTTAATTTTTAATGATTAAATTAAAGCTTACAAATCAAATTTAATTCCTTGTGCTAATGGAAGATTTGCGGTATAATTGATGGTGTTGGTTTGTCTTCTCATATAGTATTTCCAAACATCAGAACCAGATTCTCTACCTCCGCCGGTTTCTTTTTCACCTCCGAAAGCTCCACCGATTTCCGCGCCCGAAGTTCCTATATTCACGTTGGCAATTCCACAATCTGAACCAGCCTGAGAAAGGAATAATTCTGCTTCTCTCAAATTCTGTGTCATAATCGCAGAAGATAATCCTTGCGGAACATTATTTTGAATCTCAATAGCTTCGTCTAAAGTTTTGTATTTAATCAAATATAAGATCGGTGCAAAAGTTTCGTGCTGTACAATTTCAAAAGAATTTTCAACTTCAGCGATACATGGTTTCACATAGCATCCGGATTCGTAATCTTTTCCTTCTAAAACGCCACCTTCAACGACAAATTTTCCACCTTCCTGAATACAGTTTTCAATCGCCATTTCGTACTGATTGACTGCATGAACATCGATAAGCGGACCAACATGCATATTTTCGTCTAAAGGATTTCCAATTTTCAACTGTCCGTAAGCTTTTACCAAACGGTTTTTTACTTCATCATAAACATCTTCGTGAATGATCAGTCTTCTTGTCGAAGTACATCTTTGTCCTGCAGTTCCTACCGCTCCGAAGACCGCTCCGATAATTGACATATCCAGATCAGCATCTTTAGAAATGATGATGGCATTATTTCCTCCCAATTCAAGGATTGATTTTCCGAATCTTTCAGCAACTTTTGAAGAAACCATTCTTCCCACCTTGGTTGATCCGGTGAACGAAATTAATGATACTCTTTTATCATCAACTAATAATTGTCCAATTTCGTGATCTGCTACCAAAACACTAGAAATACCTTCCGGAAGATTATTTTCTTTTAAAACTTCCATCATAATATTCTGACATGCAATCGCACAGAATGGTGTTTTTTCTGATGGTTTCCAAATCGTAACGTTCCCGCAGATCCATGCTAAAGCTGTATTCCAAGCCCAAACTGCAACCGGAAAGTTGAAAGCGGTAATTACACCAACGACACCAAGCGGATGATATTGCTCGTACATTCTGTGTCCCGGTCTTTCGGAATGCATTGTGTAACCGTGAAGCTGTCTTGAAAGTCCAACTGCAAAATCACAGATGTCGATCATTTCCTGAACTTCACCAAGACCTTCCTGTAAAGATTTTCCCATTTCGTAAGAAACAAGTTTTCCTAAATCGTCTTTATATTCTCTTAATTTCTGACCCAATTGTCTTACAAACTCTCCTCTTTTAGGAGCAGGGATCATTCTGAATTCTTTGAAAGCAGTATGTGCAGTTTCGATTACCTTGTCGTAATCTTTTTCTGCGGAAGTTTTTATTTTTCCGATTAATTTTCCGTCTGATGGAGAATAACTTTCTATAGTTTTTCCGGAAGCGAAAAATTTACCTCCTGTGGAAGTTCCTTTATTTTCAGCTTTTATTCCGAGATTTTTTAAAGATTTTTCAATTCCGAAATCTTTTACTTTTTTTGACATAAATGATACTTTTCGTTTTGTCTAAAGATAAAAATATTTCTGAGACTGATGAAACTTTAATAATTTTAAAGCTGTTTTTATTTGGAATGATTATAAACATCTTTATCTTTGCATGATAAATCTCTGTTAAAATGGAAACCAATAAATCTGTAAATGAACCTACAGAAGAGAAAAATTCTCGCTGGAAAAAGATGCTGAAAAAGTTTGGAATTTGGGGTATTGTCTTTTTTACGGTAAAAGGAATCATCACTTCTACATTGATTTATTTTTTAGGTAAAAATTTCTGGAATATAATCAGCGGTTATTTTTCCGGAATTTTCCAATAAAAAAAGCAAAGATTTCTCTCTGCTTTCGGTTTAAATTATCAATAATTTTTTTTATTCTTTTTTCTTTCTTCCTGAGTTTATCAAACTTTGATTCAACAAATATTCCATTTGTCCGTTTACACTTCTGAATTCATCATTTGCCCATTTTTCAAGTAATTTATAAGTTGACTCATCAATCCTGATCACAAAAGATTTTTTACCTTTTGCCGGAGTTTCAGAAGAGTTTTTGGGATTCTGAGATTTCATTTTTTATATTTATCGTAGATTCTGCTGACTTAAAAACTAAATTATATTAACGCAAAGTTCGCAAAGATTTTTTTTTACTACTAACTGTTTTTAAGTTCGCAAAGGCGTTTCACTTAGCTAAGAACACTAGGATTTTCAATTAGAAAGAGTCTGTTTTTTTTAGATAAAATTTTTTAAATTAATTTCTATCAATTTTAATCTAAAACTTAACCTTTTCCTTAACCTTAATTATACAATGTTCCTGCGTTTAGAATTGGTTGAGCTGCTTTTTCGCCACAAAGAACGACCATTAGATTGCTGACCATTGCTGCTTTTCTTTCATCATCCAATTCAACAATATTTTCTTCTGAAAGTTTCTTTAAGGCTAAATCTACCATTCCGACTGCACCTTCTACAATTTTGGTTCTCGCAGCTACAATTGCAGTCGCCTGTTGTCTCTGAAGCATTGCTCCTGCAATTTCTGATGCATAAGCCAAATGTGAAATTCTCGCTTCCTGAATAATAATTCCTGCTTTTGAAAGTCGGTCTGTCAATTCCTGTTCAAGAATAGAATTGATTTTATCACCACCTTCTCTCAAAGTAATCGGAGCATGATCGTCTTCCAGATTATCGTAAGGAAAACTCATCGCTAAATGACGAACTGCAGCCTCACTCTGCATTTTCACAAAGTCAGAATATCTTTCAACATCGAATGCTGCTTTATATGTATCTCCAACTTTCCAAACCATTACTACAGCAATTTCAATAGGATTTCCCATTTTGTCGTTTACTTTCAAGGTTTGTCCCTGAAGGTTTTCAGAACGTAAAGAAATTTTCTGTGATGAATATAAAGGATTAATAAAAAACAATCCGTTATCTTTTACTGAACCAACATATTTTCCGAAGAAATTCAAAACTCGTGAATGATTTGGCTGAATGATCATTAAACCTTTCATAAAAAAACAGCTTAACAAAAAACAAGCAATTGCAAGAATTACAAAAGTGACATTGACTTCAACTCCGGTAATAAACAGATAGCCTGAAGCTGCCAATAATGCTAAACAAATAACGAGGGCAAGATAACCCGACATAGGTTTTAAAACTTTTTCCATGATTTTTTATTTTTAAAATGATATTAATTTGATATCATAAAGATATAAATAAAATAAATACCATTTTGCTTTTTATCCTGTTTTAATTTTTTTTTACAATCAAAGATTGACTAGTCAGATAAAAGAAATAAAAGCTCAAGATTTAGATCTGATCACTAAATTCAATTCAAAAATTTTATCTAAAGCTTATAATAAGTCTGATAAATAAATTTTATTTAACGGACAACAACACCGGACATTTAGTACGGTAAATTTGAACAAGAAAGCTAATACTTCATAATTAGCAGGAGTAGTAGTTTGGATTTATTTTTACTTAACTATAAAATGATTTTAAAATTAACACAATGGAAAAATTTGACTTAAACAGTATGCACATATATATAATAATTTTTTTTGCATTTATTGTCGCTATGATTCTCTTAAAATTCATAGATAATTTGCTTAAGAAGATTTTTGAATGCAATGATGAAATCGATTACGGAGTACAAAATCGATTTATAGGAAAAATATGGATTAGTAAAAAGCCAAAGGAAGAAAATAATATAGATACTACTTAGCATTTATAATCTACTCTAATTTTTTCGTAATAAAATTAACAATTTTAATATATAACACAAAAAAACTCCCGAAAAAAATAATTCCGGGAGTTTTAAATATTCTAAATTGATATCTATTTTTTCTTTAAAGCAACAAACTTTACGTAAGAAATTACAGATAAAGTAAGCATCGAAGCCAAGCCGATGTAAACCCAAGCCGGAACCGGAACCGGATCTCCTGCTGCGTATGAATGCAGTCCACTTAAGTAATAATTAACTCCAAAATACGTCATTACCATCGAACAGAATGCAAACATCGTCGCAACGTGGAACGCCCATCTGCTTCTCAATCCCGGAACTAATCTCATGTGTAATACAAAAGCGTAAACCATAATTGAAATAAATGCCCATGTTTCTTTTGGATCCCAACTCCAGTATCTTCCCCAAGATTCATTCGCCCAGATTCCTCCTAAAAAGTTTCCTACAGTAAGAGCAAAAAGTCCGATCGTTAAAGACATTTCAGAAACGATTGCCAGTTCTTTTAATGTCGAATCATTATGAATTTTAAAAGCATTTTTATCTGAGATGATATAAAACACCAGTGAAATTACTGCGATAATCATTGATAACCCAAAGAAACCATAACTTGATGTAATAATCGCAACGTGTACAATCAACCAGTAAGATTTCAAAACAGGAACTAGTGGCGTAATCTGCGGATCAAGCGCCGAACCTCCGTGAGCAAACCCCATCATGATTACCGCTACCATAAATCCTGCTGCCGGAATTAGAGCATTCGAATCATTTTTAGCTCCGAATAATCTTGTGGTCAATTTAAGAGCTTTGATATCTAAAGGATAATTGCTGTTTTTTCCAAATCCGAAATAGAACATTAATCCTGCAGAAATTCCAATCCATGAAATAAAGATGATTGCTTCATAACCGTTACTCCAAGGAGCGTGACCTGAAATGTACCATCTTGCAACAAGACCCAGAAAATGTAAGAAATATCCTACAACTCCTATATATATAATGATTTTAATGATCTTGTTTAAAAGTTTTTTAGGCTTAAACAATTCCACAAAACCTAAGATCAATAATAAACTTCCAATAATTGTGTAGAAAATTAAAAGTTTAAAATTAAGATTCACTTCATTCATGAAAACTTCAAGATTAACTTTATTTTCTGAAGGAACAACACTTTTTCCCCATTTTTGCTGATATGCGGAAAGCTTTGCCAATTCTGCATCAGCTTTAGTCCAGTCACCCGATTTCTGAGCTTGAAGAGCTTCTGCGAAATAAGGTCCCATCACTTGCTGAGATTCCATATCCGGTTCCATTTTTTGGTCAAGCCATGAATGCCAAGTGTGATTAGGATCGTTTTTCACTGGAACAATTCTCATAAACTGACCACTGAAAAATTCATTGAAAATCTGGACTCTTTCGTTTACTTTAATCACTTGCTTGTCATATTCAGTCTGCTCAGAAGCTTTTTTACGGAAAGCGGTATTGTAATCCTGATCTAAAATATAAGTCAGATTTCCATTTTTATCTGCCGGAAAAAGATTCATCAATGAAGTATAACCGTCTTCGTCGGCTTTTGTTTTTTCTAAAAGTTCTTTACCTCCTTTTGAATCAATTTTGATCAACGGAACCATCGTCCAGCTCGGCGTATCTGTATTTACGGATAAAAACCATTGATTGGCTGTAAGATATTTTCCATCAGTACCTCTGAACGCATCTTTTTTGTACAGTTTTCTTAAAACATCTAAAGCCTGCGTATTCGTAGGAACAATTCTACCTTCAAAATTCTGAACCAAAAGATATCCGAATTTATCTGCGTGTTCTTTACTGATTTTATTTCTTGCAATGATCTCATCTGCAGAAATCATTTTCATCTTCGTTAAAGGAGCGGCTACAGAATTCTGCTCTACATTTGGTTGTGGCTTAAGTGTTTCTGACGGAGCTTCATGAGTATGACCATCTCCTTCTACATGTATATGTTCTCTGCTTCCGTCTGTTGTTCCGTGAGTTTCAATTTTTTGTGCATTTAAACCTAAACTTAAAAATAAAAGTAAAATTGCTGCGGCTCTTTTTTTATTAATGTCTTTCAACATTTTATTTAATTTCCAGAAGTGAGTTCCTTTCCAGAAAAACATCACAAACATTCCTCCGAATAAAAATGCATATCCTATATAAGATATCAAAGTTCCCCAAAAATCATGATTTACAGACAAAACAGTTCCCATTCTGTCTGGTGAAAAACTAGACTGGAAGAAACGGTATCCTTTATAATTCAAAACATTATTCATATAAATCTTGTAAGGAGTCTGTTTTCCCTGATCAATAACTTTCACATGACTTTCGTAAGCACTCGGAGATGAACTTCCGGGATAAGTTTCCATAACGAAATCATCTAATTTTATTGCAAAAGGTGTATTGTAAATTTTCGGACCAAAACCTACCATGATATTCAGACCATCCAATGTAATCTGCTTGTAAGCATTCGGATTTCCTCTTTCAACTGATAAATCAACGATTTGTTTTGTTTTCGGACCTTCAATTTCAACGGTCATTACATCAGGAACGTTTTGATCTTTCTTTCTGTCACCTTCAAATGCTAGTAACTTACCTTTTCTGATACCTTCAGGAACAACCAATTTTAATTCGTTAATAGTATATAGACTTCTCAAAACCAAAGGTTGAAACTTATCTTTCACAGTCGTTCCTGTAGCCTGAGTTGCCATTGTCATGTAATTGGCATTAACAGGAGTTTTAATTAAAATCTGTCCGTTTTCTTTTCTAAATTCAACTGCACCGTCAATAGCTCTGTTGAACGTTACCAAAGTTCCGTTGATTGATTTGGTTTCACCCGGTTTGATGTAAATATTTTGTCTTCCCGTTTCGGCTGTAGAAACCAGATGAAGATATTCAGTGCCGTTTGGATCAGCAACTAAACTGTCTTTTTTCCTTTGAACGTAATCCAAAGTTTTCACTTTAATATCTTTTCCGTGGAAATCGTAAGTAGCATTAAAATCTTTATGCAAAGGAGACATTAAGTAAGGAACATCCTGATAATCTAATGCATCACCCTTTTCTTCTATTTTGATTTTAAAGAAATGTTTATCAGTCACAATTTCATTAGAAGTTTCTCCTTCTCTGATCACCATCTGACCTTCGAAACTTACATATCTTGTAATGGCACCGCCAGTAAAAATCAGTATAAATGCAAGGTGAAATACCAAAACCGGCCATTTTTCTCTTCTCCAAAGACGGTATCGACCAATGTTGCCGACGAAATTTAAAATCAAAACAACCATGATCAGTTCAAACCACTTAGCTTCATAGATTAATGCTTTCGCTGTGGGCGTTCCATAGTCGTTTTCTAAGAATGTTGCATACGCCATAGAAAAGGCATAAACCAGCAATAGAACAGCCATTGTTCTGGTTGAAATAAGAATATCCTGGATCTTCTTCATGATTTTTTTTACTTGACATGCAAAAATAAGGATGATAAAACGAAAGGGAGAGAAAAAAAACTGTTTTTTGTCATCAGAAGCCGATGAAAGCGTTATTTTGAATCATTCTTAATAATCTTAAATTCATTATTAAAAACCTAAATTATCTGTGAATCAGCTCAGAAAAGACACTTTGTTTTAATGAAAAAAAATAAGGACAATATCAAAAAAACACTAAATTTGCCGGGATTGACATTATGGAAAAGAAAACACAAAAACCACAGACCGAGTCGCCAGAAAAAGGCAAGATCTTATCGAAGCCGCGAATCTTTTTCGGATTAACGTTTATCGTTTTTTCGGGAGTTCTAGCATTTTCTTTCATTTCGTATTTAATGAATTGGAAATCAGATCAAAGTCAGGCAGGAACGATGCTTGACAAAAGCATACAATCTTCTAATATTTTTGGAAAATTGGGTGATTGGCTGGGCAATATTTTTATATTTGAAAGCATTGGTGTTGCATCATTTATTGTTGCATTTCTTTTTGTAGTTTTCGGGACAATGATTCTGAAGAAAAAAATCTTCAAACCTTGGATGACTTTCGGGCATTCTTTGTTCTTTATCTGTTGGCTTCCTATCTTTTTTGGAGCGATTACAAAGGGTCAGGGAAATGCAGGAGTTCTAAGCGGAGTTTATGGTTATCAGATTATGGATTCTTTGAATGCAATCATCGGAAGTGTTGGTCTTTGGTTAGTGTTGGTGGTGAGTATCGCATTATATTTCATCTTGGAATTTAATCTTCGTCCAAGCTCAATCAAATCAAAGTTTAACGAAATCAATGAAAATACAATTGGCAGAGTGAAATCGATGATGCCCAATTCAAGTGAAAATTTCGAAGCGGATGAAGAACTTGAAAATGAAATTCAGGATTCCCAGTCAAACATTACCGTTACTGATCTTTCAAATAGTGGAAAAATTCTGGAGACGGAAAAACCTGTGAAAGTTTCAACTGTTGAGCCTTCGGTAAATGTAGAACCTATTGTTACTCCTAATCAGACTTCATTTGAAGAAATAAAAAAAGATTCTTCGCCGACTGTAAGTTTAGATCTAAATACAAAACCAGTAATTCCGGTTGCAAGACCTGAAGAAGCTTTTGATATCAAACCATCACCTATTTCAACTCCATCATCTGACGGAATTAAATTTAATGTAGAAGTTGCTCCTGCTGTAGAAATTATTACTGATGCTGATCAACAATCAAATGATTTGGTTGAAAAACATGGTTTGTATGATCATCGTTTAGATTTAGCTAAATTTCAAATGCCGACTTTAGATTTACTGAAAGATTACGGTAATGAGGAGATCTCGGTAAATAAAGAAGAATTAGAAGAAAATAAAAATAAAATTGTCGGCTTATTAAAGAATTTCAACGTCGGAATTGCCGAAATTAAAGCGACGATCGGACCAACCGTAACGTTATACGAAATCGTACCGGAAGCAGGAATCAGGGTTTCTGCGATCAAAAAACTTCAGGATGATATTGCTTTGAATCTTTCTGCTTTAGGAATCAGAATCATCGCACCGATGCCTGGAAAAGGTACGATCGGAATTGAAGTTCCGAGAAAAAATCCTACAATGGTTTCTATGCGTTCGGTGATTGCTTCACAGAAATTCCAGAATACAGATATGGATCTTCCGGTTGTTTTTGGAAAAACGATTTCCAATGAAGTTTTCATGGCCGATTTGTCAAAAATGCCTCACCTTTTAATGGCTGGTTCTACAGGTCAGGGAAAATCGGTCGGGATTAATGCAATTCTTACTTCCCTACTCTACAAGAAGCATCCAAGCGAATTGAAATTCGTAATGGTGGATCCTAAAAAAGTGGAACTTTCTTTATATTCAAAAATCGAAAGACATTATCTGGCGAAACTTCCGGATTCGGATGATGCAATTATTACAGATACTCATAAAGTAATCAACACTCTGAATTCTCTTTGTGTTGAGATGGATCAACGATATGATTTGCTTAAAAATGCATTTTGTAAAAATTTAAAGGAATACAATAAAAAATTCTCTGAAAGAAAATTAAATCCTGAAAACGGACACCGATATTTGCCTTACATTGTTTTGGTTGTCGACGAATTTGCAGATTTGATTATGACAGCAGGTAAAGAAGTTGAGCTTCCTATTGCAAGATTGGCGCAGTTAGCAAGGGCAGTTGGGATTCACTTAATTGTTGCCACTCAAAGACCTTCTGTAAATGTAATTACAGGTATGATTAAAGCAAACTTCCCTGCAAGAGCGGCGTTCAGAGTAATTTCAAGTGTCGATTCAAGAACAATTCTGGATTCTCCGGGAGCTGATCAGCTGATCGGAAAAGGTGACATGCTCTATTTTAACGGAAATGAAATTTTAAGACTTCAATGTGCATTTGTTGATACTCCTGAAGTTGAAAGACTGGCTGAATTTATTGGTGAACAAAAAGGATATGCTTCAGCTTTTATGCTTCCTGAGTATGTCAATGAAGAAGCAACAAGTTCTGTAGGAGCTTTCGATCCAAACGAAAAAGATCAGTTATTTGATGATGCTGCGAGAATCATTGTTTCAACACAGCAAGGTTCTACTTCTATGCTTCAGAGACAATTGAAATTGGGATACAACAGAGCCGGAAGAATTATGGATCAGCTTGAAGCAAGCGGTATTGTTGGAGGATTTAATGGTGCTAAAGCTAGAGAAGTTTTGATCAGTGATCTGAATTCTTTGGAACAGTTTTTGGAAGACCTGCGAAATTAAAGAAACAGACATCTTTTAACTTTTAATTGTTGACGGTGTCTAAGTAGTAAAAAATTTAGAAATAAAAAGATGAAAAAAATAATTTCAAAAATAGTATTTGGAAGTTTTGTAATAGGAAGTATTGCTTTTGTTCAGGCTCAGAAAATTGATGCCAAAGCAAAAAAAATACTGGATGATGTGACGGCTAATTACAAATCTAAAAAGAATTCATATTTCAAGTTTGCCTTCGGAAGCGGTGTAAACGGTGTCGTAAGTAAAAACGAACCCGGAATTTATTACACAGCCGGAGATAAATATAAGTTGAAAATCATGGAAACCGAACAGATTTTCGACGGTAGCAAAATTTACAATATCAATACAGAAGATAAGGAAGTGACGGTAGCAAAGCCTAATGAAAGTTCTACTATGTTCTCTCCTATTAATTATTTGACCTCTTACAGAAATGATTACAACGTTTCTTACAGTGGAAAAAAAACTATTGATGGTGTAAGTGCAGATTTTATCACTTTAACACCGGTAAAAGCAAATGGTTTAAAATCTATCTACATTTTTATAGACGGATCAAAAAAGCAAATGCTTAAGCTTGAACAGCACGGAAACAACAAAGATATTGCTGTAATTTCTATTAAAGAATACAAAGAAAACCAGCAATTAGACCCGAATATGTTTGTTTTTGATAAGAATAAATTCAAAAATTATCTTGTTACAGAATTATAATTCTAAATATATATTAAAATTTAAAGTCACAAAGGAAACTTTGTGGCTTTTTCATTAATTTTGGCGAATGTTTAAAATATTAGACCGATATATCATTAAAACCTTTTTTGGTCCGTTCTTTTTTATATTCAGCGTATTGTTTTTCATTTTTATTGTAAACATTATCTGGATTCAGCTTGGGCAGTTTATAGGAAAAGGACTTACTACATTTCAGATCATGAAGCTTCTTTTTTATCTGGGAGTGAACGTTGTAAGTATGGTGTTACCGTTGACAATACTTTTGGCGAGTATCATGTCTTTCGGAGAATTTGGTGAACGCTATGAACTTGCCGCCATGAAAGCTGCCGGAATTTCGTTAACGAGAGTGATGATGCCGCTTTTAGGTGTTGTGACCTTATTAGCAATAATGCTCTACCTCTTCTCAAGTAACATTATTCCCGATTTTCAAAGGAAGGCTAAGAATATGCTCTTCAATATAGCTCAGACTAAACCTGCATTAAATTTTACACCTGGACAGTTCATTGATCAGATTCCTGGTTATATGGTGAAATTTGATAAAATTGAAGGTGAAGATGGAAGAGATCTTGAAGGAGTTTTTATCCATAAAAAAGCAAGTACATTCGAAAACCAACAGTCTATTGTTGCAGAAAAAGGAAAATTTGTAACACCGCCCAATAAGAATTATCTGCAATTGGTTTTATTTAATGGATATGTTTTTGAAGATGATTACGCAGGAAAAGTAGAAAATGTAAGATTAAAGCAACCCGATCAGGCTATAAAATTTGATACTCTAGTTTCTCATTTTGATGTAAGTGAGATCATCAACAAAGCCATTGAAGAAGAAAAGATCACTGAAGATTTCCGTTTTCAGTCATTTGAAGAATTGTTTAAAACAATTGATAATACCAAAAAAGATAACGTTAAATTGGTAACGAATATCAGTACTGAGGTAATGTCCCAAACGAGTTCGGTTGTGAGCTATATGGATAAAAATAAATCGAAAGCTCCTGTAAAATCCCAGTATAAATTTGATACGATCAAGAAAGACAAAAAGCTTGAGATGATCTATAATGCGCACAGCAGATTAGACAACCTAAAAACAACGCTGGATTCAAAAAATCAAGAACTTAGTCCAAGTATAAAATATTTCAATAAAGTCGTGATCTATCAACAGAGAATGTTAACATATTCATTCACGTGTATTATTTTCTTTATGATCGGTGCGAGTTTGGGATCTATCATCCGAAAAGGAGGAATGGGTGTTCCCGTTATTATTGCTATTGTCATATTTATTATCTTTTATGTAATCAATGTTGGTTTTGAGAACGTAGCGTGGTCGGGAAAAATGAATCCTTATCTCGCAGCTTGGCTTCCGAATATTATTTTATTTCCTTTTGGAATTTTGATGACTTACAAAGCTTTAACAGATTCTCAGCTGTTTGATTCTGAAAAATACAAATCGTTCTTTAAACCGCTTATTAAGCTTTTTGTGAAAGATAAAGAACATAAACGTTATCAGTAAATCTTTAGATCCGGAACTTGTTTCCGGATTTTTTGCTTTAAAATGAATTTAACTTTTCATCCTTTTGATGGTTTATTATGAAATTGTCTGCTATAAATTAATTAGTTTAAAAATTCAAAAAAAAGTCTCATATTTATCACCTAATTTAATTTATCTAAATTCTATGAAGAAATTATTACTTATTGGTTTATTCGGGCTTTTGTCATTCAATGTTCATGCTCAGGAAGAAACCACTTATAATGGAGAAAAATACGGATATATCATTGATAAATCCGGAAAAAAAATTGAAGGAGTTGTTCATCTTAATGGAGGTTATTCAAGTCCGTGGGAAAATCAGTTGAAAGTGAAATTTGCTGCTGTTGCTGATATTGATAAGGTGAAAAACAAGATTAAATTTAAAACTTATGATGCAGATGATATCAAAGAATATATGGTTTATGAAGGCGAAACACCAAGAATTTTTCAGGCTATAAAATATACCAACACAAGAGAAGCATTGAACAGCTCAAACAATTCTACAGGCATTGGTGCAGGTATAAAAGCATTGAACAATATAACACGAACGTCTCAGTTTGCAGAAGTTGTGACAGAAGGTAAAATCAAAGTATATAAAATGTACGGTTATCCTACTTCTGGTGCAAATTACAATTCTATAGAAAACGAAAGATTAAGAACAACTCCTGATTATGTTTACTCAAAAAAAGGTGGAAAAGTAGAAGACTTCACCCCTGCAAAAGTAAAAATTGCCATTGCAGACTGTCCTTATGCGAAAGCTAAATCTACCAAAGGTGAATACGCATCTTTAAAACATGAAGAAAAACAAAGAAGCGGTCTTGGAAAATTCATCAGAGATGAGATCAAAAATGCAACAGTCGATAAATTATCTATCGTCAATGAAGTGATTTATGATTATAACGAAAACTGTAAATAATTAATTGGCAAATAAAAAAAACAACTGCTTTTGTAGTTGTTTTTTTTACCTTTAAATTCAAAAATCTTAAATTTTAATCATGAAAAAAATATTTTTTATATTCTTAATCTTCATTGGTATTTCTGCTTCAGCTCAACAGACTGATAAAGAAAATTATATCAAAAAAGAAAGCATCGGCGGAAAGCTGGATTTTACAAAAAAAGTAGAGGCACAATATAAAGACGCTCCATTCATTCGCTTTGGTGATAGTAATATACTTTACAATAAAAAAGATTTTGCCATTTTACTTTGGGCTGCAAACGTTAGAAACTTAGGAATAGAATCTTTTGATCAGGCAGTAAAAATTTGGGAAGAAATTTATAAAAGAAGTTTAACTGATCCTGAAAAGAAAGCTTTGAAAACCGGATTTGAAGCGAAATTTTAATATTGGAAATATTTGTCGCACATTTTTTGTTTTAGCAAACATCCAATCACAAAATTTCTATAATGAAAAAACTATTTTTAATTTCCAGTCTTATTATCATAATATCCTGCAAAAAAGAAAATGATAAAACTCTCGAAAATGATGTTACACAAGAAGTTTCCAACTCAAAAATAAATAAAGATTCTTTACAGTTAAAAAATGATTTACATTCAGTTGACGGGATAAAAAAAGAATACAATCTGGTCAATTCAAAACTGACAGCAAAAAAACTCGATTCTGTAAGTTTTGATTATGAATGCGAAGAGAGATCCGGAAATGTCGTTTATTATTCAGAAAAAGGAATTTTAAAGGTTGTTAAACATTTCAACGCAGACAGTCATTTTTCTTCAACTGAGAATTATTTTGTGAATGATGGAAAACCTTATTTTGTTTTCAAAGATGATACAGTCTGGAGTTTTGACGGTGGAACACCTGAAAAACCGGAAACAAAAGATGACATTACTGAGCAGAGATTTTATATTGTTGAAGGTAAACCTATTCAATGTCTTGAAAAAAAATACACTTTAAAATCTAGCTCAAAAAATAATCCCAAATCTGAAAATGTTCACAATAAAGAAATGAAAAATTGCTCGATTGACGAATTGCAGAAAACTTTTAATCTGCTTATGAAAAATAAAGAAAAAAAAGGCAAAATGAATTGTCTTTAAAATTAAAAAGTGGTTCCAAAAAAATTCGGAACCACTTTTTTTGTTATTTAAAACTGAAAATTATACTTTCATAATTTCAGCTTCCTTCGTCTTAAGATGATCGTCACAAAGTTTTACGTGCTTATCTGTAAGTACCTGAATTTCTTCTTCAGTTCCTTTGATAGCATCTTCAGAAACTCCTTCTAGCTTCTTCAGTTCTTTGATTCCGTTTTGTCTTGCGTTTCTTACAACGATTTTTGTATCTTCAGTTTCTCCTTTAGCTTGTTTTGCCAATTCTCTTCTTCTGTCTTCTGTCAAAGGTGGAACATTAAGGATGATATTTTCCCCATTATTAGAAGGTGCAAAACCTAAGTTAGAATTAATAATTGCTTTTTCAATAGCATTGATTGCCGTTCTATCCCAAGGTTGAATAGAAATTGTCATCGCATCGGGCACAGAAACGTTAGCAACCTGATTAAGAGGAGTTGGAGCACCATAATATTCTACCATCACATCCTGAACCATATTTGTAGACGCACGTCCCGCTCTGATTCTTTGAAATGCATGATCCAAGTGCTTTATAGCTGCTTCCATATCATGTTTTACAGATTCTACGATAAGATCTAATTCTTCCATTATATAATAAAAATTTGATAAGTTACACATTTGATTAAGATGAGTAATAAGTAATTTTTTTAATAAATAATACTCTTACTTTTTTAAATATTCACTAAAGTTCCGACAGATTCTCCTTCTACAATCTTCACCAAATTACCATCTTTATTCATATCAAAAACAATGATTGGCAATTTATTTTCGTGGCTTAATGTGAAAGCAGTCATATCCATCACTTTAAGATTTTTCTCGAAAACTTCGTCGAAAGACAGTGAGTTGTATTTTACGGCATTTTCGTTTTTCTCAGGATCGCTGTCGTAGATTCCATCTACTCTTGTTCCTTTTAAGATAACGTCTGCATCAATTTCGATAGCTCTTAAAGTTGCTGCAGTATCAGTTGTGAAATAAGGATTTCCTGTTCCCGCTCCGAAGATCACCACTCTACCCTTTTCAAGATGTCTTACTGCTCTTCTTTTGATGAATGGTTCAGCTACTTTATCCATTTCAATGGCAGATTGCAATCTTGTTTTGATTCCTGCATCTTCCAAAGCGCCTTGCAATGCCATTCCATTGATCACGGTTGCCAACATTCCCATGTAATCGCCTTGTACTCTATCCATTCCTGCCGCAGCTCCTGCAACACCACGGAAAATATTTCCTCCTCCAATTACAATAGCAGTTTCGCAGCCCATATCAACTACCTTTTTAATTTCCTGAGCATATTCCATCAGTCTTTCGGGATCAATACCGTACTGTCTGTTTCCCATCAATGCTTCACCACTCAGTTTCAGAAGGATTCTTTTATATTTCATCTTTAAATTTATAATAGTTTTTGAGAATTAATTTCCTCAGAAATTAACTTTGCAAATATAATCATTAAAAATATTGAAAAAAGAAAAATATTTAATACTAAATAATGTTCTAAATATTTTGATAAGTACGAAAAAGGATTATTTTTGCATTAATTAATTACTGATTTGAAGAAAGTTCTAATTTTTTCACTATTTCTTTCGGGAATTGTTTCATTTGCTCAAACTGGAACAAATGTATATCCGTTTCTGAACATTCCTGTTTCGGCAAGACAGGCCGCTTTAGGCGGTGATGCAATTACAATGAGAGATCACGATGTATCTTTTGCGATTGCCAATCCTGCTTTGTTGAATAAAGAATCAGACAAGCAGCTTTCTGTGAATGCAACTGCATATCTCGCAGACTCAAAATATGGAACCATTGCTTTTGCCAAAGATCTTGACAACGGTCATATGGTTACTGTAAATGCTCGTTACATGAGCTACGGTAACATTCCGAGAACTGATGAAAGTGGTTTTGAAATGGGAGAATTCTCTGCTTCAGATGTTGCAGTTGGTGGTGGGTACGCATATCAGTTTGAAGAAGACTGGACAATCGGTGGCGGATTAAATTTTATTACTTCAAAAATAGACACCTACACTTCTTCCGCTTTAGCAGGAACTTTGGGGGTTACTTACCATCCAAAACAAAGCAAAGAAGTTGTTTCCGTAGTATTAAGAAACTTCGGATATCAGTTTAAATCGTTCAACGGTGTAAGAGAAAATCTGCCATTCAGAATTGATTTAGGTTATACTAAAATTTTAAAAGCTTTTCCTTTAGCAATTACAGTTACGGCACACGATTTACAGGAATTTGATATTTCGTCAGAATTAAATGTAAACGGACAGGAAGTGAATGTCGGAAGGAAGATTGCCGATCACTTTTCTTTAGGTGCAGAGCTTTTTCCCGAAAAAAGTTTTAATGTAAGATTGGGTTACAACGTCAGAAGAGGAAATGAACTAGCCGTTGCAGATCAGAGAAATTTCTCAGGACTTTCTGCTGGTTTCGGACTTAAAATTTCAAAATTTCGTATTGATTATGCTCATGTGAGATATCACAATTCTTCTAATGTCAATCAAATAGGAATTTCTGTTGATCTTAGTAGTCACAGAGGAGAATAATTTCATTCTACAATTTAATTTAAATACTTTATTTTCCTAAACATTGTGATCTCTGCTAAGTGAAACGCCTTTGCGAACTCAAAAGCAGTTAGTAGTAAAGAAACTCTTTGCGAACTTTGCGTTAAAATTAATCATTAATTTCAGGTTTAAATATTAGATTTTTTTGAAATTTTCAGATTTTTTTTTGAAATTTGTAGTATGAAAAAACCAGTAATAGCCATTGACGGATTCTCATCTACCGGGAAAAGTTCAATCTCAAAAATTATTGCCGAAAAGTTAGGAATTGTACATCTTGATACGGGAGCTTTATACAGAGGTATTACTTGGTTTGCACTGCAAAACTGCTTAAATGAAGATGGAACCATCAATATTGAGCAGCTTTTTTCATCTTTCTCACTCATCGAACTTGAATTTAAAAATGATACTGGCGAGCTGGTTCTCTTTATGAATCACATCAATATTTCTAAAGAAATTCGCAGCAACGAAGTTTCAAACAATGTAAGTTTAATCGCAAAGCAAAAAGAGGTAAGAGATTTTCTTTTGCAGTCTCAACGAAATTTGGCAGAAAAAGGCGGAATCATCATGGATGGCAGAGATATTGGCACAGTTGTACTGCCAAATGCCGATTTTAAATTTTTTCTGACAGCAAGTATTGATGAAAGAACGAAAAGAAGATATCAGGAATTATTAGGTTTAGGAATAGAAGCCGACGAAAATCAGGTGAAAGAAAACCTTATAGAAAGAGATCGCATCGACAGTGAAAGAGAAATTGCACCTTTGAAGAAAGCAGACGATGCAATCGTCATCGATAATACGATGCTTACTAAGAAAGAGACAATAGAGAGTATATTGTCACATTTAAAAAAATAGCATTTTTTATCTGCCACAAACCTTATTTGGTATATTAATTGTAACATTCAATCTATAGAATATTTATTAACAATAATTAAAAAACAAGAAATGTCTAGAAAAGAAAACAATACAGCAGGTATTTTAGCAGGACTTTTAGCAGGTGCTGCAGCAGGTGTAATTTTAGGAATGTTATATGCTCCGGAAGAAGGTAAAGAAACTAGAAAAAAAATCAAAAATAAAGCTAACGACTTAAAAGAGGAAGCTAAAAATAAGTACGGAGAAGTTTCTGAAAAAGTAAAAGACCAGTATGGAAACATTTCTTCTACTTTCAAAGAAACAGCTAATAACGTAGCTCACACCGTGAAAGACGGTTACGATAAATACAAGGATCAGATTGTTTCTAAAACGACAGACATCGTGAAAGATGTTGAAACAGGATTGAATGATCTAAAAAGATAAATTCATTTTAATTTAAATGATAAAAGGAACTTTGACCAAATTAAAGTTCCTTTTTTTGTAACTTTAAAGAAAAACAATGATAGAAACTATAAAAGAATATGCATCAAAGCGAATAGATTTGCTGAAGATTCAGGCGACAGAAAAATCATCAATTTCTGCAGGAGTTATTGCTTATCTGGTTATTTTATTAGTTGCTTTTACTTTTTTTATTATCCTTTTTAATTTTGGACTCGCATTTTTCATTGGCAAACTATTGAATAATACTTCGTATGGATTCTTAATTGTTGCAGCATTTTATTTGTTGATAACATTAATAGTTGTTACCTTTAAAAAGCGCATCGTCAATATAATTGCAAATAAAGTAATCGAATTTTTAAACCACTAATTATGAGCAGAAGTTATAATAGTTTGGAAGAACTAAGAAGAAAGAAAAAGCTTTTAAAAGGTGAAATTGAAGATTTGGAAGGTTTATTGACTTTCAAAAATACCAAAGAAAGCTTAAGCGCATTTACTAATGGTCTCACCGATCAGTATCTGAAAGAAAAAATTGATGAAGATGGTGAAGAAAAAACTGTTCTCAGGAAAGATGTCATTGCAAAACAATTGACTTCTGAAGTAAAAGACCTCTTTCTAAATAAAAATACGGCGATGGGTATTGCCGGAAGCGCATTCAAAGGTGATGCAATGGATACCGTTGTGAAACTTGCTGTAACTGCTTTTGTTGCCAATTATGCAAAGAAAAATATGCGCAGTTCAAATTGGAAAAAGAAAATATTGGGAGCTGTATTAATTTACGTTGCACCAATGGCTCTGAAATTTGTGAGAACAAAATTAGAAGCTTACCAAAAAACAAAAAGTGTTTCGAGCATGGAGCAACTTATATAATCTTAAGAAGTTAGCTGTTAGAAAATAGAAATTAGTTTAATTGATTTTTATTTCTGATTTCTAACTTCTATTTTGAAAATAACTGTCCTAAAATAATTCCTGCAGCCATAGAAACATTAAGACTTTCTGTGGATTGAGATTTTCCAAATCTTGGAATTGAGATTTTTTTGTGAAGTAATTTTTCTGTTTCTTCACGCATTCCTTTTCCTTCGTTACCTAAAATTAAATTCAGTTTTTCTGGCTTTTGGAAGGAATAAATATTTTCTCCATCCATATCGGTTCCAATGTTTGTATTTTGAGTTGCAGAGAGATATTCAACCAAATTACAATATATCAAATTTACTCTTGTAAAAGATCCCATACTTGCCTGAATTACCTTTGGATTGTAAAAATCTACTGTATCATCACTACAAATGATCTGTTCGATTCCAAACCAATCTGCCAAACGAATAATTGTTCCCAAATTTCCTGGATCCTGAATTCCGTCTAAAACCAATTGAATACTTTGATCTCCTAATTTTAATTCTTGATTCAATTCACAAACAGCTACCGAATCTTTAGGATTTTGCAGAAAACTAATTTTTTTTAGTTCATTTTCAGCGATTTGATGCACAATGGTGTCCCTAAAATTTAAATTTTGAGGATTTGTAGAAAATATTTCTTTAATTTTAAAGTTAGAATTAGGAAGTTCGGAGATTATTTTATTCCCTTCAACCAAAAACAAATTGTATTTTTGTCTGAACTTCTTTTTATCTAAAGACTGTAAAACTTTTATTGTATGAGCTGTAAGCATTATAAGAATTCTCCTCAAAAATATTATAAAATTATATCATTCGCAACAGTTGTTGGTTTACTTTACGCTTGCAGTACAACAAAAAAAGTTCCGGATGGAGAATTTTTGCTCACGAAAAACAAATTTGAGTTTGAAGATAAAAAAGAATTTTTCGATGAAGAACTGATAGGTTATGTTCAGCAGAAGCCTAATAAAAAACAATTACTTTTCGTACCGTTAGGACTTTTACTACACAATGCAGCAAACCCAAAATACGATACATTATTTAGCGAATATCTTACCTACCCTAGTGAAATGAGAAATCAAAAGCTGAGGGATTCATTGTTTATTAAATATAATATGCAAAGTGACGTGGGTAAAAGTTTGTTGTGGGACAGAATCTTACACAATTTTGGAACTCCACCCGTTATTTTGGATCAGACAAGAACTGAGAAAAGTGCACAGTCTATCGAGAAAAGAATGACTTATCGTGGATATTGGGATTCTGAAGTTAAATTTAAACATGAACTTGATTCTACCGCAAAAAAGGCGGCTGTAACTTATTTTTTAAAGCATAACAGTCCTACAAATATTAGAGAATATTATTACAATATTCCCGATGCCGGTGTTAAAAGTCTTTATCAGCAAAATATTAATGAAACCCTTGTAAAATCAGGAAGAGTGCTTGATCAGACTGTTCTTGAGAAAGAAGTGGTTAGAATTAATGATATTATGCGAAGAAGCGGATATTATAAATTTAATAATGCAAATGACGAAGTTTACTTCGTTGCTGATTCATTAAAAGACAGAAAGAATGTACCATTAACACTCGAAATTCATAAAGATTCTGCAGATTCTCCTTACAAAAGATCTACATTTGGGAACATTGATGTTGCAATTGTCGATGAACCAAGTGATTTTGGCAGAAAAACAGTTAAAGACAGTCTCAGAAGAATAAGATTTCATAAAATGAATGATAATTACAAAACCAATTCTATTTGGAGAGCAATTATCGTTGATAACAAATCAGTTTATAATCAGAATCAACTTGACTTGACGAAAAGAAATCTTCTTGCCATGAATAATTTCAGTATTCTGAAAGCTAAAGATTCTTTGAGACAAGGAGGTGCTATAAAACCAAATGACAGTATAGTTGACGTTTTATATTTATTAAAACCACTCCCTAAATATGAAATTAAAGTTGGTACAGATTTAAATTATTCGCAATTTTTAAATTGGGGATTATCTCCTTCAGTAGATCTTACAACCCGGAATGTCTTCGGAGGTGCAGAAAACCTTTCTACAAGTTTATCAGGAACTTTTGGCCGAGTTGTCAATCCAAGAGACTTAGACAACAGAATCTGGGCTTATGAACTATCAGCTCAGGCTTCTTTGAGTTTCCCTCGTTTATTATTGCCATTTAATTATTATAAACTGATTCCTAAAAGATACACTCCTACTTCATCAATTGTTTTAGGTGCTTCTGTGCAGAATAATATTGGTTTGGGAAGAGTGAATTTCAATACGGGTTTAAATTATTTTGCAAACGTTAATGATCAGTCCTCACACAGATTGACTTTGTTTAATACACTATTCAGTTTAACAAAAAATAAGGATAGTTACTACGATTTCTTCGTCAATGATGATGCGATAAGAAGGGTTGTTTTCGACGATTATTTTATATATAATCCACAGTTAAAACAGCAATTTGAATCGGGTGCATTGACAAGAGATCAGGTTTCTGAGCAGATTATTGGTGATCTAAATTATGTGGCAACGCTTGATGCAAAAAAAGCAAATGATTTAGTAGGCTTTCTGGGAACGCTTGTCAACAAAGACAGACAGACTCAGGATGTAATTATCTCATCTTTCATTTATAATTTCATTTATAACGAAATCGGAAAAAAAGATTATCCTAATGCATTCTATTTTAACGGAAAAATGGAAGTTGCAGGTAATATTCCAAGTTTATTTAATCAAAAAAGAGAAGATAATGGAGGTGTTTTACGAAGTCCGGAACGAACTATTTTTGGAATTCCCTACGCACAATTTGTAAAATTTGATTTTGATGTAAGAAAATACTTTAAAACTTTTGGCAATCAGACTTTGGTTCTTAGACAATTTATTGGTGTAGGAGTTCCTTATGGAAATTCTTCATCGATGCCTTTTGTAAGATCATATTTCAATGGAGGTGCAAATGACATACGTGCATGGGTTGCATTCGGAGGTTTAGGTCCTGGAGGATCGCAGGTTGATGAAAGAGTGCGAACTTATTTGATGGGAAATATTAAATTAACAACCAATCTTGAATATAGAATTCCGTTTACTGATATGTATGAAGGAGCTATTTTCACAGATATTGGGAACGTTTGGAATACAGAAAATAACGGATTTGACGATCAGTTTAAATTCAACCGATTCATTAGAGAAATGGGTGTTGGTAGCGGATTTGGATTGAGAGTAAACGTTGCATACATTACTTTGAGAGTAGATTTAGCATACAAAATCTATGATCCGAATAAACCGGACGGTGAAAAGTGGAGATTTAATCAGTTTCAACCTCTAAAACCTACATTGAATATCGCTTTTGGATATCCTTTCTAATCCGGAGAAATTCCCAATAAAAAATACACTACAGCAACCACTCGTGCGAGAATTTCTCTTGATTGGTTTCTGTAGAAACTTTCAGGTTTGTTGACATCTTGAGCATCAAAACCCAATGCATTCATACTGTTATTTCTTGCAAAAAATAAGGCTCTTAGATTATGAAAACCTTGTGAAACGATGATCACATTTTTCTTTTTATAAATGTCTTTGCAGCGCAGAATACTTTTGTATGTATTAAAACCTTTCGGATCTTCAATGATAATTTCTTCAGGAACGCCTTCCTGATAAATCAGGTAATTTTTCATGGCGGCAGGTTCGTTATAACCTTTACTTTTCTCGCCGCTTACAATGATTTTTTTGATTTTTCCGTGATGATACAACAAAGCAGTTGCATCCATCCTCTTTGTAAAATAGGGGTTTGAAACACCTGATCTCATTCTGGGAGAAGTGCCTAAGACTAAAGCAATCTCGCGTGGCGGAATTTTTGATATTTTATTGTAGGTTCTACCATTCGTTAAACCAAAAACCCAGATATTGGAAAGACAGATCAATAGAAAAATCAATTCTATTGACGCTATAATAAGTTTAAATATGTTTTTGATGATTCTCAACTGAAATCAAAGTTAAGCTTTATTTTCTTAGTTTTTGCTATTGACATACAAGCTAAAATTTTCCCCTGAGCTTCTTCTTTTTCGGTCAGGTATTCGTTTTCCAAAAGTTCCACTTCACCTTCTTCAAGTGTACATTCGCAACTTCCGCAGATACCCGATTTGCATGAATAAGGGACGGGAAAGTTTTGAACCAGTAATTGATGAAGAATTTTTTCTCTGTTGTCAGGAAGCTCGGTCTGATAATTTTTTCCAAACATTTTAAAATCCACTTGTACATTTTCAATTAATGGAAATTCTTTTTCTTGCGGATAAATATTATCATTAAATTCTTCGAAAAGTTCAAAATGAATATTTTTCTTTGGAATTCCATGATGATAACATGCATTTGCCAACGTTTTTACCATCTCCCCTTTTCCGCAAATCAAAACTTCATCTACCGCATCCCAAATTGTAGATTCTTCGTCAGTATCATCCAAATGCAGGATTTGATTGATAATTAAATTTAATTTTTTAGCATCAAGTCTTCCATAAAATAACTGATGCAAAGTTTTCTCCTGTGAATAAAAATAATGAATCTGCAGCCGATCGTTGTACGTTCTTGCAAGATTGTCCAAAAGATCTCTGTAGATCAGATCCTGAGAATTTTTATTTCCAAAAAAAAGAAAAAGTCTGGTTCGCGGTTCGTTATGAAGAATATTTTTGAAATGACTTAAAATGGGCGTTATTCCAATTCCGGCAGCAAAACCTACAATTGTTCTGAATTCGCTTGGCTTGGAAACTAAAGTAAATCTTCCATTTGGCTCGCTCACAGACAATTCGTCACCGATATTGTAATTTTTATATAAATCGGAAGTAGTTCCATCGGAAGAAGTTATTTTAATTCCTAAGCAGATTTTCCCCTCGTAAGGAGCTGAAGTCATTGAATAATCATTGATGATATCTTTACCATGAGAAGAGAATTTTATACTCACAAACTGTCCCGCTTCAAACTTGAAATTCTCTTTAAGATTCTCCGGAACTTCAAGCTCCAGCGAAAAAGTATTTTTGGTCAGGTCTGCCTTTTTAGCTATTTTTAACCGATGAAACTGCGTCAGTTTCCCTTTATAGATTTGTTGTTCCATACTTCAAATCAAAAATAGAGAAAAAATAAATATGAAACTGTCTATGGCGTAATTTTCTTACCAATAAAACCAGTGAGAAATAGCCATCGTATATTTCATGATAACAAAAGAATATTTACTTATGAAAAAAATACTTTTATCAACACTTTTAGCAGTTACGCTTTTCAGCTGTAAAAAAGAAGCCGATAAAACGCAGGAAAATACAGCTTCAAATGATTCAATTTCAACGGTTGTTCCTGAAACTGAAACTGCTCCTGCGACTGTATCTCTAAAAGTTTTGAATCCGCAGCAAACAACTGATTTTCTTCAAAAGAAAAATGACACCTTATATGTAACTAATTTCTTTGCAACCTGGTGCGGACCATGTGTGAGAGAAATTCCTCATTTTAAAGATAAAATTGTAGAATTAAAAGATCAACCTGTAAAAATCACATTTATCAGCTTAGACACAAAAGAAGTCTGGAATTCTGAAGTTCCTCGATTTGTTGATAAACAGGGAATCAGAAACAATACAATTTTATTGGATGGGGGACAACTTGATGAAAAATTTTTTAAAAATAATTTTGAAAAATGGGACGGCGGAGCTATTCCATTCACATACATGAGAAAAGGTGATAAAACCGACGAATATTTAGGAATGATGACTCCAGATTTGCTGGATTCTAAAATCAAAACCTTTATTAAATAATTTTTCCGGAAAATATTTTAATGTCAAATAAATTCAAAATCCTGTGTTCAGTTTTGGTCATCGCAATAATTTGTGTGGCAATTGTAAATCTGAATACAGGATTTTTAAATTTAAACCTAAATGATTTCATTCAAAGTTCGGAAAACGGGCAAATTGCAGAGATCAGAGTAAATCGTGTTTTGGTAATGCTTTTGGCTGGAATTTCAATTCCGACATCGGGTTTCCTGATGCAGGAATATTTTCAGAATCCTTTAGCCGGACCCGATATTTTGGGAATAACTTCTGTTGCGAGTTTATCAGTTGCATTTTATATTTTCTTTTCCCACAGTATTTTACTTCCTGAATTTTTGCAGAACAGTTTTTTGAGTTTATCAGCGATTATCGGAAGTTTGCTTTTGATGTTGGTTTTACTTTCAATGTCGAATAAATTTCAGGATAAATCTTATCTGATTATTTTCGGATTTTTAGTTTCTGCTTTTGCAGGAGCAATTGTTTCCCTTTTACAGTTTTATGCTGAAAATCAAAGTCTGAAAAACTACATTTTGTGGTCTTTCGGAGCCAATAATATGGTTTCCAGAAATCAGATTATTGTCTTGTCGATTTTGGTTGGGATTGGATTATTTTTTTGTTTTAAAACCATCAAACCTTTAATAGGAAATTCTTTAGGAAGTTCATACGCACAGAGTTTGGGAGTGAATTTAAATCATTTAAAAATATTGATTATTGTAACTTCATCACTCCTATCTGCTTCTATCACAGCTTTTTTGGGACCTATTTTATTTATCGGAATCATTGTTCCTCACTTCTGTAGATTAATCTACAATCCATCAAAACTTTGGCAGCAATGGATTTTAAATATGTTTTTGGGAATGCTGATTATGCTAATATTTTCCATCGCAGCTGAAAAAACTCAAATCCCATTGAATGTCATCAGTTCGCTATTTGGAATTCCAGTGATTTTGATGATGCTTTTGAGACAGAATAAGGTATAAAGTGAATTGTGAATGAGTCAATTGTTAATTTAAAAATCTTTCGCAGATTTTTCAGATAATACAGAAATTTAAGAATGCTTTTTTAATTTGAAATATTTAAATAAACATTCTATTTGTCATTCCGGAGGAATCTAAGCTAACTTTGTAGAGATACTTTCAACATGAGAAACCAAATATAAAATCAGCGAGAAAAATAGAAATAAATGCACCTACTAATCAATCAAGCCAACATAGGCTACGATAAAACTCTAATTTCAAATGTCAATGCAGATTTGAATTTAGGAGAAGTATGTCTATTGATTGGTAACAACGGTGTCGGAAAAACTACTTTAATTAAATCAATTCTCCATCAAAATTCCTTAATGGAGGGAGAAATTTTAATTAATAATAAAAACGTAAAAGATCTTTCCGTAAAAGAGATTGCAGAAAACATTGCAGTCGTTTTTTCAAAATCTGTAATTCCTCAAAATTACACGGTTGAAGATCTTATATCGCTTGGAAAATACATTTACTATCCTTTCTATTTTGAATTGAAAAAAGAAGATAGAGAAGAAGTTAAGGAGATAATTCAAGAACTAGATTTAACTCAATATAAAGATACACTCCTAACAAATCTTTCAGATGGAAATCTTCAAAAAGCATTTATCGGGAGAGCTTTGACGCAAAATTCTCCGATTATTATCCTTGATGAACCAACCACTCATTTGGATGAAAAGAATAAATTAATCATTCTAAAAACTCTTCGAAATTTAGCTCAAAAACAAAATAAACTCATCCTGTTTTCTTCTCATGACTGGAGATTGGCAAAGGAATTTGCTGATAAAATTTGGTATATCAAAGACAATCATTTGTATTCAGGAATTGTTGAAGATGTTTTACTACAACATGATGAACTGACAAATGCATCTTTGTTTCAGTTTAATGAAAATTTTGTTGCACCTTCAATAAAATCTCCTCAGATTCAGAAAGAAATGTTATACTCTTTACTTCAGAAAAACTTTCAAAAAGATTTATCATCTTTTAATTTTAGTTTTAATGAATCAATTTGGGAGATTTCGCACTGCAATAAAATGTATAAATGCGAATCTTTTGAAGAAATAGTCATATTAATTTCAAAGCTTCATTAAATCAGTATTTTAATTATTAATTCTATATACTATGCATGCATAGTATTATGCTAATCATACATTTTAATCAATTGTAAATCAGATTGTTAATAAATTTTAACAATCAATAATACTATGCATGCATAATATTTGCTACATTTGATAAAACCGATTAGCAAAAATAATGATGGATAATCATAAAGAAAAAACAGAAAATGTTGATCTCATTTTAAAACAGACTTGGTTAGCTGTTTCAAAAATGTACACTGAACTTGCTCAGGAACATGATTCTACTGCAGTTCAGGCACTTACTTTACTTAAAATTGATCCTAAAGAAGGTACACGAAGTACCAATTTGGGACCCAAAATGGCAATTGAACCAACTTCTCTTACAAGAATTATTAAGCTCCTTGAAGACAACGGATATATTTATAAAGAAAAGACAACTACCGATAAGCGTGAAGTTATTATCAAGCTTACTGATAAAGGTTTAAGCTCAAGGAATATGTCTAAAGAAGTCGTTGTGAATTTCAATAAAAAAGTGATGGAAAAAATTGCTCCCGACAAGTTGGAGACTTTCAAGGAAGTCATGACAGAAATTATGAAAATCGCAGCTGATTTAAATAACAGAAAATAAAGTGAAACCGAAAGGTGACATCTAAAAAATAAATAAATATAATAATGAAAAGACGAATCAAACACGTTACAGTTTTAGGTTCTGGAATTATGGGAAGCGGTATCGCTGCACACTTTGCCAATATCGGAGTGCAGGTTTCATTGCTTGACATTGTTCCGTTTGAGTTGAATGAAGCCGAACAGAAAAAAGGTTTGACCAAAGATGACAAAGCCGTTCGAAACAGAATCGCTTCCGAAAACTTTGAAAAACTGAAAAAATCAAGTCCGGCACTACTCTATTCTCCGAAATTTGCGGATAGAATAAAAGTCGGAAATTTTGATGATGATTTAAAGAAAATAAAAGACACTGACTGGATCATCGAAGTTGTTGTTGAAAGATTAGACATCAAAAAATCGGTTTACGAAAAAATCGAACAGTTCAGAAAGCCGGGAACTTTAGTTTCATCCAACACTTCGGGAATTCCAATCAATATGTTGGTAGAAGGACGAAGCGATGATTTCAAAAAATATTTTGCTGGAACGCACTTTTTTAATCCGGTAAGATATCTTCCTCTTTTAGAAGTTATTCCAACTCACGATACGGATCCGGAAATTGTAGATTTCTACATGAATTACGGGGCAAAATTCTTAGGGAAGACAACCGTTTTGGCAAAAGACACACCAGCGTTTATTGCCAACAGAATCGGAGTTTTCTCAATGATGGATTTGCTTCATAATGTACAGAAATTAGGTTTAAATGTTTCTGATGTTGATAAATTAACAGGTCCAATTATCGGTCGTCCAAAATCTGCAACTTTCAGAACAGCTGATGTTGTTGGTTTGGATACTTTGGTAATGGTTGCAAATGGCGTTCGTCAAAGCGGTGCAGAAGCAAATGATTTCAATAATGTTTTCTCACTTCCTGATTATATTCAGAAAATGGTAGACAACAAATGGTTGGGCTCAAAAACAGAACAAGGTTTCTACAAGAAAGTAAAAGGTGCGGATGGAAAATCTGAAATTCACGGTTTAAATCTTGACACTTTAGAATACGAACTTCAGGGTAAATCTTCTTTCCCGACTTTAGAATTGACTAAAAACATAGACAAACCGATTGATCGTTTCAAAGTTTTAATCGGTGGAAAAGATAAAGCCGGCGAATTATACAGAAAATCTTTAGGCGCATTATTCGCTTATGTTTCGCACAAAGTTCCTGAAATTTCGGATGAAGTTTACAAAATCGATGATGCGATGAGAGCAGGTTTCGGTTGGGAGAATGGTCCTTTCGAAATCTGGGATTCAGTTGGTGTTCAAAAAGGAATTGAATTAGCTACAGAAGCTGGTTATGAAGTTTCCGATTGGGTGAAAAATGTAGAATCTTTCTATAAAGTAAATGAGGATGGACAAAGTATTTTCTTTGATAAAAATTCAGGAAATTACAATAATATTCCGGGTCAGGAATCATTTATCATTTTAGATAATATCAGAAAAAACAAGACACTTTGGAGTAACTCGGGTTCTTCAATTGAAGATTTGGGCGACGGAATTATCAACTTTGAAATTCGTTCTAAAATGAATTCTTTGGGTGGCGAAGTTTTGGATGGGTTAAACAGAGCGATTGATTTAGCTGAAAAAGAATATGACGGTTTAGTTATTGGAAATCAAGGTGCAAATTTCTCTGTTGGAGCCAATTTAGCAATGATTTTAATGATGGCAATCGAACAGGATTGGGATGATTTAAATATGGCAATTGCTTATTTCCAAAAATCGATGATGAGAGTTCGTTATTCATCAATTCCTGTTGTAGTTGCTCCTCACGGAATGACTTTGGGCGGCGGCTGTGAAATGACCATGCACGCGGACAGAGTGGTTGCAGCAGCAGAAACTTATATTGGATTGGTTGAAACCGGAGTTGGTGTCATTCCAGGTGGTGGTGGAACGAAAGAATTTGCTTTGAGAACTTCAAGAGAATTCCACAGTGATGATGTGAAAAACAACAGACTTCGTGAAGCTTTCATGAATATCGCAATGGGAAAAGTTGCTACTTCAGCTTACGAAGCTTACGATATGGGAATTCTTGAAAAAGGAAAAGATGTAGTTGTGGTTGATAAAAAACGTCAGATCATGACTGCAAAAATGATGGCAAAAAGTTTAGCAGAACATGGCTACACGCAACCTATCGAACAAACCGTAAAAGTTCTTGGAAAAGATGCTCTCGGAATGTTCTATGTTGGAACGGATCAGATGTTAACCGGTAATTTCATCTCAAAACATGATAAATTAATTGCCGATAAATTGGCGAACGTTCTGGTAGGTGGAAATCTTTCAGAACCAACAGTAGTTACTGAACAATATCTATTGAATCTTGAAAGAGAAACTTTCCTTCAATTATGTGGCGAAAGAAAAACTTTAGAAAGAATTCAGTTTATGTTGCAGAAAGGAAAACCGCTTAGAAATTAATAACTATCAATATTTTAACACAAAATTTGTCAATCCGCATGAATCAGCTTAGATGCTATCAGCATGACAAAAGTATGTTTAAATTAAAATAAATAAAAAAATGTCAAGACAAGCATATATCATAAAAGGGTTCAGAACTGCTGTTGGAAAAGCTCCAAAAGGTAGTTTGAGATTTACAAGACCCGACGTAATGGCAGCAACAGTAATTGAAAAACTGATGGCAGCCGTTCCGCAATTAGATAAAGACAGAGTTGACGACTTGATCGTTGGGAATGCAATGCCGGAAGCTGAACAAGGCTTAAATGTGGCACGTTTAATTTCATTAATGGGATTAAATACCGACAAAGTTCCCGGAGTTACCGTAAACAGATATTGCGCATCTGGTTCTGAAGCAATTGCCATTGCTTCAGCAAAAATTCAGGCAGGAATGGCAGATTGTATCATTGCAGGTGGTACAGAATCAATGTCTTACATTCCGATGGGTGGTTATAAACCCGTTCCGGAAACCGATATTGCAAAAACCAATCCCGATTATTATTGGGGAATGGGATATACTGCTGAAGAAGTTGCAAAACAGTTTAATATTTCACGAGAAGAACAGGATCAGTTTGCTTTTGAATCTCATCAGAAAGCTTTAAAAGCCAATAAGGAAGGCAAATTTGCCAGTCAGATTGTTCCGATTCCTGTAAAATATAATTTCTTGGATGAAAACCAGAAAATGCAGACTAAAAAGTTTGACTTTTCTGTAGATGAAGGTCCGAGATTAGATACATCTTTAGAAGGATTAGCTAAATTAAAACCTGTTTTTGCGAATGGAGGTAGTGTGACTGCTGGAAACTCTTCTCAAATGAGTGACGGAGCGGCTTTCGTGATCGTGATGTCTGAAGAAATGGTGAAAGAATTAGGATTGGAACCCGAAGCAAGATTGGTTGCGTATGCAGCAGCAGGTTTGGAACCTAGAATTATGGGAATGGGACCAATTTATGCCATTCCAAAAGCTTTAAAACAGGCTGGTTTAGAATTAAAAGATATTGAATTGATTGAATTAAATGAAGCATTCGCGTCTCAATCAGTTGCTATTAAAAAAGAATTAGGTCTAAATCCTGATATTCTGAATGTGAACGGAGGAGCAATAGCTCTTGGTCACCCTCTAGGTTGTACTGGAACAAAATTAACCGTTCAGCTTCTTGACGAAATGAGAAAACGCGGAAACAAATACGGAATGGTTTCTATGTGTGTTGGAACCGGACAGGGTGCTGCTTCAATTTTCGAACTTTTATAATCTAAAAAAACAAAAACAATGAGCGATATACTTAATAAAACATTAAAAGGCGGTGAATTCTTGATCAAAGAAGTTGCTGCAAACGAAATTTTCACTTTAGAAGAACTTTCAGAGGAACAAATAATGCTTCGTGATTCTGCGAAAGAATTTATCGACAGAGAAGTTATTCCACAAAAGGAAAGATTCGAGCATAAAGATTATGCCTTAACAGAAGAAAAAATGCGTCAGTTGGGCGAAATGGGACTTCTTGGTGTTGCTGTTCCAGAAGAATATGGTGGCCTTGGAATGGGATTTGTCAACACAATGTTAGCTTGCGACTATTGTTCAGGTGCAAATGGTTCATTGGCAACTGCTTATGGAGCTCACACAGGAATCGGCACGCTTCCAATCCTACTGTATGGAACCGAAGAGCAAAAACAGAAATATCTTCCGGATTTGGCGACAGGTACAAAATTCGGTGCTTACTGTTTGACTGAGCCGGATGCTGGTTCTGATGCAAACTCTGGGAAAACAAGAGCTAAATTATCTGAAGACGGAAAACATTATGTGATCAACGGACAGAAAATGTGGATTTCTAATGCTGGTTTTGCAGAAATTTTCATAGTTTTTGCCAAAATTGATGATGACAAAAATATTACAGGTTTCATCGTAGAAAAAAAAGGTACAGAAGGTCTTTCTTTCGGTGAAGAAGAGCATAAATTGGGAATCCGTTCGTCTTCTACAAGACAGGTTTTCTTTAATGATATGAAAGTTCCTGCTGAGAATCTTTTAGGTGAAAGAAACAACGGTTTCAAAATCGCTTTGAATGCTTTGAATGTTGGACGAATTAAATTAGCTGCTGCAAATCTTGACGGACAGAGAAGAATTCTAAATCATTCCCTTCAATATTCTAACGAAAGAAAACAGTTTGGAGTTTCAATCTCAACTTTCGGAGCTATCAGAAAGAAATTGGCTGAAATGGCAACTGGAGTTTTCGTTGCTGAAGCTGGTTCTTACAGAGCTGCAAAAGATGTTGAAGATAAAATAAATGAATTGGTTGAAGGTGGAATGAATCACCAACAAGCTGAATTAAAAGGTGTTGAGGAATTTGCTGTGGAAGCTTCGATTTTGAAAGTTTTCGTGTCAGATTTGACGCAACATACTGCAGATGAAGGAATTCAGATCTATGGTGGAATGGGATTCTCTGAAGATATGCCAATGGAAGCAGCCTGGAGAGACTCTAGAATTGCAAGAATATACGAAGGAACCAACGAAATCAACAGACTTTTATCTGTTGGAATGTTGATCAAAAAAGCAATGAAAGGTGAACTGGATTTACTTTCTCCGGCAATGGCGATTTCAAAAGAATTAATGGGAATTCCAAGTTTTGAAGTTCCTGATTATTCTGAATTGATGAGCGAAGAAAAAGCAATTTTAGCGAATTTGAAAAAAGTTTTCCTGATGGTTTCCGGAGCTGCATTGCAGAAATATATGATGGATATTGAGAAACAACAGCATTTATTATTAAACGCCTCTGAGATTCTTAACCAGATTTACATGGCAGAATCAGCAGTTTTAAGAGCTGAAAAACATTTCTCAGCAGATTCAACAGAAGTTGCAATGGCTCAGTTAAATCTTTACAAAGCGATTGAAAAAATTATTTCTGCTGCGAAAGAAGGAATTGTTTCTTTTGCTGAAGGTGACGAGCAAAGAATGATGCTTTCAGGATTGAGAAGATTTACAAAATATACAAATCATCCGAATGTTGTCGCACTAACTGAAAAAGTTGCTGCTGATTACATTGCAAAAGGGCATTACTAAAAACTCTTATTTAAAAGTAAGTTTAGACTAATTCTACTTTATACAGACCTGACAGACTTCAAAATCTGTCAGTTTTTTTTTGTAACTCGCTATTTATTCAATTTTGATTTTCAATATTTCATGAATAAAAAATGAATTTAAAGATTATTAATGTTAATCTAAACTACTATTTATATTTTTAATGAAATAAAATTAAATCTATGAATACGGAAGCTGAACTCTTTTTTGAAAAAGCTAAAAAATGGAATGAGGAATTTCATCTACTAAGAGAAATCATTCTTGAAAATAAATTGCTTGATGAAGATTTTAAATGGATGCATCCTTGTTATACTTTCCATGGAAAAAACGTAGTTTTAATTCACGGATTTAAAGAATATTGTGCCTTGCTTTTCCATAAGGGAGTTTTGTTGAAAGATCCTGAGAAAATATTGATTCAACAAACTGAAAATGTACAATCAGCACGACAGTTGCGTTTTAAAAATATATCTGAAATAGAAGATTTAAAATCTGTAATCAAAACTTTTGTTGACGAAGCTATTAAAATAGAAAAATCAGGCGAAAAAGTAGCGCTGAAAACCGTAAAAGATTATAATGTTCCGGAAGAATTCCAAAAGGTTTTAGATAACGATAAAGAATTGAATAAAGCTTTTTATTCTTTAACACCGGGACGACAAAAAGGATACTTGTTTTACTTTTCGCAAGCTAAACAGTCAAAAACTAGAGAAGCAAGAATTGAAAAATATTATCAAAAAATTCTTGATGGGAAAGGTGTTGATGATTAAAATTTAGATTCAAAATAAAGGCTAATGAATTGGTTATTGTGAGAATGGGATTTTTAATTCATTTATATTTAAAGATTATTTGTAATTTAGATAAAAAAAACATGAAAATTATTCTCGGCACATTGATTTTAATATCTGCAACTTTTTCAGCACAAGAAAAAAAAGCGGACACAACCAAAAGATCATATTATTTCAAATCAGAAAAGTTACCACAACTGTTATCAAAGAATCAAAAAGATATTCTGAAAAAAGATTCAATCAAACAGTTAGGTAATATCTATAAAATGCCAGTTGCAAAACCTAAAGACACTTCTGTTTATCTAAGTTTAAAAGAAGCGGATAAAGATTATTCCAAATACAAGATTCTAAATTCTATCGCTCCGGAACCTTCCAAAAAAGAAATCAAAAAATAATTATTTTAGGAAATTGACTATTTTTAAAATTGTTGATAAATAATTTTAAAAATCATTTGTTTTTTTGAAGCGTTTTATATTTTTGTAGTCTATTATTTAGTAATGACAAAAGAAGAACTTTTACATAAAGCCATTAGAATAGCTGATAAAGCACATAAAGGACAAAAAGACAAATACCATGCTCCATACATCGCTCACGTCATGCGTGTCATGGAATATGGCAAAACCATGGACGAAAAAATTGTGGGAGTTCTTCACGATGTTGTTGAAGACAATCCTCAGGATTTTAGTATTGAATATTTAAGAAACGAAGGATTTCCTGAGTATATTTTATATGCTGTCAGTTGTCTTACGAAATATGATCCGGACGAAATTTACGATGATTTTGTAAAAAGAACAGAAAGATCTCCTTTAGCCGTTGCAGTAAAATTAAACGATCTGCGCGATAACATGGATTTGAGAAGAGTAAACCGTGAACTCACTCCAAAAGATATTACAAGATTTAACAAATATTTGAAAGCTTACCGATATTTATCAGATAAATATTAGTCTGCTCCGGGGAAATGATAGGATTTTGTTTCCTCACTTTTTGTTCCGTCGATGTTGATGTTTAAAGCCAGGTAGATGAAATGTACATTTTTGTTGCCTTTTGCTTCAAATTCTCTCTGCCACAAATAACCGCCCAAAACGCCAAAGTTTTCATCAATCTGATAACCAAGACCACCATAAACTCTATTTCTTGCAAATGCCGGTTTTATAGGTGATACAATGAAGATTTCATCATAAACATTGGCAAATAAAGTTCCCGGTGCAATTTTTTTTGCATTTAAAGGAACTGAAACATTCAAACGGTAACGATAACGCATTCTTTCAGATCTCTTATCAGTCTGCGGTTCGTAAAACCAAGACTTTTCTGCACGAAATCTGTTTTCAAACTTTACTACTCCACTTTTAAAATCAATGACATCCTGCAACCAAACACGGAATTCTTCTCTATTGATCGCATGATCTTTGTAAGTTGCATATCGTCCTAAACCAATAAAAGGTTTGTGATTTTTGGTCAGATTATAACCTAAACCTCCTTTTATTTCATAATAATCGGGATAAGTATATTCTTCAATACCTCTCATCTGACCTTCTGCATAAAGGAAAAATTTTGGATGAAACTTGTAAGTGACAGTCAAAGCATTAAAAGCGGAAACATGTTCCTGAGCATTCAAAAGACTCATCATCAAAACAAAACCAAGACTTGTTATAAGTTTCATCCAAAAAATTTTTGCAAAAGTAAATGATTTAATGGTTAGTTCATGTTAAGTTTACTTAATATTAATATTGTAGGTAAAGCCAACGTGAAACCATCTTTGCGGCATCGGAACTCCAAAAGTTTCGGTATAATTAGTATCTGTGATATTATTAACGAGAATATAAAATGAAAAGTTTCTGTCAGTAAAAGTCGTTTTCTGATCTAAGGTATTGTAACTTCCTAAATTTACCCTTTCTGTATATCGGTAAAGCAATTCAGTTGTGATTTTTTTACGAATCTTGAATTGAAGTTTTGATATAAATTGATGTTTCAGATTATCAAGCACATATCTTGAATATCCATTATTGAATTCTTTAAATTTATTATCCAGATAAGTATAACCAATAGTATATTTCATCCAGTCAAAAACCTGATGCCCTAATTCTACTTCAATACCTTTTACTTCGGTGTCACCAATATTCTTTGCGTACCAAACAGGATCTTGAAGCGAGTTTTTCACCCAGTCAATTGCATCACTTGAACTTCGGTAAAAACCACTTGCTTTTGCCAGGATATTTTTTGTCTGATATTGATATCCAACTTCCGCGTAGACAGCACTTTCCGGAAGAAGATTTTCGTTTCCTTTTTCAGTTTTACTGGTATAATAAAGGTCGGTAAAAGTCGGTACACGATGAACTTTTGAGATATTTCCGTATATTTTATTGTTTTCGTAGAAAGTATACCCCACATCCAATCCCGGATAAAAGAAATTTCCTTCGTTCGAATAATTTGCCCACGAAATTCCCGGAGTAATATTTAATTTTTTATCTAAAAGTGACAAATGATGCTCAAAGAAAACCTGAGAAACAAATCGTTCTCTGTGTCCCAAATTATTACTTGCCAGAAATTCTTTTCTTAATTCTACACCCAATCCGGTAGTTCCTAAATTTGAAGTATAACTTGAATTCACTTCTCCTCCCACATTATTTCCAATATGCATATTTCTATAGATTTCAGGCTTTTCTCTGTTAAAAAGATACATATCCTGTCCTCTTCGCCAATACACATTTGAATTTAATTTTAATTTTCCGAAGTCTTGCTGATAAGCCAAACTTACGATTGAAGCCTGAAGTTCTTCATACTGTTCAGTTGCAGCTGGTGACGAGTAGAAACCGTTGGCTCCGAATTTTTTCTCTGAAATCCCGGCTTGCAATCTGATGCTTCCGTCTTTTATTTTTAGCTGGTTTTGATAGAAAACATTTCTCATTTCAAAATCAGTATTGTGTCGGTAACCTTGCGAAGAATTTGAGTTGGCCTGTAATAAATTTGAGAATTTTTCATTTCCAAAATTGGCATTCAAACCTATTCCGTAACTTTCATAATCTCCGATTTCACCGCCTATTTTTACACGTTTTCCTGGATTCGCTTTTGTGATAATATTGATTGCTCCGGCGTAAGCATTTTGCCCGAAACGTCTTGCTGCAGGACCTTTGATGATTTCAATTCTTTCTACGTCTTCCAGATCAACGGGAACGTTCAGTGAATTGTGACCTGTTTGAGAATCATTCATTCTGATGCCGTTCAAAAGTAAAAGAACCTGCTCAAAAGAACTACCACGAAAGCCAATATCACTTTGCACACCATTTGCTCCTCTCCTTCTGATATCCATTCCCGGAATTTGCTGCAAAATTTCATCGATGCTTGTTGCCGGTGAATTCAGAATATCTGCTTTTGTGATGACAGAAATGTTTTGGTTGGCATTTTTATACGGTGTGGAAATAAATTTCCCCTGAATTTCTATAGAATCTATATCAGCAGTTTTTTCCTGAGCTTGTACTGTGAGTACAGAACCAAGAAAAATTACAGCTCCCAGTTTTTTGATCATGTTTCTTTCTTTACTTTTTTGATATTATTTGAAGCTTCCAAAATTAGGAGACTTTCTCAAATACCAAAAATGATACATATCATAAAAAAAAGATGCCGGGAAAGTGCATCTTTTAGAGGGGATTCTATCTTTTTCTCATTAAATGTGTAATTAAATGTTGGAATAGCTTTCTCATTTTTAACACTGATTTAATAAAACAATTTTACAACAAAAATAAATACGAAACAATAGATAAGTCCTAAAAACAGTACATTTTTTGCAGATTTATGAAAATACTATTTCAACGAATCTGAGCATATCTATTTTAACATTTCAAATTTATTTTAACATTACTTAAGAAATCATTTTAAACATTAATTTTTTTGATTTGAATCATCTGACTGATGTGAAAATCTTTGACTTATCTTTTTTATTTAAAAGTCACATCAGCAATATGATTTGATAAATATCTTAAAGTTTTCCCGTCAGAATTTCGTATTTTTGTTGGTCTTAATTTTACTATGGCTCCAATTACAGAAATAGATATAAAAAAACAGGTTTTCGTTAAGAATGCACATCTTAACAACCTGAAACACATCGATGTATTACTTCCTAAAAATAAATTGATCGTTATCACAGGAGTTTCCGGCAGCGGAAAATCTTCTTTAGCTTTTGATACGATTTATGCAGAAGGACAAAGACGTTATGTTGAAAGTTTAAGTTCTTATGCACGTCAGTTTTTAGGTAAACTTGAAAAACCTAAAGTTGATGATATCAAAGGATTAGCACCATCGATCGCAATTCAGCAGAAAGTAATTTCTTCAAATCCTCGTTCGACAGTAGGAACTTCTACGGAGATTTACGATTACATGAAACTTCTTTTTGCAAGAATCGGCCGAACTTTTTCTCCGGTTTCTGGTGATGAAGTGAAAAAAGACTCGGTTTCTGATGTTATTGATTACATTAAATCGGTAAAAAGCGATACTTCATTTCTTTTAACGGCTCCGTTAGAATATGATATTGAAAATTTTGCTGAAAATTTAAATATTCTGAAACTTGCAGGTTTTACAAGACTTGAGGTTAACGGAAATGTTGCAGGAATCGAAGATTTGGAAAGTTTCGGATTTACACCTGAAAAAGAAATGGTCATCAATTTGGTGATCGACCGTTTTTCGTATGAAGAGGATGAAAGTTTTCTTCAGCGTTTGGCAGATTCTATTCAGATGGCATTCTATGAAGGTCGAGGATATTGTTCGTTAAAAAATATTGAAACGGGGGATAAAAAAGATTTTTCCAATAAATTTGAATTGGACGGACTGGAATTTCTGGAGCCAAATGTTCATTTTTTTAGTTTTAATAATCCTTATGGCGCTTGTCCGACTTGTGAAGGTTATGGAAAAGTGATTGGTATCGACGAAGATTTAGTGATTCCAAATAAAGCTTTATCAGTTTTTGAAGATGCAGTTGCATCATGGAAAGGCGAAACAATGAGCGAATGGAAAAAAGATTTCATTAAAAAAGCAAAAGATTTTCCTATTCATAAACCTTATCATCAATTAACCAAAGAGCAGAAAAATTATTTGTGGAAAGGTGACGGAAAAAGCACATTCCCATCGTTGAATAATTTCTTCAAAATGCTTGAGGAAAATTTATATAAAATTCAGTATCGTGTCATGCTTTCTCGTTACCGTGGAAAAACGCTTTGCCCTACTTGTGAAGGTTTGCGTTTGCGAGAAGAGACAACATGGGTGAAAATTGACGGTCACAATATTCAGTCGATGATTGAGCTTCCTTTGGACGAATTGTCGCCGATGATTAATGGCCTGAAACTTTCTCAACACGATAAAGATATTGCCAAAAGATTATTATACGAAATCACTACCCGACTTGAATTTTTATTAAAAGTTGGTTTAGGATATTTATCAATCAACAGAACTTCAAACACGCTTTCCGGTGGTGAAAGTCAGAGAATTAATCTTGCTACAAGTTTGGGAAGTTCTTTGGTAGGCTCTATTTATATTTTGGATGAGCCGTCAATCGGACTGCATTCTCGTGATACCGAAAACCTGATTGGAGTTTTGAAAAACCTGAGAGATTTAGGAAATACAGTGATTGTCGTTGAGCATGACGAGGATGTGATGAGAGCAGCAGATTATATCATTGATATTGGTCCGGAAGCGGGATATCTTGGCGGTGAATTGGTTTTTGCAGGAGATTATAAAGAACTGAAAGATGCCAATACACTGACTTCAAAATATTTGACGGGAAGATTAGAAATAAAAGTTCCTGAAAAACGCAGAAAAGCGAAAGAATTCATTCATATAAAAGGTGCAAGAACTAATAATCTTAAAAATATTGATGTTGATGTTCCTTTAGAAAGTCTGGTTGTGATTTCAGGAGTTTCTGGAAGTGGAAAATCTACTTTAATGAAAGAAATTCTGACGAATGATATTCAGATCCAATTAGGAATGGGCGGAAAAAAAGGTGACTATGATTCTGTAGAATTTCCTAAAAAACTGGTGAAGCATATTGAATTGATTGATCAAAATCCAATCGGAAAATCATCCCGTTCAAATCCTGTTACCTATCTGAAAGCATATGATGACATCAGAGATTTGTATTCAAAACAGAAGGTTTCAAAAATGATGGGTTACAAGCCAAAACATTTCTCTTTCAACGTTGATGGCGGAAGATGTGACGAATGTAAAGGTGAAGGCGTGATCAATGTTTCGATGCAATTCATGGCAGATATTGAGCTTGAATGCGAAGTTTGTAAAGGAACACGTTTTAAAAACGAAATTCTTGAAGTACGATTTGACGAAAAAAACATTTCAGATATTCTTCACATGACTGTTGATGAAGCTTTGACATTTTTTAAAGATAATAAAGAAGATAAAATCGTAACGAAACTGACTCCGCTTCAGGAAGTTGGTTTGGGATATCTGCAATTAGGACAGAGTTCTTCTACTCTTTCCGGAGGTGAAGCGCAGCGTGTGAAACTGGCTTCATTCCTTGTAAAAGGCGTGACGACAGACAAAACCTTATTTATCTTTGATGAACCTTCAACAGGACTCCATTTCCATGACATTCAGAAATTATTGAAATCTCTTCAGGCGTTGATTGATCTCGGACATTCAGTGATTGTCATTGAACATCAACCGGACATTATGAAATCTGCGGATCACATTATCGACATCGGTCCGGAAGCCGGAAAGTACGGTGGTGAAGTCGTTTTTGCAGGAACTCCGGAAGATTTAGCTAAAAATAAAAAATCGCATACAGCGAAATATATTGCAGAGAAACTGGAGTAATAAACTTATCCACAAAAAAATGTGGATAAATTGTGAATTTTAACATTAAATTATTATTGCGTATCAAAAATATTCTTACATTTACTATGTAATAAAACTGAAATGAATTCATTATTTGCTTTTTTCAGCTTTGAAATTGCAATTAAATTTGAAATAAAAATTTAAGCACAGCATCGTCGGCTGTGCTTTTTTGTTGTTGTCTAATTAAAAAAATGAGATGTATTTATCTATTGAATCCGCTTCTAAAGAGCGGATTCTTTTAATCTTTATACTTTGATCTTCCAAGAGGAATCTCTTCGGAAACCCAAATGCCACCAATTATATTCTGATCGTGATAAATCCAAACACTTATATATTTTATTTGAGGTAATTTCTCAGAGGTAAAATTAAAAACATATAAATCTGTAGGATCAAAATCTTTGCTGTATTTGTTTAAATAAGCAGAATTAAAATTAAGAACTTTTATATTGCCATAAAGTTCTGGTATTTTTTCACATGCATCTTTACCTTTTTCACGATATTGTCTTTCAAAACTTTTGCTCAAAATAAATTTTTCAAAAGCCGAATAATCAGAGCGTTTACATTTATTAAGATATTCGTCAATAAATTTTTCACTTATTTCTAATCTCTCCTGATTAACTTTTGAACTTTTGATTTTAGAATAATTTTTCTGTGAAAATACAATGACAGAAAATAACAGACAGAAAGCTGTAAGTATATTTTTCATTTGTGTTTATTTTTCACAAAAATAAAATTTAAGTTTAATAAATCAAACATTTAAGATTAATTAGTCAAAAAACCGTCAAGTAAAGTTATCGGTCCCTAAATTATATGGATAATTTATTTAGAATTTAATTTAAATGATCAACACTTTTAATCAGTTTCAGGCACTTAAACAATAATTCAATCTCTTGTTAGCTGATCGAGTTTTTTCAAAAGTGTCGGAATTCTGTATAAACCGTGCATTTCTTACACTTTCTTTTTGACTTCATCAACATCAATTCCCATTGCAGTTAAGAATAAGGGAGTTTTACTTTCTCCACGAACGACAATTCTTCTTTTTTCATCGGGTGACGAAAATTCATTTTTAGCAATACCAACAATCGGAATTTTTTGGTCTAAAGCGTTAAAAAGATAACCTCCCAAACCTATTTTTCCATCATTATTTAGGGTTACAAAACCATCAACGATAATGATGTCATTTTCTTTTAATTCAATTTTAGAAAGTAAACTCAAAATACATGGCAATTCTCTTTTATAAAACGCTCCGCTTTCATAATCAGAAGTGATCTGCGTATTTTCTGTAAAAATTTCATTTTCTTTTTCGGAAGACCAATCTTCCAAAGCAATACAGACGGTTTTGGCGAAATCTTCGTAGTAATAAGTATCAAATGCGTAAATCATCACGTATTATTTATTAAAAAACTCGCCAAAATGCCAAAGAATTCCAGAAGGATCATGAAGAAAACACTCTTTTCCCCAATCCATCATTCTTACAGGAGTCAATTTTGAGGTTTCATATTTTTGAGGAAGATCAAGCGATAAAAGTTCGTTATAATATTCATCTGTGCTTTCAACTTCTACGAAAATCATTGTGTTTTCAATCCATTCTTTTGCGTAATAATCCTGTAGATAAAATGCAATTTCCTGTTTTTTAAATACCGAAAAATTGCTTTCAATAACGAATTCCTCAAAGCCAAGATCTCTGTAAAATGCCCTGCTTTCCTCAAAATTTTTTGCTCCGATAAACGGTCGGATTGATTTTATGTTTTGTTTCATATTATTTTTTTTCCATTGACCAGAAGTCATTTCAAATTTAATTTCCTTACCGTGCATTCCTATTTCCTTCCAGCCGGATTTTTTGTAAAATGTTTCTGCTCTTGTATTAGGTGAAGTTCCTAGCCAAACAGTCTCATTTGTTTCCGTGAAATACCAATCGAGCATAATATTATGTAATTTCCTGCCAATTCCTTGGTTTTCAAAATCAGGATGAAGAAATAATGCCCAAATATTATTTTCCTTTAAATCGACAATCGAAAATCCTACAATGGTATCATCAATTTCGCAAACCCAACCTTTACCTCTTACAGTCAAAAATTCTTCACAATCTTGATCTGTAACCAGATTCGGATCTGATAAAGTATTTTCTTCTACAGAATTTCTTACAATCTGTATTTGTGGAATATCTTTGATTCCTGCTTCTCTTATCATCATTTAAATTTCAGTTTAAAAAACCTACAAGAAATAATCTTATAGGTTTGTCTAAATTTCTTAATTGATTTTATTTCTTATCAACTACAATTCTGTCCTTTCTATTGGCAATTTCCCATGCTGTAGCAAAAACCAATTGTGTTCTTTTCTGCAAGATAGCGTAGTCTATTTTTTCAACGTCATCGGTTGGTTTATGATAATCTTCGTGAATTCCGTCAAAGAAAAATGCAACCGGAATATTATTTTTTGCAAAATTGTAATGATCTGATCTGTAATACAATCTCTCCGGATCTTTCGGATCGTCATATTTGTAGTTCAGTTCTAAGTTAACCGTTTTTTTATTGGCAGCTTCATTGATTACTTTTAATTCAGAACTCAACATTTCAGAACCGATTACATACACATAATTTTTGCCTCTGTTTTCGGGATCATCACGACCAATCATGTCAATATTTAAATCTACAACTGTATTCGCTAATGGGAAAACTGGATGATCAGAATAATATTCGGAACCAAATAATCCGTGCTCTTCACCAGTTACATGAAGAAATAAAATTGATCTTTTCGGTCCGTTTCCTGTTTTTTTAGCACTTTGGAAAGCTTTAGCTATTTCCATTACTGCAACTGTTCCGCTTCCGTCATCATCGGCTCCGTTGTAGACTACTCCATTTTGTGTTCCTACATGATCGTAGTGTGCAGAAATCACAACGATTTCTTCAGGTTTTTCACTTCCTTCGATAAAGGCTAAAATATTTTCAGAATCCGGTAAATTTCCACCACCTCTTTTCTTCATATAATCAGCCGGAACTTTTTGATAATGAGAGTTTAAAGTTTTAGGAAAAGAAAGTCCCAAAGTTTTATAATAATTAACCATATATTCTCCCGCTCTTTTCTGACCCGGACTTCCTGTGTCTCGTCCTTCCATATCATCTGCTGCAATTACATAAAGATTTTTCTTTAAATCCTCAAGCTTAATCGTTTGATAGGCAGATTGAAAAGCTTTGTCATTTTTAGATGTACTTGAGCTAGCTGTTTGAGGTAAACTTTGATCATTCGTTACTACTTTCGAACTTCCGCAACTTGTAAGAATAACAATTGAGAATATTGGAACCAGGAATTTTTTCATTCGTAAATTATTTGTTTAAAAATAACAAAAATAATTTAACTGCGAACGGTATCGTTTTTTTTATATATTTGATAAGCACTATGAAAAAGAATTACGGATTTAATGATTTCAAATTTTTCACTGAAATGTCTGAGCTTGCTTCAAGACATCAGAGCTTCGATCTTTCCTTAGGTCTACCCGATTTTGAAATAGATCCTCGACTGCGCCACTATTTGAAAGAGTCTGCAGATGTTATAACTCACAGCTATGAATCTTTATCAGGAAATCCTTTGCTGATTGATAATATTATAAAGTTTAATTCTCAAAGAACCAACAGTTTAAAATTAAAAAAAGAAGAAATCAATATTGTTCCGTGTTCTACTTTTGCACTTTATACTTCATTGAAATCAATTTTAGAATTTGGCGACGAAGTAATTGTAATTCAGCCTTCTTATTATACTTATGCTCCGTCAATCGTTTTAAATGGCGGTGTTCCAGTTTATTATGATCTTGACAATGATTTTGCGATTGATTGGGATAAACTTCAAAACTGTATTTCGGATAAAACAAAAGCGATCATCATCAACTCTCCACAAAATCCTACAGGAAAAATGTGGACGGCTTCAGATTGGGAACAATTGTATCATTTGATTAAAAATCAGGAGATTTATCTTATCTCGGAAGAGATTTATGATATTTACTGTTATGATGAAATTTCACATTACAGTCCGTTTCTGCATTCTGAACTTAAAAAAAGAACGTTTTCAATATTTTCTTTTGGCAAAATGTTTCATGCTACAGGCTGGAAGGTGAGCTATCTTTTAGCATCAGAGGAACTGTTAGAAAATTTCAGAACTCATCAACAATACATTTCTTACAGTTCAAATGCTCCTTGTCAATATGCAATTGCCAAATATCTTGATGTGTTTGATCCTTCAGACAATCAGAAAATCATGCAGAATAAGAGAAATATTTTTAACGAATTGATTAAAGATACTCCCTTACAAATCGAACAAAAAGCTGAAGGTGGATTTTTCCAACTGGTAAATTTTAGAAATGTTTCAAAAACGATGACCGATGTGGAATTTTCAAAATGGCTGACTGTTGAGAAAAAAGTTTCCTGTCTGCCACTTTCTGCTTTTTACAATTCGAAAAAGGATTCAGATTATATAAGATTTAGTTTTGCTAAAAAAGATGATGTTATCATTCAGGCTATGGAATATTTGACGAAGAATTTGTAAGCATTCCCACAGATTACGCAGATTTTCACAGATAAAAAAACACCGCAAATCATTGCGGTGTTTTTATTTAAGTTAAGTTATACATTTATTATAAAGAAAGAACTCTTACATCAATTCTTCTGTTTTTTGCCATACATTCATCAGTATCATTTGCCGGACAAACAGGATATTGTGAGCCGTAACCTTCAGCTTCTATTCTGTCTGCTGCGATTCCTAATTCCAACAATTTAAGTTTGGTAGTTTGCGCTCTCAGATTAGAAAGTTTCATATTACTTTCTTCACTTCCTGAGTTATCTGTGTAGCCACCCAATTTTACTTTAATGTTTGGATATGCATTTAAGATTTCAGCTAAATTAATCAACTGATTTTCTGAACCAATTTTCAAATCGCTAGAACCTGTTTCAAAATAAAGATTTTCAATGGTAAACCAGGCATTTGGATCTAAAACGGTTTGTTTATTATTCTTAATTTGATCATACATCAAATAAAGCTGACTTTGATCTCCTAATGAAATCGTTTTGCCACCTTTCAGTTTTATCTCCTGAACATTTCCTGTATTATAAACAAAATCTCCATTCTCATTTAATTGACCAACAATTTCTGAAGGTACGACTGCAACTGCTGTTCCGGCAACATTTTGATTTGCGGAATGAGTACCTGTAATTCCTGTAAGACTTGCAATTTTAGCCTGTCTGTTAGCATCAATTTTATCTTTGTGCATTACGGCTAAAGTCGGGGCGATCACCAATGAAACAATAGACATTAGTTTAATCAAAATATTCATTGACGGTCCTGAAGTGTCTTTAAATGGATCTCCTACTGTATCTCCGGTTACAGATGCTTTATGGGGTTCTGAACCTTTATAATATGTTTCTCCGTTGATTTTCGCTCCTTTTTCGAAAGACTTTTTCGCGTTATCCCAAGCTCCACCTGCATTATTCTGGAACATTCCCATCAAAACACCACAAACGGTTGCTCCTGCCAAAAATCCACCCAAAACTTCAGGTCCGAAAATGAAACCAACCAAAAGCGGAGAAATAATTGCGATCGCTCCAGGAAGCATCATTTTTTTGATGGATGCATCGGTAGAAATGGCAACACATTTTTCGTATTCAGGTTCTGCTTTACCTTCCAAAATTCCCGGAATTTCTCTGAATTGTCTCCTAACTTCTTCCACCATTGCCATTGCAGCCTGTCCAACTGCTGTAATTGCTAATGAAGAAAAGATAAATGGAATCATTCCGCCCACAAACAATCCTGCCAAAACATCGGCTCTGTAAATATCAATTCCATCGATTCCTGCAATTCCCACGAATGCTGCAAATAATGCCAAAGCCGTCAAAGCTGCTGAAGCGATTGCGAAACCTTTTCCAGTTGCGGCAGTTGTGTTTCCTACTGCATCCAAAATATCTGTTTTTTCACGAACTTCTTTTGGTAATTCGCTCATTTCTGCAATCCCTCCCGCATTGTCAGCAATCGGTCCGAATGCATCAATGGCCAATTGCATTGCTGTTGTCGCCATCATTCCTGCTGCTGCAATGGCAACGCCGTATAATCCCGCACACAAATATGAACCGTAAATACCACCTGCTAAAACAATGATTGGTAAAAATGTAGATTCCATTCCCACAGATAGTCCGCCGATAATATTGGTTGCATGACCAGTAGAAGACTGTTTCACAATACTTTGAACAGGTCTTTTCCCCATCGCGGTATAGTACTCTGTAATGATACTCATTAAAGTTCCTACAACTAAACCTACCATAATTGCCCCGAAAACGCCCATTTTAGTAAATTCAAGACCGCGTAAAACCATAGTTTCCGGTAGTAAATAATTAACCAGGAAATAAGATGAAATTGCTGTGATAACGATGCTTCCCCAGTTTCCAAGATTCAAAGCATTCTGAACACTTGATGTGGAAGAATCTTCGTTATCGTTTATTTTAACAAATAAAGTTCCGATCATGGAGAAGATAATTCCTGTTCCAGCAATCAGCATCGGTAAAAGAATGGGTGCAAAACCACCAAATGAATCATCTGACATGGTTTCTCTTCCCAAAACCATTGTTGCCAAAACAGTAGCAACGTAAGATCCGAATAAATCGGCTCCCATTCCGGCAACATCTCCAACGTTATCACCTACATTATCTGCAATTGTTGCAGGATTTCTAGGATCATCTTCGGGAATTCCGGCCTCCACTTTTCCAACTAAATCGGCTCCAACATCGGCAGCCTTTGTGTAAATTCCACCTCCTACTCTCGCAAAAAGTGCAATTGATTCCGCGCCGAGAGAAAATCCTGTAAGAATTTCAATGGTTCTTTCCATTTCTTCCGAATTAACGGGAGAATTCGGAGCAAAGATTTGTTTAATGATTAAATACAAAGCCCCTAAACCTAAAACAGCCAATCCTGCAACGCCCATTCCCATCACAGAACCTCCTGCGAAGGAAACTTTTAAGGCTTTTGATAAAGAAGTTTTTGCAGCTTCTGCAGTTCGCACGTTTGCTTTGGTGGCGATTTTCATTCCGATAAATCCTGCCAAGGCAGAAAATACGGCACCAATCACGAAAGCAATACTGATGCTCCAATGAGAATTTGAATTGGTAGTTCCCATTACTGCCAATAAAATGGCAACGATGACAACGAAATAAGTTAGGATTTTGTATTCTGCTTTCAAGAAAGCCATGGCTCCGTCAGCAATGTGTCCGCTGATTACTTTCATTCGTTCATTTCCAGCATTTTGCTTGGTCACCCAATTGCTTTGAAGAAATGTATAGAGTAATGCGATGACACCAAAAATGGGTACTAAATAAAATAAGTCCATAGTTTAATATTTTTTTGGTAATAGATTAATAAATATACCAAATTATTCTATTCGTAAAATGGAAAATATTACAAAGTATTCAAAAATAGTTAATGATGTAAATTGGATGATGAATAGATTGTGGAAATTTGAGATAGCGTTCCTACGGAACGCCCGACATTTAGATGAAATTTATTCTATACAGATATTGCTCCGCTGGAGCAAATAAAGTTTTAATTGCAATTAATTTAGACATAAAATATCTAAAAGTTGAAACAAAAAAAGAGCAAATGAAAACTCATTTACTCTTTAGTATTTATAATCAAGAGAATTCTATCCTCCGAATTTGCTTGCGTAATCGTTTTGAGAAGCAATAATTACTTTTCTTGCGTGCTCAGCTCCGTAAACTTCCTGAATTCTACATTTTGCAGGCTCATCCGGAAGATTTTTATACGTTAAGAAGTAGTGCATCAATCTTTTCACTTCAGCTTCAGGAAGTTCAGCAATATCTCTGAAATGTCCGAAAGCATGGTCATCAACCATTACCGCAACAATTTTATCGTCAGCTTCACCACCATCGATCATTTTGAAACCACCAATTGGAATAGCCTGCATCAACAATCCTCCTGAGTGAATATTGTGAGAGCTTAAAACACAGATATCCAAAGGATCATGATCTCCCATTGTAACATCATCTGCTCCGCTTTCTACAGCCAATTTCATTACTTCTTCGTTACAGTAAGTTCTTGGAACAAATCCATATAATGCAGGAATAATGTTTGAGAATTTCTGAGGTCTGTCAACCTTTAAATATCCTGTAGCTTTATCAATTTCGTATTTAATAGTATCTGAAGGAACAATTTCCACGAAAACGTTGACCACGTTTGGCGCATCTTCTCCTGCAGAAATCCCATGCCACGGATGTGCTTTAAAATTTGGAATCATTTATTTATTTTTATTTTTATAGTTTAAGCTATTATTAAAATTTCTCTTCTTAGATCTTCGATTGTCGCCCCAATATAATCATCACCATTCATATAATTCATGATGAAAACAGTTTTGAATTCGTCAAGATTTGGACTGTTATTCAGACTTTCATAGGTTTTATGAAGAAGATCTATAATGGCATTTTTAGAATCAACAATATTCTGCCAAGAATTTTTAGTCAAATATAATTGCTGAGAAGAATTGTATTCAAACTCTTCGTTGATCGTCCTTTCCGTCAGAAATACAAATTCGTGAGCAGCAAGATCTTTATCAAATTTCTGTATAAGATTGGAAGGTTTCATTCTTTCTAAAAACAAAGTCATTCTTTCGTATGAATGGGTTTTGTTTTCAGAATTTGATTTTACTGAAAGCAATTTAATCTCCTGATTTTTTAAATTGATGTAATTGTATACAAACTGTCTCAGCAAAACCAAAAAAGGAATTGCAACAATCAGTGCAAAAGCATACGGTAAATAGTCTGAAAACTCTGTCATAATTTGAGGAAGCAAAATTACTAAATATTTGTTATTTAATCGTTATTTTAACAAGTTTTAATAAAAGCTTTGCCTGCGAGCATTTACAATGCATAAGAAATCAACAAAATGAATTTATTTTTATTGAAATTTAAACTAATTTTACGCTGAGAATTCCCGAAAACCATTTATGTCATTTAAAAATTACCTTTCAAAACTTTTTTTTACGTCAAAAATCAGTCACAGTTTTAAATCTTGGGTTTCGTTGATTGTGAACTCGAAAAGATACAGTTCGAGATTTGAGAAAAACATTTTAGATCTGAAAGATGACGAAACTTTTGTTTATCATTTTAAAAGTGCAGGACGAAAATTTGATCTTTATCTGCGGACTTTTACAGGAGATATTGGTATTTTCTACGAAGTACTTTGGAAAAAAACTTACGCCGAACATCTTTCTTTATTAAAAAACGAACCCCAAATAATTGTTGATTTGGGAGCGCATATTGGTATGACATCGATTTACTTGTCTCTAAAATATCCCAATGCAAAAGTATATGCGGTCGAAGCTTCCCAAGAAAATTTTCAGTTACTAAAACTGAATACAATCTCATTCAAGAATATTGAATGTATAAATGCAGCAGCTTATTTCGAAGACGGGTTTGTCAATTTCAGCAATGATGAACTTTCTTATAATCAGAAAATATCGGATATCGGAGTTTCTACTACAGCAATCTCCATTGAAACTTTAAAAAGGAATTTTGAAATTCCACATATAGATCTGATGAAAATCGATATTGAAGGCGGAGAAATTGATTTATTGCATAAAAATAATGCGTGGCTTTCAAATGTAGAAAATATCATTATAGAAATCCATCATCCATACACTTCTTCAGATTTAAATAGTGATCTTGAGTCCTTTGGATTTAGAGTCAAAAGAAATGAAGATTCTGTTTTGACTCTGACAAAAGATTAATATTAAAATTTATAATTCGAACAATGCAGGTCGCTGTGTAACTTCATGGTAGCAAACACTGTTTTCGTCAAAATAATGATAAACCAAACTTTTTCTGGTTTTTGATTTGTCTAAATGCGGTTCTCCACCATGTAAAATATTGGCGTGCCAGATCAATAAATCACCTTTTTTGGCTCTGAAAATCTCTTTTTTAAGACCTAATTCTTTTACTTTTTCTGCAAGAAATTCTTCATACGCTTTATAACTTTTCTTTCCTATTTTGAAAGCCGTTCCTTCATTGTCATAATCTGAATTTAAAAAATAAGGTAATTTATGGCTTCCCGGAATGTAATGTAAAGCTCCATTAGTTTCGTCAACATCCTCCAGCGCAATCCAGACTCCTAAAAGTCCGCCCAAAGGATAAGTGGTCATGTGAATACTGTCGGAATGGGTTTTTTGTTGACTTCCATTGATGAAGTTAATACTCTGGAAAAGTTTCGCTTGTCCATCCATCAAAACAGATAAAAATTCTAATAATTTTTTGTCGTTGCCAATATTTTTGACGATTTCAGAATGATGAATTACAAACATCAGTTTGCCACCATAACGGAATTTCACCGTTCCATCAGACATCAGTTTGTCGATTTCATTATTGATCTGATCGGCAATCTTTTCAGTCAGAAAATTTCTTAATACCAAAAATCCTTTATCATCAAATTCAAGAACTGAATTTTGATTTTCAGAATTTAGTTCTTTATAAAAATCGGTTTCTACTAGTTTTGGATAATCAACTTTTCGTTTGTCAGAAGGCAGATTTGAAAAATCTTTGCTTGAAATACTCGAAAAATAACTTTTATCAAGCCCAAATTTCTTATAAAGCGGAATATTATGTTTCAGTTTTTTCTTGTTGAAAAAATTGTAAACGATGTAAGGAAATTTGTAGGTTCGGATTCTATTAAGCATGCCTGATTGCGTTGATAATTACTGGATAAATTTAAGAATAATATTTAGAATTGATCTAAACAGCACTCTTTATTTCAATAAAAATTTCAGCAGATATTTTGGACTTAATAACTTAAACAATAAATCCTTTTTTGATGACTCAATTATCGGAAAAGGTTTCAATTCTGGACGAAAACCTCTGAAAAACTCTTCAACATTAGGCAATTCGCTTCCTTCAAAATCAAAAATCTTTTTCTCAATATTTTCTTTGATAACTTGATCAATAAGAATAGATGCTCCGGAAATTTTCACGTAATTTTTATCATTAAATGTTCCCAGCAAAGCATTGGTTTTTTCGTCCGAATATATTGCAATTACATTGGTAATTTTGTTTTGATAATGATAAGCATAAAAAAACACCAATCCGGAACGTGAAAATTCTTTAAAAATATTAATAAAACGAACAGTATCACCCTCCTTTTCTGCACCTAACAAATGAGATTGGATAAATTCCTGAGCATCATTATAACTGATTATTTTTACTTCGGAATCATTGAGAATTTCAGGCTCGGAACGTAATTTTCGTTTTCTCTTAGGAGAATATTTGGAATAAATTACTTCGTAAGAATCGGGATAGATAATGTAGTTTTTTTTCTTTTTTAAATCTGACTTAAAACAATTGACATCATTAAAAGGATAAATTCTGATTAGATAATTTTTTTCTAAATAATAAAGAAATTTCTCATTGATTTCTACAGAATCTTTTTCTGAAAATATTCCCAATTGTTGACAAAGCATCGGATTGTGTACGATTTTCAGTCTAAATTTAATAACGAAAGGAATCGGCATTACCGCTTCGTAATCATTATAGATCAACAATTCCCACTGTTTATCTGAAGTGATATCAAGAAAATCTTTTGCTGCAGAGTATTTCCTTTGTGCAGAATTCTCTAAGCAATTTGCATATTTTTCAAAGTCAATTTCGTGATATTTCAATCTTCTAATCATAATAATCCTTCGTCTGCGAAACTTAAATAAGAATTTTGGGTGATGATAAGATGATCCAAAAGCTGAACATTCATCAGATTTCCTGCTTCTTTGATTGTTTTTGTGATCTGAATATCTTCTGCACTTGGCTTTAAATTTCCCGAAGGATGATTGTGCGAAATAATAATTCCCGTTGCAAAATGATCTAAAGCCGTTTTAAAAACAATACGAATATCAACAATTGACTGATTGATTCCTCCTTGAGTAAGCTGCGCAATATGAATAACTTTATTGCTCTGATTCAAGAAAACCGCCCAGAATTCTTCTGTCCTGAGATCTGCCAAATGAAGTTTTAGAATCTGATAAGCATCATTGCTGCTCGAAATCTGTGGCTTTTCCGGGATTTCCTGGCTTGCTCTTCTTCTTCCGATTTCCAAAGCAGTTGCTATTGAAATTGCTTTTACTTCACCAACCCCTTTGAATTTTGTTAAATCTTTAATGGTTAATAAACTCAACTGATGCCAATTATTATTGACTGATGTCAGAATTTTTCGTGCGAGTTCTACTGCAGTTTCATCTCTACTTCCGCTTCCCATAATGATTGCCAAAAGTTCAGAATCAGAAAGTGAATTTTTACCTTTCAGCAAAAACTTTTCTCTGGGTCTGTCGTCTTCGGCTAGAAACTTTATGGACATAGATTAGTGGTAAATGATTAGAATTCAGTTAAAAAGGTTTAATAAAATGCGTATAAGATGATTGGCTTTTTTGATTGATCAATATATTTTGCAGTTTGATTGAAAGCTAATTTAGAAAGCATCGGACAACCAAAACTGAGACAGGCAGGATCTATAGATTCTTTATCCGAAATACAGTAATAAGAATGGAGAACTATACTTCTTAATCTTGCATTATCATTAGTTTTGTCTAAACCATCCAGTCGATAAGCTTTTCCGAATTTACCATTATAACTTTCACGAATTTCATATTTGCCCAAAGATGACTGATGAGAACCATCAACATTGCTAAATTTCAAAGAATTTGAGTGAGGAATTACAGAACCTTCCCCATGTGCAACAATTGCTCGTTGTAAGATTTTATTATTTTTCAGATCATAAACAAAATAACGGTATTTTCCTGAATGCGTTTTAAAATTGATAAAAACTGCGATCTCCTGGTTGTAATTTTTCCCTTTTACAAAATCTTTAATTTCTGAAATTTTTGATTCCGGCAAAACCAAATGATTTTGCTGAGATTGAGTTTTGGAACAGGAAATAATAATAAGAAACAGAAAAATAAATTGTTTCATCATCAAAAATTGTGTTTTTATTCTATAATCAAACCGTCTTTCATAACGAGTTTTCGGTCCGTAATTTCTGCCAAATTGGGATTGTGAGTGACAATCACGAAAGTCTGATTGTATTTGTCTCTCAAATCAAAAAATAATCGGTGGAGATCATCTGCATTTTTTGAATCCAAATTTCCCGTAGGTTCGTCTGCATAAATGATTTTTGGAGAATTGATCAAAGCTCTTGCAACTGCAACTCTCTGTGCTTCACCTCCTGAAAGCTGATTGGGCTTATGATGTAATCGGTGAGCAATTTTCAGATCTTCAAACAAATCGTAAGCTTTTTCTACTGCTTCTTTTTCGTTTGCTCCTGCGATTTTTGTTGGAATTAAAACATTTTCCAATGCAGTAAATTCCGGAAGAAGCTGATGAAACTGAAACACAAAACCAATATTCTGGTTTCTGAATCTTGAAATCTGCTTATCGCTCATATTGATAAACGATTCACCGTTCAGTTCAATTTCAGTCTGGTAATTTTTGGGATTAGAGGGACTGTCTAAAGTTCCTAAAATCTGCAAAAGTGTAGATTTCCCAGCTCCTGACTCACCAACAATTGAAACAACTTCACCCGCTTTGATGTGAAGATCAACACCTTTTAAAACTTCCAGATTCCCATAAGATTTATGGATATTACTTGCTCTAATCATGCTTCAAAAATAGTGATTTTTTTTTGCTTTTGGCTTCCTGTAATAAGCTTTTAGCAACAATGATTTTTATGAAAAAATTATCCTTTTTTAATGACAATTCTAAAAGTAGTTCCTTTTCCTACTTCGGTTTGTGAAATTTTAATATCACCATTATGATATTCCTGCACTACTCTCTTTGCCAAACTTAAACCTAATCCCCAACCGCGTTTTTTCGTAGAATAACCTGGTTTAAAAGCATTTTGAGCCTGATATTTTGTCATTCCGCTTCCGTTGTCTTTTACTTCGACCAAAATATTTTTATTGCGTTCAAAAACTGACATCTGCAAAATTCCTTGTCCTTTCATTGCATCGACAGCATTTTTAACCAAATTTTCAATGACCCAGCTCATCAGAATTTTGTTGTGAGGAACCAAAATATTGTAAGTAGGAAGTAGAAGAGAAAAATTGATTTTCTTTGAAATTCTTGTTTTAAGATAATCATAATTCTCCTGAATTGTTTCATTAAAATCCATATCATTAAGTTCAGGAACCGAACCTATTTTAGAAAATCTTTCCGAGATCGTTCTTAATCTTTCAATATCTTTTTCAATTTCGTGAACACCGTCAGATTCGGGATTTTCTAGTTTCATGATTTCCATCCATCCCATCATAGATGACAAGGGTGTCCCAATTTGATGTGCAGTTTCCTTTGCCAAACCAGCCCAAAGATAACCTTCGTCAGTTTTTTTGACCGTCCTTAAAAACCAGTATGAGAATAAAAAGTAACATAATATAAAAAAACCAAGCAAAAAAGGAAAATACTGTAGATTATTAAGAATTTCTGAATTATCATAATAGACAAACTGATTGTTACCCCCCTGCACTTTTATTTCTATCGCAGGATATTTTTTAGTCATCTTTTTTGCTAACGCAACTATTCTATTAGAATCATCACCAACTTCTTTCGGTAGATGCTTATATTCAATAATTTGATCATTTTTATCCAAAAGAATTAATGGAATTGTAGTATTTGAACTGTAAATCTTCAGAAGCAATACTTGAACTTCAAGACTTGGAGAAGTAGCTTCCTGCTGAAATTTTAAGGCATTTACCAAAATATCTACTCTTCTTACTTCTTCTCTTCTTAAATAATTGATTACCAAAGTTGAAGCGATCACGATTGCTACAACAACTAGCGTCATCAGAGAAAAAATAAACCAGTTGTTGAATCTGGAAAATATGGATCTTTTTTTCAATTTAATTATTTTAAAACATTTAAAATCTTCTGCAATTCTGTACTTCCGCTTCCTTCGTAATTATTAATCATAATTGCATAAACATATTTTTTACCATCTTTTGAAGTATGATAACCTGCATAGGATTTTGTATCTCTCATTGTTCCGCTTTTCATTTTCATGCCATTATCCTGAGTTGGAAATCCGTCATAATATGATTCAAACCAAGGTTGTTTTTTTGCATAAAGTAATGCCTGAACTTCTGCTTTTGCCGAAACATAATTTTGGGGTGAAAGTCCGCTGCCATCAGCAAAATTAATCATACTTGAATTAATTCCTTTTGACTTCCAAAACTCTTTAAGATAAGCTACTCCACTTTTGAAACTTGGATTTCCTTTTTTTTCTTTTCCCAAAGTTTTAATTAAATTTTCACCGTACATATTCACACTTTTTCTCAAAAACCAATAAACGATCTTGTCTAAAGTCGGTGATTCGTAAGTAAGAATGATATTGCTTTTCGGATATTCTAAAGTTTTCTTTCCATCAATTTCGAGCTGAGAATTTGTCAATAATTTCCCTGAAAATTCAATTCCCGAATCTTTGATCCATTTTTCAACTTCAACTCCCAATTGCAAAGGTGGATTGGGAACAGAACCTGAAACTGTTGTCACTTTTCCGGCAGGTAAACTTCCGTTTATCAAAGCAACATCAGAATATGGCGATGTGAAGATCAGACTTTGATCTGAACTTCCCGCCGCTTTCAGATCATTTAACCATTTAATTCCGGCTAAAGGATAGGAAAAACTTTTAAAATCTGTTCCGTTAATATTGACGTCGAACTGATTTTCACGCCAATTTACCCCCCAAACACCTGCTCCGTAATAATTTCCAAAATCATCAAAAGGCCAACCTCCGGGAATTGTCTGATGGTCAAAATAAGTATCATCAATAATCAAATCTCCCGAAATTTTTGTAATTCCGGATTTTTTGATGGCGTCTAATAATTTTTGTTTAAAATTTTCGGGTTTGTGCCCTTCATATCTCCAGCTTCCTAAGGTAGGATCACCGTTTGAAGTGATGAATAGATTTCCAGTCAGATTTCCGTTCGAAATTGTTCCTGAATAGAATGAAGTTGTTTTATAAGTATAATTTTTACCTAATGTTTCTAAAGCTGCTGCAGCAGTGAAAATCTTCTGTGTCGACGCGGTTGAAAGACCTTTATTTCCTTGAAATTCATAAACTAAACTTCCGCTTTCGTCGGCAACATAAAATGACAAATTTGATGAGATTGCTGTCGAAGAATTCATTAAACTTTTCGTAGCATCTTCCAGTTTTTGACTTATATTTTGAGCAAAGATGATTTGTGTCGAAAAAATTAAAACAGAAATTGTTTTCTTCATAGAAAAATATTTAATCAAATATAAAAATTAAGAAGTGAAGTTAAAGCTTAGTTCCCGCTTCTATTTCGTAAGGCTCGTTTCCTTTTTCGAAAATTCTTGTCAATTCGCTTCCTTCAACAGTAATTGCATCTCCAATTTTTCTGATCCAGTTTCCTTCACGAAGTCCGACAACTTTAATGTCATTTTGAGTCAGAAATTCTTTAATTCTGGTTTCTCTCGTTTCTCCATTATGTTTCAATTCAGGGTTGGGATCGAGATAATGCGGATTGATATTGAAAGGAACCAATGCCATACATTCAAAACTTGATGGATAAACAATCGGCATATCATTAGTGGTTTTCATATTTTGTCCGCCAATATTGCTTCCTGCGCTGCATCCCAGATAAGGTTTTCCATTTTCTATGTTTTGTTTTAAAACTGTCATTAAATTTTCTTCGTGCAGTGTTTTAACCAACAGAAAAGTGTTTCCGCCTCCTGTAAAATAACCTTTTGCATTATTCAAAGCTTCTGTTTTATCTACAAACTCATGGAGACCTTTGACTTTTATATTAATTGTTTCAAAAAACAACCTCACTTTTTGAGTGTAGTCATCATGAGAAATCCCACCTGGTCTTGCAAAAGGAACGAAAATAATTTCGTCGATTTCTTTGTACAATTGTATTAATTCTTCTTTCAAATAGGCTAAATATTCTCCGCCGAAAAGTGTGGAAGTTGATGCTAAAATGATATTCATAAAGGAAACTTTTAATTACTTATTAAAATAGACATAACGACAAAGATAAATGAAACATCGATGAATCAAAAATTAAGCTAAAAAAAACATTGATTCGTTAATACTTTCTAAAAAAACTTAAAGGTTCTAAAATTTGTGTTTTTCTGGAATTATTATTGAATTTTAAATTTCAATATTAAATTAAAAGATTATGAAAATGATTAAAATGTATAGTAAAAATTTGTTTTTAGGTTTATTATTTGCGGGAAGTGCAAGTTTGATGAATGCACAAACAACTCAGCAAGAGAGTGTGAAAACTACCGCTACAGCAAGTCAGGTCAATCCTGCTATTGAGGGTTTAAAAAAGCAAATTGAGACAAATCCGAAAGATACGGAAGCATTAGCAAAATTAGCTACAGCGTATCAAGATGCATCAGATTGGATGAATGCAGTCGATACATGGAAAAAGATATCATTACTGTTGCCAGATTGGTCACCATCTTATTACAGTCAGGCTTATGCCTATCAATCTGCTAAAGATGATGCCAATGCAAAACTTGCTTATGAGAAGTATATTGCAACTGTAAAACCTACAGAGATTGAACAGAATAAGAAGAATCTGGCTTATGCATATTTTTATATTGCATTTGCTGAACAGAAAAACGAACCAGCAAAAGCAAAAGAGCATATTGCTAAGTCTATAGAATATGATCCTACCAATCAGGATGCTATAAAACTTAGCCAAACATTAAATTCATAGTTTAAAAGTAAAATCCGGAGATAATTTTTCCGGATTTTATTTTTTATATAGATTAGTTTTAAGTAATCTTCTTACCGAAAAAATCTGTTTCTCCTTTTAGATGACGTATAATCTTTTCTATATTTTTATTAATTGCTGTCTCTGATTTAAGATTATTTATGTATTTGATCAGTTCATTTTTTCTGGATGGGATTAGGTTTTCAAAATTCTTCAATGCTACATTGTTTTCATTTATTGCTTTTTCCAGATCAGGATGAATGATATTCTTTATTACAGCATTATCATATTCAATCCAAATATCAAGAATTTCACCAATTCTTTTAGGTGAATTTTTCAACATTTTCAAATTAATATACAATCGCCATTCTCCTAGATATTTCATTAAATTTTGTCTGAATTCCTTATCATTCACAGATCCTTTCACACGAATCGGACTTTTGTTTTTTCCTGACTTTTCAAAAATCTCATTCAAAATTTTCTCAGATAAAAAAACAAAGGGATTAATTCCTGTGATTTCAAGACGTGCTTTAAAATGATTCTTCTTCATGAGAAACAAATTTAATATTTATTAGACTGATCAATTAAAACGTTACAGAAAATCATTTTCGTAACATGATCTCAATCTTTAATTACAAAGTATTCATTACCTTTGTAAGAATAAATCTATTATATGAAATTTTTTATTGACACTGCTAATTTAGAGCAAATTAAAGAAGCTAAAGACCTTGGAATTTTGGATGGTGTAACCACAAATCCATCATTGATGGCCAAGGAAGGGATAAGAGGTGCTGAAGCAATTAAAGATCATTACAAAGCAATTTGTGAAATCGTAGACGGAGATATTTCTGCTGAAGTACTTTCTACAACTTATGAAGAAATGATTAAAGAAGGTGATGAATTAGCGGCTATTCATCCAAATATCGTGGTGAAAATTCCAATGATAAAAGACGGTATTAAAGCATTGAAATATTTTTCTGACAAAGGAATCAGAACTAACTGTACTTTGATTTTCTCTGTTGGACAGGCGCTTTTAGCTGCTAAAGCAGGTGCATCTTACGTTTCTCCTTTCCTTGGAAGATTAGATGATATTTCTACAGACGGTTTAAATCTAATTCAGGAGATTCGTTTGGTATTTGATAACTATATGTATGAAACTGAAATTTTGGCTGCTTCTATCCGTCATTCAATGCACATTATTGATTGTGCTAAAATTGGCGCAGATGTGATCACTTCCCCACTTCCTCCAATCTTGAGTTTATTGAAACATCCTCTAACGGACAGCGGATTGGCTCAGTTTATTTCAGATTCTCAGAAATTAGCTTAAATAAATTAAGTTTAAAATATGAACTCCCGAAACTAAAAGTTTCGGGAGTTTTTTTATTGTAATATATCAAGTTCTAAAAGATTATTATCTTTTGCATTATTTTCCTTTGCTCTTTTTTCCTGATCTCTCATCATTTTATTGGTGTCAAGTTCTTTTCCGTTTTGATCGGTAAATTTGACGGTTCCACCTCTCGCCATCAATTGTTTCATGCCTTTTGTAGGATTATTTCTGTGATCGATGACCTGCTTATTATATTTATCATAACTGAGATTGATCAATGGATCATATCTCTCTCTATCATTTTCACTGATCCAAATTTCGTCTGCTTTGAGATTTTTCACACCCTTTAAAATAAAAGAATGAGACTTTGAATTGTCTTCAATTTTCGCAATCAAGCCAGGTAATCCATGAAATTTATATGGACCATCCTGAAAAGGAATGTCAGTTGTAAACCATGCTGTCCATTTTCTTCCAGCGAAATTAGTGGTTGCTTTCTGAGTATTAAATTCTGCGAATTTTTCTTTTTCAGCAAGAATTTTCCAGTCAATTTTTCTTTCATCAGAAACTTTATAATTGTCCATATCTACCGAATTAAAAAATATAATTTTATAATCCGGATACGACTTTTCAACAATGGACTGAACTTGTCCGAACTTAATTCCTGAAAAATCGGGATTGCTTTTTTTATCTATTTCCTTCATTATAGAATCTGCAACCGCCTTGTCCCGGCTATAAAATTTCGATCCTTTTTTTGAAATGTCAAGGTGCATAAGTTCAGTTTGAGATTTATCTTTGTTGATTGAGTCGCTTACAAATTTGTATTCGTAGCTGAATCTTTGGTTTTGTGCGTACAGTAGAATACTTGAGAAAGTAAAAATTGTAAGTAATAAATTTTTCATTAATGTATTTTAAATTATTTTAATAACTCCAGTTCTAAAACATTATTGTCTCTGGCATTGTTTTCTTTAGCCGCTCTTTCTTTATCCTTAATTAGTTTTTCAATATCTAAGGGTTTTCCGGTCATATCAATTATATTTATTTTTTGATTGCTTGAAACTATTTGTCTTAAACTTTTAGCCGGATTATTTCTAAAATCAATAAACTGTTTTTTATATTTTATCTCATCGAGTGGAATTGTTGCATTCAAGCTCTTTATGTCATTGTCACTTTTCCATTGATAATCTGCAGGAAGCTTTTTGATTTCTTTTAATACAAAAGAATGCGACTGGGTTTTATCCTCTAATTTTACAATCAATCCGGGAAGACCATGAAACTTATAAGGTCCATCCTGAATCGGAATATCAGTAGCAAACCACGCTGTCCAGGTTCTTCCGGCAAAATTAACGGAAGCTTTCTGAGCACTCAATTCACCTATTTTTTCTTTATTCGGCAGTATTTTCCAATCTAATTTTCTCTTGTCTGTAACCTTGTATTTATCCATTTCCAACATATTGAAGAACTCAATTTTAAAATCGGGATATGTTTTTTCAACTACATCCGGCACTAATCCCCAATCTGTTCCTGAAAAATCTTTTACTTTTTTTTGCAACCTATCCTGGTGTATCGAGTCTGCTATGCTTTTTTTCAAACTGTAGAATTTAGAACCAATTTTAGTGGCATCTAAAACCATGAGTTCAGTTTCAGATTTGCTTTTTTCGGTAGAATCTTTTACAAATTTGTATTCATAGATGAATCGTTGGTTTTGCGCATAAGTAATGATGCTTAAAAATGAAAGCATTCCGATAATCATTCTCTTCATTAATATTTTTTCACTAAAATAGGATATTATTTTCTATTGGCAAAGATTCTTAAGTTAGAAGTTAGAAGTTAGAAGTTAGAAGTTAGAAGCACAATTAAGAATTGAACGATTAAGTAAAATTTAAAACAAAAAAAACCTCTCAAGCTGAGAGGTTTTAGTATTAGATAAAAAGAAAATTACAGTAACAATGTTAATGGGCTTTCTAAATATGTTTTTAAAGTCTGTAAGAACTGTGCTCCCGTAGCACCGTCAACCACTCTGTGATCACATGCCAATGAAAGTTTCATAATGTTTCCTACGACGATCTGACCGTTCTTTACGATTGGTTTTTCGATGATGGCACCTACTGAAAGAATTGCAGCGTTGGGTTGGTTGATGATACTTGTGAAAGTTTCAATTCCGAACATTCCCAAGTTGGAGATAGAGAATGTAGAACCCTCCATTTCGTTTGCTTTAAGCCCTTTAGATTTTGCTCTTCCGGCCATATCTTTCACAGCAGCAGAAATCTGAGTATAATTCATCTGATCTGTATTTTTCAGAACCGGAACTACCAAACCGTCAGGAATTGCAACTGCTACTCCAACGTTGATATTTCCTCTGTGAATAACTTTATCTCCTGCCCAGCTTGAGTTCACCTGTGGATGTTTTCTTAAAGCTACAGCTGTCGCCTTAATTACCATATCATTGAATGAAATTTTAGTATCTGGTAATGAGTTGATTTCTTTTCTCGCTTCAATCGCTTTATCCATGTTGATTTCAACCATCAGATAATAGTGAGGCGCAGAGAATTTACTTTCAGAAAGACGTTTCGCAATGATATTTCTAACCTGAGAGTTTGGAGTTTCTGTATCTTCTCCCTGTACAAAACTTAGTGCAACCTGAGCTGCAGCATTATTTTGAGCCGGAGCAGCTTCAGTTTTTTGTGAAGGCTGATAATTCTCAATATCTTTTTTCACTATTCTTCCGTTCTCACCAGAACCTTGAAGACTGTTAATGTCAACACCTTTATCCTGAGCCATTTTTTTAGCTAAAGGAGAAATTGCTACTCTGTCTGATGATGAAGCACTTGCAGTTTGTGCAACCGATTTCTCTTCTGCTTTTGCTTCAGATTTTTGTTCGGCTGGTTTATCAGATGATTTATTTTCAGATTTAGCAGCTCCAACTCCTGAAACATCAGTTCCTTCCGGGCCGATAATTGCTAAAACAGTATCAACCGGTGCAGCTCCACCTTCTTCAACACCTTGCTTTAAAAGAACTCCGTTAAATTCAGATTCAAAATCCTGAACGGCTTTATCCGTTTCGATCTCAGCAAGTAAGTCTCCTTCTTTTACTGTATCTCCAACGTTTTTGTGCCATTTAGCTACTTTACCTTCTGTCATTGTATCAGAAAGTCTCGGCATTGTAATTACCTCTACACCTGCAGGAACCTCTGCTGAAGTTTGCTCAACACTTGTAGATTCATTTTCAGTTTTAGATTCTTCTTCAGATTTTTTCTCTTCAGAACTACCTTCAGCTGCAGGAGCACTTCCTCCTTTTAAAGAAGAAATATCTTCACCTTCTGCACCGATAATTGCTAAAATAGAATCAACTGCTGCTGCAGCACCTTCTTCAACTCCTACAAATAAAAGAGTTCCTTCAATTTCAGATTCGAAATCCTGAACAGCTTTATCTGTTTCAATTTCGGCTAAAATATCTCCTTCCTTTATTTTATCTCCTACTTTTTTATGCCATTTTGCCACCTTTCCTTCCGTCATCGTGTCGGAAAGACGTGGCATTGTAATAACTTCTGCCATAATCTATATTGATTTGAGATTTGAGATTCGAGATTTGAGATTAAATAGTCTCAAATTCAATTATCAAATTAATTATTAATTTTTAGTTTTCTAATTTATCTAAGAACGGATAATCTTCCTGAGCGTAAACATACTCATAGATTTTTTCTGCAGTCGGATACGGAGAATTTTCCATAAACTCAATGCACTCTTCTACGAAATCTCTCGATTTGTTATCTGTAGCTTCCAATTCTTCTTCAGTCGCCCAGTTGTTCTCTAGGATTCTCGCTTTGATTAATTCAATCGGATCATCTTTCTTTGCGATAGAAACTTCATCCTTAGATCTGTAAGGTTCAGCATCAGACATTGAATGACCTCTGAAACGATAAGTTCTTGCTTCGATAAAAGTTGGTCCGTCTCCTCTTCTAGCTCTTTCAATTGCTTCATAAGCAGCTTCTGCCACTTTCTCAGGATCCATTGCATCAACAGCTAAACAAGGCATTTCGTAACCAAGACCTAGTTTGTAGATATCTTCGTGGTTTGCGGTTCTTTTTACAGAAGTTCCCATCGCATATTGGTTGTTTTCAACAACGAATACTACAGGAAGCTTCCAGTTCATTGCCATGTTGAAAGTTTCGTGAAGAGAACCTTGTCTTGCGGCACCGTCTCCGAAGAAACAGATGTTTACCGCTTTTCTGTCGAAATATTTGTCTGCGAAAGCAATACCTGCTCCCAAAGGAATTTGTCCTCCAACAATACCGTGACCTCCGTAGAAACGGTGTTCTTTACTGAAAATGTGCATAGATCCACCCATACCTCCGGAAGTACCTGTAGCTTTACCACAAAGTTCTGCCATGATTCTTTTCGGGTCTACTCCCATTGCCATCGGATGAATGTGACATCTGTAAGCAGTGATCATGCTGTCTTTAGTTAAATCCATTGCATGCGTAAAACCAGCCGGAATAGCTTCCTGACCGTTGTACAAATGTAAAAAACCTCTGATTTTTTGTTTTAAATAAAGAGAACGGCATTTGTCTTCAAACCTTCTCCACATAGTCATATCTTCATACCATTTCAGGTATACCTCTTTAGAAAATTCTTTCATGTGCTAGCTTCTTGCTTATTTATTATGAAATAGTTGAGCAAAAATATAAAAAAAACTTTGTTTTTATTATATATAGAGCAATTGTTTTTTTAGTTATAATGTTATATTTACATCACAAACTTCAATATGGAAGAAAAGAAGACTACATTATTACAAATTGTTTCAAGAATTATCTCAGATTTTTTCAATCCTTTAGTTTCTCTGGTTATTTATTTCGTGTATTTCAGCATTCAAAATTACACCTTTAAGGAAGCCTCCACGCACTTTTTACCTATTTTATTGATTACCATTCTTCCAGTAATTATCTGGATTGTGTGGAATGTAAAAACTGGTCGTTATACAAATATGGATGTATCAAACAGAGTTCAACGAAAAACGCTATATATCTTCATTGCAGTTTGTATTGTTTCCTATTTGACATTCAATTATATTAAAAACGGATTCATTGATTTTGTGATGCTGTTTATTCTAATCCTTTTATTCGCATTACAATTCAGTAATCTATATATTAAAAGCTCGATGCATACGGCTTTCAATGTTTTTGTTTCTGCATTATTCTTTGCATTTGATATAAAAATTGGTTTTGTCTGGCTTGCGATTGCAGTTTTGGTAGGAATAACAAGAATTATTCTGAAAAGACATACCGTGAAAGAAGTATTTATGGGAGCAGGCATCGCTGTTTTGGTTTCTTTTATTTATCTTTATTGCAATAATAAGTATCAGCGCAATGATTTACCAACTGAAGTGATTCCGGTGGAAACTACAATTAAGTAAGCGTTTGTGAAACCGATAACTTATTTTTAAAAATAAAATATGAAAATAAATCATCTTACATCAGCGGAAGAAAACTTAATGAAGCTTTTCTGGGACTTAAATTCATTCTATCTAAAGGATGTCATGGAGAAACATCCAGAACCAAAGCCGCATCAGAATACGGTTTCCACTTACCTGAAAATCTTAGTTGAAAAAGGTTATTTATCTACACAGAAAGAAGGAAGAATTTTCAAATACAGTGTTGTCGTTCCTTATGATGAGTACAAAAAGTTTATTTTACGAGAGCTAACTGACAATTTTTTCAATAATTCAGGAAAAGAAATTTTAGAATTTTTGTTTAAAGAAAATCTGGTTTCTCAGAATGACCTAAAAGAATATTTTGATCTTAAAATTGAAATGAAACCTGTAAAAGTAAAAACTCCTACATTAGAATATGCAGAAGAAATTCTAAATCCTAAAAAAGATAAAAAAGGAAAGGATAAGAAAAAGAAGAAGAAAAAAGATTGATTAAATTAGTTGATGGTTATCAGTTTTTAGTTGTTGGTAAAATAAAAACTCTAGATATTTCAAATAAATAAAGACATAAAAAAAGCGGCTTAAAAGCCGCTCTAATTTTTTACCAACGACTTCCGCCGCCTCCGTTACCTCCACGGTTGTTGTTACCTCCGTAACCACCACCTCCAGAATTACCTCCTGAACGGTTGTTACCATAACTTCCACCACCGCTTCTGTTATTATCAAAACTTCTTCTTGGTTTTTCTTCTCTTGGCTTAGCCTCAGACACGTTAAGAATCTTACCGTTAAGTTCTTTTTGATTAAGAGCTTCGATAGCTTGAGCTCCTTCTTCGTCACCCATTTCTACGAAACCGAAACCTCTAGAACGACCAGTTTCTCTGTCTGTAACAATTTTAGCAGATGATACATCGCCAAATTCTGCGAATAAATCGTGCAACTCATATTCTTTAGTTGCGTAATTGATGTTTGAAACAAAAATGTTCATTTTAAAAAAAAATTAAAAATTAATATAAATTCTGGTATAAAAGAAAAGCAACATAATAATGAACATAATATTGATTCCTGATATAAACGCTTGCAAGATACAATTAAATTAAATAAATCAAAACTTTTTTCAAACTATTTCATCTATTAAAGAAAATTTAATATAAGAATGTCGTAATTTAGCTTTAAATCAAACATTTACATGAAATATTTACCATCAATACATGTCTAAAATAAGCTAAAAAAACTATCAAAATAAAGATGAAATACCACACAACGAATTATATCAATACTTTTATAGAAGTCGCAGAAGACTGCCCAGTATCAATAAGTCAGATTCCATCTGAAAAGAAAGAAAAAACAATTGCAAATCTGCAATATGAATTTTTAATAAAAAGCCCTTATCAATATACATCAGATGATCTCATTTTTCAATGTTACAAGATTAAAAATGAGATCTCAGAAAGCGAAAAGGATAGTGAACGAGATAAATTCTTTTCAAAAGGTCAACCTTGTCTTCGGTGTTCAGCTTTAGCAAAAAGATACGGATTCGGATTCCATCATAATGAAGAAGGAAAAGTTGCTCTGATTCCCATTGAGAATAAAGAATATCAATATTTTTTAATGAATGATTCAATCAAAAAAGTAAAAGCGATGCGTTCCAAAAGAAATAATTGAGTTTATGAATATTTTTATTTCAATTAAACCTAGGTAAACACTCAGAAAAATCAGTTTTAAACATTAAATTTGTGCTGCAAATATCAATTACATGAATTATCACACCAGAAAATGGGTAAAACCTGAAGATTTAAATCCTAACCAGTCACTTTTCGGAGGAAAACTTTTGCAATGGATCGATGAAGAAGCTGCTTTATATGCCGTGATTCAACTTGAGAATAAAAAAGTAGTAACCAAATATATATCAGAAATCAATTTTGTAAGTTCAGCAAAACAGGGTGATATTATCGAAATTGGTATTGAAGTTTCAGCTTTCGGTTCAACTTCACTTACTTTAAAATGTGCAGTTAGAAATAAAATGACACACCAAACCATAATAACGGTAGAGAGGATCGTAATGGTCAACCTTGATGAAGATGGAAATCCTTCACCCCACGGAAAAACAAAAGTGGAATTTGTAAAAGACCGGCTCAACAATTCATTATGAAAATTCTCATAAAAAATATGGTTTGCGACCGATGTATTTCTGCGGTTCAAAATATTTTTGAGAAGGCCGAAATTAATATCATGTCTATAAATTTGGGTCAGGTAGAAACTGATTCTGAACTGCCACAAAACAGTTTTTCTGATATTGAAAATAAGCTCAATGAGATCGGTTTTGAAATTATCAAAGAACCTTCTCAACAACTTATCGAAAGCATAAAAAATCTTATCATCCTAAAAATCGGACGATTGGAAACTGATGAAGATTTTGTTTTATCAAATTTTCTAAGTGACGTATTACACAAAGATTACAGTTTATTATCTAAAGTTTTTTCGCAATATGGAAATATTACTTTGGAGAAATATTACATTCTTCAAAGAATTGAAAAAGTAAAAGAACTTTTGTTCAACAACGATTTTACTCTTACTGAAATTTCGATTCATCTAGGCTATAAAAGCGTTCAACATCTTTCATCTCAATTTAAAAGCAGTACAGGATACACTCCTACCGAATTCAAAAAACTAAAAGTCACAGATAGAAAACCGTTGGATTATGCCGGAGGGTTTTAGAGTTTTAGAGTTTTAGAGTTTTAGAGTTTTAGAGTTTTAGAGTTGAAATTAATTCTTTTTATAAGCAAACCCATAACTTTTCTTAAAGCATTGCTCCAACCCTCCAACCCTCAAACTCTAAAACTCTCTCTACTCCCACTTAAAAACCATCCAAATTCTATAAACATTATCCTTAAATTTATAACAGTCTTCCATTTTCATTTTGGAAATTTGTAAAATAAATTTAGGATCATGCAAAAGCAATATAAAATACTTGGGATGACCTGTTCAGGTTGTCAGAAAAAAATTTCAGAAAAACTCAACAGTCTCGAAAATATCAACGCTAAAATCAATCTTGAAGAAAATACAGCAACCATTACTTCTCACAAAGAAATTAATTTAAATGAATTAAATAAAGCTTTAAAAGAAATTGGAAATTACAAACTTGAAGATCCAAAAAGTCTGGATAATGCCTTTATAAAACCACAGGACAGAGTTTCTCCTTCTTCAGTTTATTATTGTCCGATGGAATGTGAAGGCGAGAAGGTATATTTCAGACAAGGTGAAAGATGTCCGGTTTGCAATATGTTTTTAGTTCCTATCGAGGAAAAATTAGCGAAGGATCCAAATTTCAAACCAACGTTTTCAACAACTAATTTACCCAAAAATTTTAAAGATCACGTTGGAGATTATTATTGTCCGATGTTTTGTGAAGGTGATAAAATTTATGATGAGAAAGGGGATTGTCCGATTTGTCATATGCATTTAGAGGAAATTACAGAAGATTTGGTTAAAAATTCAGTTTCAAATCATCAAACAAATTCTCATAATCATCAACATCAGGAAGCACCGAAAGTTACTGATGACATGGCGGGAAAATATTATTGTCCGATGTTCTGCGAAGGTGATAAAACATATGATTCTAATGTTGGTTGTCCGGTTTGCGGAATGGATTTGGTTAAATATCCCGATAAAAATGGCGACAACGAAGAAGACGAAACTTATAATATTTTAAAAAGAAAATTCATTACTTCTTTAATTTTCACAATCCCCGTTTTTATTCTTTCAATGGGCGGAATGTTCATCAACTTTCCTTTTTCTCATCAAATGCAGGGATTCACTGAACTTGCTTTGACGATTCAAGTCTTATTTTATTCCGGATGGTTTTTGATAAAAAGAGGCTTCGTTTCTTTTAAAACCTGGAACTTAAATATGTTTAGTTTGATTGCATTAGGCGTTTCGGCAGCATTTATTTTCAGTATTGTTGCTTTAATTTTCCCAAATATTGTTCCGCACGAAATCAGAGGTCACGGTCATGAAAGTCCTTTATATTTTGAGGCGGTTTGCGTGATTATTACTTTGGTTATTTTAGGACAATTAATGGAAGCTTTAGCTCACAAAAAAACAGGAAATGCCATTAAAGAACTTATGAATCTTTCTCCGGATGAAGCCAATTTAATTGTAAATGGAGAAGAAAAAAGAGTTCCGTTATCAGAAATAAAAATTGGCGATTTATTAAAAGTAAAACCAGGTGAAAAAATTCCGGTCGACGGAAAAATAACGGAAGGCAATTCTGTGGTCGACGAAAGTATGATCACCGGTGAACCGATTCCAGTTGAGAAAGAAATCAACGATCAGGTAACTTCCGGAACAATCAACGGAAATCAGGTTTTCATTATGAAAGCTGAAAAAGTTGGTGATGAAACGTTGCTGTCGAAGATTATTAAAATGGTGAATGACGCAAGCCGAAGTCGTGCTCCGATTCAAAAACTGACCGATAAAGTGGCAAAAGTTTTTGTTCCGACTGTAATTTTGGTCGCTGTTCTTACTTTTATATCTTGGCAGATTTTTGGCCCAGAAGGTAAAAAAAGTCTGTTTGCTTTCGTCAATGCAGTTGCGGTTCTTATTGTAGCTTGTCCATGTGCTTTAGGTTTGGCAACTCCAATGTCTCTGATGGTTGGAATTGGTAAGGGAGCGAAGAATGGTATTTTAATTAAAAACGCTGAAGCTCTTGAACAGATGAATAAAGTAAACGTTCTAATTACCGATAAAACAGGAACTTTAACTGAAGGAAAACCTTCTATTGAACATATTGAATCTGTAAATGATAATCCTAATTTAGTTTTAAAACTGGCTTATTCATTAAACCAAAATTCAGAACATCCGCTGTCAAATGCGGTCATTAAAAAAGCAAAAGAAGAAAATATTTGTGCTGAAAAAGTAAGTGAATTTGAGAATATTTCCGGGAAAGGTGTAAAAGGAATCATTGACGGAAAAAAAGTTTATTTAGGAAACGAAAATTTATTGACTTTAAATCAAATTCAAATTCCTGAAAATTTAAAACAAAAAGCTGTGGAAATTCAATCAAAAGCTCATACAATTTCGTACGTTGCTCAAGAAAATGAAGTTTTAGGATTTATAAGTTTTACCGATAAAATAAAGGAAAGCTCGAAAAAAGCAGTCGAACTACTTCAAAATGATGGAATTGATGTCATCATGATGACAGGTGATAACGAGCATACCGCAAAAGCAGTTGCAGAAGCACTTGGAATTAAACATTTTAAAGCCAATTGTCTTCCTGAAGATAAATTAAATGAGGTGAAAAAGCTGCAACAGCAAGGAAAAATCGTAGCGATGACAGGAGACGGAATCAATGACTCCCCTGCTTTAGCACAAGCCAATATTGGAATTGCAATGGGAACAGGAACCGATGTTGCTATTGAAAGTTCAGAAATCACTCTGTTAAAAGGAGATTTAATTGGTGTAGCAAAAGCGAAAATTCTTAGCGAAAAACTTCTTAAAAATATCAAAGAAAATCTTTTCTTCGCTTTCATTTATAATGTTTTGGGAATACCGATTGCGGCAGGATTGTTGTATCCGTTTTTTGGAATTTTGTTATCGCCAATGATTGCAGCGGCGGCGATGAGTTTCAGTTCTTTATCTGTGATTTTAAATTCATTAAGGCTAAATTCTGTGGATTTAAATATTAAATAAATAGTTTTAATCTCTCGCAGATTGAGCTGATTGAGCAGATGATTGCGTGTAAAAATTCAAATTAAACTTAAAATCTGCGTAATCTGCAAAATCTGCGAGAGAATTTAATAGCATGTAAGTTTTATCTCACCGACACTTTAAAGATTCAAAAATGGAAAAAGAAAAAATCTACATCGGATGTTCAGGATTTTACAACAACGATTGGAAGGGTTCTCTTTATCCGGAAGATGCAAAAAGCAAAGACTATCTTACTCTCTATTCTCAACAGTTCAATTCGGTTGAAATTAATTCAACTTTTTACAGAAAACCGACCGCAAAAACATTGACAAAATGGTTCGACGAAACGCCTGAAAATTTTAAATTTTTCATTAAAATTCCTAAGACTATTTCACACGAAAAGAGACTTGAAAATTGCAAAGATGAAATCACAGAATTTTGTAATCATATTGAAACACATTTAAAGGAAAAACTTGCCGGATTTTTGTATCAGTTTCCTCCCTCTTTTAAAAATACAGATGAGAATTTAAGCATCATTTTAGAAAATATTGATGATCGCTTTTTAAACGTCATTGAATTCCGTCATGAATCGTGGTGGAATGATGAAATTTATAAAACCTTAAAAGACAATAACATCGTTTTCTCCGGTGTAAGCTTTCCAGGGAAGCTTTCAGAAGAGGTAATTGTCAATTCTGAAGAAATACTGTACTATCGTCTTCATGGAAAACCTATTCTTTATAAATCAGAATATTCAGAAAATTTCCTAGATGATTTAGCTAAGAAAATTAAAAAGTCATATATGAAAACATATGTATTCTTTAATAATACCTGGGGAAATGCAGCCATAAAAAACAGTATATATTTGAAGAAAATTTTAGGTTAAAATATTTTATTAAAATTTTATTAAAAACCTAAAAGTGTTACTGAAATTGGCTTGAAATTTGTTAACTTTATTTTTGAAAATTTAACATTTTTTAACAATTTAATTTCCATTTACTTTTATGAAAAAAAACTTTGCGGAAAAGTCTGTGAACAGGACTTTTCTTGGGGTGTTTGCATTGATGAGTGCAACCACAATCTTATTACACAGCTGCAATGAGAAAAAAGACAAGAAAGAATCTCAAAAGATGATTTCAGAAAAACATCCCGTCGCAATCAAAGTCCAGAATATTGATGATAAAAATATCATCTCAGACAAAAGAGTCATCTATCTTACTTTTGATGATGGACCCAATCGAGGTACAGACAATCTCTTAAAAATACTTCATAAAAGAAACGTTTGCGCAACAGCATTTTTGGTCGGTCAACACGCAGCAGGAAGCAAAGGGCAAAAAGACGATCTTGAATCTTTAAGAAAAGATAGATTAGTTGAATTAGCCAATCACAGTCATACTCACGCCCATAATAAATACACAGAATTTTATAGAAATCCTGCGGCTGTAATTCATGATTTTGATACTGCAAAAGACAGTTTAAAATTAAAAAATAAGATTGCAAGAACGCCGGGAAGAAATATTTGGAGGCTCAATAATGTTACAAGTACGGATCTTAAAAGTTCAAATGAAGCTGCAAACAGCCTGAAAAATGCGGGTTATAAAATTGTCGGTTGGGATCTGGAGTGGAAACCCACCAATAAGATGGCACTGAAAGGAAATCATCAGGAAATGCTCAAAAAAGTAGACAGCATATTCTTTAATGATTTAGAAAAAACTTCAAGACATTTGGTTTTTCTTACACATGATCAATATCTCACAGATGCAGATTCTATTAATGAGCTCGACTTATTTATAGAAAAACTTCAGAAAAGCAATCGTTTTGTTTTTAGAAAAATTTCAGAATATCCTAGAATTAATGAGGTTTTGAATTAATTTAATCTCCCACAGATTTCACAGATGGTCACAGATGTTATTTTTTCAATTAAATAAAATTAAACTCAATCCTCTGTGAAAATCTGTGCAATCTGTGGGATTTTAATTTAACAAAATTCATATTTAAATAGTTTTTCTTTTCTAAATTTCAGAAATTTGCAATTATGAGTATTCAGGAAAATTACAACAACATAAAAGATCAGCTTCCGGCAACTGTTCAGCTTGTGGCGGTTTCAAAAACACACCCAATTTCAGCAATTCAGGAAGTTTATGAATTAGGACAAAAAGTTTTTGGTGAAAATAAAGTTCAGGAATTGACTGAAAAATATCCTTTACTCCCGAAAGATATTGAATGGCATTTGATCGGTCATCTTCAAACCAACAAAGTAAAATACATTGCAGAATTTATTGACACCATTCAAAGTGTAGATTCAGAGAAACTTCTCAATGAAATCAACAAAGAAGCTGCAAAATATAACCGAAAGATTAATGTTTTACTTCAGATAAAAATTGCCGAAGAAGAAACAAAATTCGGATTTGAAATTGAAGAAGCAAGAAATCTGTTTCAAAAATTCGTTAACGGTGAATTTTCCAATGTAGAAATAACCGGATTAATGGGAATGGCAACTTTTACGGAAGATGAAAATCAGGTTAGAAAAGAATTTAAAATTTTAAAAGATCTTTTCGATGATTTAAATAAAACGAAACCTTTACAAACCCTTTCGATGGGAATGAGCGACGACTTCCCTATTGCTATTGAATGCGGAGCTAATTCTGTGCGCGTTGGTTCGGCAATTTTCGGGCGAAGAGATTATTCCCAATCGTAGATTTAGGAACAGTTTTTGATGCAATTGAGCAAAAATTAACTAAATTTGCGACTATGCAAAAAATCCTTATTGTAGAAGACGAAAAAGCAATCTCCGGTGTACTTCAAAGTATTCTTTCGGATGAACTTACCGATTACGAATTTGTTATTGCCGAAGACGGCCTTGAAGGCTACAAACAAGTTGAGAAAGAAGACTTTGCCTTAGTAATTTCAGATATCAAAATGCCTAAAATGTCAGGTACTGAATTTTTAAAACAAAGTTTGATTTTAAAGCCTGAATCTACATTTATCATGATTTCCGGACATGCCGACATCGATTCTGCGGTAGCTTGCTTAAAGGATGGAGCTTACGATTTTATCTCAAAACCAATCGATATCAACCGATTGATTACCAGTGTGAAAAATGCTTTGGTAAAGGAAACTTTGAAGAAAGAAAACAAAAATCTTCAAACCGAAAATAAAACTCTGAAAAGAAAAGTCAACAAGAAATACCAAATGATCGGTGAATCTGCGGCTTTGAAGAAAATTCAGGAGATGATTGAAAAAGTGGCGGTTTCTGATGCAAGAGTTTTGATTACAGGTCCAAACGGTGCAGGTAAAGAATTGGTCGCTCATGCAATTCACAATTTAAGTGAAAGAGCAAGAGGTCCGATGGTGGAAGTAAACTGTGCTGCAATTCCTTCTGAATTAATTGAATCTGAACTTTTCGGCCATGTAAAAGGTTCTTTTACAGGTGCTATCAAAGATAAACAGGGAAAATTTGAACAGGCAACCGGTGGAACTATTTTCTTAGATGAAATTGGAGACATGAGTCTGATTGCTCAGGCTAAAGTTTTAAGAGCATTGCAGGAAAGCAAAGTTTCTCCTGTAGGAAGCGATAAAGAAATAAAAGTTGATGTAAGAGTACTTGCAGCAACCAATAAAAATATGGCTAAGGAAATCGAAGCCGGAAGATTCAGAGAAGATTTGTATCACAGACTTTCTGTGATTGAAATCTACGTTCCGCCTTTGGATGAGAGAAAAGAAGATATCAAATTGTTGGTAGACCACTTTTCAACGATGATTTCTGATGAGCATGGTACTGCTCTGAAAAAATTTGACGACACTGCAATTGATGCTTTAAAAGCTCTTGCATGGACTGGAAATATCAGAGAACTGAGAAATGTTGTTGAAAGATTAATTATTCTTGGAGGAGCTACGGTTTCTGAAGAGGATGTTGCAAGTTTTGTGAGAAAATAATTTAATTATTAATTAAAATATAGAATAAAAATTTGCAGTATTATTACTGCAAATTTTTTTTGAACTGTTATGAACTTTTTAAATAAAAATTACACGAAAGAAGCCCTCACTTTAGCACTTCCTGTAATGCTTACGCAAGTCGGGCAAGTTTCGGTGAACTTATTTGATAATATTATTGTCGGAAAATTGCTTGGAGCAGATGCTTTGGCTTCCGTATCTTTAGGAAACGCTGTGTTTTTCTCAATGTTTGTTTTGGCATTGGGATTTTCTTTTGCGATTCCGCCACTGGTTTCTGAAGCACATTCGCAAAATGATCACAAAACGATCAATTCAGTTTTCAGTCATGGTTTCGTCATTAATATGTCGGTCGGAATTCTTCTGATGACAATTCTTTTTTTGGGATTACCACTGCTCTACAAATCCGGACAACCGGAAAAAATCATTCCAGATACGGTAGATTTTCTTTGGATCATGGCAATCAGCATTGTTCCATTTATGGCATTCCAGACATTAAGAGAAGTTTCTGAAGGACTTTCTTACACGATCGGAGTTACTAAGGCGACAATTATTGCCAACGTAATCAACATTGTTTTAAACTATGTTTTCATCAAAGGATTATGGATTTTCCCTGAAATGGGGGTGAAAGGTTCAGCTTTAGCAAGTTTAATTGCGAGAGTTTTTATGGTTGTTTTTCTCTATTATGTTTTACTTAAAGAAAAAAAGACAAGACAGTATATCAAAGATTTCACATTAAAAGTAGAAGTTTTCTCAAAGAAAATGTTTGAAAAAATGATAAGAATCGGTTTCCCTACCGCTTTGCAGATGTTTTTTGAAGTGACTGCTTTCGCCGCAGCAGCTTTTATTTGCGGACTGATTTCTTCACACGACATTGCTTCACATCAAATTGCATTAAGCATGGCTTCGTTTACTTTTAATTTATGTATCGGTTTTAGTGTTGCTTCAACAGTGATGATCGGGAGAAAATTAGGCGAACAAAATTTCGTTGAACTTAGAAAAGTCGGGATCAATAATTTGAAAATTGCTTTTATTTTTATGTGTATTTGTGGTGTAATCTTTATTTTGGGACGAAATATTCTTCCGACATTCTTTACTAAAAGTGAAGAAATAGAAGTAATTACTTTAGCCTCAAAACTCATGATTATCGCTGCTCTTTTCCAATTGTCAGACGGAATTCAGGTAACTGCTTTAGGAACTTTAAGAGGATTACAGGATGTGAAAGTTCCTTCTATTTACACGTTTATTGCATATTGGGTGATTACAATTCCTTTAGGATATTTCCTTTGTGTAACGATGAAAATGGGCGCTTTCGGAATGTGGATTGCTCTCGGATTAGGATTAACGATTTCCGCAGTAATGCTCGTCATACGATTTCTCAATTTGTCTGCGAAGAGAATTGAATCAAATAAATTATAAATTGAAAGCGGTCTTTTTAGATCGTTTTTTTTATATTTATATTTAAAACATATTAAGGATTTGACAATAGATCAAATTAGAAAAAGCGCTTTAAACTGGGATGAAAAAATTTCAAGATTAGAAATTATTATTGAGGGAGTGAATAAAGCTATAAAAAATCTTTTTCATAACGAACTATCAAGTGATTGGTGGGGAACTATGGACGAAAGACAGGAGTGTGAAGCAATTTACCGATTGGCAATTTTAGCTTTTGAAAATTATATTTATTCAACAATCAGAATTTATTTTAAAGAAAAAGATTACTCAAAATTTTATGAATTTGAGCCAAATGTTGATTTGATTATTAAGTTGGCAAAGCATATAACTTCAGGAGAAAATACAGATCAGGAAGCATTAAAAAAATTTAACTTAACAACAAATGATTATCCTATTTATAACGGAATCAATCTTTTAAATGCAGATAAAAATCTTGATGAAATTGTTGAAATTCTCAAAAGATGGAGAACCAAACTTATTCACATAATATATCCAATTTCAGATTCATTATAATTGTAAATTACCTAAGAACGTTACTTTATTATTCAATCTTTTTTAAAGCTTTATTCATACTTCTCAGTGAAATTCCTAAATAAGCAGCCATATCACTTTTTGAGATTTTCATTTCTTTTGTTTTTACATCCAGAAGTTCCGATAAAGTATTTTCTGTAAGCTGTTGATGAGACGCTCTACTGGAAGTCTGTACGATACGTTCTGCGAAAACATCAAGCAAAAGATTATTGATAGTTAAATCATTTTTGATTAATGATTGAAAATAAGGTATCGTCATCAAATAAACCTGCACTTCTGTCATGGCTTCGATACTGCAAAGACAAGGAACGTTTTTGATCACTTCTATTTCACCGATGATCTCACCTTTCCCCAAGAATTCGACAATATATTCTTTATCATTTTCTTCTACGAAAAAACATTTAGTGATTCCACTTTTGATAAGCATTATTTCATCAGAAACTTCATTCTGTGTCAGTATTCTATCTTCTTTATCAAAAGATTTGAGAATTATTTCCTGCTTGTTTTCTTGCTTATTATAGAGCTCGTCAAGATAATCTAAAAATATTGGATTGGTTCGTATCATAACTGTTTACGACAATTTTTCTTCAATTTTATATTGAATTTTTGTCGACAGAAAATTACAAAATCTAAAGTAAACAGAATATGAACATTGCGATTACAATGATTGGTATTTATATCGAATCTAATTTCTATTAAACTTTAATTGATTTTCATGAAATTCCTTAAATTACCATATAATTTAAACATTAAAATGGAAGGATTGATTCTTGAAACAACTCGACTTCTGCTCAGAGAATTTAATATGAATGATGCAGAAAGCTTTTATGACTTAAATTTAAATCCAAATGTTATAAAATATACCGGAAATTTAGCATTTAAAGATATTGATGAGGCTAAAAGATTCTTAGAAAATTATTCTGACTATAAAGAAAATGGTTTCGGAAGATGGGCAGTAATCAACAAATCAACAACAGAATTTCTTGGTTGGTGCGGATTAAAATATGATAAAAAATCACATGAAACGGATATTGGTTTCAGATTTTTTGAAAATTTCTGGAGTCAGGGTTTCGCGACCGAAAGTGCAAAAGCCTGTTTAAATTACGGATTCGAAAAACTCAATCTAAAAACAATTATAGGAAGAGCAATGAAAGAAAATCAGGCATCCATTAAAGTCTTGGAAAAAATCGGACTCCACTATGTAAAAGATTTTGACTTTGATGGTCAGAAAGGATTAATTTACAAAATTGAAAATACAAAATATTAAAATTCCAATGGACAACATTATACTTAAAGCTGTAAATCAAAATGATATAGAGCAACTACAGCAAATAGCAAAGCAAACTTTTTTTGACACATTCTCACCACATAATACTGAAGAGAATATGATGAAATATCTCAGCGAAGGATTTACAGAAGAAAAATTAATTTCAGAAATACAGAATCAAAACTCAAAATTTTACTTTGCACTTTCCGAAAATAAGGTAATCGGTTATTTGAAAGTCAATATTGGTGATGCGCAAACCGAATTACAGAATAGTAATGCTTTAGAAATAGAAAGAATCTACGTTTCTAAAGATTTCCATGGTCAAAAAGTCGGACAAATACTTTATGATAAAGCATTACAGATTGCTAAAGATGAAAATGTTGATTATGTCTGGCTCGGAGTTTGGGAAGAAAATTTACGTGCAATACAGTTTTACAGGAAAAACGGTTTTAAGGAATTTAACAAGCATATTTTCAAGTTTGGTAACGAAGAACAGACAGATATAATGATGAAGTTAGATTTAAGATAGTTCATTTGATTGATAAAAGTCCGAATTTAAAATCCATAAAAAAAGCGGTAAAAAAATTACCGCTTTCTATATTTTAAAGTATTACATCTACCATTCTGAAGCTCTTCTTCTTTTTTCTATCATTCCGTCGATAGAAAATCTACCTGCTCCTAAAACCATTATTAAAAGATAGATACTTAAATAGAGTAAACTTATTTCTCTTTTATCAAAAGCATCTGAACCATGAACTATAAAGCCTGCAACAAACATTGTAAACATCAGAAATCCTACTGCAATTCTGGTGAATAATCCCAATATCAGAAATATTGAACAAACAAATTCTGCAAAAACAGTTAGACCCAAAGATATTTTTGGTCCCAATCCCAGAAAATCAAAAAACTTGATATCTCCTCCCTCAAGCAACATCTGAAGTTTTGGAAAACCATGAGATAACATAGCAAATCCTACAAATAATCTTACAATTAATAATACAATGTCGATGAGTACCAGATTCGTTTTTGAATTAAAATAGGTCATTGATTGAATATTTATTTTAAAGATAAGAAAAATCTACTTATACAACGATGAATATTGACTTTTTAGTCTATCTGTATCCGAAATTCTTCAGATCTCTGTCGTTTTTTCTCCAGTCTTTTTTTACTTTAACAAACAGATTCAAATGAATTTTTTTTGCGAAAAATTTCTCCAGATCTATTCTTGCTTCAGTTCCTACTTTTTTGATGGCTTCACCTTTATGACCAATGATAATTCCTTTTTGGGTGTCTCTTTCTACATAAATGATAGAATCAATAAAAATAATTCCTTCATTTTCTTTGAACATTTCTGTCACAACTTCTACAGAATATGGAATTTCCTTTTCATAATTTAAAAGGATTTTTTCACGAATTGCTTCGTTCACAAAGAATCTTTCTGGCTTATCAGTATACATATCTTTGTCATAATAGGCCGGACTTTCCGGTAACATTGATTTTAATTTTGGTAAAATAACATCAATATTAAAAGCATTTAGAGCAGAAATAGGAAGAATCTCCGCTTTAGGAATTCTTTCGTGCCATTCGGTTGCTATTTTCTCAAGACCTTCCTGATTGGTCTGGTCAATTTTATTTAATAATAATAAAACCGGAACCGGAATCTTGTTTAATTTTTCAATTAAAAATTCTGATTGTTCTGATTTATCGGTAACGTCTACAATGAAAAGGAAAACGTCTGCATCCTGTAAAGAATCTTTCACAAAATCCATCATTTTTTCCTGCAAACCGTATTTAGGATCCAAAACTCCGGGAGTATCAGAAAATACGATCTGTAAGTCTTCTTCGTTATAAATTCCAAATATTCTATGTCTGGTTGTCTGTGCCTTTTGAGTTACGATTGCCAGTTTTTCACCCATCAATTGATTCAGAAGGGTTGATTTTCCGGCGTTTGGCTTTCCAACGATATTTACAAATCCTGCTTTATGCATATAAAAAAATTAAGTCGCTTTTATTACGATTTGCAAAGTTAGTAAAACAAAATCGGTCTTGTGGTCTATATTAAAATTAGATGCTGAAAAAAGTGTATTTTTGAATGAAGATAATTTAAAATCGCAAGGTTAAACTAAGGGTTTTTGATAGACAAATATTTTATGAGATAGACAAAGCCGTTTCACTTATCTACGAAATACAAAGAAATAACTTTCAGCTAAATAACTTCTGCAAATATTAATTTCTATATGAATATTGACGAGATTATTGATCGCATCTACCCTCTTCCTTTAGCTTCAAAGGAAAATCTGAAACAATTTATTACAGAAGTTGATCATCCAAAAGGTTTCTGTTTAATGGAATCCAATAAAATTATTCCGCAAATTTATTTTTTAAAAAAAGGAATTGCACGAGCTTATGCTTCGACAGAAAATAATGACATCACTTTCTGGTTCGGAACTGAAGGAGAGCCAATCGTATCAATGAAAAGTTATGTAGATGAAAAACCTGGTTATGAAAGTATCGAACTTCTTGAAGATTGCGAATTGTATCAATTAGAGACGAAAAAATTGAAACAACTTTTCAACGAAGATATTCATATTGCTAATTGGGGAAGAAAATTTGCAGAACGAGAATTGGTAAAAACGGAAGAACTGATCATCTCAAGACAATATAAAACTGCGTTGGAAAGATATAAAGATCTGTTGCGAGAGAAACCTTATCTTTTGCAAAGAGTTCAGTTGGGACATATTGCTTCGTATTTGGGAATTACCCAAGTAAGTTTGAGCAGAATTCGCGCAGAAATAAAATAATCTTAATTTAAACTCTCGCTGATTATGCTGATGAAGCAGATTTATTTTCTTGATCTGCTTAATTTGCCAAATATGCGAGATAAATATTTATATTTTAAGTAAAATTTCTATTCAAGATAAAATCTGATCATTTTTTATCATTTGTAAAATTTTAAACCAAATCAAATTCCCAATTTTGCAACATAAATTAATTTTATGAATTGGGTTATTTTAATTATTGCAGGATTATTTGAAGTTGGCTTTGCCTCTTGTTTAGGAAAAGTAAAAGAAACCTCAGGAAGCGAAATGTATTGGTGGTTTGGTGGTTTTCTGGCTTGTCTTACAATCAGTATGCTGCTTCTCATTAAAGCTACGGAAACATTACCAATAGGAACCGCATATGCAGTCTGGACAGGAATTGGCGCAGTAGGAACCGTCTTAATGGGAATTTTAGTCTTTAAAGATCCTATAAGTTTTTGGAGAGTATTTTTTATCTGTACTTTGATTGGTTCTGTGATTGGATTAAAAGCGGTTTCTCATTGATTAATTGTACAAATTAAATTTAATATTTATCACCAGTTGCAGAATAATTTTATTTTGTATCTTTAGATAAAAATTTACATGAAAAAAGCTTTACTCTTTTTAACATTTCTCAGCAATTTTATTTCTGCACAAAACGCTGATCTTTTTAGTAACAATTGGTACATTTCGCAAATGATTATCAATAATCAAACTACAGTAAGTCCGATTATGCAAGTTCCAACAGGGACTTCTTTGTTCAGTAATAATGGAGGTACTTATAATTTTAACTCGTCTTATTACAATACAGCTGGTTCTACAATCACTTTCAATACGGTGACAGATAGCTTTACCAGACAAGGTGGAGGTTGTACTTTATTGGTTTATAATGGTACAAATGCAACTGCAGCACAAGCTTATGATCAGAAAAATTGTGATTTTTATTTGAATACAACTTCAGGAGCAATTTTTAATTATCAGATTGTAAATAATGGTAGTTCCAAAACTCTTATCATAACAAGTCCTAATGGAGATAAAATATACTATAACAATTCATTTTTGGGAACAAAGGATCATGTAATTGAAAAGAGTATAAAAATCTACCCAAATCCTGCGAAAGATTTTTTAACAATAGAAAATATTGAAAGAAATTTAAATCTGAAAATTTATGAAATGTCAGGTAAATTGGTTTACGAAACTTTGACTTCTGACAAATCCGTAAAAGTTGATGTGAGTCAATTTCAAAAAGGTCAATATATTTTGATGATTGAAAATTTCAAGCCTGAACTTTTTATAAAAGATTAATTTTTAGGTTTAAATCAAACAAAAAACGTCTTCAGATTTTGAAGACGTTTTTTTATTTTTTATAAACCACAGGTAAAATTTCGTTGTGATTGAGTCCGTATTTTAAAATTTCAGCATCGCTGAATTGTTTTGAATAAAAATTGGGTTCAGTTTCAAAACCAACATTTCTCAAACGATCAAAATAATCCATTCCGTACCAACGAACATGGTCGTACTGACCAAAATGTTTCTGACGTTCTTTCGGATCTTTTATCGTAAAATCTTCATACGTTTTCTCCAAAGAATTTTTCATAGGAACCTGGATAATTCCCCAACCGCCCGGTTTCAAAACTCGGTACAATTCGCTCATTGCTTTAGAATCATCTTCAATATGTTCTAAAACGTGATTACAGAAGATCACATCGAAAGTGTCATTTTCAAAAGGTAAATCTAAAATATCAGCTTTTACATCTACAATCGGAGAATATAAATCTGCGGAAATATAATTGAGATTACTCATTCTTTTAAATTTTCTCAGAAATTCCTGTTCCGGGGCGATGTGAAGAACTTTAGAATTTTTAATGAAAAAATCGGTTTCATTCTGAAGATAGAGCCACATTTGGCGGTGTCTTTCCAGGCTCAAAGTTCCGGGTGACAAAGCATTTTCTCTCTGTTTTCCGTAGCCGTAAGGAAGAAATTTCCTGTAAGATCTTCCGTCAATCGGATCAAAAAACTGATCTCCTTTAAAGAACTGATAAATGAGCGGTCGCGCCCAAACACTCATCTGAATAAGCATCGGACGAGGGATTTTATTTAATAAAAACTTAGTCAGCTTTTTCATTAAAATTCCATTTGGAAAGGCTTTTCTTCATCGCTTTCGATTCCTAAAGCTTCATAAACATATTTAAATGTAGAAAGTAACACAGGTTTTCCGTTAATTACCGCTACATCATGCTCAAAATGCGCTGAAGTAAGGTTATCAAGAGTTGTAACCGTCCAACCATCATTATGGAATTTCACTTTTTCAGTTCCCAAATTCACCATTGGTTCGATCGCAATCGTCAAACCATCTTTGATGATTTTACCACTTCCCTGTCTTCCGTAGTTTGGAACTTGCGGATCTTCATGCATTTTTCTACCAACTCCATGACCAACCAATTCTCTTACAACACCATAACCCTCTTTCTCGCAATGAGACTGAATCGCATGAGAAATATCTCCAATTCTTTTGCCTCTCACACATTGTTCGATTCCTTTGTATAAAGATTCTTTGGTTACTTTAAGCAGCTTTTTGATTTCAGGTTTTACTTCTCCAATTTCGAAAGTATAAGCGTGATCTCCTACAAAACCATTCAAAACAGCTCCGCAATCCACAGAAAGTACGTCACCTTCTTTGATTTCTTCTTTGCTTGGAAAACCGTGAACTACTTGTTCGTTAGGTGAAATACACAACGAATACGGAAAGCCTCCGTATCCTAAAAATGCAGGTTCTGCACCGTGATCTTTGATGAAATCGTGAGCTAATTTATCTAAATATAAAGTGGTAATTCCCGGTTTGATTTCCTTTGCCAACATTCCTAATGTGCGCGAAACCAACTGAGCACTTTCTCTCATAAGACGAAGCTCGTCTATCGTTTTTAATTGAATCATTGTTTAATTTATAAATGTAACAATATAACAGTGTATCAGCGTAACAATGTCTGCTCATTCTGATTGGTAGATTGTTGTGTTGGTAAATTATTACATTAATTATTTTACCAGAAAAGTCCTTTTTTCTTTTCTTTTTTTAGTTTTGAATATGCTAAAACTTCCTTCCCTTCTACACGGAATTCTATTCTTTCATTAATAATATTGTAGATTTCTCCCCAACCAGGAAAACCTCCAAGATTCCTGTCATCGATAAACCAATCTGCATCCAGTTTTCTTGATTGCGTTTCGCTGTCAAAAACTTCACCTTCAAAACTTGAATTAATAGCATAGAACTCCACTCCGTTTTTTCTGCAAAATTCTATGGCTTCATCAAGAGTTTTACCGTGTCTGTACGTCCACAAAATCAATCTATATCCTTGAGTCTGGAGTTTTTTCAGTGTCTCGAACGCAAAAATCTTTGCCTTTCCAATTCCGGGATAAGCATCATCTACGATTGTTCCGTCGAAATCTACAGCAATTTTTTTATTACTAATCATTTTGTTCTTTTTAGCTTGGCAAAGATAATAAATAATTAAAAGAGTGCCGAAAAAACATCCGGCACTCCTACTTATAATTTAATGTTAAATTGGAAATTAGTGTTTTACCCAGCTAAACTGAAACTGAAGATCAGGTGTAGAAACCCTGTCTGTGATTTTTTGTAGTCTCGATGGTAGCTTCATCAGGTATTCCTGAGCTTTTTCAGCTTTTTCTGTAAGACCCGTAACGTGTTCGATTTTCCATTCATCCAACAAATCTTTCATGATATTGATGTAATCCTGACCTGTATAAACCATACATCTTTGCGCCGCATCTGAAAAATGTCCCCAAAGTTCTCCTGCTTTTTGTCCTGACTGTCTCATTAAGTGAGCAGGCATTACGATTTTCTTACGCATCATATCTTCAAAAGCCAGAATCATTTCTGACGGATCAAGCTCAAGGATTTTTGCTACAAAATGTTTATAAGCTTTTGCATGTCTTGCTTCATCTGCAGCAATAACTCCGCACATTTTTGCTAATTTTCCGTTTCCGGATTGTTTTGCTAAAGTTCCTACTCTTCTGTGAGAAATATTCGTTGCAGTCTCCTGAAAACTTGTGTACACGAAATTTCTATATGGATCCATGCTTGTTCCCAAATCAAAACCATCACTGATTAAGTATTGAGTAGTAATTTCAACTTCTCGCATATTGACTCTTCCGCACAGATAGAGATATTTGTTTAATAAATCTCCGTGACGGTTTTCTTCACCTGTCCAAGATCTCACCCAATTTGCCCAACCTACTTTTTCTTCCTGATCTACTCCGTCAACTCCCATCAACCATGATTCGTAAGATGGTAAAGCTTCTTCGGTAATACAGTCACCAATTAAGGTCACAAAAAGGTCGTAAGGCATTTCGTGCGCAAAAGTCTGAATTTCATCTAAATCGTATTTAAAATCATCACTTGAAGGATCAGGTAAATAGTCTGATGGCTGCCAGATTTTTTCAATTGGCGTCAAAAATTTATCAAGAAAAGAACCTACTTCCTTTTCCAAAATACCCATTACCTCTTTTCTTACGAGTTTATTGTACATTCTAAAATACGTTTATAATTTACAAAGATATTAATATTTTATTATTTGGAGCATAATATTATATGTCTCTCATAGCATGTCTGACCAAAATCATAAAAAAAATACCGACATCTTCAAAGATAACGGTATTTATATCATATTATTTTAAATTTTAGCTCACTAAAATATCTCCCGTCATAATTGCCGGAATTTCGACTCCCATCACTGATAAAATTGTTGGAGCCATATCTCCCAATTTACCTGGTTTTAAATTCCATTCATGATCTTTATCCATCACAATTAGAGGAACTAAATTGGTTGAATGCTGCGTATTTGGCGAACCATCTGCGTTAATCATTACGTCAGAATTTCCATGATCTGCAAGAATAAATACAGCGTAACCATGCTCGTAAGCTGTTGTTGCCACTTTTTCAATACATTTATCTACAGTTTCGGCAGCTTTTACAGCAGCTTCAAAAACTCCTGTATGACCAACCATATCGGTATTTGCGAAATTTAAACAGATAAAATCAGCAGTTCCATTCTCTAATTCGGGAACAATAGCATTTGTAATATCGTATGCAGACATTTCAGGTTTAAGGTCATAAGTCGGAACGTCTTTCGGACTCGGACAAAGCAACCTTTTTTCACCGTGAAATTCTTCTTCACGACCTCCTGAAAAGAAAAATGTAACGTGAGGATATTTTTCTGTTTCGGCGATTCTGATCTGGCTTTTGCCGTTTCTTTCCAGAATTTCGCCCATTGTTTCTCTTAAAACTTCTTCATCAAAAACAACATGAACGTTTTCATAGGTTTTATCATAATTGGTCAACGTAACGTAATGAAGATTTAGTTTTCTCATGAAATATTCCGGCATGTCATGCTGACAAAGAACCTCTGTAATCTCTCTTCCACGATCTGTACGAAAATTGAAGCAAATCACCACATCATTATCAACAATGTTTGCAACCGGAACAACATTACCAATCTGCGTTTCTTTAACTAAAATAATTGGTTTGATAAATTCATCTGTCACTCCTTCATTATAAGAATTCTGAATGACAGAAGCAGCATCCGTTGTTCTTTGTCCAATTCCGTTGACCATCGCATCATAAGCTAATTTTACACGCTCCCAACGCTTATCTCTGTCCATTGCATAATATCTTCCGATCACGGTCGCTAATTCGCCGGTTGTAGAACTCATGTGATTTTGAAGTTCTTCGATAAAACCTAAACCTGAATGCGGATCACAATCTCTGCCGTCTGTAAATGCATGAACATAAACATTTTCGTGAAGTCCATATTCACTTGCAGCAGTTAATAATCCTTTTAAGTGGTTGATATGTGAATGCACTCCTCCATTCGAAACCAGTCCGATGAAATGTACATTTTTATTTTCTGTTTTGGCATAAGCAAAAGCTTCCTGAATGACGTCTTCATGACCTAAAGTTCCATTCTCGACTGCCATATTGAGTTTTACTAAATTTTGATACACGACTCTTCCTGCACCCAGATTCATGTGACCAACTTCAGAATTTCCCATTTGTCCCAGTGGAAGTCCGACAGCCAAACCGCTTGCTTCTAAAGTTGTATGAGGATATTTTTGATAACAGCTATCTATAAATGGTGTATTTGCCTGAGCTAATGCGGAAACTTCAGGATTTTGACCCAAACCCCATCCGTCAAGTATTGCCAGTATTGCTTTTTTTGACATCTTAATTTATTTTTTAACAAACAAATTTATCGATTTTGAAATGAATTGAAGAATTTGAGCAACTTAAATTTTTATTAAAAAAATCTTTCTTTTTCACCATTATATTTTTTCCTTATTTTTCTTTATCGCAATGAGAGACAAAGTTTTTCCAAATGAAATTTCTGAATTAGGAAAAACTAAGGCATTTCATTTAACAAAGTAATACAATGATGAATGATTTTAAGAATTGAAGTTTCTACTCTCCATTATCTGTGAAAATCTGTGTGATCTGCGGGATAATTATTCCCACGTAATGCACAGATTTTCACAGATTTTTTTAATAAAGATTTTGTATGCTTTTTATAAATTATTGAACCTTTTAAATATTTTATTAATTTTGCTGTATGGATTTACGTGATCAACTTAAAAACCTTTTTCCTGAGCATGAAGAGCAGGAATTCCAGATGCCCGAAGAACAGTTTAAGCAAAAAGAACCTTTGGTTTGTAAGTTTGAAAAGAAAGGCAGAAACGGAAAACCCGTAACCATCGTTGAAGGTTGGGAAGGAAGCGAGGAAGATTTAAAAAAGATTTCGAAAAAAATAAAAACCACACTTGGAATAGGTGGTTCTGAAAAAGACGGTACGATTATCATTCAAGGCGATAACCGTGATAAAATCATGACTATTCTTAAAGATTTGGGCTTTAAGACAAAAAGAGTCGGCGGATAATTTTTAAAAATAGATCTGCGTTTGCGGCATCAACTCTTTAAGTTTCTGAATAGTTTCTTTATCCATCGGATTTCCTGCTAAAATTAATGTTTTCAGATTTTTGAGTAGTTGAAATTCTTTCGGAAGATCTTTCAGTTGATTGTGCGCCAAATTCATACTGACAACACCTTTTAAACCTTTTATTTTTGGCGAAATTTCTTTCAGATTATTATTACTGACATTTAGAAATTCCAGATTCTCTGATCTAAATAAATATTCGGGAAGTGCAACAATGGCATTTTGCTGAAGTTCAAGATACTTTATTTTTGACGGGAATTTCACATCGGTCAAATCATTAATCTGATTGGCTGAGAGATTTAAATTTTTTAAATTTTTCATTTTATTTAAATCCTTCGATACAAAACTGATCTGATTGCTGCTGAGATTAATATTTTCTAAGGCAGCAATTTCTAATAACGCTTCAGGAAAAACATTGAGATTATTGGCATCTAAATCTACTGTTTTCAGCTTCTGAAGTTTTGCAAAATTTGGATTTATCTTTGTTAGACTATTCAGATTTATAGAAAAAGTGGTTAGTTTTTTAAGATTACCAATTTCGTCCGGAATGAATTTAATGCTGTTGGAATTGATATTTAATATTTCCAACTCTTTCAATTTAAAAATTTCATCATCCATTTTTTCTAAATTATTTCCCATCAGATTCAGAAAAAAAACAGAATCCATCTTCACGAGATCAGGAGGTACATTAAACATCCCTTTGTCTCTGAAGCTCATACTGTAGACTGTTTTTCCGCTCTTCAAAGCATCATCAATATTGGTGTAAGTTGGATATTTTATAGGATCAATCTGTGCTTTAAATTGATATGCAGACAGGAGAGCTATGATGAGGACTAATTTTTTCATGTGGAATAATTTTTTTTATAAAAATGATATAGCAGCGATTTGATAAAAATAAAAAAGCCGCCGACAAAGAAAATGCCGGCAGCAGTGAAAGAAAATTAGTAATTATTTTCTGAGAATTTTCACGGTTTTCTGGAATCCTTCAGCTTCTATATTCAGCATCAAAACTCTTGTAGACTGAAGTTGAGATGTGAAATCTAAATCTAGAGATGAATTGTTTCCTGTAAATTTCTTTTGATAAACAATTTTACCATCCATACTGTAAGCAGTCACTTCAAGATTTTTCAAAGCTTTCGGAGATGTGATTTTCACCAATCCTGATGTAGGATTCGGAGAAACGGTAACTTCTGTTTCTTTGATCGTTTCTGTAGTTCCCAACACAGCAGTTGTACCCAGAAATTGTTGTAAAGCAATGACCATTGTTGCAGATTTTCCTTTGTAGTCAATCACGTTTCCGGTTGCATCAGTATCTGTAGCGATCGTAGAATCCGGATGCTGCACTGAGAAGAATCCGAATTTATGATCCGGTGTGAACGTCAAACCAGTTGGCTCAGAACCTGCAGGCATTGAAGCAAACAATCTCACTTTAGGATTTGCCGCAGTATGATCAGGAGCAATTACCCAGATGTAGTTTTTACCACCATCCTGAAGAACCCAAAGATTCCCTAATTCGTCGAACGTAAGGTTGTCATTACCATCTCCCCAAGATTCTGTTTTTACACCTTGTGCTGTATTAAATGAATATTGAGTTGTTAATCCTCCTGCGAAAACTTCTACCTGCGAAGCTGTCATTCCGTTATCCTGCAAACGGTAGATTTTGTTTAAACCTTTAGCTGTAAAATATACTTTACCGTCTAATGGACTGATTTCTACGTCTTCGACACCATTGAATGCAGTACCACCTAAAGATAATGCAAGAGCTTGTGTATTATTTTGATCTGCCTGTAATTTATTAGGAACCTGTATCCATGTAGCAGTTGTACCAGTAGGATTTCCTGCGGATAATGGTTGATCTAGATGCAATACATATAAATTTCCGGATGTAAGATTATTTGGAGTATCCATCACGTATTTGTACACTAAATTTGTTCCACCATCTTCACCGTAGTACGCAGTAGTTCCGGCATTATTTACCACGACATTTTCGTGATTCATAATTCCCATCTGCCAAAGCTTATCTTTTGTTCCGTTGGTATTATGTGACATTACCTGAGCAGTTGCAGGATTAATTTCTACCAACCAACCGTAATCTTTGTAACCGTCTGCATTCGTATCGCTTCCTGTTACTGATTCTTCAGCTGTAACGATGGTTCCCCAAGGAGTAACTCCACCAGAACAGTTTCTGATCGTCTGAACCAAACTTGTCGCAGAAAAACTAACTCCTCTTGATTTTGTTAATTGCCAAAGTTTACTTGTAGGATTATAATTAATTTCTGCCATCGTTACTCCACCCGGATTGGTCTCGTGATTTACAGAAAGATAACCGTTTGTGCTGCTTGCGTTTTTGGCTACATAACCTGTAAAATCGTTTTGTCCGCCAACAAATCCGCCTCCTTCTGTGTAAGCATCACCTTCTTTCAGGATCATCTGATATCTGTGCTCTGCAGGAATAATCAGTTTTGAAGTCTGTGATGTAGGAACGATTGAAGTAAAGCAACTGATGTGAGTTCCTGTACAAGTATTGGCAGGAGGTATTACTGTACCGGTATTTTTAAGATAAGCATCAATGGTCAAATCAGAACTTCCTGCACTTCTGTTATGTAATTCAATTGAAATTCTATTATTACCCTGTACAAATTTATTTTTCGGAATTGAAAAAATATTGATTGCGGTTTCTGCTGCACCGTCAATCGTTGTACTTGAGAAATCTGCATGATTAACAACTCCAGCCGGCATATTATCTCTGATTACTTCTTCACCATTCAAATAAACAATGATACCGTCGTCTCTTCTTACACCAAATTCCATAGTTGCAGTAAGATCTGCCAAGTTTACAGTAAAATCTTTAGTAAGATAAGCAGTGTCTATACCTGTAACAAAGCTAGTCGTCACTGGATCACCATAACCTAAAGGCCCGTTTCCTGATGCCCATGTTGAAGTGTCATAATTGGCATCCTTCCATGTGCTGACAAGAGCTACATCATTGTCATTAAATTTCCAAGATGATCCCAAAGGAAAAATTGTCGTTTGAGCCTGAAATGCTGTACTCGTCATCAAAACAAGTGCTGCAACTGTAAGTAGTTTTCTTTTCATTTTATAAATACCTTTATTATTTCGATGCAAAACTATCTTATTGTATCGAGCCCTCTGTTAATAGGGTTTTAATTAAATACTGGCAAATATTAATTAATCTCAAACCTAATATTACGGGGATTAATTAATTGTTAAATCAACGGTAAACACTTAATATTATAATGACAAAAGCCATCTCAAACGGATGACTTTTATATTTAAAAATCTTAAATTTTACTTCACTTTTGCTTTGCTTACATCTGTCAGAGAATTTAGAAAAGCGATGATCTGTTTGATTTCAGTATCTGTAAGGTTCAATTTATCGGCAGGTAAAGTCTGATTATTTATTTTTAAACCTAAACCTTCTGCGCCGCCTTCGTTATAAAAGTCTAAAACTTCTTCCAAAGTATTGAAAGCTCCATTATGAAAGTAAGGTTTGGTTAAAGCAATATTTCTTACGGTCATTGTTTTAAAAGAATTTTCGTAGATCCACGAGTCTTCTTTTTTGACATTACTTTTTATTCTTCCCCGATCAGAATCTATTTCTAATGGAGAAATTTTAATCGGTTTTTTAGTTACTCCCAAAACTTCCGATTCATTTTCATTGAAAAACGGCGGAACCAAACCTGAAAAATGGGGTGCAAAATGACACGTTGCGCAATTGGCTTTTCCCATAAAAAGATTAAATCCTTTTTTGGCATCGTCAGAAATTTCTTTTTCGTTTCTCATGAAACGGTCAAAATCGCTATCGAAAGAATAAAGTGATGCTACATAAGAACTCAGTGCTTTAGAGAAATTCTGCTTATCAATGTTTCCATTTTTGAATGCTTGGCGGAATACTTTTTTATATTCTGGTTTTGTTTTCAGTTTTTTGATGATGCTTTCATAGCTTGTATTAAATTCTTCATTGTTGTAAATAACGTGTTCTGCTTGTTGTTCGAGATAAAAAGCACGCATATCGTAGAAAAATCTTTTGGCAAAAACTGCATTATATAAGGAAGGAGAATTTCTTAAAACCGTTTTTCCTTCGACGTTACTTAAAGATTTAATTTTTCCGTCTGCAAAGCCTTTTTGCGGAAGATGACAGGTTGCACAGCTCATTTTTCCGTTATCACTCAGATTCTGGTCGAAGAATATTTCTTTTCCTAAATTTCTCAATTCTTCACTGTCTTCCGATTTTTTTAAGATGGTAAAAAAGTAAGAATCAAGAAAATCGCTGTTAAAAAAGTTTTTATTACTGACATTCCAGCCCGAAAACTCTTTTAAATCATCTGAATTTCCATCCCATTTTCCCAGCTCTTCATATAAAGGCTGCAGATAATTTTTGTAAAACTCAATGCGGTCAAAAGTTTCAAAATCTGTATTTCTAGAAAGATAAACTTTGCTTTCGGTTAAGAGTTTTTCAGCTTTTGAAGTATTAAAATTTTTAAAGTAAGATTCGGTCTTAATATATTTTTGCATTCCCTGAAAAGCAAATGAAGCTTCTTCTGAAATATTTAGTGAACCCGGTGTGTCAAAACCGGTGAGTCCTAAAGTATAGATTCTGATCAGTTCAATTCTTAAAGCTAAAGTTTTATTATTTCCTTTGCTTAAACCATTTTTGGTCGTGCTTAAATAAAAATTATTATAATTATTGTACAGAAAATCTGTGATGTCAATGATCTTATCTTTTTGCTCGGCTGCATCATCGGAGAAAATCAATTCATCAAGTACCTGCAAACCTTCCGGTGGTAAAGTATAAGCAGTAGTTCCGGCAGCTTCAATTCTGAATAAAGGAGCAGCGTTTAAATGCGTTTTAGAAAATTCAGGATAATGATAAGCAATGTAAAATTCGATTTCTTTGTACGAATTTCTGGTGTTTTTTAGAGAAAGCTGTAATTTTTCGACTGATATCTTATCCTCTTTAAAGAGATAAACGTCTGACTTTAAGTTTTCAAGATGATTTTTAAAATTCAATAAACCCAGACTGACAAAAGTCTTTTCATTTTGTAAACCTTTGTCAACCGGATTGAATGACATCGCTGAAATCCCGATAAATACGATTAGAATAAATAGAGGATAATATCTCGTAAAATTTTTCATCCGCAAAACTATCATCCTAAGGTTACCACAGTTTTAACGAAAAATTAAATAATGTTTATATTTTGCTTCATTAAAATTCATTAATTTTAAATTCCTTAAAATAAGCGAACAAAACTCTATCAAACTATATAAAAATAATTATGCTAAATAAACTTGCAGCTTCAGAACTTGTATTGAATGAAGACGGAAGCGTGTATCACTTAAACCTACTCCCTGAAGATATTGCCGATAAAGTAATTCTTGTGGGAGATCCTGACCGCGTACCGAAAGTTTCACAATATTTTGATAAAGTAGAAATCAAAAAAAATAAAAGAGAATTTTACACACACACCGGTACTTTGCGTGGCGAAAGAATTTCTGTCATGTCAACAGGAATCGGAACGGAGAATATCGATATTGTGATGAATGAGCTAGACGCTTTGGTGAATATTGATCTTAAGAAAAAGGAATTTAAAACCGAACACAAATTTCTAGAACTCTTCAGAATGGGAACTTGCGGAAGCGTTAATCCTGATGTGCAAGTTGATAATATGTTGGTGACTCAAAATGTTGTAGGTTTTGACGGATTGATGCATTTTTACCAGGATCACAATTTTGAAAATGAATTTTCGAAAAATTTTCTAGATAAATTTCCTTACGAAAAAATTAGACCAATGCTTTATTTCTCTGAATGGTCAGAAGAATTAGGTGAAGTTTTTAAAGATGCAAAATATCATGGAAATACAGCAACATTTCCAGGATTTTATGCACCACAAGGAAGAGAACTCCGCTTGAAAGCGCTTGATGATAAATTTCTTGAAACTTTAAATGATCTTGGAATTACCAATTTTGAAATGGAAACTTCAGCGATTTATGCTTTCTCTAAACTTTTAGGTCATAAAGCTATTACCGTAAATAACGTCATTGCCAATAGAAGACGTGGTGAATTCTCAGCAGATCATCATAACTCAGAAAAAAGACTGATTGGGTGGGTTTTGGAGAGAGTCATTCATTAATATAAAAAAAGGATTTCAAAATTTGAAATCCTTTTTTATTTAAAATTCATTGATGGTCACATAAAACTGTGCCGAATTTAAACTTGCAGTACTTGAAGAAATATTGGTGAGATTAATTACTACATTATTTGTCGAACTTAATCTTGGGTTTGATATTGCAAAGGTAGTTCCTAAAAAATCACCTGCAGGAGTTACAATAATGGTAGCTTTTGTACTTGATGGCTCAAATCCTGAAGGAATCGGAATATTAAGAGTAGTTGTTGCTCCAACTCCTAAGTTCGATATGGATACTGATGGATATTGATTAAAACTAATCTGATTTTTATGTACACTCCCCTTCTCTCCTAATTTATATTGTCCGTTTACATCAATTTTCACATTTGTATTTGGAGTACTTGTACCGATCCCTACATTAGCACTTGAATCACCCAAAACAATAGCATTTGCCTGATTAGTAGTCGCACCGTATCCTATTGCGGTAGCATTTTGAGCTCCTGCGTTGCTTCCAGAGCCTAAAGCAGTAGAATTATAAGCATTTGTTTGAGAATTATAGCCCAAAGCAATAGAATTTTGTCCCAATCCTTTACTTCCTGATCCTAAAGCTGTGGAGTTTTGATTGCTTGTTTGTGCATTAAAACCTAAAGCCGTTTCACTATTTGAAGTTGTTTTTGCATTATAGCCCATCGCGAGAGATTGATAGCCTGCTGCAGCAGAATTATAACCTATTGCAGATGCATCCTGAGCTGCAGAACTTCCCGTACCAAACTGTACAGAATTATTTACTCCTAAACGTCCTGCAATAATATTATTTACTTTGAAAACCAAATCATCATAAGTAGTAGTACCAAATGACATCGTCGTATTTGATCCTGCATAAGATCCTGCATTTCCACCAGTTGTCCAGCCTGTACCGGAGCTTCCGCCAGATGTTGAATTTCCTGGTGAGATATAATTCCATTGACCGGTATTCCAGTAATAAAACCCTGTAGGACTCAGACCTCCTGTTCCGTTATTCCAGATCAATAATCCGGTTGCGGGTGAAGGTATTGTAGTAGCATCACTTATGGATGTTAATGCAATGCTTGTAAGTAATAATCCTTTTTTCGGATCGTTCAGTTGGAGAATTGCAGAGCTATGAGGTGTAGCTGTACCTATCCCTACTTGTGCCTGTATTTTATTAATAGAAAACACAGAAAGAAGGGAGATTAGTAATAAATTATTATTCATCTCTTAATTACACTTGTTTCGATGCAAAGATATACATAATATTTATATGAATATGACAATTGACAGGAAAATCGTTATACTTTTATAAATTTTTTATTAATCTTAAAAAAAATTTATCATAGAGATTCAATTATTTCAATTTCTAAATTAAATTTTAAATATTATGAAAACTTTAACAACCTTTTTTTTCTTTAGGAATACTTCTTGTTTATTCTAAAACATATAACACTTAAATACTATATTATTATGGACAATCAAGATTACAACAAAGCAGAAAGAGCAGTAGATAATACTGAAGATTCTTTAAGAAGTACAGCAAATGATGCGAAGTGGAAAGTGAGTGATTTGGCAGACAAAGCCAGAGATTATATCAAAGAAAAACGTGATAATGATCAGGAAGCTACGCAGGAAGACTGGCTAGACAGAGTGAAAGCAAATGCTTCAGATACTTGGGAAGACATTAAAGACGGAGCAAGTGAAGCATGGGAGAAAACAAAAGATGCTGCTGAAGATGTGAAAGCAGAATGGAACAAGAAAACGAATTAGAAATTCAGTCTTTTAAATATATTCAAAGAAAATGGAGTCTTTTTACAAAGGCTCCGTTTTTTATTATGTGCTAAACACAAATTATTCCTACATTTGTAGATATTAAACATTAAAAAATTATGTCATACGGTTTACTTAAAGGGAAGAAAGGAATTATTTTTGGAGCCCTTAATGAACAATCTATCGCATGGAAAGTTGCTGAGAGATGCCATGAAGAAGGCGCTGAATTTATATTATCAAACGCTCCTATCGCTCTGAGAATGGGAGAATTGAACGGATTAGCAGAAAAAACTGGTTCTGAAGTAATAGGTGCAGATGCAACTTCTACTGAAGATCTTGATAAACTTTTTGATGCTGCCATTGCAAAATTCGGTAAGATAGATTTTATCCTTCACTCAATAGGAATGTCCGTAAATGTAAGAAAAGGGAAACATTATACCGATATGAATTACGATTGGACGGAAAAAGGTTGGGATATCTCAGCAGTTTCTTTTCATAAAGTAATGAAAACGGCTTGGGCAAAAGACTGTATGAATGAGTGGGGAAGCATTTTGGCTCTAACTTATATTGCTGCACAAAGAACGTTCCCTGATTACAACGATATGTCTGACAATAAAGCATACTTAGAAAGTATTGCAAGAACTTTCGGATATTACTGGGGTGACAGAAAAGTACGTGTAAACACGGTTTCTCAGTCTCCAACGGTTACTACTGCAGGAAGCGGAGTAAAAGGTTTCGGAGGCTTCTTAGGATATGCTGAAGATATGTCGCCGCTAGGAAATGCATCAGCTCTTGAGTGTGCAGACTATTGTGTAACTTTGTTCTCAGATCTTACGAAGAAAGTGACAATGCAGAATTTATTCCATGACGGAGGATTCAGCAACACAGGAGTTACTCAGAAAGTAATTGAAAAATATGATTTTTAAGAGATAATATTCTCTAATCAAAATAATTAAAGCCGAAGTATTTTTTACTTTGGCTTTTTTGTTTTAAATTTTTAAAGCTAAAATCAAATCGGCGGCACCTTTGGTGCCGCCGATTCTTAATAATAAAAATGTTAATATGAAGTGCTATAAAATTACAGTTTGTATAGAATGAGCAGGTGCAGATAACTTTGCCGACATTCCTTCGATCCAGAGATTGGTATCGATATCATTGTCTGAATCATTCATGATTACCGTTACCAATTGTCCGTTTTCATTCATGAAAGTTGTAGAGGTTAAAGCTGCTCTATTGGATGAGGTTCCGATTCTCTGAGCATTTGGTTTAATGTATTTGGAAACGTGTCCCACATAATAAAATTCATAAGTATAATGAACTTCGCCAGTTCTTGTATCTGCAATAATTGGTGCAAAACAGAAATTTCCAACATGGTTGGGACCGCCGGTTTCATCAAGAAGAACGTTCCAATCCGTCCACAAAGCTGTTCCTTTGTTAAAATCGTTAATCATATTTCTTCCATACAATTCACCTAAACTTACATCGTAAATTTTAGTAAGATCAAATTGCTCTTTACAGCCTTCGGTAAATGCTAAAAATTTATCCGGAAAAGCTCTTTGAGTTTCCAATAAATTATCGAAAAGCTGCGTTTTGTTATTCCATGTTTCGTACCAGTGATAACCAATTCCTGAAGCAAATTTTGAAGTTTCCGGATCGCTTAACGTTGTTGTGGCTCTTTGATAAATCAAATCACGGTTATGATCCCAAATCATGACTTTTTTATCTTTAAAACCGTTTTTCCAAAGAGTCGGACCTAAATTTTTTCTAAGGAACTCCCCTTCTTCTTCCGCTGTATAGATACAAGATTCCCAGGTTTGTGTGGCCATTGGTTCGTTCTGAATGGTCAACCCCCAAATATTAATCCCTCTTTTTTCGTATTCTTTGATGAATTTTACATAATAATCTGCCCAGGTTTGATAATATTGATTTTCAAGCCTTCCACCTTTCAAAAGATTTTTGTTTGATTTCATCCAAGCCGGTGGACTCCAAGGAGAAAAGTAAAAAGTAAAATCTTTTCCGATCGCCTTTTGAGCTTCCTTAATTAATGGAATTTTATACTTTTCATCATGTGCAACATCGAAAGATTTCAATGAATTATCATTTTCCTTCACATATGTATACGAATCACTTGAAAAATCACACGAATTCATATTAGTACGAACAACCGTGTATCCCAAACCGTTTTTCCCATAATAAGCCTCAATAATTTCTTTCTGCTTATTCTTTGGAAGTTTATAAAAAGTTTCGGCGGAAGCATCTGTAATGGCTCCACCAATTCCGATAAGTTTTTGATATTTAAAATCCGGATCAACAAAAATACACGCATCAGTTTCCTTCGGCTGAGCCATTTTTTCAAATTTCACCACTCCTTTATCCACCATTTTTTCGTTGGTTTTAGAGTTTGTTAAAATTACTTTTGCTGTTTTTCCTGCATTTTTTTTCCAGTAGTTTTGCGCGCTTGCATTAAAAAAAGCTCCCACTACAAAACAACTTACTACTAGTTTCTTCATTATTTCTTCTTTCTATTATATATAATTAACCACCCCGTCAAAAATTCTATCGAATTTTCGCCACCCCTCTAAAAGAGGGGAATTTTAATACTAATCATTTTTATAAACTCTTACATAATCAATGTAATATTTCTGAGGAAAAATGGTATCATCAATTCCTTCTTTTCCGCCCCAAAAACCACCGACAGCTAAATTTAAGATGATAAAATATGGCTGATCAAAAGGCCAAGCTTCATAGGTTTTTTCTTTATTTTCATAAGTGAAAAATTTCTGATCATCAATATATACATCAATTTTTTCAGGTGTCCAGTCTGCTTTATAGATATGGAATTTTTCACTTGCATCTTTCACAATTAGCGTATCAGTTTTCTGAGTTCCGATAATGTGATTGTACTTTTTCGTATGAACCGATGAGTGAATATAACCTTGATTAAAACCAACATGTTCCATGATATCCAACTCGCCATCTTCCGGCCATTCTTTCATATTCTCGCTCATCATCCAGATTGCAGGCCAGGTTCCACGACCTTTTGGAAGTTTCGCACGAACTTCAATTGTTCCATATTGAAAAGAGAATTTTCCTTTCGTTAAAAGTCTTGCAGACGTATATTTATTTTTTTCCCAGTTTTCTTTTTTGGCTTCAATGACAAGATTTCCGTTTTCAACTCTTGCATTTTCCAAACGGTTTTTGGTGTAGAACTGAGCTTCATTGTTTCCGTAACCGTCACCGCCGACATCGTAATTCCATTTGGAAGAATCTGGTAATCCTTTTCCGTTAAATTCGTCATTCCAAATTAAATTTCTCTTAGAATCTGGTTTATTTGATGCGAAATTTAATGATGAAAAAACCAAAGTTCCTCCGATTAAAATGGTGATGATATGTTGGAATTTTATATTCAATTTCTAAGTATATTTTTTAATGCAGCTGTTTTTTTAGCGCAAAGTTTTAACTGTAAACTATTTTATTTAAGGAGCAAAGATTGAATCAATAAATTGATTTTATGAAGCTAGCTAGATTAGCGACTTTGTCGCAATTCTTTGCTCCTTAAATCTGCAGTTTCAGTATTAAATCTTTGCGTTTAAAAAATCTTCATCTAATTTCATTTTTTTTTATATTAAAAGCATCTCTACAAAAACTATTTAGATTCTTTCAGAATGACAAACACGAAGTTTATATAGTTTTTCTAAAAAAACGTTCACTCTTTACCACCAAAAGCGGGTTTTATCCCGCTCTTAGTAATTAAACTAATATTTTGACCAATTAATTCTTTTTGTCTGAACATTTTGAGAATCGGTTCCGACCATGATTTCGAATTCTCCTGCTTCCCAGTCAAAATTTAACTGATCGTCATAAAATTTTAAATCCTGGGGAGTCAGTTTGAAATTTACAATCTTACTTTCTCCTTTTTTAATCATTATTTTCTGAAAACCTTTCAGCTCTTTTACAGGTCTTACGACTTTTCCGACCAAATCTCGGATGTACAATTGCACCACTTCTTCCCCATCATAATTTCCGGTGTTGGAAACATTTACACTCACATCTAATGTTTGATTTCCTTTAAGATTTTTTGAACTTAAATTCATATCAGAATATTTAAATTGAGTATAGCTTAAACCAAAACCAAACGGAAATTTCGGATCATTGTCTAGATCAATGTACGCTGAAACGTAATTTCTGTCGGTATTATTTTTTGCAGGTCTTCCCGTGTTGTAATGATTGTAATAAATCGGAACCTGACCAACTGTTCTTGGGAAACTCATTGGTAATTTTCCTCCCGGATTTACTGTTCCGAAAAGAACGTCTGCAATAGAATTTCCTGCTTCCGTTCCCAGCCACCAAGTGTAAACGATGGTCGGAATATTGTCTGCAGCCCAGTCAAAAACCAAAGGCCTTCCTGCGTTGATCATTAAGACAATCGGTTTTCCGGTTTTCACAATTTCTTTTAATAAATCTTCCTGAACTCCTGTGAAATGTAGGTTACTTCTACTTTTCGCCTCACCGCTCATTGCTGAACCTTCGCCTAAAGTCATGATCACAACATCTGCTTTTTTTGCAGTTTCCACTGCTTCAGCAAACATCGATTTATCCTGATCATCAACGTTGGCGCCTTTTGCGTACAATAACGTTGAGCTTTTATCTAATTGATTTTTGATCCCGTCAAACTGAGTGATGATTCTTTGATTATCATCTTTAAATGCAACCGACCAGAAACCGTGATTGGCAGAAGTTTCTTTCCCGAAAGGTCCGATCAATGCAATCGTTTTCGTAGATTTTGAAAGCGGAAGAATATTCTTTTGATTCTTCAATAAAACAATACTTTTTGAACCAAATTCTCTTCCGAATTTTCTGTTTTCCTGATTGTTTAATTGTTCCTTCTGTCTTTTTTCGTCGCTGAATCTGTAAGGATCATCGAATAATCCCATCTCAAATTTTTTAACTAAAATTCTTCGTGCAGCATCATCAATTAATTTAGGATCAACTTTTCCTTCTTTCACCAAATTTGGAAGTTCAGCCATGTAAGCACGGCTTTCCATATCCATATCGCTTCCTGCATTAATCGCTTTTTCAGCAGCTTCTTTATTGTCTTTTGCATAACCGTGAGGAACCATTTCGCCAATACTTCCCCAGTCTGAAACTACAAAACCTTTATAGTTCCATTTGCCTTTTAATAAATCTCTTAAAATATATTGGTTTGCCGTTGCCGGAATTCCGTTGATATCATTAAAAGAATTCATAAAAGTAGCAACTCCAGCTTCTGCAGCAGCTTTGAAAGGAGGAAGATATGTTTCATTCAGTTGTCTTAAACTCATATCGACAGAATTGTAATCTCTTCCGCCAACTCCGGCTCCGTACGCTGCAAAATGTTTTGCACAAGCCATGATTGCATCCAAATTTCCCAGACCTTTTCCCTGAAAACCTTTGATTCTTGCTAAACCAATTAAAGTTCCCAAGTAAGTATCTTCACCTGAACCTTCCATTACTCTCCCCCATCTCGGATCTCTCGCAACGTCAACCATTGGAGCAAACGTCCAGTGAATTCCGTAAGCAGAGGCTTCTGTTGCGGCAATTCTTTCAGATTTCTCAATTAAGCCTAAATCCCAGCTTGCAGCCTGACCAAGATTGACAGGAAAAGTTGTTCTGTAACCATGAATTACGTCCTGACCGAACAATAATGGAATTTTTAATCTTGATTCTAATGCCAGTTTCTGGAAAGCGCGGGTTTCTTCTGCTCCCGCTACATTCAACATTGAACCTACTTTTCCTTTTTTAATTTCATCTAAAACACTTGCAGAATTGGAATTTTGAGGACCTGTTGCATATTCAAAACCGCTGTATTGAACAAGCTGTCCTATTTTTTCTTCTAAGGTCATTTTAAACAACAGTTCAGAAACTCTCTGATCAATTGTTTTTTGTCCGAATGCATTAATTCCGAATGCTGTAAATGCTAATATGAAATAAAGTCTCTTCATTATAATTTAATTTTGCTTTAAATTTTAACACAAAGAACGCAAAGATTTTTTTGAAAAATGATGCCGTTGATTTTTAAGTTCGCAAAGGCGTTACACTCAGAAAAGAACACAAAGTTTTTCAATCAATACAATTAATAATTCTTTATTTAAAATATATATGTTGCGGTAGAAATTCCCGGAATGCTTACAGAAGCTGTTTTTTGGTTATACTTTATATTAAATGTTTTATCAGTAGAATTACTGTTCTGAACAATTAAAACAGTTTTCCCTGCTGGTGTTTTGAAAGCAACTGTTGATAGATTATCACTTTGTGTAGAAGCTATTCTCTGAGAATTTACAGGAACAAATTTTGAAGCATGAGCAATGATATAGTATGCAACATTTTTATCGTATGCAGCACTTCCCGTTACGGTAACTGCACCTTTACATTGTGTACAACCGCCTGTTGTGTGAGGCCCGAAAGCTGCGTCATTTGCTACATTCCATTCCAATGCGGTTTTACTCCAGTTTCTCATAGATCCGATCACAACATTTTTCACATGCCAATCCAAATCTCCTGAAAAACTTCCTGTAGAGCTCGTCCATTGTTCTGTAAAATAGACGTTTTTGTTTGGAAATAAATTATGAACAGTACTTAACGCCGAAATATCTCCTGCATATAAATGGAAAGCCGATCCGTCTACAAAAGGATTTGCTGCAGTATCATTTAAAACCGTCAAAGGATAAGAAGGATCATCACAGTTGTGATCGTAAGCAATAATTTTAGTAGTAAGATTTGCAGCCTGAAAAGCGGGACCTAAATTATTCTTGATAAAAGTTGTCTGATCTGCAGCCGTCATGTACATACTTGGATTATTTCCGGGATGTAAAGGTTCATTCTGAGGCGTTATCGCATCAATTTTAATTCCTTGCGCCTGCATTGCCTTAATGTATTTAACAAAATACTGTGCGTAAGCGCTGTAATATTGTGTTTTCAGACTTCCTCCGATGCTGTTTCCGTTATCTTTCATCCAAACAGGAGCCGTCCAAGGTGTTGCTAAAATTTTAATATTCGGATTAATAATCAAAATATCTTTTAGCATCTGAACCAAAGCAGCATCTTTCGTAAGACTGAATTGTGAAAGTGTAGCATCCGTCTGTCCAGAAGGCATATCGTTGTATGTGAAAACTTCACTATTTAAATCTGATGCACCAATACTGATTCTCAAATAATTTACAGCAATTCCTGAAGCTCCGAAAAGATCATTTAATAATTCCTGTTTTTTGGCTGCAGAAAGTTGATTGATTACCTGAACACTTCCGCCTGTCAATGTGTAACCAAAACCATCAACGGTCTGAAAAACCTGTGAAGCGTCAATATCGATAATTGTCCCCGTAGCTGAAGTTCCTGAAAAATAAGCTGTATTTTGTTTTTGAAGTTTAATAGACTGATCGCCTTTGGTAAGCCAAACTTCTACAGGATCACCTATCGCACCTCCACCACCATTACCTGGATTTTCGCTGCCTACAGGATCTGTAGTTGTACTGCTACAATTCAAAAAAGAAAGAAGTGCTACACCGCAAAGTGCAGCACCTCTTAAAAAGAAACTATATGAATTTTGTAATTTCATTTTAAAATTTTAGGTGAAAATTATTGCATTCTTCGAACTTCAACATTGTCGATAGTCAACCCGCTGACTTTTTTCCCTCCACACTTGATTGCTAAATAGACAGTTCCTGTTGCTGTTGCTGTGTAAACTCCTCCATTTTTACTTCCGCAACCGACTGATGAGACTTTTCCACCAAATTTAGATTTACCACATCCATCCCAAGTATTGATGTTCCTATAAACTGTTCCGCTAATATCCTGACCTGCAGTCGGTAAATTGTTTAGAATATAAACCTCAAACCAAGTATCTTCCAATGCCGTCTCTGATGAAGCAATTAAATCAACTGAATATTGTTTTCCTGCTTCAACATTTATTGCAGTGTAAATAGCCTGTTGATTACTATCACTGGCTAAAATCGTTGCTTTTTTATTTGCAAAAACCCATTGTGCTTTTGTTGGGCTGATTGTATGGATTGTCCATTTTGCAATTTCAGTAGCGGTATCGAATCTTCCACCCTGAACTATATTTCCAGCAATAGCATCTGAAGTAGGAACTACTACCGTTTGACTTGCAGTACCACCAACTTGACCACCAATACCAACAGCATTATGCTCAAGAATGTATGTTCCTGCATCCGGAAGGAAAAGATCCATTTCATTTTTTCCATTCACAAAGCCTGCTCCATCGATATTCCATTGAGAATTAATGAAATTATTGTATGTTCTTTTTAAGTGATATCTATTCTCGGCTGTTTTTGTTACAGTAAATGAAGCATCTACAGAAGGTTGATTAAGCTCACTTCCATCATTATCTACAGTATCCGGAGAGCAGCTTCCAAGGAAAAAAATTGCAGAGCTCAGTAAGATACCTTTATTAATATATTTAGTTATCATGTTTAAATTGTATTTAAATTAATATCCAGGGTTTTGTTTTAGTGCTGTGTTTGTCAATTCATTAAAAGGAATTGGAAGGATTTCGTTTTTACCTGCAGTAAATCCTCTTGCTCCTAATTTTGCAGGTGCATCACCCCATCTTACCAAATCAAACCATCTGTGTCCTTCACCTGCCAATTCTCTTCTTCTCTCATCTTTAATAGCTTGCATAGAAACCGTAACTGAAGGAAGCCCAACTCTTGATCTTACAGCATCCAATAAAGCCTGAGCTCTTGTACCTGAACCGCCCAAAGCTTCTGCTTCCATCAAATAGGTATCTGCCAATCTGATTGCAATATAATTTTGACGGAAATTAAGTTCTGTAGCACCCGGTAAAGCTGATGTATCCGTAGTTCTAGGCAAAAATTTGTTAAGGAAATAACCTGTGTCTTTAAATCCTGGAGAATAAGAAATTTTGTTCTCAGTTTTAAATTTTTTAGCATTAAAGATAGTCGCATTCAAACGAGGATCTCCCTGCATAAAATTAAACAAATCATCTGTTATAGGATTGAATCCCCATCCTGAATATATACTTGGAGCATCATTATTTGGAGTATTTGTATTACGCCCATAAGAAATAATTCCCAACATTACATTAATAGAATTTCCTTCATCTTTTCCTGATCCCCAAAATGACCAATCTGAGTTTCCGATGTTGGTATGCATAACTTCTAATATAGATTCTGTAGTGAATTTATTATCTATTATCCAAAGATCTGCAAAATTGTTTACTAATTTATATCCATATTGGCTTGTTCCGCCCGGAGTTCCGTTCACGGCAGCAAGTTCTGTAGCTGCTAAAGCATTTTTTTTATCATATAGATAAATCTTTCCTAATATTGCTCTTGCAGTTCCCTGAGTGATTCGTCCTTTCTCATTTGCACCCGATGCAGTCATCATAAGATCAGGTAATGAGGCTACAATATCATTCTCAATTTGAGTATAAACATCTGTTGGATTTGCCTGCGGAATATTATAGTAATCGTCATTAGATTTTATCGGTTTTAAAATCAACGGTATATTTTTGAAAGTTCTTAATAATTCAAAATAATACAGTGATCTTAAAACTTTTGCTTCTGCGATGAATCTTTTTCTAGTTTGATCATTCATCGTAGCATTCGGAATTCTTTCAAGTAAAAGATTTGCTCTCGCAATTCCTTGATAATAATCTCTCCAATAACTTGCAGGCATAATAATTGGGTTTATTGTATAATTAGAAAACCCCTGAATTCCTGCTCCATCAGTAGAACTTCCGCCGCCTGAAAAGAAATCATCAGATGCAGCATTATAGAAAGTCACATTATTTTCAAAACCTCCAGAATATTTTCTCAGAAGATCGTATGTAGAAACTAATCCGCTAAATGCTTGTTCTTCATTTTTATAATAATTTTCAGTATCAAATGTACCGGTATTTACCACATCTTCTAGATTGCTGTTATTACAAGAAGTCGCTCCGAAACCAATTCCTGCAAGCATTAAAACGGCAACACTTTTATATATAAATTTATTATTTTTCATTTTTTTTAAATTTAAAATTGAACATTAGCGCCAAAAAGGAAAGTTCGTGCTTGTGGATAATAAGCCCTGTCTATACCGAATGTATCACCACCAGCGATTTCAGGATCATAACCTGTATATTTAGTGAAAGTAAGTACATTTTCTCCAGTAATATAGAATCTTACTTTGCTTGATCCGATTGCTTCTGAAACGTTTTTAGGAAGTGTGTAACCAATCTGAACTAATTTTAAACGCAGATAATCACCTTTTTGCAAATAATGATCAGACATTCTAGTATAATTTTGGTTAGGATCATCCATAGAAACTCTCGCATCTGTATAAGAAGTTCCTTCACCTGTCCAACGATCCAAAACAGCCGTTTGATAGTTTGCATTCTGAATGTCAAGCCTTCTTAAACCTTGGAAAATTTTATTTCCAGCCTGACCTTGAGCAAATACCATCAAATCAAAATTCTTATAATTCATATTTAAAGTAAAACCAAATGTATATTTAGGAACAGAATTACCTAAATAAACATAATCAGCTTCGTTGATTAAACCATCTCCATTTACATCAGTTCTGATGAAATCTCCAGGTTTTGCATTTGGCTGAATCAATCCGCCGCTAGAATTTCTGTAGGCATCGATTTCAGCCTGATTTTGGAAAACACCAGCATTTTGGAAACCAAAGAAAGATCCATAAGAATATCCAACCTGTAATCTTGAAACTGTTCCCATAGATTGGAATGAAGCAAAGTTTTCAAAAACTTTATTATCTTCTAATTTTGTCACTTCATTTTTCAGAAAAGCAAAATTTCCATTCGCTGAAATTCCAAAATCTCCCCAATTCTTTTTATATCCTAAGCTTACTTCAACACCATCATTATTCATATTTCCAATATTTCTCCAAGGATTATTGGTAACTCCTACATAGCCAGGAATATTTACCTGTCTCAAAATATCCTTCGTCTTTTTTCTGTAAACATCGACAGACAAATCAAAATTCTTGAATATTTTAAGGTCTGCGGCAACGTTAAACTGAGAAGTTGTTTCCCATTTCAAATCCGGGTTTTCCAATGTACTTGGTGCATAACCAATATGAATGCTGTTATCTCCGAAAGAATAATTGTTTCCAGGTGTAAGAAAAGCAGCAAACTGAAAATCATTAATTGCATCATTTCCTAAAACTCCATATCCTCCTCTTAATTTTAAGCTGTTTACAACATTGTTTTCAGGCCAAAAGTTTTCATTTGATACATTCCATCCCAAAGACATTGCCGGGAAAGTTCCCCAATGATGAGCTCTTGCAAATTTCGAAGAACCGTCTCTACGCATAGTTCCTGTAAAGAGATATTTGTTTTCGTAATCATAAACTATTCTACCAAAGTAGGATGTTTTATGAGTTTCCTTCCCATCCCATGCTGCTGTACTTCTGTCTTTTTGAGGAATTTCGAAGTTGAAAGACGCATCTTCCCAGTTTTCTGTAGGAAGATTCTGATAGGTTGTATTTTGTCCTGAAGAAATATTGTATTCATAATATCCTTGTCCCAATAAAACATTTAAGCTATGACCACCAAATTTCTTCTGATAAGTAAGCGTATTTTCTGTACTCCATTCAAACTTTTTTTCGTTTTGTCTGAACAAACTATTGAAAGTATCATTTTTATAAGATGGACTCAAATAAAATCTCGGTGTAAATCCTTGATTTCCCCAATATGAAAGCTTTCCGTTTACGCTTGATTTAAATGTAAAGTTTTTATTAAATTTTATTTCAGCAAATATGTTAGCGATCATATCGTCTGACCAGTTATATCTTCCTAGTTGAGTTTGTTTAAACGCAAGAGGATTAGACATTTCTTTATTTACCCAATGAGAAATTCCATAAGGATTTCCATTACCATCTCTTATTATGAATGGGTTATTATAGTCACTTGAAAAAGGTTCTTGAGAAATATCGCTTACCGTAACCGGCGTTGTGGGATCAAGGTTAATTGCAGAACTTAAAGGTCCTCCGAATTCACCGTTTGCATTGATTCCTGTTGATTTTGTATGAGTATAAGCAAAAGTTTGCCCTATTGTCAACCATTCTAAAACTCTGTGAGTAGAGTTTATTCTTGCATTGAGTCTTTTGTAATTTGAAATATCTCTCATTACAATACCCTCCTGCTCAAAATATCCGAAAGATGAATAAAAAGTAGATTTATCGCTTCCTCCACTGATACTAAAGTCATGAGAAGAACGTTGTGCAGTATTGAAAATAACATCTTGCCAATCTGTACCTTTTCCTAAGGATGAAACGTTAGAAAATATGGGAGTTCTTCCGTCATTTACATTGGCTTCATTCATTATGGTTGCATACTGTGTTGCATTTAATAAATCAAGCTTTCTTGCTGCACTACCAACTCCCATCGAACCATTGTAGCTCATATTCAGTCTACCTTTGGTGCCTTTTTTTGTAGTAACCAAGATTACTCCTTTCGCAGCAGAGACACCATAAATAGCGGCAGAAGCACCATCTTTAAGAACTTCAATTCCTTCAATGTCAGTTTGGTTTAGCCACGCAATATTGTCTACAACAATTCCGTCAACTACCCATAGAGGATCATTACTTCCCGCACCAAAACTGGTAATCCCACGTACTCTCACAGTTGGTGCAGCTCCTGGTTGTCCGGAATTAGAGATTACTGAAATTCCTGCTGCTCTACCTTGTAGAACCTGTTCCGGTCTTCCAGCAGGAATATCTTCCAAGTCTGAAGCTTTTAGACTCGATATTGCTCCCGTCACATTACTCTTCTTTTGAGTACCGTAACCAATCATTACTACTTCTTCAATTTTCTGTTCTTTTTGAATTGTGTCTGTGGTCGTGTTTTGGGCTTGAAAATTTGCAGTAAAATACAGTACGGCAATCGCCCCCAAACTTCTTGATATTTTTACATTCATATACAGTTAGTTTTTTAATTCTCAAATTGAGACAATAAAAATATATTTTTTTTTAAATATTTAACATCATATTCACAATTATTTTAATATTTCCACTATTTTTGGGGCTTCAAAGGCATAAATTTTATGTTAAATGTCTTAATATTTCATTAAAATTGCCTTAATATACTCCCCAAAATGAGCATCAAGACTACCAATATTCCTCTTCCGCTACGATTGACCTTCTTTATTTTTTCAATGGTTTTAAACTGTATGGGAATTGTTATTTTGCAGCTTTCTCAGGAAAATATAGGCTATGATAAGCTTGGTTTTTTAGAAGCTTTCAAAGATTTACCAATTGCATTTATATCTTTATTTGCCGTAAATTTCATCAGCAAGTTTGGAACTAAAAAATCTTTGATACTTGCTTTAAGTATTGTCGGAATTTGCTCTTTCATATTACCTTTTGTTCAGGTATTTTGGTTTTACAAACTCTGGTTTGCGATCATAGGAACTTCTTTTGCGATTGGAAAAATCTGTGTTTACGGTATTATCCGAAATAATATTACGGAAGAAAAATCTTTGGCAAAAACCATGAATAACGTGGAAGCTTCTTTCATGATCGGTATTTTTGTGGTAAACGTTGGTTTTGGTTGGCTGATCGCAAGTGAATATTCAGAATATTGGAAATTTGGGTTTATATTTATCTCAATTGTCTCTTTAATTACGATTTATCTTTTATCAAAAATTAATATCTTAGAAGCGGATAAGAATTTAAAAACCAACATTTTATTAAATCTTGTTTCATTTAATAAAACTCCGATAATTTTATTCTTTGCAGTTATATTTTTTATTGTTTTTACTGAACAAAGTTTTAATTCCTGGCTTCCGACATTTTATAAAAATCATTTGAAAGTCAATTCTTTTTTTGCTATTCAGGCTTCTTCAATGCTTGCCATGTTTTCATATTTTGGAAGAATAATTACGGCAAATGTTATTCAGAGATTTTCTTTGATCAAATATTTCATGTATTGTCTTGTCTGTATCATTTTACTTTTAAGCATTATTTTCAGCATTCAATATTTCAGTTCTGATCAATCTGAAATTTTATTGTACTTATTTCCTACAATTGGATTATTTCTTTCGCCGCTTTATCCTGTAATCAATTCAAAAATGATTTCGCAGATTGAAAGTCAGAAAATCAACACTTTTACATCTGTTATTGTAATATTCTCTTCATTGGGAAGTTCAGTAAGTTCTGTATTAATGTCGATACTGTTTGAAAATCAACTATTAGCATTCTATTCTCTCTATATTTTAGGAGCCGTTTTGATTATATTTTGTCTGAGTTTATTTTATTTTAAACAAGATTATATTAAAAATTAAAAAATAATTTTATTTTTACAAACATGAAAACGTACGGTTCAAAAAACATCGAAACACTTAAGCAGCTCATTGAGGAAAAAGATTTTATCCCCAATCTTTCGGTTGACTGTACTATTTTCGGTTTTCATGATAATATTCTAAAAGTTCTGCTTCTGAAATACCACGATCTTGATATGTGGTCACTTCCGGGAGGATTTGTTTTCGTCGATGAAGATCTTCGTGAAGCAGCCGACAGAGTTTTGTACGAAAGAACTCATCTTAAAGGCTTGTTTCTGGAGCAATTCCACACTTTTGGAAGATTAGACCGTACAATCAATAATGTTCACAAAACATTGATCAACAACAAAGGACTTGATGTACCAAAAGATCACTGGATTTTACAGCGATTTATCACAGTTGGATATTGCAGTCTGATAGATTTTTCTTTAGCTAATACGTTTCCCGATGCATTCAACGAAACTTGTGCATGGTTTGAAGTAAGTAAAATTCCTAAAATGGCTTTTGATCACGACAGAATCATTGCAGACGGACACGAATATTTACGCAAAAACATTGATACTCAGGTTGCTGCAAGCAATCTTTTGCCGGAGAAATTCACCATGAAAGATCTACAGTCTTTGTATGAGACAATTCTGGGGGAAAAATTCAGAAGAAATAATTTCCAGCGTAAAATATTAAGTATGAATTCATTGGAAAGACTTGAAAAACTTTACGATGGTTCTGCCAATAAAGCTCCTTTTCTTTACAAGTTTATCAAAGAGTAGTTTTTCTCTTTTTTCTAAAAAAATTTTCACAGACATGATGAAAAGTATTATTTTTAGGAAAATTAAATTACATGTCATATTATCCTCTTACGACAATTCCAGATTACTACGGAATTGATGCCCTACTTAGCGAAGAACACAAGCTTATCCGCCAATCAATAAGAGATTGGGTAGAAAGTTTTGTAATGCCAAATATCGATCAGGCTGCTCAAGATCACACAGATTTACCCGGACTGATGAAAGAATTGGGGAAAATTGGTGCTTTAGGTCCTTACATTCCTGAGGAATATGGCGGTTCGGGTTTAGATCAGATTTCTTATGGTTTGATCATGCAGGAGCTGGAAAGAGGAGATTCGGCGGTACGTTCAGCAGCTTCTGTACAGAGTTCTTTGGTGATGTTTCCCATTAACGAATTTGGTTCTGAAGAACAAAAAAGAAAATATCTGCCAAAATTGGCTTCTGGTGAAATGATTGGTTCGTTTGGTTTAACTGAGCCTAATCACGGTTCAGATCCAAGTTCTATGGAATCTCAATTTAAAGATATGGGAGATCATTATCTTTTGAATGGTGCTAAAATGTGGATTACCAATTCGCCACTTTGTGACATTGCGGTGATTTGGGCTAAAAATGAAGATGGTAAAGTACAGGGATTGATCATTGAAAGAGGAATGGAAGGTTTCACTACTCCAGAAACGCATAATAAATGGAGTTTAAGAGCTTCTAAGACAGGAGAATTGGTCTTTAATAATGTAAAAGTTCCAAAGGAAAATCTACTTCCTGGAGTTACAGGACTAAAAGGACCTTTATCTTGTTTAAATTCAGCACGATACGGAATTTCCTGGGGAGTTATCGGTGCAGCAATCGACTGTTATTGTACTGCTGTTCAATATTCTAAAGAAAGAAAGCAATTCGGAAAACCGGTTGGAGCATTCCAATTACAACAGAAAAAATTAGCAGAATTTTTAACTGAAATTACTAAGGCTCAATTACTTTGCTTACAGTTAGGAATGTTGAAAAATGACCACAAAGCAACTCCTGCACAGATTTCAATGGCGAAAAGAAACAACGTGAAAATGGCAATTGATATCGCAAGAGAATCTCGCCAAATTCTTGGCGGAATGGGAATTATGGGAGAATTTCCTATGATGAGACACGCTGCAAATTTAGAATCAGTGATTACTTATGAAGGAACTCATGATGTTCATTTGTTGATTACAGGGTTAGATATTACAGGGTTCAATGCTTTTTAAAATAAAAAAATATAAACATTCTAAAAAAGGTGACTGAGATTTTCTCAGTCACCTTTTTTAATAATTATAAACTCTTACACTCTCAATAAAACTAATTTCAGGATTCAGAATTTCCATGATCAGACTTTTTACGGATTGCATGGCATCATCTAGATTTCCTTGTGCAAATTCGAGCGAAGCCACACCTTTTTTGGCATCAGCAAAACTCCAGATTCCTGTTTCAATCGGGAAACCCCAAAACTCAGGTAAACTCTGAACAACGTATTGATAAATGCAAAGCTGTAATGCTTGTTTACGATCATCTTTATGAAAATAACGATCCATATTTTCAGAATCAATTTTTACACTTAAATTCTTGATCTTCGCAGTTTTATAATCAATAATACGAACAGTTCCATTTAATCGGTCAATTCTGTCAATAAATCCAAAAAAAGAAACTTTGTCTTTTGTAAGTTCATCCAAATAAAAGTCTACACCTTCAAAGCGTCTTTCAATATCTATAATTTCTAGAGAATTTCCCTGCTTTACTAATTCAAGATCATAATTAAGAATACTCTGGATAACTTTTTTGGCGATCGCTTTATGAATGAAGTTCATTCCTTTATTATAGAATTCAGGTTGATGTTTTAGTTTTTCAATAGCTATATTTACATATTCATCTATTCGTTGAACTGATTTCTCTAAGTCGTTTGATTTTAAAACTTTACCTTTTAAAACTTCATATATTTCTTGAAGTGAATAATGAACTAAATTTCCATAATTTCTGATAGATAACTCCTCTTCGATCTCATCTGTTTCCGAGGTATTTAAAATTTTAGATAAATAAAAATCAATTGGATTATAGAGATAACTTGTAAGGTGAGAAGCCGAAACTTTTTCCTTCCACTTTTCAAGTTGTTGCATGACAATTTCCGTCTTTGCAATTTCGATTGGATGACTTGTAATTGGCTCTGAAGTATTTTCTACAATCAAGTGCTCAATCTTGTGCGAACTTTCCATCTCAATCTGGGTGATAAATCTGCTTTTTTCACCTGTATTGACTCCGGAACTCAAAGCATTAAACAATAAATGTACATTCTGAGCATCCTGAATTAAACGGTAAAAATGATAAGCGTAAATACTGTCATTTTCAAGAAATGTATGAAGATCAAAATGCCTTCTAATATCAAACGGAATATAGGTGTTCTGCGAATTTCCAAGTGGTAATTTCCCTTCATTTACTGACAGCAAAATTACATTTTCAAAATTGAGAAGACGCGTTTCTAAAAGTCCCATCACCTGCAAACCTTTCAACGGTTCACCCTGAAAATCGATGCTTTCTGAATTGATATGTTGATTGATTAATATCTCCAGAGTCTCCATTTTTATTTCAAAACCGTAAGGAGTAATCTGGTTTTTTATGATCCTAAATGCATTCTCGAAGTGAGATACGTTTTCATACTGTATATCATCAAGTTCCATCCATTTTATTTTCTGACAATACTCTATGAGAATGTCCAGAAAATGATAACCTGAATCAGATTTCTGAAGCAAATTAAAGTAAGACAAGTTGCTTAATAATTCTGTAATCAGGTTTTTTGAAATATATACAATGTTCCGCTCTTCAATGTTGGATTTAAATTCATTAATTATTTTTTCATCATCATCGGTTTTCGGGAGTTCTTCCAAAATCGGAAAAACGTCTCTGTAATAATATGAAGATTTATTTTTTTCTAATTGCTTCTGGAGATAAAAAAGTTGCTTCACAGCATTTGAAAAAGAAAGATTTTTCAAAGGAAAACCCATTGTAATATTCAGGTTTTCCACTTCATGCATCACATCAAGACTTGCAGGAAGCAGATTTTCATCCAGCAAAACCACAGCTGTATTGTTAAAAGTTTTATTATCAATATCTTTGAAAATATCGGGAAGAACTTTTGTTTGCGTTACATTTCCCGAAACTTCATAGATCATTATATTTTTGGGTTGATTAAAATCGTTTTCTATCCAATTGAATGATCTGTTGTCATTGAATTCTTTCCAAAGTTTATGATTTCTGAGAAATTTCCCTGCTTCCTGTCTTTCATCATCAAAATAATAATGATCTGCCTGAAAAAAACATTGTGCTTTGTCCCATTGCAGAAGATTTCTCACCAGTTTTTCCTCAGTTGGAGTAAAAGCATTAAACCCGCAGAAAACAAAATTCCCTTTAGTTTTTTTGGCAAAATCTACAATCATTGTTTTTGCAGCTTCGTGAATCATTCCCGGAGTTGCCCAGTTTTTCTCTTTTAATTTTTGCTTTAAAACAGGAAGAAAAACATTCATATTTCTCCAAAAATTCAAAAATTTCTTTCTTGGAACATCTTCATCATCACCCAAATCCTGCGCCCATTCTTTGATTCGCTCTTCGTCAAACATATATTGTAAAACCGCTTCATCACTTTCAGAAAACTTCAGAATGTCATCCCAGTCTTTTTGAAGCGTTGGAAACCATTTTAGAAATTCAGCAAAATCATCATTTGGAATAAGGTTTAAAGTTTTGTAAACATCAAAAGAAAACAGCCACAGAGCAATACCCTGAATAGATTGCTGATCAACAATATCAATAATCAATTCTTCAATGGTAAAGAAATTCGGAAGAAACCCTGAATAATTGTTTTCCTCTAAAATCTGTCGGATAAAAACAATCGGTCTTTTACCAGGTAAAACAACGTTAAACTGCGACAAATCAGAATTTTGTGACAGCAATTCGTCGATAATTTTATTTAGGAATTTCAAGGTTTTTTATAGTCTTTTAATTGTTCAAGCTCTGAACTGATCATTGCATCGTATTCAGCTTGCTTTTCTTTATTCATTCCGTGTTCTGTAACTCCGTCATACAGAGCCTGAAAATTTTTATAATCTTTGAGAATCTTATTATAGATTGCCTGAAAATATTTATCGTAATCTCCTGAAGTCTTGATCTTTGCAATAATTTCTTTTCTGATTTTCCGGGCATAAATTTCTGCAATGTCAAAATGTTTCTGCTCGTGATTCAGAACATAATCATTGATTCTTTTATCGTCTTTCCAGGACTTATCTTCATTAAAAATTGTTTCGATATTTACCTTTGCGGCGCCTTTTGGATTTGAAGATTTTACCACAGAATACACCCATCCGCAATGAGTATAGGCTACAATATCTTTTCCGCGTTGGTTATTAATTTCGCTTTTGAAATTACTCCAAACCAATTTCTTATCTTCCTTCCACTCTATTCTCTGACTCCATAAGTTATTGGATATCAAAAACAAAACTAAAAACCAATACTTCATTACTCTACTACAATTGTTTTGGTAATCCAAGTATTATTACCTGTCCAGAATTTAAAAGTGTAAGTTCCTGCTTGTTGTGGACTAAAATTGATCTGATTAGCCGAAACATGATTCGCTTGTGCACAAGAACCGTTCGTATGATATTGATAAGCAGTCACATCTCTTGTAAAATTACCTGTGTGAATATAGTCATATCCATAAAATCCGTCACATTGAGAGGCATAAGTAGAATATGTTCGGATGCTTTGTACACTAAAAACAGACATTGTATCATTGATTATTTTCACACTGTCAATTTTCACTTTTTCTGTGGACTGAATGGTTTCATAATCATCATCATCTTTACATGAGACCAGAGAAATCCCTACAAAGATTACTGATAAAGCTGTATTAAACAATGTTTTCATCTTATTATAAAAATTTATGATTATTAAACGTAAATTATCAAAAATTATTCCTTAGAAATGCTAAATTAAGAATTAAAATTACCTTTTGATAGATAAACAACTTTTTTTGTATCAAAAAACTCTTCTTCAAAATAATTTTTAAGATTAAAAAGCTCACATCTCAATCCGGCTAATTCTTCCGCCAAATCTCCACCTTTTAAATAAAGAACGCCATTATGTTTTGGATTAAACTGTTCTTTTTCAAACTTACCTTTCAGCCATCTTAAAAATTCTGGCATTTGTGTTACAGCGCGACTTACTACAAAATGAAACTTTTCTTTCACTTTTTCAGCTCTTCCGTGAATCGCAGTCACATTCGTTAACCCAACACCTTCTGCGACAGCATTCACCACTGTAATTTTCTTCCCGATAGAATCAATCAACGTAAACTTTGTTTCTGGAAACAAAATTGCCAAAGGAATTCCTGGAAAACCACCACCGGTTCCAATATCTAAAACTTTCGTTCCGGGAGCAAATTCCATGATTTTCGCAACACCTAAAGAATGCAAAATATGCTTCTCATAAAGCGATTCCATATCTTTTCTGGAAATGACGTTGATTTTTTCATTCCATTCACCATAAAAACTTTCTAATTTTGAAAATTGTTCGATTTGTTTTTCGGAAAGTTCCGGGAAATATTTCTGAATTAGCTTTACTGACATACGATTGATAATATAAAAAGCAAAAATAAGTTTTATTTCATATTTAGTTAATGTTTTTTAAGATAATATATAGTCATAAATATCTGAAGTCATAATTTTCTAAAATATACCACACCACATTTTATTAACATTAAGTTTTTATATATATTTGTTAAAACGACAAAAAGAATACATGAATAAACTTTCAGACAGAGTAAACAGGCTAGGTTACTCCCAGACTTTCGTAATGTCAAATAAGGCTAGAGAAATGAAAGCCAATGGAATTGACGTTATTTCTTTAACATTAGGCGAACCAGATTTTGATGTTCCCAACAATATAAAACAGGCAGCTTTTGATGCCATCAACGAAAACTACAGCCACTACTCTCCCGTTCCGGGATTTCTGGAACTTCGTCAGGCGATTTCAGATAAACTAAAAAGAGACAATCAGCTAGATTATAAACCAACACAGATTTGTGTTTCAAATGGTGCAAAACAGGCAATCATCAATGTTTTGGCAGCAATTATCAATGACGGAGATGAAGTGATTCTTCCGACTCCTTACTGGGTAAGTTATGATGAAATGGTAAAAATGATGGGCGGAGAATCTGTAATGATTCCTACTTCTTATGTCACTGATTTTAAAATTACCGCTGAACAACTGGAAGAAGCAATCAATGATAAAACCAAAGCTATTCTTTTCAGTTCGCCATGTAATCCTTCTGGCGGATATTACACATTCGATGAATTAAAATCTTTAGCAAAAGTTATTGCAAAATATCCTCATGTGACAGTAATTTCAGATGAAATTTACGAATACATCAATTACGAAACAAAAACAACCTCAATCGCTCAGTTTCCTGAAATTTATGAGCAGACCGCAGTGATCAACGGAATGTCTAAAGCATTTGCAATGACTGGATGGAGAATCGGATATTCTGCCTGTCCGGAATGGTTGGCAAAAGCTTGTGAAAAAGTTCAGGGACAAATGACAAGCGGTGCAAACACAGTTGCTCAGAGAGCTTCAATTGTTGCCTTAAAAACCGACCCTTCAGAATACAAATACATGATTGATGCTTTCGAGCAGAGAAGAAATGTCATGTTTGATTTAATGAAAGAAATCCCCGGATTCAAAGTTCTTTTACCAAAAGCAGCATTCTATTTCTTCCCGGACATTTCATATTATATCGGAAAAACTTTAAACGGAACGGAAATTAAAGATGCGGATGATTTTGCGATGTTTCTGTTAGAAGAAGCTCACGTCGGTTGCGTTGGCGGAGTTTCATTCGGTAGTCCGGAATGTATCAGGTTTTCTTATGCAGCTTCTGAAGAAGAATTGCGAGAAGCAATGAGAAGAATAAAAGATTTACTCGCAAATGTATAAAATAAAAGTTCTTCCTAGGAAGAACTTTTATAATTTAATTTAAAGAGAACCTCCTTCTACAGGCGTTTCCGGTACGATAATATAGCATTCTTCATTAATTGCGACACAAACATCAGCTTCAGGACAATAATATCTTCCAGGAGGACATTTTGAAGTAACTGCTGCTCCTTTAATCGTTTTCAATTCTTTTCTTGAAAGACTTTTTAAATTTTTCATAATAATTCTTTTTTGGTTGGTGAAAATTATAATTCAGTATTCTCAAAGTTAATAATATATTTTTATTTATTTAAATTAAATTATTCCCTACCATATTGAATTTTAAGCCAAAAACAATTATAGATTCTATTTATCAATATTCATTTTTTTGATAGATAGAAATATTATATATTTGCATCATTAAATTAATCAAAAAATTAGAAAATTATGTCTTTAGTAGGTAAAAAATTTCCAAACGTAACGATTGACGCAATGTCTGAAATGGGTGATGATCTTAGAATCAACATCTTTGAAGAAACTACAAAAAACCAACAGAAGGTGATTTTGTTCTGGTATCCAAAAGATTTCACTTTTGTTTGTCCTACCGAACTTCACGCTTTTCAGGAAGCTTTAGGTGAATTCGAAAAAAGAAATACAAAGGTAATTGGTGCTTCTTGCGATACAAACGAAGTACACTTTGCTTGGTTGAATGTTTCAAAAGACAACGGTGGTATTGAAGGAGTTACTTATCCGCTTTTAGCTGATACTCACAGACAATTGGCAAATTTATTAGATATCGTAGATCAGGATCTGGAATTTGACGAAGAAGGAAACGAGTATTTCACAGGTTCAAACGTAACTTACAGAGCAACTTATTTGATCGACGAAACCGGAAAAGTATTCCACGAGTCTGTAAATGATATGCCTTTGGGAAGAAACGTAAAAGAATATTTAAGATTGATCGATGCTTACACGCACGTTCAGAAGCACGGTGAAGTTTGCCCTGCAAACTGGGAAGAAGGAAAAGATGCAATGAAAGCTGACAGAACTTCTACTGCTGAATATTTAGCAAAAAATTAATGAATTAATTTTATCTAACAATGTAGCAATCTAGCAGTATGCCAATTTTAAAATCCCTTTTTCAATTGGTACATTGATAAATTATTAGATTGCTACATTGTTTATTTTTTATTCCAAAAAATAAACTTATGTATACAGAATTAACAGAAGATACGCTTCAGAATATTGTAAGCGACAATGAAAAAGTAGTGGTACAGTACGGCGCAACATGGTGTGGAAACTGCAGAATCATGAAGCCGAAATTCAAAAAATTAGCTTCAGAAAATGATTCAATTCCGTTTTTATATGTAGATGCAGAAAAACTTCCTGAAAGCAGAAAATTAGCTAAAGTTGATAATTTACCAACATTTGCTATTTTTAAAAACGGTGAATTGGTGAATCAGGTTCAGTCGAATCAAGCAGAAAGTTTAATTAATTTATTTAATGAATTGTAATTATGAAGCTACCTGTAATCAGACAGTTTTATCAAAACCAAACTCCTGAAAATCTTGAAAAAACTTTAGAAGTTTTGGAAAGTTTCAGCGAATTCAGAGGAACTAGCGAAGAAGATCTAAATGTTGCCGGAGAGTTGATTACCAATATCTGCGGAGCTTTGGAAGTTCACGCCAACGTACAAAACGGAATGAGCGAAAGAGATGCTTTAAACTCGTTTGCTCAAAAGGTTTTAGGATCGATTGACAAATAAATTTAAATTAACTAAAATCTTTAAGGATCATATTCTTAAAAACAAAATCCCGATGAAACAACATCAGGATTTTTTGTTTTAAAAAGTTTTGAAAATTTCAGCTCAAAACTTATAATTTATAACTTTTAATTAGCTTCTTCTGCTCATTAAAATTCTTAAGATGTACCAGAATAACAACATAATTGAAGCAAAAAGCTGTAAAGAAGCTCCAACGTATTGATTTGTTGCATAAGAATCTTTCAGTTTGCTTGTCTGATATAAAATGGTTGCAGAAGCCAAAATTACCATTCCTACAGAGAACCAAAGTCCCAGATTGAAACCGAAAATCATTCCGGCAACAATCAATCCAAGAGCAAGAAAACCTCCGATCGTTATAATATTTCTAAGGAAAGAAAAATCTCTCTTAGAAGTAAAAGCTACCGCAGAAATTCCAGCAAACATAGCAATAGTAAGTGTTGCTGCCTGAAAAATAACTTCACCACCATCTGTATAATCCATTGCGATATACATCATTGGCAAGAAGATAACCGCCTGAAGCAAAACATAAAAGCCCAATCCTAAATATTGCGTTGATCTGCTTTGTGCCATTGACCATTTTGAGGCCAAATAAGAAGCCAACCAAAAAACTCCCAAAACAAGAAGCCAACTGTATCTCTGCCCAATCATCATATAAATTGTTTCGGCAGGAACTGTTTGAAGCAAAACAGTTTCAACTCCTACAAAAGCCAAAATTGCCAAAGCAACATGCAAATAGGTTTTTTTATAAAAACTTGCCTTTTCAACATCTGTTGAATGCGCAACTAAAACGTCTGTCATCATATTTATATTTTTGTTTACTTTGTTTGTTTATAGGGTTTTATACCCATTATTTTTCCATTCTCTTCAAAAACCGCAGTGATAATTTCTTTCGGATCAGGCTTTGTCTGGTCGTCCGCATATTTATATTGAATCATTGGAAAATTTTCACCGGTCATGAATGATTGATAACCTGTTTTATACATCATTAATTTTCTACTGAAATCAATATCCTTAGAAAGTTTTTCGTAGACTTTATCAGTGACCTTCGATTTAGTTTTATCAGAAATCATACTTTCCATCGTTGCTTTATCAGATGCTTTTAAGGCTTTGATAAATTGCTCAAACTTTCCATTAAACAGTTCTTTTTGTTTCTTGTCAAGTTCTAATTTCTGCTCAGTTGTTCGGTTATCTTTTATGACTTCTGCTTTTTTTACCTTTTGAGCAAAACTGATTTGGAATGCTATAAAAGACAGAATGATTGCTATTTTTTTCATTACATATTTTTTCGTTGATAGGTAAATTTAGTAATAATAAAATAAAAGCTACATTAATCTTTACGAGATAACATATTGTAAAACCAATTTTAAATTTCACCTGTGAAAATCCGTGAAATCTTTGAGTGTTTATTATCCCACAGATTACACAGATTTTAAAGAATTTAATTCTTAAAATAAATCTGCTAAATTAGCTGAATCCGCGGAAGGAATATTTTAAAAATGTAATGTACTAAAAAATAATTTCAGCATTTTTTCTATAATGATCTGTGAAAATCCGTGAAATCTGTGGAAAAAAATCAAATAACTTCCAAAAACTTCATCGTATCTACATTATCAGCATAAGTATCAAGTCTAGGATTCTGAGCTTCACCAAAATAAACCATTTCAATTCCCAAGTCGTTTTTTCCGACTACACATTGAATATTTTCTTCATTTTCACTAATGAAATTTTTAACTTCATCCAAAGAAGAATATCTGCTGAAATTTATCACAGATAACGGACTGAAAAGCTTCTCATCTTCTTTCAGCATGACAAAATTGTTATCCCAGAATTTATCTTGATTTAAAAGATAAACCGCACGATTGTAATCGTAATTATTGGCGTACTTATTATGATTGATAATTTCTTTAAAATCAATAAAACTTTCAAAAACCCTGTCAATCACAAAATCTTCAGGAATAAAAAGTCTCGTCACATTTCTGCATCCCAATCCAAAATATTGGAAAATATCCTGAGCCAGAAGTTTTAATTCTTCTTCCGATTCATCACCTCTGATGACAGCCACTGAAGTTCTGTTTTTTCTGATAATACTTAGATGATTTTTAAAATAATATTCCAAATATCTCGCAGTATTATTGCTTCCAGTAGCAATTACCGCATCAAAATCTGTTAGTCTCTCAACAAACTCATACTCAATTTCATTCTCAGAAAATTCTTTCCATTTTTTCAACAAAAACGGAATCATCTGTTTGTCTTTTGAAGATAATTTGATCAAAGGAACATGGTTACTCAAAGCCACAGAAATCACATCATGCCATCCCACCAAAGGAATATTTCCGGCAAGAATCAATCCTACTTTCTTTGAGGTTTTTGATGGCGAATAATTGTTTAACCAAGAATTTAAATTTTCTTCCGTCAACAAATCCGACCATTGCTTTAATGCAAATCTTTGATTTTCTAAAGTAAACCACGGATTTTCGATTTCAGATTTTTTCACGACCGATTCAAATTCAGAATCATTTTCATTAAAATCTTCAGAATTTTTTGCTAAATAGCTCTTTATATAATCACTTAATTTAATAAGTCCTAAAACTTGTTTTTCGATATTCATAATTACTGTAAAAGTGGGGAATATTTTGTAATTTTGTGCAAATTTAAAAAAAATTAGCGATGGCTATTAAAATAACTGATGAATGCATTAATTGCGGCGCCTGCGAACCAGAATGTCCGAATAATGCAATATATGAAGGAGCAGTTGACTGGAAAGCTTCCGAAGGTACCGAATTAAAAGGTACCGTGACATTACCATCGGGTTTAACGGTTGATGCAGATTCGCCTCAAGAACCGGTAAGTGATGATGTATATTTCATTGTTACAGATAAATGTACAGAATGCAAAGGTTTCCATGAGGAACCTCAATGTGCCGCAGTTTGCCCTGTAGATTGCTGTGTTCCGGATGAAGATCACGTAGAATCTGATGAAGCACTGCTTAATAAAAAAGCATTTTTACACGGTGAATAAAATACACACCGTCTCATACATCATGAGACGGTTTTTTTAACTTTATATTTTTATAAATCAATTACAAAATAGCAGATTGAGAAATCGGCAAAATCTCAAAAACAAAAAATAAAATTATGAGCAAAAAGCACAATTTCAGCGCAGGACCATGTATTTTACCTCAGAAAGTATTCGAAAAATCGGCAGCAGCGGTTTTAGATTTTAACGGAATTGGTTTATCACTTCTTGAAATTTCGCACAGAAGCAAAGATTTTGTTGCGGTAATGGATGAAGCTCGTGCAATTGTAAAAAGACTGATGAATTTGGGTGATGATTATGAAGTTTTGTATTTGGGTGGTGGCGCAAGTCTGCAGTTTGCGATGGTTCCCTACAATTTGATGAAGGTTGGAGGTAAAGCTGCTTATACAGATACAGGAACTTGGGCTGCAGGAGCGATCAAAGAAGCTAAAAAAGTAGGAACAGTAGATGTTGTAGGCTCTTCAAAAGAAGAAAACTATTCTTTCGTTCCAAAAGGTTATACAGTAGGATCAGAATATGATTATTTTCACTGTACTTCAAACAATACAATCTACGGAACTCAAATGAAATCTTTCCCGGAAGTTGATACTTTGATGGTTTGCGATATGAGTTCTGATATTTTCTCAAGACAGTTAGATTTTTCTAAATTTGATTTAATCTACGCCGGAGCTCAAAAAAACATGGGACCTGCAGGAGTAACTTTAGTGGTAATTAAAAAAGAAATTCTTGGTAAAACCGGAAGAGAAAATATGTTTTCAATACTAGATTATTCTCAGCATATTTCTAAAGAGTCTATGTATAATACGCCACCGGTTTTCCCTGTGTATGCATCATTACTGACTTTACAACATTTAGAAAACAACGGAGGAATTGCTGCTGCTGAAGCAAGAAACGAAGCAAAAGCAAAACTTTTATATGACGAAATCGACAGCAACCCATTATTCGAAACTTTCTGCGTTGAAGAAGACCGTTCTTTGATGAATGTTTCATTTAAATTAATTGACGACAGCAAAAAAGAAGAATTTGATGCTGCATGGAAAGCTGCCGGAATCAGCGGATTAAACGGTCACAGAAGTTTAGGGGGATACAGAGCGAGTATGTATAACGCCTTACCTATTGAAAGCGTGCAGGTTTTGGTGGATGTGATGAAGTCAATAAAATAACTTAAATTAGGCAACGCAAAAAATTAAAAAAGATTAAAAGATTTCAGACATGAGATTTCAGACGAATTTGAATCCATCTTGAATCTAAACATCTAAAACAACAATATGAAAGTCTTAGCTAACGACGGAATTTCCAAAGCAGGAGAACTTGCTTTAAAAGAAGCAGGAATCGAAGTGCTCGACAACAGAGTTGCGCAGGATCACGTTATCAACTTCATTAATGAAAATAATGTGGATGTTCTTTTAGTAAGAAGTGCCACCAAAGTAAGACAGGATTTAATTGATGCATGTCCTTCCCTGAAAATCGTCGGAAGAGGCGGTATCGGAATGGACAATATCGATGTGGAATATGCTATTGAAAAAGGTTTGTACGTCATTAATACGCCAAATGCATCTTCAAGATCAGTGGCTGAGTTAGTTTTTGCGCATTTCTTTTCTTTAGCCAGATTTCTTCATGAGTCGAATAGATTAATGCCATTGGAAGGAGATACTCATTTCAATGCTTTGAAAAAATCTTTCAATAATGCGTATGAACTTTCTGGTAAAACTTTGGGAGTGATAGGATTTGGAAGTATTGGTCAGGAAGTTGTGAAGATGGGAATTTCTTTAGGAATGAAAGTAAAAGTTCTGACAAGAAAACCAAAAATTAAAACAATTAGTTTAAGTTTTTTTGACGGACAAACTGTCGATTTTGAAGTTACTTCAACCAACGATTCTGATGCGTTCTACAAAGACACAGACTTCATCAGCATCAATACGCCTAAAACAAATGAATATGTGATAGATACACCAGAATTTGAAAAAATGGAAGATGGTGTGTTTATTGTAAATACTGCAAGAGGTGGTGTCCTTAATGAAGTGACCTTAGTCAATTATATTGAATCGGGAAAAGTTGCCGGAGCAGCATTAGATGTTTTTGAAACCGAGCCGACTCCAGAACTTATTTTATTAATGAATCCCAATCTTTCTCTTACACCGCATCTTGGTGGAAACACTTTAGATGCTCAGGAAAAGATCGGTGTTGAGCTTGCAGAGCAGATTATTGAGATTAAAAAGAAACTATAAAATATATATGCCAGTTTTTAAACCTTTCCGCGGAATCAGACCTCATAAGGATCATGAGGCTACATTTCCAACTCATCCTTTAGATAATTTCACACAGGCTGAAATCGCTGAAAAAGCGCAAAAAGAAAAAACTTACATCAATATGATTAAACCATATGTTGTAAGTAAATCTAAAGATGTGGATCGGAATTTAAGGAAGATTCGTTCAACTTTTGAAGAACTTTTGGATGAGAAAACTCTTGTTCAGGACAGTTCGTCATATTATCTTTACGAACAGATTTATCCTAACAAACAGGTTTTCAGAGGACTTCTCGGTCTTGCAAGTATTGAAGATTTCTGGGCAGGAAAAATAAAAAGACACGAAAGTACGATTCCACAGAGAAAAGAGAAGTTGGCTCACTATTTAGATAAAGTAAACCTTCAGGCAGAACCTGTATTATTGACATATCCATCCAATTCAAAGATCGAATTGTTGATGAATCATGAGGAGAAGAACGTTCCTATTTTCAATCATGTTGATACTGTGGGAATTAGACACAAAATCTGGAGAATAGATAACCGTTTGAAACTTCAGCAGTTCAAAGAAGTGATTGATCAGATTGATTCTTTTTATATTGCCGATGGTCACCACAGAATTGGCTCTACTGCTCTTCATGCTAAACGTTTAAAAGATAAAAATAAAAAGCACAACGGAACTGAAGCTTATAATTTTGTGTATAGCTTTATTGTTTCTAACCAATCGATTAAAATTCACGATTACAACAGAATTGTGAGCAGCATTGGAGATTTGACTACAGAGGAATTCCTGAAAAGTCTTGAGAAATATTTCTTAATTCACGAAAAAGAAGAAACTCCATACTATCCGTCGCAGAAATTTCATATTTCTATGTACATTGATGGGAAGTTCTACTCTCTTCACGTAAAGCATGATCTTCGTTCTCAGGAAATGTCTTTGGATAATTTAGATCATCATCTTTTAGATAAATATATTATTAAAGATATTTTGAATATTGAAGATTCAGACAGTTCTGATCAGATTTCTTACATCAAAGGAAGTTCGAATATAGAAGGAATCAAGCTTTTAAAAGAAAAAGTAGACAGCGGAGAAGGAAAAGTAGGTTTTGGAATTTATCCGGTAAGTTTTAATGATATGATTAAAATTTCTGATTTAAAACTTCGTATGCCTCCAAAATGTACATTCATCGAACCAAAATTGGTAACTGCATTGTTGATGTACGATATGAAGTAATTGACTGCTTGCGATTGGCTTTTGGCATATTGCTTACCATTTGAAGCGAAAATCAACGTATAATATTTCCTCAAAATTGTTAATAGTTTTGAGGATTTTTTTTATCATGAAATTTTTATTTAAATTAAAATCTTTGTGTCTTTGCTAAGTAGAACCTTAGCGAACTTAAAAAAAGTCAATATTCAAAAAAACCTCTGCGTCCTTTGCGTTAAAAAGTATTAGTAAGAAGCAATATCTATTAGAATTACTTAATTTTTCTTTATTTTTATGCACCGAAAAGAAAAAGGTCAGTACAATGAAAAAAATTCTGCTCATCATATTTTCACTCTTTTTGAGTGGATTTTTATTTTCACAAAAAAAACCTGTCAAAAAACCGAAGCCGATTCCGAAATTTAATTATATCGATGAGTTTAAAAAGATTTCTGATGAGATTTTTTTGCATGGTACTGCTTATGACAATCTTGGTGAACTGACGAAAGGAGTTGGTCCTCGTTTCAGCGCGACTCCGGGTTATACCAAAGCTACAGAATGGGCAGAGAAAAATCTTAAAGATGCAGGAGCAGAAAACATCTGGAAACAGGAAGTAAGAGTTCCCATCTGGATCAGAGGCAGAGAATCTTTACAGATCAAAGCCGGAAACGGAGAATGGAAAAATATTAAAATGCTTTCTTTCGGAAACTCTGAAGGAACAGGCGGTAAAGATATGATCTATGATATTCTTTTTGTGAATGATGTTCAGGAATTGGTCAACCTTACCAATTCACAGGTTAAGGATAAGATCATTTTCGTTAATTATCCCATTGATCCTACCATTGTAAGTACGGTAGATTCTTACTTAATTGCTGCAAAATCAAAACTACTTTCAGCATCTGTAATTGGAAAAAAAGGAGCTAAAGGTTTGATCATAAGATCTCTTACGACTGCGAATGATGATATTCCGCATGCTAAACAAATTTATTACGAACCGGATGATAAAGTAAAAATTCCTGCTGTAACGATTGGTGTAAAATCTGCAGATGAGCTGGAAAAACTTCTGAAAAAACAAACTGTAAAGGCAAAACTCAACATGACCGCAGAATCTAAAGGCGAGACTATAAATTACAACGTAATCGGAGAAATTCCCGGAAAAAAAGATGCTAAAGTAATTCTTCTGGGAGCACAGCTAGATTCCTGGGATTTTGCAGAAGGAGCGCACGATGACGGATCGGGAGTGGTACAATGTTTAGAAGTTTTAAGAACGTTTAAAGCTTTAGGTTACGACAATAATCACACGATCAGAGTTATTTTGTATGCCAACAGTGAAAATGGCGGACAAGGAAGAGAAACGTATGCTGCACAGGTGAAAAAGAAAGAAGAAAAACACATTTTTGCTTTGGGAAGTGATTCCGGTGGATATTCTCCTAGAGGTTTTTCCTTGGATATGTCTCCACAACGAAGAAGATTGATTTTCCCGTGGAAAGAATATTTTCTGCCTTATGGAGTTTATGATTTTGATCAAACTTACGCCATTCAGGATATTGCACCTTTGAAAAAGCTTGATATTCCTCTTGCAGAACTTGTAGTTGATACACAAAGATATTTTGATTATCACCATTCTGAAAAAGATACTTTTGATAAAGTAAATAAAAGAGAATTACTTCTTGGCGCGGTTGCGATGACGCAGCTTATTTTTATGATTGATAAGAATTGGTAATATGAAAAAAATTTTAGGCGCAGGAATATTATTTTTAAGTCTTACGAGTTTTGCCCAAACCAAAGAAGACTCCATCCAATTCAGCAAAATTTCAACGGAGATTTTAAACAAAGGAAAATCTTATTATGAATTGAGAGATTTAACTAAAAATATCGGTCACCGTTTAAGCGGATCCGAGGCTTATGAAAAATCGGTGAAATGGGCTGAACAAAAACTGCAAGAAGCAGGCGCTGATAAAGTCTGGCTTCAGGAGGTGATGATCCCGGTTTGGGAAAGAGGAAAAGAATCTTTGTACATCAAGTCAAATACCGGAAAATGGACGAAACTTAAAATGCTTTCGCTCGGAAATTCTGAAGGCACACGCGGAAAAGATGTTTCGGGCGAAATTATCATGGTAAAATCTTTTGCGGAATATGAAAAACTCAATCCGGATCAGGTAAAAGATAAAATTGTTTTCTTCAACTACCCTTTCAGCCAGTCTTATGTTCAGACTTTCAGAGGGTATAGCGATGCATCGGCATACCGTTCAACTGCTGCATCTTTAACCGCTCAGAAAGGCGGAAAGTTTGCGATTGTGAGATCTTTGTCTTCAGCTTTTGATGATGTTCCGCACACAGGAGCAATGCGATACAAAGATGATGTGACTAAAATCCCTGCCGTTGCCATCGGAAATACAACTGCTGATAAACTGGAAAATCTTTTAAAGTCACAAAAAATAACCGCAAAATTAAATTCCAACTGCGGAATGAAAGGTGAAAAACTGTCTCATTCTGTTATTGGCGAGATCACAGGTAAAAAGGATCAGAGCGTGATTGTTGTCGGCGGACATTTAGATTCGTGGGATGTTGGTGAAGGAGCACATGACGACGGAACCGGAATCGTTCAGAGCATTGAAGTTTTAAGAACGTTTAAAAATTTAGGAATTAAAAATAATCATACCATAAGAGTGGTCTGTTTTGCCAACGAAGAAAACGGCGTAAAAGGCGGAATTCAGTATGGAAAAACAGCAAAAGAAACCAGAGAAAAACATCTTTTTGCTTTAGAATCTGATGCGGGAGGATTTTCACCAAGAGGAATTGCTTTAGAAATGGACGATGCCAAAATCAATCAGATCAAAACCTGGATTCCGTTATTCTTGCCTTATGGAGCTTATGATTTTGACGGAAGATATTCCGGGACGGATATTTATCCGCTTCATGATATGGGAGTTCCGACTGCCGAATTGGCTCCCGATTCTCAAAGGTATTTTGATATTCATCACACGGAAGAAGATACTTTTGAAAAGGTGAATCGAAGAGAATTGTTGTTGGGTGCGACGGTAATGACGCAGATGATTTATATGATTGATCAAAATTGGTAAGCCATGAAAATCATTTTTCCAAAACAATTTTTATTATCTGCAATATTATTTTCACTTTTTGGATGCAGAGAAAAATTTGAATCCGAGAAGTGGCAAAATGAAGAAAAAGGCTTGTACGGTGAAAATCACAGAAAGAAAATGCTTCCTGATTTAATCAATAATGTTTTGTTTTTTCCACACAGAGGAAATGAAAAAGGTACAAAGAGAACTGAGGTTGTAAAATTAATAGGAAAACCTTTCCTGAAAGATTGTAATGGCAATGATACTTATGAAATTGAAGAAAAACAAGGTTGGATTGATCCAAATGGTTTTGTAAGGCTTAAATTAATGTATGAAGCCGACTCAACTTTGATTGGTTATGTGATTGAGGATGCGAATTATTTGGAGTGAAAAAATTCTTAAACTTTAATTTTACTAATAAAATGAAAACAAAATTTACACTCAAAGCTTATTTACCTCTGCTACTCTCTGTTGCATTTCTATATTTAATTATAATAATTTTACCTACATTTTTCAGTTCTTCTGAATATGAAGATAAATTATTTATTAAAATATTCCTACCCTCTATTTTTATATTTTCTTTTATAATGCTATTTTTTGGAGAGCTAAGAACTAAATGCATAAGTGTGGAACTTTACAAAAATGAAATAATTGTTAAAAAGTTTTTCAGACTAAAATCAGATTTATACAAAGTATCTGAAATTGAAGGATGGAAATATAGTCATCTTACTTCCAAAAGCGGAACATATGAGTATTTGTATTTATATAAAGGTGACAAAAAAATCATTAAGATATCTCAATTTTATCATTCAAATTATTTCAAAATAAAAAATCAGATACAAGCAGATTTTAAGTATCTCGGCTATGAAAAACTGTCATACTTCGACGAATTTAAGGAAATCTTTAAATAGATATCACAAAATTCTCGATACGGTTTTCTTCAAAAACCTACTCGAATTGACGGAGTTTAGTTCAAAGAATTATACTAATTCAAATACTCTTTCTTAGCTACCGTAAAATCTAAAATCTTTCCGTCTCTTTTCACTTTTATGTCAATAGAATCTGTGGTTTTCTCTACTCTGTTGAGCAAATATTGACAAGATAATTCCTGAGTTAAATTTTCGAAACCTACGTTGTTGATGCTCAGAATTTCGTCGTCAATTTTCAGAGGAATATTATTTCCCTGAAATACCAAAACTACTTTCGCTTTGTAATCGATAAAACGATAGGCAAAACCAAAAGATTCCAATTTTGCAGGAACATCTTTGATTCTGTGCAGATAAATTTTGTTGTTTTCCCAGTCGATGATGAACTTAAATTTTTTCAGGAATTCATTCCCTACTAGATTTGAATTTCCGGTCATTACGATTTCATTGTTGAATTTTTGCTCGGCAAGTAGCAATTCATCGGCTCTGAAATGATAGGTAGACAGCGGTTTCCCTGTTCCGAAAGCGCCTACCGAATTGACTCCGTAGGTCTCAATAGATTTTACTTTTTCATTTTTCGGATCATAATTATTGTCTGCTATCTTAATTCCTCCGGTAAATCCTGTATCGAAAGTGAGATTGATTTTTTTATCTAAAATTTCAGAGGAAATCATTGGTGTTTTCTGAGGTTTTGGTTTGAAAGTAAAAACCGTTTCGTAACCGTCAGTAGAAAATTTAGTCAGATCTTTTGTTGCTTCAAGCATATTTTCAGAATAATTGATCCTCCAGAAAAGTTTTGCCATCTGATTGGCTCCTAAAATCCCGTCAATCTTTAAACATCCGAATTCGGGGCCTTCAAGATCAACCACAACCGCACCAATATTTTTGAAAACAATTTGATCAACGATCATTTCCGGCAACTCGGTAAAAATCTGTTCCTGCTTATTTTTTTGTGAATCTCCTACTTTGCTTTTATGTTTTTTCTTTAGATTCAGTTCGTTGTAAACTGCATTTGAAATGACTGTTGGTGCACCTGTATCAAACAGAAACTGATATGGTTTTCCGTTGATGCTAACTTTTATCAAAGGTAATTCGTTGGCAAAAGTGAGATTGACTTTCTCAACATCATTTTTAAGCACCGCTTCCCCACCCTCAAAAAATCTCTTTCCCTGCGCTGAAATGGTTGTGATACATAAAACAAAAAGTAAAAGCAGATTTCTCTTCATGGCATTATTTTGCACTAAAATAGGGATAAAAGTTTTAGAAGTAAAATTATTTTCCTTATTCGAAATTGTAAAGGTCGATTTAACCAAGCAATTACTTAATTACAAATCATAAAAATTTGATTAAAAAACTTTGTCAAATTAAAATTTTTGATATTTTTGAATAACACAAAACAAAATCTGATGAAAAATAGAATATTTTATCGCCCGCTTATTTGGGTTTTCCCCGTCGGAAGTTCCGACAGTCTCCCTCTCTTCAGATTTGCTCCGTCGGAATTCCCGACAATCCAAAACAGTTTAGGTTTGCTCCGTCGGAAGTTCACAAAAGCTTCCCCCTGTTCAGGTTCTCTCCGTCGGAAGTTCCGACGACAAGAAACAATTTAGGTTTGCCCCGTCGGAAGTTCCGACGCACTATCAAAAAAAATATTTTTCGCCTCTGTTTAGCACGACACTATTCTTCGAGTCGAAACTTTTAATTTAATATTTAAAATGCATTTATGAAAAATTTAATTTCATTAGACCACGCTAAGTTACATCATGCAGAATTCGGTCAGTTGATCGTAAGATTCTTTGAAGATTTTGGTATTTCCGGTTTAGATCAGAATGCTGATCCGGATTTCAAAAAGCTTTTTGATGTTTTACAGGCTCAAATCCCTACCTACAATAATGCGCTAAATCAGATAAGAGCAAATGAAGAATCGCAGAAAATCGCTGAGCTTGATCAGGAACGCGATGCTGATTTACAGTCTTTAAGAGACGGTTTAAAGCCTTACAAAAATGCTAAGACTCAGGCTGAAAAAGACGCCTACAATGCTCTCAAAATCTTAATCAACGAATACAAAGGCGTGGAAGATGACACTTATGAGGAAGAAACCAACAAGTTGAATTCTCTGGTCAACCGACTTCTTTCTTCGGATTACAGTTCGCACGTTGCAACGTTGGGAATCGTAAAGTTTATCAATCATTTAGCAGATTCTAATACGGCATTCAATGATCTGTTTTCGCATCGTTCTTACGAGGTTTCCCAAAAGGTTTCCTACGACGTAAAAACTTTACGTAAGAACCTACGTGAAGATTATAACACAATGACAAATTATATTTCTACATTGGCCCATGTAAAAGAAGATTCTTACTATAAAGATATTCTTACCATCATCAATAATGGAAGAAACTATTTCTCAAACGTAGTGGTCTCAAGAAGAACTGGAAATAAAAATAATGTGGAGAAGCCTTAAATGAAAACCGCCCTGAAAGGGGCGGTTTTCAATAAGAATTTTAGATTTAGTATAAATTTTAATATGTAAATTTGAATAAAGATTTTTGAAAAATGGAAACCTCTGAATTGAAAATAAAATCAGATCTTCTTAATAAGATCAAGGAACTTGATGATATTCGAATCATCAAAGAAATAAATAAATTTCTTGATTTTGAACTTGATGAAAACGTATATGAACTCAATCAAGCTCAGAAAGACAGAATAGAAGAAGCCAGAAGTGAATATGAAAATTCTCAAACACTGACCGAAGAACAGGCTAATAATGAGATTGACGAATGGCTAAAAGAAAAATAATCTGGACTACAAAAGCCAACTTCGAGCGAAAAGAAATATTAGAATTTTGGATCAACAGAAATAAATCTTCAAGATTTAGCAAAAAATTAAATGTATTATTTCTTGAAGCACTTAAACAAATTTGTATTTATCCCAATATTGGCAGAAAAACCAGCGATCAAAATACAAGAGTCATCATAGTGCGGGATTATCTTATCTTTTATGAATTTACTGATCACGAAATTATCATTCAATCAGTCTGGGATGGAAGACGTGAAAATAAATAGAAAGCCGACTCATTAAGAATCGGCTTTATTTATTTTAAATTACAGCTTATCCAAAACCTTCTTCGGCAGCACGTTCACCAGTTTCGATTTATATTCCTTATCGGCAAAAACAAGCTTCCATGTTTTTTTATCTTTAGAAACAGCTACCACTTTCATCGGAGCAGTAATGATGTACGTACCTTCATTGGCATTGTATTTTATATTGGCTTTACCATATTTTGAAGCCATCATTTCGCCGATACCTTTTTTCATTTCGTCGTTCATTGAGCTTGCGTCCCCTTTCATTGTCATATAATAATTGGCGACAGAAAAATTTTCACCACTGATCAGTTCAGACTTTTCGATGGTTCCGAATTTCATATCCTGAACCTCAATTTTCATGAAAGGATTATTGTACGTCATATTCAAAAGCTGAGTAATCTGCTCCTTTTGAAATACTGTGAAAAATTTGGGATATATACAGTTTACCGCCTGATCTATTTTTTTGTATTTAATAGAATTAACAAAGTAAACTAGTGACTTTCTGATTGCCTGGTCTTCAGGATTTGCTTTGGTCTGTGCAAAAGAAAAAACAGAAATTAGAAGTAATAAGCCGATAATCAATTTTGTTTTCATTATTTTTTTTGTTTAAAATTACTAGAATGTGTTTTAAAATGCATTGATTTAAATATTTAAAATCATTTTTTGATAAATGAAGTCATATACCGTTCAGAATTTTTTGCAGAATGAAGTCCGAGAATATATTTTCCGATAGTTAAACTTTTTATATTAATCTCATTGTTGATCAGATTTCCATTCGTTACCATTCTTCCTGAAAGATCATAGATATCATATCGGTCAAACTGCGAATTTCCTTTTACAAAAATAAAATCAGAAGAAGGATTGGGATAGATCTTCACAGAATTTTCTTTTGTAGTTTCCTGTGTCGACAGTTGAATTGCGCTTGCATTATAAAGAATATCAAGTCCGACATTATAATCTGCAATCACGATATCTTTTTTGCCGTCGTTATTGATATCACCGATCGCCAAGCCATCTTCATTATAACTTGAAGCATAAGCAATCGGGAATAGTTGATAGCCATTGGTATAACTTCCGGATGTATTCTGCGAATAGACAGTCACATTGCTCCAGCCACCATGAGCTGCGATGATTTCATTCTTTCCGTCATTATTGAGGTCTGCAACTCGTACTGCATCCGGCAGTTCGTATGCCGGTATTTCTCCCTGATCAGAATATATAGAACTACCGCTGACCTGATGTAAAATCCTGATCTTCGAAGTTCCGTTTGGACCTTTACAGAGCAGAAGATCTTTTTTTCCATCGTTGTTTACGTCACCCAGAGTCATTCCGTCATAGATAACCCCTGTATCAAATTCAACAGGATTGGGATTCATTCCGCTTAATGTTGAGAAATAAGTATATACTTTATGAAGGTTAGGAATATGAATAACAATGTCATTACGACCGTCATCATTCATATCTGCGATTTCCATCATCGGTATCGGATAAGAATATGCATTAGCGGGTTTAGGAATCAAGGTTTCTTGGAATATTCCCGGCGCGCTTTGCTGGTATAAGATCTGAATATTCTGTACGTTTGAGATAATCATATCATTTCGTCCGTCGCGATTCATATCTGCAATTCTTACTCTTTCTACAGTATTGGAAACAGGTGTACTAATAATTGGATTCAACGTACCCGATGCGTTCTGATAGAAGATTCCATAAGAAGAAGACGGAGATTTTATGCCGACGATAATATCGTTTTTCCCATCCTGGTTGAGATCTCCAATGTCTATAGATCCTATAATTTTATAATCACTTGCGTAAGGATATCTGATTGGATCGTTGAGCGTTCCGTTTGCATTTTGAATATATAACAAAATAGAATGGTCATTTACACTAGAAGCATATGCCTGCAGTCCCAAAACCACATCATTGAGTCCGTCATTATTCACATCTCCGATCTTTACAACTTCCGGCCAGGATTGAGTAAATTTATTCTGATAAGGCAGAAAACTAATCTGTGTAAAAGCTTTATTAAAACCGAATAAAAGAATTAACAGAAGGTATTTTTTCTTCATATTATGAATTATTTTATAGAACTGCGATAAAAAAGCCGGTTCTTACAAAACGGCCTTCAAATATATGCAAAATTTCAGTCAGATTCTTTTGTGAAAAAAGGTACTTTTGAATAATTGATCTGATAATTATTATTCTTAAAAAATCTTATAAAAAAATGATTAACAAATTTATTTTTGGAATATTTCTTTTGATTTCTGTCGCATATTTTGGTCAGCAAAAACCATTTTCTACACTCAAATTTGACAAAGTTATCCTGTACGATTTTTCGGGTGGAAAAGGTGTAGGCACTTCTATTATTGATGAAAAAGGAAATTTATCCAAAACCGTAATAAAAAAAGTAACATTAGACGAAGAAACAACAAAAATCCTAAGCAAAAAACTGGAAAGTAAAGAATCTTATGGCGGCGGAACTGCTGCATGTTTCGAGCCACATTTAGGAATCGTTTATTATCTGAAGAACAAGCCAATTGCTCATGTTTCAATCTGTGTGGATTGCAACAGATTGAGTTCGAGCAAGATTATTCCGAACCAAAATCAGGGCAAGACAGGAAATGGTAAAGATGCTTATTATCTTTTGGATGGAATGAGCAAACCATTCAGAAAATACATCAACGGATTGCTGAAGAAATATAATTTTTCCCATCAGATCAAAGAGTAGAATTGCATTGCTTAAATGCTTTACCGATAGTTTTTTAAAATCCTGAATATTGTTTTTAATGTAATATTATATCGCAATCCATCCGATTTATATCTGTAATTTTGCACCCAAGTATTTTTAGAAGAATGAAAACATTATTATATTACTTAAAACCACACAAATGGTTGCTTATCCTATCTTTGGTTTTGGCAACGATCAATCAGGTTTTTTCTTTATTCAGTCCGGCAATTACCGGGAATATTCTTGATCAGTTGGTTACACATCCCAATCATTTTGATAAAGAAAAAGTTGCGGCAAGATCTTTAGACCAATATTTATACGGAACCGATATTTACCACGGTGCATTTTATTTCCTTGGATTATTAATCGGAACTGCAATGATCAGCCGAATTGCCAAAGCATTTCAGGATTATGTAGTGAATGTGATTACCCAGAAATTCGGAGCTAATATTTTCACTGACGGACTGCAACATTCAATGGCACTTCCCTATCAGGAATTTGAAGATCAGCGAAGTGGCGAAACGCTTTCTATTTTAACGAAAGTAAGAGAAGATTCGGTAAAATTCATTACCAATTTCATTAATATATTCTTCGGAATTCTAGTGAGTATTATTTTCGTTTCGATCTATGCGATCCGTTTGCACTGGTCGATTATGCCGGTTTATGTGGTAGGAATTTTTCTTATTGCTTTTATCACTAATTTATTAAGCAAAAGAATTAAAAACATTCAGAAAACAATCGTTACCGAAACGACAGGTTTGGCAGGAAGCACGACAGAAAGTCTTCGTAATATCGAAATTGTAAAAAGTTTAGGTTTAACCAAACAAGAAGTAAAACGTCTGAACAACAATACCTATAAAATTTTAGGACTCGAACTTAAGAAAGTAAAAAGCATCCGTTCGCTAAGTTTTATTCAGGGAACAATGGTGAATTTTCTACAGCAGTTAATTACCCTTACTCTTTTATATTTGATTTTTCGAAATATCGTAACTCCCGGACAGTATTTATCATTAATGTTTTACGGATTTTTCATCTTCGGACCCATGCAGGAAATCGGGAATATCATCATCTCTTATCGTGAAGCTGAAGCATCGCTGCATAATTTTGATACTCTGATGAAAAAAGAGGTTGAACAGAAACCGCAAACTCCAAAACAGATCGGAGCCATCGAAAAACTGGCGTTTGAGGATGTTGCTTTTAAACATCAAAGTGCATCTTACAAAGCTCTTAACGATATTTCGTTTGAAGTTAAAAACGGGGAAACCATCGCATTTGTAGGACCAAGTGGATCGGGGAAAAGTACATTGGTGAAATTATTAGTTGGATTATACAGACCAAAAGAAGGTGCTATTTTCTACAATAATATCAACGGAAATGAATTTGATTTTGATGAATTGAGAAATCAGATTGGTTTTGTAACGCAGGACACTCAGCTTTTTGCAGGAACCATCAAAGAAAATCTACTTTTTGTAAACCCAAATGCTACAGCAGAAGATTTAGATTTAGCTTTAAAAAAATCAAGCGCTACAACACTTATTGAAAGAGCAGATAACGGAATTGACACCATCATCGGTGAAGGCGGACTGAAACTGAGCGGTGGTGAAAAGCAAAGAATTGCCATTGCAAGAGCTTTGTTAAGAAGACCTAATCTATTGATTTTTGATGAAGCAACATCGGCTTTAGACAGCATTACGGAAGAAGAAATTACTTCAACGATCAAACATATTTCTGAAGAAAAAGAACAGATCACCGTATTGATTGCACACCGATTAAGCACCATCATGCATGCTGACAGAATCTATGTTCTAGAGCGTGGGAAGGTGATTGAAACCGGTTCGCATGAAAATTTATTGGATCTGAAAGGATTATATTATGCCATGTGGAGACAGCAAATTGGAGAAAGAAAAATGGTAAATCCTACTGTTTAAAAGATGCTTATAATTATAAGTTTTATTCTCAAATAATCAGAATATTTTTTTGTCATTCCGGAGGAATCTTAACCCAGAAACAAAAACTATTGAGATTCCTCCGGAATGACAAACAGAATGCTTACAGAGTGAATAATGATAGTGAAAAAATAAACAATAAAAAAAAAGCCGTCTCTTTCGAAACGGCTTTCAATATTTATATTAAATCGATTAAGGAACTTTTACCAATTCCACATCGAAGATCAACCATGCATTTGGCGGTATAACTCCTCCTGCTCCTCTTTCACCATAACCCATTGTAGGCGGAATCAAAAGTGTAGCAGTTTCGCCTTCTTTCAATAACAAAATTCCTTCGTCCCATCCTTTGATTACTCTTCCTGTTCCAACAGGGAATTCCAAAGGCTCATTTCTTTTGAATGAAGAATCAAACTCAGTTCCGTTAGTCAGCTTACCTGCGTAATGTACAGAAACATTATCACCCGCTTTTGGAGCTTTACCTTCAGTCTTTTTAGTGATTTTATAATAAAGACCAGATTCTGTAACCTGCATTCCAGCTTTAAGATCTTCTATTGCTTTTTTTGCATCTGCTTCAGTTTTTTCAGCCATCGCTTTGTTGTTTGCAGCAATTTTAGATTTTCCTTCAGTGAAAGTTTTTGCAGCATCGTACCCTTTGTACTCATCACCTTTGCTGAAAATGCTTACTTTTTCAAGTACAATATCAGTTTTAGGTTTATCTTGAGCACCTTTTTCTACATTAGCAATTTTATCAATCACATCGTCACCTTTTACCACTTCTCCGAAGATCGTATGTCTACCATCTAACCAAGGAGTTGCCACTTCAGTAATGAAAAACTGAGAACCGTTTGTGTTTGGTCCAGAGTTAGCCATTGACAAAATACCTTTTCCTGTATGTTTAAGATCGTTTTTCTCGTCTTCGAATTTATATCCAGGATCTCCCATTCCTGTTCCTTGAGGATCACCTCCCTGAATCATGAAATCTTTGATTACTCTGTGAAAAATCGTTCCGTCATAAAAAGGAACACCTTTCGCTTTTGCTTTGTTATCAATTTTACCTTCTGCAAGACCAACAAAGTTAGCCACAGTCACTGGTGATTTTTTGTCTTCAAACTTTACAATTAAGTTACCTTGAGTAGTTTGTAGATTGGCATAAAGTCCGTCTTTAAGCCCTTCGTAAGTTTCTTTGTCTACGTTCATTTTCTTATAAATTGGTGTACAACTTAGCAGCGAAACACTTGCTGCTGCCAGAATTATATTTTTGTTAAACAATTTCATTTTATAGAACTTTTAATTTTATAATTAAAGGAATATCGTTATCTATTTTATTTTCGTCTCCGAAAGTTCCGTAAGCCAATGATGACGGTACAAGCAATGTTACTTCTTCTCCTTCTTTCATATATCTTAAAGCATTTTCTACCGCTTTCAACTCGTCAAAATGTCCGAATCTTGCATCATTTCTTTCGATTGATTTATCATAAATTTTAGTCTGATCAAAATCATACAGATCATAAGAATAAGAAATCGGAGAACCATCTGCTCTTCGTTGTCTTTGATCAAATCCTTCTACCGTAGTCCAGTAATTAAGTTGTGTAGGATAAAATTTAATATCCTGACCATTCACCCAATCCTGAATTTGTTGTCTTTCCAGAGTATTCAGATTTTTCATGCGGTTTCTTGAAATATCAAGATCACTTTTATTCAGGACACCTCCTACCGGTGGATGAACCTGCGGAGTATTTCTTTTACAACTTAAAAGTCCTAATACGGATATGAGAAGTATTTTTTTCATAAAAACTTTTGCGAAAATACGCATTTCGAGAATCATTCACAAAACTTGATGAATTTATTAAAATAAAGTTTGAAAATTTGTTTAATATTAAGTCTTTTCAAACTATTTTTTTAATACTCTCACTGATTTTGCAGATTACACAGATCAATACACTTGAAAAAAATCTGCTCAATCAGCTTAATCTGCGAGAAATCATTTAAAATTAAAAACAAAAAAAAGCCAAGAAAAATCTTGGCATATATAATATTGAATTAATTAATATTAAGCTGTTTCTAAAACATCTTTTTCAACCAAAACTCTCCATCCGAAAGGATCTTCTGAATGGTTGGTTTGTAAATCAACTAAATCATTTTTCAGTGTGACTGCAAAACTTTCTTCATCTGAAAGTACTGGCAATTCCAATTTTTCACCATTGTAGCCTAAAGCCTGAAAAACTGTAGTGACAACCGCTGTTCCGACTCCCCAAACTTCCTTTAAAGTTCCGTTTTTCTGAGCTTCAACAACATCTTTTACTTTAATTGGCTCTACTTTTATTTCGAAACCTCTTTTCTTAGCTAATTGAATGAAACTGTCTCTTGTAACTCCATCCAATATTTTCTCTGAAGTTGGTGGCGTATAAATCGTATCGTTGATTCTTACGAAAACATTCATTGTCCCGCTTTCTTCGAAATATTCGTGAGTAGCATCATCTGTCCATATGATTTGATCATAACCTTCTTCGATTGCCAATTGAGTCGGATAGAAAGAAGCTGCATAGTTTCCTGCTGCTTTTGCCGAACCTACACCACCGCTTGCCGCTCTTGAATAGTGATCAGAGATTTTTACAGATACTGGTTCTGTATAATACATTTTTGCTGGTGTAGCCACGATTGCAAACATATATTTATTTGCAACTCTTGCTTTCAAAGCTTCTTCAGTTGCGAAAATTAAAGGTCTGATATATAAAGAATTTCCTTCACCTTGAGGAATCCATTCTCTATCGATATTTACTAATGCTTTAAGGCCATCTAAAAACATTTCTTCAGTAACTTCCGGCATTGCCAAACGCTTTGCAGATTTATTGATACGCTCAAAATTCTTTTCGGGCCTGAAAAGGAAAACCTGTCCGTCATTGTCTTTGTAAGCTTTCATACCTTCAAAACAAGCCTGTCCGTAATTTACTCCCATCATTGCAGGTGTAAACAATAGAGGACCGTAAGGAACCAATTTCACATCGCCCCATTTGCCGTCTTCATATTCACAGATGATCATGTGATCACTGAAAGTATTTCCAAACGAAAAATTATTGGGATCGAAAGTAGAAATTCTAGAGTTTTCTGTTTTTTGAATTATCATTTCTTAAAATTTTTATGATGTTCTACAAATTTAACATAATTTTCCAAATATAAAAATTTTACATTAAATTTGAAAAAAAATACTTTGGAAAGAGAAATCAGAATCACAAACGACGGTAGTAAAACACTGTTTATCAATGAATTAAACGAAAACTATCATTCACATCATGGTGCGTTACAAGAAGCCGAACATGTGTTTATCAAAAATGGATTAAATCTAATAAATGATTACGAAATTAACATTTTAGAACTCGGTTTTGGAACAGGTTTAAACGTTTTGGTGACAATTAATGAATATTTAAAAACTGACAAAAATCATACGATCAACTATTTCACTCTTGAAAAGTATCCGATAAATGAATCTGAGATCGAAAATTTAGCCTACTTTGATCATTTTGATAACCCAGAATTAAAAAATATTTATCAAAAAATTCATCAAACGGATTGGGAAACTTCAGTTGAAATAGTTAAAGGTTTTAGTTTAAAAAAGATACAATGTGACTTCTTTGATCTGAAGAACATTGACTTACCGAAGATAAATTTGGTTTATTATGATTGCTTTGGAGCGAGAGTACAACCAGATCTTTGGGAAAAACCATTATTTGAAATGGTTTCTGATAAAATGAGTGTAAACGGATTATTAACAACATACTCATCTAAAGGAAGTGTCAGAAGAGTTTTAAAAGAACTTAATTTTCAAGTCGAAAAAAAACAGGGACCACCGGGAAAGAGAGAAATGATCAATGCAATAAAGTTATAAGTGATGAGTGATGAATTATTAGTTATAGTTGACGTCCAATAAATATTACATAGTGGCAAATTCATAATTCATAACTCTCAACTCGTAACTTTTAACTATTTTCCCTATTTTAGCTATACAAAATATTACCTATGATAGACAAGATCAACGTAAGAGTTTATGCTTGTGCAGTAAAAGACAATAAGGTTCTTACGCTTTTTGAAGAATATGCAGGACAGCCGTTATTGAAATTTCCCGGTGGAGGATTGGAATTTGGTGAAGGATTGACAGATTGTCTTCACCGTGAGTTTGACGAGGAATTGAATGTTAAAATAGAAATTGTAGAACACCTTTACACTCAGGAAGATTTTCTGGTTTCCAGATTTAGAGAAAACGAGCAACTCATTACTATATATTATATTGTTAAAATTGTCAATGGAGAAGATTTCCTGATACTTGATCCTTGTATCGAAAGAACAGAATGGCTTCCGATTGATACTGAAGTAAATCCTTTTACATTACCCGTAGATAAAATTGTTTTTGATAAATTAAAAGAAAAATTCCTGTAAAATATTTTACAGGAATTAATTTTATTTTGAAACTTTAAAATCTTTTGCTCCGGGATAAGGTTGTAAATAACCCGAATTCCAATTAGACTGTAGAAGAGACTCCAAAAATTCATCCGTTCTGTTTCGATGCGGATTGTATTGATCTTTTAAATCTATATCGGCGAGTTTTCCCTTAACATTCCACCAAAATGCGCTCCAACCGCCTCGTAACTCTTTTACGATTTCAAAGACATTTTTACCTGTTGCGCGATTCATCAGTTTTGCAAAAACCTGCCCTTCTGTTGTAGTCAGATCTCTTAATTGTTTTTCATATTGATCTGCAAGCATATTTTGTCTGTCTTTCACATATTTTCTTTTGGCTGCAGTATCCATTACCTGCATTTCCTTTTGAATATCTCTGTATTGTTGCAAAGCCGTCAAAAACAATGGGTAAACTCTGTACAGTTTTTTATTAAGGAAAAAATAATAATTTTTATCTAATTGATTATTGAATCGCGGTTTGTTAAGTAATACCAATTCGTCCATTACGACTACAGTTTCGCCATTGATCTCGTAAATTTTGGCTTTCTGTCTTTCATCGTAATAATATTTATTTCCAAATTCATCTGTCTTTAATTCATCTTGAGGATATTGATTTAAAGGTTTAGCAATAATAGAATCCCTTTGCTGACCAAAGACGACGGCACTAAAAAAGAAAAGAAAAAGAAAGGTGATTTTATGAAATTTCATTATTTTTACACGTATTATAACGAAATTTAACTACAAAAATCATTCCTTAAATATGAAATTCGAAAAGAAATCTTTGAAATTTTTAGAGAAATATTTAAACACTTCATCACCAACCGGATATGAACACAGAGGTCAGGAAGTCTGGATGAATTACATCACTCCTTACGTTGACAAAATAGAAGTTGATCACTATGGAACCTGCTACGGAATCATCAATCCAGAAGCTGAATTTAAAGTTGTCATAGAAGCTCATGCTGACGAAATTTCATGGTATGTCAATTACATTACAGATGACGGATTGATTTATGTAATCAGAAACGGTGGTTCCGACCAAACAATTGCGCCTTCAAAAATTGTACACATTCACGGTGAAAAAGGAATTGTAAAAGGTGTTTTCGGATGGCCTGCAATTCACACAAGAGGCGCAAACCAAGATGAACCCACACCAAAAATTGAAAATATTTTTATTGATTGTGGGGCAACAAGTAAACAGGAAGTTGAAGATTTGGGAATTTTTGTTGGATGCATGATTACCTATCCCGATGAGTTTTTCGAAATGAACGACCGTTATTTTGTGTGCAGAGCTTTAGATAACAGAATCGGTGGATTTATGATCGCAGAAGTTGCGAGGCTTTTAAAAGAAAATAAAAAAGAAATTCCTTTCGGATTATACATTACTAATTCTGTGCAGGAAGAAGTTGGTTTGTACGGAGCAGATATGATTGCCGATACAATAAAACCCAATATCGCCATCGTGACAGATGTGACCCATGATACAACAACTCCGATGATCGAAAAGAAAAAAGAAGGGGATCAAAAATGCGGGAATGGCCCCGTTGTTTTCTTTGCACCAAGTGTCCATCATATCATCAGAGAATTAATTATTGACACTGCAAAAAAGAAAGAAATTCCTTATCAAAGAGCTGCAGCGAGCAGAGCAACAGGAACTGATACTGATGCTTTTGCGCACTCAAACGGAGGTGTACCAAGCGCATTGATCTCATTACCATTACGTTATATGCACACAACTGTAGAAATGGTTTCAAAAGAAGATGTAGGAAACGTGATTCAGTTAATTTATGAAACACTTCTGAATATCAAACCGGAAATGAAACTGAAATATCATTAATAAGAAGCTAGAAGTTAGATTTTAGAGATTAGTATTAATTCTAATTTTTTAATTTTCTAATTTCTAGTTTCTAAAATCTAATACTAAAAGTAAAAGTAAAAAATGAAAACTAAGCTTATCGCTCCATCCCTTTTATCTGCAGACTTCGGGAATCTGCAAAGGGACATTGAAATGCTGAACAATTCTCAAGCCGATTGGTTACACGTTGATGTAATGGACGGAAGATTTGTTCCCAACATTTCTTTCGGTTTTCCGGTCATGAAAACAATTCAGCAACACGCAAAAAAATTCGTGGACGTACATTTAATGATTGTAGAACCTGAAAAATACGTCGAGGAATTCATTGAATATGGTGCTGATCTGGTTTCTATACATTATGAAGCTTGTACACACCTTCACAGAACGATCAATTTAATTCAAAGCAAAGGAGCAAAAGCGGGTGTTGTTTTAAATCCATCTACTCCTGTTTTAATGCTTGAAGATATTATTGCTGATGTAGATTTAGTTTTATTAATGAGCGTAAATCCAGGTTTTGGAGGTCAGAAATTTATTGAAAACACCTACAAAAAGATTGCAGAAACCAAAGATTTAATTTTAAGCAATAATTCTACAGCACTGATCGAAGTTGACGGTGGCGTAAATCTAGACAATGCTTCTAAGCTTTTCGATGCCGGTGCAGATGTTTTGGTTGCAGGTAATGCAGTTTTTTCTACAGAAAATCCTGAAAGAACAATCGAATTATTAAAAGTATAAACATAACAAAAAGCAGCCGATAAAAGCTGCTATTTGTTCTCTGGTTAAGAGTAAGTATTATGGTTATTAGTTTTATTAGTTAATGATGTTCAGTTTAACGATGCCTAGTTGTTAAATTTGATCTCTTTTTAACTGGTGTAAAGATGCAGCTTTTTTTAATGCAAAAACATCCGTAAAAACACGGTATTTTTCATCATAAAAAAATTATTTCTTTTATAATCAAGCCGTATTGAAGTATCATTAAAGATTTGACAATTATTTCTCCAGATTCAATAATAACAACAAATAATCATTAAATTGATATTTCATCAAATAATGTGACTAAATGTCACAATTAAATTAAACAATATCTAAAAACGAAAAAATCCGGAAAATTTCCGGATTTTTTATTTAAAAGAGTTTTGATTAGAAAATCTCTCTTCCTGAAAAATGGAATTGCGCTTCGATAAGAGCATTCTCATTAGAATCTGAACCATGTACAGCATTCTCTCCAATGCTTCTGGCAAACATTTTTCTGATTGTACCTTCAGCAGCTTCAGCAGGATTTGTAGCCCCGATTAAAGTTCTGAAATCTTCAACTGCATTATCTTTTTCTAAAACAGCAGCAACGATTGGTCCTGAACTCATGAAGTCAACTAATTCTCCGTAAAATGGTCTTTCAGCGTGTACTTCGTAGAACTTTTTTGCATCAGCATCGGTCAGCTGAGTCAATTTTAAAGCTTTGATTTTGAAACCTCCTTCTGAAATTTTCCCTAAAATTGCACCGATATGCCCATCAGCAACTGCATCAGGCTTAATCATAGTGAATGTAATGTTTGACATAAATGTATATTTTTTGAATGGCACAAAATTACGAAAAATATCTAAAATATAGTTTTAATTTAATTTTAACATAAAATAACTTTTATTAAGAAATCCGCCACAGTTCTTTGGCATACTAATTGCAACTATTAATTCGATTCTCATGTTTAATTTGAGTTTTCATGGTTATTAGTTTTTACCCAGCTTCGGCTGGGTTTTTTATTTTCAAAAATAATGCTGAAAAATTGCGTAATTCGTAAAATATAATTCAGACAATTATAAGCACAATAATATATTGCTTCTATTGTAAACAATAAAGTAAAATGAAAAGTAGTTTTAAAGTTTAGGGAATTTAATTTTGAGAATTTTCTTCAGCTTCTTCCATCAATTTGATGTAGGTTGAATATCGCGAATGTTGAATTTCTCCTGTTTCTAATGCATCAAGAACAGCACATTTTGGCTCATTGATGTGCATACAGTTATGAAACTTACATTCTTTTCTTTTTCTGAAAATTTCGGGAAAATAATGTTGCACTTCTTCTTTTTCAATATCGATCATTGCAAATTCTCTGACACCGGGAGTGTCAATTACATTTCCACCAAAATGCCAGAAATGCATTTGTGCAAAAGTTGTTGTATGTTTTCCTTTAAGATGCGTATCCGAAATTTCTGATGTACGAAGATTCAGATCAGGTTGTAAAGCATTGACCAAAGTTGATTTTCCACAACCGGAGTGACCGAAGAATACTGAAGTCTGATCTTTAAGAAGTTCCTGTAAATCCTGTAAGTTTAGTTTAGAATAAGAGGAAATTTCCAAACTGTCGTAGCCAATTTCCTGATAGAGAAACTGAATATCTTTCACAATTTCAATTTCTTCTTCATTTAAAACATCAATTTTATTGAATAGAATGAGTGGTTTTATATTGTAGGCTTCACAACAGGCAAGAAAACGGTCCAGAAAACCGAAAGATGTTTCAGGATGTTTTAACGTAAATATAAAACACGCAATATCAATGTTCGAAGCAATGATGTGCGCTTCTTTTGAAAGATTAACTGCTTTCCTGATCAAATAATTCTTGCGAGGATCGATTTTCGTAATCCATGCGATATCATCCTGTTCCAACTGAAATTCAACAAAATCACCGACAGCAAGAGGATTGGTCAATCTGGTTTTAATGAGCTTGAATTTTCCACGAATTCTAGCTTCAAAAATCCTTCCGGTTTCCATTTCTAAAACCTGATACCAACTTCCTGTAGATTTAATGATTTTTCCTTTCATATATATGACTGCAAATATAAGGAATTAGGATTTAGATAACAGGATTTAGTTTGATCTAGTGAGATCATATTTCAATTCTAAATCCTATCACCAACTCCTATTTTTATTTTCTGTCAATCATAATATTATTCTGCTTTTCAATAGATTCTTCGTGAATCGCTTTGAAAACCTTTTCTATAAAATCTTGTGACATTCCTGTTTCTTTAGCTTTTTGTACAGCATATTCAGTGATTACTTTCCAACGTTCCGGCTGAAAGATGGCGATATCATTTTCTTTCTTCAGTTTCCCGATTTGTTCTGAAATTTTCATTCTTTGTGAAAGCAATTCGATCATTTGAAAATCTAGATCAGAAATCAATGTTCTGTGTCTTCCCATTTCGTTATCAAAACCTGCCAATCCCGAATTTCTTATTTTTAAATTTGAAATTAATTCTGCCAAAACTTCCGGGGTGATTTGTTGAGAAGCATCGCTCCACGCTTCATCAGGATTCGAATGAGTTTCAATGATTGCACCTTGATAACCAACATTTAAAGCTTCCTGAGTAATATCTGCCAAACCGGTTCTGTTTCCACAAATATGTGAAGGATCTACCAACATTGGAATATTCGGGAACTGACTTTTAAAATCTAAAGCAATCTGCCAATTCGGATTATTTCTGTATTTCGTTTTTTGGTAAGTTGAAAATCCCCGGTGAATAACCCCTAAATTTTTAATATCCTGTCCCAAAAGTCTTTCCAAAGCGCCAATCCACAAAGCTAAATCAGGATTTACCGGATTTTTCACCAAAACGGTTTTCTCAGTTCCTTTTAAGGCTTCTGCAATCTCCTGAACCGTAAAAGGATTTACTGTTGATCTTGCACCAATCCAAAGAATGTCAACATCGGCTTCCAAAGCGGCTGCAACATGATGCGCGTTGGCAACTTCTGTTGCGGTTTTAAAACCGTACTCTTGTTTTACTTTTTTTAACCAGTTTAAACCAATTACGCCAACTCCCTCAAAACCATTGGGTTTTGTACGTGGTTTCCAGATTCCGGCACGAAAAATAGGAACCTTTGCATTGGTGTCTTTTATTCTTTTTGCTGTCTCCAACATTTGAGCCTCGCTTTCTGCACTACATGGTCCTGCAATCATCATCGGTTCCGGAAACTCTTTAATCCAGTCGTTTTTTAAATCTGTTAAGTTCATATTTTTAAGTATTATTTATTTAATTTCTACATTCAATGACAAAGCCTTATAAAGTTGATTTATAATCCTTTTCAAAAAATGCGGTACAAAGATGTAATAAAATTGGAAATGGAAAATAATTGATTTTCCTGTATTTTTTGAGAAAGAAATTTAGTTAGCTATACCAATAAAATCGATAATAGTTTCTGAAATTTCTATAATAATTAGTAGCAAAACTAAAATAACTGCTAAAATAATTAGCAGGTGCAAAAGTAGACAGATATGGGAATAATAATTTTTCCACTTTGATCTTTGAGAATGTCTATTTCTAGTTTTAAATTATGATTGATTATGTAAAAATATGTTATTTTTTACAAAAACATTTAGCAAATATATAAAATTATGTCAAATCAAACTTCATTAAATCATCGAGATCTTTTAGCAAAGGATTGATTTCAACAAATCTTTCGAATTTTTTCTTGGTCGTAAGAACCTCTATTTTAAGGTTTTGAACGTCTTGTTTATATTCGATTTTAATTAAGTAATTATTTACTTTTCTTTTAAAATGATTGAAAAACTCATTGCTTATTTTATCAAATTCCACCTTTGCAGATTCTGACGGATATTGAACCTGTATGATTTTTTCATCAATTTTTTCAAGTTTAAAAGATTTTATCGCATTAAATACAAATTGATCTTTCGTACGAAGCTGCATGAGAAGAAGATTCCATTCTGCCTGAAGATCAGTTTCGGTAAAATGATGCTCCTGAAGATGGTCATTTTTGACTGCCACAGTTTCTTCAACTTCCTGTTTTTCTTCTTTATTGATAAAAGAATTGATACTAAATCCAGACGAAACTTTCGGTCTTGATAAAGGTTTTGAAGCAGTTTTTATTGTTAATTCCGCAGGTATTTCTTCGGTAACAACAGCAACAGGATTTACTTTTATTTCTTCTTTTTTTTCTACAATTTCAATTTTTGAAGGTAATTTTACCTCCTGCTTTTCATGAAGAAAAGGTGCTAATATTATGAACTTTTTTTTTTAGCAACGTCACCAACAGTTAGAGAAGCCAATTGCATTAAAGCAATTTCTACGGTGAGTCTTGGATTCTTAGAATTTTTATAATTTATATCTGCATAATTGCAAATTTCAATTCCATCAATCAATTGCTGAGCGTTCCACTTTTGAGCCTGTTCGACAAATTTTGTTTTCGTCTGTTCACCAACTTCAATGAGATCAATTGTTGATACATTCTGAGCCATCATCAAATCTCTGAAATGATTTCCCAAACCTGCAATGAAAATATGTGGATCAAAACCTCTTTTTACAATTTCATTAAAGGCAAACAGTACTTCCGGAATTTTATTTTCCTTAGCAAAATCTACAATCTTCAAATATTGATCGTAATCTAAAATATTGAGAACTTCAGCGGCTTTTGCCAGTGTAATATTTTTCTGAGAAAAGGTTGAAAGTCTGTCAAAGATTGAAAGTGCATCTCTTAAAGCTCCATCAGCTTTTTGAGCGATTAAATACAAAGCATCATCTTCATATTTAATATTCTCCTTTTGAGCAATCCCCTTCAGATGTTCCTGAATATCTAGAATGGTAATTCTCTTAAAATCATAGATCTGACAACGGGATAATATCGTAGGAATAATTTTATGCTTTTCTGTCGTAGCCAGAATGAAAATAGCGTGAGCAGGTGGTTCTTCCAAAGTTTTCAAAAAAGCATTAAAAGCTGCAGACGACAACATATGTACCTCGTCTATAATATACACTTTATACTGACCAACTTGTGGGGCAAAACGCACCTGATCAATCAGTTCACGAATATCATCAACTGAATTGTTGGAGGCAGCATCTAATTCATAAATATTATAGGCGAAACCGTCTTCTGAAACCGAACCGTCTTTTTCATTGATTTTTCTAGCTAAAATCCTCGCACAGGTAGTCTTACCTACTCCACGGGGACCGCAGAAAAGTAAAGCCTGTGCTAACTGATTTTCGTCAATAGCATGTTCTAAAGTATCTGTAATATGAGATTGCCCAACAACGGTATCAAACTGTTGTGGGCGATATTTTCTTGCAGATACGATAAAATTTTCCATAGCCCAAAAGTAAGAAATATAGTTTTAATCTGAAAGTATAAAATTTCAAATTTAGATAAAACCAGTCATTAACTTTTGCAAAAAATAGTTATTTCTTCTGATACGCAAAATCTATAATATCAACAATTGCTTTCTCAATTTTCTTTCTTCCGTCTTCAGACTTTGTATCTATCCCGCAGAAAGTAGTTCCATTATGAGCTGTATACAGATTGAGGTGGTAAATTCCTGCTACCAGTAACGCTGTAATTGCTCTGTATTCATCGGATTTTTCGCCGAAATGAGGATCGGTAATGTTTGTGAATAATCCTTCTCCTACTTCTTCGCGCTGTTCGAATAATTTTTTCAAAATCGGACGGCTTTCAGAAAGTTCCCAAACAATAATCTTCTGAAGTTCTTTGTTTTTTCTTAAACCTTCATATTGGTTAAGCAAAGCCATTTTTGACATTTCTTTTCCACCGTCAGAAAGATCTACATTCATCTCTTTTTCGTCTACTCTGCTCCAATAATCCTGCGATCTGATATATTCATCAATAAGCTTGTCTGTACTACCGAAATATTCGTAGATTAGCTTTTTATCGAAACCGGCAACGGCTGCGATTTTACTTACCATCAATCCTGAATAACCTTTGGTTTTCAAAATTTTACCAACTGCATTCAGCAATTTCTGTTTGGTTTTTTCTTTGTCCCTGATCGGACCTTGTACAACTTTTCTAGGCATCGTTTATTATTTAAAATTGCAATGAAGCAATTAATTATATATTCTGTTTAAAGTAAAAGTGATTCAAAAGAAATATCTTAATATCCTATTCTTTAGTTTATCACTACATCTTTTTAAAAGTAATTGGGCTGTATAGATTTCCCTCTTTCTTGAAAAGATTTATAATAGCTACGATATTAATATTGGTTTGGATTTGATTTAACTCTAAAATATTTATTTTATAGAAATTATAAATGTGTAATTACCCAACAGTCCGTCAATGTAGCAATCAAAAAATAGTTATCATTAAAAATGTTATTATTTCGATTCACTACTTTAAGAAAATTGCTAAGTAAATTTACATATTAATCTTATATCTAAAATATTTTTTTTTGAGTTACTAAAATTATACCAAATAAAGTTAACAATTAATATTAGTGTTTCTGTATTTTTTATGAAAAATACCACATCAATTTAAAATTAGCATATAATGTACTGATATTACGAACAATAACATACTAAAATCTCAGTTTAATTATCAAATTGTCTTAGTATAATTTATACAAATATAAAATTATCTCTACTTATTTCACAAAAAAAGATTGATTATTAAATAATCTTAGATAAGTATATAGATTTTTCGACAATAGTCAGAAAACGATAATCTTAGATTTTCTGGATATTAGTACTTTTCATTGATTTTATAATTTGAAAAATCAGTTGGAAATTACATTAACTCCAATTTTAAAATTAATAATTCACTATTTCACTAGGTCTAATTATTTTATGATTTAGATAAAACTACAGCAAGTCGAAAATTTGCGCATAATTTCTATTTAAATGGATATTTTTTAAGTAAATTAGCACCACATCTCACAAAAAAGCATCTAAATAACAATTGAATTATTAAAATGAAAGGGGCTTTTCTGAAATTCTTATATTTTACTGTTTTATTAATGAGTGTTTTACTACGAGCTCAAAAGCCAACTCATGCAGAAAAATTCAGGGAAAAAGTTTCAAAAAACTCCGAACTTTTTAGTACTAATATTGATAACGCATATCAACAAATCAGGCCATTATTACATGAAGCCCGAATTTTAAAAGATTCGCTTTCTGAGATGAAACTTCTCGACAGAAAATGCCGGTATTTTTACAGCAAAAATCTGACAGACAGCCTGATTGTTTCGACGGAAAATCTGCAGAAAAAATCTCGTGAGTTTAATAATTACTATTATGAAGCGATGGCAAATATCTATTTGGCAGAAACTTATTCCATCAATAAATTTCATGATAAAGCAATCGTTTATCTGAATAATGCTTACGAAATTCTACAAAAAGATCAGTCTAAATCTAAAAAGATATTCTACGCAAAATCTAATATACTAAACAGTTATTCAAATATTTATCTTGATATCAATCAACCACGCAAAGCTGCTAAAAAAATTCTTGAAGAAATAAACAGTGGAAAAGAACTTACAAACTCGGAAGAATACGCTAATTTTCAATATCTGAATTATTCTAATCTTGCTAATATTTACATTCAGTACAATATAGATTCTGCAGATTATTATGTGAAAAAATCTATAGAATTAAGACCAAAATCTCTTTCGAATGACAAAGCAATGGTTTCCAATTATATTGTTTTAGGTGAAGTTGCCAAATCCAGAGGCGACTTCAAAACTTCGGTTGCCAATTTTCATAAAGCCTTATTTACTAGTCATAAAAATGGAATTGAACTCAATAAAATTAATATTTACACAGCTTTACAACAAATTTATACAAAGACTAAGAATAAAGACAGTGCAGATTTCTATCAACAAAAATTGAAGCAACTTGACTTAAATATTTTGCAGAGCAAATACAACTCGCTTCAAAAAGTCATTGAAAAAGAAAAGATTGAAGAAGACGAAAACAGTTCTCAAAAAATCCTTATTTTCGGAATTGCTTTTGCTGTTCTCATAGGATTTTTCGGACTTTTCATGTACAGATTTAAGAGAAAAAACAAGAAAGAAACTGATCTCAATTTACAGGAAGTTTACAACCAATTAATTACTTTGGTCAAAAATAAGGATGAATCTTTCATGTTTACTTTTGAAAATATTTTCCCTGAGTTTTCAAGTAAGTTATTACACATTACTTCTGATCTTCAACAGTCCGAAATTGAATTTTGTGCTTTATTAAAGCTGAAATTGACAACCAAAGAAATTGCACAATATACTTTCATAGAAACGCGCACGGTACAAAATAAAAAATACAGAATCAGAAAAAAATTAGAAATTCCTGCAAATGAAGATATTTATCAATTCATAGATAATATTTAATTCATTATATACTTTTTAGATATTTAGAGCCATTATCATTAATTAAATGATAATGGCTTTTATTTGTTGACAATACATCTACTGAAGAACTACTTTTTTTTGTTTAAAAAAAATTCATAACACTAAGTACGGTGATAAGTTTACATCTTCAACATTGTAAATTAATCAACAATATCAATTATAAGTCATAAAGTATCTAATGAGTATCATTATTTAGCTTCAAATCTTCAAAATATTTCAGTTTAAACAAATCTCATCCTACATTTGTTAAATTCTTTTGGAGCAGTTCGTACATCAAAAACATAATTTCGGAAAACTTAAAAAAACAATATAAAAATTATAAAAATCTAAAATTAATTATCATGAAAAAAAACTACTCTTTCACTTTTAAAAGAACACTTCTACTCTTTGGATTAGCTGTTAATTTTCTTTCTCTAAAAGGACAACAGTGGGAAAATGTAGGATCGTCGGCAAATGTTTCTGCAGGAGGATCAAGTTATAACAATTTAACAGTTGATGCTACAGGAAAGTATTATCTGTCATATTACGACACCTCAGTTTCAAAAGGTTCTGTACAGAAGTTTGAAGGAAATTCCTGGTCGTATTTGGGAGGAACTGCAGGAATCACTACAGGAATTGCACTTTACAATTCTTTGTCAGTGGATGGTTTGGGAAATGTATTTTACACCAATCAGGGAACCGGGTTGGAAGTAAGAAAGTTTAGTGGCACATCATGGTCCGCTTTAACAAGTGCTACGAGTAACACGGTAAATTTTCATGCTTCGGCGGTGTCACCAGCAAATGTACTTTTCACTTATTCATCTGACGGATCGGGTACGGTAAGACGATTTGCAAATAATGTTTGGGAACAGGTAGGAAATGCAGGATTTTCAAGCGGAGCAGCATTTGCAGAAATGGTAATCGGAACCAACAATAAAATTTACACCTGCAATGTCTCAAGCGGAGTAAGAGTTTATGAGAACACTACATCTGCTACATCTACAGACAACTGGACAATGGTTGGAGGAGCCATCGTAGACGCTTCATCTTCAGGTGAACAGTATACTTCTGACATTGCGATTGATGGAAATAACAATGTATATGTTGCGTACATCTCAAATTCCACAAGTGGAAGAAAAATAAATGTAAAAAAATGGAATGGCACTTCATGGAGTCAGGTTGGTAATGCTAATTTTTCTGCAAAAGCAGTTCAGCATCTTGCCATTGCCGTCACTTCAGGCGGAACACCTTTTGTCGTGGCAAGTCAATGGGACAGTTCTGATGGAAATCACCTGAAAAATACAGTATATAAGCTTGATAGCGTTACAGATACATGGTCATCTTTTGGAGGAAGTTTCGTTTCTGACGATCAGGCAACATATAATGATTTGGCAATTGATGCACTCAACAATTATCTGGTTCTTGCATATTCACAAGGTACAACCAAAGTAAAGAGAATTTCCTTATCTAATTTATCTGTAAATGATGCCAAAAAAGAAGTTTCAACAGTTTATCCTAATCCAACTACAGGAATTATCTACGTGAAAGGTGAAGACAAAATAAAATCAGTTCAAGTTTCCGATGTTGCAGGAAGAACAGTCACATCTCAAAATGATGCTGAAAAAATAGATATTTCAAACGCAACGGCAGGTGTATATTTTGTAACAATAAAGACACAAACAGATAAAATAATCACCAAAAAGATCATCAAAAAATAAAAAGCTTCATAACATACGTAAAAATTAGAATTAGAGAGAATAAGACTTTGCCTGCAGAGTCTTATTTTTTTATTGCTAACAACAGATTTGTGGAATCATTTTTGATAATATTTAAAATATAAATAAACCTTATTTATTAATTAATGAATATTTATATTCTAAATTTATCTAAATGGATTTTGATTTAATAAAAGATGCCGTCACATTACTCGAAGAATTTAATTTAAGTAATAAAAATTCAGCCTATCCTTCAACAATTGAAGGTTTTAAACTTTGGATTTTTGATCAGGAATCTCAAAAACATGACGATCAAGATATCAATACAGACTGGGAAGGAAAAGATCAAGGAAGAAGCCCGGAAAGTGCGATCAGCACTTTGCTCGTACATCTTAACAGATATGCAAAATCCTATTCTAAATCAGCAATATCAGATTCTGAATTTTCAACACAGGAAGATTTTATTTACTTAATTAATTTAAAAGCTTTAGGTGCGATGTCAAAAATTGATTTAATCAAAAAAAACATTCACGAAAAACCAGTCGGAACTTTGATTATTAACAGACTTTTAAACAAAGGCTGGATTGAGCAAACTGATTCGGTGGATGATAAAAGAATTAAATTGATCAATATTACCCAAAAAGGCTTAGAAATTCTTGAAAACCAAATGAGTAAAATTCGTAAGGCAACAAAGATTGTTTCAGGAAATCTTACACACTTAGAAAAAATGGAATTGATTCGGATTTTAAATAAATTAGATCAGTTTCATCATCCGATTTATCACAAAAATATCGACAGTAAAAATCTTATAGAAACTGTTTATAATGATTTTTCATTTGAAAATAACTAATATGAGTAAGATTGCAATTATAGGATCAGGATTTTCAGGTTTGTCGGCTGCAGCTTACTCTGCACAAAAAGGTCATGAGGTTCATGTATTTGAAAAAAACGACAGTTTAGGTGGAAGAGCAAGAAAATTTACCACAGATAATGGTTATACTTTTGACATGGGTCCGAGTTGGTATTGGATGCCCGATATTATTGAAAATTTCTTTACCGATTTTAATAAAAAAACTTCAGATTATTTTCAACTAGTTCCATTAAATCCACAGTTTGAAATGGTTTTTTCGGACGGAACAATGCAGATTCCGCACGATTACAATGAGATTCGAAATCTTTTTGAATCTACAGAAAAAGGTGCAGGAAAAAAGCTGGACGAATTCATGGACGACGCTCAGTATAAATACGAAGTCGGGATGAAAGATTTCGTCAATAAACCTTGTCATTCATGGTTTGAATTTGTTTCTCCGAAAATTGCTAAAAGTGCATTGAAATTAGACCTATTATCCAATTTCCACAAATTTGTAAGAAAATATTTTAAAGATCCAAAGTTGATTATGTTGATGGAATTTCCTGTAATTTTTCTTGGCGCTGCTCCAAAAGACATTCCTGCTTTATACAGTCTGATGAATTATGGTGGTTACAAATTGGGAACTTGGTATCCGATGGGTGGATTTTCCAAAATTATTGATGCGATGGCAGATGTTGCAGAGGAACAGGGAGTTCAATTTCATTTGAATTCAAATATTGATTCAATAAAAATTAATAAAAATAAGGCTACAGCGATCTCAGTAAACGGAACGGATATTGAATTTGACACCGTGATTGCATCGTCTGATTATCACCATACAGAAAACATTTTACTTCCTAAAGAATACAGAAATTACACGGAAGATTACTGGAAAAAGAGAACTTTTGCGCCCTCATGCTTAATCTATTATTTAGGATTTAAAGAAAAAATCTCAAATCTAAAGCATCACACTTTGTTTTTTGAAAATGATTTGGATTTGCATACTACCGAGATTTATGATGATAAAAAATGGCCAACAAAACCTCTGTTTTATGTTTGCTGTCCATCGAAAACCGATGAAAATGTAGCTCCGGAAAATTGCGAAAACGTATTTCTTTTGATGCCGGTTGCGACAGGTTTGGAAGACAGTGATGAAGTAAGAGAAAAATATTTTGACGAAATGATTCTCAGACTTGAAAAACACACCGGAACATCAGATTTAAAATCAAAATTAGAATATAAGAAAAGTTACTGCATCAAAGATTTCAAAGAAGATTACAATGCATACGAAGGAAATGCTTACGGATTAGCAAATACGCTTTCCCAGACAGCAGTTTTGAAACCTTCATTAAAAAATAAAAAAGTCAGCAATTTATTTTATACCGGACAATTGACCGTACCGGGACCGGGAGTTCCGCCATCGATTATTTCAGGGAAAATTGCAGCAATAGAAGCCACCAAATAACCAATATTATTATGAAAAAACTATTTGACGATCTCTCATACAAGATCAGTAAACAGACCACAAAACAATACAGTACCAGTTTTTCATTGGGGATTTTGGCGTTGTCACCAAAGATTAGAAATTCTATTTATGCAATTTATGGTTATGTGCGTTTAGCCGATGAAATCGTGGATAGCTTTCATGATTATGACCGTTCTACCCTACTTTCGCGTTTCAGAGAACAGACAAATCAGGCTTTAGAGGAAAAAATTTCGTTAAATCCAATTTTACAATGTTTTCAGGAAACGATTAACCAATACGAAATTGATGTGAAATTAATCTACCAGTTTCTCGACAGCATGGAAATGGATCTTCAGAAAATCGATTACAATTCTGATCTTTACAAACAATACATTTTAGGCTCTGCAGAAGTTGTCGGATTGATGTGCCTTCATATTTTTGTTGATGGGAATAAGGAGCAATATGAAATTTTGAAACCTTCGGCAATGAAGCTAGGATCGGCTTTTCAAAAGGTTAATTTTCTTCGAGATCTGAAAGACGATTATCAGGTTTTGGGACGTACTTATTTCCCGAATGTTGACATCACATATTTTGATAATTCTGTGAAAGAACATATAGAAAATGACATTCAGCAGGAATTTAAAGAAGCTTTGGAAGGAATTAAAAACTTACCAAATTCAGCAAGATTTGGCGTTTATCTGGCTTACAGATATTACATTTCTTTATTCAGAAAAATTAAAAGAACTCCGGCCAAAAAAATCATCAATCAGAGAATCAGAATTTCAAACGGAAGAAAATTTTCATTGATGATGAGCAGTTATGTTCAATACAAAATGTCTTTTTTATAGAATTAAATTTACTTTAAAACATCACAATGGTACACCAGCTCAAAAGAGAACAACAAATAAACTGCGATATAGAAACTGCCTGGAAATTCTTTTCAGCTGCCAATAATCTTTCTAAAATTACCCCGAAAGACATGAACTTCATCGTTCGTACAAAAATGGAAAGCGATGAAATTTATGAAGGAATGATCATCGATTACTACGTTTCTCCACTTTTCGGAATTAAAATGGATTGGCAAACGGAAATCACACAGGTCAATCATCACAGAAGTTTTACTGATTTTCAAAAGAAAGGTCCTTACAAATTATGGAATCATTTTCATGAATTTATTCTGAATGAAAAAGGAGTTTTGATAAAAGATACTGTAGACTATGAACTTCCGATGGGATTTTTAGGTGAAATTGCACACAGACTTTTTGTTAAAAATAAAGTTGAGCATATTTTCAGTTACCGTTTTAATATTTTGGAAAAAATGTTTAACCAGAAACAAAATTAATATGAATTTTCTGATTGTAGCAGCGACATTTTTTATCATGGAAGGAATTACCTGGATGGTTCACAAATACATTATGCACGGTTTTCTGTGGACACTTCACCGCGATCATCACGATCACAGCAATGATGGTCATATGGAAAGAAACGACTATTTCTTCGCAATTTTCGCAATTCCAACTATAGCGATGATGTACTATGGAACGGTACATAATTTCAATGCTTATTTTTATATTTCTATCGGAATTACTTTGTACGGAATGGCGTACTTTTTCGTCCATGACATCTTCATTCATCAGCGTTTTAAATTTTTGAGAGATACCCAAAATCCGTATTTACTTGCGATAAGACGAGCTCACAAACAACATCATAAACATACAGGAAAAGAAATGGGAGAATGTTTCGGATTTCTGTGGGTTCCTGTGAAATATTTTAAAATGTATTTTAATAAAAACAAGAAATAAATGTTGCAATACACGTATTTGGCGATCAACTTTTTTACGGTGATTATCTGTTTTTTGTTTTCTTTTCATCCAAAAATAAAGTTTCATAGACATTTTAAAGCATTTTTGATGGCTTCTTTTTTAGTTGCTGTCTTTTTTATTGTTTGGGATGTCTGGTTTACGAAACATGGAGTTTGGTGGTTTAATGACCAATACTTGATTGGAAGCCGACTTTTCGGCTTACCGATTGAAGAGTTGATGTTCTTTATCTGTATTCCATTTTCCTGCGTGTTTACTTATTTTTGCCTGGATAAATTTTTTAAGCTCGATTGGAAGCCAGATTTTGAAAAAGTATTTGTCATAATTTCAATTTTACTTTTACTTTTTCTCTCAGTTTATTTCAGAAGTAAAATTTATCCATTCGTTACATTTCTTACATCTGCGATCAGTCTTTTTATTCTTTATTTTATTCTTAAAGTTCAATGGATTGGAAAAGCTTCTTTAATTTATTTAATATTGATGCCCGGTTTTCTTGCTGTCAATGGAATTCTTACCGGAACCGGACTTGACTCTCCAATCGTCAATTACAATCCTGAAAAAATAATCGGTCTGAGAATTTTCACCATTCCGATTGAAGACACTGTTTACGGCTACGAAATGATCTTATGGAATCTTTATTTTTTTCACCGATTTAAGAATCAAAAGACAGAGGAATCAACCGTATAATTATTATTTTTAAACCAGATAAAAAAAATCTGATAAAATTAATAACCACAACAAATTGTGACTGATCTCTTTTAAGAATAAGTTTAAAATTTTTTATTCATTATTAGTCACTTTTACATACCACACAAATAATGTAAGGCATAGTATTTGCAACTGCTATTTTAAACCACTTATACCACAAATATTATGAACGTTACAGATTTAAAAATTAAAAATCTGGTAGATTATAGAGGCCAGATTTTCACGATTACCGAAATTTTTCACAATGAAAAAAATGATTATTCCGTAAAGATTGAAAATGATAATCAATGTTTTGATGTACCTGCAGATTCAATTCAACCGATTACGATCAATGAAGCCTGGCTTGAAAGATTTGGATTTATGAAAACATATACTTCAGATCACAGAATCAGATACGAAAGACCGGAATCTTTCATTAAATATGATATCGATTTAAACTCAAAAAAAATTGTTGATGGTCTGAAAATTTATGGAAATTCAATCAGATGCAAATATATTCATGAGTTTCAGAACATTTTCTCAAGTCTGTTTGGAAGAGATACAGGAATTTCTATGAAAAACATTTTTAAGAACGAAGCAATAGCTTAAGGCTACCGACCAAATCTAAATTATATATATCTTAAATTGAAAATCCCCGACTTAGAAATTAAGTCGGGGATTTTATTGATTAAGTGATTCTTTTCTTATTGCTAGCTTTTACCCAATTATCTCTTTTACAATTTTTACATTTTCCTGCATTTCCTATGTTTTTTTCTTCTGTAAATCCACAAAACGTACATGAATAATGTCCATCATTATCAATATTTTGCAAAGGATGATCTAATGAATGTGGCATTACCGGTAAACCAAATTTGATATCTTTTTCATCATAAAAGAAAACACTGATATCTCCAGAAGTCTCTTCTATTGCAGTTTCTATCTGACCAAGATGAGAAACTCCTTTTAATCTTAATTCTGAAAAGAATTCATCACTGCCCAGATTTTCTTTTTTAAAATTATCTATTGCAAAAACACCTTCTTCAATAAGACAGATAGATTTTCCTTCCAGTAAAGTTTCAATTTTTTTGAATCTTCCTATAAGATGTGTAAGAAGGCTGTATCCAAGGATAATTATAGTGAAAACGAGAATGGAAGAAGCAATTCCAACATCTTTATAAAACATAGGATCTCCTGCTGCAGAACCCAGACCAATGATGACAACCAATTCAAAAACAGACAGTTGCTTGACTCCCCTTTTTCCCAAAACTCTCAAACCGATGATGATTGTAAGAAACATAATGATGGTTCGTAAAACAATTTCAAACATGAAAGTAAGATCTTCACTACCGAGAAAAAATTCTTTCCAGCTAAAATTTAAGAAAATTGAGAGATACATAAATAATAATTTTGAAAATTAAAGTCAAAAAATAAGCCAATGGAAAACGTCTATCATTAAAAACCTCCGAATCTGAATTTCAAATCCGAAGGTTCTCACTTTTAATATAAATTCTTAAAACTTTTATAAAAGCTTCATTTTTGGTAATTGAGAAAACTATTTCAAATCAAAATAACTTCCATATTTACTTTGCTGAATTTTAGCCATAAAATCATCAAATGCAGGATACCTTATTCCGGTAGCAATATCAATGACAATTTTATTAAGATTAGGTTTAAGTCTTAATCTGATCTGATCAAAACTGTAATTATCAGCTTCACATAAGAAATTCTTTATCTCGCTGAAATTCATACCGTCCATCACGGTTGCTTTTCTTGACTTCTGAACAGGCATGTCGTCCAAAAGAAATTTAATTCGTTCCATAAAATATAGATTTGGTAGTGAATGCTAAGATACGAAATTTCCATGACTTATTTATGATTACAATCACATTATCAGCTTAATATGCTGATTTTTTATGTTAAAATTTTAAAGCTATACCGTCATAATTTAATTTAAAATAAATACTTATACTGGTCTGAATTTTGTCTTTACCAAGAAACAAAATATTATTATGGATACTAAAAACATTTCAAGAATTGCATTGGGTACAATGCTCATCAGTGCAGGAATTGCTCATCTTACTTTTGGAAGAAAACCATTTCAGGCGCAAGTTCCGGATTGGGTTCCATTAAAAAAAGATGATACAGTAGTTTATTCCGGTTATGTAGAAATTGCTTTAGGAGCAACGATTATTGCTACTCCGAAAAAATACCGAAGTCTTTTAGGGAAATTTACTGCCGCATTTTTTACAGCTGTTTTTCCGGGAAATATCGCACAATATAAAAACAAGAGAGACGCTTTTGGCTTAGATACTGACGAAAGAAGGATGGCTCGATTATTTATGCAGCCTCTTCTTATTGGATGGGCGTTAAAGTCTATGGAAGATTAAACTGAATTTTCACTAAATTCATCAAACAGATTTTACAAAATAATCATTCTAAAGTTAGAATGATTATTTTTGTTGAAATTATTACAGAAAATGAAGAACGCAGTAAGCTGGGTTTTGGTTTTGTTTTTAACCGTTACTTTACTCAATAACTGCCTGCACACGAAGACTTACAAAGAGATTAAGAAAAAGCAATCTTTCATTGATCAGTTAAGACTTGCCTATTCTTCAGGTGATATTTCGAAATGGCCCAAACCAATTCTTGATCCTTCAAAACCAGCATTTTCAGAAATCGGTCATCTTCCAAAAATTGAATTTCCATCAGACAATTCTTATTCTGCCGAAAAAGCTTCTTTAGGAAGAATATTATTCTACGATCCAAGGCTTTCAGGATCAAATCAAATTGCATGTGCGTCTTGCCATGATCCTGAATTGAGCTGGACAGACAACCGAAAATTTTCTTTCGGACATGACAGACAATTGGGCAACAGAAATGCGATGACCATTATGAATGTTGCTTATGCAAAATCTCTTTTTTGGGACGGAAGAGCGGCATCTCTTGAAGATCAGGCAAAAATGCCGATTGAAGATATGAGGGAAATGCACGAGCACATCGATATCGCCACTGAGAAAATTCTAAAAGTAAAAGGCTATGAACCGCTTTTTGAAAAAGCTTTTGGTGATAAAAAAATTACAAAAGACAGAATAGCGAAAGCTATTGCAACATTTGAACGAACGATTATAAGTCCTGCAAGTCGATTTGATCAATTTATTGATGGTGATAAAGAAGCTTATACTGACGATGAAGTAATGGGACTACATCTTTTCAGAACCAAAGCTCAGTGTATGAATTGTCACAATTCAGGATATTTTTCGAATAATTTATTTGAAAATGACGGAACTTCTCTCTTGAGTTCTGATGAGGAAGATTTGGGGCAATATTTAATTACAAAAAAATCTTCTGATGTAGGAAAATTCAGAGTTCCTACATTGAGAGAAATTACCAAAACAGGACCTTGGATGCACAATGGCTCTTTCAATACTTTAGCTGAAGTCATTAATTTCTATAATACAGGAAATCCCGAATTAGCAAAACACCGATCGACCATTCATGAGGGAATTTCATTACAATCTGAAAAATCGGATATGCTTAAACTTTTGGAGTTAACAAAAGAAGAAATGTTGCAGCTCGAAGCATTCCTTGGAACATTGAGTACTCCTACGACCAGACCTGCTCCCCCGAAACTTCCAAAATAGAAAAAGCGTAGAATATCAAGAAGATCCCACTTAATATTCTACGCATTTTAATTATAAATATATTTTATTGCTTGTTGATTTTATACAATCTTCCCGCATCAGTAATGGCATACAACGCATTATCAGTACCTTGGGTAACATCTCTGAAACGTTGATTTTCATCAGCCAATAATCGCTCTTCGCCTACAACTTTATTATTTTCGATAACCAATCTTGCGATATGCATTCCGCTCAAAGATCCGATGAAAAGGTTGTTTTGCCATTCAGGCATATTATTTCCTTTATAGAACGTCATTCCGCTAGGTGAGATTACAGGATCCCAATAATAAATCGGTTGCTGCATTCCTGTTTGCTGTTGGATTCCGTTTCCGATTACCGCACCGCTGTATTCAATTCCGTAAGTAATTGTTGGCCATCCATAATTAGCTCCTGCCTGAATACGGTTGATCTCATCACCTCCTCTCGGACCGTGTTCACCCTGATAAAGATCTCCTGTAACAGGATGTATCGCCAATCCCTGCGGATTTCTGTGACCAATGCTGTACAATTCCGGCAGAGCTCCGGACTGACTGAATGTAGGATTTCCCGGTGCTGGTTGACCGTCTTTTGTAATTCTGACTATCTTACCGATTGCAGCAGTAACCGATTGCGCCAAAGGTCTTGTTGAAAGATCTGATCGCTCTCCTGTGCTCACAAATAAATTTCCTGTAGAATCGAATAAAATTCTTCCGCCATAATGAAGATTACCCGTTGAAGCTGACGGATTTGCTCTATAAATTACTGTTGGGTTTTCGATGGTTGTTTCAGAATTTGATAGTCTCCCTTTCGCAACTGCTGTCAAAGTTCCACCAGCGACATTCTCAGAAAACACCCAATAAACCATCCTGTTGGATGAAAACTGAGGGTCAAGACACAATCCCAACAATCCGCCTTGACCGGTAGAGTTTACAGCCGGAAGACCAGTAATAGGATTTCCGACCGTTCCCGTACTGGTAACAATTCTCATGGTTCCTGTTTTTTGAGTAATCAGTAATCTGCCGTCAGGAAGACCCGTAATTCCCCAAGGTGAAGTAAGTGCAGAAGTAAGAATTGTTTTCTGATAAGGTGTTGTAGTTTTTACGGCATTGATTCTAGTTTGTCCCGCAAATGCAGGTGCATAATTGGTATTTGCAGGATTGGTTTCCACGGGTGGAAATGTCTCGCCATTGTTTCCTCCGTTATCATCCGGATCATTTACGCAATTGATCAAAAGCATCGATGATGCAATCATTAAGTAATGCAGTTTCATTTTCATATTTAAAATTTTGGTGTTTAGTGATTTTGGTTTATTATTTAATATTATGTATTATGGTTACGAAATATTAAAAGCTAAGCATCAAAGTTTAAGCCAACGAGGAATTTCAAAAGCTTTTTAGTGCGAAATATTTATTTAAATTTTAATTACTAAAAAAAATAAAATGCCCTTAAAATAAATTTAAGAGCATCTATAATTTGATGAATTTTAGTTTAAAAAAACTGATCCGGAGTAATCGGCAGATTTCTGAAACGTTTTCCGGTGGCATTATAAATTGCATTTGCAAGAGCCGGTGCAGCACCTATAATTCCGACCTCTCCTAAACCTTTTGCACCGCTAGGATTTAGATTTAAATCTGGTTTATTGATAAACGCCACTTCGATTATTGGCGCATCTGCATTTACGGGGAAATGATATCCTGCTAAATCATTGGCTATAATGCTTCCTAATTTATCGTCAACAGACATTTTTTCCATTAAAGCCATACCAATACCTCCAACGGCAGCGCCGGAAATCTGATTGGCTGCGGGTTTCTGATTAACAATTTTTCCGCCATCGACTACGACCACCATCTTATCAACAACCACTTTTCCGGTTTTTGTATTGACTTTAACTTTACAAAAATGAGCAGCTGACGAACAGAAAGAAAATTTCTTTTTCTCTTCACCTGCTTCTGATGAAGCCTCTACTTCAATTACATTTAAATTATTTTTCGTGAAAACATCCTGGTAAGAAAGGAAATTGTCACCCTGTTTCTGCAATGAAACTCCACTATCTGAAAGAATAATATCTGTAGCTAAAGCATTTTTGAAATTTTGATTTGTAGCTGATGCATATTCTGCGATCTTTAGTTTTAATGCATCGCTTACAGCTGCAACAGCTCCACTGATGGATGACAATCCTGTACTCCCACCCTGATTTCCTGCAGCTGGCAAATCTGAATTTCCAAGTTCAATTTTTATTTTATTCCGAGAGATTCCGGAACGTTCATGCATGATATTTACCATTCCCGTTCCTGTTCCCGTTCCAATGTCGGTCATTGCGGTCTGTAAAACTACATTTCCGTCTTTCATCATTTTGATTCCTGCGCTGGCTTTGTTTCTTCCTGCATTCCACATTCCGACAGCCATTCCGTACCCGATTTTCCAATCGCCTTCAGATATTGAGCCGGGATTTGCCTGTCTCAAATTCCAACCAATCATTTTAGAACCTTTTTCAATGGCTTCTTTTAAATAATTGGTCGACCATGGTAATCCCGTTTCGGGATTTTTTTCGGATGCTAAATTTTTATATCTTAACTGAACCGGATCTATTTTCAATTGATAACTTAGTTCGTCCATCGCAGATTCTACAGCAAAATCTCCTGTACAATCACCAGGACCACGCATCCAGGTTGGTGCACTTAGGTTTAAAGGAACAACTGCATTCTCGGTTTTAAGATTATCAAACTGATAGATTAATCTCGTCACTCTTGTTATACCGTCACTGAAGGGATCGTAAATAGCACAGCCATTTTTTGCCTGATGCAAAACTCCAGTTACTTTACCGTCCTGAGTTGCACCTATTTTTATTCTTTGCCAGGATGCAGGTCTGTAACCTACTGAATGAAACATTTGTGGTCGAGTCAACATCAGTTTTAATGGTCTTTTGACTTGTTTTGCTCCTAAAATAGCAGCCAAAGCATGAGGCCAGACTTTTAAACCAGATCCAAATCCGCCACCCACAAATTCACTGATCACCTGAATATTATCAACAGGAATATCAAACAATCCCGCAAACATTTTCTGAACACTGTTGACTCCCTGATTTTTATCGTAGAGCCTTAATTTATCATCTGCATACCAATCTGCAATTGTTGCGTGCATTTCCATGGGATTGTGAATCTCGGCAGCAATTCCGTATTGCTGATCAACAGAAAATGGCGAACTGCTCCAGCTCTTTTCATCTCCTCTTTCTTTTCCCGCAGGTTTTAATTCAACTGAATTTTTAGCTTTATTAAAATCAACTTCGAAAGGTGCAGTTGTATATTCAACCTTCACCAAAGATGCAGCATAAGTTGCTTCTTCCAATGTCTCTGCAATCACCAAAGCAATAGGTTGTCCTTTAAAATAAATTTTATCGGTATGAAAAACCGGCAATCCGAATTTCGATTCTTTTATTTTTGCTTCATTGGCAAATCCCGGAACGTTCGGTTTTTTGAGGTGAGATATAATGTCAAGAATTCCATCCGACTGTCTCGCCAAATCTAAATTAATCGATTTGATGGTTCCTGATGGAATCTCACTCGTCACCAAAACTCCATGGCAAAGATTATCAACCTTATATTCAGCAGAATATTTTCCCTGTCCTTTTACTTTTGCAATAGCTTCAACTCGTCCGTCGATTGGTATTACAAAATCAGTTTCATCGTCAAAAAATCCCATTTTTTTTAATTTTAAAATTTGTTAGAAATAAAACTTTCTTATTATGAATTAACTGCATTTTTTAAAGCAAGCTCAATTGCTCCTTTCAACATCGGAACTTTGTATGCGTTATGAGAAAGCGGTTTAACCTTTTCTACAACAATTTCAGATGCTTTTTTAAATACTTCTTCTGTAACTTTTTTTCCTTTTAAATAATCTTCCGCTTCGTACCATCTCCAAGGTTTGTGAGCAACACCTCCAGAAGCTAATCTTGCTTCTTTGATTGTCTTTCCATCCATTTGAAGAGCAGAACCTACAGAAATCATTGCAAAAGCATATGAAGTTCTTTCACGAAGTTTTACGTAAGCATATTTTTTATGAAATTCATTTTTCGGAACTTCAATATGAGTTATCAAAGAGTTTTGTGGTAAATTATTATCCAACCAAGGTGTATTTTCCGGTAATTTATGGAAATCCTTAAAGGGAATTGTAAACGGTTTATTTTTTGAATCGACTCCATGAACATTAGCATCTAATGCAACCAATGAAATACACAAATCTGAAGGATGAACTGCAACACATTGATCATTGTAACCCACTATGGCACTCATTTTATTATCTCCGCTCAAAGCACTGCAGCCACTTCCCTTTTTTCTTTTATTACAGGGAGTCGTCACATCATAAAAGTACGGACAACGCGTTCTCTGCAATAAATTCCCGGCTGTACTTGCCATATTTCTAATTTGTGGTGAAGCTCCGGATAAAACTGCTTTTGTAATTAAAGGATAATTTTTAAGTAAATCAGAGTTGGTCGCTAAGCTTGTATTACGAACCATTGCACCAATGCTGACTGACTTTTCAGAGAGTTTAATTTCATTAGACAATGCTGTAGAAACATCAATCATCCCATCGGGTGGAGCAATATTTTTCTTGAGAAGATCTACGATATTGGTTCCTCCTGCAATGAAATCTTTACTTGAAGTTTTCAATTTTAAAGCTTCTGTAGAAGTTTTTGCTTTTTCGAATATAAATGGTTTCATAATGCTGCTACTTTTTGTATAGATTCAACAATTCCGTTGTAAGCACCACAACGACAAAGATTTCCACTCATAAATTCTTTAATTTCTTCAACTGAACCAGTGTTACCTTCTTTTACACAAGCAACTGCAGACATGATTTGTCCCGGAGTGCAGTATCCGCACTGAAACCCGTCACACTCAATGAATGCTTCTTGCATAGGATGAAGTTTGTCTCCAGTTGATAATCCTTCAATTGTTGTTACCTCTTTTCCGGGAACCATTGCAGCTAAAGTAAGACAACTTAAGGCTCTTTCTCCGTCAATATGAACGGTACAAGCGCCACATTGACCGTGGTCACATCCTTTTTTCGTTCCGGTAAGATTAAGATTTTCACGTAGAACATCCAACAAAGTTGAACGACTGTCTGTTTTTATTTCGTGAACTTTTTTGTTGACAGAAATTTTTATCGGTAAAACACTTTTCTTTGGAAGAATGAAATCTTTTACATCCTGATAAAAAGCTTTTACAGAAGTTGGAATTGCTGCGAAAATCGCTACAATGGCTGTACTTTTTAAGAAGGATCTTCTGCTGTGATTGGTTTTGTCAGACATATCTGATATTTTTTGAGAAGGATTGAATTATTTTTAAGCGAAATTGAATTAAAAATTCAATTATATCAAATATAATGAAAACATTACGCTAAACTTATTAACATAATCTAAACTTACACCTGCAAAGTCTAATTTATAATCGAAATAAATTAACTAAAACGAAAAATTCCGACAAAAGAGTTTTTTGTCGGAATAGTATAAATTTCTGTAATTTTATTGAATTACGTACGTTTTTTTACTTACTGTATGAGCAGAGAAATATCCTAAAGCGCCATTGCTAATATTGCTTGGCGGATTTGAAGGGGTAATTCCTCCACCAGGACCACCACCGTCAATGATCTGCAACAACGAAGAAAAATAAGTGTAAACATTTGTATCAATACACTGCATTTCTACATGAACCGTGTCTCCTACCTTGGTTTTCTCGCCATCACCGTCATCATCTTCGTTTGGTAAAAATAAAGGTCTTTGATTGGCCATTCCGTTGTTCACATTATCAGAAAATGCTTCAAAAATTTTACCGGAATTATTGACATAATAATTAAAGAGATACCTGTTTCCCAATGCAGGAGGATCTGTAAACACAGGAAGAAGCGTATATGACATTTCACCGGCCACCAAAAAAGAATCCTGCTCTAAATCTTCAAGCAAAACAGGTTCCGGCATTTTGCTTTGTGCTGTATATACTTTACCTTCTGCTGAAACTTTCAAAGTATATGTTCTACCAGGAACAGCTGAAAAAGTTTTAGTTTCGTAGAAACCTTCTCCGATATATGTTAAAGTTTCGGTTTGTCCTGTATTATCGCTTAATACAACTGTAGCATCTTTTATTACAGGATACACATTGTCTGCGGTAAAAGCAACTGATTTTGTAATCTTTACATAATATGGTCCCACCTGATCTGTAACATTGGCTTCGATGACAATATTTCCGCTTTGATCATCTAAATCGAGATCGATTTCTTTTTCACAACCCGTGAACAAAAAAAGAGAGATTATAATTAAAAATAAATTCTTCATTGTATTAAAATTTAAAATTATAAGTAATATTCGGAACAAATTTGAAGAGTGAAGTCTGTACGGCACGAGTCGTTCCAGGCTTATCAGGATTGTCTTCAAATGCAATAGTGTATGCATTTTCTCTCCCGTAAACATTATAAATTCCGAATGTCCATGAGCTCTTCCAGCGTTTGTTTTTATTTGGCTCGTATGTTGCGCTCAGATCCATTCTGTGATAAGCAGGCATTCTGTCGGCGTTTCTGTTGCTATACTGAAAAATCGTCTGGTTTTGCAACTCATATTTTCCTGTCGGGAATGTTACTGCATTTCCTGTACTATAGACAAACAATCCTGAGAAAGTCCATTTCGGATTCAATTCATAGGTTGCAACTAAAGATAAATCGTGCGTTTTATCTTGTCGAGCGTTGTACCAATTATTGTCGTTGATTCCAGTTATTTTTCTTTCGGTTTTTGATAGTGTGTAAGAAATCCAGCCTGTCAGTTTTCCACTTTTCTTTTTGGCAATTAACTCCAAACCATAAGCTCGTCCTTTTCCAAACAATAATTCTCCTTCAACATCTGCGGCGGCATCGAAAGTAATTTCTGCACCGTTTTTAAAATCAATCTGATTCTGCATAGATTTATAATAAACTTCTGCATTGATTTCATAATTATTATTGTTAAAGTTTCTGCTGTAACCTGCACTGATCTGATCTGCGATTTCAGGTTTTACAGTATAACTGCTTCCAATCCATTGATCGGTAGGATTTCCGCTGCTGCTGTTGCTGAGTAAATGTAGATTCTGAGTATTTCTGGCGTAACCGCCTTTGATGCTGCTTACTTCATTGATTCTGTAGTTAGCAGTAATTCTCGGCTCGAGATTGACATATGTTTTTCCGAATTTTCCTTTTTCTAAAAATTGACTGCCGGTCAAAACTCCGTTGTCATAAGTATTAAAAGTGTCTCCACCTAAAACGCTGAACATCGATAATCTTAAACCATAATTGACAGTAAGGTTTTCTGTCGCTTTAAAATCATCATTGACGTACAGTGCATTTTCCCAGGAATATCTGGAATTCCTTGGAAAACTACTCACACTTGTTCCTGATGCGCTGCTTGGAGTAATCGTGTGATAGATCGACTGCAAACCAAAACGAACCGAATGTTTATTCCCTGCAAACCAGCTGAAATCCTGTTTCAGATTCCAATCCTGAATTTTAGAATTTAAACCAAAAGTATTGTCATTGCTCGAAAGACTGACCTTATAATCGTAATTGCTGTAAATGAATGAAGTATTTGAAAATAATTTACTGTTGATAATGCTGTTCCATCGTACAGTTGCCGTGGTATTTCCCCAATCTGTCGAAAATGTATTTCCTAATCCCAAAACATCCCTACCAAAATACCCCGAAACATACAAACGATTATTTTCATTGAGCTGATAATTGGCCTTTAAATTTAAATCATAAAAATAAAGCTTACTGTCTTTAAAATCATCGGTAGCTTTCAAAAAAACATCGGCATACGTTCTTCTCCCGGAAACGATGAATGAAGATTTTTCTTTCTGAATCGGTCCTTCCACACTCAATCGACTGCTGATCAAACCAATTCCTCCGTTGACATTGTAATCTTTGTTGTTTCCATCCTTCATTTTCACATCCATCACCGAGGAAAGTCGACCGCCATACTGAGCCGGACTGTTTCCTTTGATAATACTTGCATCTTTCAGTGCGTCACTGTTGAATGTGCTGAAGAATCCTAATAAATGCGACGCATTATAAACCGGAGCTTCATCCAATAAAATTAAATTCTGATCAGTTGCGCCACCTCTCACACTGAATCCGCTGCTACCTTCACCATTACTTTTGATTCCGGGTAAAAGCTGAATCGTCTTCAAAACATCTTTTTCACCAAACAAAACAGGCAATTTTTCTATGCTTTTGATACTCAAAGTTTCAGTTCCCATTTGAGCAGAGGTTAGGTTTTTATCTTTCTTAACTGCCGAAATGATCACTTCTTCAATCTCTGAAGTTTTTTCTTTTTCCTGACTCAAAATCAAATCTAACTTCACATTCTGATCAAGCTGCACAGTCTGTCTGTAGTTTTGATACCCTCCGTAAGCAACAGCAATTGTATAATTTCCCTGCGGCAGAGACAGTGAATAAAAACCATATTCATTTGCTGTGATATTGATGGTAGGATCTTCTTCTACTTTTATAGTAGCTCCGATAACGAGTTCTCCGTTCCTTCCGTCTCTTACCGTTCCGCTGATCGTTTTCCGTTCCTGAGCAAAAGCCGTAATGCTGAAAACCGAAAGTCCGATTGTGGCAAAAATTCTACAATAGATTGCTTGCATTCTTCAATGTTTATTAGAAAATAGTTTTTAAAAAATTTAAAGCCTAAAGATAAGCTTTAATTAAGTGGACTTAAAAGTGAATAAACGGATAATTGAAGTTTAAATTGTCTTTGTCTGTGTGAAATCTTGTTCATAAAAAAATTCCTCACTTTAAAATGAGAAATTTAATATCTTAAAAAAAATTAAGTTAATTCTTAATGTGTTTCGCTACCTTTTCTTCAAGATCTTCCAAATTAAAAGGTTTTGCCACAAAATCATCCGCTTGTGCACTTTTGGCAAGAGCTACAATATCATTATTTGCGGTTACATAAATCACAGGAATATGCTTGTAATCATCGTGGCTTTTCAGAAGTTTTGTTGCTTCTACTCCACCAATATTCGGGATCCAATTGTCCATCAGAATGACATCCGGCTGAAACTGCGAAACTTTCTGTATAATGTCATGCGATGTTTCGGAAATCTCGACATCGTAACCACCTTCTTCAAAAATAATACTGATCACTTCAAGAATAACCTTGTCGTCATCGAATATTAAAATTTTCTTTCTGTCCATATCTTTATTTGTTTAATTTAAAATTATTTGTTTTTATTTAACCTGTTTATATTTTCTGCCAAATCTTTCTGCTCAATTAGTAAATCATAATCTACTTGGTCAATTGCCTGTCTCGGCATATAATCAACTTCAGCAGATTCGGGATTTTGAATCCAGACTTTTCCTCTGTTTTTTTTTATATACTTTAAACCTTCCACTCCGTCTGCATTTGCGCCTGAAAGTAAAACTCCTATTACATTTTCACCAAAGGTTTCAGATGCAGATTTGAAGGTAACATCAATCGATGGTCGTGAGTAATTCATCTTTTCTGAACTGTCTAATGAAACCGTATTTTTATTTTCAAATAATAAATGGTAATCAGCGGGAACAATATAAATTTCATTCCTCTGAATCTCAGTTTTATCCTCAATCTCAATCACTTTCATCGAAGTAAATTGCTGTAATAAAGTAGGCAGAATACTCGTTGAATATGCTTTTCTGTGAACAACCAATACGATAGGAAAATTCATATCCTCATCAAGATTTTTGATCATTTCCATAATCACCTGCAGACTTCCGGCAGATCCTCCGATGACTATTAATTCAGTATTGTTCATTTGTGTTTTCATACTGAATTTATTGATGATCAACTTTTTTCCAGATCTTCTGATCTTCGATCTGATGATAAAATTTATCTAAATTGGAAAAACGCAATGTTTCTTTTGAACCCAAAGCCAAATACCCTAAATTTTCCAGACTTGCATCAAAAAGATGGAAAACCCTTTCCTGCAAAGCTTTTTCAAAATAAATCATCACATTTCTGCAGATAATCAGCTGGAAACTATTGAATGAGCTGTCTGAAACCAAATTGTGTGTCGATAAAATCAGTTTTTCCTGAAGACTTTTATCAAATCTTGCACTATCATAATTTGCTGTATAATAATCTGAAAAATCTTTTTTACCACCTGAAAGCATATAGTTTTCAGAATATATTTTCATCTGATTCATCGGAAAAACTCCTGATCTTGCAGTCTCCAGAACCGAAGGATTGATATCTGTTCCGTAGATCAAACACTTATGATACAGATTGGCTTCTCTCAACAAAATTGCCATCGAATATGCCTCTTCCCCAGTTGAGCATCCTGCAACCCAAATTCTGATCAAAGGATAAGTTCCTAACTGAGGCAAAATTTCTTCTCTTAATTTTTTAAAAAAATGCGGATCACGGAACATTTCTGTCACATTTACCGTTATTTCTTCGATAAAATGTTTGAGATAATCCGGATCATTGAGAATTGTGTATCGCAATTCTGCAAAACTGGTAAAACGGTCAATCAGACAAATACGGTTGACCCTGCGTTTGAAAGACGCTCTGCTGTACAAAGAAAAATCGTATCCGTACAAATCGTACACATCTTTGATCAGAAATTCAATTTCTTCGTCTTTTACGATACTCGGTTCCAGCATTTATGACAATTTTTCTATAGCAATTAATAACTTGTCAACATCGATCGGCTTTTTCACATAATCCTGCGCACCTGCATCAAGACATTTCTGACGGTCTTCTTCCATTGCCTGAGCGGTAACGGCAATTACAGGAATATGTTGTATTGATGATGTTTGTCGGATAATTCTCAATGCTTCATAACCATCCATTTCAGGCATCATCATATCCATCAAGACCACTCCGATTTCGGGGTCATTTTTTAAAATCTGAATCGCTTCCTGCGCCATTGTAGAAGTTTCCATCTGAAAACCGCGGGCTTTTAATGTCAATTTAAGAGCAAATATATTTCGTGGATCATCGTCCACAATCAAAATTTTCTTTTTCATAAGAGAATCTGCGATTTAACTTTCATACAACCAAACACGCAACAGAGACAGCAACTGATCAATATCCACAGGTTTTGTAATATAATCTGAAGCTCCTGCTTCAATACATTTATCACGGTCGCCAATCATCGATTTTGCAGTAACTGCAATGATAGGAAGTCTTCTGAATTTCGGCATTTTTCTGATTTCCTGAATGGTTTCGTAGCCATCCATATTCGGCATCATCATATCCATTAAAACAACGTCTACATCCGGATGCTCTTTGATCTGTTCTAAAGCCTGAACGCCGTCCATCGCCAATACAACTTCCACTTTATATTTTTCTAAAGCTTTCGTTAAGGAGAAAATATTTCGGACATCGTCATCCGTGATAAGAATTTTTTTACCGCTTAAAACTTCAGTTAACGAACCCAAAGTTCTGTTTCTGATCGTTTCAACCGAACTGTTTTTTTCTTCTACCAAATGAAGGAACAAGCCAACTTCATCTAAAATCCTCTGATAAGAATGTGCAGTTTTAACAACAATAGAATCAGCATATTGCTTGATTTTCAGTTCTTCGGAAGTCGATAGATTTCGTTCTGTGAAAATAATGATCGGCAGATTTTCTAAACCTTCATAGCTTTTAATAGATTCAATAATTTTGTAAGCATTTCTTCTATTGGCGCCAATATCAAAAATCACACAGTCTACTCCGTTTTGATTGAAAGCTTTCACACTGTCTTCTACGGTATCTTCAACCGACAATGAAATATCAAAATTGCTCAGGAAATACGAAAGTGCATTTGCATGTTTGGCATTTTCTTCTACAATCAAAACTTTCTGCGGCGATTTTTTCAGGGCATCTTCAATCTTTTTGAAGACATCATTCATCTGTTCCATCGCAACGGGTTTATTAATGAAATCAATTGCTCCTTTCATCAAACTTTCCTGTTTTACATGAAGTGACGACATCATGTGAACCGGAATTGGTTTTGTCTGAGGATTAGATTTCAGCTCATCCATTACTTTCCAGCCGTCTTTTACAGGAAGCTGCACATCCAGTAAAATTGCATTCGGATGGTACTGCAACGCAGCAGACAGGGCTTGATCACCTCTTACAACGACCACAGCTTTATAGTTTTGCATTCTTGCATATTTCAGCAAAGCCTTTGCAAAATTGGTGTCGTCTTCAACGATTAAAATCACTTTATCGTCCTTTAAAATGCTATCTCTATCGTCTTCGACATCTTCAGGAATTTCTAAATGATTGAAAGCTGTCGTCACATTACTTTCCTCGTAATCGATAATGTTTTTGATTTCTTCAACGTCTTCTAAAATGACATCTACCAAATTCTGATCGGAATTTACATTTAAATTTGCCTGAATTCCTTTCAGTTTTTCACTCATCGGAATAATCAAACTAAACTCACTTCCTTCATTGACTTTACTTTTCAGATCTAAATATCCTCCTAATAATTTGGCAATTTCACGACTGATAGATAATCCTAAACCGGTTCCTCCAAATTTACGCTGAGTAGATCCATCAGCTTGTTGGAATGCTTCAAAAATAATTTTCTGCTTATCTTCCGGAATCCCGATTCCCGTATCTTTTACTGAGAAAATGATGAAATCTCTATTTTTAAGATCTTTTTTAATGTTTAATTCTACGCTTCCTTCTTTTGTAAATTTCAAGGCATTAGACAAGAGATTTCTTAAAACCTGATCCAAACGCAAACGGTCTGTTTCAAGGCTTTTTGCTAAATCATCTTCGATGTTGATATTAAATTCAATTCCTTTTTCTTTCACCAAAGGATTCATTAAATTTTTCAAATCTTTCACAACATCATTTATCACAACATCTTCATATTCCAGAGACATTTTCCCGGATTCTATTTTAGCTAAATCTAAAATTTCGTCAATCAAAGTCAACAAACTGCTTCCCGAACTTTGAATCACTTTTGCAGATTCTATCTGATCTTCATTCAGATTTTCATCAGGATTTTCAGCCATCAAACGAGATAAAAGTAGAATTGAATTCAGTGGCGTTCGCAATTCATGCGACATATTCGCCAGGAATTCAGATTTGTATTGAGTACTTAAAGCCAATTCTTCAGCTTTTCTCTGAATTTCAATATTTCTTTCAGCAATCAGCTGATTTTTTTCTTCCAGTAATTTTGAACGCTCTTCCAATTCTGTATTGGTCTGCATCAGTTCTTCCTGTTGAACTTTAAGTTCTTCTTCTGAAGCCTGAAGTTTTTGAGTCTGCGCTTCGAGTTCTGTATTTAAATTTTCGAGTTCAGAATGTTGAACTTGAAGTTCTTCCGATTGTGCCTGAGTTTCTTCCAGCAAACGCTGTTCTTTTTCCCGACCTTTTGCAGCACGCAAAGCAATAGCAATATTTCTTGAAGTTTCAACAAAATAATCGATTCTGTCCTGATCAAAATTTTCATTCGAACTTACTTCCAAAACTCCAACGGTAAGTCTGTCTGACATGATAGGAACCAACAAAATCGCATTGATTTTCACCTTGCTGCTTGCAAAAGTAACTGCAAAATCATTTTCATTTAAATCATTGTATGCTTTTGGTTTTTTCTGCACAAAAACTTGACCCACCATTCCCTCTCCTGACTCGAAGATTTGTTTCATATTATTTTCCAAGCCAAACGAACTGCTCAACTTTAATTTACCATCATCCATCAGATAAATGGCACCGTTAATGCAATTTCCATAGTCGATTAATTGATTGAGAGAATCGGTAGTAACTTGCTTTACAGATTTATTTCCTACTAAAGATTCATTTAACAAAGCCAGACCTTTCTGTCTCCAGTCGCTTTTATTAATTTTATCAAAAGAAATTTTCAGAGATTCCGTCATATGGTTGAGTGAATCAACCAGATCTCCTAAGTCGCCGTCATAATCATCAGCAATTCTCTGGCTGTAATCACCATTCGAAACTCTGCTTGCAACCTGCTGAATGACATTCACACGTCTGGAAATTTCGAGATCTTTTGCTTTCAATTGTTTCTCTAGTCTGTCTCTGCGAAGTAGGTCATTGCGTAACTTTACATAGAAGAAAATGGTCACAAAAATTGCCGCCAAAGACGAAAATATGATAAATAAAACAGTGGTTTTTGAAGAACTGTCAAGATCTTTGTTCTTTTTTTCAAGACCGGTTTCTTCAAACTTCACAAAATCCTGTACAATTGAGCGACACTTGTCCATGTACAGTTTACTCATTTCAATTTGTTGCTGAGTCATTGAAATCCCATTGTGCCTGTTTTCGACAAAAAGTTTCAGGTTTCTGATATTTCCATCAACATTCTTCTCTAATTCTTTAAGTCGGAACAACTGAGAAGGTTCTGTGATATCAAGAGATTTCGCTTTATTGATAGATTCGGTGTAAGCTTGCAAACTGCGGTTGTAAGGTTCAAGAAAATTTTCTTTTCCGGTAAGCTGATAACCACGATTTCCTGTTTCTGCATCTAGAAGTGCTATTAGGACATCCTTCACAGCGGTAACCGATCTTCTGCTTTTGGAAACACTTTCACGATGCTGCATCTGATTCTGGATGCTCATATAGGATGCGACCGAACTCGCAATTAAAATAAACAAGGAAAATCCAATCCCAAATTGAAGATTTCTTATAACTTTTTTCGGCATAAAATTAATTTAATGGTAATGTGAAATAAAATGTAGAGCCTTCTTCTACTTTACTGGAAAGACCGATCGTTCCGTGATGCTGTTTGATGATTTCCGAACAGATATACAAACCGATTCCCATTCCCTGAAACTGTACAGATGATTCTTCGACACGGTAAAATTTACGAAAAACTGCATCCTGCTTAAAATCAGGAATTCCGATTCCGAAATCTGTGACGCTTACTTTAACCTCGTCATCATCTACAAAAGTGGTTACGATAACCTGATTATTTTCCGGGGAATATTTTATAGCGTTGGTTAAAAAATTGATTAAAACCTGCTCGATACGTATTGCATCAAAAGAAATCAGGTGATCGATTGTAGCGATGTGACGTTCGATTTTCACATTCGGATTATCGTGCGTCTGAAGAATAGTATCAATAGTATTGTGAATGAGTTTTTCAAGATCAGCAGGTTTTTTATTGATCTTAAGTTTCCCGTTTTCAATTTTGGAAACATCCAATAAATCTGTGATCAATGTATTTAATTTTTCAATCTGATCTAAAGCTTTCGTCACAAAAACGGCTTCTGTATTTTCGGTATTGAGTTTCAGCTTACGATCCAACAATTGCATATAAGCTTTTATGCTTGTCAAAGGTGTTTTCAGTTCGTGACTTGCAATACTCAGAAATTCGTCTTTTTCTTTTTCTACTTTTTTCTGATCTTCAATATCTGTGAATGTTCCTACCCAGTTTTTGACTTTTTCGTTCTGATAAACAGGCGACATTCTCAAAAGGTGATATCTGTAATCTCCGGTATCTCTGTTTTTTATACGAATTTCCAACTCAAGAGCCTTTCCTTTTTTTCTGCATCTTTGAAATTCTTCTTCAATATTCAAATCATCAGAATGCGTTTCCGGAAATTCCTGATCAGAAGATGAATATTCAAACCATTTTTTGTTGACAAAATTGACGATTCCGTCTTCGTTTAGAGTAAATGCAATCTGGGGTAAAGCTTCAAGCATCAGATGAAAATGTTCGATTTCAGACCTCATGGAAACCTGTGCTTCTCTTCTTCCTTTTACTTCAAGCTCCAGACTTTCCTGCGTTTTCTTCATCGCAAGATTATTCTCCTGCAGATTGTAAAAAGTTTTCACTTTTAGCATTAGAATTTCGGGATCGATGGGTTTCGTCACATAATCCATTCCTCCGGAATTGTAACCGCGGGTAATGAATCTTTTTTCTGTATTGACAGCCGATAAAAATATAATCGGAATTTCTTTGGTTTTGCTATATCCTGCAAAGGTTTCTGCGACTTCAAAGCCGTCCATTCCGGGCATTTGTACATCCAAAATAATCAGTGCATAATTATTTTTCAGTGCTTTCCCCAAAGCTTCTTCACCAGAATTGGCAGTATCAACCTGAAAATCTTTCGATTCCAACAGTTTTTTTAACGAATAAATATTGTTCTGGTTATCATCGACAATTAAAATCATAAAAGTAAAATAATCTGGTAAAGGTTATACTTTTCCTCAGCTACCAAAAATACTCACAAATTTTCAAAAAACAGGTTATTATTTTAAGAATATTGACTCACTAAGACAAATAGGCGTTTAAAAAAAACACTTATAACATTTTAATATTAAATTATCACCAAAACTTATAGATCAATAATATTCAATGTACCACAACATATAATTTTTTAATAAAATAATTTATTTTTTTGAATATAATTCATAAAAACAGAAGGCTGGAAAATTTAAGATGCTCAAAAAAGTTGGCATGTTTTTGATCTATTATTAAACTATAAATTTAAATCATGAATTATCAAGAAGCGCTAAAACACAAAAAAGAGTCATTGGAAAAAGCCGATGAATCATTATTAAAATTATATCACATCGTGATTACTCCTGCAAACACTGATGAAAGTTACAAATTCATCGAAGATTTTACGAAAAATCCTGAAGCGTTCGATGATGAAAGCTGCAAAAAATATTGTACAGATGACGAATTTGAAGTAGTAAGTTTTAAAAAAGAAGAATGATTTAATTTAAAAACTTTGAGATACTAATTTCATTTTATTCACAACGGGATTTGCATACATTGATAAGAAACCATTTTTTAAAATTTCATCGTCAACGTTGATTCTCATTTCCAATCTGCGTTCAAACAGCTGTTTTTCTTTTTCAGTATAATTTTTTGAAAACTGGTTGGTTTGATTTAACAGATCGTAAGCAATATAATTGGTGGGCCAAAGATGATAGTTTTGAATGATTGATTCATCAATAATCTGTGCGATTGCCTGAAGCTGTTTGTTTTTATTATCAAAGTTTGCAGAAATATCATCCAATTCCTGATGAAGGACGTTTCCTGAATGTAAGTGAATACGTTTTTTCTGTCCCAAAACTCCACTCATCATGGTGGTAAAGTCTTCGTCTTTAGCTTTGACATAAACTTCGTCTTTCTGTTTTGCCAATAACTGTGGCATTTTCAGAACATCGGTCGGATCATATTCGTATGAAATCGATAAAGGAACGATTTTCAGATTTTTAAAGAAATCAGGAATTGATGTATGGTTTGATGCCATTGCAAGCATTTTCAATACACCTTGTTGTGTGGCATCATTTCCATCTTTTGTGCGACCTTCACGTTGAGCAATCCAGACTGAACGGTTTTCAGATTTCAGGAGCTGAAAAATATATTCCGACATCAATTGAGAACTTTTTAATTGTTCACGCAGCGACAATCCTCTCTGAACCAGAAAATTACGATTCAGTTTGGCGAGAATATGAAGAAAATTCTGTTGCACCAAATTATCACCAATTGCAGAAGATGTCATGACAAAATCTTTTTCTAGAAGTACTAGATTGAGCAATGATGTATCTAAAACAATATCCCGATGATTTGACACGAAAAGATAAGAAGCATTTTTATCTAAATTTTCAAATCCCGAAGTCGTCAAACCCTGAGAACTTGTTTCCAATATTTTTCGGATTGTATGAGAAATAAAATTTTTCTGAAAATCGTAAATCGAAAACGTATCTTTTAGTTGATCCGACCAAATCTCATCATCAACATCAGGAAATGTAAAATTCATCAGCGCTTTCATCATGGGATGACGAACTACACTTTGTACGGCTTCATTGACTTCGCGGTCATCAAACGACCTGATCTCATCAAACTTGGACATTGAATTGCTTACTTTTTATTACGATCTGCAAAAGAACAAAAATTTTTTTGAAGACTGTATGTTAAGTTTTAATTGATTTATATGTCATCAATATGTTATTCTCAAATGAAAAGTATTTGTTTTAAATTTTTATCAACTTACCCTGCTAAAATTATATAAGTTAGTTATCAAATTAACATAATTAATTATTATGATGCGAATTGGAATATGTTTTGTTTAGTGTACGTATCTCAAAATTTAACTGATGGAAAAAAACGACTCTATACCAAAATCTAACCGCAAAAAATGGTTTTTGGGAATTACAGCAACTATTCTTCTGCTTTTAGCAATATTTCCTTTTGCGCTGGATTTTTATCTCCAGAAAAAACTTCCCGATCTCATCAATAAGAAAACGCCTTACAAATTAGAGTTAAAAAACTTTGATCTGAGTCTGATTTCAGGAGATTTTACGGCAACTGATCTTAAAATTTCAACCAAAAATCCTAATGACAAAAAGATCACTCAAATTGATGGAAATGTAAAAAAGATAAAAATCAAAGATTTTGGTGTGTGGAAGGCTATCTTCAGCAAATCTTATCACGCCGATCAGTTTCTTCTTAATGATTCTACTGTAAAAATGCGTCTTGCTCCGAAGTCAGATAAGGAAAAAAAATCTTCCAAAAAAACAGATATTCATATCAATAACATTGTATTGAGCAATGTATTTGCAGACATCGTAAATGCTGATGGAAAGCCTGTTTTTACCGGTAAGAATATCAATGTAAAACTTACAGATATTGAGCAAAATAAAGATGATGCAAAAATCCCACTTGCTTTTAAAGAATTTAAAATCGATGCGCAAGAAGTGAAAATTGGCGTGAATGATTTTTATCAAATCAATTCTGATAAAATTTTTGCGGCGAATAAAACTTTAGATCTCAGAAAATTTCATTTGGTTCCAATTCAGAGTCCTGAAAAATATAATTCAAAAAACGTATTCGATTTTGCTTCTGAACGACTTTTGGCAACAGATTTTAATATCAGCAAAGATTCATTGATCGTTTCAGACATTATTTTTACTCAACCCGATCTGAAAGTGACGTCAACAGGGAAAAATATTGTTGAAAAAGAGAAAAACCCTAAGGAGATCGAAATGAAAATAGGCATGAAAAACATTAACTTCCAAAAAGGAAAAATTGTTGTTTTACAGGCCGACAAAGACAAAACAGCCTCTGTTGATAATTTTAATTTTAAGCTGAGCAATATTGTTTTCGATAAAAATACGGTGAAGGAAAAAATACCTTTCAGATTTACCAACCATGATATCGAAGCTGATAATATTTACCTTAAAGCCAATAAACTTCAGGCGGTAAAAATCAAAAAGATTTCATCAAAAAATTCTGACATTCTGATTGAGAAATTTCAGATGATTGCACTGGGAAGAAGCACGAATAAAGATCTTTTCAATATTGATACTGATGAAATAAAAATCATTAACAACAAAACAAAATACGTTGGGCAGAAACTGAATATTCAACTTGATGGTTTAGAAATAAAAACTCCTTCTATAAAAATTGTTTCGGCAAGTCAAAAATCAAAACCTAAAAAATCTGATTCACCACTTCCTGAATTTGCTTTGAATCTAGGTTTCATTAAAATTTCAAATGGAAAATTTGCGCAAAATTCTCAGGGAAAGGAGAAATTATCGGTTGGAAAATTTGATATCCTTGTGAATCGTATTGTTTCCGGAAATGAATATATGAAAAACGATTTGCCATTTAAAGCAAATAATCATTCGATTACTGCACAAAAGGTTTTTCTGGATGCCGGAAAATATTACACGCTCAAACTTGCCGAACTGAAAAATTCAGGAAAACAAACAGAGATTAAAGAATTGCAATATCTTCCAAAATATTCGAGAGCGGGATTCAGTAAGGTGATTGCAAAAGAAAGTGATTTATATACCATTAAAGTTAAAAAAATCGGAATTACAGATTCTAATTCGAAATTATTTAAGAATCCACAGATTGATATCAGTAAAGTTGATATTGATGGCTTACATTGCAATATTTATCACGATCTGGCTCCACCGGATGATGATGCAGCAAGGTACCTTTTCAGCAAAAAACTTCGTGGAATGAAAATGCCAATGTTTGTAAAGAATGTTGCCATTAAAAATTCAAGTTTGGAGTACGAAGAAAATGCAGAAAACAGCAATATTCCGGGGAAACTGACATTTGATAAATTTGGAATCAATATCACCAATGTGAACAACGGAAAAATAAAAGGCCGTCCTACAGTGATTAATGCCGATGCAAGATTTGCTTTTTACGGAACTGCCGACACTCAGGTCAACTGGAAATTTGATGTAATGAATCTCGAAGATAAATATACTATCAACGGCAAGATTCTGAAGCTCTCAGCAGAAAACGTAAATCTTTTTGTAAGACCGTATCTTAATGTGACTTTGGACGGAAATATCGATTATCTGAAATTTGATTACTACGGAACCAATGCGGGAATTGCAGGGAAATTCTACTTCAAATATAATGAGATGTATGTGAACTTACTTAACAAAAAAGGAAACGAAAGAAAGCTGCTGAGTAAAGTTGCCAATTGGTTTGTCAAAAACGAATCTACAGGTGAACCTGATCATGTAGTGATTGAGAAGAAAAGGGAAGCCGACAGAAGTTTTTTCAGCATGCTTTGGCAGGGAATTATGGAAGGTTTGAAGAAATATCTTATTTAAAAAATCAGAAAAACATGATCAAGACCATATAAAGAACCAATAATTTACATTAAATTTGTACCGTTATACCGTTCTTGATAGTATAACTTTTTTTCATCATTTGTGTTTTTAGCCTTCTCTTTGGAGAGGGCTTTTTTATTTTAATTAAGTTTTAATTTCTATTTACTATGATTAAATAAGACTTAGCCTCAAAAACTAAATATTTGGTCTTATTGTTGAATTATATTTTTTAAAAATAATTCTTCTGATTATGGCAAAGCATATTATCATTGTCGGTGGCGGATTTGCCGGTGTCAATCTTATCAAATCTTTGAAAAACGATTCACGATTCCGTGTTACATTAGTCGATAAAAATAACTATCATTTTTTTCCGCCTTTGATTTATCAGGTGGCAACATCATTTATTCAGGCTTCCAATATCAGTTATCCGTTCAGAAAACTCATTGCAGATGATAACAATGTGCATTTTCATATGGGAAGTCTCGTAAAAGTAAATCCTGAAAACAAAACTATTGAAACCGATACGGGAACCCTTTATTATGATTATCTTGTGTTGGCTCTTGGTACAGAATCAAATTTCTTCGGAATGGAAAACGTGCAGAAATGCAGTTTGCCGATGAAAAATATCGAAGAAGCTCTATATCTTAGAAATCACATGCTTCTTACATTAGAGGAAGCTGCCCGAAACAAAGATATCAGAATCGCCCAACGTCTACAAAACATCGTTATCGCAGGTGGTGGTCCTACAGGAGTAGAATTGGCCGGAATGATTGCTGAAATGGGTAAATATATCGCAGAAAAAGAATATCCGGAAATGAAATTGAGTCTTTCAAACATTTACCTCATCGATGCTCTCCCTACTCTCCTTTCGCCGATGAGCAAAATGGCTCAGAAAACAGCGTATGATAAACTACAGAAATTGGGCGTTAAAATCATCCTGAATGTTTCTGTTAAAGATTATACAGACAATAAAGTAGTGCTTTCAGACGGCAAATTTATTGAGACCGAAACGCTGATCTGGACTTGCGGAGTTATCGGACGTGAAGTTCCCGGACTTCCTGAAGAAAGTATTGTAAAAGGAAGAAGGATTTCGGTTGATGCTTTTAACAAAGTGAGTCATACAAATGATATCTACGCTGTTGGAGATATTTGCCTTCAATTAACTGATGAAAAATTTCCGAAAGGACATCCTCAACTTGCGCAGGTTGCTATACAACAGGCAAATAATCTAGGAACAAATTTTAAAAGAATGGAAAGATCTGAAAAGCATAATTCTTTTAAATATAATGACAAAGGAAGTATGGCTATTATTTCAAAATTCAATGCCGTAGTTGATCTCCCGAAATTTTCGTTTAATGGATTTCTGGCTTGGCTTACATGGCTTTTTATTCACGTTATTCCATTGGTAAGTTTCAGAAGCAAAATACGGTTAGCTCTGGATTGGTTCAGATTATTTATTACCAATAATCCTTCTATCAGAATGATTTTGTATCCAAAAAGAAACACGAAGAACGAGTAAATAAAAACGAACTTAATTTTAGTGAAATCTTTAAAGAGAATTAATCTTAATGAAATTGTTTATTATAAAGGAAAAAAGTATCTTGCCTAACAAACAGAAAGCACCCTTAAAATTTACAATTTTATATGATTAATTTGTATCGGAAAACAGCTCTTATCGAAGGAGTTTCTTACTTGATTTTGCTCTTTATTGCAATGCCTTTAAAATATATTTTTAATATTTCTGAAGCTGTAAAGTATTTTGGCTGGATTCACGGAGTACTGTTTCTTGTATTTGCCGTGGTTCTTTTAGCTGCAGCAATAAAATATAAATGGTCTCTAAAAAGAATTGCCATCTATTTAATTGGTTCCGTTTTACCATTTGTTCCCTTTTATCTTGATAAAAGTCTTAAAAAGGAATATGATATTCAATAATTTTTCAAAGTATAGTTTTAATACAGATATATTGCTCTTGTGGTCTGAATTTTGAACATATATGGTTATTAAAGTCTACTAAGACTTACAGATAATCACAATCACAAAATCCAAATACTATGTACAAGAAAATTTTAGCCGGTTTAGGCGGAGCAATTGCGTTAAACATTTTGCACGAAACCATAAGAAAAAATTTCAGTAATGTTCCACATATCAATGAAGTGGGTGAAGAAGCACTTTTAAAACTTACTGACAATACACCCATCAACATTACGGGAGAAAACAATCTTTATGCTGCGACACTTGTTGGTGACGTTTTGAGTAACGGATTGTATTATGCGACCACAGCAACAAAACATGACCTTACTTCTGGTCTTCTTGCGGGAGTTGGAGCCATTGCACTACCAAAAAAGATGGGATTGAATGACGAGCCAGTTGCTGAAAATACTCAGAAGAAACTGATGACTGTAGGATATTATATTTTTGGAGCATTGGTTACCAAATTTATATATGACAGAATAAAATAATATTAAGAGAATTAAAGTCAAAATAAAAACTCGGTCATTGTAACCGAGTTTTTTATATTTTAAAAATTAAATTTAAAATTTAAGCTGAATAAGCAGATCTGTTTAGGAAAATATTTTTTCCCGAAATTTTATTTTTCGTTAAACTGTAAATAATCTCCACAGAAAAACTTGAAAGTTCGTATAAGACGTATCGTGAATTGCTCACTGTGTTCTCGTTAATCATTCTGCCTTGTGATAACACCATGTTATATTGCATCTCATCCGGCAGATTCGTAAATTCGTAGTAAGAAATATCCATAGTTGTTGTTTTTAATGATTAAATCAAATATTGATTCAGTATATACAATTTGTTTACCAAATCTTAGAAAAATCATAAAAAATAAAATAAAAATTTCCTAAACGAATTTTTCCTAAATTTTTAAATAGTATTTTATGCTTTGAGGCTAAAATAAAATGTGCTTCCAACACCGATTTCGCTATTAACACAAATTTTTCCGCCTTGAGCTTCAATAAATTCTTTACTGATACTTAAACCTAAACCCGTACCTTCAGTTTTTGTTCCGGGAATTCTGAAATAGCGGGTAAAAACTTTGTCGAGATACTGATCTTCTATTCCGTAACCCTGATCTTTTACAGAGAATTTTATCTCATTGTTATCATTTTCTACATTGATTTCTATGATTGAATTTTCGTAAGAATAACGGATTGCGTTCGAAATAATATTACTCAAAACCCAGGAAGTTTTTTCGTAATCTGCATTTACAAATTTAAGTTTTGGATCAATTTGAGATTTGATGGTAATCTGTTTATAGTCTGCTGCGGATTTGTTTGCTGCAATTACGCCTTCAACCATCTTGTCGATCTCGGAAGGTCTTATATTCAACTGCACCACTCCGGTTTCCAGTTGGGTAAGATTGAGGAGTTCACCTGTGATTTTCAAAAGTCTTAAAGTATCTTCTTTTATTCCGACAACAAGTCTTTTCTGCTCTTCATTAAGTTCACCAATTCTATTATTTTCAAGCAACTGCACTCCCATTTGGATGGATGAGATCGGAGTTTTAAATTCATGAGAAACTGTTCCCATAAAATGAGTTTTGGCAAGATCAAGTTCCTTGAAAGGAGTTACATTTCTCAGCATGATTACTTGTCCGATAAAACGTTTGTTGTCTTCTCCGGTTGGTAAAACATTGATGTATAAAATTTCTTTTTCAAAATAATTTTCTTTCCCTTCTACAAAAATTTTCAATAATTCTGAATCTGCTTTTTTCTGAATCTGCGGATCAATAATTTCTCTTATTAAATCTCTCACCAAATCATTTCCAACAGCAACATCCTGAATAAGTTTTCCAACGAACTGATCTTTTTTGAGTCCGGTTATTTTTAAAGCTTCATCATTTACGAAAAGTACTTTTCTGTTTTCATCAATTCCGATTACTGCATCGTGCATATTATCAATCAGCGTTTCGATGCGTTTTTTTCCTTTTAAAATCTTATCAAGTCGGCTTTCAGAATATTCCTGAAGCTTTTCTGCCATTGTGTTGAACGACTTTGCCAGTTCGCCAAACTCACTATTTCCTTCAAAGTGCACTCTTTCTCTGTAATTCTGTTTTGCAATCTGATGAATACTGAAGGTAAGCTCACGAATAGGATTGGCAATATTCGAAGGAAGATTGATCATGAGGGTAAAAGCGATCAGAAAGCACAGAGTTCCCGCAATGGAAATCGCAGCAATGGCATTTTCTGCTGTAGTGTTTGCAATTTCACTTTTGATCTGAATGGCATTCATATTCAGCTGCATCAGTTCGGCAATATCTTTTCTGATAACAGATTTGAGATTTTGATCTGTCGGATTTTTATTTAAATCTGTAAAATGACTGATAATATTTCGCGTTGCTTCTTTTTCACCGCTTTCTGTAATATTCTGACTTTGCAGATTAAGATTCTTTTGAAATTCTTTTATGGCAAAAGAAGGCTGTTTGTCTATCTCTTCAAGAGACAAAAGCATATTTCGGGAATACTGCAGCGTGTTATAATTCGCCACAAGTATATTCTGTGTATCTTTTTTCAGCTGATAAATAAACCATCCGCCGAGAATAGAAAGTATAATAATCATCAAAAACAGAAGACCGACTCCTGCATTAAGCTTGGTTTTTATTTTCATTAAGACAAAATTACTAAATCTACGTTTTGTTTTGAAAGTCTTTTGAGTAACGAATTGAAAGTATCTGTTGCCAGAATAATTCTCCAGATATCAATATGAGGTTTTCCGATGCAAACAGTCGTGATTTTCCTTTCTTCACATTGTTCCATAATGGTCATTGCAACATTTTTACTTTGAATTTTAATGATATCTGCTCCTAATTCAGTCGCTAACCTAAAATTATTGATCAAATGTCTCTGTTTATTGAGCGCAATTCTGTCGGGAGATTCTCTCGAAGTCTGCACATACAGCAAAAACCACTGACTGTTATAATAATTGGCAAGTCTTGCAGTTTTTCGGATGACATTTTTTGCAGTAATTTCGTTTGAACTGATACAGGCGAGAAATCTTTCTTTTTTTAAAACTTTTCCGGTTACGATTTCAGTTTCCACTTTTCTTGTAACTTGAGAAGCGACTTCTTTTAAAGCCAATTCTCTTAGCTGAAGAATATTTTCATTTTTAAAAAAGTTATTGAGAGCAGATTGCACTTTACTCTGATCATAGATTTTCCCATCTTTCAGTCGGGAAATCAATTCATCGGCTGTAAGATCGATATTCACCACCTCATCTGCAGCAGAAAGTATAGTATCCGGAATTCTCTCGGTGACTTCTATTCCTGTTACTGCTTTTACTTCTTCATTCAGACTTTCAATATGCTGAATATTGACCGCACTGATCACATTGATTCCAGCATCCAAAATCTCCATCACATCCTGCCATCTTTTTTTGTTTTTGCTTCCTTCGATATTGGTATGTGCGAGCTCATCAACTATTACAATTTCGGGACGGAGTACAATAATCGCAGGAACATCAAGTTCTTCAAGTTCTTTCCCTTTATAAAACAATTTTCTCCGTGGAATTACTGGTAATCCGTGAAGTAAGTTATGGGTTTCTTTGCGGTTGTGGGTTTCTATATAACCAATTTTTACATCAATTCCATTTTGCAAGAGAACGTGAGCTTCCTGAAGCATTCTGTACGTTTTGCCGACTCCTGCGCTCATACCGATGTAGATTTTCAGCTTTCCTCTTTTTGATGTATTGATGAGCTGCAAAAATTCCTGTGCCGATTTTTTGGGTTCGTCCATTTTAGATTTAAATAAAATTTACAAATCTCTCCGCACAAAAATGGCAGAGAGATTTTGTCTGGTTTAAAATGAAACAGCGATTGCTGTGACTGCAGTAAGACTGTTTTTAGAAGTTTCGTTGTCACGCATCATAAAGATAGCGTCTTTACTGTTTAGATTCCGGATCTCTGTCCGCCAGACAAGATTTGGAAGAATATTGTAATCTGCGTTTAAAGAATAACCGAAAGTTTTAAAACCGTTCTCTGATCCTGTCGAAATAATAACTCCTTTCTCATCCTGGTAATACTCGCCTCTTGCTGTGATGCTGAATTTTTCTGTTGGTGAATATTTAGCAATTAAAACCGGCGTGTACCAAATATTATACTGCTCGCTTCCTTTTGCTCTCTGCTCAGCTCCAATATCGAAACCGGCGGTAATGCCAATTTTTTTGCTGATCTGATATATTCCGTATAAATTGTGGAAATAGCGCATTTGTCTGAGACTGTCAGGTTTATCATTTCCTACAAAAGATCCGCTGTTCAGCGTCAGTTTTTCATTAGGTTTAAAAATGATCTGATGTCCGAAGGCAGGAGTTGTGTTTCCATCAACTCTTTTAATTCGCTGCCATCCGTTTAAAACAAGTCCGCTTAAAAACCATTTTCCACTTTCCGAAGTGTATGAAATTTTAGCGCCGGTCTCAAAATAAGGAGAATTATCTGCGAAAAGACTTCTCGTTAAAGTCCAGTTATCTTTTCCTATAGCACTTTCAAAGCCAAGATGGGAAGAGAAAATTCCTGCATCAATCCATAAATCATGTTTTTTTGAGATTTTGAATCCTGCATTGGCTTCGTAAATATTTTTCATCACGCCCTGTTCCGCAGCATAATTTGCATTCATGTATGTTCCTGCAGCGATTGCAATATTTGCACGAATTTGATCTGTACTGTATCCTGCTTTAATGAATGCAAGATTAACATTCACTTCATTATTTCTATTGTGGCTGTATACAAATGACGGACGAGTATTATTTTTAGGATTATTAAAATCTGCCTGATAATAAACTTCTGCATACCCACTGATGATAAGCGGTTTTTTAAGTGAATCATTCTGAGCTTTTACGGATATACTCAATACCGCTAAAAGTCCAAATATTATTTTTTTCATTAAATTCTAATATAAATATTTTAAGTTATTCTTTTGCAATTACTTTTTGGCAAGTTGATCCAGCGCAATATTCAGCTGTAGGACGTTGATTTTTTCAGGTCCGAACATTCCGAGGAAAGGTTTCTCAGTATTCTCATCAATCAGCATATTGACTTTTGACTCATCTAAATTTCTGACTTTCGCGATTCTTTTAGCCTGAACCTTTGCAGCCTGTACAGAAAAATTAGGATCTAATCCGCTCCCACTTGCCGTTACCAGATCAGCAGGAATTTGAGATTTTGCAAGTCCCGGATTTTTCATCATCAAGGTATCAATACGAGCCTGAACCAGCTGAAGATATTCTTTATTTGAAGGCGCTTTGTTGCTTCCACCCGATCCTGCAGAATTATAATCTACAGCAGAAGGTCTTGATAAGAAATACCGATCTTCTGTGAAAGCTTGTCCTATATTTAAGTAATATTTTTTATTGTCGGACTCCACAGTTTTTCCTTTCCCGTGATTGGGTGCCAACTGAGCCATTGCAAAAACCAAAGCAGGATAAATAACAGCAAAAAGTATAATGCACATTGCCGTTAATTTTATGGCAGGTAAAATATGTTTTTTCATTTTTAATAATTTTAAAAGAATAATGAAACTAAAAGATCGATAATTTTAATTCCTATAAATGGAATAACAACACCGCCAAGTCCGAAAATCAACAGATTACGTCTCAGCAAAGCTGATGCACCGATCGGTTTGTACGCCACCCCTTTCAGAGCCAAAGGAATCAGAATAGGAATGATGATCGCGTTAAAAATAACTGCTGAAAGAATCGCACTTTCCGGACTGTGAAGATTCATAATATTAAGTCCCTGCAAAGCCGGAATCGCAGTGATAAAAAGTGCAGGAATAATGGCAAAATATTTCGCAACGTCATTTGCAATACTGAACGTAGTCAGCGTTCCTCTTGTCATTAGTAACTGTTTCCCGATTTCTACAACCTCAATTAGTTTCGTGGGGTCATTATCCAGATCAACCATGTTTCCAGCTTCCTTTGCAGCCTGAGTTCCGCTGTTCATTGCAACACCTACATCGGCTTGTGCCAAAGCCGGAGCATCATTAGTACCATCTCCCATCATGGCAACCAGACGTCCTTCAGTCTGTTCTTTCTTGATGTAATTCATTTTGTCTTCAGGTTTTGCTTCAGCAATAAAATCGTCAACACCAGCTTTCTCAGCAATGAATTTTGCAGTAAGCGGATTATCACCGGTTACCATTACTGTTTTGATCCCCATTTTTCTGAGACGGTCAAAACGTTCATTGATTCCTGGTTTGATGATATCCTGAAGTTCGATTACACCCAGAACTTTTTCGTTTTCAGAAACGACAAGCGGAGTTCCACCGTTTTGTGAAATTTCTTTTACTTTATCATCAGTTTCCTGTGGAAAGGTATTTCCTGCACTAAGAACGATATTTTTAATGGCATCTGTTGCACCTTTTCGGATACGAACGTTTTCATAGTTCACTCCGGAACTTCTTGTCTCAGCAGTGAATTTAATATATTCAGGATTCTCCATTGAATAGGTTGAAGGATCAATTCCAGCCAGTTCAACAATTGATTTCCCTTCAGGAGTTTCGTCAGTCATTGAACTTAGTACAGCAGCTTTTATCAGTTCTTTTTCGTCCACATTGTGGGCGGCATAAAAATGAGTCGCTTTACGGTTTCCAATGGTTATGGTTCCGGTTTTATCCAGCAGAAGAACATCAATATCACCTGCAGTTTCCACCGCTTTTCCACTTTTAGTGATGACATTGGCGCGCAGCGCTCTGTCCATTCCGGCAATACCGATTGCGGATAGGAGTCCACCGATTGTGGTAGGAATCAGACATACAAAAAGTGAGATAAATGATGCAATGGTAATGCTTACATTGGCATAATCTGCAAAAGGCTTTAAGGTGATACAGACGATGATAAACACTAAAGTAAATCCTGCAAGTAAAATCGTTAATGCAATTTCGTTGGGTGTTTTCTGTCTTGAGGCACCTTCTACCAATGCAATCATTTTATCTAAAAAACTTTCGCCAGGCTGAGTGGTTACTTTTACAACAATTCTGTCTGAAAGAACCTTTGTACCTCCTGTTACAGAACTTTTATCTCCACCAGACTCCCGAATAACGGGAGCAGATTCTCCGGTGATGGCACTTTCATCAATGGTTGCCAAACCTTCAATAATTTCTCCGTCAGACGCAATGATGTCTCCGGCTTCGCATACAAAGATGTCACCTTTCTGTAGTTTTGAGGATGAAATTATACTTCCGTCACGCAATTTAGCCGGAGTTTCTTCCCTCGTTTTACGAAGACTGTCTGCCTGGGCTTTTCCTCTCGCTTCTGCGATCGCTTCAGCAAAATTACCGAACAGAACCGTTAGTAAGAGAATGATAAAAACCGTGAAATTATAAGCAAAACTACCCTGAGATTTTTCTCCTGTTAAAGTCCATATACTTACGATGAACATGACGAGAGTTCCAATCCAGACCAGAAACATAACTGGATTTCTGAACATCGTTTTGGGATTGAGTTTTACAAAAGACTGCACAAGAGCTTCCTGCATCAGTTCTTTTTGAAACAATGATTTATTATTCATTTGGAGATATTTATTTTTATTTGAAGGTCATCCCAATAGTCGGGACAGTTAATGCGATCGCCGAATCTTTATTTGGTTTTGTTTCCAAATCATGGCGACTTCATTTTATTTTCTTTATCTATTTTATTTCAGTGAAAAATATTCCGCAATTGGACCTAAAGCCAATGCCGGAAAGAATGCTAATGCTGCAATGATGGCAATGACCGCAAAAATCATGAGTCCAAAAGTTGAGGTATCGGTTTTAAGCGTTCCTTCACCTTCGGGAATGTATTTTTTCTGAGCCAGTAAACCCGCAATCGCAATTGGACCGATAATCGGTAAAAAACGACCAAGTAAAAGAACAATTCCTGTCGAGATATTCCAGAAAGGATTATTATCACCCAGACCTTCAAAACCACTTCCGTTATTGGCTGCAGATGAAGTAAATTCATACAAAACTTCACTGAAACCATGAAAACCTGGATTGTTGAGCGTACTTGTTCCTATATCAGGAAAAGCAGTTGCAATTGCGGCTCCTGCCAAAATCAAAAACGGATGAAAAAGGGCAACAATCATTGCGATTTTCATTTCTCTTGCTTCGATTTTTTTGCCTAAAAATTCGGGAGTTCTACCCACCATTAGACCGCTGATAAATACCGCAAGAATGATATAAATAAATATGTTTAAAATACCCGCTCCGTCACCACCATAAAACGCATTGACCATCATTGCCAACATCTGGGTCATTCCGGAAAGCGGAACAGAACTGTCGTGCATTGAGTTAACAGATCCTGTAGAAATAACCGTTGTCACAATACTCCAAAACCCTGAAGCTGCAGCACCAAATCTTATTTCTTTACCCTCCATTGCGCCAAGTGACTGATCGATTCCCATTGCTGAAATGGCAGGATTTCCATTCATTTCCATAGTTATGGTTGGGATTGCAAGAAGAAGAAAACCTGCCGTCATGACTCCAAAAATTATATATCCGAATTTTTTCCTTCTGATAAAATGACCAAACGTAAAAACCATAGCCATAGGAATAATTAATTGCGAAATCATCTCAACCATATTGGTAAAATAGGTAGGATTTTCGAACGGATGAGCACTGTTGGCTCCAAAGAAACCACCTCCATTTGTTCCGATATGTTTGATAGGCACAAATGCCGCGACCGGACCGGTAGAAACTTCAGCGCCGCTTCCCTGAAGCGTTATTACTTTATCTTTTCCTTCAAATGTCATCGGTACTCCTTCAAAAAGAAGTACTGCACCCATGAGTAATGAAAGCGGAAGAAAGATTCTTGTATTGGACTTCAAAAAATAATCGTAGAAATTCCCCAGTTTTTCGGTAGATTTTTCACGGAAAGCTTTGAAAATAACAATCGCTGCAGCCATTCCCGTTGCTGCGGAAACAAACTGAAGAAACATCAGCCAGATCTGTCCGAGATAGCTTAAACCTGTTTCACCGGAATAATGCTGAAGATTACAGTTGACTAAAAATGAAATGGTTGTATTAAATGCTAAATCAGGTGACATATCCGGGTTTCCGTCGGGATTGAGTGGAAGCCAGCTCATGTTCATGAGGACGAGCATACTGATGAAAAACCATAAAAAATTAATCGTCAGAAGTGCACTCAGATGCTGCTTCCAGTTCATCTCGTTTTCAGGATTGATACCTGAGATTTTGTAGATCATCGATTCTACAGGTTTGAAAACGGGATCAAGAAAGGTTTTCTCTCCCGCATAGACTTTAGCAATGTATTTTCCAAATGGTATCGCCAGAATAAGCGTTACCAGAAACATGGCTATTATTCCAAAAATTTCAGTGTTCATAGTTGTTTAATGAATTAATGCAAATTTTTTAACCGTAAAAATCAGGTAGATAAAAGCGATTACGAAGCAAATCCAAAAGATCATTACGCTCCATTCTTTTATTTCATGTAAAATCTTACGGCTCATTTGATTATAAGTTTGATTTAAAATTCTTCCGGTTTTACGAGTACATAAATCATGTAGAAGAATATGGCTATTGCTGTGATAAATAATAGGGTCATGAGTACGTTTTTAATTTTCAAATCTTTTCAAAATATTCTACCAAAAAGTAAAACAGAGCGAAGAGTACTGCTCCCGAAGCCAATAAAATAACTGTGATCATTTTCTTTTTTCTTTTAATTAAACTGAATAATTGCCGCTGCTACAAACACTCCGAGAATAACCGCTACGTTAATTGTTATCATTTCAAAATCGTGTTTTCCACGAATTGATTTCCATTCCTGCCAGTTTCCGATTTTTCTGATTTTTGATTTCATATATAAATTTTTATTGTTTTTAAAAGTCTTCCCGATTAGTCAAGACCGTCTATGCAGTCTGCATTTCCGAATCATAGCGACCTTAATTTTTAAAATTTTAAATTCCTGATTTGTATACCTGATGAAGGTAGTTTTCCTGTAAGGGCGGTGACATTTTACTGAAAATCATTTTTTTGTACGTTGGTTCGCAGCAGAATGTAAAACTGTCCAGAGAATAGATGAAAATGTTTTCTATTGCATTCTTCAACGCCGCGTCACCTTTGCTGTAAAGCTTATTCATTTTGAGAATCGACTTAATCAGAATTTTCTGATCGTTTTCTTTAATCAGCCTTCTGATCTGTTTCGTAAAGACACTGATCACCATAAATGGTGAATTGGTCTTGTAAGATTCTTTAAAGTCTTCCTGTGTTTCCGGGATCGTTTTAATGATCTCTGTAACGGCATCTTTATGATTCATTTTTTAAATTGTTTTGAATCAGTAATGCCAAGATTTATTCCTTAAAGAAAAATTAAAATACAAGAGACTGTAAATTAGATATTTATATTCAAATCAATCATTTAGAAAACACAAAAAACCCTATCAAAATGATAGGGTCGTTATCAGAATGGAAGCATTCTTTTATGAAATACTGTACTCTTCGATCTTTCGGTATAGTGTGGCAATGCCAATTTCGAGAAGACGCGCCGCTTCGGCTTTGTTTCCGTTGGTATGCTTTAATATTTTCTGTATCTGCATTCTCTCTGCGCTTGCCATAGAAAATGCAGACATCATTTTGTTTTGTGAAAATTCGGTATGTTCCTGCTTTGCAAGAATGTCTACGGGAAGACTATCGGTTGATAATTCGGAGGAATCTGTAAGGATAACACTTCTCTCAATCACATTACGAAGTTCGCGGATGTTACCTTTCCATTGATGGTTTTTTAAAGCTTTTAAATAATCATCCGAAAACGAAGAAATATTTTTTCCCATTTTGTGAGAAAAAGTCTTCAGAAAAAAGCCGGCCAGAGATTCAATATCCGCTACTCTTTCCCGCAAAGACGGTAGTTTAATCGTAAAAATATTGATTCGGTAATACAGATCTTCACGGAAGTTTCCGGTTTCAATTTCGGTTTCCAAATTTCTGTTGGTTGCGGCAATGATTCGGACATCAGTTTTTGTTGGCTTGCTGTCTCCCACTTTCAAAAATTCGCCGGATTCTAAAACCCTGAGTAACTTTGCCTGTAAGTCGAGAGGCATTTCACCAATTTCATCAAGAAAAACCGTTCCGAGATTGGCTTCTTCGAAAATTCCTTTGGAATCTTTCAAAGCTCCGGTAAAAGCTCCTGCTTTGTGACCGAAAAGTTCATTTTCAAGCAGTTCTTTTCCAAAAGCCGAACAGTTGACTGCAATGAAATTTTTCTTGCTTCTGTTGCTTGCATGATGTATTGCCTGTGCAAAAACTTCTTTTCCGGTGCCGGTTTCACCTGTAAGAAGCACTGTTGCATCTGTTACAGCCACTTTCTGAGCCGAAGAGACAGCGTTGGTAATTTCAACAGATTTACCAATAATACTTTTGAAAGATTGTTTATTGTCAAGCTGTTTTTCAAGTTGTAAAACTCGTTTATTGAGTGCTACTTTCTCTGCAGCCTTATAAAGCAACGGAAGAATCTTAGTATTGTCGTCGCCCTTGGTAATATAGTCGAAAGCTCCGTTTTTGATCGCCATTACACCATCAGGAATATTTCCGAAAGCGGTCAAAAGAATAATTTCAACACCTGGAAATTGATCTTTCACTGTTTTTGAAAAATCGACACCGCTTCCGTCGGGAAGTTTAACATCGCAAAGAACAATGTCAATATTGGAAATCTCAAGTCGTTTGAGTCCGCTTTTCAAATTTCCGGCCTCAAAAACTTCAAAACCTTCTAGACTGATGATGCGTGATAAAAGTGATCTTATTTTGGCTTCATCATCAATTATTAAAACTGTATTCAACTCCTTGTTACTCTTAAATTATTAGGAAAAAATGTCATTTTTGTCGTAAAATATCTGTCAAATATTTTTTCAAAGATAGATATTACGTTGAGATTTTTACTTTTAAATATTTCAAAAGAATTTAATTATTACTGAGGTAATTTTTAATTGTATTTAAAACTCCAAAATTATTATTGCTCAAAGCTTCAAATTTTGCAGCTTCTTTTACTGATGGATGGGCGTTTTCCATTGCGAAGGAATATTCTGCTTTTTTCAGCATCTCAATATCATTCATATAATCACCGAAAACCATTGTCTGTTGCGGACTGATGTTGAGTGTTTTCTGAAGCTTTTCAAGTGCATTGCCTTTGTTAATATCTTTGTTCATAATATCCAGCCAATATTTCCCGGAAACTACGACCTCAAGATTGTATTTTTCAAATTGCTTTAGGGCAGGATATAAATGCTCTTCAGAACCTTCGAGATGGTAAACTGCGATCTTAAAAATACTGTCATCCAAAGCTTTGGTAAGATCTTCTATTCGCTTATTTCCTGTATAAAATTGTGCTATATAATCAATAAATTCCTGATTTTCAGTTTCGTAATACGCTCTTTTTTTACCGGAGACAACGACCGTTGCACCCGCAATCTGGCGTATTGCTAAAATGATTTCTTCAACATATTGTACTTCAAGCTTATCGGCAAACAATTCTTTGTTTTTGTAGATCATGTAACCGCCGTTTTCAGCGATGAAAGCCATTTCGTTTTCTTTATCTCCGAAATATTTCGTGATTCCCAACATTTGTCTGCCACTTGCAGGAACAAAAAGAATGTTTCGTTTTTTCAGTTCTTCATAAATTTCGGGAAATTCCGGGCTTACTTCATGTTCAGAATTAAGAAAAGTCCCATCCATATCCGTCACTATCAACCTAATATCATTCATAAATCTCTCATTAAAGATCAAATATAGTGGATAATATTTTGTTTCATTGCTTGAAATCAAAACATAACAATATTTTAACAATAAACAATCTTATTTAATCGCAAAGTGAGACAATTTTTTTAAAAAAAATTTCAAATTGATTAAGAAAAACAAAGCCGCTGTGCTTACCGAAGCAACATGGAGTTTTTTAGTTTAAAATCAGATTTATTTGATAAGTTTATTATTGCTTTTTTTATAAAGCTTAGCATCGAATTTATAATATCTCGCAGCACGATGAGCAACATTGGTTTCTATTTCGTCCAAAGGAATAATATAATTAAATGAAGAAACTTTTTTGTGGAAATTTTTAATATCAATATGCTTTTCACTCAAAGCATTATATAACTGATACAATTGTCTGATTGTAAATTTCTTAGGCAGCAATTCAAATATAATAGAAAAGTCAGACTCAATCCATTTTCTAATCTCAACCAGAGATTCTTTAATGATTTTATTATGATCAAAAGGAAGCAACGGAACTTTGGTAATGGGACACCAATCGACGGTATCATATTTTGTACTGTTGATTTTGTGATCGATCTTGCAGAGTGAAAGATAGGCAACCGTCATGATCCTGTCGATCTGATGATTATACTCTTTTCTCATCCATTTGATGTCATATTCGCTGCTTGCACGATTAGGATCTGCAAAACATTTGAATTGTTTCAATACCATTTTTTTTATTCCGGTAAGCTCATGAAGAACACGTTGTGCGGCATCATCTACATCTTCATCACTCAGGATAAGACTTCCAGGCAATCTTTTCTGACGTTCCGGAACATCACTTAAATGTCTTTGAACCAATAAAATATTTAGCTGGTTTTCCCGATCGAATCCGAAAACGACGCAATCTACAGAAACATAAGTATGGATAAAACTCGAACTCATGTGACAAATATAAAAATTCAATTGATAATAAAAAACACAAAACAACGATGAATATTACAAATCTTTGAATTATATTTCAGATTTAAGAAATAAAAAAGATCAAGATTTATAAAGTTAATTCCTAGCTCTCCTACATAAGATTTAGTCAAAACTTAACTTAAAACTTGGCAAAACAATAAAAATCAGATCTCATTGAGATTAATCTAACATTCACGTAATTTTTTACTGTCTACTAAAAACAAATTTTTAAATAACTGATTATCAAACTTGTAAATATTGGTCAAAATGCAATAATTGATAAATTTCTACGTAAAGATTTATAAATCATCACTACATAAACTTGTTTGCGTCTAATTTCTGATCTATCTTTACTAAAGAAATTAAAAAGCGATACAGCTTTAAGATGACTGAAAAATATCTGTGAATTACAAATAATTGACTTATATATAAACTTCACACCACACACCAAATCATTTATATTGAAAAAAGGCAAAACATTCGTGTTTTGTCTTTTTTGTTTGATCTTATCTGAGATATATAATTTTAGAATAAAGCATTAAATAAGCCGTCCGATTTTGGACGACTTTTAATGTTGGTTTATAATTTAGTTAATGCTCATGCTCTCCTGTATTCGATAATTTAGCGTTTATAAAAAAAGAACCTTTCACAACAATGTTTGCATCATTTGAAATTTCCTTTAGCGGAGTTATCGCCGTGTATCCCATATCGGAAGAACCTTTGATAATTTCTACTTTTTCGAAATTTACCTTTTTGCTTTCATTTTTATTTTCTGATTCGTCTTCATGATGTTCTTCTGCTTGTTGATTGGTTTGTATAAAAACATAAAATTTTCCATCTGCTTCTACAATAGCTTCATTGGGAACGGCTGGAGTTGTGGTTTTATTCAGACTTACAATTCCGGTGATGTTCATTCCATCAATCAATCCGGATTTATTTCCGATAACGGTGCAGTGTACGGAAATTGTTTTGCTTTCATTTTCAAAAGAAGAACCGATGCTGTAGACTTTTGCATCATATTCTGTCTCCGGATTATTGGTCAACTTAAAATGCACGATCTGCCCTACTTTCATTTTAGGAAGATCTTTTTCAAAAATCTGCAGATCAAGATGAATCGACCCATTATCTATCACTTCAGCGACAGGCGAGGAAATATCCACATAGCTACCAATCTGAGAATTTATGGTGCTGATTGTACCACTGATCGGCGAGGTAATCACCAAGCCTGAACGCAAATTTCCATTGTTGATACTTGCAGGATTGATTCCCATGATCTGAAGTTGCTTTTGAAGAGATGCTTTCTGCGTGCGCAAAGTTTTCAATTCAGAATCAGAGCTTTGAAGATTTTTTTTCGCGCCTGCATCGTTGTCAAAAAGTTCCTTTTGTCTTCTATATTCCTGCTCTGCAAAAATTATTCTGTTTTTCACGGTAAGATATTGTTCCTGAACTTGTATATATTCCGAATTTCCGATGGTTGCGATGACCTGACCTTTCTTGATATAATCTCCGATCTGCACATTGATGGTTTTGATCACACCTCCATACAATGACGTTATGGCGGCTTTATTATTGTTCGGAACTCTCAACAACCCATTAGCTTTTATAGTAGAAGTGAGTTCTTTCATTTCAATTTTGCCTAAAGTAATTCCGACTGTTTTTATTTGGTCCTCCGTAATTGAAGCAATGGTTTTCAGAGCTTCATCATGATGATCTTCAGCTTCTTCGGTTTTCACTTCAGTTTCAGAACCAGTCGTGACATCTTTCTTTCCGCAATTTAAAAGAAATACAGAAACGATAAATAGTTTTAAAATATTAAGTTTTAGTTTCATCTTATTTGTTGATTAAATAATTAATAGTAATAACAGACTGATTCACCTGCTGAATTGATTCCAGATATTTTAGCTGAATATTGGTTGCCGTCTGAAGTGCAAAGAGATATTCTACATAAGAAATTTCTCCTGTTTTGTAACCAAGTTGTCCGGCTTTCACGATTTTCTCTGCATTTGGTAAAGCCTGATTAACATAATATTCATATTGTAAAACATCCTGATTATACTGACTGAATGCATTTTCCAGCTGAGTGGTAAGTTGCTTTTGCTGAAGTTTTGCGTTGGATTCTGCCATTTGTTTCTGATATTCCAAAGACTGAATTCTCGCTCTTGTAGCTCCGAAAGTCAATGGAATTGAAACTCCAACATTGGCAACATGAAAACGGTTTCCGGAATCAAAATATTTTTCCTGTCCGTTGAGCGTGTGAAATCCGGTAAGTGACTGATTGGTATAACCTAAGTTAAATTCCGGCAAACCTTGAGATTTTTCAACATTTTTACTCTTTTCTGCAATTTCCATTTCCTGATAAAATGCTTTTACAGTCGGATGATTGGCTATTGCAGAACTGTCTAAAACATATTCAGCCTTCAAGGGTTGGTAATTTTTAATTTGGGGAATTTCAAATTGATCAGAAATATTAAGAAGCATTTTCAGATTTTTATATGCATTATCGAGATATACTTTATTTTGATTCAATAGAAGACTGATCTCTCCTTTTTGAGTTTCTGCCGTATTGATTTCAATTTTTTTAATGTCTCCTGCTTTATATCTTACTGTAGCGATTCTAATAAAATCCTGATAAAGACTGTCCATTTTCATAAGCTTCAATTGATTATATTGCAGATATTCTATTTGGTAAAAATACGTTCTGATCTGTTTTGCTAATTCATTTGCAGAAATTTCTCTATTGATTTGTTTTGCTTTAATTTCTTCGGCAATCAGATCTTTTCTCGCTTTAAACAAAGTCGGAAACGGAATACTCTGCGAAATGGAAAACGACTGATCAAATTTCGGACTGTTGTATTGCCCTAACTGCGCATTTAAATTCATTTTCGGAAGTTCATTGGCAGTTGGTTTCAAAGCTTCAGAAACTTTAATATCCAGATCTTTTGACTGAATTAAATAATTATTTCTCAACGCTATTTCCGTGGCTTTCTCAACCGTTAAAACTTCGGTTGTCTGCGCATTGAATGTTTGTCCGAAAAATAAAAATCCTAAAATGATAACTGTCGTTGAAGTTTTTATTCTAATAGTCTTTCTGTTGAATTTTGTATTAAAAATAATATACAACATTGGTAAAACGAATAATGTCAAAAAAGTTGCTGTGATCAAACCACCGATTACAACGGTTGCCAAAGGTTTCTGCACTTCCGCTCCTGCTCCTGTAGAAATTGCCATCGGTAAAAATCCTAAAGAAGCAACTGCAGCCGTCATTAAAACTGGGCGCAGTCTTACTTTTGTTCCTTCAAAAACTCTTTTTAAAATATCGGTTTCGCCATCTTTTTCCAATTGATTGAAGGTTCCAATTAAAACGATTCCGTTGAGAACCGCGACACCGAACAAAGCAATAAATCCTATTCCTGCACTGATGCTGAAAGGCATGTCTCTTACAAGCAACGCGAAAATTCCACCGATTGCGCTCATGGGAATTGCGGTAAAAATCAAAGTTGCCTGTTTAAAAGAATTAAATGTAAAATACAGCAACATAAAAATAAGAAGTAGAGAAACCGGAACTGCAATCATCAAACGTTTGCTTGCGGCCTTCAGATTCTCAAATTGTCCACCATACGTAAAATAATATCCTGAAGGAAGTTTAACCTTCTGATCCAATTTTTCCTGAATATCATTGACAACACTTTCTACATCACGATTTTTCACATTAAAGCCAATTACGATTCTTCTTTTTCCTTCTTCACGACTAATTTGTGCAGGACCCAGTTTATAACTGATATTCGCAATTTGCGAAAGCGGAATCTGGTTTCCTGAGCTGGTAGAAACCATGAGATTATTCACATCATCTATATTGGTTCTGTGAAGACTGTCAAGACGCACAACCAGATCAAAACGTCTTTCGTTTTCAAAAACCTGACCTGTACTTTTCCCTGCGAAAGCAGTACTTAAGACATTGTTGACATCTTCGATATTCAAACCATAATTGGCCATTCTTACACGGTCATATTCTACATTGATCTGTGGAAGTCCGCTTATTCTTTCAATCTGTGGAGCGGTCGTTCCTTCAACCGTCTGAATGACTTTTCCAACCTTATCTGCATAAACAGCAAGGGAGTCCAGATTTTCGCCAAATATTTTTACAGCGACATCCTGTCGGATTCCCGTCATCAACTCATTGAAACGCATTTGAATGGGTTGATTTTTCTCAAAAAACACTCCCGGAATTAATTCTAATTTCTCAGAAATTTCATCTGCTAATTCGTCATAGGATTTTTTTGTTTTCCAGTCTTTTTGAGATTTTAAAACAATAATTAAATCTGTTGCTTCGGGCGGCATCGGATCTGTAGGAACTTCTGCAGAACCTGTTTTTCCAATCACCATTTTTACTTCATCAAACTCTTTTATGATCCTCGAAGCCTGCATCGATGTTTCAATGCTTTGACTTAACGAACTTCCCTGTGGTAAAATACAGTGAAATGCAAAATCACCTTCCTGCAACTGCGGAATAAACTCCCCTCCCATTCTGCTGAATATAAATATGCTGATTGCAAATAAAACAACCGTAACCGAAACAATAATTCCTTTAATTTTTATAGCTTTTCTTAATAATGGCTGATAAACACTTTGCAGCTTTTCCATCATTTTATCAGAAAAATTCCTTTTATTTGATTGATTTTTAGACAAAAACAATGCGCTCATCATTGGAATATAAGTGAGGGAAAGAATCAATGCTCCCAAAATTGCAAACCCGACTGTTTTAGCCATCGGTGTGAACATTTTCCCTTCCACACCCACCAAAGTAAGAATAGGAATATAAACAATCAAGATAATAATTTCACCAAAAGCCGCGCTGTTTCTTATTTTTGAAGCAGAAAGAAAAACTTCCTCATCCATTTCAATCTGAGTTAATCTTTGGGTGGATTTCCTTAATCCTAAATGATGAAGTGTTGCTTCTACAATAATAACTGCACCATCGACGATCAAACCAAAATCAATCGCTCCTAAACTCATTAAATTGGCGCTCACTCCGAAAACATTCATCATTCCCAAAGCAAAAAGCAGAGACAAAGGAATCGCCGAAGCAACAATAAGTCCTGCACGGAGATTTCCCAGAAAAATCACAAGTACGAAAATAACAATCAAAGCCCCTTCAATCAGGTTTTTTTCAACGGTTTTGATTGCTCTTCCTACCAAATCTGTTCTGTCTAAAAATGGTTCTATCAAAACATCATCGGGAAGCGATTTCTGAATGGTCGGGATTTTAGCTTTAATTAAATTGACAACCTCATTGCTGTTTGCACCTTTTAAAGTCATTACGATACCTCCAACCGCGTCTACTTTTCCGTTGTAAGTCATTGCACCATAACGAACTGCGCTTCCCAAACGGACATCAGCAACATCTTTCACAAAAACAGGAACGCTTCCGTTTTCATTTTTTACCGAGATGTTTTTTATATCTTCTAAAGACGTCACCACTCCGATTCCACGGATGAAATAGGCATTTGGTTTTTTATCGATGTAAGCTCCTCCTGTATTCTGATTATTTTTTTCAAGCGCAGTAAAAATATCAGAAATACTTACTCCGATGGCCCGAAGCCGGTTTGGATCGACTGCAACTTCATATTGTTTTAATTCGCCTCCGAAACTGTTGACTTCTGCAACTCCCGGTGTTCCGTTGAGCTGTCTTCGCACGATCCAATCCTGCATGGTGCGGAGATCTTTACTTGAATACTTATTTTCACTTCCTTTTTTCGGATGTAAAATATATTGGTACGCTTCACCCAAACCAGTACTTACAGGAGCCAATTCAGGTGTTCCGACTCCTTTGGGAATTTCTTCGGCAGCTTCTTTTAATTTTTCACTGATCAGTTGACGGGCAAAGTAGACATCAACTTCTTCTTTGAAAACAACCGTAATGACTGAAAGTCCGAATCTTGAAATACTTCTCGTTTCTTCGATATCGGGAACATTAGAAATACTTTGTTCTATAGGAAACGTAACCAATTGCTCGACTTCCTGTCCTGCCAATGTTGGACATACAGTGATGATCTGAACCTGATTATTGGTAATATCCGGAACTGCGTCGATGGGAAGTTTTGTTGCGCTCCAAACTCCCCAAATGATCAACAACATGGTCATAATACCAATGACAATCTTGTTGTTGATACTAAATTTTATGATTTTATCTAACACAGATATGTATTTAAATTTTACTGATATTGCCATACTTTTTACATTTAAATTAAATTTTAAATATAAAGTACCGACAAAGTGAATTCTGAAAACTGAAAAGTCTTCATAAAAAATTTGAAATTAAATTTCAAAAAATCAATAAAAATTAAATCTTGGGAGGTTGCCAAATGTGGTCATAAACCTGATAGGCGAAATCGTTTTTCTGAAAAAGAATTTTCTTTGAAAAATAGATCTGAATGTGTGCAGGAAAATCTAATAACGGTTCGATTTTGAAAGATGCAACTGTCATCTGACAGCAATTGCAGGTACAAAAAGGACTGCAAACATCGCTGTGCCCTGATTGATGATTATCCTGCAGTCTTTCAACTTTTGTTTCCGAAAAACCGGAGTTCTCGTCCACATCACTGCATGGCACCAAAGAAATTGCCATGAGATAAAATGTGAATATGAATACAAGAAATTTCATTCAGACACAAATATAGGAATTATACTTTTTAAATATCAAATATTTAATTTTTCAAATTTCTTTTATAAATCAGTGAATAATCTGAATCAGTGAATGCTGGAATATGAAAAACTAACTTCATCAATTATTAATGACAATCTTATTGATTTGCAGCTCTATTCTCAGTTTAATTTCGTTTGCAGGCATCGGAGCCAGAGAATTTTTATTCTTAAAAGCATACGCGTTTTTTGATTTCAGTTCAGAAATTTCGGTTTCTGTCTCGCTCCTTTTTACTATGATGACGGCATTTTTTTCTTTGTTGGGATTATTGTCTATGTTTTCAAAAAATCGCGTATAATTAAAAAAAAATATTTATTTCAATAATTTGTAAATATTTAAATTTTAATCTACATAATAAGAAATAATCAGATGAATAGTTTGTAAAAGCATGATTATGTCTAGATTATTAAGATGATGTTGATGATGTTGAAAATTCATGGCATGATATTTTGTATTTAAAATGTACAAGTTATCATTAAGCAAGAGCTTTCAACACAATGAAAAATTTAAGATTACATAAAAACCTACTTCATCAACTGATATTAACCTATCTCAAAAGGGACTTCAAAATCATCAAAAACCTTAAAGATGAGTATTTACTGGAAAAAAATTTAGTATCCGGCAAATATGTGATCGTTCCCACTTTCTCAAATTATATGGATTCTAATATAGAACTCAAGTTGAGCCTGTACAATCTATTTAATCATATTAACCACACGATTACAACAATCAGCGATCTGCGGAAAGAAATTTATGCTTTAAAACAAAGCAAATAATAATTCTATACCTATCAGAATTCAACTCCAAATTTTATATTATGGAAAACTTTTATTCCAAAAGATTAATTGAATTGGTAGAACGTGACCTGAATACAAGAAATAAAATATTAAAAGACAAAGAGTTTGAAGGAAAATACCATCCCGAAATGGAAAAAGTTCACAGGGAAAATGCTGAAGAACTTCGAAAAATAATTGATGAAATTGGATTTCCTACCGTTTCAAAAGTTGGTAAAGAAGCAAGTAATGCAGCTTGGCTAATTATTCAACATTCTATTTCAGAACCTCAATTTATGAAGTCATGTTATGAATTAATGTTAAAAAATGATTTTGATGTAGATCGTAAAAATCTTGCATACTTATATGACAGAATTCAATACTTTCAGGGGCTTCCTCAGAAATTCGGAACTCAATTAAATGCTGACCAAACCATATTTCCGGTTATTAATAAAAACAAAATCAATGAATTCAGGCAAGAGTTTAATCTTCCTAATTTAACTTTAGTACAAATAAATTCTATCCTTTCCATCGAAGAAATAGAAAAGATTGAAAGCCAAAATCAGGATTATATAATCTGGAGAAAAAAAATAGGTTGGAAGTAAATCTGAAAACCAAATTAATTATTTACGGAAACCCGTAAAGAACATTATTATCCAATGGACATACAGAAAGAGTATCACTGAAGGTGCTGTTTCTTCTTTTTCCTGAAATCCCAAGGCGCAACCGCATTTTTGTCTGACCATAAACCCAGCTTTTTATTCCTGGCCGCAATCTCATCATCTTTTAAATTGAAATTTTTAGAAGCTTTGTAATACCACCATCCAAATCCGGCTTTTATGATTTCTCCGGAAAGATATTTATCATTATCGTAGAATATTTTGGCAATCGTTCTTCTGTACCGGTCTTTGCTGATTCTGTAAAATATGACATTCTTACCAAAAACCTGTGAACTGGTAAATTGCTTTGCATTTTTCCCAAATGGCTGTCTGTTTTCAGGGCAATCGACATCTGCTAATCTCAATGTTTCCTGTGTATTGTTCTCAAGTAGAGCCACAACGGTATCACCGTCTTTTATACCAACTATTTTCGCTTTGATCTGCGCAGAAAGAAGTGAATTTAGAAATAATATGAAATAAAAGATTTTTCTCATTTTAAAAATAACAGATTTTAAAGGACTTATGTATTATTTCAAATCAACTTTGTACTGATGTAAATTTGATGACTAGAATTATGGTAACGCAAAATCCAATCTGCAAATCTACAAATTGGATCTGAAGTTAGATAAGTGTATTTATAATTTTAAATTTAAAATTTAAAATTACTGTTTTAAAAATGCTGGAAAAACTTTCAATGCATTTCTTGACTGATCTTATGATGGATCAACTATTTTTGTAAAAAAGTAAACGAATAAATTATTACCGGAATATGAACAATACATTTTCTAATAACAACCAGATTCAAGTGGTTCAGACATTTTCAGAACTTATTAATACTGATTTTAAGGGAGATGTCAATTCACTATGTTGGTTCAGAGATCTATCCGGAGATTTTAAAGAAATTGTTTCTAAACTTATGTTGGAAGATAATATTACAGAAGTTTCCAAGGAAGACCTTTTAGCATTACAACTTTCCGAAAATGGTAAAATAGCAAGGGAAATCATTTTAGCCGATTTAAAATTACTGACTGATTTTGGAGCATCCCCTTCTCTGAATTTACTGAAAATTTACGATCGAGATGAAGAATTTGATTTTATATCTACTGATGTATATTCGTTTCACGTAGACCGTTCCCCTACTCCGACAGATACTTTTTTAAGCACTTATCATGGTCCTGCAAGTGATATTATTGGCAACGATCAGGCAGTACAAAAAATACATATTCCTGAAATCCGGAAAAAACTTAAAGAATTACATACGGGTTCCGAAGCGGAATTTGAAGACTTCCTGAAAGACAATTTCTTTGATCTGCACTATCTTCCGAAAGCTGATGCTCAACCTGTCAATTTAGGATGCGGACATCTCTGGAGATTAGCCGTAGACCATCCGGAACAAAAAGTTTTACCGTGTATTCACAAAGCTCCTGTTGAAAATGATGGTGAGTACCGACTTCTTTTGATATGTTAGATTAAATATTATTATAATTAAAAAACAACAGTTCAATAAATGGATGTGGTAAGAATCTTCAAAGAATTAATATCTTTATCTTAAATTATAAAACCGATGTCAACAGCTGTCAGTCCTGAAGTCCTGAACTTCTTATCTACCCTTGAAATCAATAACAACCGTGAATGGTTTAATGAAAACAAACAACGCTATCTTCAAATCAAAGAGAACTTTGAAAACGTAGTGAATACGATCATTTCTGAAGTTGCCGATTTTGACAGCAGCGTAGAACGTCTGGAAGCTAAAAAATGTATTTTCAGGATTTATAAAGACACTCGTTTCTCCCAGGACAAAACACCTTACAAAACGAATATCGGTGCATCATTGGTAGAGAAAGGTCCCAAAACATTAAATCATGCAGGCTATTACATTCACATCGAACCGGGAAAATCTTTTCTGGCAGGTGGTGTTTACATGACCGAACCGAAAAATCTGAAAGCGATACGTGCAGCCATCAGTTCCCACAGTGATGCCTTTTTGAAAATTCTTAATGAAAAATCATTTAAAGACATTCTGGAATTACAGGGAACAAAGCTGGTAAAAGTTCCGCAGGGATTTGATAAGGAAGATCCGATGGGCGATTATTTGAAGTTCAAGCAGTTTACAGTTTTCCATCCTTTATCTGATGATGAGATTCAGGATAAAAATTTTGTCAAAAACACCGTACAGGTGCTGAAAGAAATTTATCCTTTTAACCGTTTTTTAAATGAGGCAATTGGTAAATAATTTTTTATAATTAGTGACTAACTAAAGACCAAAATGAAAACAGACCACAAAACAATTGAATTATTCGGGAAAACTTTGATTCAGAAACTGGTGTTGGAGGCGCCTTTCAAAATTGATATTAAAGTGGCTGAACAGGCCTGTTTTTTCTTTGTCAAAGAAGGCGAATTTGAATATAAGATTGATGAGGAGGAAGTTAACATCCCTACCAATTACGCTCTGTTTTTAAACTGTGTCAACTTTGGAAAGCAACTGCACAATTCGGAATCCGGCAGAAATTGTGAAATTGTGATTGTAACCTTCCATCCCGAGATTCTCAAGAAAATATACGACCGGGAATTACCGATCATCCTTCAAAAACCGAAAGTTCCCATTTCCAATAAATCGAGTGAAAAAATCAACAACGACTTCCTGATCCAGAAGTACATTGAAGGACTGTTGTTTTATTTTGAAAACCCCACCCTCGTCAATGAAGACATTCTGATCCTGAAACTGAAAGAAATTGTGCTCCTCCTTTCACAGACACAAAATGCAGAAGCCATACAAGTGATTCTCTCTCAACTATTTTCGCCGGCAACTTATACTTTCAAACAAGTTATAGAAGCACATCTGTACTCACAGGCATCGATTGAGGAACTGGCGAACGAGAATAATCTGAGCCTGTCATCTTTCAAAAGGGAGTTTGCGAAGTTATACAATGATACACCCGCCAATTACATCAAAAACAAAAAACTGGAAAAAGCTGCCGAGCTGCTACTGATTTCTAATGAACGCATCAGCGATATCGCTTTTGACTGTGGTTTCAATGACGTTGCCAATTTCACCAAAAGTTTTGGTGAAAAATACCACACCACCCCGACCAATTATCGTTTGAACAGAATAACCAAGTAATTGAACGAATCTACAAATCCATTCACATTTCGCATTCGCATCTTTGTCATGTCAATAATGACACACAATTTTAAACAAATTTTTAAGATGAAATTATTAAAATCAATCATTGCTTTTGCAATCCTGTTTTTAGCTGTCAATGTGAATGCACAAAACAAAGACAACTCAAAAAAGCCAACCATCATTTTCGTACACGGTCTGTTTGCAGACGGCTCCAGCTGGAGTGAAGTGATCCCCACTTTATTGGCAACCGGCTATGATGTCATCTCTGTACAGAATCCTACGAACTCTTTGGCAGAAGATGTTGCTTTCACAAAAAGAGCCATCGACAGAGCTGCAGGTCCGGTGATCTTGATCGGACATTCATGGGGCGGATTCGTCATTACCGAAGCAGGTAACGATCCCAAAGTAAAAGGTTTGGTGTATGTAGCAGCATTGGCGCCTGACAAGGGAGAAACGCTTCCTGGATTGTCTGCAACAGCACCAGCCACAGAATTGGGAAAATATTTTGCACAAAGTAATGGCTACATGACTTTGACCAGAGAAGGGGTGCAAAAAGTATTTGCTGAAGATTTGTCTCCAAGTCAACAGGATGTAGTCTATGCCACACAGAATGCCGCCAACGGAAAAGTGTTCGCAGATACGGTGACTGAGGCTGCGTGGAAAACAAAACCAAGCTGGTTTGTAGTCGCAAAAAGTGACAAATCTCTTCACCCTGATTTACAACGTTTCTTCGTAAAAAGAATGAAAGCCAAAAGCATTGAAGTGGATGCCAGTCACGTCGTGATGATCTCAAAACCAAAAGAAGTACTGAAATTGATCTTGGAAGCAGCTAACAGTAAATAATCATTTCAATAAACTTTATTCGACTCAGACTGATCAGTATAAATAAAAAACCGGAACTTTTAAGCTTCCGGTTTTTTTTATGTTCTATTCTGAAAAAATTCTTATTCTGTTTTGGATGAAGGTGGCGTTCCTGATCCTCCGCTATTAGGAAAAAACACTTTCATATCGGCTACTTTTTCAGTAAAGCCCGGTGTTTTTGTACCCGCTTTGTATTTGCTGTAATCATAGTCAGTCAGTGCATCCTGATAATTATCAAAATCATGAACGATCTTAAAGTCGGTCAGCATTCTTACTGCAGACAACATACGCTGTTCGGTAGTATCTGCGAAGGAACGATCCTGAAAATCCAGCTCATACTCTGCCCAATCTACATCAGGACTGCTTAACGACGGTTGGTTTTGGTAATAATCGAGTGCTTTGTTGACCAGCAATTTGTTGGTTTCATTGACGCTGCCGAATCTCTGGCGTTCTTCTGTCGTAAGATTTTGAGTTACGGTTAGCAGTACCGCTTCGATTGTTGTTAAAGCATCTGAAATACTTGTTTTCTGCGCTGCACTGAGGTGCAGTCTTCCCAAATTGTCAATTGGCATTTGTGTTTTATTTAATGGTTAATATTACTTATCAGAGTTCTCTACTCATTTTTTTAGCATTAATGAAGGTCAAACCTAAACAATAAGGTTCTGCGACCAAAATTTTACGTTACCAAGGCAAAATTTTACGCCCATGAGGGTAAAGATTTAGGCTTTTGCCTTAAAATTTTACGTCTCCACACCAAACGTTTACGTCCTACACCCTAAAATTTTACGTTTCACAGGTAAACGTTTGGGTTATTTAGTATTTGCTTATAAATGATTCAAAATAAACTTTAAATCTTTTAAATTAAGGTTAATTCATTCTTTCAAACTGAATAAATACGAAATAAATATTTTTTTTTTCAAATATAATATTTTTTATTATTTAAAAAATGTTGGGGATTTTATTTTTTTAGAATTGTATAATTACATTTTGCTGATATTCTATTTTATTTTCCAGCTTTTTTTGATAGACGAATATGGAAGTTTATTGGAGAGTTATTATAATAAAGATAGTTTAAAACATTTATTAAAATGATTATATTTTTGTCTTATTGTTAATATTTTTTTTAAGTAGAAATCATGATTAAGTATTAACAAGAATAAGTATTATATTTGAAAATATAAAATTATAATTGCATCTAAGCTTTTCTAAATAATATGTTATGAGTATCTGGAAATCAATATAGCATTTAATAGTTAGCAATATTTGTAATAATTCCCAGTATAAAAATATTATGATATACAAATTTCCTGAATCACTTATTGAATCACTTAAATCGAAAGAATGTACACTGTTTATTGGATCTGGAATATCAAGTTGGTCAGGGGCACCATCATGGTATAACCTAATTTTAAGTTATTCAAATTTTCTGGAAAGAAATGGGATTTGTAATGATAATGAAAAACTAGAGATTATAAACGTAATCAATAAAGGAGACTTACTAATTGCTGCTAGCTATTGTAAGTCATTATCAACTGATTCGGATTTTGCAGAATTCATCAAAGAAGAATTTTTTGACAGAAATCTTAAATCACATAAAATTCATGAATTAATAATATCATTAGGCTCTGATTGCTATATCACAACAAATTATGATTCATTAATAGAGAATGCGTATCAAGAATTCCGTAATGGACTGATGCTAAGAAGGGTAAACAATGACCAACCGATTGAACAGGCGTCAATCCAAAAGCATTCCTCATCTAAATTTATTTTTAAGCCGCATGGTGATATGCATAATGTTGACTCTATTATTTTGACACAAGAAGATTATAGAAGAATCAAATATAATATGGAATCTACTATAGATACACTAAAACATTTATTGATTCAAAGACCTATTTTATATCTTGGCTTTGGTCTAACGGATCCAACATTTCTATTGATTAAAGATTTCATAGCTGAAACATATAAGGGTGGTACTAGACAACATTTCGCAATAATGCCAAATGTTACAGAATTAGAAAAAAAATTCTGGAATAAAAATTATGGTATTAGTTTAATATCGTACGAGACGATAAATGATAAAACAAAAAAACATGATAATTTACTTATTTTACTTGAAGAATTAAAAAATGATTTAAGTTTGAAAAAAGAAATTGGTGATTTTAAGCTTTCAAGTTCTAATAAATTAGCACTATTAAGATATTGTGATACATTAGTATTCAGTTTTGATTTAAAAAAAATAAATCTTTTTAATTTAGATGGTATTGTTAGTAATCCTAGTCGTAAATCCAATGAGTTTGTGGTAAAAAAGAATATATCAATTCAACAAGTTTTACAGGATCACAATAAATTAATTATTATTGGTGAACCTGGATCTGGTAAATCAACTTCGTTAGAATATTTTTCTTCTCAAATTGCATCAAAGACTAAAGATATTATTGATGATGATTTTACACAACATTCCATTCCTATCTTGATTCATTGCAAGGAATATAAAGGAAGTTTATTTGATTTGATTAGTAGTTCATTACCAATAACAATCGATAAAGAAATCACATTGAATGAAGGTCTTTATACAATTATAATTGACGCCGTAAATGAAATTCCTAAAGAATATTATGAGACGAAATTTTTTGAACAGGATCTTAAAGATTTTATTGAAAAATATCCTAACAATAAATTTCATATTTCTACAAGAAGTTTGAATTATATTTCTTTTCTTGATTTCCCAATATTTGAAATCAAAAGGCTAAATTATAATTTTGTCAGAAGTACATTGGAATCAAAAAATTATAATTTAAATGATGTCTCTAATCAGCTACTAAGAAGCCTATCAAGTCCTTTCTTTTTTAAATTATTCCTTGATTATAGTACAAGTATTACCTTAGATAAAATTACTCCAAAAGTATTGTTAAGTGAATACTTTATATCTATTAATAAAGATATTGAAAAGGATTATGGTTATAAAATTAGTGTCTTAGATCTATTTTCTGATATAGGATATCGATTAACAAACTTAGGAGAAATTAATATAGATCCAATTCATTTCATTACAAAACTAACACAGTCTGAATTTGATAAAATTGATCTTTTTAACATTTTAATTTCTAAAAAATTTCTTTTACCAGATGGAGAAGGGAAAATCGGTTTTGTCCATCAAACAATCTTGGAATTTTTATCTGCTTATCATTTAGTAAAATTATATTCTGTCGATGAGTTTATATTAGATGAAAAAATAACAGATTCAAGATGGGATGAAACAATAATGCTATTTGTCTCACTATTAGATATGAAAAAAGCAAAACAAGTTATTGAAAAAATTGTGAAGAAAGATATTTTTTATGCTTATTCAATTTATGATTTTGCAACTATAAAAAATTCCACATTAAAAAAATTACTTATAGATCAACTTTTAATTCGTCTAAATGATCCGAAGACAATATTGCGAAAGAAAGATAGGTTGGGCTGGCTAATAAGCAATATTATTTCTGATAAAAAATACCTTCCAGATATTATCGAATTTTTAGATGATGAAGTAATTGGCCCCGAAGTAGCCTTCACTATTGCCAAAATAAATAATAAGAAAAGTATTCCGAAAATTATAGAAAAGTTATTTGAGAAGGGAAATAGTTTTCCCAATGGATATGCTAAAGCTATAATTGAATTTAATGATGAGAGATTTCTAGAAGCAATTATTGATAAAGTAAAAAATATAAATGAAATTGATTCTAATGAATTATTAATAGCTAATGTTGCTTATATATTAAGTCATTTTGAAACAAGCTTATATTTACCTAAAATTATGGATTTATTTAAATCTGTAAGAACTAAAGATAAAGTAATGGCAATAAAGTTATTAGATGGTAATCGTTCGAGTGAAGTAGTAGAATTTATTTGCAATTTACTAGATGAAAAAGATGATGAATTAAAAAGAGCAGTAATTTACAGTTTGATAGGTAATGGTTGGCTATATGATAAAAACATCATAACTTCTACGGAAATTGTAGAAAAATCATTTGAAAACCTTGCTAACGATAATATCGGTTCTCACTTCTCTGATTATTTAAAAGATCTCAATTCTGAAGATATTATAAATAGAGCACATCAATTAATTTTGACTGCCAAAAATGGTTCTTTCAAAATAAATTTAGCAAATATAATCTTCGATAAATTCAATCAGCTTTCAAAAAATGTGATTATCGATCATTTAAGTGATTTTAAGATTGAGTATAGCTCAGCACTTCATCAAATTTTATTTTTAAATATTTCAGAATTAAATAGAGAAATTATACCATTAGTAAATATAACTGACGAAGCACGTAGTAAATTTATTATTGAAAATTACATAAATGAATCGGATGAAATTTCTGATTTTATTGATAGTAATATTTGTATTTATTTATTAGAGGATTGGGAAAAAAATATTAACAGTAATGCAGATAAAGAAAATCATTTCTACTGGTATTATTCAGTTCCAAAATTTTTAAGTTTGTGCTCTAAACATATTAAATCAGTAGTTTTAAATAAACTTAATGATAAAAATTACGCAAATAAATCTGCATTGTTATCTATTGTAAGTCGACTAAAATTAAAGAAGAAAGATCTATCAGAAGAAACATTGAATTGGCTTTTCGAAGAAATGACAATCGAATATGATGAATATGATCAAAATTATACGACAACAATTATTGGTATGATTGGAGATGAGGAATTTGCACATAAAAAATTAAAACCATTATTAGAAAGTGAAAATCCGATTTTAAGAAATAATGCATACATAGCAATTGAGAATATTGAAGATAGTATTAACAAAAGGTTAATCATCAAGTAATTCTAGATGAAAATAGGAATGATAATATTCATAATCCTTTCTTCAAAATTAACAATATTATGCTCAAAAAAACAACACTCACTTTCCTATTCCTCCTCATTCTAAACTCCTGCACCACCCAACAAAAAACCTGGACAGAAAATGACTGGTACGCCTACATCAAAACAAGTTCTGAAAAAATGGAGCCTGTCAAAGTCTACGAGTTCTCTGACGGAATGATCAGAATGCACGGTGAAAATATCGGTTATCTGATGTCTAAAAAAAGATATTCCAACTTTGAACTTTCATTGGATTACCGATGGAATATGGATGAGCAATACAAAGGAAAAGGCAAGAAAAACAGTGGCGTTATGTACAACATTCCTACAAATTCACCTGACAAAATCTGGCCAAAAGGTATTCAGTTTCAGATCAAAGAAAATACGACAGGAGATTTTGTTTTTTTGGATCAAGTAACGGCAAAAGTAAACGGAAAACTTGTTGAAGCCGGAGCAAGTGTAACTTCTCCAAAATTCCTCGAAAATGAAAAACCTTACGGCGAATGGAATTCTATTGTCATTAAATCGCTCAACGGCAAAATCACTCAATATCTGAACGGGAAACTCGTCAACGAAGCTACGGAAGCCACTTCTGTGGAAGGCAGAATCTCTTTGAATTATGAAGGTTCCGCGATTGATTTCAGAGATATTAAAATTAAAAAGATTTCTAAGGAATAAGCTGAATCCCATTATTTGAGAATAAATAATTATAACAAAAGCTATCCTCAATTTGGCTTCAAATATTCTCAATTTGACTACAGGTATTGCCTGTTTTATATCCACCTTTGCTGTATTCAATTTAAATCAATTAAAATTATGCAGACAAACGAACAAAAAGTGGCACTGGTTTCGGGTGCCAATACAGGTGTAGGTTTTCAGATAGCAAAAGCTCTTGCCGACAATGGTTATATCGTATTTGTCGGTTCCCGCGACCTGAAGAAAGGGGAAACTGCTGCCGCTGAAATTGGCGGTCTTGCAAAGGCCATTCAGCTGGATATTACCGATTCAGATTCTGTGAATGCGGCAGTAACCAAAATACAGATTGAATCAGAATATCTAACATTATTGGTGAATAACGCAGCCATCTCACACGCCGGTCAATCGGGACGTACGATGGAAGAAGTTTTGGGATCTCAACGTGCAAGCATCGTCCCGATCAACGAACTGAAAGCGGTATGGGAAACGAATGTATTTGGTACACTTGCGGTAACACAGGCTTTTTTACCTTTATTGAAAAATGCTCCTGCAGCGCGTATTGTGACAGTTTCGAGTGCATTAGGTTCTCTGGGAATCAATTCTAATCCTGAAAATCCGTATCGTTCTTCTTTTGACGCTGCTTATGGTGCTTCTAAAACTGCATTGAACGGTATCTTTCTTTCCCTTGCTATCGATCTGGAAAACACGAATGTTAAAGTTCATCTTGTAAGTCCGGGCTTTACAGCAACGGCTCTTAACAATTTTCAGGGTACCGACACGGTGGAAGAAGGTTCGGCTGAGCCGGTACGGGTAGCTTTGGCAGAAGATCTTCCGACAGGAAGTTTTACCGGACCTGCCAATTTCAGCGGAAAGGATAACATTCTTCCCTGGTAAGATTTAATCAATCTAAAAACCTATGATGATCGATTTGTCATAGGTTTTTTTAATAAATTTATAAGATGAAAAGTAAAGATGACAAACTGATACGCTTTATCTCTATATCTGAAAGTCATCAGGCATTTGGTCTGCCTGCACCACAGCATCCGCTGATCAGTCTTGTGCATTTCAACGAAGACAATTCTTTCAATACGGAGATGGCACCAATCTACGACGTCCTAAGTTTTTATAAGATAACCTTCATCACCAAAAACAACGGAAGACTGAAATACGGGCAGGATTATTATGATTATAACGAAGGCAGCATGCTGTTTTTAGCGCCCAATCAATTGGTGGGAAGCACAGATTATAACAGCAAAACCTACTGTTATATCCTGCTGCTTCATCCCGATTTTCTGCTGGGACATCCTTTGGCAAAGAAAATAAAGCAATATGGCTATTTTTCCTATTCCTCCAATGAAGCTCTGCATTTGTCAGATGCCGAAAAAGAAATCATTCTTTCTGTTTACCAAATTATGGAACGGGAACTGAACAGCCGTGTGGATGAATTCAGCCAGGAAGTAGTGATTGCTCAAATCGATTTGATGCTGAGCTACGTTAATCGTTTTTACAAACGTCAGTTCATCACGCGAAAAGCGGTCAACAATGACATTCTTCAAAAAACAGAAACCATTTTGAATGATTACCTGAATAATCAGAAATCTCTTCACCAAGGTGTGCCTACCGTGCAATATCTCTCAGACCAACTGAATATTTCGCCGGGATATTTGAGTGATATGCTTCGCTCACTGATTGGGCAAAATACTCAGCAATACATTCACGAAAAGCTCATTGAGAAAGCAAAAGAGAGATTGACCACCACAGAATTGACCGTAAGTGAAATTGCTTATGAGCTGGGTTTCGAGCATCCACAGTCGTTCAGCAAATTATTCAAAACCAAAACCAGTCTTTCACCTCTGGAATTCAGGCAGTCTTTAAATTAAATAATTTAGAAATAGGAAAAAATTTATCAGTAAACATTTGCCAAACCACCATCCAGAGGAATACTTGCTCCTGTAAGGTAAGCTGCATATTCTGAAGCTAAAAATGCTACCAAATGACCATATTCTTCAGGTTTTCCCAGTCTTTTCATCGGAATTTTATTTTCTCTGCCTTTTTTAATTTCTTCAACAGACTGATTGTTTTGTTCCGACTCTACTTTAATTAATGTCCGGATTCTTTCGGTATCAAAATATCCTGTCAAAACATTGTTAATGGTAATATTATGCTGAGCAACTTCGTTAGACAAAGATTTTGACCAGGCTGCAACCGCAGAACGTATTGAATTTGAAAGCACCAGATTATTGATCGGTTCTTTAACAGAAAGAGATGAAACATTGATAATTCTTCCGCTTTTCTGTCTGATCATATGAGGTAAAGCCAAAGATGTCGTTTTGCAAACGGTTTTAAAAAGCAGATCAAAAGCTTTCTGAAAGTCATCAACATTCTTTTCAACCGCCAATCCCGGTTCCGGACCATTGGTATTGTTAACCAGAATATCAACTGTATTATCTTTAAAATAATCTGAAATAATTATTTTAAAAGTTTCAAAATCAGAAAAATCAGCAACAAGATATCCATGCTTTTGACTTTCGTGAATGACCGGAAGTGCAGCTACGGAATTTTTCAGTTTCTCTTCATTTCTGGCCATCAGGATTACATTTGCGCCACATTTTGCTAGTTCTGTTGCGATTCCCGCTCCTATTCCCTGAGTTGCTGCTCCTACTAATGCATTTTTGGATGATAAATTAATATTCATAATGATTCGGTTTTGCTTTTTTATTATTATTTGTTTTAAAATAAATTTTTCATAATTCTAGATTTAACGCTAGGTCAAACAAAGAATTATAAATTTTGACTGTTTTTAAGTAAGACAAAGGCGTTAACTTAAAAAAGAAATACAAAGTATTTTAATACGAATAATCGTAAAATTAATAAAAAAGAAGTAAAAGTCATTCTGCAAGGTTGTAAAATGAATCTGTTTTTATTATTCTTTTGAATCTTTAATTTAATTATAAATAAATCCGCCTTACAAAAATTGCAAGACGGATTTTTATTTTAATGATAAAACTATTCGATATTTTATTTTAGTGTATCTGAAGTTGTCAAAATCTGAAGTTCATTTTTCTCAGGTTTGATGAGCTGTAAAGGATATAATTGAGGATTATATTCACCATTGAGAACTTCATTTAAAGCGTGTCTTTTTGATTCTCCGAAAGTCACAACCAAAATATTTTCTGCTTTATTAATGATTGGTGCCGTCAAAGTGATCCTGAACATTTCCTGAGGTTTCAGATAATACGCATCGACCCATTTTTCATTTTCATCTAAAATACGTTCACCCGGAAATAACGAAGCGGTATGACCATCATCGCCCATTCCCAAAAGGATAAAGTCGAATCGTCCTTCGTCTCCGAGAACGTTTTTGATTTCATTTTCGTATTCTACAGCATAGTCTTCCGGTGAAATATTTTCTTTAAACATCGGAAATATCTGATCTCCATTGACCGGTACTCTATTTAAAAGCGTTTCAAAAGTCATTTTTGCATTGCTTTTGTCGTCATTCAACGGAACCCACCTTTCATCTACCCAAAAGAAATAGATTTTGTTCCACTCTATTCTTTCAGCATAGCTTTCTGTTGCCAACAATTCAAAAACAGATTTCGGAGAAGTTCCACCACTTAAAGCCACAACAAATTTTCCTCTCTTCTGAATTGAATCCGCTGCAAGATTACTGAATAAATCTGCTGTTTCTTTATAAAGCTGATCTAAATTATCTACTACTTGAACCTTCATTTTTATACTTTTAAATCAATATGTGCATGTTCCCAACTGTGGTCTTCTCTTTGAAGCAAAAGATTACATTCTTGCGGTCCGCTGCTTCCCGCAGCATAATTTGGAAAAGATGGATCCGGATTATTTTCCCAGGATTCCTGAATGGTTTTGACAACATCCCAAGCTTCTTCTACCTGATCAGAACGCATGAATAATGTAAGATCTCCTTCTAAAGCATCCAGCAACAATGTTTCATAGGCTTCCGGTGTATCTTCTTTACATGAAAAATAATCAAAAATCATTTCAACAGGTCTCAGCTCAACCGTAAGTCCGGGTTTTTTTGTCATAAACTGAAGTCTTATATCCATCAATGGTTGAATATTAATAATCAGTTTATTTTGAGAAAGATCGTGCTTTCCTCCTGAAAAAGTGGATTGTGCAAGAGGTTTGAACTGTATGGTGATGTAAGAATGTTTTTCCTGCATTCTTTTTCCGGTACGCACATAAAAAGGAACACCGTCCCAACGTTCGTTGTCCAGATAAAATTTAATGGCAGCAAAAGTTTCTGTGTTAGAATCAGGAGCTACGCCTTCTTCGTCACGATAAGCTTTTAGATCGGTTCCATTTAACGTGCCTTTTCCATACTGACCGCGTACTGCATAATGATTGACTTGGTCGAGAGGTATTCTTCTAATTGATTTTAGAACATCCACTTTACGGTCTCTGATTTCACCGGAATCCAATGAAGATGGTTGCTCCATTGCTACCATGCACAAAATCTGTAACAAATGGTTCTGAATCATATCTTTCAACGCACCTGTTCCTTCATAAAAAGCACCCCGAGATTCTACTCCCACCTCCTCTGCAACGGTGATTTGTACAGATTCTACATATTTGCAATTCCATAACGGTTCGAAGATAGAATTACCAAATCTGAAGGCAAGAATATTCTGAACGGTTTCTTTACCTAAATAATGATCTATACGATAAATCTGTTCCTCTTCAAAGGTTTTTGACAATAAATTATTGAGTTCAATCGCAGATTTTTTGTCGTGTCCAAAAGGTTTTTCTATAATAATTCTATCCTGCGAAGGATTGGAAGCCAGTTGTGCTTTTTTTAGATGTTCTGAGATGGTTGAGACAAAATTTGGTCCTATTGACAAATAAAACAATCGGTTCGCTCTTACACCATACTCGCTATCCAGCGATTTTAGTTTTACATCAAGATCTTTGTAAGAACTTTCTTCATCAATCTGATGTCTGAAGTAGATGATATGTGACTGGAATTTGTCCCATTCTGTCTCTATTTCAGTTTGGTTGCGCGAAAAGAGAAGCAGATTTTCTTTAACGTAGCTTTTGAAGTCATTATTTTCTTTATCTGCTCTTCCCAATGCCACAATATTGAATTTCTCCGGCATTCTACCCTCTATAAATAGATTAAAAAACGCAGGGAACAGTTTTCTTTTTGCCAAATCTCCGGTTGCACCAAATATAATTATACTGGTTGACTGCAACGTTCCGTTTTCATTCATTGATCTGAATTTTAGTTATTTGTATTTTCCCATTGGGTATGAAAGATGCCTTCCTGATCCTTTCGCTGATACGTATGAGCACCAAAATAATCACGTTGAGCCTGAATCAGATTCACAGGTAAGCTTTCGGTAGTGTACGCATCAAAATATGCTAAAACAGTCTGTAAACCGAGTGTTGCAATTCCGTTGGTCACAGCAAAAGCGTTTGTTTTTCTTAATGATGTAACTTTAGATTTTACAATTTCAGCAATCTTATTATTGAGTAAAATATTAGATAAATTCGGATCTTCTGTGTACACCTCATAAAACTTTTCTAATAAAGAAGAGCGGATGATACAGCCTCCACGCCAGATTTTCACAACATCTTTTAACGGAATCTGAAAACCATATTCTTCTGAAGCTTTTACCAGAAGAGACAAACCTTGTGTATAACTGATCAATATTGAAAGAAATAGAGCATCACCTACTTCCTGAATAAATAAATCTATATCTTCCGGCTTTGTAATCTCTACTTTTGTATATAATTTTGATGCCTGAATTCTTTCCTCTTTATATGAAGATAATGTTCTGGACGCAACAGCAGCATCAATAGTCGGGATTGCCACGCCTGTTTCCAAAGCTTCTTCTGAGGTCCATTTTCCGGTACCTTTCGATCCTGCTTTATCTAAAATCTGATCTAATAAAAATCCGCCCGTGATAGAATCTTTCTGTTGGAAAATATCTCTTGTGATTTCAATTAAAAAAGAATTCATCTCACCATCGTTCCATTTTTTGAAGACTTCATAAAGCTGATCGTTGTTTAAATTAGCTCCTTTTCTAAGAAGATCGTAAGCTTCACTGATTAATTGCATGATTGCATATTCGATCCCGTTGTGAACCATTTTCACATAATGTCCCGCTGCATCTTTTCCCATATATGCGGTACAAGATTCACCATTCACCTTTGCTGATATAGCTTCCAACATCGGACGAACTGAGTGAAAAGCCTCAAGATCTCCTCCAGGCATAATACTCGGACCAAATCTCGCTCCCTTTTCACCTCCGGAAACTCCCATTCCCATAAAATGAAGACCCTGAGTTGCTAAATCCGATACGCGTCTGTTGGTATCTTTAAAATAAGAATTTCCGGCATCTATAACGATATCGCCTTTGCTTAAAAGTGGTTTGATGTTTTCTAAAACAGCATCTACAGGCTTTCCTGCAGGAACCATAAGAATGATTTTTCTCGGTGTTTCAAGACTGGAAACAAATTCTTCCAGAGAATCTGTACCCTGAACTGTCATTTCTGAGGTTGCACCTTCTTTTAAATCATTGATTTTTTGCTTGTCCAGGTCAAATCCTGCAATTGAGAATCCGTTCTCAGCAATGTTGTAAAGAAGATTTCTTCCCATTACACCAATGCCGATCATTCCGTAATTGTATGTACTCATTTTACTTTTTTATAAGAATATTTCTGATGCAAAAAATCATACTCAATTTTGCACCATCAAATGTACGAAGAATGAAGAAAATATTACGTTTTCCCATTCTTAATATTATGTTATAATATTAAGATTATACTCGTTGTGCATTATGAAGATATATTTAAATGACTGATATTTAAACAATTTTATTTCTTTGCTAAATGAAATGCCATTGTTTGTTTTAAAAAAAAATCTATTTTAAAACTTAGTCTTTTTTAGCGATTAAAAAACGCAATAATAAACAAGGAATTTTTTGTGAAAAATACTGAAATACTGGTAAACAATCCGTTTCACTTATTTTAGAAATACTCATTGATAGACAACAATAATTATAGTAAAAGATCAAAGATATTATTGAATTATTGTAGAGTCTTTAATGATATACAATTATTGATTATATTCGCAGAATTATTAATTATCTTTAATGAAGAAAAAAGTAGTACTTGTACAGGATAATAAAGAGATCTTAGAAATAATGGATCAGGTATTGGAAGAAGAGGGATTTGACGTGACAGGATCTCTGACAACAGAACCGATAAAAAACATTGAAAACATAGATCCTGATGTAGTGATTATAGATGATCATATAAAAGGTCCTGTAAAAGGTTCTGAGGTCATCAAAGAATTAAAATCAGATCCTAAAACTGACGAAATACCGGCAGTTCTCACCTCAACATCAAGTAATCTGGCTGCAGAGGCCGCAGATTGCGATGCTGATGATTTCATTTCTAAACCTTTCGGAATTGATGAGATGATAGATGTTGTGAAAAAGAATGTTGATTCTTAAATTTTAAAAAATAAAATTTGTTAAGCTAAATACATAATTAAATATGTAATTCAGTTTTCGTAAGAATCTATATTAATAAAATAAGCTCCCATTTCTGAGAGCTTATTTTTTTTAATTTATAAGTATATGTACTATTCTTTAATAAATTTCTTCTGAACAGTTCCCATTGCATCTTCTATATCGATAACGTATAATCCGCTGCTCAATCTGCTAACGTCTATTTTATTATTGACAATAAATCCGCTTGATACCAATTGTCCTGCTGCAGTGTAAATTTTATAATTCGCTTTTTTGCTGATATTTTTTACATTTAAAACTGTGCTTACAGGATTAGGATAAATTACGATATCCGTCTGGTTTATTGCGTTTGCAACCGGCTGTTTAGAAATTCTTACTGTATAATCTTCCACTTCGCCATTCGGGAAGCTTGTACAATTTACAGGAATTCCGTCTTTCTGCATTGCTACTCTCATCACAACATATTTGTAATCTGTCATGCTTACAAATGCATCGGCAGGAACACTGAATGTTGCGCTTGCTGTAGGATTTGTATTTGGTCCGTCAGCCATGATTCTTTCGTTGATATCGAAATAACCATTTCTGTTGAAGTCGATCCAAACTGCAACTCCTGCTTTATCACCATTGCTCAGTGTTTTGTCAATCGTAATCTGGTTACCATTTGATCCCTGAACCATTTCGATAAACTTCGCAGGCGTACCCGTAAAGTCAGAGTAATTGGTAGCTAAAGTAATATTGATCATTTCAGGCTTACCGGTAGGCTTCGCAGTTACTTTCGAAATATATTCTGTTGCAGAATTTGCTGACGTCATTGGGCAATATATAACGGTAGGAGTTGTAAAATAATACAGAGGTGTAAAGTTACCCGGAGTTCCCGAACAAACATTTGCTACCTGCATTTCGTATTTCGTCAATTCTAACAATCCTGTGATTGTGTAAGTATTTGTATTAACTGTCACAGTCGTCCAGCTAGGAATACCTACTTTTCTGTATCTTAAAACATAGCTTCCTGAAGCTCCTGCACCAGTAAAGGCATCCCAAACTACTTCTGCACTTGTAGGTGTCAATGTAGTGATTGTCAATCCCGGAGGTGCAATTTCACAGATTCTTACTGTTGTAAACACTTGAGGATTTGACCATGGATTTGCAGTAGTACTTGCTATACACTTACTTCTCACCTGAACTTCATAAGTTTTAAATGAGCTCAATCCTGTAATTGTGTAAGAATTTAATGGAGGTTGAGGTGTTCCACCAGTTGGTGTTAACCAAGGTAAAGTACCTACTTCTCTCCATTGGATTTCGTACGTTGCACTTGCAACCAAAGGATTCCATGTTACTACTGCTGATGTCGAAGTTACATTAGTTATGACTACGTTTGGTGGTGTCGGATCACATTTAGTTGTAAACTCATTATGAGAATATGCACCGATATTAGCATTACAAACTGCAGCAACTTCTACTTCATACAATGTTACAGGTGTTAAAACTCCTGCCAAAGTATAAGTTTGTGTAGGTCCTGGTACAGCTGCTACGTCAATAGGTCCAGCTACCGGTAACCATGTTGTAGTACCAACTGGTCTGTATCTGATTTTATAATTAGCACCACCATTATGTTGAGGCCAAGTAATTGTAGCTGAATTATGAGTGATAGAAGCTGGAGCTACCGTCACTACAGGAGTAATTGTACTGCAAATTCTGATAACCACATTGTCAACAGCAGCTGGTTCCTGAGTTCCTCCTGTAGCACTATTTCTCCACTCGAATACAAGTCTCATGATTCCACCTGCAAAAGTGCTTACATTGACATTTGTATTGCTATATGATTGCCATAATGCCTGTTGATTTAAGTTTGCACCTAACTGAATTCTTCCCGCACCTGCTGTAATCTGAGTTCCCGCAGTAGGCATGAAATTACTAGGAACTAACCAAACACGCAGATAATCAAGTGTTGTCTCACCCTGTGCTTTCCAATCAAAAGCTACTGTTGCAATAGTAGTTCCGGTAGGTACCGCAACATCTCTAAATGCATGTACTGTACTGAGTGAAGTAATTGTATAAGCGTTGGTTACACCATTATCATTCGATACATAAATAGAATTTGGAGTATTTCCTGCTGCATTTCCATAAACCCATTTATTCACCTGAGTTCCATTTACAAAACCAAAATCATTTGTTGCAAATGGCTGCACATAAGGAATAGTTGCCGGAATCTGAGTCGTCGTAAAACTTGGTCCGCCAATCCAGATACTTGCATCTGTTGTGCTGCATCGTGCTCTCACCCACCAATAATAAGTTGTATTAGGAAGTAATCCTGCTAAAGGAACTGACGTTGCCGTTGTTGTTCCGGTTGGGATCGTTGTCGCAACTGGAGGTGTAGGATTTGTTGATAAGAAATACTGATATCCAATAGCGGGTGCTGGTACAGTTCCTGTCCAGCTTATTGCAGCTGTTGTTGAAGTTACTGTTCCTACAACCGGAGCGGTTGGTAGTTTACAAGTAGGAATTTGAAAGTTTATGTTGTCTATTGCACCTGCAGGTGGTGTTCCTAAACTTCCGTCATTTCGCCACTCGAAAACAAGACGCACAGTAGTTCCTGCAAAAGTTGTTAAGTTGACGTTTGTATTAAGATAGGTTTGCCATGCCGCCTGAGCATTTAAATTTCCTCCAATCTGAATTCTTCCTGTACCTGCCGTAATTTGTGTCCCTGCAACAGGTGTAAATGAAGAAGGTACAAGCCAGATTCTTAAATAATCACAACACGTCTCTCCCATCGCAAGCCAGTCAAATGATAAAAGCGCAGGTGATGCCGCAGTTGTTCCTGCTGGTACTGCGATATCTCTATATGCCTGAACTACACTTAATGAGGTGATGGTATAATTATTTGTTAACCCATTATCATTAGAAATATAAATGGAATTTGGCAAATTTCCTGCAGCACTACCATAAAACCATTTGTTTGTCTGCGTTCCGTTTACAAAACCGAAATCATTAATAGTTGTAAAGTTTTGACTGTACGGAAGTATTGCCGGAATCTGAGTTGTTGAAAAACCTCCGCCTGAAGTCCATATGCTGGAATCTGTCGAACTGCAAATTGCGCGAACCCAAAAATAATAAGTTGTACTTGGTACTAATGTATTTAAAACAACTGAAGTTGCAGTAGTTGTACCTGTAGGAATAGTTGTATTATTCGGCGGTGTTGAACTTGTAGACACATAATATTGGTAACCATTGGCAGGAGCAGGAGTGATACCCGTCCATGAAATAGTTGCATTAGTTGTTGTTATTGTATTAACAGCCAATGCAGTAGGTGCAGGACAAGTAGGAATCAACATATTTATATTATCAATTCCACCAGCAGGTGCTGTACCTAAGCTTCCATCGTTTCTCCATTCAAAAACAAGACGCATATTTGTTCCTGCAAACGATGCCAAATTTACGGTTGTATTCAAATAAGTCTGCCATGCAGTCTGTGCATTCAGGTTACCTCCTAACTGAATTCTCCCCGCACCTGCAGCAATTTGTGTTCCCGGTGTAGGTGTGAAAGTTGTAGGAACCAACCATATTCTCAGATAATCACAGCATCCTTCTCCCATTGCTCTCCAGTCAAAAGATAAAGTTGCTGGTGAAGACGCTGTCGTACCGGCCGGAACTGCAATGTCTCTATACGCCTGAACTACGCTCAGTGACGTAATCGTATAATTATTTGTAGTACCGTTGTCATTGGAAACATAAATAGAATTTCCTCCATTACCTGCTGCTGAACCATAAGCCCATTTATTGACCTGAGTTCCGTTCAGCAAAGTAAAGTCGTTGCTCGTGTTAAAATCTTGAGTGTATGGTAACGTAGCCGCAGCCTGAGACTGGAATAGCGGTATGAAACCAAAATTAATGAAACACGCAAGAAGTAAAAAATTAGTAAAGGTTTTAATCATATAATTTATTTATTTGTTATTCTCAAATTTAGTTATTTTTTTTGACATTAAAATCATTCTTAATAATATGATATGTATTTAATATTCAACAACATTATATCTTATAATAATAGTGATTCAATAATCATCATAGTACTTTCTTGAACATGTAAGTAAAAAAATACATTTAAGATTAGATACTTTCAACAGAATGCTCATCAATATCGCTTTACTCTATTTAAATATTTGACAGTCAATGAAATTTTAATTTTCTCAAAGATGAATTTATTGATCTACGGCAACTTCTCAACATCTCTCATTTTATTTTAACATTTTGAATTCAGATTTTAATACAATTTTTTTAAAGAAATAATTTAAAATATTTTCCTCCTTGCCGAGAAATTGGCTTTGTTTTTGCCAACCAAGGGTATGAAAACTATTTATATCGTAGAAGATGAGACAGGCATCAGAGATGCATTACAATTGCTCCTGTCATTCGAAAATTATGATGTGCGTTCTTTTGCTACTGTAGAAGCATTCAACAAACGCGACAAATCTGTAACTCCTGATATTTTTATTTTGGATGTAATGCTTCCCGACGGACTGGGAACTGATTTGTGCAATCAACTTAAAGAAGAACCTGAAACATCTCAAATTCCTGTAATGATTATCAGTGCACATGCAAAAGCTGAAAATGTAACGGAAGCATGTGAAGCAGATGAATTTATTGCAAAACCATTTGACATTGATGATGTGCTTTTAAAAATCGAAAAATTGACAAACTAATTCACTTAATAAACCAATAAAAAACTCTAAAATCTTTTGATCTTAGAGTTTTTTATTGATGAACGATAAATTATTTTAGCTCGAAATCCTTGACTGATCTAAAGTTTCTGTAATGAACAATTTATATTTATCCAATTCGAGTTTAAAACATCCCAAAACAAATTCGCTGTAATAGAGTTGAGCTTTTAGAGACATTGTTCGCGAATGAAGATCGAGTTTTTCAGTAAGAATAATTTTCCCTTTGTGCGTAATCGAAAAATAAGCAAAAAGCTTGTTTCGTGATTTTTTTATAGGATTTGCATACCCTGTGACAGCTATTGACCAGTCACTTTTAAATATATTTGCCACGTTCAGTGCCATTGATTCAGCAATTTCTGGAGAAACCCCATCAGATTGGGATGCTTCTCCTTCTTCTACTTTTAAAAGATTGATTTTCTCTGCGACATTATATGCTGTTATTCCACCTTTAAAAAATTGTGAAGCATCATTCATCTGTGAAAAAGAAAATTGTAGAAATCCGGCGGTCACGCTCTCTGCAATAGAAATTGTTTCGTTAATGGATGATAGTTCTGTTCCAATATATTCCAGCAAATTTTGCAGTTCTACAATAAAGTTAATAAAAGACTTCGCAGAAAGCTGTTCTTTTGTAAGGTCGATTTTTGTTGGTTTTAAAATCATTTTAATTTTTCTTGTAGATTATAATGAATGAGGAAATCATATTTTATTTTTTTTAATTACTTGTAATCTTTAAAGTAATTATTTGCTAAATACCGATCACCACACGGTTTTACGCATTAAGAATTAATCTAAAATCAAGCCAACCCAATGACTGATTTTGTTTCCGCCATGAAAATATGTAACTACATTGAAATATTTATGTAAAACAAAGTAACAAATCAGGTGAAATTGATAAATATCCTCTCCAACTATTTATAAAGAGATAAATCATGTGTACTGAAAATCAATTAGTAACCGATTTTATTTTGATAAATGATAAGATTATTAGATAGATAAAATAAAAATTGATTTTTAAAAAAAACTATCGCTATTTCAAATGATTATTTTTTACCATATGGTAAATATCCTGTTCAAAATATAAGGTATATTTAAATTATGAAAGAGTTTATTGACTATATTTTGCAGTTTGGAGATTTAAACAAACAGCAAATTGACCTTATTACAAGTAAAGCGACTAGACTTGATCTCCGTAAGGATGAATATTTTTCCGAAGCCGGGAAAATCCCAAAACAGGTCGGATTTATTCTAAAAGGTGTCGTTCGCTTTTGCTATTACAACAACAAAGGTCAGGAGATCACTCATCATTTCGTTGATGAGAATAATTTTGTTTCAGATCAACAAAAATTTGAGGCGCAAATAGTAGCTTCCGATTATATAGAAGCAGTTACCGATTGCCAATTGCTTATATTTTCAAAAAAAAACTGGGATGAAATAGGAAATACCATAGTTGGATGGGATGCTATAACAGGTAAGATATTGAAAAACTGTCTTTTAAAAACCATCGAAAGAAGAAGCCCGCTTGTTTCAGAGGATGCAACTACCCGTTATTTATCATTTATAGAAATGTTTCCCAATCTCGTTAATCGAATACCGCTTTCTTATGTTGCTTCTTATTTGGGAATTACCCAGCAATCATTGAGCAGAATAAGAAAAAACATCAGGTAAAATCGCTTTTTACCATTTGGTAAACGTTTTTATTTCTCAGATGCAGAAATTTGTATCATTAATTTAAATAACAAAAAAATGGACAAAAAAGTAATATTAATAACCGGTACAAATAGTGGATTCGGATGGCTTACTGCCCAAAGTGTCGCAGCTTTAGGACACAAAGTTTATGCTACGATGAGAGATACTGAAGGAAAGAATGCCGACAAAGCAAAAGCTTTGGCAGAGGTAAAAAATATAACAGTTCTTGATGTATCCTTAACAGATGAAACAAGTGTAAAAACAGCAATCGACACTGTCATTGCTAAAGAAGGAACAATTGATGTCTTAGTAAACAATGCAGGAATCTCAATGTTTGGTGTTGCTGAAAGCTTTACTACAGATGATTTGCAAAGAATGATGGAAGTCAATGTTTATGCACCGTGGAGATTAATGAAATTGGCATTACCACATATGCGTAAACAATCAGAAGGTTTGATTATAAACGTATCAAGCGGATGGGGCAGATTCTCCGCTCCTTTTTCAGTGGTTTATGCTGCTTCAAAATTTGCTTTGGAAGGTTTAAGTGAAGGTTTGCATTATGAGGTGAGACCATTGGGAGTTGATGTTGCTATCATTCAGCCGGGAGCTTTTCCTACTGAGATGTCTCAAAAAATTCAATATGGTTCTGATCCGTCAGTTGTTGATGATTATGAAAAGATCGCCGAATTTCCGGAGAAGATGTTTGGCGCGATCGGTCAGATTTTTGAAACTGCAAAACCAAATCCACAGGATGTTGCAGATGCAGTAATAAATCTTATCAATTTACCAAAAGGTCAGAGACCATTACGAACCGTTGCAGATCCTTCTACAGGAGAAATTATTAAAACCGCTAATGACGCTGTTAAAGTTGAATACGACAAAGTTTTAACTGCATTTGGAATGAAAGATCTTCTTGCTTAAAAGTATGATTTCATCGTAAGCATGAATAAATGCGAATCAATGCTTTATTAAATTTATAATAATTCCCAATGAACTTCTTTTCAGTTTTACAACTACAAAAGAGTTCATTGGAAATTGTTTTTGTAAATACTTACCCTTTGGAGGCACAGTTCTTGTAAAGTTTTGTGGACATCACAAAAAATTTTATTAAATGGAAAATGAAAATGAAGGAATCACCAGTCACAATGTACAAGACAAATCTCAATCAACTTTAACAGATCCTACAACGAAGTATCCGAAGCCGCCATTTGAAAGACAATTTCAGCCATTTCCCGGTTTGGTAAGCAAAATGAATCCTGTACCTGATCACGGAGAGAAATCTTATAAAGGTTCGGGAAGATTAGAAGGAAGAAAAGCTTTAATTACGGGAGGAGATTCCGGAATGGGACGTGCTGCAGCAATTGCCTATGCAAGAGAAGGCGCAGACGTTGCTATTAATTATCTTCCTGAGGAAGAATCTGATGCGCAGGACGTTGTAAAATTAATCGAAAAAGAAGGAAGAAAAGCAGTTGCAATACCGGGAGATTTGCGTGAGGAATCATTTTGTAAAGAATTGATTTCAAAAGCTGTCGAACAATTAGGTGGTTTAGATATCTTAGTGAATAATGCAGGTCATCAAAAAACTCATGAATCTATTCTTGATATTAGCACCGAAGAGTTTGACCGAACAATGAAAACCAATCTCTATGCTCCGTTCTGGTTGACAAAAGCTGCATTACCTCATCTGAAACCAGGCTCATCTATCATCGGACTTTCATCTGTTCAGGCTTATGATCCCTCACCGGATTTGTATGATTATGCACAGACAAAAGCTGCCACCACGAGCTATGTAAAATCATTGGCAAAACAATTGGGACCAAAAGGAATTCGTGTAAACGGTGTTGCTCCGGGACCAGTTTGGACCGCTCTGGAAATAAGTGGTGGACAAACACAGGAAAATATAGAAAAATTCGGTGGTGACACTCCTTTGGGAAGACCGGGACAACCCGCCGAGTTAGCATCTATCTTTGTACAGCTTGCAGACAATAATGCAAGTTTTGCAAGTGGTCAGATCTACGGATCTGCAGGAGGAAGCGGACAACCATAAATATATTTACACAAATAAAAGAGAGAGAGAGTTTAGTTTAACTAAGCTCTCTTTTTACTTTAAATATTGAAAACTATTTTTTAGCCTTTTTCTTTTTTCCAATTTTTTTTCATTTCAGAATAGACAGAATTTGCTTCTGCTTCTTTCCATTTAGCATAAAATATTGCTGCTGCAGCTGCTTTTTCGGGATCTCCGGTTCCTCGTTCTAACTGTTGGTAGTCGTTTTCAGCATCATATTTTTTACCGCCTTTATAATTATAATATCTGCGGGCTCTTGTATATCCCATCTGGAGATATTTTCTTGCCATATCTGCACCTACAAAATCATTCTTATCAAGATAATCTTCGAATAAACTGAAAATTTTAATTGAACTTTCCTCTGCAATTTCTTTAGTTTTAAATCTCCAGAATTGCCCGATTTCACTTTTGTACGGTTCACATATTAATACACCCTGTTCTCCTTTTCCAACACGATAAAGTTCGGGATGTAACCGATAATCTACATCAGGTTTCCAGGGATAATCTGCGTGATTGAAATTAAGGTAGCTTGGTTTTTTACTCATTATTATTTATTTAAAATAAATTTGACAATGAATAATCCTGAAAGTCAAGCTCCCAGGATTATTCGGTTAGAAAGTAAAAATTTTTGTTTTTGTAGATTTAATATTAATTAAATCTATTTTTTTAATCTGTTATTTTCTCTAAAGTCTGAAATTTGGAATAAGAAGATTTCAGCTGTTCCAATTGATCTGCAACTACTACTGTACTTTGGGGACATAATTTGTCACTTTGTAAAGCTTCCTGATACGCTGCTATTGCTGATTTTTCACCAAATACAACGTTTTCCAAAGTTGCTTCAGGATTATCACCCGTGAAAGCATTCTTCACATCGATCCAGGTTCTGTGGATTGCTCCGGCTGCAGAAGATGTATCATCAGGTTCTCCCCCACGTTCGGTAATTAAACCAATAAGCTCTGATTTCATTTCCTGAGATTCTTTTACCATCTGATCATAATCATCTCTTAATAAAGAATGTTTATCCCATACCTTTTCTTCAACTTTGCTGAATCCCTGGATTCTGTCGTTGGTGATGTTTAGTAAATCGTTTAAAACCGAAACCGTTTTAGTACTGTCCATAATAATATTTTTAAGTTAGTGTGCTTTATGCTTTGCAACACCCGTACCATTTTATGATATTTAGAAATATTTTATAATTAATCAATTTTTTGGTGCATTTTTTTAAATTTTCAATAAAAAAACATTCTCCGTTGGCTGGAAATTTGTAATTATTTTAAAAAGCTCAATAAATACACGGCTTTAAATATTCATCAGTTTAAGAAAATTATTATGAATTTAGATTGGAATAAAATTTTTATCGGAGATCTTGATTTTAGTTTTACTTTAGAAATTGTGCTTCGTACAGTAATCATGTTTAGCATGGTTTTACTGATACTGCGACTTTCAGGAAAAAAAGGTGTGCGTCAGCTTTCCCTTTTTGAAGTTGCGATCATTATTGCATTGGGTTCGGCAGCGGGTGATCCTATGTTTAACAAAGATGCAGCTGTTTTGCCTTCCTTTATAGTATTTGTAGCCATTATAGGTTTATATCGCACCATCACCTATTTTGCAACCAAAAGCGAAAAGTTTGAAAGTATTATCGAAGGCGATCCGCTTTATGTGATTGAAAATGGTGAATTTGTGTTGGGAGTGAAGAAAGATCATACTTTTGCCAAAGACGAATTCTTTTCTGAAATGCGTCAGGAATCAATTGAGCATTTAGGACAGGTAAAAACTGCTATTCTGGAAACCACGGGAAACATCAGTTTTTATTATTACAGTGATGAGCAGGTTGTATATGGTCTACCTGTACTTCCGAAACTCTATAAAGAAAAACTTGATTCTATAAACAATGAAAATATTTACGCCTGTACCTATTGTGGTCACGCTAAAAAATTAACTCCCGGTAAACATTCATGTCAAAGATGTGATCATAAGGAATGGGTGGTTGCAATTAATACAGTACGCTTGACTTAGGTGCACTTTATTAAATTATTTTCTAAGTAGTTTATCTTAAATCTGATCCAAATCATAAAAAAATAATTATTTTATAGATATGTCTCTATAACTTAGGTACAACTTTTGACATTGGATTGCTGATCAATATTACTAATCATCATGTCACACATCGATTCAAAAACTATTGCGTTAGTCGGCGGAGGTCCTGCAGCATTATTCTTTATAAAACATTTGTCGTTTAAAAAAATACGTCCTAAGACCATAATTATCTTTGAGAAGAATGAGCATTTGGGTATGGGAATGCCTTACAGCACTTCAGGTTCTGGTACGGAACACGTAGCCAATGTTTCGGCCAACGAAATCCCAAAGCTCATTGATGATATAGAAATTTTTATTAAAAATCATCCTTTGGAAGGTTTCTCAGATTATGTAAAAGATGGTGAAATCAATCGCGATCAGGTTATCCCGAGATTAGTATTGGGAAAATATCTCGAAAATCAATTTAAATCATATATAAAAAAAGCTCAAAGCTCAGGAATAGAAGTAATCACATTGACCAATACCGAAGTTAAGGATATTAAAAATATTGATGATCATGCATTTTCCGTCGTAACAGAAACGGGCGAAAAATATCATACAGATTTTGTAGTATTAAGTATTGGTCATCAGTGGCTGCAGTCATTTGAAGGGAAACATAAAAATTGGTATGATTCACCTTATCCTCCTTCCAAATTTAATACGCACACCAATCATCCTGTTGTTGTAAAAGGTGCTTCGCTCACCGCTGTTGACATTATCAGAACACTGTCTCGTCTTAACGGAAATTTCACGAAAGATAAAAATGATGAGTTGCAATATGTTGTTCATCCGCAGTCAGAAAATTTTAAAATTGATTTATATTCTTTAAGCGGTTTGTTACCGGCTCTGAGATTTCATTCGGAAGATGAAGCTTATTCTACCGACTGGAAAATGTCTTTAAAAGAAATTTTTGAATATAAAAAGAATCACGGCGGATTTGTAGACCTTGATTACGTTTTTAATAAGAACTTTAAATTGATCATAAAAAATAAAGATCCTAAATTTTATGATGAAATTAAAGATTTGAGTATCGAAGAATTTGTCGAAAAAATGATGAAGCTGCGTAGAGAATTGGATAGTTTTGAACTTTTTAAAGCCGAATATACCGAAGCTGAGAAATCCATTAAAAGACATCAATCCATCACCTGGAAAGAAGCGTTAACATCATTTAGTTATTCAATGAATTATCCGGCCAAACATTTCTCGGCTGAAGATATGCTGAGACTTAACAAAACTTTGATGCCGCTTATTTCAATTATCATCGCCGCTCTTCCCCAATCTTCTTATCGTGAAATCATCGCATTGTATGATGCAGGAGTCATAAATCTTTACAATGTAGACCATAAAAGCACTGTGGAACCTTACGGAGAAGAAGGTGCAATTTACCGCTACCATGATGACACAGGAACGGCTAAAGAAATGAAATACAAAATGTACGTTGATGCAACCGGTCAGCGAGCTATGAATTTTAATGATCTTCCTTTTGAAGGACTAAAACAAGACGGCGTTGTGAGTACGGGTTATCTGAATTTCAAAAGCGCGGAAGAAGCAATAAAGATAAAAAATGATGGTAATGATATGATAAAAAAAGGAGCAAATGACAATTTCTACTTGCAGGTGAAAGGTCTGAGTATAAATGATTATTTTCAGGCATTAGATTCGTACGGAAATGTCAGAAAAAATCTTTACATCATGTCTGTAGCTTACATCGGCGGACTCAATCCTGATTATTCCGGTCTTGACTTTTGTGATACTGCTGCAGATACCATCACAGATTCTTTATTGATATCAATGAATGATTGATTGAGAGTAACTTTTCATTAAAATTTTATATTCAGCTAAATTTGTGATTTTAATATCAAAAAAATAGATTTAGATAACTAAAAAAGCCCGACAAAAATTTGCCGGGCTAAAGTTGTGTTTTTGTGAATATTATTTAACAACTAATTTTTTTGAAATGATGGTACCATCTGCATTTATTTTAAGAATATATACTCCTGACTGTACTCCATTGATATTTACTTTATGAATTCCTTTTTCAAGTTTTTCTGAAGTTTTAATCAGTTTACCTGAAAAATCATAAATCTCATACGCTACATTGCCTTTTAAATCTGATTCTATAGTAAACTGTCCGTTACTCACAGGATTTGGATAAATTTTGACATTTTGCAGATCATTCTTAACATTTTCACTAACTGCCAAAACATTCGCACAATTACCCAAACCGACTGCGCACCAAGCATTCTCTACCTGCTGCAATTCATTGGAACCCGCTCCATATAAATCTATAGCAGCTTGTTTTGATGATGCGTAAGCATTTGCATATGTACTGTTTGCAGTAAGATAAGTTGCCAAAGTTCTGTAGGCAATTTTTTCTGCTTTTTGAATAGTAATTCCCGTAACACTAAAATTGGTTCCTAAATCATTGGTTCCCGAACCGCCGACTGATAAAAGATAAAACCAGTAGTTTCCTACCCCACTGTTTTTATGTACTCCACAATAATCATTTCCAGTTTGACCTCCTGTAGGAGTACAGGCTGCAGATGTGTCCTGCCAGTAAGTTCCCTGATAAGTATCCGGTTGTTGTCCTCCGATTTGGTTTGACCCTGCATTGGGATTTGACATATTTCTGAAATACGTTGCGCCAATTGCAGCATTTGGAATTCCTTCGGCAATCGTCCAGTTAGGATTTACATTAGAATAAAATTCTATCGCAGTTCCAAACATATCGGCGAAAGATTCATTCAATGCTCCGGATTCTTTCTGATATGCTAAATTAGCCGTTCTGCTTACCATAAGATGAGAATATTCGTGACCCGCAACATCTATTCCTACAATTGGACTAAAATATCCTGCCTGACCTTGATACAAACCGCTTCCGTAAACCATGGCTACAATTCCCTGTGTATCAACGGCTGCTGCATTACTGCCATCGATGGGAGTTTGTCCTGCCCCGGTTGTGGGATTTCTGTTGAAATTAATATTATAATAATTTCTGATGATCGAACCGGTGCCGTCATAGCTGTTTCTGTTATGTCGGTTAATGTAATAATCATAAGCCGTTTTCATTGCCCAATGTACTTCTACTGCAGGTTTGGTCGCTGTTGCTGTAAAATTAGCTGTGGAACTTGTATATTCAGCAATTGTTCCTGTAAGACCTGTAACAGGACTTCCGTTACCGTCCCACCCTGTTCCGTCTTGCGTATGAATATTTCTTGCGTTGTCTTTTAGTCTAAATGTACCATTATTCGAATCTACAGTAATCTGCTGATTGCCTTTATAGTACGTTGCACTTGTTGAAGAAGTATCTACCAATGGGCTGATCCATAACTTTTGATCATTTGAAGATATCTTATTAACTGGAGAAATATTATTTTGAATTGGCGTTATATTATGACGATGAATCTTTTCAAGCTTTTTTACAATTTTTCTAGTTGTATTATCAACATAATACATATAACCCTGTAAAGTCTTTAGAGACAATGCATTGATCTGCGAAACCAAATGCAATTCAATCCCTCTGTCCGCATACACTTTTGTAATAACCTGATTAAATTCATCGAAAGTAACACCAGCTACTTTCATATCTGCATTGACAATACTTTCAACTTCCGACTGAGAAAGCGGCGGAATGATTGATAAATTAATGTTTTCCGACAATTCACCATTTACATAAGTTACTTTACCATTCTTCTCGTGAATATAGATCAATTCGTCAGCAACTTTTACATTTTTGTAATAATGCTGAAAAGAATCTCGTACAAATCCAAGATCATCTTTTACAGTTTCAACCAGTTTAAAAGAATGATTCTGATCTGTACCCATCCATTTATTCAGATTGGTATGTAAAGATTGGGATGAAATGTTCTTGCCACCAAAATCTGAATAAAAATTTCCCATTGCTGAAGTTTTCGTTATTTTAGGAAAATTCTCAGAAGATAATTCTGAAGACTCTGTACGATTTTGAGCATGCACAAATTCTGATGTTGAACCGAGTACAAAAACAAAAGCAAGTGCTTTAGAAATGATAAGTGTTTTTTTCATAATATTTTGATTATTTCCGACAGTTAGTATAAAAAAATCAAAAATGTTACACCTATTTTTAAAATAACTTAAAAAAATTAATGCTCGAGTGCTTTTAAAAGTATTGTTTTATCAATGATATCCATCCGGATTCCAAGAAAAATAATCAGACTAAGAATGATAGAGAGAATCACTATGATCAAGATAAAAGATGAGAAAAACCATAAAATTGTATTAATGACATGACCTTTTACACCATATTTTCTGCGAAGAAATGATTGCGAAGTTTCAAACCATGAAGTTTTTTTAGTATTTGGTTTATCGTTTTTAATTCCATTCAAATCGTCTATAATATGCACAACTTCCTCAATATGTTTTCCGTACATATGATAAATCCAAAATTTAATCATAATAAAAACGATCAATATCGAAATAAGTAAACTGACGGCAAAAACTGTGATGTAATAAACGTTATCCAAATGAAAGTTCACATTAATCAGGCAGATAAGAAATGCGAGCGGAATATAAGAAATATAATAAGAGATGTAAATTTCTTTGCTTACAAGAAGTTGTGTTTTAATATTAAAAAGATCATAATTGGTATTGATACCTTTAGACCTGAGCATTTTGTAAAGTTTTATAAATCTGGAATAAAAATAAATCATAAAACCTAAAGAAAGCAAAACTTCAAATGATGCAATTGTTTTGATGCTATTATTATCATTATTAAACGGAAAACCGTATAAAATTCCCGGCAGAGTAATGATGAGCAACCAAAATTCTGTCCGCATATTTATTTTTATCATCTCCAAAGGAGAATAAATCTCGTCCTGTTTATCCAGTGAAACTTCCGGAAGATCCTGATTATCTTTGTTCCAAAATTCTTTTAAATGATCAATTTCCATAATACTTGTGTTACAATTTGTTTTTGGCAATGATGTCTTTTAATTTTGCCTTTGCCCTGTTGAGTTTTACCCGCGCATTAACTTCAGAAATTCCCAACTGTTCTGCAATCTGCTTCCCCGAAAAATCTTCCAGATAAAAAAAGATCATTGCTTTATCTACAGCAGAAAGCTGATGAATGGCTTCGTACATCATTTTAATATTTTTGTCATCCTCGTCATTGTACTGATCGTGATGTACGAGAATATGGTCGATATTCTGATTGTTAATAAAATTACGTTTTTTCTGGCTTTTCAGAAAAAGAATCGCCGTATTGAGTGCAGTACGGTAAAGCCAGGTTGAGAAATCGCTTTTACCCTGAAAGTCAGCATATGACTTCCAGGTCTGGTAAATGATTTCCTGATAAAGATCTTTCTGATCGTCGAAATTATCCATATACATTTTGGAAATCTTAAAAATGACTCCCTTATGTTTATCTATTTTTTCGAGAAATTCCTGCTCTCGCTCCGTCATGGGCAATACTCTGCGCAGTTAGTATCAATTTATTGAAAATGTTACAAAATTTAACATTATTTTATTCAAACCATTACTGCACAGATCAGAAATATATTAAATCCGAATTTAACTTTTGAAATTATGTTCTAGGATGTTCAAAGTTTAAAAAGTACCATTCAAACCAAGCATATTGGGAGACATATTGAATCTCCATGAGATTTTTTTCTCTTTCTTATGATCATTATTCTTTTGCATGTAACGATAGGTACCGTCAACAATAAAATAACTAAGTACGGTGCTCAGGAATACATCAGAAAAAAAATGCGCTCCGTCCCACATTCTTGATAAAGGCGTGATAGCACCAATAGTATAAATCCCGGCCTTTATCCATGGGTTTGAAAATTGTTTTGCCAATGCAAACATTGTGGTAGAAACCAATACAGTATGTCCGGAAGGAAATGAACGGTACGCCGGTTGACCACTGAAAGGTTTGAAGTAAAATTTACCTTCGCCTGTTCCTGGTCTTGCTCTTCCTACCAATGTTTTAGAAAAAGTTTGGATCAATCCTGCAGTTGTGGCAGAAGAAATCATCAAAACTCCGGTATTTCTGATCTTATCGTTTTTTGTGAAAAGCCCTGTAAGATAAACCACACTTGTAATACCGTAATTATTCTGGGGACCACCGAAATAATCTCCGAATTTTCTGATAACACTCGGTACTTTCTCTCTCTGATCTGCAAAATAACGACTGGTGTCATTGTCTACAGAATATATTAATATGGTTCCTAATGCAACCCCACCCACATCAATCCAGTTATCTTTTTTCCAGGAAAATGGACTGAGGTAACTATGTGCCATATTATTGAATATCTGTTTACCGTCTACAACCAATTGTCTTCCGATAGTATTTTTTTTGGGAGAAATCACACTGTCAGATATAGGAGAATTATCAATTTCCAGACTATCAACCTCTTGAGAAAAAATAAAATTAAAAATTAAGATGAGTAATACAATAAAAGACCTCTTCATTATTTATTTTTTGAGTGAGCAAACTTATTAATTAAAATACAATATTAACGCTGCTTTTTTGATCATAGAAAAAAACAATATTGCTAGTTTTTAAACATATTAATATCAATTTAAGTAATATAAAATTAGTGTTTACAGGAATTAAAGATCCAAATAATTTACAAATCTGGAATTAAGGTATAAAAGTTATAAAGGAAAAGAATTATATAAGTTTATATTTGTATTCATAAATCTTTATTAATAATTGAAAAAGAATGGACGCAGTAGAAATGGAAAATCAAATTCTAGAGATCGTTAGAAAAAAACATATTGAAACCGGTGGAAATAACGGTAATTTTTTCGGTGATTTTGATCAAATTCTGAATCTTCCAATTCCCGAGAGAAATGCGTTTCTGCAAAATATGGTCAATAGAAAATTGATTGCCATTCGCGAAGGCAGTAATGCAAGAATGATCATGCTGCCAAAATAAATGAGCAATTTTAATTATTTATCAACAAAAATTGTAAGTATCAGAAGCTTCATCTAGCATTTATATATTATTAAAAAACCTTTTACATTTAACGCCGCATTTAATAGTTACATTTTGTAACTTTGAGGAATATTCATATTTAAAAATATAATTCCTATGAAAAATGCTATATCCTACTCCATTTTAGAACTTGCGATTGTTTCTGAAGGAAATACATTTAAACAGACTCTGAACAATTCACTGGAATTAGCAAAAGTTGCAGAGCAATATAACTATACACGCTATTGGTTTGCAGAACATCATAATTCCGGATCTGTGGGAAGCAGTGCAACATCAATATTAATTGGTTATGTTGCTGAAAATACCGAAAAAATAAAAGTAGGTTCCGGTGGTATAATGCTTCCCAACCATTCTCCCCTGATTATCGCAGAGCAATTCGGAACGCTTGCGCATTTATATCCCGATAGAATTGATTTAGGCTTAGGCAGAGCTCCCGGAACAGATACATTGACTGCACAAGCTATCCGTATCGATTTTATGAAAGCTGCGCACTCATTTCCTAGGGAAGTAGAAAAAATTCAAAATTATTTTTCTTCAGATAATAAAAATTCTAAAGTCAGAGCTGCTATTGCTGAAGGAACAGAAGTTCCGATCTATATTTTGGGCTCAAGCACCGACAGTGCACATCTTGCAGCAGCCAAAGGTTTACCTTATGCTTTTGCCAGTCACTTTGCCTCAACTCATCTGATGAATGCTTTGAATATTTACAGAAAAGAATTTTCACCTTCTGAATTCTTACAGAAAGCTTATACTATTGCAGGAGTAAATGTCGTGATTGCGGATACTGAAGAAGAAGCCGAAAGATTGTACACCTCACTGATCAGAATGTTTTTTGGTGTTCTTACAGGAAATTCTCAACCATTGCATCCACCAACAGAAATGACTGAAGATCTAAAGGACGTGATGAATCATCCAAGTTTACATCAAATGCTGAAATACTCTTTCGTCGGAACAAAGAAAACAGTAAAGGGTAAGCTGCAGGATTTTATTGCTGAAACACAAGTGGATGAACTTATTATGGTATCCACAATCTATTCGATTGAAGATCGAGTAAAATCTGCAAAATTATTTGCTGAAGTGATGATGGAAATTAATGACGAAAGATTATTAGCAAATTGATCTTCTGAGTGTTGAGGATTATTTAAAGTAATTCTAACACAGTTATTTTATAGTTGATTAAAAACTGATCTATCTTAAAAATTTCTATCTTAGTAGAAAAATAATCAAAATGCTTGTAGATACTGATTTGCTATTATCTTTTGGGGGTACTTCTCATAATTTTAATACCAACGAAACCATATTTTTTGAAAATGAAACTCCAAAATATTATTATCAAATAGTTTCCGGTAATGTAAAATTGAACTATACCGATGAAGATGGACGAGAACTTATTCAAAGTCTGCTGACTGATGGAGAAAGTGTCTGTGAGCTTTTGCTGTTTGTAGACGAAAAATATCCGGTAAATGCAGTTGCTATCTCAGAATGTACTGTGATCAGAGTAGCAAAGGAAGAATTTTTAAAAATGTTGAAAGATCATCCTAAAGCATCATCAGACGTTCAGAAATACATCTCTAAAACCCTGTATCAAAAATTTATAATGATGCAGAATATTGCATCTCCATCCGCTGAGAAGAGAATCAGAGGTACTTTACAGTATTTTAAAAGTTTCAGTGATAACGAAGCAGCATATTCTTATGAAGTTAAACTGACGCGAAAACAATTTGCCTGCATAACGGGTTTACGGACAGAAACCGTCATCAGATATTTAAAAAAACTTGAAAAAGAGGAAGTAGTAAAGATAGAAAAAGGAAAGGTTTTTTATTAAACCGCCAACTGCATTATCTGGTTATAATTTTTTATAACCTATTAGAAATTCTTCTATCTCTATTCAACGGTGGAAGAATTGTTGTTTAAATCAGTAAATGCTGAATCTCCCGGTTATTCTGCATAGTTCTTTATTCCGTATTATACACTTCCCTATCTTTTTTGTAGTGCTTTAGTAAATATCAATTCATTATTAAATTTTAGTTCTTACTCATTCATATTAATGATTATCTTTATTACTGTGAAAAGTCAGATTTGCAATATTTCGAAAATTAGAAAGAGGACTTTTCAATTTTTTATTTCATAACAATTTGCCGATATACATATTATGAAAAGTTTAAAATCAAGAGAAAAAAATAATTTTTTCTACAGAAACGGATTGAGTATTGTCGTATTAAGCTTATTTATATTATTTCTCTTTTTTCAGTTTATTACCGGTTGGCATGTTAAAAACAGTGAATTGGCTGAAGTTAAAATGCCACCATTATCACTATATCAATATTTTTGCAGTCCGCATTTTATGCAGGCAACGTTTGAAAATTGGGAAAGTGAATTTCTACAAATGGGAATGTATGTTCTTTTGACTATATCATTACGACAAAAAGGTTCTGCCGAATCAAAATCTCTTAATGAAGAAGAAGATGTTGATCAGGAACCTACTGCTCATAAAAATGCGCCATGGCCTGTTAAAAAAGGAGGAATTGTACTTTCAATTTACAAGCATTCGCTTTCTATTTCGTTTTTGATATTATTTTTACTGAGCTTTATATTTCATTTTATAGGAAGTTTTAATAACTATAATGAAGAGCAAATTGAGAAGCATCTGCAAACCTTGAAATGGAATGATTATATCTTAGATTCCCAGTTTTGGTTTGAATCTTTTCAGAACTGGCAAAGTGAGTTTCTCGCCGTTGCATCGATTGTTTTGCTGTCAATCTGGTTCAGAGAAAAAGGATCTCCGCAATCAAAACCTGTTGATGCAGCACATGATGATAATTAAGTTTTTAAAATTTAACTTTATTTAGATTTCTCTGAATTTTCGCTGGTTCCATTGTCTGATCAAGACCTTTCCGTCTTCGAACCTGTAAAAACATGTTTCTTTCTCTTTCTCATAAGGTCTGATTAAAGTAAAGCATTCACCTTCCGGTAGCTCAATGATCTCATGGATCGTATGTGCTGATACGAAATGTGCAGTACCTTCTTTTCTGTGATGAATTGAGGAAGTGTAAGTACCGTCTTCAAGAATTTCATAAATCCTTTCTACATAACTTCCTTTTAAAATATGAGTTGTAAAACTGAAAGGATGATCATGAATATGCTCATTTTGATCTTTCTCACTAAAATGGTGAATCACTGCATCGAACGGCAAACCTCTTAAATGATGTTTCATAAAAACAGCATTCATTTTTTCACGTTTGATCTTTATGTTAATCATATTTTTAAAATTTATTGGTATGGTTTCTGAACTTTTTTAAAAATAAAAACTTCTTTATAGTTTTTCGTTCAAAATAGAGAATTAGCAACAGATCGATGGATTTTTTTGATTCATAATCCTACTGTAACATTGTATAAAAATAATAAAAAAAAGGCAGTTTAGACGTGGGGATTACTTTTTGTTTTAAAAAAATCACAGATATCTATTATCGCTATTTTTAATACAAATAAAATTAAAAAAAATGATCAATTAGTTTTCTTTAATAAACTCATTGGTATTAGAATTGTAAATATCTCAATAATCCATCTTTAGGAAATATAATGGATACAATTGATTTTCTCTTAATTGATTTAAAGCTGAAAATTGAATTTATTGAAAAATTTCAGCTTATCCTGAAAATATAAATGTCTATTGGACTAAAAAAAATTTAGATGAAAAATCCCACAGAACATTTTAGTGATTCATTATTCTCACAATTAAAAATTTTGCCTACTGTAAAATCAAGTATTGTCATTCCTGTAAAAGATGAAGAGACATATATTCTAAAAACACTTTCTTCGTTTGCTAAGCAAATTGATTTGTTTGGTGACGAGATAAATCCTGAACTGTTTGAGATTTTGATTTTAGCTAATAACTGTTCTGATCGTTCAGTAGCAATTATAAAAGATTTTCAGCACAATCATCCACAGCTTAATATTTATTTGGAAGAAGTCACCTTATCGCCTGTCCATGCAAATATTGGATATGTACGCAGAAATTTAATGGAATGTGCCTACTCAAGACTTTGCAAAAATGGTGGCGGTATTATTCTGACAACTGATGGCGATACAATGGTCGCACCCGACTGGATTTCACAGACGCAACAGGAAATTTATAATGGTGCAGAAGTTGTTGGAGGCAGAATATTACTATCTGAAGATGAACTTGCTGGCTTGGATGAATTTACACTTCTACATCATTTAAAAGACGAAAAATATCAGCTTCTCATTGCTGAGCTGGAAGGAAAAATCATCAATTCCGAATACGATCCTGTTCCGAGACACCATCAACATTTTAATGGTAGCTTTGCAATTACTACTGAATGCTATGCAAAATCTGGAGGAGTTCCCGTAGTAAATCATCTTGAGGATTGTGCTTTTTTCGAAAAATTAGAAGGTATCGATGCGAAAATTCGCCACAGTCATCAGGTAACTGTTTATACTTCTGCGAGATGTATCGGCCGTGCAGAAGTTGGTCTGTCATATCAGCTTAATGTCTGGAAAAATTTAGGGAATCATATTGATGAATATTTTGTTGAATCCTGCGATTCCATTGTCAACAGGTTTACTCAAAAAAGAAAACTGATGAAATTGTGGAAATCAAAAGATGTAGCACAGTCAGATTTTAATCAAATAATGAATAAAATCGCACCTGAAATTATTGTAGAAGAAGAAATTTACACATCCTTCATCAACACCCGTTATTTTGGAGAATGGTATAGAAAAGTGAATCAGCTGAAACAGTTGAATAGTAAAAACAGATTTCCAGCCGTTCATATTGATAAAGCCATTGAAGATTTACAGACAAAGGTTCAGGACTATTCCAATCATAATTTCGCCCAAACATCAATTCTGTAAGTTTCTGCTCTGTTTTTAAAAACATTTTTCATTTTATCCTGCATCAATCTTTCAAAGGTGTCATGTACTTCGTCGCCTGTTTGTGGATAATCATGAACTTCGGGCAACCAGTGTACCAGGACAATATTTCCGTTAAGACTCAACCTGTCATATAGACTGCTTATGGCAAATTCCCAATCTGCTGACGACAAGTAATAAGCAACTTCCGAAATCATAATCAAATCATATTGATCTTCAGGAAGTTCTTTAGGAAAACTCATCTTTCGAAAAGATACGTTTTTTAATTTTTCACAACGTTTAGCCGCAATATCCAATGCTTTCTGCGAAACATCGGTTGCGAGTAAATGAGTACTTTTTTGTGCCAGAAGCTGAGTAAGAACTCCGATAGAACAGCCAATTTCCAAAACATTTTCATACTGTTGTTTGGGCAGAGCTGCGATTGTTGCCGAATATTTTGCCGCCTCATACTCGCTGGTTTCAAAATTCCAGGGATCTTCATTGGCGTCATAAACATCTTTGAAGTATTCTGAATCTAAAGATTGTTTTTCGATCATTATTTGGAGATAAAAAAAGTTTCGTAAGGTACATTAAATTGATTGAGCATTTCCTGAGAAAGCCTGAATCCTTCGGGATCATCACTGATAAGATCCGTAATCTGAGAACGATGCTGCGATATAGCTTCCTGCTTTTTGTCAAGTACGCTGCTTATATTTAAGCGGAAAGGCATCGACTCATCATTGGTAGGTGCATCTCCGGTTTCTCCTAATTCATGAAGCCAGATCGGATATTCATAGATTTTTGCGTTCAAAGTATCTGCAGTGTTAATTAATTGAAAAGCCGCTTGATGATCCGGATGTGGATCTCTGCGCCATGGGACGAAGATACTCTGCGGTTTGAGCATACCTATCATTTTTGATATATTCGTCACAGCTCCATCAAAACCTTCATCGTTAACTGAAGGCACACTTCGATCTTTAAACCTGCAAAAAATAATATTCTCTGCCAGTACGCCGAGAATTTCAGCAGCGTTCAGCAACTCTTCCTCACGTAGATCTCTCAGCTTTTCAGCTGGAAATTCTTTGCTGTTCGGATGTGATAATGTTCCATCGCTGAGCAGTAAAATATATACTGTCTGTCCATATTTTCGCAACAACGAAATGACTCCTCCACAACCCAAACTTTCATCATCTGCATGGGGAGCAACAATAAGTGTTGTTCCGAATCCTGTGACACATTGCTCCGGAGCCAATGGTGTATTCTCAAAATTTATTTGATTCATTTTTTTTCTTTTTATTAAAGTTTACATTCCAGATTTCACTGGCGGGAAAACTCGATTGTAACAGATGTCCTCCAATATCTCCCAATACCGCATCGGGAGCAGGTTGTCTTAAATAAGTGCTGAGATCACGAATGATTCTTTCAAAATGATAAGGTTTATTAAGTCCGCGAGCGCCGACACATTTCTGACAAAGATTCATGACCTCAATGCATATTTGCTCAATAGCAGTCCGCATCATGTTGGCATAGATGATAAAACCATCACCCTTTCTTTTGGTCGGTTTTTTCATATATTGATCAAGTCGCATAGCTGAATTATTCAACCAATGATTCCCTGATTCTACTGCAATTGCCATTTGTCCCAATCTCATTTTTTGAAATGGGTCCTGTGTTCTATTCAGACTTACCAGATACTTTTTTGTTTCATCTAAAAGTCGTTCAGCTGCACCCAGTTGAACCGCTGCAAAACGTACTGCACCACCACTAAAACCAGGCTGAAGATAATATTCTCCTGCCGATCCCAATAAATTAATTTTTGTGATATGAGCTTTTGTAAATGTCATTTTAAAGCTTCTGCTTGCTTTCATGCCCATCGGATTCCACCAACTGGAGTCACTTTTTACTGTTAATTTATCTAACGGAACTACACACATTTGCCACGATCCATCTTTTTTAGCAGCAGTCACGATGGGTCGGGTTACATATTCACTTCCGGTGGCAAAAGTCTTTGAACCATTTAGATAAAAATTGCCTTTTTCTTTTTTTGATAAGAAAGTACCATCTTCGGCCTGAGTATTCCAGACGCCAAATAATCTTCCTTCAAATGCGTCTTCGGCAAAAAGTTTTTTCTGCTTCTCACTACCGAATTGATTGATTAAAATCTGAGCATTAATGTGTCCTTCCAACACTCTGCCCATAACCAAATTTCCTTTACCAATATTTTTCAGAACAGTAAGGAGTGCTAAATTTGTCCCTGCTTTCAATCCCAAATTTCTCCCACCATATTCTTCGTCGATACTAGCTGTTAAAAGTTTTGCAGATTTTAACTTTGCTAATGTAATTTCAGGAAATGAGTTGACAGAATCGGTTTCTGCTGCTTCGGTAAGAGATTCTTCTCCAATTATTTGAGCAGAATTGACTAAATCTGACAGTTTGGATTTATTTGATTTGGTGTTATTTTTCAAATATTTTGTTATAAAAGTTAATAGTATAAAGCTATGCAAAAAGATCAGTTTTCTGAGTATATTTAATTTCAATTAATCAGCAATGCTAAAGGTATGACAAAATGTTTTTAATTGTAAACAGATTGCGTATATCTAATAATTATTGAAAAGAAATGAAACAAGATTTAATGAAAGGACATTCTGGAAAAATATCTTCATGAGAACAAAAAATCTGAATTCATTGTAATAATAAGAACTTTTCTGCGTTTGAAAATTGCAAACTTATTGTTATCGTTTGTGTAATGATTGCTCATATAACAGTTTTTTAGATTGGTGTAGATCAAAACTAATCAGAAAGAAACCTGAAAACTATGACTCAGATCATATCCTGAAAAATAAGATTAACAGATTCTTTTCATCTGCAAAAAATCATCAGTTCTTAACAACTTTATTAATTTGTTTATCTAAATCATTCACAAACCTGACAATTAATAAAAAATTTTCCCACTGATTATTTTTACAATATCCTCACGTTCCATTTTTTTTATCACTCTGATCACTGTTTCTACACGAAGTCCTGTGAGTGAAGCAATTTCAAGACGTGTGTATGGAATTTGATAACAAAATTGTTCAGCTACTTGATGATACTGCTTCAAACAATCCATCACACATAAAACTTTACTGTAAGGATTTACTGATGACAAATTATTGAGCATGACGTACCGATAATGCATTCGTTGTGAGGTATACTGGTAAAGCTGATAGATAATATTTGCATTGCTGTTGACCAGATCAAAAAACTTTGACGCAAGAACTCTAATAATTCCCGAATCTGTCATTGCCACTGCATTTACAGGATATGGTCTGTCGGAAAATATAAACGTTTCCCCTAAAGAATGTCCTGCAGATGGAAAACTGTGAATGAATTCTTTGCCTTCCGACTGATAATTGTTGATTTTCACATTGCCATGCTTTATCTGAAAATAAAACTTTGGATATTCTAATTCTTTGAATATGAAATCATTCTTCCTAAAATTCACCAATTCACCTCCATACCGAAAGAGCAGATCTTCATCGATTAACATACTGAAAAAATTAAATACAATTAAAATTAAACACAAACTGCATAACGAAATATTAAATAAACTTATATCACTAATAAGTGTTATAAAACATACTCTTCAAAGGTAATATTATAAGGTGATTTGCAGGTATGATCTAGATCATAGCTTGTGAATTATAAATTATAAAATTAGTTTTTTGAGAAATATTAAAATTAAGCCTTCTTAAAAATTAAGAAGGCTTTGAACTTTATATCGCAGAAAAATTTAACTATTGACAAATAGTGAATTCAGTTGTTTTTCAAATGCATTTATTGCTGTTAAACTATCAAGATCAGCTACTCTTGTAAGATCTTTAGTATCATAAATATCCCAAATCCCACTGTGATGCCAATCATTCAAATCATCCCAGTCAGGACGGTCAATAAGCGGATAAAAGCAGCATCCAAAAAGAGGAAGTCCTGATTTTAATATAGAAATACATTCTTTCGTGATCGACCGAATCCATTTTGCGCGGTCTTCTCCGGGATGACTGGTTTCGGCAATAATAATTGGTCTTCCGTATCTTGCAAAAACAGTTTCAACTAATGTGTGAAGCGACCTGAATAAAGGATGTGGCGGCTCCTTTGCCCAAGGCAAAAATTCATGAGTTTCATTGATCCACTGATTGTCGTAATAATAATTAACGCCGATAATATCGAGATATTCCGGTTTGCCCCTAAGTTCCGGACACATTGCTCCTGACAATATATCGTGAACCTGAAATTGCTCAAAATGTTTCTCTTCGGCAAATAAAACCGCTTCGTTATTATTCGGATCATTAGAAACGATACTGATAAGAGGTTCAGTGATTAAAATTCTTACCGATGGATCAATTTCTTTCATCATTTCTATTCCTTCAATGTAGGCTTTCATTAAGGCATATTTCACTTCCCAACCTTGTCCGACGCAGTAAGGTGATGTTCCTCTCACATCACCACCTAACCAGGAAATAAAGCTGACTTCATTGATAGGAGTTACTATTAAAAGACCTTCGGGAACCAGACTTCGGTATTTAATAACGAATTCACGACATATGTGACTGAATCTTCTCGCAAACATCGGGTGAAGCGGAGTGAGATCATCTGGAAAACCAAAATGGCAAATATCCCATACTACCTGAATATTTTTCTCCTGAGAAACTTTAATGATTCGTTCGACTTCTGTCCAGTCATACTCATAAGGTTTTGTTTCGACTACACTCCAACGAATGCCTTCACGAACGGTTTTAATTCCGATTTCATTTAATTGATCGTAATCTTCTTCCAAAAAACGGTCGTGTCCCGATGTTTTGTACAAATCTACCCGCCTTCCAAAGGCATTTTGCTGATCTGCACACTCAAATCCTCCCATCAGAAAACTTTTGAAGGGATTGATATTTAACGGTAGAAAATCATTGCTGAACATACTCTTCTCTACTTTTTAACTTTCTGAAAAGTGCTAATGACTGTGCCACAACCTGATCCATATTGTAATACTTATACGTTCCCAAACGTCCAGTGAAAAATACATCGGGGTGATCTTCTGAAAGTTTTTTATACTGATTGTAAATTTCCTGATTCTGCTTTCTAGGAATCGGATAATAAGGATCACCTTCGGCTGTCGGATATTCATAAACAATAGTCGTTTTATCGTTTTTTTGTCCGGTTAAAAATTTAAACTCAGTAATTCTAGTATATAAATTTGAGGTTGGATAATTGACTGTTCCTGTTGCCTGATAATTTTCCTGATTCAAAGTTTCAAATTTAAAATCAATAGAACGGTACGGCAATTTCCCGTAGCAATAATCAAAATATGAATCAATAGGACCTGTGTAAATCAATGTTTTAAACGGAATGACATCAACAATATCTTTATAATCGGTCTGAAGCATGATATTGATATTTTTGTGGGACAGCATTTTTTTGAACATTTCTGTATAGCCGTTTTTCGGCATTGCTTGAAAAGTGTCTGTAAAATAACGGTCATCTTTATTGGTTCTTGTTGGAACACGTGCTGTAACAGAAGCGTCTAATTCTGAAGGATCGAGATCCCATTGTTTTTTGGTGTAGCCTTTGAAAAATTTCTCGTACAACTCTTTTCCAACAACATTTAAAACAACATCTTCGGAAGTCAAAATGGGATTTCTTTTTTCAGCTTTCGAAGCTAAAAAATCGGTGACCTCATCTGAAGTCAAATTTTTACCGTACAACTCATTGATCGTCGTAAGATTGATGGGAATAGGAACCAGCAAACCGTCAACGCTTCCCAAAACACGGTGTTCATAAGGTCTCCAATCGGTAAATTTTCCTAAATATCTAAAAACATCTTCGGAATTGGTGTGAAAAATATGCGGTCCGTATTTATGAATCAGAATTCCTTCCTCGTTGTAAAAATCAAAAGCATTTCCTGCAATATGGTCGCGTTTGTCAACGATTAAAATCTTCTTTCCTTCATTAGCAAGACGCTCTGCCAAAACTGCTCCGGCAAAACCGCAGCCTACTATTAAAAAATCATACATGGTTGATTTGCTTTTGGGTATTTGTAATCTGTTTGTTTCCTGTTTTTACTTCATTTATAAGCATATTCATCTTATTAAAAGTATGATCCCAGGAATCGTCTTCAAGAAAATGATCAACCGTTCTCAGCCAATGATCTCTTTCTGTATCGGCAAATATCTTTTCTGCAGCTGAAATGAAAGATTCAGAATCATCAATGATCTGTACCAAACCGGCAGTACCGTATGGATTGACAACATCTTTGATGGCTGTAGAAATCACGGGTTTTCCAGCAGCCAAATATTCAGGAGTTTTGGTGGGGCTAATAAATTCCGTTGATTCATTTAAGGCAAATAAAATCAACGCAATATCCCAATTTGCAATGTATTGAGGTAATTCGGAATATGTTTTTGAACCCAAATAATGAATATTGGAAGCTTGCGGTAAATCATCCTGATTGATTTTTACAACTGGGCCGATGATCACAAATTGCCATTCAGGACGTTTTTCGGAAACTTCACGGAGTAATTCAATATCAAATCTTTCATCGACAACTCCAAAAAATCCCAGTCTTGGAAAACCTATCGATTTTTGATCTTCAGGCTCATGCTGAAGGATTCTTGCTTGTCCGAAATGTGACTTATCGATACTGCTTGGCATTGCATGAATGTTGTGATGTCGGTTTTTCTTTGCCTGATAGAGAGAATTTCCACCCGTGAAAACTACATCTGCTTTTTTGAATAACTCTTCTTCCAACTGCAAAAGTTGTGGCGGAGCAAATCTGAACGCAGACAATTCATCCATTGAATCATAAATAATCGTTTCTGGATTGAGATGATCTGTAAATTGAAGTGCCATAGGAGTATAATACCAACTTACATAATTTTCAATATTATATTCCTGTAAAACCTGGGATATAAGATTTTTGATACGATCTGCTGTGGTATCATCATGATTGGCAACCAAAAGCTGAACAATGGAAACACCGTCCTGCATATCGACAATGTACATATCTGAATCTCCGATCCTTGGTTCTTCAAAATAAAATACCTGATATTGCTTTGAAAATCTTGTAAGAAGATGTTGTGGTCGCTGGAAAACAAAATTCCACGACAGATGACTAAAACATAATAAGTTCTGCATTTATTTAATGTGATTTAATTGTTTACAATTTAGTGACACCCATTAGATATTGTTATGATCATAATCATACGGATGAAATACTTATAAAATCATGAATTTAGATAAAGAAAATAGTTTGTTATGAGGTAAGTCATATAATCTTTGGTCTTTTAGTAATTAGCTTTACAATAAGTAAGAGAATAAGTACTTCGATTCATATTGCTTCTATTTTTACAATATAATTAAAGAATTAGATTAAATAAGAAATTTGTGTATTATTATAGAGTTATTTGATTTATTAAAGAAGAGAGTAATCGTAAGGTTGCTCTTTTTATTTATCAATAGTTTAATAAATTCTATTCTAATTATTTACATACTGCAAATTCCACCGGATTACTATACTTAAGTCAAATCAATTAATATGATGAAAATTAAAAGAAATTCAAGTGATGAACGAAGATTAAATAGTAAAAATATTCATTTCAGAAAAGAGGAAATAGATTTTCGTGCAAACAATTTCTCAACCAGAAACTTATCGCTACTTCATTCAAGCCAATATTTTTAATAAAAACTTGTAGGCATTTAGGAAATTACCTAAATTTGCATCATGGAATTATTAGAAGTGATTAAATCGTTATCCAATGAGACCCGTTTAAATATTCTTAAATGGCTAAAAGATCCGTTTGCATATTTTACTGCAGAAGAGCTGGGTGAAGAAACAAATGAATTGGGAGTATGTGTTTCGGATATTGCAAAGAAAGCAGGTATGTCTGTTCCTACTGTCTCTGATTATTTAAAAACGATGTCAGCTGCAGGTATTGTGATTGCCACCAGAAAAGGTCAATGGACGTATTATAAGAGGAATGAAAAATTAATCCAGGATTTAGCGACTCTTATAAAAAATGAATTATAAAAAAATTTATATTAATATTTAGATATTTACCTAATTAACTAAATTATTATGAAAGCAGCAATCTTAAAAGAATTTGGCTCTGTAGAAAAATTCGAAATTGTAGAAATCCCGATGCCAAAGCCAGGTTTTAGGGAAGTTTTAGTCAAAGTTATTGCAACCTCAGTGAACCCTCTTGATTTTCAGGTACGTCGTGGAGATTATAAGAATGAGCTTACGTTGCCCGTTATTACAGGTCATGATGTTTCCGGGATTATCGTAGAACTTGGCTCCGGAGTAGAAAACTTTAAAATTGGAGATGAAGTTTATTACACTCCGGAGATTTTTAAGGGACAAGGAAGTTATGCACAATATCACTGTGCCCATGAATCTATTATCGGACTCAAACCAAAAAACATCAGTCATCTTGAAGCGGCAACACTTCCTTTGGCAGCAGGTACTGCTTGGGAAATGCTGGTTACAAGAGCTCAGCTCAAAATCAATCAATCCATTTTGATTCACGGTGGTGCGGGAGGTGTAGGAATTCCTACGATTCAAATTGCAAAAGCTATGGGTGCTATCGTATATACAACTGCGAGAAAAGTTCATCACAAATTTCTAACTGAATTGGGAGCTGATTTTGTAATTGATTATGAAAATGAAAATTATCTCGATGTCATCATGCAATTGACTAATAATAAAGGCGTTGACGTTATCATTGATACATTGGGTGGAAATACCCTTTCAGAAAGTGGAAAAATTCTCAGTCAGATGGGACAGGTCGTTACATTGGTTGATATTGATAAACCTCAGAATCTGATTGAAGCTTGGGGGAAAAATGCCACTTACCATTTTGTTTTTACACGACAAAACAGAAATAAAATGGATGAATTAACGAAATTGGTCGAAAATAAAAAACTAAAACCTGTTGTCAATAAGGTGTTCTCATTAGAAGATATCGGTAAAGCTCATAGTTTATTGGAAACAAGAGCAGGTGATAAAGATTTATACGGAAAAATTGGAATTGAGATTGCAAGTGAAATGCCTTTAACTTAAAAAAAGATAATCATCTTTGAGATGCAGCCTGAAGTTTATTCTGCAAATTCTAGATTAAAAAACAAACACCAAAGTTTTCGGACATGGGTGTTTGTTTTTTAATCTTAAGAGTTCACAATTGCACTGTCTTTTTTCATTAGTGAAATTTTAAATATAAATTCGATCCAATGATCACTATTTTCAATTTTTTCCAATTTTTTAAATTCATATCCTCGACTTACATTTTCATTTTTAATTCGTCCAAATATTGATGAATCTGGCTGATCGCTATAGAACCTTCACCCACTGCGGAGGCTACTCTTTTTACTGAACCTTTCCGAACGTCACCAACTGCGTAAAAACCAGAAATACTTGTCTCCAGAGATTGTGGTTTTCTTTTTTTATAGATTAGAGAATTAGCCATTTCCATTTTAACGACATCTGCACCTGTATAAATGAATCACTTATCATCCATTGAAACAATTCCGTTCAGCCACTCTGTACATGGCTTTGCCCCAATAAAAGTAAATATATTCGAAATTTCTATTTCTTGCGTCCTTCCATCTGTCTCCAGTACCAAAGATTCTAAATAATGCTACCCGTTGAGCTGAATACTATTGTTGTTTTTGTGAACATCCTAACTTAATTACCACACATCCAAATTTCCTACAACGGTTTCCTCAACATACTATTGCGTCTTATTTAGGTATATCAAAAGATATTCTCAGTCGTATAAAACGACAGCTTCTTGAAAAATAATGGATTTTGTTAAAATACTATTTTAGCCATTATTGATTTATAATTTAAATTCAAAAGATTCTTTAATTTAAAATAAAAAAAATCCAATCTAATTACAGATTGGATTTTAAATTAAAGTTTAAAGGAAGTTTATTCTACAATAAGTTTTAAAGTAAATAATTTTCTGGTATATACTTTTACCAAATACACACCTTTAGGTAAATTTTCGTTGACCAGTGAGAATTTCTGATCATTTATATTTTTAGTTTCATATAAAAGTTGTCCTGCAGCAGATAAAAGCTGAATTTTTTCAATAGGATAATCACTTTTGATAAAGGTTGGCTGTCCCGGTTTTGCAGGGTTCGGATAGAGAATTACGTTTTTCTCGGTAGCGCTATGAGCTTCATTTGTACTTAATGAACCAACTACCTGAAAAGAAACTCTGTTCGAAACTTCTGTGTAAGAGTCATTGGTAAACATCACCATATAGTAATTTCCTGTTGTGGTAGGAACACCATTTACATTTCCTGTAATGGTTTTAGTTCCCTGCGTTACTCCGTCAAAATAAGTATATGATGTAAACTGATCATTCGGGATTTGCACACTTTGAGGATAAATTCCCAGCCAGTCTTTAATAATTCCTGGAGAATCTGTCCAAGAAGCCGTGATATTTTCACCTAAAGCATAGACTGGTTTATTGATCCAAAGATCTGTAACGATATCGCCCACTTTAAAAAATACTTTCTCTCCTATTTGAGTATAACCGTCTTCCAAAAGATAAGTTGCGTAATAATATCCTTTTGGTAATCCTGTGAAGTTTTTTGTTCCAGCAGCAGTTGTTACATAGCTCCATGCTGCAGAAGGATTTGCCGATCCCGGTACTTGTCCCATTTTGTAAATCCCGATCCAGTCATTAGTAAGATTCGGTCCGTTGGTATAATTGATCACAACAGTTCCTCCTACCGGATAAGAATCGGCAGTTGCCTGTAAAACCACTTTTGGTCCTACATAGAAGTTTTTTCTACCTGTGATTTCTGTGTAGCCATTGTTCGCAAAAAAACCTGCAAAATATTGTCCTTTAGTTGCCAAACCTGTGTTGAAGTTGGCTGTACCTGAAGTTTGTCCGTTGGTATATTTGTACCCTTGGGAAGTTACAGCAGAAGGATTTTGTCCTTTTTTGTAAATTCCGACCCAGTCTTGCTGATTTCCGGGTCCGTCTGTGTAAGTTGCCAGAATTGCTTCATTCTGAAGATATTCGGTTTTGTTTAAAACCAATGCAGGATTTGACACTACACTTCCCGTTACCTCAAACTGTTTTACATCGCTCCAGTCGCTCCATTCAAGATTTCTGTCTCTGTAGCGTACTTTTACATAATAAACTCCATTTGTGATTGAATTGGCTGCAATGGTTGCTTTTGTAATATCAACTCCGGCGTTTAAGTTTTTTGTAACATCAGGATTTCCTGTACCATCTTTCCCAAACCAGTTTTCATAATCACGGTAAAATTCTTTATCAATAAACGAAAAGTCTGCTGTTTTACTGACAAGAAACTGTGTTGTATTTAGAAGTTCTGAAGTTGTTGTTGAGAAAGCACTTCCATTTAATATTAAAGGTAAGGTAACGGGTGCTGTAAATACATTTGTTACCGAAGGTTTGGTGGGTTTAGCCAAATTTTTATATCTGTGGAAACTGTCGACAGTCACACTGTTTTTCTGATTGTAAATACTTCCGATTGAGTAGCTTTCTACGTCAACTTTACCATTGATGACATCCACCTCAATAATCTGGTAAGTCCAGTCGGTAAGAGTTTTCTGTACATCATCAAAATCCTGCTCATTAGACATTCCCCAATATTGATCCCACGCAGTTCCTCCTGAAATAATCTGATAGTTTGGTGAGTTTTTGAGCTGTCCTCTGTGATATAAGTGATGATGAGCTCCGATATGCATTAAATATTTGTCAGAAGCTGTCAAAAAAGGTACAGCAGTGTTTCTTACCCATGTAGAAATATCTCCTACATATTGCTCCGCCTGATAAGGTCTGTGACTTAGAGAAATAATCCAGTGTACGGTGTTGTCTGTAGCAGCCGCAGCAAGAACCTGTTGAAGCCAGGTCTGTTGCGCAGCTCCAGTATGCTCAGAGCTTAGACTTATAAAGAGAACATTTCCTGCTTGCTGAGCATAGTAGTTTTCGTTTCCTGAACTGATGTTTTTGTAGCTCAATTCATCAATAAAGAAATGGGCGTAATAAGAACTCATTCCTAAAGTTCCATAGGTTTCATGATTTCCCACGGTTGTCTGAATCGGAAGGTATGGTGAAAGTTTCTGATTTTTCTTAAAATGAACATTTTCATAGTGGTCAAGTGTTCCCACATCTACCTGATCTCCGACCATAAAAGTCAAAGCAATATTGTCTGAAGGATCTGCAGCCGCACCAAATCGCTGTTTGATTTTTCTATAAGCGTGCAGATTGAGAGAATCGTATCTGGGTTCATTTTTTAGCTGATTGTCGCCCATAATCAGAAATCTGATTTTACCATTTGAAGTAACAGCTTGTCCCGGCAAAGGAAGGGTTCGGAAATTATAGACGGAAGACTCATTTGTTCCCGTTTTAACTTTATAATAATACTTTGTGTTCGGTTGAAGATTGGTAATCTTTGCAGTGTGATAGTAATAATTATTGTTGTAGCCGGTATCCGAAAAAATGTTGGTCGTTCCGGTAACGGTTACACTGAGATTTGTGGGTGAAGTTCCGTAATAGACAGTGGTTTCGTTATTGGAAGAAGTTTTCCAATTGACAATCATCGAATTGGGAGTTGGGTTCTGCAAATAAGGAACAGGTACTTGACCAAAATATAAGTGCGTGACAAAACAACACAGCACCAGTAAAAAGTGTTTCATAAGGTTGAATTAATGGATTTTTTTAATTCGCCAAAGCTATATCCTTAATATTACTGCGTTGTTACAGGTCTATTAAATAATACTTAACATTTTAAATCTCATAAAAAGGCTAAATGAATCATGCAATTTTTATTGGACTCCACAACCTTAATAGTTGATGCTGCAGTTTATGATAGATAATTTTCATCGAATAAAATATTTACATGGTCTGTTTCTTGAATTGATGCGCTAAACAACTAACCCATTTTTAAATCTAAAACTCTTTTAGCTATGTTTATCAGTGAAGATCTTTTGTCAAGTTACGGAGCAGAGTACATTGATTTTATGCCGAACCAAACGATTTTTTCTGAAGGTAGTAAACCGCAGTTTTACTTTCAGATTTTAACAGGAATTGTTGAGATTAAAAACTATCATCAAGATGGTAAAGAATTCACCCAGAACATTCTTTCAAATCAGCAGTGCTTTGCAGAGTCTTTTCTTTTTAATAGCAAAGTATATCCTGTAACGGCAGTCGCACTGACGCAATGCCGAATTTTGAGACTCAGGAAACAAGATTTTCTTAGTTTATTAAAAAACAATGGAGAAATTTCGTCACTTTTTTTACAATATTTTTCAGCACGTCTGCATGATAACTATCTTATGCTGTTTAATCTTTCATTATCCGATCCTTCAACCAGAATAAAGACTGTAATCGATATTTTAAAACGCAACAGTTTATTCAACGAACCCTTTTCATTTCTAATACCATTAACCCGTCAGCAAATCGCAAACTTGACCGGATTACGGGTAGAAACCGTCATCAGATCGATCAAAAAAATGGAACATAATGAGCTGCTGAAAATTGAAAATGGCAAAATTTACTTTTAAAATTTTCAATCAATTCGCTTAATGATGTGATGCTAAACCACAGTTAGTTCATAATTAGATAACCAAATTACTTAATAGTCATTTTTTAAAACAAAATGCATATATTTGTTGTCATAAAATACGACAATGTCCATCTTTTCAGACAATATCGTCTTTCTAAGAAGTCAAAAAAATATAACGCAGCACAAGTTAGCCGATGAATTGCTATTGACTCGGTCCAGATATATTTCTTATGAATATGAGAAATCGGAGCCTCCTATAGAAGTCCTGATCAGAATTTCAAAATATTATAATATCAGCATTGATCTTTTAGTTACTGTAGATATCAGAAAATATCCGGTAGATCAAATGGTAAATCTACCCGGCAATAAAACATTGCTTCCTGTAGTCGTTGATAGTGATGGTAACAAGTTCATCGAAATAGTTCCTCAAAAAGCCTCAATGGGTTATCTCAACGGATTCAGTGATCCTGAATATATTGAAAACCTTCCCAGAATACAACTGCCTTTTTTAGGACATGGTATATTCAGAGGATTTATGGCTGATGGAGATTCGATGCCGCCATTTGCCGACGGAACCTGTGTAATTGGTGAATATGTCGAACAGCTGAATGACCTGAAGGCAGGTAAAGAATATGTTTTTATCACCAATAAAGGGTACACTTTTAAAACTTTTGTAAAAAGAAATAACGATACATTAACTGTTGCAGCAGACAATTCATTTTACGATTCTTACGATATTTCTTTAATGGATATTATACAAATTTGGAGTTATGTGAGAGGAATTTTACCTAAGGATTATAAACCTTATTACTTGCCCGATCATACCCATTTGAAAAACTTGGTTGATGAGGCAAAACGCAGTATCAGCAATCTGGAAAATAAACTGCTTAATTTGAACAATTAATTAAAACTTTTTAAATAAAGCTAAAAACAAATGATAAAAAATCCCGTCAAAAAATATATAATAAGTAAAAGGTAACAAAACAATGGGTCAACTCAGTCTATTCAGTGCAGAAGAATTTTATGATTTTCCAAAAGATCTGTTAGAATTCAGAGAACATTTTCTAACGTCAGAAGAATCGGATCAGCTTTTATCTAACTTACTTACAAACACTCCTTGGAAGCAGAGAACCCAGACAATATATGACAAAAAGGTATTGACTCCTCGTTTGACGGCGTGGTACGGAGATGGTGAGAAATCGTACAAATTGGGAGGAAGTGAATTTGAAGTGAATGCGTGGACTCCCGAATTATTTTCTTTAAAAAACAAGATTGAAAAGGTTTTCGGATCTGAATTCAATTCAGTACTGCTCAATTTATATCGGGATAATAATGATTCGGTAGCATGGCACAGAGACAAAGAAAGCAGATATGGTGAACGTCCCGTGATTGCTTCTTTAAGTCTTGGTGAAACGAGAAAATTTGACTTCAGAAAACTAAATCATCATCAGAGCCGATACGCAATCCCCCTTCCGCATGGATCTCTACTGATGATGAAGGGTGATCTCCAGGAGCATTGGGAACATAGGATTGCTAAGTCAGCTTTGCATATGAAAGAACGTATCAATCTTACATTTCGATTGGTAAGTGAAATTTAAAATGGTGATATTTTTTATTAAAAAGATTTTAAAGAGGCCGGTTTTACATTACTTTTTGAATAACCTCTTAAAAACTGCAGATAATCGAGACTCTAAATGATAGACAATCTTAAATGTTGAAAGACCGATTGTAGATTGTATTTCTTTTGCTGTCTCGATAATATTTTCATAAATGTACTGTTGCGGATAGATCCCAATTGACAATCTTAAAATATCAAACAAAATCCGGCTTTATAACCTTTTCACATTTGCTTTAAATTATTATTGACTGCTTTTATATTCAATAATCTTTTATAATTTTTATTATTTTTAAATACTTATAATATTTTCTTTTCAATAGTATTTTAATTTTTTACAAATAAAGAGCTTAAAATACCCCTCTGTTAAATCCAATTATTCATAATTATAAATCATCACGTACACGATTCTGTGATAAAAATTTCTAGGAATCTTTAGAATATATTTTCTTAAACAAGCAAGCATGATAAATTCTTACGCTAAATTTTAAACATGCGTATATCATTGAAATTCTAAATATCTCCTATCTAAATAAAAAATACTTAAATTCAAATATTAGTAAAATATATTACTAATTTAGCATAACAAATTAAAATAAAATGGAAGGAGAAAATCTTATTACAGAAGAAAAAATATTTGAATTATACGGCGATTATATTTTAAATCATGGTGAAAAACCAAAAAACGTATATCATTTTGCAAAAGACAATGAATTCGAGGAAAAAGACTTTTACAACTACTTTTCAAGTTTCGAACATATCGAAAAAAAGATGCTCGTAAATCTTTTTGACAAGTCTGTAGAACTGGCTTTTGAAGTCAATAGTTCCGATGAGGTTACATCAAAAGAAAAATTACTGAATGTCTATTTTATTTTTTTTGAAAATATGACCATGAACAGATCACTTGTTTTAATGATTCTTGGGAACGAGAAATTAAAGTCAGCAAAAATTTCAAATCAGCTAAAGGAAGTGCATCGGGATTTTATCAAAACACTTGACTTCAATGATTGGGAAATTATTAAAAAGTCAAAAGAAAATATTAAAAATCTTCACGAGAAAGCGCGGGAAGAAGCATTATGGCTTCACTTGGTTTCTGCAATTGAATTTTGGAAAAAAGACACCTCGCCTTCATTCGAAAAAACAGACATTTTCATTGAAAAAACGATTGATACAGGTTTTGAACTGATGGATAATGAGCCGCTGCGCAAAGCCGTTGATCTTGGTAAATTTTTGTTTAAAGAAACATTCAAAAAAAATTAAGTCAATATTCAATTTTCAGAAATGCTCACAATTTTAATGATGAAAGTTCCACTTCAATTTAGTAAAAAGAAATTTGCAGATGAAAACACTCAATAAAATACCTACAGGAAAATTAGAAAGAACGGGCAGTTTGCTGAAAGCAGGTGCAAAAGTCGGTGTTAATTACATCAAATATTATGGAAATAAAATCACGAAAGATAAAAACGAAGATGAAGCGAGAAAAACTTTGAATGAAGAAAACGCATCCGATATTTACGATTCTCTAAAAGAATTGAAAGGTTCTGCATTGAAAGTCGCTCAGATGTTGAGCATGGAAAAAAATATTTTATCGCAGGCTTATGTAGAAAAATTTTCATTATCTCAGTTTTCTGTTCCTCCCCTTTCCGGAGCTTTAGTGAAAAAGACTTTTAGAAAGTACTTTGGAAAAAATCCGGAAGATCTCTTTGATGATTTTACGCAGGAATCTGTGAATGCAGCAAGTATAGGTCAGGTACATAAAGCTAAAAAAGACGGTAAAAACTTTGCTGTAAAAATACAATATCCCGGAGTTCGGGAAAGTATTTCAAGCGATCTGAAAATGGTAAAACCGATTGCTATGAAGATGTTTAACATAAAAAAAGAAGGTTCAGATTCCTATTTTCAAGAGGTGGAAAATAAATTGTTTGAGGAGACGGATTATGATCTGGAACTCAAAAGAAGCCGGGAAATATCAGAAAAATGCAGCCATCTTCCGAATCTAGATTTTCCTAAATATTATCCGGAACTCTCATGTGAAAGAATCATCACAATGGATTGGATGAACGGTAAACATTTTTCTGAATTTACAAAACAAAGTAATTCTCAGGAAGATCTCAATAAAATCGGACAAACACTTTGGGATTTCTACATGTATCAAATGCACGTCCTGAAGCAGGTGCACGCAGATCCGCATCCCGGAAATTTCCTGATTTCAGATGATAAAAAATTATTGGTGATTGATTTTGGTTGTATCAAGGAAATTCCGAATGATTTTTATAAACCTTACTTTGAGCTGGCAAAAAAAGAGAAGTTGAACAATCCTGATATCTTCAGGGAAAAACTCTATCAGCTTGAGATTTTGCGTCACGATGATTCGCAGCAGGAACAGATTTTTTTCACTAAATTATTTCATGAACTACTGGAATTATTTACACGACCGTTTAATACTGAGAAATTTGATTTTTCTGATGAAACTTTTTTTCAGGAAATTGCAGATCTCGGACAGCGGTATGCAAAACTGAGCGATATGAAAGGAATGAATACCAATAGAGGTGCGGCACATTTTATCTATATCAACCGTACATTTTTCGGACTTTATAATATGATGCATGATCTGAAAGCAAAAGGCATTGTGATCAATCAGTATAAAAATTTCATCCAGTAAAATGCCTGCCAATTTACCATCGAAGATCTGTGAAGTCTGCAGATTACCTTTCAACTGGAGAAAAAAATGGAAGAAAAATTGGAATGAAGTAAAATACTGCAGCGAAAAGTGCAGGAAAAGTAAAAATTCAAAAACTTCAGATTAACAAAATTGTGAGCCGTGATGTCGTCAAAAAAATCTTCAACAGCACAACTGATATTTCCTCATCAGCTCTTTAAAGACACAGATTATCTCGATAAAGAGCAGACGGTTTTTTTGGTGGAAGAATTTCTGTTTTTTAAACAATATAAATTTCACAAGCAGAAAATTGCCTTTCACAGAGCAAGCATGAAATTTTATGAGGAATATTTAATTAATTTAAACTTTAACGTTACCTATATTGACAGTAATTCCAATCTTTCAGACATCCGGAAATTGATCAAATATTTAGAAAAACAAAAATTCACAAAAATTCTTATCACTGATGTTTGTGATAACTGGCTTGAAAAAAGAATCAAAGAAACCAAATTGATTCTTGAGATTCTTGAAAGTCCCTTATTTATCAATACCAGAGAAGATCTCAAGGAATATTTTGAGGATAAAAAATCATATCATCAAACAGATTTTTACAAACAACAGAGAGTTTCTCGAAATATTTTGATGAAAGCAGGAAAACCGATAGGTGGGAAATGGACTTTCGATACAGAAAACCGGAAACGATATCCGAAAACTAAGAAAGCACCATCTATTCATTTTCCGGAAAGCAGCAAATATTATGAGGAAGCTAAAATATATACAGAGAAATATTTTCCCGAAAATTATGGAAATCTGACTTCATATCAGATTTATCCCGTCACTTTTGAAGAGGCTGAAAAATGGTTTGACCAATTTCTGGAATTACGCTTTTCTGAATTTGGTGTGTATGAAGACAGCATCGTAGAGCACGAGCATTTTTTACATCACAGCGTACTTTCTCCCCTTCTCAATGTAGGTCTTCTCACTGCTGCAGATATTTTGGACGATTCCATCAATTATGCAAAAGAATTTGAGATTCCCGTAAACTCTCTGGAAGGATTTGTACGGCAAATTTTAGGCTGGAGAGAATTTGTGAGGGGTATTTATTTATACCAGGGAACTTTTCAGCGTAATAAAAATTACTGGAAGCACGATCAACCAATTCCTGAGTCATTTTACACAGCAAATACAGAAATTAAACCGATTGACAGTACGATTCTTAAGGTTCTAAATACCGGATATGCGCATCACATCGAGCGACTGATGATTTTTGCAAACTTTATGAATCTACTACAAATAAATCCTCATCATGTTTATCAATGGTTCATGGAAATGTTTATTGATTCCTACGATTGGGTGATGGTTCCAAATGTTTATGGAATGAGCAGCTTTTCGGATGGTGGAAAGATGAGCACAAAACCATACATCAGCGGAAGTAATTACATCAAAAAGATGAGTGACTTCACTGAAGGAGACTGGACTGAAAAATGGGACGCTCTTTTCTGGAATTTCGTCAATGACAATCGCAAATTTTTTGAAAGCAATCCCAGATTGGGTATGATGTTGAGAATTTTAGACAAAATGCCGGAAGACAAAAAGCTGGAATATTTTAAAATTGCAAAACAAACCATAAAACATTTAAAATAATGGTAAAAGAATTCACATTAGAACAACTAGACCGCATTATTGAGATGGGTTGGGAAGACAGAACACCTTTTGAGGCGATTGAATTTCAATTTGGAATTACTGAATCTGAGGTGATCGAGGTAATGCGAAAAGAACTGAAGCCGTCAAGTTTTCAGCTGTGGAGGAAAAGAGTAAATTCCGGAGTAAGCCAGAAACATTTAATGAAAAGAAATCCTGAAATTGACCGTTTCAGATGTAGTAGACAGAGAATCATCAGTCATAATAAAATCTCGAAACGTTAGTTTTAATTTAAAATTTTAAAAAAGATATACCAATGAAAAACATCGTCATCATCGGTTGCGGACAGGGAATTGGATTTGCCACTGCAAAAATTTTATCAGAAAACAATCATGTGATCGGTATTTCCAGAAGTGAAAATCCTGAAGTGAAAGCGCTCAATATTGATTTTCATCAAATTGATATTCTAACAGAAAACTTTAACAACATTACTTTTCCTGATGTTGTTGACGGATTGGTGTATGCTCCGGGAAGTATTAATCTGAAACCTTTTAACCGCTTGACTCAAGAGGATTTTAAAAATGATTTTGAAATCAATGTCTTAGGTGCAATTAAAGTTGTTCAGAAATTGTTGCCCAATATGAAGAAATCTGAAAGCGCATCAATTGTATTGTTCAGTTCAGTTGCTGCTAAATTGGGAATGCCTTTTCACACATCTGTTTCTGCAAGCAAAAGTGCTGTTGAAGGTTTAACGAAAAGCCTGGCTGCGGAATTTTCTGCTCAGAAAATAAGAGTCAATGCCATTGCACCTTCATTGACAGATACAAATCTGGCTAATCAACTTTTATCAACACAGGAAAAACGCGAAGCTGCGGGAAAAAGACATCCTCTGCAAAAAATTGGTGATGCAATAGAAATTGCAAAAATGGCTGAGTTTCTATTATCTGAAAATTCCTCATGGATCACTGGACAAATCATAGGAATTGACGGCGGAATGGGAAATCTGAAGCTTTGATTTACATATCAAAAAACTAATATCTTTACAATAAATTATAATTATGCAAACTGATTTTTTCATAGATCTGCTCCATAAAGTGAAAGAGTTTGAAAATTCCGGAAATTACAAACCCAACAGTAATGTGGAGGATTTCCGGATGTGGATGAATGATAAAAAATATTCTGATGAAAGCCCAACCAAGCTTTTTAAAAATGAAAATCATAAGGTTGCCTTTACTGAAAATGAAATTTGCAAACAGATTCTGTTGTTGGGAAGATACTCTAAATTGCTCATACGAAAAGGTCTCGGAGATTTTCCCGATTTAGCCAATGAAGAATTCACATATATCTACCGTTTGAAAGATGAACCTAACCTGACAAAAATTCAGCTGATTGAAAGAAATGGTCATGAAAAACAAACCGGAACTCAGATTATAAAAAGACTTCTGGAAGCAGAATTTATTGAGGAAAAAAATGACGAAGATGATAAACGAAGCAAAAGACTTAATCTGACGAAAAAAGGAGAAGAAACTTTTCACCAATCTGTAACAAAGGTGAATCAAATATCAAAATTATTGTCTGCAAAGCTCAATATTGAGGAAAAAGATGAATTATTAAATACACTTAAGAAACTCAATGAATTCCATGCTCATCTGTTTTTGAACTACAAAGGTTTTAGCGTTGAAAAAATTAATGAAACTTTTGGCGATCCGATAATGTAAATGACATTATTACAATATTCTATTTTTTAATTTTTTTTTTTAAATAATCTCATTGTTATTTAATTTTATCCAAATAAAAATATCTTAAAAAATCTTGCGATAAAAAAACGATTTTTTATAGTACATTTCTACTATTTCAAACACCAATGTTGTCTGGTAATAAAAAGACTTTTCCATATCTTTGCGAAGATTATGAGTATCCAAGAAACCGATAAAAGCTTCAGCGTAGATTTAGTCATTCAAGCATTGGCTTCATCTCCGGCACCGACATCCATCTATTCAGGCGAAAATATGATAATACGTTTTGCAAACGAAGGAATGTTGGCATTATGGGGCAAAGACTCATCTGTAATAGGTAAACCTTTGATAGAGGCGATTCCCGAGCTTGAAGGACAACCTTTTCTAGAATTGTTACAGGAGGTTTGGCGTTCCGGTAAAAGCTACTCCGTAATTGAAGCTCCTGCAAAACTAATCAAAAACGGTGTTGAAGTGCTTGATTATTTTGATTATGAATATAAGGCACTGACAGATCATAATGATAAAACCTGGTGTATACTCAATACGGCACTTGAGGTAACCTCACGTCGTGAATTTTTAAAGCAAATACAACAGAAGGAAGAGCGTGAACATGCGCTCAATGAAGAGATGGCAGCGACACTTGAAGAGCTGACTTCGACAAACGAAGAGCTTAATAAGTATATTCACGAGCTTGACCAAAGCAGACAGTACATCCGAACTATCATAGAACAGGCACCTGTAGGAATTGCTATGCTGAAAGGACCTGAACATATTATTGAAATTGCGAATCCAGCTATTCTTTCAATATGGGGTCGCAATGAATCTGAAGTTATTGGTTACCCACATGAAGATGCACGTCCGGAATTACGCGACCAGCCGGTCAATATTTGGCTTAAGGAAGTTTACAAAAGCGGAAAACCTAAAATCAACACCGAATTTACTGTCAAACTGCATCACCATGATGGATTAAGAGAAGCCATAGTAAATTCCATTTATCAGCCGATTTTTTCTGAGAGAGGAAATATTTCAGGGGTATTGGTGATTATTGAAGAAATTACCCAGCGAGTCCTGGAAAGACGGAGGAATGAAAATGACCAGTCAATGCTTGCTCTTGCAATAGACGCAGGAGAACTTGCAACTTTCTATTACCAGCCTGCAACTAATCTTTTTTCCGGAAACAATCTGTTAAAAAACTGGTTTGGCTTATCTGCCGAGGAAAATTTAGATCTTTCTTTAGCTTTAGCGGCAATTTTGCCGGAGGATAGAGATCGTGTCACTGCAGCAATCACGAATGTTCTTGATAAAGATTCTGACGGAAAATATTTCATAGAATATAAAATCCAAAATAAGACAGATAAAAAGATCCGGCTGCTACAGGCAAATGGCAGAGTTTTTTATGATCAGGCGGGCAATCCGCAAAGTCTGAATGGTACCCTTAGAGATATCACACAACAAAAAAAAGAGGAAGAGCGAAAAGATGATTTTATGGGCATGGTAAGTCATGAGCTTAAAACTCCGCTTACTTCCCTTAAAGCATACATTCAGATTTTACAACGACAGGAACTTGGTAAAGAAAACTCGAGGCAGCAAAATATACTGGAAAAATGCTTAAAGCAGGCAGATTACATGAACAGCATGATCAATGGTTTTCTGAATGTATCAAGACTTGACTCCGGACAGATGCACATTGAAAAGAAAGCTTTTGATTTTCAATTATTATTTTCAGAAATTGAAGATGAGGTATTATCAACTAATCAAGGTCATCATTTTATTTTTAAGTCATCCGGTCGAATAATAGTACTCGCTGATAAAGAAAAAATATCGCAGGTACTTCACAATCTTATCGGAAATGCCATAAAGTATTCTCCATTTGGAACATCGATTATTATAGAATATCAAACGGTTGATAAAAACAGATTAAAGATTAGTGTTCAGGATCAAGGAATAGGAATAGCCGAAGATGATCAAATGCGAATATTTGACCGCTATTACCGAGTAAAGGATATCAGTAGTAAATCAATTGCAGGATTCGGTATCGGATTATATCTTTCCAAAGAAATTATTGAACTCCATAATGGCATCATTCAGGTTGAAAGTTCAAAAAATGAAGGTACCATATTCTCGTTTATTTTACCGATAGACATTCAGTAGGATAATGTTTTTGATCAACGAATTATTAAAATATACCATTAATAGCTCAATAAAATAGAAAAGTCAGGATCGCAAAATTTCATGAAGAAATCTTGTCATAATCAATTTCTCTGAAATATTGTAAGGATAAAAGCTGGTTTATAGATACATTGTCTATTCCTCCTTCTCTAAAAATGTATTTGAATGTACTGAAATATAAATTCTTAGCTTTTTTAATAACTTCATTTCTAAGGTACTGGATGAGAAATAGAACCGGCAACTTCCCTCTTATTTTCCGGTAGATTATCTATTCGATATACCAGGTAACTTCCGTTGGTACAATATTCTTCGCAATTCAATTCTGATTGTTCGTTATGAGATCTGTAAAAATCATTGAGAAAAGTCTGCATTTCCTGATGATCTGCGGGCACAATAATATATTGTACATTCTCATGCCTAAATTCCTTTGCGTATTCGTTCAATTTTTTCGCTCTGATTACTGCGTCTTTGTAATTCATCATAAATCTAAATCTTACTTTTATTCTAAATTTCTTCAGATTAAATCACTTAAAGTTTGAATATCAGCTTTGGATTTGGTGATGTAAAATGTTTGAGTAATTCATAGGATTAGTATGATAACTCACATAAATATTAAGATTTAATATTTATACAAATCTAAACTATTTGACAATATGAGTTGTAATAATTTTTGTTTAAATGATTATTTTTACATTTCTCCTTAACAAACTGGTATTTACATTGTAAAAAATCTTATTACACAAATTAATAGCTAAACGTCTTCGGCATTCTCAGGTTGATAATAACTTCATGCTTTTATAACTAATTTGGAATTATTTTTGATTAAGAGTCAGCATTCTTACATTTTGAAACTATATAAATTTCAATAAAATGCTTAAAAAAACAACGAAAGAAATCTTATTAAAAGATTTATTAGAAACAAAACAGCTTTTGGTAGATGCATTTGATGATAAGGAGGTTCCATTTATCAAAGGTGGAGCTATTGATCAATTCTTTACAAGTAAGGCTTTGGAATTTCAGAGAAATATCATTCTCTATGATGCCTTAATGGGATCCGGCGCTGTAGAAGATGAGGAAGGAAATAAATCTGAGTTTTCTCCTTTACAAAGGATGGCGCAAGATGTAGTTGATATCAAATCAAAACTTGTCGATCTCTCATAGTTTTCCAAAACAAAATTAAAATAAAAAAAGAGCAGATAAATAAATTAACTGCTCTCTATAACTATTGAATGTTTGTTTTTATAATGATCCTATTTAAACATAAACTTTAAACGCTTTTAGTTTTTATGATGTAAATTGAATTTTGTGACCTCATCTTTATATCTAACTAAACGACTGTCTGAAATGCAAAGGCGAAAAGTTTGTCTTTGTCTTGAAAAGTTTACTGAACGATTGTGAATGCTCAAAACCCAATTCGTAAGCAATTTCTGAAACGGAAAGATTTGTCGTCGATAATTTTTCTTTTGCTCTTTCTATAATCGCATTCTGAATGTATTGTTGCGTATTTAACCCTGTCAGTGAAATTAACATATCACTTAAATAGCGTTGCGACAGATTTAATTCGGTACTGACATATTTTACAGAAGGTAAGCCGTTTTTCAGACTGTTTTCTTCTGCAAAGTAGTTTTTTAAAAATTGATCCAAAGAAGTGATAATGTCATGATTGACTGCTTTTCTGGTAATAAACTGCCTGTTGTAAAAACGGTTACTGTAATTCAATAGCAATTCTATCTGCGATACCAGAACATCCTGACTGAAACTATCGATATTGTTGTTTAATTCTGCTGCTATTGTAGCAAATAAATTGGCTATAATCTCCTTTTCTTTCGCCGATAAAAAAAGGGCTTCTGAAACATCATAAGAGAAAAATCCATATTGATTTATTGTCTTTCCCAAAGGATAATTTCGTATAAAGTCTGGATGAAAATACAAAGCAATCCCTTCATAACTTTCTATTTCTTCCGGTGGAAAAACGATTTGTTTTGGCTTCAAAAACGCCAATCCGCCTTCTTCAAAATCGTAATGTCCCTGTCCGTATTTTATCTGTCCTTTGAACGTGGGCTTGAAGGAAATCTTGTAAAAATCAAGACTTACTTTTTGCCCTTTCGGAAACATTTCTATGGAAACATTATTATAATCAACCAAAGCAATCAAAGGATGCAATGGCGCAGGAAATCCCAAGATACGCACCAGTTGCGATATACTTTTAATTTGATTTATAGATTGTTGCTGCATTTCGTTTACGAATGTAATCAATTTTGTTTTGACGGACGAATAACAATGTCTCCAATCTCAACATCAGCCGGTTGGCTTACTGCATAAATCACAGCATTGGCTATTGCGATGGGATTAATGGCCATTTGTTCCATCCCGTTTTGAATTACTGTTTTCATTTCTTCGTTTTTTATATTGCTTGCAAAATCTGTCTTCACAAATCCAGGCGAAATGCCGGTAATGCGTATACTTCCGTCTGACTCCTGACGAAATGCTTCTGCGATCGTGCGTATTGCATTTTTAGTTCCCGCATACACTCCTTGCATTGGCACAATCTTTATTCCTGAAGTTGAAATGATATTAATAATATGTCCCGATTGTTGTTGTTTAAAGATAGGAATTGCAGCAGCCATACCATACAAAACGCCTTTGAGGTTAATGTCGATCATTTCTTCCCAACCGTCAATATCCAATTCGTCAATTCGGCTTAATTGACTGACTCCTGCATTATTTATGATGACATCTAATTTTCCGTATTGCTCAACTGCTGTATTGACCAACGTAACAAGATCGGCTTTATTTTTTATATCAATTTGAGCAAAGGCAGCGTCACCACCTTTGCTTTCAATTTCTTCAACAAGTTGTTGCAATTTTTCTGCTCGTCTTGCACCTAAAACAACCTTAGCACCTTTTTTTGTTAATTCTATAGCGATGGCTTTTCCCATTCCGCTGCTTGCACCTGTAATAGCAACAACTTTTCCCTCTATATCTTCCATGCTGCTTGTTTTTATCTGTCTATTTGTTTTTCTAAAAACTCCGGATATCGATCGCCTAAAAGGGTGATTGCGTTGACTGTTGAGTCAATTTTTGAAAGTTCATCGGCTGTTAATACAACATCTGTACTTCCAATATTTTCTTCTAAACGATGCAGTTTTGTTGTCCCGGGAATTGGTGCAATCCATGACTTTTGAGCTAATAACCAAGCTAATGCCAATTGTCCGGTCGTAATATTTTTTTGTTGTGCAATTTCAGAAAGTGCCTCCACTAAAACCATATTGGCCTTAATATTTTCTTCACTGAAACGAGGAATAATATTTCTACGGTCAACATCCTCTAATTTTTTATTAATGATCCCCGTGAGGAAGCCTTTCCCCAAAGGACTGAAAGGAACAAAACCAATTCCCAGCTCTTCTAAAGTTGGTATGATTTCATTTTCCGGTTCTCTCCAAAACAAAGAATATTCGCTTTGCAATGCTGATACAGGCTGAACTGAATGTGCTTTTCGAATTGTTTTCGCACTTGCTTCCGATAAACCGAAATACTTTACTTTGCCCTCTTCTATCAGATCTTTTACTGTTCCTGCAACGTCTTCTATCGGGATATTTTGGTCAACTCTGTGCTGATACAACAAATCAATATAATCGGTTTTTAATCTTTTTAAAGATGCTTCAGTGACTGCTCTGATTGTTTCGGGTCTGGAGTCCAAACCAACTGCCGGTCTCGCATCTTTACAGCCGAATTTTGTAGCGATGACCACATCTTTTCTAAAAGGTTTTAATGCCTCTCCAACCAGTTCTTCGTTGGTATAAGGACCATAAGCTTCAGCAGTATCGAAAAATGTAATTCCTCTTTCAACCGCATTGTGCAGTAGCTTAATCGCTTCTTTTTTATCTAGGCCTTTCCCATCCAAAAAGTTTAAACCCATACAGCCAAAACCCAAAGCTGAAACTTCCAAGCCACTATTTCCTAATTTTCTTTTTTGCATAATTCTTTTTTTTACTTGTTTCTAAAATTGATTTTAAATTTCAAGTACAAAAGTCCTGATTGTCATTCTATTAAAAGTAGTCTAATTGGTAGATGTTGTAGCTCAATTTTCAAATAAACAGGAACAGAAACTATTTGAACTACACACGAAAACTTTTTAATCTTAGGAATATAACCAAAATAGCCAAACTTTATTTTACTGTGTAATAATGTATTAATTATTTTCATAGGACAAAATTGGTGGTACAAGAATTCATATTTTAAGTAAACGCAGATGTTCGAAGGATAATGGCAGAATATTCAAATCGGGATAAATTTTAGTTGAAATAAGGGATAATAGATCTTTAATCTTTGTCTGAATACATTGATTTGATGACCTCTTGGCGATTTGATAACCCAAATTCAATCAATGTGTTTAGAACCGTCCAGATTTCCTGAGCGTGTTTTGTCAGTACATAAAAAGTGATATCCTTGGTAGTAGTATATTCGATCTTCTTTTGGATCAGCTGGTGCGCTTCTAATGTCGTGAGCTCAGAACTAAGTACTTTAGGAGAAATCCCTACTGAAACCTCAAAAAAATCTTTAAATCTTAATTTTTCATGATAATGCAGGTTTAGTAAAATACAAAAACGCCATTTCCCGCTCAGAAGATCCAGAGTATCCCTTAACGCTAAAAATCTTTGTTTTAAGATTTGTTCATTTTCTATACAAGGTTTTATTTTCTTTTCCATGATACTTTCCTAAAGGTTAGTAAACACAAATATACTAAACATGGTAAGTAAATTTGCTCAAAATAAATTTTACAATGAAAAGAATATTAGTAACAGGTGCGACCGGAAATCAAGGAAGTGCAACCGTGTATGAGCTGTTAAAAAATGATTTTGAAGTGTTTGCACTTACAAGAAATACTCAATCTCCGGAAGCTGAACGTTTAAAAGAAGCAGGTGCTATTCTAATAAAGGGTGATTTGGAAGATATTGATGTTTTGAAAGAAGTATTTAAAAAAGTTGACGGGCTGTATCTGGTTCTTCCTGGTGTTTGGGTCTCCAGTCAGGAGACTGATGAAAAAGAAGCCGAACTAGGAATCCAGACCCTAAAGTTAGCAGAGGAACAGGGAGTTAAATTTGTCTTGTATTCATCGGTTCTTGCTTCTGACAAGCAAGATAGATTTCGTCCAAAATTTAAGTTTACCATCGAAAAATATTTACTGCAAAGTACATTACAAGGTACTGTCCTACGGCCAGCTTCCTTTATGGAAAATCTTCTTTTGCCAAGTTTTGGCTTAGGCGATAACAAATTCATCAATCCGTTACCCGAAGAAACCGCAATCTCATGGATTACTACTAAAGATATCGGAACATTTGCCCGCATTATATTTCAGAATTACACAGAGTTTAACGGTAAAACAATTGACTTTGGCGGAGAACTTTTCACCCCTAAACAAATTCTTGAATTTCTAAAAAGAGAGTTGAATCAGCCGATAGAATTTGTACAAGTCCCATTGGAAATACTTTATCAGCAAAGTGAAACTTTTGCAAAATTGGTAGAGATGGTAGCTAATCAAGGATATGACCCCATTGATTCTGATCTTATATCGTCTTGGTTGCCAAAATTAACAAGCTTTGAAGAATGGCTGGATAATACAGGCATTGAGAAGATCAGGAAATTACAATCTTCTGTTAGTAAATAACCTCAATGATATTTACTGATAATAGAAAAAGCGGCTTTATGCCGCTTTTCTTCTATAAAAAAAATGGTATAAATCTTTTTATATAAGTTTCAATAATTCCTCTGCCATCTTTTCTGAAGAAGACGAATTTTGTCATGTAATCAGTTTTCTTTCAGAAATTTGCAGTATCAGAATGATTCCAATTAAACAATTTAAAAGAAATCACACAAGATAACGATTTGTCGGACTAATAATAATTATCAACGAAGAAGCATATAAATTCCAACACCAATACCACCATAAACAAGTATTGTTATAATGTCGGATAAGGGTTTAGAAAAGCGTCTTTCAGTGATAGCTTCGGCGTTAATTTGATTTTTATGTAATTTCAGGATTGCTTCAGGTTTATTTACTCGATGCGCAACCAAAGTATCACCTTCCCATTTGTCAGCAATAATTTTATACGATCTGCCATCAACTTTAATTTTATAATTTTTAGTAGGCTGTAGCTCATTCTGGATATTGATGGGAAGAACTTCTTTTTCATTAACAGGCTGCTGTGATTTCTTGTTTTGAGTTTCAACCGATGGGTTATTGAGCTGAGCTACAGCACTATTATTTTCAGAAGCTTTCTTTTTTGATTCTTGCCCAACTTCAGGTGATACACTCACTTGCTTCTTACGTTGGTACGTGTAGCAACTCGTGACAAAAAAAGATACTATAATGAGAGACAGATATTTTTTCATTAATCAAATTTAAGAATTAAACGCATTATTTCATATTTTCTTTTAATGGATATTGTTTTTCTAAAAGATATTAAAGAAGAAAATAGAAAATCTGTCACTATTTCATAGGATTTTTATTTCTGCAGGATAAATTTATATGATCGTAAGAATTTCACTTTATATATTTTGCAATATCATTTTAATGAAAAATGTTTAGAGAAATATTTTCTTGATTTAAGAGAAATTTAAAAAAGGTCAATGTGTATATCAAACTGAATTTTCAAACTTATGATTTTGTGAAATGAGATATTTTAGTATAAAATTAATTAAAACCGTTTTGATAATTATCATTTGAATCGCTGATGATTAAAATTCTTTTCAAAAGGAGTCCTTATTTTTTAAATTATCTGTTAAGAAAGAAGCCGATAAAAGTCAGTTTTTTTTTACTAAATTTATTATATTCACAAAATACATTTTTAAATGACAGCTGAGAATAAAGATCTAATTATTAAAGCATATACTGCTTTTAATTCAAGAGACATTGATATGGCTCTTTCAACATTTCACCCAAATATAGAATGGCCAAAAGCCTTTGAAGGTGGTTATGTGAATGGACATGATGATATAAAAGCATATTGGACAAGACAATGGTCAGAAATAAACCCCACCGTCAAACCCTTACAATTTAATGAGAGACAAGAGGGAACTGTAGAAGTTATCGTTCATCAAAAAGTAAATGATTTAGATAATAATACCATATTTGACGGAACCGTTAAACATATCTATACTTTACAGGATGATTTATTAAAGCGAATGGACATTGAAATTGATTAAATAAGAGCCAGAACAAATAGAAAGTTCGAGAAAAATACTAATTTCAATCCAAATATTAAAGAGTTTGCAAATAATAGACTGTACCGGAGAATGTCAATCCGCTTAGTTGGTTTTATCCAGAAAAATACAATAAAAAACAACGGACAGATTAATAAGTAGGTTATAACAGCCTTACCCAATACACCAAAAATATCTTGATGATCATCTCCTAATAAAAGGTTAGCTGAGACAAACAGTCCGTTTCCATGTTTTTTGGATAACATTTGCTAGAAAAATCAGATAATCCTTATAAGCATATATAATCTGGATTGAAATATCTAGTTCAAGAATTTGCAAAATACAGATTATGTATCTCTAAAGTTTTTAAATAAAGAAGAATTAATAAAAAATTCTTACAACTCATCACTAACAATGAAACTTTTATTTTAAACAAAAAAAAATCCCGCACTAACGGGATTTAATTTTTGGTATGTAATTTTACTTTATCTCTACAGGCACGGAGATTTTATCCCAATCCATTGTGAATCCGTTATTGTTTATTTTATAAACTAAAGTTTCCTGTGTTGCCGGTAAAGCTTTTGTTTTTACATCAACACGTAAAGCATCTTTCGATTCTTCGTATTTGTAAGCGCCCCACTGTTTTGACTCTTTGTTAAAAACGGCAGTCCACGTTCCTGATTCTTTAGGTACCAAGAAAAAGCTGTATTTACCTGCAGGTAATTTTTTACCCTGAACAGTAATGTCTTTGCTCGTTTCAAAAGTAGTTGCTTCATTGGCACCGGCACGCCATACTTTATCATAAGCCACTAAATCACCCCAGATTTTACGGTCTTTAACAGACGGACTCGCATAAGCAATCGTAATGTTTGCATCTTTAATTTTCCCGGTTGCCGTAGCCGCAGGGCTTGCAGGTTTTTTAGCTTCCTGTGCAAAAGCATTCACTGAAACCGTCATTGTAGCCAAAACAACTGCAACAGTTTTAATCATTGTTTTCATATTATCTTTATTGATTTTTATTCAACTACGAAGTTACATCTTTCGGCTTATAAAACAGTAATCCGATTGCTGAAAAAATAATCACCGCCGCAGCCCCGATGACGTTAAGCCAAAGGAAAGAAACGATATCGAACTGATAAACGGCTATCACTGCTATTTCTGCTGAAATTGCTGAAACAAACACATTCGCCCCATTTATTTTTTTAAAGTAAAAAGCGACCAGAAAAATTCCTAAAATAGGACCGTAGAAAAGAGATCCCAGAACATTTACCGCTTCGATTAGTGAACCCATCTGAGTGGCAAACATGGCGACACCAATTGAGAAAATCCCCCAAGCTAAAGTATGGAGACGACTGTACTTCAATTCAGTTGCATCATCAGGAATTTCTTTTTTAAATATCAAATGAACATCTTTTAATGAACAGGCGGCGAGGGAATTCAGCGCTGCGGAAATTGACCCCCAACTGGCCAGAAAAATGACAGCAAACAGTAATCCGATCATTCCTACAGGCAGGGTGTTTTTTACAAAATACAGGAAAATATAATTGGTATCGGTTTTTTCAGCGTTATAGTTTGATTTATTAATAGCTTCCTCTACCCTTCCGTGAAGTTCTTTCACTTCGCTTTGTGTATTTTTAAAATCCTGAATTGTTTTGTTAAGTTGAGGAGAGTGGTTTTCTTTTAACTTTAAAATTTCTTTCGATTCTTTATTAAATTTTGTCTGCAAATCCTGATGTTCCTTTTCAAAAACCGCAGCCTGTTCAGGTTTTGTGTCCTTCAAAAATTGATAAGAACGTTCATTAAAATAAACCGGAGCCGGTTTCAAGGAAAAGAAAGCGAAGAGCAAAGCACCGATCAACAGAATAGCAAACTGCATCGGAATTTTAACCAATCCGTTCAGCAGCAGACCCATTTTCGCATTAGTATTGTCTTTCGCTGTAATATATCTTCCTACCTGACTCTGGTCGGTTCCGAAGTAAGAAAGTGCCAGAAAAAAACCACCAATCAATCCGCTCCAGATATTGTATTTATCTTTCCAGTCGAATTCTGTGGTGATCACATTGAGCTTTCCTGATTTCCCTGCCAGATAAAGTGCGTCACTAAAACCAATTCCATTCGGCATATTTTGAATCAGGAGATAACCAGCAAATGCCATGGTACCGAGAATAATCAAAAACTGTAATTTTTGCGTATGAGCAATCGCTTTGGCACCGCCAACATAGGTATAAATTAAAAGAATTCCACCTGTCAAAACATTCGTCAGATAAATATTCCAGTTTAAAACGCTTGACAGAATGATGCTCGGAGCGTAGATACTGATCCCTGTCGATAAACCTCTGGAAAAAAGAAAAAGCATCGAGGTGAGCACCCTTGTTTTTTTATCAAAACGGTTTTCCAGATATTCGTAGGCCGTGTAAACATTCAAGCGTTGAAAAATCGGAATAAAAGTTATGCAGATTACAATCATCGCCAAAGGAAGACCAAAATAATACTGAACGAAACGCATTCCATCAGTGTAAGCCTGACCAGGCGCTGAAAGAAATGTAATAGCACTTGCCTGTGTAGCCATAATGCCGATGAGTACAATGTACCATGGCATTTTGTTATCTGCTTTGAGGTAAGATTCGTTGCTTTTCTGTCCACGACCGATAAAAACGCCGTAAATTACCACCGCGACCAGTGTGAAAATAAGAACGGTCCAGTCTATATTGCTCATGCCCACAATTTAGTAAACAGATAATAAAATACGATTTGAACTACCAGTGCGGCAGCCAATAATATGTACCACGTGTTCCAGTTTTTAAGTTGATTGCTCATCAGTTTTTCTGTGCAGATAAAAAGTTTAAAAATAAACGTGCGGCACCTACATTTCCAGCAGGCAACTGTCTGAAAAATGCCAACGGAGTATAAATAAAATTCCCCTTTCCGTATTTGGCATATAAAGTTGATCCCTGCAAAGGCTCTTCACCTGTATCGTGCATTTCAAAAAGTGGTTCATACGCCGCATCCCATTGATCAGGAAAATAGGCGCCACGCTCCTGTATCCAACCGTTGAAATCATCTGTAGTAATTTTGTTCGGATAATTCAGTAATTTATGATTTGGATTTAAAAATTTAACCTCAGCATTTTCTTCGGTAACACGTTTATTGGCAATTGTAAAATTGTACATTCCCAATTGGTCAACTGTTGTATCCTGATTGGTGTTGTACTGCATCACCAGATTACCACCAGCTTTCACATAAGACCATAAAAACGGCATCCAGCGATCCAGCTTTTTCTCCGTGTTATTGGCACGAACTCCCAATACAATCGCATCGTATTGCGAAAGCTTGCTGAGACTGCTGTTTCCTGCTGATTCATCAGGATTTCCATAAAAATCTTCGTCTTTCAGAACATCAACCTGAATACCTGTAATTTTCAGGAACTCAGGAATAAAATCTCCTGTACCCTGTACATAACCCACTTTTTTAACCTTCGCCTGAATATTGCCCTTCATCACGGCAACCGTTGCAGGCGCAAAATATTGTAAAGATGGTAAATGTGGATATTGAATTAATACCTGTTTTTTATTGTAAGTTATTCCATCTGCAACAAAATTGGCATCCAATTGCAAACGATTCGAACTGATTGAGGCAAGCTTCGTTTTTGGAATAACATAATTAACTGTAAATTCTTTACCATTGATTGATTTTAAGTCCCCGCCGCCTAATCGTTCTCCGTTAAACATTAGATTGACTCTTCCGTTACTGAACTGTTTATTTGAATTCACCTTAAAATTTAAGCTTAAATTCAAATCTTCATTTTCTTTAATTAAATATAGCGGCTGAGCAAATTTCAGTTCTAAGACAGGAATAATACGCAAGGCCTCCACTACATCACCCCGCACCGGATCTAATTTTTTGAATGACAGAGGAAGTCTGACCTGAAACTTTTCTGCACCGATTTTTAAATCAAGCAAAACATTTAGTGGTGATTCTGCTTCCGGCAAACCGATTAAAGTTTCATCGGGAACAGAGAATGTTGCTGCGTCCTTGGCAGCTTTTGCCAACCAGTAAGGTTCTGTAAGTGCTGCATCAACGGGAATCTGAATTTTATGTTCAATGGTGATTAAAGAATCTTTTGACAGATTTCTGGTAAAGCTTTCTGACTGATTCAACCATTTTACATTTTCCAAAACAACAGGATTTTCAGCTCTTGATATCAAATTTAATCTAAAATTGTACTGATCTCCGGCAACAGCTTCGGCTTGATTGGTTACGACCTCACCCATAAATCCGGCACAGCTTAAAATGATATTGTCGAGAGCTTTAATTTTATCTTTTTTGAGGTCTGAATCTTTTAATGCCATCACCTTTTTTCTCAAAGCAAGCAAAGCCGGCAAACTGAGGTCAGGTTGATTAAAATTAAAAGCAGAAATGATTCTATCCAGTGATTGATCAATATCAGGATTTCCTTTTGCCGTCCAGTTTTTATTGATACCGTCAAAAAGTGTTGTTTTTGCAGGCTCGCCATCAACGTGAGAAAAATATTCAGTTTTGATCCCGGCTACAGACTGTGTTCCTGCTCCCTGACTTTTATGCAGACTTCTGCTTAATCCTGCCAGTTCACCATAGCCCATTCCCAACTGCGCATCGTATTGCCCAACGGTAATTTTCAGTTGATTTTCGGCAGTGGTATTGTTAGACCCGAATCGGAAAGTATTCCACAACACGCGTTTTGGTTGCCATACGTTCACATATTTTAATTGATCAGGAAAAGCGTTTTTATCGCCTGCCAGTTTAAAAGCTTTTTCAGCAACCACAGCCGAAGCCGCATGTTGTCCGTGGCCTGCCGCAGCGGTAGGCGGAAAACGACAGATGATCACATCAGGACGGAATTTTCGGATGACCCAAACGACATCAGCGATAATGCTGTCTTCATTCCATTGTTTAAAGGTATCGGTAGTATTTTTAGAGAACCCGAAATCAATTGCACGGGTAAAGAACTGTTGGGCACCATCTAGCTTTCTTGCCTCCAAAAGTTCGTGCGTTCTGATCAAACCCAAAGCAGCACCCTGCTCCGTTCCCAATAAATTTTGACCGCCGTCACCTCTTGTTAACGATAAGTAACCCGTTTCCACATTTTGTTCGTTGATTAACCACGAGAGCAATCCTGTGTTTTCATCATCGGGATGAGCTGCCAAGTACAAAACTTTAGGAATATTTTTGAGGGTTTTGAGTTCACGGTAAATTTCAGATGATTTTGAAGGCCGAACCTGCTGACCCAGACAAAAAACCGAATAAAAGCCAAGGATAAATACAGTGATTACTTTTTTGAACATTTCAATTTGCTTTGCCGGCAAATATAAGTAAATCGTTTTTCTTTCAACTTTAAAAGAAAAAAGAACATATCTCTTGCTGAAGATTGAAAAATCAGTTTTAATTTATAATTCTTAATTAATCAAAATTTAAAAGTACACGACGAAAAGAAATTAATAGATCAAACTTTTCAAAACATTAACCAATATTTCTCCTTTACTATTCAGGTATTTTTTCAACTTATTAGATTTAGACAAAAGCCTCGACAAACGCCAAGGCTTCTATTTATCAAAGATTTGCAGCAATTGAAGTTACTACAGGTCTTTTCTCATTTATAAAATTAATTTATTTTGGTAGAAAATTCATTGATGGGCAATCTGACCTTTGGCATTGATGCCAAATAATCATTTTCAATATCCCGATAACCTAACGATAAGATTACTGATGCGTGAAGCCCTTTTTCTGACAGACCTAAAACCTCGTCAAACAGTTTCGGATCAAATCCTTCCATTGGTGTTGCATCTACTTTAAGCTCTGCCGCCGCAATCAATGCGGTACCCAAACCTATATATGCTTGCTTGGTCGACCAAACCACATTCTCTTCTTGTGTTTGGATCGAAAAATAATCAATCAGCGTATCTTTATATTCTTTGAGTGTTCCTTTTTCCAAACTTCGCTGCTCCTCCATCATATCAACATAGTCTGTGATGTAATTACTAGTTGTTCGGTTCAGTCCGGCAAATGCCAGTAGATGAGAGGATGCGTGAATCTGTGTGTTAAATGATCCTTCAGCAAGTCTTTGTCTGACTTCAGGATTGGTGATCACAAATAGTCGATACGGCTGTATTCCGCAAGAAGAGGCTGTAAGATTGATAGCTTCTTCAATCTTAGCAATCTTGTCTTCACTGACCATTTCATCTGAATATTTCTTAACAGCATAACGCCACTGTAAATTTTTGATTAAATCCATTTTTTGTTGTTGTAAATTAGATAGGCAAAGTTACCATATCAATGTGTATCTTTGTAACTAAGTGACAAAAAGTTATAGTGGCAAACGGGTAACCAAGTGAACGGAATGAAAAAAGAATTTAATTTAGTGAAAGACTGCAGCCAAAAAATACTGGCAATCAGTGATACAATGGAAATTTTAAACGGGAAATGGAAGATGTCCATTATTGCATGTTTGTGTTACAAGCCGATGCGTTATTCTGAATTGCTCAAAGAGGTCACAGGCATCTCCGGTAAAATGCTCAGCCGCGAGTTGAAAGATCTGGAGATCAATGAATTGATTGAGCGCCATGTTTTGAACACATCACCTGTAGCTGTAGAATATCAGATCACCGACTATGGAAAATCTCTTAAACAGCTCACCAATACCATCGCAGACTGGGGTTTTATACATAGACAACGTATTATTTCGGGAATGAAGAAAACTACAAATAGCAAATCGTAGGTGATTTTTAACACGTTACATTTTAAAAAATAATTTAATTCCTTCTTTTGATCCGTAACAAATGGCCAACAATCATAAATCGATCTACAGTGCACTTGCTGCCAATCTTCTGATAGCGCTAACCAAGTTTATTGCGGGTGCTTTTACCAACAGTTCTTCAATGATTTCTGAAGGCATCCATTCAACTGTCGATACTGCAAACCAACTCTTACTCTTATATGGGTTGAAAAGAAGCAAAAAACCGGCAGATGAGTCTCATCCTTTTGGCTATGGCAAAGAACTGTATTTCTGGTCTTTTGTTGTTTCAATATTGATATTTGGATTGGGCGGTGCTTTATCTATATATCAAGGGGTATTGCACATTATAGAACCTGAAGTGATGAAAGATCCGTTTTGGAACTACATTGTCTTAATTCTTTCTCTGATTTTTGAAGGAACTTCTCTGTTTATTGCAATAAAAGAATTTAATAAAACCCGCAATGGATTAAAATGGTGGGATGCAATTATTAAAAGCAAGGATCCGGCAAGTTTTCTCGTTGTTTTTGAAGATGGTGCAGCTGTAGCAGGCCTCACCGTTGTTATGGTATTGATGGGAATCAGCCATTCATTTCAGATTCCTGAATTAGACGGGCTTGCATCAGTTATTGTAGGATTGATACTGGTGTTTGTCTCTTTTATCCTTGCTCGGGAAAGCAGGAGCTTATTGATGGGAGAAGGTATAGCCCCGGACACAAGAGATAAGATCTCAAAACTCGCTGAGACAGATCCTGCTGTAGTTAAAACGAAAAGCATCCTTTCTACCTACCAGTCTCCGGAAGAAATCGTACTGATGCTGATTGTAGATTTTGAAGACCATTTGGATACAGAAGAAATTACTGAAGCCATTATACGTATTCGTCAACATATAAAGAATGAATTTCCTTTGGTTCATTTTGTAATTATTCAGCCAGAATAGCCACTTAAATATAATATATACTGCTCAATAATCATTCGGCATTTTTACTGAATATGATCTTCAAGCAGTTGGAGAATCATCATTTGATATCTCACTACTTAGAACGCGTTTAATTTTTCTGAAAAAATAACAGGTCTCAAATTACATGCATCAAAGTTTTAGCTTTTCATATTCAGTCTTTCCTCCTGAAGATCAAGCAGACGAAGATGCTTTTTGATTATTTCTTCGTCTAACAAAAGTTCTTCGCGATTTTTATTGATCAGCCAGCTTCTTTGAGTTTCAAGAATATCAATATAAATATCTCTGTATTCATTAAAATTTAGGATAATTTCAGAACTGCTCAATTGGTTTTCATATTTCTGTAACTGATCTTTCAATGCTGGAAAACTTTCAATCTTATGAGCATAATCACTGCGAATTTTATCAATCGCTACTTTTGCCAGACTGTTCCGAATATCATAATCAATCTCTTTCTCACTTTTTATAAAGTCACGGTCTATTGGCGGAAACCTTTTAAGTAAAACAGGAAGAGTCAGTCCTTGTAAAAGTAGTGTTAAAAGAATAACAACAAATGTGATGAAGAGAATCATATTTCGTTGAGGGAAAGGAGTTCCGTCATCCAGAGTCAAGGGAATTGAAAGTGCTGCAGCCAAAGAAACCACTCCCCTCATTCCGGTCCAGCCAATGATCATTGGCGTTTTCCAGCCGGGTGATTCTGCATCGGCAACGGTGATAAAATTTCTCATAATCAAAGTCGTAATCACGGCTGCGTAGCCTGCCAATATTCTTACAATAATCAAGACAACCGTAACTGCAATTCCATAACCGATTGCAGTGAAAATATCTGTCTCACCTAAGCCGGAAACAATTTCGGGCAAATCTAGACCGATAAGCATGAAAACAATTCCATTTAACAAAAAACAAAAACTTTCCCAAACAGTTACCGTACGTATTCTTGATGCACTGCTTAAAAAATCGTGACTGCGATAAGAAAGAAATAACCCACCGGTGACCACCGCTAAAACTCCGGATGCATGAAGTTGCTCTGCTGCCAAATACATCGAGAAAGGTGCGATAAAAGTCAGAAGAATATCAATGTTTGAGTCAGTAGGTAGAATTTTATGCATTTTCATAAAAATATACGCAATCACAAGTCCGATTCCCAGACCACCAAAGCACATCCATACAAAACTTCCGGCTGCCTCATGCCACACAAATTGCCCGGTCGCCGCAGCAATCATTGCAAATCTGAATATAATCAGAGAAGATGCATCATTCAGTAAACTTTCTCCTTCGAGAATCGAAGCCAATCTTTTGGGTACTTTTACAAATTTTAAAATCGCTCCTGCACTCACTGCATCTGGCGGAGAAACTATTCCACCCAACAAAAAACCTAAGGCTAAAGAAAAGCCGGGAATGAAATAATTGGCAAAAACAGCCACTGATAATGCGGTAAAAAAAACGACTACAAAAGCAAAACTGAAAATAATCCTTCGCCATCTCCAAAGCTCTTTCCACGAAGTCGACCATGCAGCTTCATAGAGCAAAGGTGGTAAAAAAATAACGAATAATAATTCAGGTTCTATTGTAATAAGTGGAACACCTGGGATAAAACTTATGAAAAGTCCAGCCAATACCAATAAAACGGGATATGCAACCTGAATTTTTTTTGCCAGCATGATGAGCATTGTAATGAGCAGCACCAAAAAAAGATAAAATTCAAAATTTTCGAGCATATAGGAATTTTAGATATCTAAATATATATTAAATTTTAAAATTATGTGTTGTCTTCAAAAGCAAGCTTTCAAAAAAATTATATTTAATTTTAAAAATTTTCGAACATTATACATACAAAAAAGCTGTAATTAAATAAATTACAGCTTTTTAAATAGATTTTTGAGTGTTTTTGAAAAGTTTAGTTTTCCTACTCTGCGGAGAGAGAGGGTTTTTGTAACTTCTTCTCGTCCTTTTATTGATAAGCGTTTCGCTGTAGCATCTTGTGAAAGGCCTTAAATAGGGCATTTGCAAAAAGCGGTAAAATCCATTATAAAAATTTTACGTAGTAAAAGTAGAAATTTCCGTTGGAATTTGCAAGTAATGATTGCTGAATTTCGAACAAGTTTTTTTGGAAAAACATTGAAATATTGTAAAGTGATATATAATAAAAAAATAGTAATACATATCAAAAAACATTATTGCGAACGTTTTAATTCTTTTAATTACTTGTTGAAAGATATACTATAATTTTTTTAATTGAATCATCTTTATTAAATCAAAAGATTCTTCTTCTATCCACATTTCATTTTGGATTAAATCGTTAATAAGAATTATTTCTTTTTTTGAAAAATTTTCCAGGGACAATCCAGATAGTATTTTTGATAAATCCCAATGGCTATAATGATAATCTATGTACGTGCTTATTTTTTTTTGTGGTTCATTAGGATATAAAAGAGAAATGTCTCTATTCCTGTTTCTAAGTTTCGCTTTTATTCTTGAATAGATTTGTAGTCCTGCTAAATCCCAATCACAAGAATAATAAATAGGTTTAGAAAGTTCTGCCTCATCAATATCGTCAATTATTTTTATATTATTTCCTCCGACATACCATAATTTAACTTCAGTATTTTTAACTATCCATGGCTGCTTTAAAAATGATTTATTTTCACATAATACAATTGCTTTAGGGTTAGGATGATCAACAACTATTCTCCATTGGTTTTCTTTTTTGTCTAAAGCAAATTCTGTGATATCTAAAATTTTAAATACAGCATTTCTGATACTTGCTTTATTCTTCAAATATTTTGAAGTATCAAAAAATTCATTTGAAAAGTCTTCTATATTGGTAGGATTATTTTTTAACTCTGTTCTGTTCTCAGCTATAAGCATTAGAGTTTTTACATCATCAATTGTAAAGTTCTTTTTAGCATTGGGTTCAATACTATTTTCTATAAGAAATTTTTTGGCTTCATCATATTGTATTTTAAATATTTCTTCATAGAATTTAATAAAATCATCGGTAGAAGTAATAACTTTAACATTATCCGGTTTTCTATCGAGAATACATTTTTCTTCTAAAAGATATTTTATATAAGGATGACCTTGAATATTTGCTTTGGTCTTTTTTAAGTGATATAAATCATCAAGTGCCTTTAATTCTTTCCAAGTGATATTTTTATTCATCATCTGGCCTTGTATTTATATATTCATCAATATCTTCAAAAACTTCATTTGCAAAGATTCCGAGCGGAGGAACATAAGTATCAATACTCGCCATATTATTTTCATTCATAATATAAATATATTGTCCATCATCAGTAATTTCACCTGCTGTTTCTATTGCCATTGTAAGTATCTGATATTGTTCTTTTTTTGCCAATTCGTGTAACATATCATAGTTACTTCCTAAACCTTCTGCTTCATCTATTGGCATTATTTTTAATCCTTTTCTACCTTTTTCTTCAATTAAAGATAATCTTGCTAGACATAACAAAGCATTAGCAGCATAAGTTTGCCCGTTACTTCCCGAATTAATTTCATCATTGTCAAGTTTTAAATCAAATTCTAAATCGAAATACGATTTAGGATTCATTAAATCTTCGGGTTCAACTTTAGTACTTCCTCCAAGCTGCTGAAAAGCCTTTATCATCATTTTATTTATATCTATTTCTTCTCGAAGCTCACTAAATAAACCTGTATTATTTATTTGGGTATTTAATTGTTTTCTGAAATTTCCAAGCCAACTATCGGGATAATAAATTGACTTTTTTGATGTTAATGATGCTCTATTTCCTCCTGTAATAATTTTATTTTTCTTTTTTAAATAGGAATCAATTTCATTGACTTTCGTGAGGTAATTGGTGTATACTTTATATACCTCATTAAAAATACTTCCTAATATTTCAATTTTCCTTGAACCAATTTCCTGAATATCTTGTGTAAGTTTATTTAGCCTATCTGCAATATTAAATGAAATTAAGTCCTCATTAACCGCTGATGATGTGAAAACAGTTGGTAGCATTAAATTGGCTAACTTTCCTATTGAAATAGATTCGTCATATGGCAAATTCATCTCTTCAAGAATTTTCTTAACTGCAAATTCATAATTAAATTTTGCACTATCTGCCTTATTTTTTAAAGAGTTTAATCCTCCATTTTCAGGATTAGAAAACTCTTCAACATTTTCATCATATTCCGGTTGATGTTTAAACAGTTGTTCAAATGTTTGTTCTGTTTCAGTTAGTTCCTGATTAGATATACTTATTGTATTTTCCTTTTGTTGAATATTATCACTGATTTCCCTGCACTCTTTTTCTAATTCATACTTACAATTTAATATACTCTGATTGCTCAAATATTTTTCCTGCAACAAGGTCTCATCAAAAACAAATTTATTTATTAGTTCTTGTAAATCGTTTTGTTGAATAGCTAATTCTTTATTCTCAAGAGCGATTTCTTTTTCGACAAACTCTATATCAATATTCTCTTTATTACCAAATAAATCTGTTTCCAGTTTTTGGATTCTTTTATTACACTCTTCTATGACTGTTTTTTTACTCAAAAAATCTACATATTCTTTTTGAATCAAATTGAATTGATTTAAAATATTGTCTTTATCAAGATACAGTCGAATAAATTGTTCAAATTTACTTTCGGAAATATCTAAACTTTCTTCAATATTGAAAGAAATAAGTTCCTCTTTTCTTTTGTATAAATCTATGTTTTCCTGAAGATTATTAAACTTGAATAGTATTTCTTTATACTTTTCTTTGTTGCTTTTTTCTTTAATTAATGCATTTAATTTCTTTCCGACTCCTTCTTTGATTTCCGATAATGGTATTATGAGGAATTCTACACTATCAACGTTCAAAAGTTGATTTGGTGAATATGTAATATACTCATATACTCCATCAAGATCTAACCAAAATCCGTGATTATCTTTTTTATCTTTTACTTTGGAATCTATATTTTCAAATAATTCTTCCGGAAACGAAACATATCTATTAGCATTTTGTTCCGAAGGTTTTGTCTTTCCATATTTTTGAAAATAAATTAAGATACTTTCTATTGTATGAGATATGGGAAAGTTCAAATTTTCAGTAGCCCATCTTACAAGAGATTCTGGATTATTTAAATCTGAAAACTTTGATAATGATTCAAGCTCAATTATTTCTTTTTCAAGCTTTTCAATTTCTATAGGGAAATTTTCACTCGCTTTCTCAAAGTCATTTAGCCAAATTGAGATATCAAAATCATTAAGAAGGTTATTATTTTTGAGGTAATTTATGAAACCTAATAAATTTCTTTTGTTCTCTTTTTCCTTGGTTTGAAATTCATACCACTCCTTAACTTTATCTAATTGATTGTTATTTAATTTCAACCAGTTATCAACTGTTTCCACAGAAGTTTTAGATTGTTTGATATTGAAGTGCTTACTTTCTATTTCCTCTCTATAACTATCTTTATAAGCAAGATTAGCAATAACTTTCTTTTTGTCTAAAAGCTCCTCTAGGTCTTTTATCTTTGACTTTTTAATCTGATTTTCAACAAACTTAAGTTCAACCTTTTTATTTTCTAATTCCTCTACTGCTTTTTGTTTTTCTACTACTGTTTTTCTCTTTAAAGTATTCCAATAATTATATTGTTTGAATAGGAATTCAGAATATGTAGATTTATATATTTTGCTTTTATCGTGGACATTTTTTAGAGAAGATTGTTTTTTATTTATCAAATCAATTTCTTCCTGGTATCTTTTATGTTCGTGGAAATCGTTACTAATATAACCTACTTCCTCTCTATATTTTTCCATAATGATATTTTGCTCATCATCACCGAAAAGGAATTTTTTTAGATTTTCAGACTCTGTTTTAAAACCTTTACCTCTTGAGAAAGATCTCAATATATTGGCATAGGTTTTTAATGTTTCATCTTTTGTTAAATCTAATGATAGAATTTCATTATTATAAAGAATTTGATGATAATTTCTTCTCTTAAAAGATTTCATCCTTGCAAAATCGATTTTTTCAAAAAGATTATTTAGTGTATCTACTTTATCATTTATAATTAAATCTTTTGTGAAAATTGGCATATTTAGAGGTGTTAACTCTTCCCAATCATATCCGTTTTGTATGATAAACATCTCTGCAGCGTTACTTGTGCTTTCGATATATGTTCCAATTACAATGTACTTTTTTGGACTAAGTTCAACATTTAGAAAAACATAACCTCTTGCAGATGATTTTCGTGCGGAAGCTGAAAGCATTCCTTTTACATCTCTATCCTTATTAGCATCTGTTGCAGATTTAAATTCACCCGAACCAACTAGAATTAATTGAATCATATCTGCTATCATACTTTTTCCACTTCCACTGTCTCCACTAAAATCAGTCCTATAAGGATGGAATAAGTAATCAGCATTAAAATGTTGTTTAATGCCTATTGTAGATAAACTATAAATACGAGGATAATTATTCTGCATCTTTCACTTCTTTAATTAAGCTATCTATTGTTTCTATTTGAGGCTGATATGCTGCTCGTAACCTTTCAAAAGAGGGCATTGTTTTAAATTTGTTTTTTTCGCTAATATCATCCCATAATAGCCAACCTAACTCTCCAAATTTGATAAAGGATTTTTTTATCACATCTTCAAATCTTTCATCATTTAAATCAGAACCTTTATCAGAAGAATTATCATTAATTAATTTTCTCAAAGCATTTTTCTCTTCTTCGTATTCTTCATAAAGGAGACTTATAAATTCAGATATACTATCAAGCTCAATGTTACCATCTAATTTGTACATTTTCAGAAAAAGCATACCAATAATGATAAATTCATTTTTCAAATAGTCTCTGCTATCGGAAGGCACATTACTTTTTCCGTCTTCATTTAGATCCAAGTAATAATACTGGTTAAATTCATTTCCGTCTTTTCGTAGATTAAGATTGAAAAAGTCTTTATAATAATTTTTCAAAGACTCAAAATTTTCATTCTCATTTAGGAAACGAAATAAATTTGCATCAATAGGATATTCTCGTTGAATATGAATACCACTTCTAAGAGTGTAATCTAATTTAGCAAAAACACTCATAGCTTTCTTTTCATAAAGAAAACCATATTTTATTACTTTTTCTGAATTGTCATCTGCCATAATGATATTGTTTTATTTAAAGTATGATTAACAGGGGTTTGGTTAATTTCTACTTTATACCGCTGTTTTAATTTTGTACTTTTTCTTAAAACACTATGTGCTGTTTTAACAGCAATTGTCAATCGGTCTTTATCAACAATTTTAAAAAACAGTGGTGTAAAAACTAATGAGCCTTTTTCCTCCAACTCCTGAAATGCAAAGTTTGTCCAATACATTATTCTTTCTTTATCTTGTTTCCATTTGATTGTCTTGTCCAGCAGCACTTTTCTTTTAGGAATGTCGATATTTCTCTTAATAATTTCAACAGGTAATTTAGGACTTATCTCTCGAATTGGAATAATATTTAATGTGGGAGAATGTTCTATAGATTTTACCTTCAAGCCGGAAAGATTATTCGGAAATTGAATTCTCTTTGTACTCTTTTCTCTTTTAACAAAAGATTTTTCCAACAAATAGTAAATAAATTTATTGGTTTTTCTGTCAAAATCTTTCTTGTTAAAATCATAAATAAATTCTCTTATTCTCGGTTTTATCTTTTCTATTCTCTTGCTAACTTGTTCTAATTGACTGCGAGAATTATCGTGGAATTTTTGAACCTTTTGAATATTCTCAATATAATTGTAACTATCATTTTTTTGTAGAATATCAGTCAGTAATTCATCAATATCATATGATATCTGAAATGCGTTTTTGAGTTCAGATGATTGTTCTTTTATTATTTCAAGACGAATTTCGATTTCTTTTAAAATATAAAGAATACTTTGGTCTTCCGATTTAATATTGACTTTGAAGTCCGTCACAGATTCGTTTACTTGTTGATCCAATATTTCAATTTGAGAAATAAGTTCGGGCATTCTTAAATCAAAATGATCTTCAATCCATTCGTTAAAGTCTTTATCTGCTTCAATATATTCTGTGAGACTTTTATGTAATTGGTCAAAAAACCTTTTTATTTTTGCAGGATTATATTTTTCGATGAGGCGTTTTTCAATATTTTGACAAAGTTCCAGCCCATACTTTTTAAATTGATAAGTTCTTTTCGTTTCATTACGCCATAAGAATGATTCCTGTAATCTTAAAATTATAGTATTATTTCTATTGTATTCTGTGCGAGAACGTTCAAATTCATTATTTCCTTGATCTTTAAAAATCTTATTTGTAATGGAAATGATATTTTCTTCAGTAAAGTCTTTATCCTTATACTTTGCATAAAGAGACAGGAGAATCAATCCGTCATTTTTTTCCGGGATTAATTTCTCATATTGATCTTTTGCTTCGCGATATAGGTTAAAGCTTTCCATTTAACTAAAATTCAATTTCTATGTTTCTATCTAATTTGTACCAATTCATATAGCTTTTTGGTATATATTCATCGGCTAATCGTTTCAATTTAACATTATAACAAATGACTGATTGTTTTCTTTAGGAATCTCTCTTTCTATCTTGAAAGTTATCCTTCAGATAATAGTTTTTTTCTCGTAATCATAGTTTTTAAAGTTAGATAAGAATTTTTATTAGCAATTACGGAAAACCGTAATTGCTAATAAAAATTCTTATAACTCTCTAAATTAACGAAATTTATCACTTGAATAAAAATTTTATATATAAGATTTCGTATCGTTACCAAATCTCAATTTTGTTTATCAATATTGTTAAAAAAACAATTACATGATAATAGTTTTATCAAATATTTACATCCCTTCCTTTCTTCTTACCAATAAGCTTTAACTCCCCCGCAAAATCTAACATTACCACGAAACTTCCTTTAAACGGATTATAAGACGGCTGATAATCAATATAGCCCAAAGAATGAAGTTGCTTCAGGCATTTGTGATAGGTAGCTTTTGAGTATATTTTACTGATTCGCATCACTTCATCCCGCGAAATACTGACTGGATTTCGGAAACGGTTGAAATTCCAGAATTGGAATAATGCTAAGTATAGGTTGATGTGTGTAGGATTAAGTGTACTGTCCTGAGCCACTTTTCCGTAGAAACCTGTTAGATGTTTTATGTAATTCATTTGCATTATTTTTGAATCAGCAATCTATCTTTTGCCATTAAGCATTTTTTCAATGTCTTTATAATTATAATACAGTGTTCCTCCGACGCGAGTAAATGTCAAAACCCCACTTACACGAAGGTTTTGCAGGGTTGCTGAAGAAATTTTCAGAAGCTCTTTGACCTCTGATGAACGTAACCATAATTTCTGCTCAGAAACTTTAATACTGAGCAGGTTTTTAATGTCATCCAACAATTCGATTTTGAATTCTTTTAGATCTTCTTTTGTGATAATATTTATTTCCATAATTAATCTTTTATCTTTTTTGTACTTACAAGAATTCTATATCAACGTTAGTATATTACCTATTTGATAAAGAAAGTTTTTAAAAATAAATCAGAAAATTCTTAAAGAGATTATATAGTTTTTTATGGAATGTTTTGGCGTTTTAAGTCACAGTTATAGGTGATCTAATGAAAGTCAGATGTCCTAAAATAAATCACTTTAATCCTTGAATCTTTAGGATGGAATTGTCAAAAATCTGGCGTCAGCGTTACATTTTCCGAGCACTCTTGTGGAAGATTTGAAGAATTGCTCAACAGTCGACAATCAAAATTAATTGAAATATTATTTAGAAATAGGAATTAACAAACTGTTATTAAGTCAAATTAATTTAAATCAATGATTTAAATGTTATCAGCAATTAGATAAAAGTTCTAAAATTCTTAGCAAGTATAAGATCAGTTCCTGTAAGAGTAATTATAAGAAATTAATAGTATTATCTAATATAATTATTTTGCAAAAATTTCTAATAAGACATCATAACTAAAATTAATTTATAGTTTTTCATGATTGTTCTTTCTGGGAATTGAAAACATAATTTTTAGTAAAACATTTTCCATAATAAACCTGTAAAAAGGCAGCTAAGGTACTGTTGCCAGCCGTCAGCCTATCCCACCAAAAGACTACGGCATAAACGGTTTCCTCCCTAAAGGTACCCTCCAATTATTCCGTTTCCTTTTGGCTCCTTTTCATTGTCAACACTTCATATCTGCTTTCTTTTTTCCGGTTTTTCTTTTGAAAAATATTCAGCCAAGTCTGAACGGCTTTTAATGGGATGGTTGGAGAAGAGATCGAGAATAAATCAAAAATTTTGTGATTGAAATGAGGTTTGTAATTCTTGTTTAATTCTAATCTAATTTTAGCTTCATTATCATTTACCGCAACTCCATTTTTTGCCAGAATAATAATTGCTTGATCTACTCAAATATTTCTTTCAATGAAGTTCATTATTTGTTACTTTGTTTGATAATATTTTTGAAAATGTTAGATTTAAATCTAAAGAAAGATCTCCAGTTTTCTAATCGATATCAAACGGAGGAAAAATAATACTGGACTCATTTTAAGGTGATTAAGATCGATCATCTTTATCTTAAATTTTCCATTATATTATAAAACTATTTTGCCCTAATAAAAATAAATTTTGATGGGAATCATTTTTTTACGATATTTGTATAGTCAGTTATATAATTGATTTTTATAAATATTTTGATATGATAACATCTCACACAGAATATATCAGAACAGGAGTTCAGAAACAGAATCTGATGAAGTTTTATAATGCCTATGCAGGCGAAATTGAAGATGGTTTTGTGGAAGTGATTATTCCACGTCAGCAATCTTTGATCAGAGGTGCCGGATATTTTTATGGCGGTGTCTTGGCGGCGGCAGTTGATACGGCTGCTTACTTTTCTGCTGCTACACTTCACGAAGAAGACGCTTATTTTGTCACGGTCGATTTAAAAATAAAATATCTGAATCCTGCTCAAGGTGAATTGCTGGTCACAGCAGGGGAGGTCATCAAAAACGGAAGAACCTTGATCATTTGTTAGGCCGATTGCTTTACTATTAATTATGGCTCCAAAAAACTTGTTGCGACTTCACTGGTGACTTTGATGAAAATCCAGTAATAAAAACAAAAAAACATTTGAAATGTCTATCCATACAGAAAATAAGAAAAAGGTTACCACGCTTCAGTTGACCAAAATGAAACAAAACCGAGAAAAGATCAGTGTTCTTACCGCCTATGATTTTACAATGGCACAGATTATCGATAATGCAGGAATCGATGTGATCCTCGTAGGCGATTCCGCTTCCAACACAATGGTAGGGAACGCCACTACCCTTTCCATCACGCTTGAACAGATGATCATCTACGCAAAGTCAGTGGTGAACGGGACAAAGCGTGCATTGGTCATCGTCGATATGCCCTTTGGAACCTGCTCAGGCGACCCGATGAGATCTCTGGAAGCTGCTATCAAAATAATGCGTGAAACCGGTGCTGATGCGATAAAGGTTGAAGGCGGATCGGAGGTCAAAGATGATGTAAAGAAGATCATTGATGCAGGAATTCCTGTGATGGCTCATTTGGGTCTGATGCCTCAATCGATCAATAAATACGGAACGTATGCCATCCGTGGAAAAGATGAAAAGGAAGCGGAGAAGTTGATGCAGGATTGTCTTCTGATGGAAGAATTGGGCGCCTTCGGTATTCTGCTGGAGAAAATTCCGGCTAAACTGGCAACTGAAATTTCGGAAAAGATAAAAATCCCAACCATCGGAATCGGTGCAGGCTCAGGAACGGACGGACAGGTTTTGGTCATCCAGGATGTGATGGGAATGAACAAAGAATTCTCTCCGAAATTTTTACGAAGATATGCAGACCTTCACACCATAATGACCGAAGCGACGCAACATTATATTTCTGATGTGAAAGCACAGAAATTCCCTACTGAAAATGAAAGTTATTAATCAAATAAATATATTCTAAATGGATTTTTTTAATAGAACAGGCAAAATGGCTTTAGGAAGCAGACTCCGCCTATTAACCTCAAAAATGACAGAAGATGCCGCAAAGATCTACGAATTGTACAATGTCGATTTTTCACCAAAATGGTTTCCTGTCTTTTTTATTCTTTCTGAGGACGGCGAAAAAACAATCTCAGAGATTGCTGAACAGATTGGGCATTCTCAACCTTCTGTCACCAAAATAGTAAAAGAGATGGCAGCTGCAGGGCTCATCGAAAACAACCTTGAATCCACCGACAAACGCAGAAATGTTGTGGGCTTGACTGAAAAAGGCGTTAAAATCTCTCATCAAATTATTAAGGTACAATGTGCAGACATCGATCTGGCGATTGACGGAATGATTAGTGAAGCCAACCATAATCTTTGGGAAGCCTTGGCAGAATGGGAATTTTTACTTGAGCAGAAATCACTTTTGAAGAGAGTGCAGGAACAGAAGAAAATTCGTGAAAGTAAAGATGCGAAGATCGTTCCCTATGAGGCAAAATATCAATCCGCATTTAGGTCTCTGAATGAAGAATGGATCTCCAATTATTTTGAAATGGAGGAAGCCGATTACAAAGCACTGGATAATCCTGAGGAATATATTTTAAATAAAGGCGGGAAAATTTTTGTCGCTTTGTACAAAGATGAACCTTTGGGCGTTTGCACTTTAATTAAAATGAACGACCCGGAATATGATTATGAGATGGCAAAAATGGCTGTTTCTCCAAAAGCACAGGGTAAAAGTTTAGGTTCTCTGTTGGGAAACGCAGTCATTGATGCTGCTAAAGAATTGGGAGCATCAAAACTGTATCTGGAAAGCAACACGATCCTTAAACCTGCCATCAACCTGTATCACAAATTGGGTTTTGAAAAGATAACAGGCAGACAGACACCTTACCAACGCTGCAACATTCAAATGGAACTAAAACTGAAAGACTGATATGTACGACAGAATTAAAGAAAGCTTCGATAAACAAGGTTTGATGAAAACCCTGAATGCCAAACTAGTGAGCGTAGAAAAGGGTGAAGTGAAGATCTCCAGCGAATTCTCGGAAGCTTTGACGCAGCAACACGGTTTTTTCCACGCCGGAGTTGCCACAAGCATTGTAGACAATGCCTGTGGCTATGCTGCATTGACGATGATGCCCGAAGATATGGAAGTATTGTCGGTAGAATTTAAGATCAATTTTATAAAACCTGCTAAAACTGACAAGCTGATCGCCATTGGGAAGGTTTTGCAGTCCGGAAGAACCTTGACCATTTGCGAAGGCTACGTCTACGACAGTTCCGAAGAAAAACTGATCTCTAAAATGACCGCCACGATGATTGCTGTTAAAAAATAGACTGGTTTATGGTACAAACAATTGGTTACGCCGCTTTAACTTTAAACCTCATTTCGATGTCGATGAAGAATATTCTCTATCTAAGGGTTTGCTCGCTCACCGCCAATGCGATCTATATTGTTTATGGTATTTTGATGAACGCTCCTCCGGTATTTATTGGATGCTCGATAGGTGTGCTTCTGCATTCCTATTATATTTATAAAATAATGAGATCGACACAACAGAAAAGGGAACAGACCTTTAACAATCAGAACGTTACTTAAATTACAAAAGCTTTATGACATCTTAAAAATGGCTTAAAATTTAAACATCTCTGACGTTATTAGGTTAAGAGTTTATAAGTTTGCAGAAGAATTGATAATTAATAAAGATCAAAAATGAGTAAGAGCGTTGCAATTTTGTATCAGGCGCAAGAATCACCTGTAGTGGATGGCATCAAAAAGCCGATGAAACCGGGCGGATATTCCGACAGCGGTGCAGATATCGCTTACTCGTTGTATCAGCAAGGCATTGATGTCATCACACCTATCGAAAGTCCTGCGGTAGAAAACGACCTCGATTGGGTTTTTCCTGATACGAAGGAAGGCATTCAAAACGCAGTAAAAAAGGGAGCGAATGTACTGTGGCTGAACACTGTTCTTTTTACAGGACATCCGATCGAAAAGGCAATTTCAGAAGGGATTTCCATTGTCGGGCAAATTCCCGCAGATGCAGAAAGGTTTGATGGCAAGTGGCAAACCAATTTACTCCTTACCGAACATCACATTCCAATTCCAAGATCTGTATTGATCACCCAAGATAATTATAATGATTTTAGCTTAAGCTTTCCATTTCCCGTTGTTGCGAAACCCATCAGAGGAAGAGGAAGTCAGGGTGTTTCTATCGTCAATAATGCGTCTGAATTAAGTTCGGTGATTAAAAATATGTTTGATTCTCATCAGTTTGGAGATGCTTTATATTTAGAAGAATTCCTTCGAGGAGAAGAGATTACGATTACCATAATACCACCGGGAGAATATGTGATAGGTAATAAAACTGTCAAAAAAGATAAACATTGGTCACTTCCACCAGTTAAGAGATTCAACCATCAAAACGGAATCGCCCCGTACAATGGAACTGTAGCGGTCATCAACAACAGCGCTTTACTTACGGATGAAGAAATACAAGATCCCGCAGTTCAGAAAGCAATGCTTGAGTGTGAAAAAGCTGCAGCTTTTGTCCGAGCAAAAGCGCCTGTCCGTATCGATTGCAGGGCCAATGACAAAGGTGATTTCCTATTGTTCGATTTGAATATGAAACCCAATATGACCGGTGCATCCCGCCCTCATAGGCAAGACCAGGACAGCTTGACTGCGCTTTCTGCAAGGAAGATCGGCTGGACATTCGATGATTTGATTTTGAATATGCTGAATCAAAGCTGGCATATTTAATAATTCTCATTGCATTCATTATTTACTACTTATTCATTTTGATGATATCAGAATGACAAAGCGCTATGAAAAATCCTCTATATATTTTACTTTCCTTCTTCTTACTGACAAGTTGTGTTTCGCAGAAGAAACAAAGTCTGATGCAGAACATTTTAACCTTAAAAAACAGTTACTGCCAACCACCGGAATCTTATGATTATGAATACAATTTACCTTCAAAAAATTCAGATTCCATTTTGTACGCCAATCGAGACCTTAAACCTTATTTCAAAGACCAGAGTATTTTAATTCTCAATGCGCTGAGCAGTTTAGATGAAGCAAAAGCCATTGTCGACCTTAAAAAAAATCCCAGTCCTAATTCTCAGCTTGAAATTTTGACACTTAAAAGTCAAATCGATGGAAAAGTAAATATCGCTTTGACCGAATTGAGTTCCGTGACCGCAGAATTTGACTGTGAAGGAGAACGGGTTGAACAAATGGCTCGGTATGTCGACAATCTCAACCAATCCAGAAACAACAAGCTGATCATTGCATCAATTGTCACTGGTGCCGTATCATCGGTCGTTGGTGGAATTGCCAGCAATAACTCTTGGAAAGACGGTTCTCAGATTGCCGGAGGTGTTTTGGGAGCAGGCTTCGGTTTGGCAACACTCAGTCCCAGAGGTCGTAAAACAGAATTTTACCATCACAGAAATATCCTGCGAGATATCTGGACAGAGAACTTGAAGGACAAAAACTTTCCACCATTCATTTGGTATATGTACACCGAGAAAAAATTCTCTCCCGTTGCCGGAAAATCAATGCTGGAAAACATCAAAAGCAGATGGCTTCAATACCAGTTTGATGACAAAAAAGAATTGGCAGACCAATCGGTCATCTTTTCTGACGGCGGAAAATATTACTCCGAAGAACTTCACAACCGGGTACAGATGCTCAATCAAATGCAATCCATCACCCGAACGATAAACCAGAGCATCAATTACCTTCTGCTAGACCTTGATAGAATGTTGTATAAAAATTAGAAAAACAATTTCCTTTAAAAATTTAGAAAATGAAATTAAAAAAATGGGCACCGCTTGCATCCCGCGCCATTTTCTATTTCTAACATATTGTTTTCTGCCAGCCGTACTTCAATATTAGAAACTATAGATAAATCACTTAATCTTAATGACCAGACCTTTCAATAAGTAAAGACATATAATTATTGAAAAAAGATATCTCATTACCTAGGACAGAAAAAAATTCAAGATCACTATTTTCTACTTCAACCAATGCTCTCTGCAAAACTACTTCACCTGCACTTGTCAATCTAATGGTTTTTGCTCTGGTATCTTTCTCATGCTCCGTTCTGGTCACAAACCCTTTTTCTTCCAATGTACGCAAAACTTTTGAAACCATCATTCTGTCAGTATTGCTTTGATTGGCGATATCTACTTGGGTCACTGACTCACTGGCCTTGGAAAGCCAGCCTAAGGCAGCCAATAAAACGAACTGGGTCTGAGTCAAATTCAAGGGATCCAAACATTTTTTGATTTTACGCTGCCACAGCATTGTTACCTTACCAAGTAAATAACCCGGACTATCCTTTTGGCTCTTAAAGTGAAATTCAATTTCTTTTGACATTAGATTAAAGCATTTTTGATGAAATTAACTCGAAGTCTTGTTTGCTGGTCTTAAAAAACTGAGCGGAATCGATATGCTCGTTTCTTCATTGAAGATAAATCAAGTCTTGAAATACTATTAAAGCTATTTCGATTCCAAGAAAGTGAGTTTATAACCATCGAGATCCAATACATGAAATGCCCTTCCGAAAGGTGTTACTATAACTGGTCCAGCGGTCTGTATTCCTGTTAAAATCAATTGTTCTTTCAATTCATCTATGTTCTGATCTACAGCAAACCGAAGGGCTACCCCGATACCCAGTTCTCGATCTTCAATTGGCTCAAGCGGTGTACGAATAGCAAAACTTGCCTCACCCTCATTATATTTAAAGACACATACCTGCGGATTGACATCTTGTATCTCAAATCCTAGTTTTTCGGTGTAAAATATTTTTGATGCTTCTAAATTTTTTACCTGTAAAGATGCGAATGTTAATTGTTTCATTGTTTTATATTAAAATGTTGTCGCAAATATAATATATACGACAACAATATTCTAATTTTTTTTTAAATTTAATTTAAAACTAGTTGATTACGATACCAACACGTATCAAAATACCTCGCAATAGCAATCTTTACCACTAGCATGAATGTTGCCTAAACATTGAACTAAACAGCAATAGATCGATTTAGAATTACAGGCATTCTCAGGCCGGTTATCTAAGCAAGATGATAGATAAAGAATTCACGAACGTTGGTCTAACCAGTTACTCTGCATACTATCATGTTATATCTGTTGATATAAACTACAATAAGATTTACTAAAATTTTATTACTCCAAGATTTTGGATTTTAAAACTGCTTTGCAGATTTCATCAGGAGCGTTTTCTTGAATATAATGTTTGACTCCTTTCAATACCACTAGTTCATTTTTGGGAAAGAATTCCTGTAACCTACTAAGTTCTCCCTCGCGGAATGCGCCATCAGCATCTCCCCAAATAAACAAAACAGGTTTATCAACTAAGTTATTCATTCCGAGTTCCACATCTTTCAAAAACAATCTGCTGCCCACAATCTCCTTTGGAAAAATCCAAGTTGGGATCCTTGACTTTTTTGTCTTAAACGGAGATAGGTAAGCGGCAATTTCATTTTCTTCTAGCTTTTCATTCATACCGGATTCTAAAATAAACTTCATCATAGAATTATTGCGGGTAATGAAGAACCGTCCCAGGCCACTACCGAATATTTTAGAGACAATGGACATCGCACCAGTTGCAGGCCATGCCCATGTATTACCAATAACAAGGGAGTGAATTAATTCAGGCCGACGTCCCGCAAATCCTAAACCAATTGGGCCGCCCCAATCTTGCACCATTATTCTTATGTTATCAAGACCAAGTTGTTCAACAAATTTCTCCAAAATAAAAGAATGCTCCTCAGGAGTATATTTATATTCAGCATTAGCCACACTAAGACCAAATCCAGGATAATCAAGCGCGATGCATCTAAAACTACTTTTTAATTTCTTTATAATATGTCTATATAAAAAAGACCAAGTCGGATTCCCATGCAGCAATAACAGTACAGGACCTTGACCTTCATCAACAAAATGAATGGTATTACCATCTATATTTAAAAAACGGCTTTTAAATGGGAAAAGGCTTTTATCAAGCCAGCTTGGAGTATTTTTTATTTCAGACATGATTTAATCTGGTATTGTATTGAAGTTTTTATTTAAATATTTTGATGCAAAGCTAATTTGACTTTGTGACAGCCGTATGTCAGTAGTTTTTTAAAATTTTGCTCTTCCAGTAAATTTGAATTTTTCACGTCACAGTTTTCATGAAATACTTCCGTCGCCCAAAATTTTATAGTGATAAGCATTAATTACTTTTAAATGATTCCATTTTTCATAAAAAAAACTTACAAGCATATATTTGTAAGTTTTTATAAATTGTATTAAACTGTTTTACAATTTAATTACAATGCTTAAATGTTCCAGTTGAGTATATAAATTTAGCTTTTAAGTTGTGCTAATACTGACAGCAGTGTATTTAAGCCCCAATGTTCTACATACTTCCCATCTTTGACCTTTACTATGTCTATTACATCAATACTTATTTTACGACCACTAGCAGGAACTCCCATTAATTCACCGGTCTGAGTACCACTAATATTTTTCCGTGTTACAATTAAATCTCCTTCGCCGACCTGCTCATATATTGTTACTTTTAAATCAGGCATTGCAGGACGTAAAATATTATTAAAAGTATTAATCATTCCTTTGGGACCATTATCAGTATCAGGAGGCGCTGAATGATTGACAAATTTATCGTCCATTAATTCTTCGAAAGATTCAATATTTCCTTGCTCTATAACTTCTTTGTTAAAACGGAGTATCACATTTTTGTTAATTTCAATTAATGTTTCTTCTTGACTCATATTATTTTGTTTATAAATAAAAAATTTACTTTTTTTTCAATTTTTTCTTACACTCAATTACTTTGCTCTGAATTGCTAATCAGGGTAAATGTTCAATCTTGTGTCAAAAATTCAGAGATCAAGTTTGCTACTTCAATAGGCTGTTCTTCTACAATGAAGTGACCAGAATTTTTAATCTCTTTAAACTCTAGATTCCTGATATAATTTGGAAGAGACGCTTTCAACATTGTCGTCGCATTAGTACTTCCCAACGCTAAGGTTGGCGCCTCAATAATTTTCATATCTTTTATATCTTGAATGTCCTCTGGAAATGCCTGATACCAAGCATTTGATGCGTTAATTGCTTCTTTTGTTTCGTAAGCCTTAGCATATACCTGCCGATCGAAATCGCTTATACTATCCTTGTTTACCAGCATTTCATCAAATAGCCAATTTTGAACAATGTGGAAACGGCCTTCCAATAGATTTCCAGGTAAATCTTTTATCTGATTGAAGGCTATCCGCCATGGATGCACCGGAAGTCCTACCGGCAACATAGGAAGCTTGTAAAGATCATCTTCAGGAAATGGTGTATCAAGAACAATTAAATTTTCTGTGAGCTCCGGATAATTTCCTGCAAAGCTAATTGCTATGGTAGCGCCTATATCATGCCCAGCAATACTAACAATACCAAGTTCCATTAATCGAATTAATGACGCGATATCGCTGGCCATGTTTTTTTTACTGTAGCCACCAATTGATTTTTCAGAAGAGCCCATCCCTCTGAGATCTATCACTATAACCTTATGATGTTTAGCTAAAATTGGCATGATTTTATGGTAGCTCCACCAAGTTGCGGCCAACCAGGTAAGAGGATAAGAGTTGAACCTTGACCGCCTGATACAAAGTGTAATTGCGTACCATTTACATATTGATGATGATTAGTAAAGCCCGACAGCGTACTAACAAGATATTCATCATCATATTTTTCCTTTTCTTTTGTAATCATTTATTATGTCGTTTGCATATAGATCTGAGCGTATCCTTTGACATTCTGCTGTATCACGATCAAGGGTCACACAGATACTATTTTATTTGTTACTACTTGTTGATCATTCCAATACTACCCTTAAAGGAGTCCCATGAAAGATTTCTGATCTCATTGATTGCTACATCTCCACTCGTTTCTGCTTGAATGGCGATATCTACGATACCACCAAAAAGATTGTAAACCCACGAAATTGGTAATAAATTGTTAATCACGCCGGAATGTTGTAATCCTGTTATAAGCCTGCACCATTTTTGGTTAACCGATTCATAATCTAAACTTTCACTTTTAAGAACCTGTCCATAATTGGAACGTTTAAAAATTTTTTTCACAAAAGAATATTCAATACCAATCGAGAGTGCAGCATCAAACATCGCTTCCACTTGTTCTATAGGATCAGCACTACTTTCATAAGCGTCAGCCATTGCCCTATTACATTTTGACATCATCTTACTTAAGCAGCATTGCAATAAATTATTTCTATCTTTAAAGTATCTATGAATTGTCCGTCTATTTATTCCAAGGTGATTAGCAATTTCATCAATGCTAGCATTTTCGTTCATATTTAAGCAAAACACAGTAGCAGCAATAATTTTATCTTTTGTATCTTTCATTACTCAAATATACGACAAATGTCTCAATTACGAGACATTTCTCTCATTAAATAATTAGATACAGTTTTTGCGACCATTAAATATTTCTATGTTGAATTTCGACTTATTATAATCCACTTTTTAATTGAACAAACCGCATTATTTACCTAGTGAAACTTTTGCAAAATTTTTACAGATTGTAGCTAAATCAATTTTTCGTGACATTTGTATGCAGCAACATCTTTCCAACCTTCAAAATTTGAAAGGCATTCTCAATGGTCAACTATTATGACAGCATATTGAAGATACGGACTTCTATCTATTTGCAGCAATAATTTTAGAAATCCCCACACTTCAATGATTATTTAGTTTTACAATTCTTTCCAAATCTTCCACCAAATTTTTCGATATATTTTCACTTATGGGTCAAGACAGTCAAACCAACCAAAGACCAACTATTCCACTGCTAATTATTATAAATTTTTAATATTAAACTGCGATATAGAAAAACTACAAGAATTGTTTGATGAAAATGCGTATTGTAATTCCTGTTTAATTTGACTTAATCGAACCAAATCGTCGATAAAAGTGTTTGAAGATAAGCTCGTCTTGGTCACACACAGCCAAATGGCACCAACTAAAGACTGTTGGTGTCATTTTCATTTAATTTTCTAACAATCAATTTAAATTAACTGGAACAAAAAAATCACCAGCTCATTTTAAATAAAATTCTTATAAATTTCAATTTCTGTAACGATTGTTTCAAATAATAAATTACCTTTGTTTTAGATTTACGAGAGAAAATTTCTAAATATTATTATTCAAAAAATTAGAATAACGATTGATACAGCAAAAAAAATTTAATCCATATCTAAAACAATCGTTTCAAATTAAACAATCTTTTAAATTATTATTAATGGAAAAATCAGAAAAAAAATTGCTCATCTATGGAGCGGCAGGCTATACAGGAAAAATAATCGCCGAGCGTGCAAAAGAACTAGGTCTCGACTTTGAAATCGCAGGTCGAGGTGAAGACAGCATCATTGAAGTTGCTCACGAACTAAGTGTGCCTTATCACATTTTTACTGTGGACGACGAAAACGCCTGGAAGAAAGCGCTATCTGACAAACATGTTCTGATCAACGCTGCAGGACCTTTCACGAATACGGCAAAGAGTGCAATCGAAGCCTGTCTTAAAGCTAAGGTTCATTATCTGGATATCAGCGCAGAAATGGAAACATATCAACTGGCTGAATCTTTGGATGACCGCGCAAAAGAAGCCAATATACAATTGATTTCTGGTGCAGGGCTATTCGTAAGTTATGACGCACTTGCTGTTCATCTTTCACAATTGGTGGATGAACCTCAAAAATTAAGTATGGGTTTCCAACATTATGGCGGATTCTCAAAAGGTTCTGTACTAAGCAGTAAAAACATTGCTGATTTAGGAATATTAGTTAGACGAAACGATGAAATCCAGAAGGATAAGGATGCTCAGCCAAAAACGTTTTCTTTTGGTAAAGAAGACATAGAGTGCATTCCCACTCCGTTAGGAGGAATTATTCTGTCTTATAAATCGACAGACATCCCTAATATTGAAGAGTATTTTTCGCTTAAACTTCCTGCTCTCAGCCAGTCCGAACTTGATCCGAATAATTTGCCCGATGGACCAACCAAAGAAGAAAGAGCTGCAGGCAGAAATGCGATCTCAGGCGAAATCGTGGGTAAAGACGGAAAAATAGTGCGTGCCATGATAGATGCACCTTCAGGATACACCTTGACGCCGATTTCTGCTGTTGCCGTTGCCAACCGAATCTTAAATAATGATTTTAAAACTGGATTTCAATCGCCAGGTTCTGCTTATGGTTCGGGAATTTTGAATGATCTTCCAGACACTTATGTTATTAATCTGTAAATTGAGCTTTTGTACGGATTTCTTTTTTAAATCTGTACAATGCTTTAAAATTAAACTAAAAAAAATTGAAATAAATGAAAAATAATGATCTGGACGAAATCATTCGTCGTTCTTTAGAATTAAGACAGAAATACCATCAACTGGAATTACAACATCACGGTAGCCAATGGACTGTCGAAGAAGATGCACTGGCTTATCTTACCGATGCAGGATTGGTCGGCAGGAATATTATGTCTGAGCAAAAACGATGGCCCAATGTTGATTCAAAGTCTGAACTTGAACATAAATTGGGTGAAAATATTTGGTGGCTGATTGTTTTAGCAGAAAGATCAGAGATTGATATCAAGGAAGCTTTAAATCATTTTTTAATCAAAACTGAACAACTTTTCAAGTAATGTTTAATTATTTAGGTAAATAATAACTTTCATTAATTAATAGACTTAAATTAATGACAATACAAATATTATTTTTATCAAATTATTATCTTTGTCATATGGCAAGAAGTGTAGAATTTAACGAGAAGGAAGCAATAGAAAAAGCAATGGATGTTTTTTGGAAAAAAGGCTACAATGGCGCCTCGATGCGGGAACTTACGGATGCAATGGGAATTAATAGCAGTAGTCTGTATAACACGATTGGGGATAAGCACGAACTATTTGTACGCTGCATAAAAAATTACACAGAAGCACGTATGGCTGAAGCTGTAAAAAGTGCTGACGGAAACAAATCTCCACTGAAAACCATCATCGCTTTCATCAATGCTTCTGTAAACACCATTATCTACGGAAAAAATAGTTGCCTTGCCATTAAAACTACATTTGAAATCGCCAATAATGATCAATCAATACAAGCCATTTTAAAAGCGGATAATGATTTTACCAATTCTTTAATCTTGTCTCTGATAAAAAAGGCCATGGAAAAAGGTGAAATCAATAAGGATATAGATGCCGAGATGCTGACAGATTTCATTGTAAGTTCTTTCACCGGATGGCACGAGTCTTTTATCATTAATCAAGATCAAAAACGTATCAAAAAAATGGAAAAGTTTCTGATAAGCCAGATCTCTGCTCAATAATATTGAATTATAAATTCGAAATAAAAAAAATGACAACTTTCACGGTTGTCATTTTTTGTATCAATTATCCTAGATTTAATTGAATGAATTACGAAATTCTAATGGTGAAAGTTCTGTCTGCTTTTTAAAAAATTTATTAAATGACTGTGGATATTCAAATCCTATTCTGTATGCAATTTCGCTAACGCTAAGAGTGCTTGTACTCAACAATACTTTTGCCTTTTCAACCATTTTAGACTGAAGATATTGCTGACTGTTCATCCCCGTTATAGATTGAAGCATATCGCTAAGATAGCGCTGAGACAGACCTATCTTTTCAGCAAGGAAATATATGCTGGGAACACCATTTAACAACGCATCATCATTATTTAAAAAATCTGAGATGATATCGTCCAATTTAGACAAATGATCATTGTGATAGGTTTTGCGGGTAATAAACTGACGGTTATAAAATCGATTACTATAATTGAGCAACTGCTCGATTTGAGAGATGATGATATCCTGACTGAAATGATCAATAGAAGATAAAAGTTCAACTTCGATGCTTTCAAAAATTTTCATTATGGTTGCTTTTTCGGTCTCCGACAGGTGCAATGCCTCATTCACAGAATAGGAGAAAAACCCGAAATCTTGGATGGTTTTCATCAGCGGATAATTCCGTAAAAAATCTGAATGAATAATTAATGAACGACCGCTATAATCCGCTTCACCATCTCCAGCGGAAATCACCTTCATTGGCGCAGAAAAACTAAGTCCACTGCATCGAAATCATAGTATTTCTAACCATATTTGATACGCCCTGTAAAATTAAATTTGAAAGATATCTTGTACATATTGAGTACCATCGCCTTTGATAATTCCGAAACATCTGAGGTAATATCTGCATAATTTGAAATACTGATCAACGGGTGTTGCGGAGCTACAAGACCTAAAGTCTTATGCAATTCTGAGACAGAATTAAATATCCGAGGTTTCTTCTTGCTTTCCATCTTTTAAATTTACAAATTAAATAATTGGTCTTGCAGTTTATAATAAATCTGCTTTGATATGCGATATTTTGTCATCTTTAAAGGTAATGTCGAAGACTCCTCCAATTTTGTTTCCCGGAAAATCTCCTGTAAACTCCACTTTTAAATAAGCTTTATTATCATCAACTTTAATATCAACCAAACTTGTTTGAGTTTTGTAATCTATAAAATAATTCTCAAAATATTCTCTGATGCCTTCGTGCATTTTAAAAGATCTTCCTACGGATGGATCGTCAAGGACCGCATTTTTGTGGTATTGGTTTAAATATTTTTCTATATCGTAATCATTACTAACCTCGATCCATTGTTCTACCAATTTCTGTATATTCATTTTTAAATTCAATTAATATTTTGACTTGTTAACGATCTCTATAAGGAATAAAGCTCACTTACTTCTTCAAAATGCTGTTCCAATCCAAGTTCCTGACGTTTTTTTGTCAATTGTTCGGCATCTGGTCCTGCAATATATCTTAATTGTTTTTTATGATCTGTCGCCGCTTCCAAAACCACTTTTGCCACGTCATCTGCAGAGGAAAAATGCACATTGGTACTTCCATCTTCAAAACCTGCAATCATTTTATTCCACAGTGGCGTGTAATTTTAATTTTCTATATAAGCCAGCGATCGTCCTGCATAATCTGTAGCCATTCCACCTGGAGCAATGGTTTTTAAATAGATTCCAAATTGGTTCACTTCATAATTTACAGATTCGCTCCAGCCTTCAAGCGCAAACTTAGTCGCACTGTACACTGAAGCCAAAGGGTTAGCAACAATACCTGCCGCAGATGTGGTTATGAGAATAATTCCTTCTTTATTATTTTTTCTGAAATAAGTTATAAAGCGTTGTGTCACGCGAAAAGTTCCCAAAATATTGGTATCGATTTGACGCTTGATGTCCTGTTCAGAATAGGCTTCAAAACCACCAACCAAACCATAACCTGCGTTATTAAAAACCACATTTACATCGTGATCCTGAAGGATTTTTTCAATTTTGTTCATTACCTGCTTACTATCCGTAATATCCATTGCATACAAATGGATATTTTTCAAATTAACGAGTTCCGTTTCTTTTTCAGGATTTCTCATTGTTGTGATCACGCTCCACCCTTTTTCTGAGAATAATTTTGCAGTTGCTTTGCCTAATCCGGATGATGCTCCGGTAATAAAAATAGTTTTCATAATATTTATTTAGTTATAGGACAAAGTTCTGATTACTGCAGCGTTTAAAGTAAGCCAGATTGGTATATATTGTATCCAAAAATGAAATAGAACTATGATTATTTTTAGTTAAAGCTAAAAAAAGCCGACATCTTTTAGACATCAGCGTTCATATTTATTTCACATAATTTCTGCGTTGACAATAAACTTACAATTTAGATATCTGTAAGAACTGTAGAATCTCCTGTGCGCCATACATTGTCTATAATGACGTGTTTAATGACCCAATTTTCATTCTCTTTTATCAATTTCACATCATATCTATTTTTCATCAGATAATATTTTGTGTGGTCAAGAGTTGGTACGTGTTGCGCTTCAACCAAAACATCAAGTTTTGCTTCTTCCCCATTAAAACTGATCAGCGGATTGCTGATAGAATGCGTTGTGTCAATTTTACTTAATGAACCTCTTAAAGCGTTAACAATTGTTTCCCTGCCTTCCAAGACAGGATATTCAAAGCCTGCTTTTTTACCTGCTGGTCGAAAGTCTGATATCGCATCTGTAGCAAATGCCGATGATAAAAGTTCAAGATTTTTTTGATCCAGCCCAGCTGCAAAACGGTATAGAGTTTCTGTTATCGCAAATTTATTTACGACCTCCTGCATAGTTGTTGTTTGATTTTCCATTTTATTTATAATAATGTTAATGGAACAAATTTCCGCCATATTTAGCCATATTTAGAGGCATATTCAAGCAGGAATTATGCAAAATCAAACATTATTGTTCTTTCTGAAAACGCTCGGTGTCGTATTCATATTTTTTTTGAAAAATCGGTTGAAATGGGACAAATCTTCAAAACCAAGCGACCAGGATATTTCTTTAATATTCCATTCCGTATTGACCAGAAGTATTTTAGCCTCTTTCATCATTCTGTCCCCAATCAATTTAGTTGTGGTCTTATCGGTGACTGTTTTCAGAGAACGATTTAAATGGTTAATGTGGAGAGACAATGCCTCGGCAAATTCTAAAGGATGTCGCAAAATCATTCTTTGCGAAGGATTCATAATCGGAAACTGACCTTCTAATAATTCTTTAAAATAAGAAGTAATACGAATTGACCCATTAGATTCTTTTATTTGATTGTCACTGTCAGGAATGAGTTTCAAAGCTTTGAGAACAATTTGTAGAATCAAACTTCTCAAATTATCATATTTAAATTTAAAATCAGCATTCAACTCTTTTTCCATTTCCTGAAAAATGACTGAAAACGAAATCATTTCTTCCGCAGATATTTCGATTAAAGGCACAGATTCGGGATTGAAAAGCGGATAATTATTGATATTAACGAATTGATCAAAAAAATTGGCCGTGAATACGCACAAAAAACCGGGATGCTGTTCTCCAATCTGTTCAAATCGGTACACCATATTGGGACGAGAAAATAAGATGGCATACTCCTTAAATTCCACACTTTTATCAGCATAGAAAACCCGATTTTGACCGTGATGCAGACTTATTTTATAAATTCCTTTTTTATTATATGGCTGACAGGCAAAATCTTGAGCATTACTAGGAACAGATATTACATTAAAGCTATCAGGAAGGAAAATTTCTTCTTTTGCTGAACTCATATTTAAAGGAAAATTTACAGATTATGTATCGAACGTTTCAAAATTACGAAATTATAATAAGTTAAAGTAACAATATACTTAAATACACCAAACTTCATTTTTCAATCTATTTATCTAGTACAATCCTACTAAATTTTAATTCAAAATTAAAGACAGTTGAAGCCAAGTATGCTCTAATCGTATCTATTCAATTGTTACATGCACAAAAAAAATATGTTGCAAAAAACTTAACAACTATAAAAAATTAAATTCCAAATTAGGAAGAGCTAAATCCTTTTTAATTTGACTCAAACGAATCAAATCATCGATAAAAGTGTTTGAAGATACGCTCGTCAAGGTCACAAGACCGACATTTGAAGTTTTTTCGCTTCTTTGTCGGTTTTTTTGTTTCCTAACTCACTGTTATTATTTAGATGTTGGGTAATGCTCCTGTATTTACGCTATCGGAAACAAGATACAGATGAAATACCAGATCCAACACAATCCGGAAAAAATACTGGAGATGCATTATTTGATGGAAAAGTGTGGGGCAGCAAAAATAAAGAGCTCCAGTGCTAATCCATGTAGAAATAATACTTATCTGCAATCAGATCTTATTAGTAAAAGCGAAAATTAGAAAAGTGTTAGTTGGTAAACGATTTGAAGAACATATTGTACAAAAACATATGAAGATTGAAATTGTAAATTCACAAATTCCAACTAAAATAGTTACCACGGTATTGAACAAATAAAATTGTTTGATTCTATGTTTTAAAAAAATAGTAAATATCTACTCTGAAAAATTAGAACATACGAGAGGAGCAAATTTCACTTTGTAAAATAATGTATTTTCATCGGTATTCCCAGACTGTCTAAATTACCGTCCTCAAAAGAACTACCGGAATTTACCATCTCCTCAAGGATTACTGCCAGGCAGATAGAATCTAAAATATCATCTGCAGAAACATGTTTTCTTTTAAAATTACTCATTGAATTATTAAAAATGACTTCTGCCCTATCGGAAAAACGTTTCAATACTTTTAACCTTTCCTGCTGGCCCTCAGCGGTCTTTTTATTGTATTGCATAGATTGCTGACTGTTCAAAAAATGAAACGCTACCTCAGGATGCGATTCTTTGATTTTATCTACAAGGCTTCTGTTGTTTTGTAAAAGTTGATCGACTTCTCTGATTTTCGGAACTATACCCCAGGATTGTTTGGAAATACCTTTCTTAAATATTTCTCTATTTATCTGATTAGCTTCTTCATATGATGAAGCATAAATTGACTCCCGACACGGCACTGAAAACAGACTCGCTTTTCTTTTTTTAGATAAGATTTTTCGGGCTATCATTTCGCAGTTTCTTTCTTTCAAATCAATATTAGCGAGACCAACTGGCATATCAATCATGAACATACTGTTTTCCGGATAAAAATTGATCAGATCTGCCAAACTTTTGAAAAGGTCTGCAGTATCACTTTTCATTGACACAGCTACCCAGCCAAACTTACAGCCATCAATACCTATTAATTTTTGCATTTTGTCAAAATCTAATGTAATTTAGATCGTAAATATATCACTTAAACTTTTGATTAAAAATTATGATAATAGGATTAGATATTGGTACGTCGTCTACAAAAGCCGTTGCATTTGACCTGAAAGGCAAAGTCTTGGCAATACAAAATATTTCTTATCCTATACTGAATCCTTCTGAAGGACATTACGAACAGGATCCAGAGGTCATTTATAACGCGTGTATTGAGTCGATTGCGCATGTAATGGACGAATTACACAGCAGTGGTAAGATGTTGCAGCCTTTATGTATTTCGGTGAGCAGTGCCATGCACGGACTGATAGCTGTTGACAAATCAGGCAAGCCGCTCACGAATTGCATAATTTGGGCTGACCGGAGAAGTGAAGATATAGCTACCGAATTGAAGGCAAAGGAAGACGGTAGAATATTATATCAACAGACTGGAACGCCCATTCACCCCATGTCTCTGCTTTGCAAATTAATCTGGATAAAATCGTATGATGAAAAAGTGTTTGAACGATCCCATAAATTTATTGGTATTAAGGAATTTCTTTTTTACCGACTCTTTGCTACCTATGTGGTTGATCATTCCATTGCATCGGCTACGGGACTATTCGATATACATAAGTTAGCGTGGTCTGAATTAGCACTGAATCTGGCAGGAATCTCTGCCGAACAGCTGTCTACACCTGTCCCGATTGATCATGTTTTGGTATTGCAGGACCGAAAAACAGCAGCCTCGATGAGCATACCAGAAGGTACTTCATTTGTTATCGGTGGTAGCGATGGCTGCCTGGCTAATCTGGGAGTAGGAGCTGTGACACCCGGAGTGGCTTCCGTAACTGTTGGCACCAGCGGAGCTATACGGGTTACCTCTCCACTGCCAAATCCGGAGCAAGAGCAACGGTTGTTCAGCTATCTCCTCAGACCCAATGAATATGTAATTGGAGGAGCAGTCAATAATGGTGGTATTTTGCGCAATTGGTTCCGAAGTGCCTTCTTAAGCGAATCGACAAAAAAAATAAAGGATGAGGATTTTACCGATCGTCTAAACGAAATGATAGATTCAGTCGGTCCGGGATCAGAAGGCTTGATTTTTTTGCCTTATTTAACGGGTGAGCGTGCTCCGCACTGGAATTCCAATGCCAAAGGCGTTTATTTTGGAATACAGTTGCAGCACACCTCTGCCCACTTTGCGCGGGCTATGATGGAGGGCATGCTGTTCGCCATCTACAGCGTTGGAATTGCGTTGGAGGAAAACACTGGCTCAATTCAAAAAATCTATGTAAGCGGCGGTTTAGCGCGGTCACAGAATCTGATTCAAATGTTAGCAGACATTTTTAACAGGCCCGTTTTCGTTAAAGATACAGTGGAAAGTTCCGCATGGGGAGCCGCGCTAATAGGTATGGAAGCATTAGGAATTACGCCAAAGAAGTCTGCGGAAGAATACACAACTGCAGATATGAAAAATAACACTGAACAATTTTATGAGCCCAGTATAGAAAATCATGCAGTGTATTTAAAAAATTTCAAACAGTTTCAGAGACTTTATGATAAGCTGAAAGACGAGTTTTAATCATCAAATCTCTGAGATGTTTATACTGCTCTTCTTTAGTTAGTTTAATATGATTTAACACGTAGTGCATATTGAAAAATTGTGCAATGAATGGAATTATATCCTCTTATAACATCAGGTTTTATTGCATGGCTTTCTGAAAATTATACTTATAAATTTGAAACAGAAAATGGCGAAGAACAGATAAGGTAATTCTTTTTCAAATCCAGGGAGAAATTGTCGAAAAATATATCAAAATTTCACTGTAAAGCCTTAAAATCAGATTCCGTAGCAAATAATCTGAACACAAAAAAAAGAGATTAGCATACAAATGATCGATAGCATTAGATGAAATTTGCATTTACATCAAACAACAATTATGAATTGGTTTTTAGTAACAGCAATTTCAATATGTATCATCTTACTGATTTTTTTAGGATATAGAATAACCGGGATTGGAAATTATTCGTGGATCATTTCCGGGATCAGCATTGGTCTGATTTTATTATATCCGCTCGTCTGGTATAGTGTTTTACCTGAAAAGATTGACAGAATCGTCAGATTCATCGTCCATATTGATATGGGAATGCTCAGTTTAGTAATTGCTTTTATACTTATCAGAGATCTGCTGTTCCTTCCTATTTCTTATTTTAAACCATCCTGGTCAGATTTTGCTTTTTCAAACTATGGAACATATTTTTTGATATTATTTTCTGCATTCCTTTTATTCATCGATTTTTTACGTGCAAGTAAAGGTCCCGAGTTGGTTGATATCCAGGTGCCTGTAAAAGCCCTTCCAGATGAACTTCATAATTTCTCAATAGTACAGATCAGTGATCTTCACGCAGGAGCAGGGATTGACAAGCAATATGTTGATCGTGTTGTCGAAAAAGCTCTCAGCTTAAACGCAGACATCGTTGTTCTTACAGGAGACATAGCGGATGGCAGTTTTGAAAAATATCAGCATAATCTGCAGTCATTGTCAAGGTTAACCGAAAGGTTTCAGATTTATTATGTTACAGGAAATCACGAGTACTTACGGGACAGTGACCTTTGGATTTCTTATTTTAAAAGCATCGGTATCAAAGTTTTGATGAATGAAAATACAACCGTAAATTTTAAAGGAAAATCTATTCTCATTGCCGGAATAATAGATCCTGCTGTGAAAGAATTAAGACCCAGTTCAGGACCTGACATTCAAAAAGCGTTAGCGGGAAATTATAAGGCAGATTTTAAGATATTACTTGCACACCAACCCAATATAGCAAAAGAAGCTTCAACACACTTTGACCTGCAATTATCCGGGCACACTCATGCCGGACAGTTTTTTCCCTGGAATATTTTTATAAACCTAACTCAACCTTTCGCAAAAGGTTTGAAAAAATGTGATAAAATGTGGGTATACACCAATTCGGGAACGGGTTATTGGGGGCCACCTTTCCGATTGGGAACAACATCAGAAATTACACTTCTTCATTTGATACAACAATAATTTTCTGCTTCAAATTATCGAACCTAATCAACTAAACTTAATTTAAATACTCAATTATGATCTTAAATCAACTTTCAAATGTCAACTTGTTTGCAATTCTGGTGGCGTTTTTCGTATTCTTTATGTTGGGATATGTATGGTATCAACTTCTGTTTGTCAAAGCTTACAAAATCGCTTTGGGGAAAGAGAACGAGGAGCTGCCGAAAAAATCTGTGTATATCATTGGCCCTGCGGTCTGCTGTATAATATACATTTTAACCAGCGCAATTTTAATATATGCTCTGAACATAACAAGCTTATGGACTGCTTTGGAGTTCGCTTTGATTGTCGGAATTGGTTATTTAGTGACAAACACGACCAATATTGCCATCAATCCCAATATCCCAAAACCATTTTTATACAGTTTAATAAGTGGTGGTTATTTTTTATTAAGCATCATTCTTGTCAGCTTTATATTGGTTGTAATGAAATAAATAATGAATTCAGAAATCGAGATCTATCATCCGGAAACGCTTAATGACTGGAGAAAATGGCTGTTTGAGAACAGTAGTGTGAAGCATGCTGTTTGGGTTGTCTTTTATAAGAAAGGTTGCGATATTCCCAGTATTTCATGGAGTGATGCCGTAGATGAAGCTTTATGTTTTGGCTGGATTGACAGCAAGAAAATTAAAATAGATGATCAGAAATCTCATCACTATTTCAGTAAAAGAAAATCAAATGGTACGTGGTCTAAAATTAATAAAGATAAGATCGAAAAACTAATGCTGGAAAACAGGATGACTTCGAAAGGACTAGAATCTGTACAGGAGGCCAAAAAAAACGGATCATGGAATCTGCTTGATGATGTTGAAGCGTTAGTTATTCCAAAGGATTTACAAATAGCTTTCGAAAAAGAGCCTCAGGCCTTTGAATTTTACAGCGCACTGAGTAAAACTGCTAAAAAAAATATTCTGCTTTGGATGGTCACGGCAAAACTTTCTGAAACGAGAATCAAAAGAATCGACGCCATCATAGAATGTGCGCTTCTTAACAAAAAACCGCCTCACATCTAAACCACAGTAATCATCAATGCCCATATTAGAACACAAAGTCAAGAGATTAGAACACTACCGTGCATATTGTATTGATCAACTTTGTAATATTAAAATGTATGTATTATGAAAAAAGTAAAATTAGGATCGCAAGGTCTGGAAGTTTCACAGGTTGGCTTAGGATGCATGGGCATGACAAAATTTGCCGGTCATGATGTTTATAAAACAGCGGACGAAAAAGAAGCTTTGTTAACCATCGAGCGTTCATTAGAATTAGGAGGTAATTTTCTGGACACCGCAGATCAGTACGGACCTTGGGAAAATGAACGTTTTATTGCCAAAGCGATTTGTGAAAATAGGGATAAATATATTATTGCCACAAAGTTCGGACATGAAATTAATGACAATGGTGAATTAACATGGGGTATCAATGCAACTCCGCAATATGTAAAAAAAGCTGCTGAACGCTCTCTGAAAAATTTAAAAACCGATTGCATCGATCTGTACTATCTTCACAGACTGGATCCTAATGTTCCAGTTGAAGAAACTGTTGGTGCAATGGCAGATCTTGTACAGGAAGGTAAAGTGAAATATTTGGGACTTTCAGAAGTTTCAGTCAGCACCATTAAAAAAGCTCATGCAGTACATCCGATATCTGCGCTTCAAAGTGAATTTTCGCTGTTTGAAAGATCAGTTGAGGACAATGGAATCTTGAAAACCGTCAGTGACATGGGTATCGGTTTTGTATCTTATTCACCATTGGGACGCGGATTTCTTACAGGTGACATTAAAAGTGCAGAAGATCTGGCAGAGGGTGACTGGAGATTAAATATTCCCCGTTTTCAGGGCGAATATTTGCAAAAGAATATTGAACTGGTTAAAGAAATCGGAAAGTTGGCATCTGAAAAGGAAGTAACAACTGCCCAAATCGCATTGGCGTGGGTAATCTCCAAAGGGATTATTCCTATTCCGGGAACGTCTAAGAGAACAAATCTGGAAAAAAATTATGCTTCGGCCGACATTCAGTTAAGTGATTCCGAAATAAAGAGACTGGAAGAGATCATTCCTCCGGGAGCAGACACCGGTGCACGATACGATGAGCACGGAATGAAAAGTATTGATCAATAAAAATTTATTAATTTTGGGAGGCGGAATTTTCTGTCTCCTTTTCTTCAATTTCAATTTATGAAAGGTAAAAATACCCCACAACATGTGAATTCTGTCAGTCAGGTACATCGCATTCTGGAAATACCATCTCCCAAACATCCTTTGGTCAGCGTCATTGACCTGAGTACTTTAAATCATTCAAAGCAAGCTGTATCCGGTAGTTTTGTCAATGAATTCTATTCTATTTTTATCAAAAAAGATTTTGAAGGAAAGATGAGATACGGACAACAGTTTTATGACTTTGATAACGGCGTTATGATTTTCTGCAGTCCGGGACAGTTGATTTCTGTCGAAGATACAGGAAGTAACAAGCCAAAAGGTTGGTGGCTACTTTTCCATCCGGATTTTTTACAGACCTATCCATTAGCATCTAAAATTCTTGAATATGGATTTTTAAAATACGAAATGAATGAGGCACTGCATTTATCAGAAGATGAAGAAACGATGATTGCAGGTATTATGAGAAGTATTCATAACGAATATATGTCGTCTATCGATAATTTCAGTCAGGATGTCATTGTCTCACATATTGAACTGCTTCTCAATTATGTTAACCGCTACTACAACCGACAGTTCATTACCAGAAAACTGACAAACAACGATTTGCTGGTCAAACTGGAAAAATTACTGGATCAGTATTTTGCAGAGGATCTTCCACAAACGCAGGGGCTGCCTACAGTTGCCTATGTGTCTTCAAAATTAAATGTCTCAGCAAACTATTTAAGCGATCTGCTTCGGGTTACGACCGGACAAACTACCCAATTTTATATTCACGAAAAAATAATACAGAGAGCTAAAAATATTCTTTTGAATACGAATCTCACAGCCACAGAAATCGCCTATCATCTGGGATTTGACTATCCACAATCATTCAGTAAATTATTTAAAGCTAAAACTAACCTTTCACCGATTGAGTTCAGAAAGTCATTCAACTGATATCACTGAAGACTCCTGAATTACTCAATATGATTTAACAGTATTAAAATTAACTTCAGGTAAGGATTCTAAGTCAAACTTTAGAAAATTTCCATTTCTTAATCACTCAATCTGCTAATTATAATACTCCTGAGTTGTTCGATTAACTTAAATTTTCATAAAAACTTTTTATTTCAAAGACCATTCGCTGAATGTAGTTGAAAAATATCCAGCTTCTCGCTCAAACCTGTTATCGTAATAGTACACTGCCTTTCTGCCTTCTAAAGTATATAGCAACAGATAAGGTAAATGCCTAAAATCATAGTAAATGTACTTATTGAACTTGCCTGCAGTTGTGCTCTTTGAATTTACAAAGGTGATGGGTTTTGCTGAAAAGGCGTCAAATTGCGAAAAGTCATTCTGCTGAAAGATATGTGTAATTTCGTGTGCAACCAATCTAATTTCGTTTTTATACGGATCATGCAGTACAATTGCAGCAATAAAGACATTGCGCTGTCCGGTATTTTACGAAAGTATTTTGTATCAAACCGCTTCATTAAAAGAAACTGGAACTTTCTTTTTGCCCATTGATGGAAATTACAAAATGCCACAAGTCGCGGTAAAAGACATTGCGACGAAAGCTGTGTAATTTCTGATTGATAAAACCTGGGCAGGTGTACTAGGATATGCGATTCAGGGTCTAGAAGACATTAGCTGTAATGACATTGCAATTCAACTCAGTGAATTGACAGGCAAACCGATCCGTTTTCAGCAGGTTTCAAATGACGACTATATTAAAACTCTATTAGAACAGCACCATACATCGGAAGCATTTGCAGTCTCTTTAACTGAAATGCTGAAGGCAATTGGTAATGGCCTTTACGATACTGAACCACGAACAAATTATACTTTAACAACAATTAAAGTGTGGATGAGAGAGAATGTAGTTAATAAAATAAGGTCAGGAACTAACATAGAAACTTTCAATTGGCATTGGAAACTTAGCTTTTTATCTATCTCTTTTTAATATTTTATTTATTTTTGATACCCGACAATTGACAGTTAAAAATTTGACCATTAATTATTGCAGCAGTTTTATTCTGCTACACTTATCATTATCATATAAGAAATTAAAAGAGGATAAATACTAACAAAACACGGCGAATATGATAAAAGTATGTATTGCAGGCGGCACCGGTTGGGCAGGTTCTGAATTGAGCAAAGGCGTTTTTATGCACCCGAATATGAAATTAGTTGGTGCAATTTCAAGAAAACATAAAGGAGAAAATTTAGGTACTGTTCTTAATTTAGCTTCAGCAGACATTCCAATTTTTGGTGATGTCGAAACTGCACTAAAAGAAGTAGATTTTGAAGTACTGGTAGAATATACTAAGCCAGACATTGCATTGAAGAACGTCATCTCTTCTCTTAAAAGAGGTAAAAATGTGGTTATCGGTACTTCGGGGCTTACCGATGAAGATTATTCAGAAATAGAAAAAACAATAGACGAAAACGACGCCTCTGTTTTGGCTGTAGGAAACTTTGCTTTAACAGTCGTGCTGCTTCAAAAGTTTTCTGAAATGGCAGCAAAATACATCCCAAACTTTGAGATTATAGATTACGCCCACGAAGACAAAATAGATTCACCAAGTGGAACCGCAAGAGAATTGGCTTACCGACTTTCAAAAGTTCAGAGACCAAATCCTTATATTACTGAAGAAGATCTGATTGGCGAAAAAGCCAGTCGCGGTGCAAAACTTAATGAAGTTCAAGTGCATTCTGTCAGGCTTCCTGGTCATGTAATTTCTATTGAAGCAATTTTTGGATTAAAAGATGAAAAACTGTCCATTCGTCACGATTCAGGATCAAGTGCAGAACCTTATGTAAAAGGCGGACTTTTAGCAATTGAAAAGGTCGGAACCTTTAAAGGATTAAGAAGAGGACTTGACAGTGTAATGGAATTCTAAACCAGTGAAATTGGAATTTAGCATTCGATAAATTTGATAAAAAAGCGCAATGATAAAGCCATTTTACGCACATACTTCCGAAGAAATCCTTGACGACTTGAAGACAAGAATCAGAAACACCCGTTGGACAGATGAGATTCGCAATTCATTTTGAAGTTATGGAACCAGTCAATCTTTTTTAAAAGAATTATGCCATTACTGGCTTAATAATTTTGATTGGAGGGCAGTGGAGGCAGAAATAAATTCTTTTCCTAATTTTATCGCTACTATTGATGATCACGAAATTCATTTTTTACATGTAAAAGGAAAAGGTGAAAATTGCATTCCACTGATCGTTACGCATGGTTGGCCAGGCTCGTTTATTGAAATGATAAAACTGATTCCTATGTTAACAGAAGATAAGGATCTCTCTTTTGATCTGGTTATTCCATCGATAGTTGGTTTTGGATATTCCGGTGCAAGCAAAGTAGATGGATGCAATTCTGAGTTTGTTGCCGATCTTTGGCAGAAATTAATGCTTGAATTGGGTTACAATCAATATGGAGCACAGGGTGGCGATATTGGTTCGGGAATAAGCACATGGCTGGCTTTAAAATACCCTGACAACATAATTGGCTTGCATCTTAATTACATTTCAAGTTCTTACAAACCTTACATGAAAGACAGTGAACAAGTTACTTCTGAAGTCTTGGAATTTCAAAAACTTATTGAGATTTGGTCTTCCACAGAAGGCGCCTATTCCATTATTCAAAGCACAAAACCTCAAACTTTGGCTTACGGATTAAATGATTCGCCTGTGGGACTGTGTGCCTGGATGATAGAAAAATTTAATGACTGGAGCGATAATGATGGTAATATTTATAACGTTTTCTTAAAAGACGAACTCCTTGCGAACATAACGCTGTATTGGATCACGCAAAGCATCCACTCATCGATCCGGATATACAGTGAAAACAGCAAACATCCGATACAATTTGGAGAAAACGACTTTGTAGCAGTTCCTGTGGGTTTCGCAAAATTTCCTGAAGAAGTTCCAACCCCACCAAGGTCTTATATTGAAAAAAGTTTTAATATTGCTTATTGGACGGAAATGCCGTTGGGAGGAAATTTTGCAGCAATGAAACAACCAAGATTATTAGCCGATGACATTAAGAGGTTTTTCAAAAGTACTATATTAATAAGTTAATCTTTAAAAGCTGAAACATGAAATCTAAAATTATAATATGAGCAGTATAAGTGAATCGCAGGAAATCTACAATCAATTATATCACAGTTCAAAGCACCTTGTACGAGCTGGAGAAATTGATATTGACCAAAACTTGCTTGATCAAAAAAATGATCACCGGCGTGGTCTAAGTATTATTCTTCGTCCTGATAGCAATACAGCAAATCAAATAGAAAGATTTCAAGACGAAATGCAAAAGCTCGACAGTAGACAATACTATCAGCCCAAAACTGATCTGCATATTACTATACTATCGATCATTACAGCATATGACGGTTTCAAAATGGAACAAATTGATATTGAACATTATTCAAATATCATCAGCGACGCTTTAAAAAACCACAAAAAATTTTCGATATCGTTACAGGGTGTTACCTGTTCCACAGGTGCTGTTATGATACAAGGTTTTGATGAGAGTGGGAGCTTGCAATCCATGAGGGAAAATATCAAACATGCTTTTAAAAACTCTAAGATCAAAGATTCATTAGATTCGAGATACATATTAAAAACAGCACATTTTACGGTAGTGAGATTCATGCAACATCTTAAGGATCCGCAATCATACTTTGAAATCATAGAAAAGTACAGAGATCATTATTTTGGATCTTTTGAGATTACAGAACTGGATTTTGTCTTTCACGACTGGTATCAAAGTAATGAAAGACTTCAGATTCTTAAAAAAGTAAAACTGCATTCAACCCATTAAATTCTAGCTGCGCTATACAAATCTATATTTGTCAAGTCAACAAAGAAGGGAGTAATTCAGTACTTATCTTCTTCTGAACCACCCCCTTTAATTATATGCTAAATTAGCAGACTATTCGCCTGAGATTTACAGCATCCTTCACAAATCTTTTTTAACACCTCTTATGATGATAGTATATATAAAAATATTATTGCACTGTAAATACTCTTCTTACCTTCCCGATTTTCTGCTCATTATCCAAGCAAGTGAACATATTATAATACCTGAAAGAACAGCGTAAATTGGTAGCCAGACGAAAAGTAAGCCGCTCGTAGATGATTTTGAAGCGAGATTATTGATGTCAAAATACCACATAAGTTGTGCTGTTAGTGGAAATACCAACAATATCAATCCGGCCAAAATATAACAGATAAAAGCTGCTGTATCAGAACGATTTATTTTCTTAAAAACTGTCAGTTGAAAAACGTAAAAAATAGCGATCGGTAGCAATTGATACAAGGCAAAGTAATTAAACCCCAAGACCAGAAAAGCCACAACGGCGCATGCTAGACATAGGATAAGTGCAGTGATATTTTTCATTATCAAATATAATTATTATTTTATAAGGTAGTATTCAATTAATCTTGCATTCAAGCTGCCAGTGACAACCTTTAAAGATCTTGATCAATGATTTATTTTTAATTGTAAAAGCTTTTCCGACTTTACAGTAAAGGTAATAGTTTCTGTTCTGCAAACTGTTCAAAGCTTGTGGGCGTTGAAACTTCAGGAGTTCGCGGGGTTGCATAGGCGGCATTTGGATCTCCCAGAGCAGTGTGCAGATCGACTAATTCCTGTACTACTTTTTCTGTAATACCCAGGGTCTTAAGTTGAGCTTTTAATTCATCAAAAGATTGCTGAACATATTCTACAGGTTTTTTTGTCAGCGTTGTCAGTCGCGCCGCAATATCCTTCAGCGTAATATTTTCCGGACCCATCAGATTCAGTTTCCAATGGCCAGACCAAGTGTCATCAAGCAAGTAATGGGCCGCTGCATCACCAATATCATCTGTACTGACAAATGGAATGTCGTGATCACCGTCGAAAGGGAAGCTGAATTTTCCCTCTTCCATTATGCTTTGTGCCTGTTGCACAAAATTTTCCATAAAGTATCCCGGCCTTAATGCCAGAACATTAGTGCTGAGCCTGTCAAATGCTACTTCCATAGCTCCACAATAGCTCACCGTTCCAAGATTGGGAGTCGTAGACGCCCCGAGAGATGAGATAAGAACTACTTTTTTAATTTTATTTGCATTAACTGCTGCAATACCGGCATCGGTAACTTTCCGGTACCATTCTTCCAAACTTGTTGTTTCTAAAACCGGTGGAACAAGTAGGAATAGTGCATCTACACCTTTTGTGGCTTCAATCATCTGCTCACTTTTGCTGATATCTACTACCGCATGAGTTGAATTGCTGATATTTAATTGTGTCAATCTTTCAGGATTTTGGCCAAGCAAAACCGTTTCTGCGCCCTTACGTGCTATCTGCTGCGCTACTCTTTTCCCAATATTTCCTGTTGCTGCAGCAACTGCTATTTTCTTCATATTATTGTTTTACTGAATTGTCGATGATACGATGAGCTTCTTCTTTTGCCATCAAGGACTGCAAAACCGGCAGGACATTCCAATATTCCTTGTAGATACTGAACTTTCCGTTTTCCAGCTTAAAATTGACTACGTAATTTTGCTTGTAGACTGCACCTGAGTGTGGCACTGTAGTTTCTCCCTGAAACTCTCCCCAGTACCAATCCGCTTCCTGTAAAGCATCCACTTTAATACCGGTGAACAAGATATCGGGCATTTGTCCCAGCATATTATCGAGATGTTTTCGATAGTCATCTTTCGTCAGCTGATAAGGAAGACCCATTTCCTTTGCGTATGGATATTCAATTGTTGATTCTGAATTGAATAATTCCAATACCGTATCTGTATCCTGATTAAATGCGCGCAGCAAATCATTCAGAATTTTGTAACCTTCTGTTTTTTCCATTTAATTCTCTCTTTATTAATAACAAAGCTATGATCATTTATATATATTTGCAAGAAGGCACCCTAAAGTGCTGTAAGCACTTAAAAGTTAGAAATGGACCCAATCAACATCAATCAAGCAGAAAAAGATGATAATTATTTTAAATTGCAGCAGGCATTGCATCTAAAATCCAACCTGGATGAAAGTTGTATCCTTAATCAGTCATTAACCTTGATTGCGAATAAATGGACTCTACTTGTTTTAATGGCATTGATGCAGGGAACCAAACGTAACAGTGAACTGCAAAAGCAAATTGATGGGATATCTCCTAAGATGCTCACCCAGACTCTGAAAATTTTGATCGGCTATGGGATGGTAACACGAAAAGCATTTCCAATAGTTCCGCCAAAAGTAGAATACCAATTGACGGAATTTGGTAAAAGCACAGCAGATCCTCTAATGGCTCTTCTTGAGTGGTCTTCCAAATGGGAGTCTCAACTGACAAAATTATACAAAGAAAGCCTTTGAAAACTTGCTTACATATAGTATAAAATAATAGTATATTTTCATTATTTTAAATATCGGATGTACCCAGTCTTGCTTTGGGTCTGCTTTATAGCAGATTTTTATTTTCATTTGTATTATAAATACAAAAACTCCCGAAAATGTAAGTTTTCAGGAGTTCATCGAATGCTAAGTTGCATCTTATTCCCCAGCTAGTTGCAGGTTTACCTATACGGGCCGAAAAAATTTTCAACTTAAAATGGGAATCAACCTTGATAGATCACTACTTAAGGTTTCTTTTCTATCACGAATGCTTTCAGCTCGGCAATTTTTCCATTTTCGAAACGCCAGATATCGCAATAATTGAAGTGTTCATATTTTCCATTCTTATTTTTTAATCTGATGTTACCTGTTACGGTAACGAAATCACCTTCTTCGATTGCCAGTTCCACATCAAATACCGGTGGTTCAATGTAAAATTCTTTCATATATGCCCGAACCTCTTCTTTACCATGAAGGATACGCTCGCCGACAAATACCCATTTGGTATCAGTGGTACAGTATGCTAAAAAACTTTCGTAATTGCCTTTTGATACAAATTCATTGGCTGTGTGCAGGATTGCTGTGTTGTTCATATTTTTCTGTTGTTTTAGATTGTTATTATTTTTTGCCTGTGCATCAAGATTGATCATCAGCAAAACTGTTATAATGATTAATAATTTTTTCATAATGAAGTTGAATAGATTAGATTTGAATAAATTTAAGAAGCATCTTCAATCGTGTGAATTCCGAATTCTGATAAACGCTTGATGATGTCGTCCTCTGATACTATAGTTTCAGGAAGATACAGACCCCCTATTTTTTGTGTGGATTTTCCGTTTAGACCCAGTATATTTTCTGTAATAAGATAGACTCCGACAGCAGTGAGATGAGAATTTCCTTTTGATCCCGAAACTATGGTGCGAAGTTTAGTCTTTTCACCGGACAGCAATATACCTTCAATTTCAATATAGAGATCATGTGAAGCTTCCAAACCATTATTGGTGCCTATCGAATTTCCAACAATGAAATCGAACCGTATGTTTTCAGCACCTGTAAGTGCAGCGATACTGGGAACATCAAGGGTCCCCATTGGATGACCCACTATTGACGTACCATCGAAGAGTTTAATCATTCTTGTATTGGCTTTAGATTCTACATGCAGCCATTTTCCGTCCTTACGCATCAGTGCCCTGCCTACAAAACCTGTCACCTCGTTTGTGACCAGCGGTCCTACAGGATCTTTCTCATCATATAGCCCGGCTGTCTCTACAGTTTCAATATGGCTAAATTTTTCAGCCAGTTGCCTAACAACAAGTGTCAGCAGCCCTGCCTGCCAATGACCCGCAAAGACTACCGGAGCTGTTATTTTTTTATGCAGGCTCAGAAATGCCGTAGGAGAAATTTGGTCAGCCAATTCGCTTACTGTAATGCAGGCAATACCTTTGGCAATAGAAGTTTCTCTCAGTATATTACTTTCGTCTCCTAATGCTGATATGATAAGATCAATTTTATGAAATTGATCTAAGTTAAATCCTTTCTCCAGATTAATTTGAGCCGTTTCAGCGTTACCTAATTCCGTGGCAAGCAGTTTACCGTTTTGAGGATTTCTGCCTGCAAGAATGAGTTTAATTTTACTGTCCGATTTTCTGATCAGCCGCGCTATGTTGCTTCCCACCTGTCCATAACCGCCGATAATTAAGATTCGTTTTTCCTGTGATTCCATAAAAAATATTTTAATTTTATTTTAGGTCATTTGACCTAATGCAAATATAGGTCATTTGACCTAAACCAGCAATACTTTAATATTTTATTTTTAAATTTACAGGATGGACAAAAAGGAGGAACGTTTAAATAAGATTTTATCAACAACCATAGATTTACTTACCAAAGAAGGAGCAGAAAATCTGTCGATGAGAAAAGTAGCGAAAAATGCTGATTTGTCCTTAAGTAACCTTCAGTATTATTATAAGGATAAAAATCTGCTCTTGATTGCCACTGTAGAATTTTATTTTGAAAGCTGCAAGAAAGAACTCTCCCATGCTATTAAACTTTTGAGTGTTGACAGCACACCTGATAAAAATGTTTTTCTGGAAAAAATATTAAATATGCTGTTAATAGATGGAAGATCCAGCCATCAGACGTTAATGTTCCAGGAAATATGGACTTTAGCTTCAAGAAATAAAGAATTGCAGGATGCTGTAGAAAGGTATTATAAGACCTACTGCCTATGGATGATAGATTTAGTTTCCACATTCTGTAAAAAGCCTGATGAAATCGTTAGTTTTCTTATTCCATTTGTAGAAGGCTATACCATCGTAAGTAATGTTATTCCTACAGACAAAGAAGGAGTAATTGTAATGATGGTAAAACTAATTTCTATGTTGGAGAAATAAATTTAGATAAAATATATTTAATAATTTTGAAAAATCATCAAGTAGTTTTTATTTACATATCCTTCACTCCAGTATAAATCTAGTGAATATCTTACTCTTTTCACGTGATACGTAAATATAGTACTATTTCATTCTTTCATAATTACTTCTGTCACTTAAGCAGAGATCCATCAGTTACAACGCAGTAACGAATTACCTATCAATTTCGTCCACACCTAAAAGATCATTCAACCTTTATGGAGTATGTATAATCATTCAATATTGATCATTAAAATGCTGGAAAGCTCTACTCCTGCAAATTATATCTTCGGGGGGAGATATGTACATTAGCAGGCCGCATTAAAATTTAACAAATCACTTTCAAACTATTACAAAACCTACTTTGTGTGGTTACATATGGTTTCTTTATACCGCAAAAATATCTACTTACAAAAAAAAGCCTTCCCATCAGAAAAGTTAGATGGGCAGGCCTTTATCCGTCCAAAAGATTGGTAATTCCTACGTAATTAGATATATTCGGTCTTTAAACAGCGTTCTGTTCCAGAAATACCTCTATTTCAGAATTTTCTATTTTAGGATTTGCACCTGAGTAACTCGCTACCAAAGCACCGACAGCGCTTGCGAAATTGAGAGCATCAATAGGATTTTGATCTGAAAGCAACTTTGCAATCAGGCTGGCCAAAAAAGAATCTCCTGCTCCCACCGTATCTGCTACTTTCACAGGATAACCTTCGTGTCTATACAATTCATCATTCCATAGCAGGATGGATCCGTGTTTGCCTAAAGTTACACATATTGCCGTGGTGTTTGTTTTTTCTGATATAAACTTGATGTTTAATTCGAGATCATCGGACTTAAATCCCATTTCAGACGCAATCTCCAGAATTTCCTCATCATTAAATTTGATAAAGTCTGCCTTGTTCATAAGCTTTTCTAACAGCTGAATATTATAAAATGGTTTTCTTAAGTTTACATCAAAAACTTTAAACATTTTATCATTGGAATTTAATATGGAGAAAAGTGTGTTTTGGGAAACATCATTTCTGCAAGCAAGGCTTCCATAGAAAAAAACATCGGCCTTGTTTACGGTATCCATTATTTTCTCATCAGCACTGATAAAATCCCACGCAGAAGGAAACTTGATCTCGTAAGTTGCAGAACCACGTTCATTCAGGGAAACCTGAACAATTCCTGTTTCATATTGGGGAGAAACAATAATTCCGGCACCGTCAACAGCATTTTCTTTAATGAAATCCAGAATTACTTTTCCGTCATCATCATTTCCAATGGCACTGATGATAGAAACGGGAAATCCATACGAAGCTGTTCTCAGAGCAAGATTGAGAGGTGCCCCGCCGATTTTTTTCTCCGACCCAAAAACATCGAAAAGTACTTCTCCAAAACTTATTACATTAATTTTTTTATTGATAAACATTAATTGGGATTTTTAATATTAATATTACTGAATGAACTCTCTGATGAACTAAAAATACTCCATTTTTTATTAGCAATAGAATAAATTCTGTTGGTGAACGCAATTTTATCATTGATATAGACCACGCAAACATCGTTACTTATTGAGGCTGTAACAGTATATGATGTCCCTGAAACCGAACTTAGAGGATAATAATTCATCAAATCCTCCGAACCACTATTCATTACATAAGCTGCGATTCTGTTATTTCCAGGTTCAAACGCAATCCTTACTCCGCTGCCGGTGTCGGCGTCCTGCGCCAGAATAATACCCGCTTTTCCAGCTGATACATTCAATGTAAAGTTAATCTGATTGGCTTTCTGAAGTTTTGAAAAAGTAACCTGAGAACCAGCAGATAAATTAAAGCTACTTCCATTCTGAGAAACATTCCCAGTAATTTTCTCAACTGATATTGCAGTGTTTTGACCAAACACAGATGACAAATTTGAAACCGGTTTTACAGCCAGTGTACCGTCGGTGTTTTGAACCAGTTTGTGACTGACAATATTTCCCGCCCAATCTTTTCCTCCGGCGTTATTTTCTGGCGTTTTTCTGGCGGTCCATCCAACCAGATAACGGTTTGTATTATCTGAAACCGTTTTGGCAGCATACAGATAAGATCCGTCAAGACGGTCATTCTGAGGCGTAGTCCATGGTCCGTTTGGTGAAGTCGAAATGCGATAATGCGTTCCGGCATTGTTACTCCAGTTTTCAGAGAAAACGAGGTACCAGTAATTGCCTATTTTGAAAAGATCCGGACATTCCAGCATAATATAATTCTCGGAAGAGCTGGTGGTATAAATCGGATTTTGTACAGTCCAGTTTTCTGTTGCCGGATTGGTTGTGGTAAATTTCAGGACAACCGCCTTCTTGTCAGAAGTCTGAGCAGAAACGAGCATCCAGTATTTTCCATCTTCAGAATTAAAGAAAACGTGAGGATCACGGAATTCGTAATCATAATATCCTGCGGGAGCAGTAATTTTAAAATTCTTGACCTTCGTCCAGTTTTTCATATCCGTACTTGTTGCCAATAGAACACTCTCCCGTGGATTACCTGACAGGAATGAAGCCGTGGCATTGTGACCTGTATAAAAGTAATAGTAAGTGCTGCCTGACTTCACAAGGCTTCCTGTCCCCACCGCGAAATCGGCTTCAGATGCTGTTCCATAAGCAACTTGTCTTCCTTGATAAATAAAATCTGTAAAATTGCTGGTCTCGAAACTATGAATATCGTGAAATCCTTCACCTGCAGGTTTTGTTTTTGCATCGTGAAGAAAGAAAAGATGGAACTTCCCGTTTTCATAGTAAGGCATGACGTCCCCTGCATAACCTTCGGTGTAGTAAGGATTGTTTTCTCCCATCCACCGGTTGGGCGGCTGAGGAAAAATATTGGTTTTGCTGTATATATCCTGCGGATTAATCTCTGTTTCTGAATCGTGATTCTGACAGGAAAATGTTGCCACTGAAAGTATGGCTGCTATACATATTTTTTTTATTGACATTGATTCTGATATTAATGGGTTACAAGATAATTTAGACTGTTCTCCGTCATCTTTCTGATGTTATCCTGAAATGAATTGGCCTGGCTTGGAGTTCCGTTTACCGTCTCATTGTACCAGTCGTAGGCACCCGTACAGATCACCATACATTTTTTATTGGCAGTTCCGCCAGGAAATTCAGCAATGGCAACACGTCCGTCCAGTGTATTGTCCCAAGCTTCACTTGCAAGATTATTACCGCCTGTCTGATTTCGCCAGCCGGCACCATTGACATATCCGCCCCAATCAGGCAGAAACCACCATGCTGTATGATTCAGACGAAATGTGCCTTTCTGAAGAAGGTTAGCTTTCCCTGACTCATAAGTCTGAAGACCATCAAATACAGGATGAATCTCATTACCTTTGAAAGAAATTCCCCAGTCAATTCCTGTATCTATAAATCCGTTTGGAAGGAAATCTCCGAAAACGTTATTCGGTCCCTTCCCTGAGGGAACGATCCCCAATGCGTCAACATACTGTGCAGCAAAGCTTGTAAGCAGTATATTTCCACCACCATTCAGGTAAGTTTTGATTTTGGATGTTACATTAGAATTCATTGCATCTGTCGGTAAAGCTGTAGCAGAATCAAAATGCCACCATATCACATCAATATTGTTAAGATTTGCAGCACCGTTTGCAACATCAGCAAACGAGACGTACATCGCTCCTGAAAATTTTCCAAAAAGCCAGTCGGCAGCTGCAATCTCATCGGGATTTGTTAATCCTGTTCTCGTAGATGCCGTACCAAGAAATGCAACGGATGGTCCCGAAATAGGAGTTGTCACTTTAGCTGTATATATCTCGGTTGTGCTGCCATTGGAAACAGTAAACGAAACCGGACTGGTAAAGTTAATTGTTGTTCCCGATCCTGGACTGATGCTGACACCATTTCCCAGTTCTATCATTGGCTGCAAAGCGGTAAGATTTGTTCCTTCCGGCATTGTGAGGGAGATAGATTTTCCCGAATGATTGATGGTAGCCGATAATCCGTTAATTTTAAAGCTGATGATTGGGCTCTGAGCCTTTACAGTAACCAAATAATCTTTAAAGATGTTTCCGTTTTTTACTTTAAATTTTACCGGTTGCGAAAAATCAATCGCTGATCCCGATCCTGGTGAAACTGTTGCGCCCTGAGGTATTTCAATAACCGGAGCTAATGTATTTACACTTGTACCATAAGGTAACGTGACAGTGATTTTATCATCTTTTTGATCAATTTCTCCCGAAACCCCGTTTACCCTGAAGGAAGAGATATTTACTGAAACATCAGTAACAAGCCCATCTTCCATCTGATTTTCGCACGACCAAATCAGAGCCGCTGTCATAAGCAGAATGAATATACTGTATGTTTTCTTGATTTTTGTTTTCATTGGTATTATATTTTAATATCCGTTATTTTGTTTGTATAATCCCTGACTGAAATTGATCTGCGATAAAGGAATCGGACAGTATTCCTCAATACCGTGATCAAAACCCGCCTGCGAGTAGAAAGATCTTTTCGTCTTCTCAACAGAATAATAAGTGTTCATTGTTCCAGCTGTAACACCCCATCTCACCAGGTCAAAAAACCGGGAGCCCTCCATTGCAAATTCCATTCTTCTCTCCCATCGTAATGCTTTTCTTGCAAAATCCTGATTCCACGTGCAGTTTACACCAGGCTCATACTTGCTGATCAGATTATTGGTCGTATAATTCCCAGTAAGAACGGTACTGTTGGCAGCACGCTGCCTCACCTGATTGATTAGTGGTAATGCTTCGTTGATCTGTCCTAGTTCAATTAGGGCTTCAGCTTTCATCAGCAAAACATCGGAGTATCTTATAATGATTCTGTTTTTGGAATTGCCGTAAAAGGGATCCACATTCACAGTACAGCCACATCCTACCGGAACATTTTCTTTTAATGAAGAATAATACCCGTACGTTCCCGGGCTTCTGCTCCAGCTTTCCTGAAAGATTTTGTTTTCCTCATATTTCCATGGCAAGCCCGGCAATGCGACAGTATGATAAAGTCTGGGATCTACTTTGTAATTGTTTAATTGATTGTAGTTCAGATCTGTGTCATTGTAAGTGTCAAACATTGGTAATCCCTGAGGTGTTGTTTTGAATGCATTCACCAGATTCTGGCTTGGCTTATGAAAATCACAGCAGCCTAAACCTTGCGGAAGAGAAAGCACATCACCATAGTTAAGCCTTCCAAAGAGGGTTCCGTCATTATCTGAATACTGAATGGAAAATACCGCTTCAGGACCGTTTTCGTAGGTACCAGGCATGAAATTGTATCCAAAGTCAGGCTCAAGTGTATAATTACCTATTACCTGATTGGCAGCATCAACAGATTTTTGAAGGGTAACCGGATTTATCTGAGTAACCGTATAATTAGCGTCCTGTTCGTATGCCTGATACAGCCTTACTTTAGCAAGGTAAGCGTAGGCAGCACTTTTCTTAGGCCTTCCCACTTCAGACTGAGTAGGAGGAAGGTTGGCAGCTGCGAACTCAAAGTTTGAAGCAATGGCTTCCCATAGCTGTTGATCTGTCTTAGCCTTATTTGAAATTTTCGGATGGTCATCTATCGGAGTATTCTCATCCACATAAGGCACATATTTAAATAAAGTTTTTAATAAAAAGTAGTAATGTCCTCTTACAAAATTCATCTCCGCAATCCTCCTTTGCCTGTTTGGATATTCGGAGTCTGAAAGCTGATTAAGTGCGGCAATAGCTTTGTTACATCTGGAAATCCCTACATAATTGAGATACCATAACCTGTCTAATTCACCAAAATCAGGACGGATGTTGTTTGAAATTTCAAAAAAGTGAAAAGTCTGTATATCATTTGTTCCGCTTCCTCCCTTGTATGCATCATCAGAACGGACATTGCCGTATGGCCAAAGACTGAAAGGAGTATCATAATGGTCATTTCCAAGAGATGCATATGCAGCAACCACAAAACCATCCACATTCTGAGGTGTTACCACATCAGCTTCTGAAAGGACACCTCTGGGTTCGTTGTCAAGAAAATCGTTGCAGGAAGTGCTACCAAGCATAAAGGCAAATGCTATTATATAAAGTATATTCTTTTTCATTTTTTTATTATTTTAATATTATAGGGAAAAATTAACTCCAAAATTGAACGTTAACGGTAACGGGTAACCAAATGCCGGTGTCTCAGGATCTATTCCTGTAAAGCTTTTGGATTTTATTGTCCAGAGATTCTGTACACTTGCATACATCCTGAAATTGGATATATGATATTGCTCCATCAGAGATTTTGGGAAAGTGTAACCCAATTGCAAGACCCTCAATTTCAGATAACTTCCGTTTTCCACGTAGTAAGATGAGAATCTTGATTCTGCGTTACTGTCCACTGTTGTAAGAGCAGGAATATCCGAATTTGGGTTTTGAGGAGACCACGCATTCAGAAGCCTTGTACCTTTGTTGGAACCTACATCATCTACACTCCAAAAGTCAGTCTGATACTTTTTTGAATTGATGACATCTACATCACCGATACCCTGCCAGAATGCAGAAAGGTCAAAGTTCTTATAAGAAAAGTTGAAATTGACTCCGTACGAAAATCCGGGATTCGGATTTCCGATCCACGTTCTGTCCTTATCGTCAATAATGCCGTCACTATTTAAATCAGCATAGCGAATCCGCCCCAGTCCTTTCCCTGGCTGTGTGGCGGAATTATCCAGCTCAGCCTCTGTCCGGAAAAGCCCGTCTGCAACATAACCATACATTGAGTTGATCGGTCTTCCAAGAATATTGTCCGTTGTTCCGTTCCCACCATAGTTATTGACAACCGACTGTGGAAGTTCGGTAATTTTATTGCGGTTCATTGAAAAATTCCCGGAGACTTCGTAGCGGAAACCTCCCGCAGTTTCATTCTGATAAGATAATGCAGCCTCTATTCCTTCGTTCTCCATAGATGCCCCATTGATCCAACGATCTCCCCCTTCTCCAATCACACCAAGATACGGTGGCAAAACCAAAATATCTTTAGTTGCTTTTTTATATACATCTACGCTCCCTGTCAGTTTCTGATTAAATAATCCGAAATCCAATCCTAAATTGGTTTGTGTAGTAGTCTCCCATCGAAGGTCATCATTTTTGGTTTGTGTGGCGATAAATCCTGAAGGGAGCAATCCGCTTCCGACACCTGAAATATCGTAAGCAGTACCATAAGATGTCGCCCATGTGGGATTTCCTCCTGCATAATTTGCGATGTAGAGAGAATACACCGCAGAATTACTGATCTCCTGATTACCGGTTTGTCCCCAGCCAGCCCTTAACCTCAAATCTGAGAAAAACGGAATCAGATTTTGTGCAAAATTTTCCTTATTGATTCTCCATCCTGCCGAAAATGCAGGAAATGTTCCGAAACGATTATTCTTTCCGAATCTGGAAGATCCATCGTAACGCATCGTCGCTGAGAAAAGATAGCGGTTGTCATAGTCGTACGAAAATTTCCCGAAGTAAGACAACAGACTGTAATATGTAGAACTTCCGCCGTTGAAAGCGTCTCCGGTTCCGGCATCTGGATACATGTAATCAGGTGTTTCAATAAGAAAACCTTCTTTTCTCAGCCAGGTATTTTTAAATGTGTCCTTGTACATTTCCATTCCGCCCAAAAGATCAAATTGATGATTACCAGCTTTTGCTGTATACTGTGCTGTATTGGTCCATGTCCACTTTTCGGTATCTGACTGGTCAATATTCACTGCATTGGTTTTGTTTTGCAGATATCCGGAAACATAGCTTCGCTGCAGCATTCTTTTGTAATAGTTGGAAAGATCGATCCCAAAGCTGGATTTTAGGCTAAGGCTTTTTACGGGCTGTAATTCAGCAAAGACATTTCCGAAGAATCTTTGGTACTGATAGCCGTTATCTTTGTTGTATTCCAATAATCTTACAGGGTTTTGCCTGTCGTTCATTCCGCCAACCGGACCGCCCCATCCTATTCCGTCTACCGTATGAACCGGTATTATGGGCAAAGCACGTAAAGCAGGATCCAGAACACCCGGATCCATAAGTTCATTGGTTCTGTTAAAGGTAAAATTTTCTCCGATTTTCAGTTTTCCGTCGAAAAAGTTATAGGAGGTATTCACACGGGCAGATAATCTTTTAAAATTGGTCTGTTTCACAATTCCTTCATTATCATAGTAACCCAAGGAGAAAAAATAAGAACCTTTGTCTGAAGCACTTGATGCAGAGACATCCAGTGAATTGGCAACACCAGTCTGTGAAACTTCATCATACCAATTGGTATTGGCGGATTTAATGGTTTTTGCGGCATCTAAATATTCTGGTACGAAACTATTGTATAAAGTTGGAATACCATTTTGAACACCCCAGTCGAAATTGTAGCTGAGATTATTCAAATTCGGGTTCAGCCCGTCATTGATATTGGCCTGCCAAAGGACCTGTCCGAATTGTTTTGCATTTAGAACCTCCGTTTTTCTGGCATATTGTGAATATGCAGTATAATAATTGAGGTCGATTCTCATTTTCCCTTTTTTACCTTTTTTGGTAGTAATAATGATAACGCCATTCGCAGCCCTGGAACCGTAGATACTTGCAGAAGACGCATCTTTCAGAACCTGCATCGATTCTATATCACTTGGGTTAAGCTCGTGCATTCCAGCTTTTGTGGGAACACCATCTATTACATAAAGTGGGTCGGTATTATTCAGGGTTCCGACACCACGAATCAGTACTTTTGTGTTACTGCCTGAAGGAGATCCGTCGGCTGTGATGTTTACACCTGCTACTCTTCCCTGCAAAGATTTGATCGGATTGGGTTCGGTCTGCTTGTTCAGGTCTTTCATATCTACCACCGAAACTGCACCTGTAATATCTGCCTTTTTCTGCTTTGTATATCCGGTTACAACAACCTCGTCTATGTTTTTAATTTTTTCGGAAGCCAGGACGATGTTAAGAACCGTTTTTTCATCCACAATCACTTCACGGGTAGAATAATCGGGATATGTAAAAATTAAAGTATTCCCTTTTTGCAGATCATTGATCTGAAATCCTCCGCTGCTGTCTGTAGTAGTATTGGCTCCTGTTTCCGAAACGGTGACAACAACCCCGCTCAACGGTTTTTGATTTGAGGAAACTACCTTACCTTTAATTACTTCCTGCGCAAATACATACGAAAAAGGCAGAAGACAAAAGGCGATGGCTATTTTGTATTTCTTCATAGTAAAGTTTTTTATTTGATATTAATCTGATGAGCATTGATATTTAGAGTACTTCCTTTTGTATCTGAGGTTAAGCTCAGCTCAGAAAAGCTTTCATTAGGGAAGAAGATTTCGGTCATTACCTTTTCGCCGTCATTGAAAAAAATTTCTATGGAAGTTTTATCCAACACAATTTTGAACTTTGCATTTTTGTAGCTTTTTGTCAGTGGTGCTTTCGAAATATTGTCTGCAAAATTGCTTTTAAAATCGGTTTTACCGGATTTGGTACGGTCAATAAAAAGTTCTTTCGTGTTATTATCAATTCCGAAAATAACTTGTTCTCCCAATGAATTTTTCAAAGCAAAAGAGTAAACGCCTTTGGTCATTTTTTTGAGATCTACATCAATAACTGCCTTGGAAAGATCTATCTCACCTTTGTCGATGAGTTTTTTACCGGAAGCAAGGCTTATTTCTTTTTTAACAGCCTTTCCCTTGTATTTTTCAAGCTGTGAAACAGGAACATTTTTCAGAATATAACCTTCCTTCGTTTTTTTAAGAGAAACTTCCCTTGCCGTTGTTGTACTGCTTCGCCACGCTTCAGTAGGAACTTCCTGAGCATAATCCCAGTTACTCATCCAGCCGATAATGATTCTCTTATCCTGAGGGATATTATCGAAAGAAACACTTGCATAATTGTCTCTACCCCAATCCAGCCAGCAGGCTTTCTCCTTTTGAAGCTGTTTGGAAAAATGCTCATCTATAGTAAAAGATCTGCCATCAAAATCTCCTACAAAATACTGACCTGCAGAACCCCTGTTCGGTCCACCAGGATTGATATTGACGATAAGCACCCATTTTTCTTCGTTGCTTCCCTCCACTTTGATAGGAAACAGATCGGGACATTCCCAAACACCGCCGTGCCCGCCTGAATCTTTCCCAAATTCAGATTGAAACATCCACTCTTTCAGGTCTTTCGAGGTGTAGAAATGCGCTCTATCCTGTGCGGCCAAAGTCATTACCCACTGTTTTCTTTTTGTATCCCAAAACACTTTCGGATCACGGAAATCACGGATTCCCGGATTTTTCAATACAGGATTATTTCTGTATTTGATCCAGGATTTGCCGTTATCAACTGAGTAAGCGATGCCTTGAGACTCCACATCTGTTTTTCCGTCCTTTTCACGTTTGGGATCATGATAGGTATAAACAGCAACTACAGGATTATCAGCTCCAGTGCCGAAGCCGGAAGTATTGTTTTTATCAACAACTGCGCTGCCCGAAAAAATGTAGCCTAATTCATCAGGATAAAGTGCAATGGGCTGCTCCTCCCATTTAACAAGGTCTTTGCTTGTAGTATGCCCCCAGTGCATTGGTCCCCATTTATTACCATCGGGAAAATACTGAAAGAACATATGGTAAATACCATCCTTGTAATAAAGTCCATTTGGATCATTCATCCATCCTTTTTTCGGACTGAAATGGAAATTAGGCCTGTATTGCTTTTCCTCAGCCACCGTTGACGTCATTTGTGCACAAAGTCCTGAATTCACGGTTAGGGCTACGATCAGCGTAGTGATATATTTATTCATTGAAGTTATTTTTGATGTTCCTGTAAATCTGCCATATTTATATAACCGATTGAACAAAATGTTATTAAAGGTTCTTATTTAGATAATGTCTTACTTAATTTTTCAAGAGATACTCCTTTGGTTTCCGGCATCATCAACATGACGAATAATAATTGGAAGACCATGGCAACTGTAAATACCAAAAACACGGTCGCCGCGCCGATGGTGGCAAATAATGTAGGAATAAGTGATGGAATAATAGCTGCCAAAAGCCAATGTGTGGAACTTCCGAAAGCCTGTCCTGATGCACGCAGGTGATTCGGAAAAATTTCAGAAATAAACACCCAGATTACTGTTCCCTGACCAATAGCGTGAGAAGCAATAAACAGGAAAAGAAAAATTGGAATTGCCAATCCCGACCAATGAAAATAGAACGCCATAGAAACCAATCCCAAAGAAATGATGTAACCTACAGATCCCATATACATCAGAGTTCTTCTTCCTACTTTATCAATGAGATTGACTCCAACCAAAGTGAAAACCATATTTACAATCCCAATTCCAATACTGCTGAGAAGTGCCGTTTTTTCACCCAATCCTGCTTCTCCAAAAATTCTCGGTGCATAGTAAAGGAATGCATTAATTCCTGACATCTGATTGAAAAACGCTACCAAAAAAGCCAGTATCAACGGAAAACGGTATTTTTTCATAAAAATATTTTCACTTGGCGAATCTGAGTGCTCTTCTTCCATCTGCGAAATCAAACTTTCAGAATCCTGATCGGGGCTCAAAATTCTCATTACTTTTTTAGCCTCATCTATTCTGGATTGGGAAACCAGCCATCTTGGGCTTTCAGGAATGGTAAGAACACATAAAGTATAAATAGCCGCAGGGATTGCCTGCACACCAAGCATCCATCTCCAGTCATTGTCTCCAATGCCACTTAGTAAATAATTTGATAAAAATGCGATTAGAATTCCCAGAACGATATTAAACTGATACAGGGAAACCATTCTGCCACGGTCTTTTGCAGGTGCAATTTCTGAAATATATGCAGGCGCAGCAATCGTAGAGGCACCAACGCCCAAACCGCCCATAAATCTGAAGAATGCAAACAAATAAGGATCATTTGAAAGTGCAGTTCCTATTGCAGATAATGCATACAAAATACCAATAATTAACAGTGTTTTTTTCCGTCCTAATTTATTAGTCGGTAATCCTCCGAAGATGGCGCCTATCACTGTACCCCATAATGCCATTCCCATTACTACTGCTCCGTGAAATGCATCCGAGCTATTCCAGAGTGTCTGCAGTTTTTTATCTGCTCCGGAAATCACTACAACATCAAATCCGAAAAGAAATCCTGCCAAAGCTGCCGTGACAGACCACATAAGAATTTTATTCATCCTTAAAAATATTTATTTGTTTGTTTGTGGCTAATATATCACGGGGCGGCAATTGGAAGGTCTAAAAATGTAACTAAATATTTCGGCAAGGTTAACTATTTGTTAATTAATTATAATCAACTGATAATTAGTATATTATACGAATAATATTTAATTAAATTCTTATCAGATTTTAAAAATGTAACATTGTTTTATAAAAATGTTACCTGTGTTTTGTTGTATTTATGCTCTTCAGGCAATTATTACTATTAAAATTTTAACCGAAATAAGATGCAGGGTACAAAGGTTTTCAGCACAGCCACTTTTAGAAATTATGAATCGTTCATCAATCCATATATTCGTTCAGATAAGATCAGGTGGTAGAGAAAGTATAATAAAAAAAGCAGCAGTATAAATTACTACTGCTGAACTAAATTCATATGAGATCTAAAAATTATTTTATATCTAGAGTAAATCCGCAAATATTGTTACTGAGGTATCACTTAAAAGCAATGATCATTATATTTAATTTTATAACTGGTCCTTTCCTGCGGACTTTCTAAAAGCATTAGGCGATACTCCGAACTTATTTTTAAATACAGTAGAGAAATAATTTGGCGACGAAAAACCAGTTTTATAGGCAATCTCAGAAATTGTAAGTTCATGATTTTGCAGCATTGATTTTGCCTGTTCCAAACGGAAATTATTAATATAATCACTCACATTCAAATCAAACATTGCTTTTATTTTTCTGTAAAGCTGAATTCTGGAAATACTGAGCAGGTCTGCAAGATTTTCTACTGAAAAATCAGGATTGTCGATATTGGTTTTAATGAGTTGATTCAGGTTGTTCACAAAAATCTGTTCCATGCTTCCAAATGATTTGCTGTCGACGATTCTGCCAATATTGTTTGTATAATAATAACGTAGCTTCTCGCGGTTGTAAAGAAGTGCCCGCAGCGACTGTATCAGAATCGGGTAATTGAACGGTTTTGTAAGGTAAAGATCTACGCCGGATTTTAGTCCCTGAAGATAAGATTCTTTATTATCCAGTGCTGTCAGTAGAATGACCGGAATATGCGATGTTCGCAGGTCATTCTTTAGTAATTCACATATTTCAAAACCATTTTTTCCCGGTAGATTGACATCACAGATGATAATATCCGGAATTTCGTTCAACGCCTTATCAATCGCATCTGTACCGTCAGAGACCATCACCTCAAACTCGTTCTTTAGCTTTTTGCTTAAGAAGAAGGACAGATCTGTATTATCCTCCACCAGAAGAAGAGAATATTTTTCTCCTTGAGATTCCTGATTTTCAGTAATCGTGTCGTCTTCAAATGCCGTGAAAATGCTATCGTTTAAAAGACTGTCGGCATTTGCAAGACTAGGCTCTTTTACGATTTGGTCTTCGTTGAAATGCTTGTTTCCTTTAAAAAGAGTAATAATAAATTCCGTTCCCTGAAAAGAGCTTACTTCTATCTTCCCGAGATGAAGGTCAATGAATTGTTTACTAAGATGAAGTCCAATTCCTGAACTGTTTTTTCTGTTGTTGGAGCCTTTGAAATAAGCTTCAAAAACATTACTGATTTCTTTTTCGGGAATTCCAATTCCGTTATCTTTAAAACTGATTACTGCCTGATTTCCTTTTTCCTGAATCGCAATTTCAACTTTTCCGTTATCCGGTGTAAATTTGAAAGCATTGGACAAAATGTTGAAATAAACTTTGTCCATCAGGTTTCTGTCGATGAAGAGCTCAAGGCCCTTATTCTCTGAACGAATTTCGAATTTGATGCTTCTTTTCTTAGCTTCATTTGCAAAATCACGGAAAATAGCATACGTAAAATCGTAAATATTTGTCCTCGAAACTCTTAAATTAAACGTTTGGTTTTCTATTTTCCTAAAATCCAGAAGGTTATCTACCAAGCGCAATAATCGATTAGAGTTTTTATTAATCAGTTCCAATTCGTAGGATGGTTTTGTACCTTTAGCTTTTCCGGAATCCAAAGATTCCAACGAACTAAGGATAAGCGTAATGGGGGTCTTAAATTCGTGTGACAATCCCGTGAAAAAATTTACTCTGGCTTCATTACTGTCTTTTAACTCATTGGCAATGGTTTCAATCTGGTTTCTTTGAATGGTAATTCTCTCGTTGGTAAGTGTAAGCTGTTTATTTTTTATTTTAATCGCATAAATAAGGTAAATGGAATAGGCAACCAGGCAAAACATCAAGATCAGTATTACCACAGACCACCGAAACAATTCTTTTTGTGAAGAGTACAGCTCGATCTGTTTTTTAACCGCGTGTACCTGATTTTCTATCACACCTTGCTGTTCAATGATTTTATCAAATTGATTGCGCATAATTTCAGCATTCATCCGGTCAATGATTGTCGTACTGAGCTTGATGCGTTTTGGAACGGTTACATCGTTATGAATCTTAATCGCCGTCTCGATTGCTTCTGCTCCACCTGTTGGATACAACAAAGTAGCGTTTAGTTTTCCATCCAATACCATCTGTATTCCGCCATCTTTTGTATTCAGTCCATCAACACCAATAAATTTAATTTGATTCTCCAAACCTTTCTTCCGTGCAGCCTGCCATGCATTGGCAGCAAGCTCATCATTAAAAGCGAAAACATATAGACTTTGATTTCCTAAAGAATCCAGCGTTTTCCTGAAAGCGTCTGCCGGTAAACCTTTAAAGGTTTTTATCAGATCTATATTGGGATTGTTCTTGATTATTTGCTGAAAGCCGAGACTTCTTTCTATGGTTGGGGAAGATTGGTCATCGCCTCTTATTTCGATTACCTTTTTATAATTTTTAGAATCTGAGAGAATGTAATTGGCCGCTTCTTTACCTATTTCAATGTTATCTGCGCCAATATAAGTTGTATATTTTTCTGAATTGATCTTCCTGTCGAGCAAAATAACCGGAATATTTTTGGCTGCTGCTTTTTCTACTACCGGTAACAATGATTGTGGATCTATGGGTGAGATAATAATCACATCCACCTTATTATTAATCATTTTCTCTATATCCTGAACCTGCTTATTAACAGAACTTTCTGCTTTCTTTATATTTAGCTCTACTTCGGAATGAAGCGATGCCTGTATCTCCATAGAATGATTCATTGCAAGCCTCCACGGATGGTTTCCCAAGCCTTGTGAAAACCCGATAGTAATTTTGTCTGACGTTTTCTGCGATTTTTTACAAGAAAAAAAAACAAGGAAAAATAGAAAGAATAACATTCTATAAGCCTTAGGAAAACCGAAAACTTTCAAAAACTTTATTGTTAACATATTAACACAATATTAATAAAGATGTTGCAGACAGGCAATTTTTAATGATAATAATTTGGTTTAAATCTACTGTACTAATTCTATGTAAAAAAGTTAAATAATATCAATTGAATACACGCTAACCAAGATTGCCTTTGTCAAATGCTTAAAATTAAATTGTACTAAACTTAGTCTAAATGACGATTACCTGATAAAAATGAGTTTTGTAATTAAGATTTAATATGGCTTAATCAAACCAAATCATCTATAGAAGTGTTTGAAGATATTCCCATCTTGATCACAACAGCCAAATGGCGCCAACTGAAGACAGTTAGCGCCATTTTTTTACTTTAAATATTTGCTTTTATTCATTATATAATTAAAAATATTTGATAACGGCCTTGTACACAAAATACTATTTGGTACACTCAAATTTATTTTCACCATTACTATATTATTTTTTCATAGAGTGAATATGAAAGATTGGATTATTTGCTTTATAAGTTCCACTATAAATTATTCACATATATAATCTTGATTAATTAGTCTATTTTTACCGAAATAAAATCGTGCATAGCATTTATCCGAACTATCATTGATAGCACTATTATTACAGATTGTCTGTAAATAGTATACTAAAATTAAAACGTTTCCATCTTTTTCTACGTCATTGGGTTTTCCAAAAAAATTAATAAATTTTTCTTTTGAAGAGCGTTCTAATTTATACTTAAGAATCATCTTTTTTGCTAAGTTCTCGTTTCTTTTATTTAGGCATCCCAAAGAATCGCTGATCCAATTTTGATTTATTTCTAGTTTCTTAGTTTCTTTTTTTTCTTTTGTCTCACAATTCTGCAGAATTATTGAAAAAAATAAAATAAATTGTAATAATCTAATTTGTTTTCTTTGCTCCATTTTCATTATAAATTGTATTCGTAGTTCTTCCGATTTGTCCTTTTCCACTTTTGTTGAATCTAACATTTCTCAACATATTATTTACATCAGCATTATTGACTCTTCTTGTATTTGGATTCATTTTTCCACTTTTATTAGACCATTTAGAATTAACTGTTGCTCCACGTTCTGTCATAATACTTGGAGCAGTTTTCTAATCTTGGCCCGAAATAGTATGTGATGTATCAACTGTGTTACTTTCATCGCGATATCCTAACCCATGACCGTTTTCATGACTTGCTGTTGTTGATCCTGCTAAATCATCTTGCGTACTTAAAAACCCTCCGTTACCTCCGTCTTGCATAAAACTACTACTTTTAGCATCAGAAACTCTAAAAGAATTAACCTTAATACTTTTATTAGTTTTGGCCATATCGATAGTTTCCGTTTCTGAGACGGTTTGATATGTCATTTTAAATTTAACTTTATATTCAACACCATCAACCATTTTAGTTGCTCTTGCTCTATTATATTGTGAAACCATTCCTGTAACGATATTTGCAGAAAGTTTTTCGCTTGCTTTGCTCCCATAAAAAACGAAATGTTGATTCACTGTTATAGTTTTGCTTTTTTTGTCGATAACAGGTTCTTCACTTCTTCCATCTGGATCAATAAAATTTGTTGGGTTATTAAAAGTGTATACATATGGACTCCAGTTAGGGAACTTCTCTGCCAGTGGATCTACACCATACCAGATACTCAACCTCGGACTATAGTATCTCGCTCCATAATAATACAAACCGGTATCTCCATCTAATTCTTTCGCATTGAATTTAAACTGATTGTCATACGATCCATCCATCTGCTCAATCATCGTTTCACCGAAAGGTAATTTTAGGAAAAATTGCGTTGCTTATGATTGTGAATTGGTAACAAATGTCGCAGTTCCTAAATGATCGCCGTGCAAATTAGTATAAGTCAGGACTCCATGTTCTTTCTCTGAGCTCCAAAGAGAGACCTTTACCTACCCCAGATTTCTCAAGATACTTCTCAAAATCAGATTGTGCATCTGCAGGTTTTACAGATGGCTGATCTTCAGCTGTTCTATTGGTGTACAATACAGCTGGATCTTTAAACCTGTCTACACCGTCCATCAGCCTGCTCGCAAACCTTTTTGAACCTTCAAAATAGTGTTTTGTATACTGACCTGTTGAGCTTACCGTTACATAGGCATTCGGATATATTTTGTATAATAAAAACACACTACCACACGAAGGATTCGTGTGGTAGCGAGGGGGGAACCATATTTTCGAGACAATTCTTTTCAGTCTGAGCCGACTCATACTCCTTTAAAATTGCCAAAATTTGATTATTTGTAAATTTACCTGTTCACATTAATCTTTTTTGTTAATAATGTAGGGTGATAAAATGTCAGTTTTTAGGGAGACTTACACTATTTTATTCACTCAAAAAAAGGCTATCTCACTTTTAAGACAACCTCTCTTTTATTTTTTTAATCGTTCTTAATTATTGATTTTTTAAGAACGAATAAAGCTTTGGAAAAGTAACATATATTTTTTTATCTTTCAAATTACGAAAATTACCATATTGTAATCCTACATCCAAGTAGGAAAGTATATTTTTTTTTGTTCTAAATTTAAAGAGTGTATTGCATAAATATACTTTTCCTCACCTATTTTACATATTATTTTGACGAGAATTGCACCATGATCATAACCTGCAGAATCTTTAAAGTCAATAAGAGATAACTGTTTTATAGCTTGATTGTTACCATTTAGAGCCAAATCTAACAACTCACAATAAGCGACAGATTTTTCCTGTGATACTATCAATAATTGCTCCGTCACTACAATTCCCTTGACATTGCAATGCCTGTTGCACGCTAATATGCAGCAAAATACTAGGATCATAAATCCTGTTCTGTAAATTAAATTCATTATTGTCCTGGTTTTTTAGCCGGTACTTTATCAGTTCCAGTAACCTTTAGAGTTCCATAATTTGTTAGCCATGAAAATGGATTCCATTTTTGTTTACCTCTTTTCTCCTTAACTGTTTCTGTTTCTGTTGAGTTTATAGCCCCGCTGATTATATTCCACTCATCTTCTCTACTGCCTTGTGAGATATCACAAGTTACACAGCCCCAACTTACAGTTCCTAAATGCAATCTAAATCCATTTCTTCCAGAAGCATCATCTTTATCATTATGTGGACTACTATCTATTTTATCTAATCTAAACCAACCAGAATGGTTAGTATCAGCATCATTATCTAAAATATTATAATTTCCATTCGGTATTGGCTTTTCATTAGAAGTACTACTATTATCCCTAGAGACAACTCCACTTTCTGAATGACCGCCAGTAAATACGTTTTTAACCTGTATTCCATAATTAAATTTAGTTTTATCTTGATTAGTAAGTCTACTATAAGTTTGAGCAGAAACGAATTTATTTGAAAGCCTTGGATTGAGTTTACTGACATTAGGTATAATGTTAAGAATACCTGTTGACTTGTTAAACACCGCATCCACTTGCTTTCCATTTGGATCAATATAGCGTATTGGATTTTGATAAGTGTAAATATATGGATTTAAATTCCCCCAGTTGTAAACACCTTGGTTATGTTGACCATCACCATAAAACTCAGTCTCCATTACTGGATTATAAACCGCTAATGGGTCTACACCATACCAAATACTTAACCTCGGATTATAATATCTAGCTCCATAATAATACAAACCAGTATCTTCATCTAATTCTTTTGCATTAAACTTAAAAGGATTGTCATAAGATCCATCCATCTGCTCAATCATTGTTTCTCCGAAAGGTAAATTTAGGAAAAATTGCGTTGCCTGTGATTGAGAATTGGTAACAAATGTTGCGGTTTAGATAATAAAAACAAACTACCACACGAAGGATTCGTGCGGTAGCGAGGTTTCATAATTTAATCTTTAATATCAATCAGTTTTTTCGAGTGAATTACATTATTTAATTTGAATTTTAATTTCACCAATTTTGTAGCCAGACTTAGGATTTTTAACAAGTAACGTTACTTCCTCACCTAATTCTCCATCATAATGGCCTTTATAGAAGGCTTCTCCTAAGTAATTACCTTTTTCATCCTCAATAACCCAATTTCTACCAAGAGACTGTTTAATAGGCTCTTCCCAAATAATTCTTCTATAACGTTCATCTTCCATATCGAATGAAATTAAGAAACCATAAAATTTTTGGAAAGTAGATTTACTCAAATAAAACTTATTTTTAAGATCACTCACATTTTGCAAAGAATCCCCCTCAATAGTGATATCTAGATTACTTGAAGTAAAAGTTTTATTTTGTTTCGCTTCCTCAATACTGTTATAAGAATAGTAATTTTCCATAGTAAAATTACCACCAAAAATTAGCAAACTTATAATATAATATAAGATTATAACAAGTATGATTACAATAAATATTTTATTTTTCATTACCAACTTCCATTAACTCCATTTGAAGTTCTTTTAATTTTATAATCAACATCTTTACCTTTATTTTTCATTTCAATAGCTCTCTGTTTTGCCGCCGGAAGATAATTTGTTTCAATATATTCCTCACCTGTTTTCGCATCATATCTTCCCGTTTTATTTTGTTCACCATTTTGTAATCCTCCAGCATTAAGAGCCATCTCCGCAACTGTAGTACATTGATTTGCTTGCGTTAAAGTTTTAAACTGTGTCCATTTACTATCAAAAACCTCGGTTCCTGCTTTTATCATATTGGCATCAGTTTCTTCAGACGTAGAAATTTGATAAGCATTTTGATATCTTTGAATTATATTCCCATTGGAATCTCTGTGGGAACTACTTAAGCCTTTACCATCATCATAATCTTCCTTAAAAGTATTATGTTCAGAGTTTTTAAACTCATCTAAACTTTTAAACGTTTTTGCAGTGTAGTTATCATTTCTACCATTTTTACCTCTACCTTTATTATCACCCTTATCATAATCATATGATAAATATCTCCATCCTGATTTATCATTTCCAATTAATACTGCCATATGTCCTACAACATGTTTGTGTCCATTTGTTTTTCCACCATCCATACTTGTCTGTTTGCGTCCTCCGTGTGATAGAACTATTATATCTTTTCCATTTGGATCAATGGCATTAACAGGATTATTAGCTACATAAGCATAGGGAGATAGATCAGGATATTTTTCTGCTAATGGGTCAACGCCATACCAAATACTCAATCTCGGATTATAATATCTAGCTCCGTAATAATATAATCCTGTATCTTCATCTAATTCTTTTGCATTGAACTTAAACGGATTGTCATAAGATCCATCCATCTGCTCAATCATTGTTTCTCCAAAAGGTAAATTTAGGAAAAATTGTGTTGCCTGTGATTGAGAATTGGTTACAAATGTTGCGGTTCCTAATTGATCTCCATGCAGATAGTATAAATCAGGACTCCAGGTTCTTTCTCTGAGCTCCAAAGAAAGACCTTTACCGACACCAGATTTTTCAAGATACTTCTCAAAATCAGATTGTACGTCTGCAGGTTTAGTAGATGGTTTATCTTCCGCTGTTCTGTTGGTGTACAATACAGCAGGATCTTTAAACCTGTCAGCACCATCCATAAGTCTGCTCGCAAACCTTTTGGATCCTTCAAAATAATGTTTCGTATACTGCCCTGTTGAGCTTACCGTTACATAGGCATTCGGATATATTTTATATTCAAATAACTTTAATTCGTTAATTTCAACCGGCACCCCATTCTGATAGAGCTGAGTAGGGATTTCAAGCCCATATTTGATCACTCTCTCTCCTTTATCATTATATGTATAATATTGATAGGTACCGGTATTATCGTTATAAAAAGCTCTCAAACGATCCTGCTCATCCCAAAACATTTTCTTGACACCGTTGCTATCGCTATGATTCAAGGCATTTCCGTTAAAATCATAGTCAAAATATTCAGCATTACCAGATGATTGGTCTACAACTCTTTCCACTTTATGGGTATTCTGAACATAGTCATATCTATTTTCATACGTATTCTCATGTACAACATTCTGATCTCTTTCATGATGCTGGTGTTTCCTTGTAATTCCTCCAACATTATTATACTCCATTACAAGATTGTAAGTCGATGGGGTAAAAGAAGTTATAGGGATTTGACCTTCCTTTTCACGTATAATTACCTGTCCAGTCTCAGTACCTATCAACCTGTTGAGCGTATCGTAATTCAAATTAAACTGAAATGCCCCACCCATGCCGTTTGTCAACGGATCTGCCTGATTCTGAATCATACTGATGTTTGAAAACGGATCATATTTATACGTATTATGCAACATCATCTGATTGGCATTATTCATTAGGTAGTACCGGTCTAACCTTCTGTTTTGTGCGCTGTAAGCATAATGTTGTGACGTACCATTTCCATAGGAAATTTTTAAACGTTGCTCATAGTTATCATAATTAGAGTTTTCAATCAATGTTTCGCCATAATTATTATCGACCGATTTCAGGTTACCCCCTTTATCATAATGATAAGAGACAAGTTCTTCATCCGGATATTTGATCTTAGTCAAACGGTTCCAGCTGTCATAGTTGAAGTAAGTCTTGAAGTACATTTCAGGAATATGGGCTCCGCGTATAATTCTCAGCTCAGATATCACTTCTCCCATTCTTCCGTATTTATAGACTGTATCACCGGAACCGTCAGCTTTTGTAATGATTTTACCTGCATTATTACCTGCGGTTGAAAGTCCATACTGATACTGTACGTTGCCTGGGTTGGGATCTCCTGAAGGAAGATCTGGTAAGAATATTCCTAAAAGTCTGTTATAATCATATTTGTATTCAATATAGTGCGTATTGATACTGGAATCATTCAATAAATTATCCGTGGTTAATCTTCTAAGATTTCCAGCCTGGTCATATTCATAACTCGTTATTCCTTTATCAGGATGCCTCTTTTGCGTACGTCGTCCTGCAAGATTATAAGAATAACTTGTAGTCATTCCCTCTGGGTCTTTCACTTCCATTAATTCACCAATGGTATTATATTTAAATATTGTGGAAAGCGGTTGTGAATATAGATAATCATCTTTTTTCACAGTTTTACCTTCAGCGTTAGCGTAAGATTCCGATTTCTGATTTAAAAATTCATCAGTTGTTTTAAACAAGTTATTTGTAATGCTATATTGAGTTAACTTTGTGTTTGCGTCTTCATCTGTTGCAGAAACAACTCTATCCTTATTATCATAAGATTGAGAGGTACTTGGTCCGGTTGCTCCGTTCTGATAAAGATTCGTATTCCCAAGCATTTCAAATTTCGGATGATACTTCTGAATTGTTCTTCCCAAAATATCATAAACAGTTCTTCCTGAAATTGATCTCCATTCTGCACCGCTTAATTCTATGTCTTTTTTAACCTGTACCACTCGTCCTAAAAAGTCAGCATACGTATCGGTCATAATCGTGTTGTTAGTACTTGCATATTCCGGATCATAGTTTGAGGTTGATGCACGGTAGATTTTTACTGCGCTATTATTGTTAGCGATTCCTGCATGATCTGTCCAATATTTATATTTTACAGTAGGTACCGTAGAGTTGCTTGCAATCTCATTAGGTCCCATAATCGATGAGGGTCTTCCAAAACCGTCGTAATAAAATACCATAGCATTTCCGCCGGTGTCAACTTTTCTCGTTACAACGTCAAATAGTGGATTATAAACAGCCGTTGACTGAATGCCGTGAACATCTTTACTCATTGTCACATATTTATCAGTTACCGCATTATCATAGGTGTATTCAATCCAATATCTGTCATTATTATGATTGGGAGGAGAGGTTACTTTTTTAATATTTCCTGAAGGATGATATTCAATGTTCGTTGTAATATCATCAGTACCGTCATAAGTTATGTATGCACCAATATCACCATTATATTGGTTCACTGCTTCTATCCTTCTGTGTCGAAGTAACGTGCCTGTACCAGTTCCTTCATAAACTTCTACTACTGAAGGAAGAACAATATTATTGTTCAGTGACATGTATGATATTTGAGTATTGTACGCCGTTGAAGGGCTTGTGTATTGATAAATTGATATCATGCCCTTTGTGGTGTAAGAAAACTGCTCGGTAGTTGTAATATCTCCACCTGATTCGTGAACTGTATTTGTTTTCTCACTCAACAAAGCAATAGCCATCTTTCTTCCTTCTCTACCCCCAGTATCATAATCAGTTCCCAAATTTGAATTTAGATCAATCTGCGTTGTATTGTTAATAAATCGTTGAAGCTTATATTTGTAATTAGTCTCGGAAATAAGACCACCACTCCCGTTCATTACAATGTTTTTATCTGGCAAACCGCTCATTAGATAACTGTTATTGTAGTAATAGTCTTCGGAGACTCTTTCTGCTGATCCTCCATTCATCTCGGAAGTCCTTACAACTCCGAAACCAAAATCCTCTCTTTCTCTTCTGTCATACTTTCTATTACTGAAAGAGTAAACTGTTTCCATTTTGTTCCCTTGATCAGTCGTATAATTTGGAGAAAATACATCAGGTTCTGTTACCGTAATTTTATTAACAACCAATTTAGCATGAGGGTTATCATAATTTGATCTTGCAAATTGATAATCTAAGTTATATCTACCTTTTGAGATCGTATTGGTAATTGCTTTTAGCTTATTCGTTCTTCCAACCTGCGAATAATTTACCGTAAAACCACTGTTGTTATCAACCACCAAATCAGCATATCCATCACCGTTCATATCTTTAAATGCTTTTCTTGTTTCAGAAACATTTAATCCTATATTCGCAGTAGCTCCTGCTCCAGCTTTAATCCAAAGTATTAAAACTACAATAGGTGGTATCAGTGTAATAGGACCTATGTTGAACATATAATTTCCTCCAAATGAAAACGAACCGTTGAATGATCTCGTCTCATCAGTAAAGTCAATTGCTCCTGCTGATTTAAGGAGAGGTGTAGGGTTATCAAATTTATTTCCGAGATTGTATCGTACTGTGGATGAATTGTTGGAATTATTTACTTCAAGGATATCAATCAGTCCATCACCGTTTATATCTTCGTACACTGTTTCGGCAGTTCCAGTAGACGCTGATGCTCCAGCACTTGCACTGATTCCAAATCCAAAACTACTTAATGCGCTCAAGTTTGCAGAACCTCCTAATGACGCTCCTATACCAAGACTGAAACTTCCTTTAGGTCTTGAACGGTAGGTGATCAGATTTTCGTAAGAGGAATATCCCCCTAAGCTTCTCCCCAAATTCATAGCATAAGTCATGTACTGTGTACCTCCATCTTTAATCCTATCAGGTAGCCCATCTCCATTAATATCCAACCAGAAAGATTTTCCGGAATCATAAGAATCATAATAATCATTGACGCCCGCACTGATAGATGCTCCTCCTGACCAAGGCATGCCGGTGTCAGCACGTGTTGAGGTTCCGTTTCCTCCTTGCGCTCCGATTCTCCCTGTGACAGAAAATGCATTGTATGAGAAGCCAAGCGAATTCATTTTTTGATAACTGTTTGAACTGGTCGGAAAGTCTCCCGAATCAAGTATCTGCATATTATTCAAACTTCCTGTAGAATTGGTGAACTGAACAGATTGTGGATAAACAATGTCAGGATAGCCATCACCATTAAGATCAGAAAAAGTTTGGGTTTCTACACTGCCGATTCCTGAAAGCTGTGTTACAGAGTTGCCTGCACTTCCCATTCCAAAACTTAGACCTTGTGTATTATTGTATGAACCACTTTTATTAACCCTGTTAATTCCTTTCATTGTCGTGTCAACAGAAAGTTGTCCCGAAGTATAAGTAACCGGAGTTACAGGAGGCAATACGGCAACAGGATTATTGAAATAATTGACCGTTTCATCATTATTGAAACCCCATTCATTTGTAAACTGATTAGGACCGATTCCGACCCAATATCTTCTAAAGCCATTTCTGGCCTGCACTAAACTCGGCTTCATCATAGAAACTGTACTGCTTACCGTATTATTACCTGCATTAGGATTACTTGTTGCATTTAAAATACATTGTGCCAAATCAGCATTATTCGTTATTCCCTGACACTGTGGATAGGTATTTTGGGTTGTAACTTCTGAGGTAAATGCAGTTGACTGTATAGCAGGACCGTAAGTATAATCACTAAAGCTTCCGGGCTGATACAGGAATTGTCCCCAGTTATTGTAGAACAAAGATTTTGTATTATACATTGCCGTGTTAACCGCTGTTGCAGAAGTACTTGAATAAACATTTGCTGAATCATAGTAAACCACAAACGGTTTACCTTGGAAATGAGCATTATAATTATTAAATAATGCATAATCACCACCCGTTTTTGTATATACCTGAACCGTCACCAGATCATTGCTATTTCCGAATGCTGGATCACCTGTATAAAAAATAATTGGAGATACACCGCTCACCGCCTGTCCGTTAGACATATCCTGTTCTTCAATTAGGCTATTGCCGGCTGCAACCGTTATTTTGCGTTTAGCAAGAATGTTATTTCCTTTTTTTATGATATAATAGAATGATCCCGTTCCAAGACCTGAGAAATTCGAAACATTCTTATTGATTTGAATTCCAAAATTATGACTTCCCGAGATACCAGGATTAGCTAGTTGGCTAATATTTAATTTATTACTAAGCTGTGTAACTGCAAATGACGGATACTCAGGAACTGGTGCATGTCGTACAAAGATATTTGGATTGTAACTTGTAGATGCCTGATAGTCTACTGATATTTGTCCATTCCAGTTGACACCGTAAAAATTAGTATGGGAATCAGATTCTACCATAAATTTTAAATGTACCGGAGCAGATGCACTTGTGGTAAGAGTAAGTGAATGAGCTGTAGTGGTTAGATTCGTAGAATCGTACACCTCAGGATTAATTAAATCCGTAATCGTTCCGGAAGCATCTTCAGTAACAACTCTAAATGTAACCTTATCTGTTAAATACGAAAAATTCAGACTTGGTATTTGGATAGTAGCTGTTCCGTTGGCATCAAGATAGATAGGCGCTGATATGTTGTTCAAGAATAGATTGTCCGCATAGCTCCCATTATTTAGATGGAATTGATCTTGTTCCAGCAACGCATTATTTGGAATCTCAGCACCAGAATTGGGATCAACATAAGTAATAACCGGATTAGAACCTATCTGATAATTTTGGTTAATATTTTTATGCAACCTTACATAAATTTTTTCACCGCTTTTTACAAATAACCTATTACCATTATTAATACCATAATGGCTGTTTACCCCATTTTGAGGTAGGTTCTGAATTTGACTCAAATAATCGTTATACCTTTCAATCGATATATTTTGAGTCATCGCTCCCGCAACGATTTCTGATAAATAAATTCTTCCATTATTGTAAACCAAAGGATTGCCCGTCGGCGTTGGATTTAGTATTTCTACAGAATAATACATTTTCTGTGGAGGAGATTGCAGCTGACCATATGCCGTCATCGTCACATCATCCCTAAATCTAACATAACCATCCTTTGGAGCTATCCAAATTTTAACAACATCAGTAATCGGAACCGGTGGAAGCACAGGATCCTGCGGACACCTTTTAGGATCAGGGCACGCACTTAAAGGGCTCTGAACTGCTTTTGCTTTCACGATCATATTTTCGGTGTGCTCAGAATGTTTAGTCATTTCAGACTTTCCTGTAGTCCGGTCAAATCTATTGAACCATACTTCACCGTTATGCACTATATCTGTAAGGCCGTCTGAATTGGCATCAATGAGATATGTTTTTGTTGTACTAGTCGAAGAAGAGCTTATTTGTGATTTACTATAAATAATAGCTCCCATATCCCATCCCGAATTAGTGGTTTTTGTTTCGGTGAATGAGAAATCACCACTATAGTTTCCTATAGGTTGTGAGGAATTAAAAGCCAAATTACCTAAGCCATCTAAAGTTCCGGTTCTTAAAAAAAGTCCTTCATCAGGTACCCTGTAGATCATATCCTGAATACCATCGCCGTTAAAGTCAGAAAGTTGTTGAGCATTTCTTGCTTCCGCATTTGAGTAACCAAAAGGAAATCCAAACATCAAATGTCCGTACGCATCATTCGAAGGATAGTAGAAGTTTAACCCTGCAGCAATTCTGAAATTCAAGCCTTTCTCAGAACTGATATTCCCGTTGATTTTAGATGGAGTAAGCAGGCTATTTACTATTCCGGGATAAGGCTGTTTGTCATTTTGTAATCCTACATGAGTATCCGGACCGTACATTCTCACATTTCCTTGACCGTCACGAACATCGTTGTAATAGTCGAAAGTATAGCTGTCAGTAATTTCATTACAAGTCGGATCAATCCCGCCACTAGTACCACCACCGCCGCCACTTCCGTCATCAATATCTCTAATTTCAGATTTGCTTGCCAACGTTGTAGAACAAGGATTATGAGGGACAATATAAATACGCTTTAATAATGTTTTATAAAACTCACCATCAATATAATCCATTTTATAGGTTCTGATCAGTTCAGTTTTATACTTTACTTCGACGCTTTTCAACAAATAAGGTTCTGATCTTGCAAAGCCCTGTTTAGCATTGATACTGATATCTTTTCTTGTTATACTCGTCTCTTTAATAAAGTTAACGGTATAATCCTTATTCTTTCCATAGGCAATCTTTTTGATCTGATGGAACTGACCACCGCCACCGCCTTCATTATAATAGGTAAATTCCATAGTATTGCCATGTGCATCCTCTACCATTCTTAGGCTCCAATGTGAAATTCCACCTACTCCGGAAAGCATTGAATCGGGTGACCCACCATAATATCTTTTTGTTCCATCGGTAGAAGTTACCTTCCATGTGTAACCACCAGGAGAATTTCCTATGCGCTCAATCAATGAAAAATCATGATTTTTTCTAAGATAGAATTTCTTTACCAAACTGCTGTTAGGATCTGTAAAAGCTGTTCTCAACTGTTTTTCAGTAGTAATCGCTGTATTATTTTCGCTGACATCATTATGTCTGTGAGGCAAATATTGATTCGGATAAACCAGCATTTCTCCGTCTAGGGAGTAAAGTTCCGTTTCACCTGCTGCATCGAATTCAGGAGTTCCCCATCTTGTATCTACCGTTATGGATGACAAACCACTGATATTCCATCCATCTCCCATCCAACCGTTACCACCTCCACTGCTATATCCGATAGATAGTGATGGTTGAAGACCGCCAAGACCACTTGGAACACGAATTGGATAATTTGCATTGGCATCTCCCTTTTGATTTGCGCTAGGAACACCCATCAATTGTAATCCAGCCGTCGGATCCGCTGCTTTTAAACCGCTAATGCTTGTTGGAGCGAAAGATTCCAGTTGCGAAGATTCCGGAACTGATATTACACCATTAATATAATCTGTATCACCATCTCCTTCTACAGTAACTACTTTCTTCTCTGCATCAACCTTACTTGTCGGATCTACTTTCCATTTCTTGGACGAATAATCAAAATAGAAAGCTTTGATTTCTTTTGACGATCTTGCTCCCAATTTTTTATCGTCATAAGGAATAGATAATTTGACCTTTTTTGACAATACACCACTTTTAATAGATAGACGGTAAGCTGACGAGTTCGCAGTCATGCTCTTAATTTCCCTTGAAACAGCAGGATAGTCTTTTTTTCTCAATTTTAAAATCTGTACCTGAGCTGATGACTCCACAGAGTTTTTATCAATCGCTACTGTTGTATTTTCATAAGTTTCGTTGTACTCGTTATCTTTTGAAATATTAATAATTAAAGGTTCATAGCTGCTTTCATTTAATGTTTTAAATGAGGATTTGCCTACAGGAATTTTGTATTCCTGTATACCATTTAAATTCTTGATCGTAATACTTCCTTTAGCTTTATTTTCTTCAGTCAGCTCTATCAAACTTTCAAATTCTCCATTTGCTGTCAGTAAAGATTTATTATCTACTGAAACTGAATTTGAAAAATTTGTATTTTGAATACCTTTAATATAAAGCTGATTACCTGAAAGTAGTGATGAAATATTCTCCGGAGAACTTACTCCTTTTTCAAAAACAATTTTTACATCTCTAACTTTATACTTTATCCCGTTGATAGATGAAGTAAAGAGAATGCTGTTTTTGCCTTCTTTCAATGAGCTTAGACTGATTTCCTCTCGCTGCACATTCCATTTGCTGCTGGGTAAAATAATATTTCCTCCAAATGCAATATTTCTATTGATTGATCTTGACACTGAGTGATAAGATTCTAACCCAAATAAGTCATACACTAAATATGCTTTTGTATTTGATGTGTTAATTGCGGGAATACTGATGGTGAAAAAATTATCAGAGGGGTTATCCGACTCATCGTCAGAAAACTCACCGATCATCCCCTGCTTTTCTTCAGAATCGAAAACCTGATCAGGATTATTATTGATTAAAACATTCGGGATCACATTAAATTGTCCAGCGTGATTTACGTTTTTATTTTCGCTCGTAGAAAATATGGAAGTAGAAGCTGCAACAGTATTTGGATTATCATTATTTGTTTTTCCCTCTTTAGTTTCCGGTTTATCTTCAAAAATATAATGATCAAAATATTTCTCCATCATCTTCAATTTGAAGGCTCTTACCTTATATCGGTCTTCTTTCGTAAAACTTGCGAAAAGAAACATTGTAGCAAAAAAGCACACCAAAAGAGCTGACTTCTTTGTAAAAGGAAGTTTTAGTGATTTTATTTTCATGATTTGGTTTTTAGTAAACGATTAATTTGAATGTTTTGATTACTTTTCCGTTCTGCGTTAAGGTGATCAGATATGAACTTTGAATTCCCAACGAACTGCTGTAAGATCTTGAATGATGGCCGATTTTTTCCAGTTTAACCAGTCTTCCGCCTCCGTCATAAATTGCAATAGATAAATTTTCCATTTCCGGGAATTTCACTGTAAAGCTTTGTCCTTTTTTAACAGGATTTGGATAGAGAACAATTTGAGTGAGATCTAATGAAAGTTGGTTTTCATTGATAATTGATGAACCTGAGCTTGTCTGATCTTCTGTTTTAGTATCTTGCAGAGGACTTACTGCAAATGTAAAATACTGAAGGTTTTCATCATTTTTATCTCCTGAGAAATTTACTTTACTAAAGTCTACATGATCTTCGTTTTCAACTCCTTGCAACTTCGTAATGTCTCCAGCTGAATTTTTTAAAAACATCCAATATACTATTGGAAGCGAGTCGGGATTGATTGTTTTCTTATTAATCCTCACTTTATACTCTTTTCTAGAAATTGTAGAACCTACAAAATCAATTTCCCAGTTTCTTTCGAGAACATTGAAATTTCCGTCCGGTTTCATAGTCATTCCTTTATTATTATCAGACCAGATCACAAAATTATTATGATCAAAGAGACTTGTATTTTCTACATTCGTTTTTTTAATATCTGTCTTCCCGATTGTCAAGAATTGATCTTCTACATTGGATGACTGCTTTTGATACAATTCATTACCGTCATCTCTGCCAAGACCTGTCGGTCTGTGTACAAATTCTTTATGCTTTTCAGGATCCCAGATCACTTTTCCATCACTGTCGTAATATTTTCCTCTCTGTAAAGAAATTCCATATTTAATCGATAAATAAGAATGAATCTTATTCAAATCCATTGCTTTTGCCTTTCTGGGTATGAAAATCATCTCATATAGATTTTGATCTTCAAACCTGATTTTTATACTGTCTGATTTTCCGTCCGGGTTTTCAGCATTCCCAGTAAAAGTGAAAATACTGGGTTGCTTCTGAATTTTTGTCGTCTTCTTAGACTCCTTACTTTCATATTTGGTGTTGCTTAAGGATATTTTCTGATCATCATTTTCCCATATTTTTTCATCATCCTTTGCTGTATGAACCATACTCAATGTATGACTCTTATTTTTACTGTGTTTGATGTATTTTTTAATAGACCTATCTTTAATTCCATAATGGAAATTTAGCAATTGATCATTTTTGGAATTAGAAGCTTCCCGGATTGTTGGAGTAGATTTTTCCCATATCTGGATATCAGATCCAATCAATTGGGAATAGGTGTTGGCTGAATATAAAAATACCGCTACCATAACCGCTTTACAGTATAGAAATTTTGACATAATAAAATGAATTATGTGAGAGAAAATAAATAAAGAAATAGATTTTTAATTTTCAGGATTCTGAAAATTGAGGAATGAATTAAATCATTAATTAGGGAAATTTAATGTGTTTTTTCATATTGTTTTGGGTTATTGTTTTATTTGGTACGACAAAACTATTAAAAAAGGATTAAAAAACACAAATAAATCTTAAAATTTATTAAAATTTCTTAAAACGCTTTTGATATATCAATTCAAACAAATAAAAACTAATCTAAAAATCACCAAAGTTGTTATAAACAGTCTTAATTATACAAAATCGATTAACATTTACCAAGCTCTCAGAAATTAATATTTATTAAGCTCTATCTCATTTCAAATTCTGGAATGGTTTATTTGTAGAGTTCGATTTGAAGTACTATTTTGTAGCATTGTAATTGTGACTAAAATTCAAATGAGATATAAATTAGAAATAAAGTTTCTTTTTGGTATTTTAAAACAGCAATATGCACTAAATCTTCTCTTCGGTTATTGGTAAAATACAGGTCGAACAATTTAATGACTAAATATTACAATTGTATTTGCTTCGAATTTTAGAGATTAAATTGATAAATATTACAATATTTATATTTAATGGAAATTATCTGTAAAAAATAAGCTTTGTAATTCCTGTTTAATTTGGCTCAATCGAACCAAATCATCGATAAACGTGTTTGAAGATACGCTCGTCTTGGTCCCTTGACAGGATTATTCCTAGACTCTTTGTATTTTAACTATTCAACACAAGCTATTTAAGCAAGCATGAAGACAGTTATTTTTTTTCTTCCTCAAGTTTGCTTCTTAGGCTCAACATATCATCGCTCACTTTTTGATCTAAAATCCTAGCATATTGTTGTGTAGTTTTTATATTGGTATGGCCAAGCATTTTGCTAACGCTTTCGATCGGTACTCCATTAGACAATGTAACAGTAGTGGCAAAAGTATGTCTTGCGATATGAAAGGTTAATTCTTTATTAATTTCACATAAATCTACAATTTCTTTGAGATAGGAATTCATAGTCTGATTGCTAATAACAGGAAATAAAAAACCTGAATTTACACAACTCGGATGATTCTCATATTTTAAAACTAATTCTTTTGCTAATGGTAATAAAGGAACTCTCACTGACGTATCGGTTTTTTGACGACGTGTAAATATCCATTGTTCACCATCGACACCAATATTGACATTATTTTTGGTCAAATTTTTTACGTCACCATATGCAAAACCAGTATAACAGCAGAAAAGAAAAATATCCCGAACCTGGCGCAATCTGTCCGACACAAATTCTTTTTCATAAATCACCTGAATTTCCTCCTTTGTTAGATAAGGACGTTCTACTACTTTAAGCTTTGCTTTGTAGCCCAGAAAAGGATATTTTAAAAGCCAGCCATTCGCAATACATGACCGAATGATCTTTTTAAAATTCTTGATATATTTTACTGCAGTATTGTTAGCACATTTACGTACACTACGAAGCCAGAAATCATAATCCATTATGAAAGCGTGGTCAATTTTTGTAATGTCAATGTCGGAGGTCTTATATTTCCACTTAATAAATTCCTGAGTATGTTTTAATGATGTTTTGTATCTTTCCAACGTTCCTGGTGCGAAATCTTGACCAACCAATGCTTCAATTTTATCATTGTGCTCTTGAAATATGGGAATTAACATTCTCTTTTCAATGTCGGTTCCGAGCAGTTTAGATTTTAAACTAACAGCTGTTACATCGTCTTCCTCTTTTAACATCAGGTAGTGTGAATTGTAAACATCTTGTTCTAAAGTCTTAAGATAAATATTCAATGTTTTAGCCTCTTGCGAATTACCTGTTGCTTTGCGCGCTTTACTATCCCATTTGTGTGGCTCTATATATCTTTTAGCAGCAATATCCGAAACCTTCCCGTCTATTGTGATTCTTAAGTATATCGGAGCGGTTCCATTTGTTCTAATTTTATTCTTTTTTATTATGAATAAAAGATTGAATGTTTTGTTCATTATGTGATAACTTTAATTGTTTAATAATTTAATATTTGTTACCACTTTTTGCAAGATGTATAACCATTGAACTGGCTATTGGTCAGGTTTTTTGAGTTTTTCGTGACCTCTTTTCATGTTTTCACGATAGGTCACAAAAAGGTCATAAAAATCGTGACCTATTTTGATTTTTTTTTTGACTCTAGCGCAAACAAAAAACGCTGTAAACATTGATGTTTACAGCGTTTTAGCTTATTTTAGTTTCTCAACCAGCGGAGAGAGAGGGATTCGAACCCCCGGACCTGTTACAGTCAATAGTTTTCAAGACTATCGCAATCGACCACTCTGCCATCTCTCCTGATTTGCGACATTACTGTCGTTTTCAGTGGTGCAAATATAAAACTCTTTCTAATATCTGCAAAACAATTTTATGTTTAATTTAAACTTAGATTAATAAATCATTAAAAATCAGATGACTTATTTTTAAAACAAATTAAACTAATGCAATAAAACCTGAGATTTCATCCCCGCAATAACTGCAACAAAACCTAAAATAACACTTAAAGCCACATACAAAAGTAAAGTTCCATATTCCTGATTTTGCCACAACGAATAATTCTCAACCGAAAAAGTAGAGAACGTTGTAAAACCCCCACAAAAACCTGTAATCAAAAGGTATTTTAAATAATTATCATTTTTCATAAAGTAAGAAGTCAAAAATCCAATCATCAAGCATCCAACTATATTTACCAAAAAAGTGCCCATCGGAAATGAATTGATATTCCAAAGTTTTTGGGTATAATTTGACATTAAATATCGTAAAATACTTCCGAAGCCGCCTCCGACAAAAATGAATAATATATTTTTCATATGTAGATATGTCTTGTTTTTAAAAGTCATCCCTAATAGTCGGGACAAGTAATGCAGTTGATGAAACTTATTAATTGTTTATGTTTCCAAATCATGGCAACTTCATCATAAAAACAAACGCACCAAAAAAGGTGCGTTTCTATATTTTAAAATTGAATATTAATGCAATTCAGCCAAATATTTTTCAGCATCCATTGCTGCCATACAACCACTTCCTGCCGCTGTAATTGCCTGTCTGTAAATATGATCCTGAACATCTCCTGCAGCAAAAACTCCTGGAAGATTTGTTCTTGTAGATCCTTTTTCGGTTGCGATATATCCGTTTTCATCTAAATCAATCTGACCAACAAAAATATCAGTGTTTGGTTTGTGACCGATCGCAATAAAAATTCCGTGAACATCTACTGTCGATTTTTCCTGAGTCTGGTTATCAATAACAACAGCTCTTTCAACCAGATTATTCTCGCCTTCAATTCCAATTAATTCATGGTGAAATTTCACTTCAATATTCGGTGTATTTTCAACTCTGTGAATCATTGCTTTTGACGCTCTGAACTCATCTTTTCTCACCAACATTGTCACCTTATTCACAAGCTTTGCAAGATAAGTCGCTTCTTCAGCAGCAGTATCACCTGCTCCGACAACCACAACATCCTTTCCTCTGTAGAAAAATCCATCGCAGGTCGCACAGGCAGAAACTCCTCCCCCATTATATTTTTTTTCGTCGTCTAAACCAAGATATTTTGCAGTCGCACCTGTAGAAATAATGACCGTTTTTGCAAATAGCTCCTTATTCCCTGCATATAATTTATGAACTCCGCCAACTTCTGTAGAAAATTCGGCTTTTGTTATCATTTCGTAATGCACTTTCGTATCAAATCTTTCTGCCTGTTTTTGTAGATCCATCATCATTTCAGGACCTGTAATTCCAGCAGGATAGCCTGGGAAATTATCAACTTCGGTAGTTGTCGTTAATTGTCCACCCGGCTCAAGACCTGTGTATAGTTCAGGTTTTAAGTCTGCTCTAGCTGCATAAATTGCTGCTGTGAAACCAGAAGGTCCAGATCCTACGATGATACAATCTAAAATATTTTGCTCCATAATTAGCTATTCAAAAAGATTTAAATTTTAAGTGGACAAAGTTCGGAATTTTTAATATTTAATTAAAGAAAAATTAATGATAGTTTTCAATAATAAATATGTTGATTGTCAATTGAGACTGCCAATAAATAAAAGTTAATTATAATGGTCAAGTTTATCAAAGGATTTACTAGTAAAGCAAACTTACTCATCATTCTCATTTTAAACTTTCATTTTAATTTTATCAACATTGATAATCTTGTAAACCAGTTCTTTAATCAATTCCGCTTCACTCATATTGACTGCTCCCAAACCTTTTCCTTTCATATCGAATTCTCTTAAAATAGAAATTACTCTTGTCGAATGTTTTAAAGGATATAATCTCGCTGCTTCTGCATAATCTTTTAGAAAATAAGGATTTACACCCATTTGCGAAGCAATAACTTGCGGCGACTGACCAATCATTGTACTGTAAACAATTACATTCGAAAAGTAATTATAAAGGCTTGAAAGCAACATGACAAAAGGATTGTTTTTCGGATTTTTACCCATAAAATGAGCAATCTTGAATGCAGCATTCGTATTTTTTGTTCCTAAAGCTTTCTGGAGTTCGAAAACATTGAATTCTTTGCTGATTCCTATGTGATTTTCAACAATTGTTCCGTCTAAAACCTGCCCTTCTTTAAGGATAATTTTCAATTTACCAAGCTCGTTCGAGATTCTGGAAAGGTCATTTCCGAGATATTCTGCGAGAAGATGAGAAATATTCGGGGCAGTTTTTATTTTTAGTCTGAGACATTCATCTGCAATCCATTTCGGGAGATTGTGATCTTTAAAAGACTCGCTCAAAAAAAGTGCATTGATTTTACCTAAAGTTTTTGTAACCTTCTTCCGGCTGTCTAACTTCTTGTGTTTGTGAGCAAAAACCAAAACTGTCGAAGGAACCGGATTTTCAACATACATTTCCAATGCCCGGCTTTCTTCATCATTAAATTTTAAATCCTGCGCTTCCTTTACGATAATTACCTGCTTATCTCCCATCATCGGAAACTGTCTCGCCAAAGACAAAACTTCCTGATAAGTGGTATCTTTTCCGTAAGTTACAGTTTGGTTGAAAGCTTTTTCGTCTTCCTCCAGAAAGTCGTGTTCAAGGGCTTTTACAGCAACGTCAATAAAGTAAGGTTCTTCTCCGTGGAAAAAATAAATCGGTAAAACTTCTTTATTTTTAATATTTTTGAGGATTAAATCTAATTCTTTCATCTCTATAAATGGAACTTCCCAAACTGAATTTTCAGGAAACTTTTGATTTTAAATTCAAGAAAGACAAAGATAAGTTTTTTATCTATGATTTGGTGCGCAAAACTTACCTTTTGCTTACTCCTGAAGAATGGGTGAGACAACATTGGATTCATTATTATCTCACCGTAAAATCCTACTCTGCATCAGCTTTAATCACAGAAAAAAAGATTGTTCTTAATGGTTTGACGAAAAGAATTGACCTTTTAATTACGGAAAAAACACAACCCATTATTCTGATTGAATGTAAAGCTCCGCAAATAAAACTGACTGAAAAAACGTTCGAACAAACTGCACGATATAACTCAATTATCGGAGCAAAAGAAATTGTTTTGACAAATGGATTGCAGCACATTAATGCTTATTATGATAACGGAGAATATCAGTTTTATAAACCTTGAAACCTTTTATAACATTTTATTAATCTCATTGTAAGTTATTTTCGTTAATTTAGATAAGAGTTTATTTCAATTATCATTTAGGCATACTCTTTGTCATTCCGTAGGAATCTAGAAACGAATCTTTAATATTATTTCTAATAATTTTGAATAGATTCATACGAAGTAACAAAAAGACTGTTGATTTCATGATAAAATTTGAAAATCCGACAAATCTTCTAGCCCCGATTGTAGTGAAAATCCTTTTTTGAAAAAAAAGATTGCAACGGAAAGCGGGAAAAAGCTCCTGAAAAATTAAATTACAAAATATGATAAAATCAATTTTCATCACTGCAACTTTGCTGATTTCTGCAACAGTTTTTAGTCAATATTTAAAACCTGTTTCTTATCAGGACGGTTCTCAAAAACTGAACGGTTTGGTAACCTCAAACGCAGGAAAAAAACTTCCCGGAGTTCTCATTCTTCCGGCCTGGAAAGGAATTGACGATGAAGCAAAAACTGCGGCGGCAGATTTAGAAAAACAAGGATATGTTGCCTTTATCGCCGATATTTATGGTGAGGGAAATGTGCCGAAAGACAATGATTCGGCAGGAAAAACGGCAGGATTTTATAAGAAAGATTACGCTGCCTACCAAAAAAGAATTTCGCTGGCTTTGGAACAACTGAAGAAAAACGGTGCCATTCCAGAGAAAATTGCATTGATCGGATATTGTTTTGGCGGAACCGGAGCTCTGGAATCCGCAAGAGGAAAATTACCGGTTGTCGGAGTTGTTTCTATTCACGGAAGCATCGGAAAAGATCAATCTAGACCGAATGAAGCGATTTCAACTAAAATTTTAGTAGAAAATCCTGCAGAAGATAAAGGCGTAATTCCTGAAGATTATAACAATCTGGTAAAAGAAATGAATGAGGGAAAAGCTGACTGGCAAATTATTACTTATGCCAATTCAAAGCATACGTTTACTGATCCGAAATCGCCCGACTACAATCCTGTAATGGCAAAAAGAGCATGGAATCATACGTTGATGTTTCTAAAGGAAATTTTGAAATAATTAAATTTTATAAATGAAAATAACCTCAAAAAATTGAGGTTATTTTCTTATACTTCACTGGTTGTATTACAATTAGAACACCACCAATATTCACTTTCCCGATCTTTCAGCTTTACTTTTGTTTTCTCTTCACAATTTTCACATACAAGCTCATCGCTGACAGTTTGCTTTGCTTCATAATCACAGTTAAAACAACTCCAACTCGTCAGATAAGTCTTTCCGTTTATAAACCAAGTAAAAGAATTTTCTTTACACTTTGGACAAATTTGTAACGCCATATTTAATTTTTTTCTTCTTCTCTATTCACCAGTTCCATCGAAAAAGCAGGAAGACAAATTGCAATATATTCGCATGATTCAGAAAACGGATTACTGTAACGAATTCTTGCTCCTTTTTCAATCAAAATACTTTGCCCTTTTTCTAAAACTACAATTTCGCCGTCAATTTCAAATTGTTTTTTACCTGAAATAATGATGGTAAACTCATCAAATTCTGGAGTTTGGTGAGGTTCGCTCCAGTTTGGCGGAGCAACCATGTGTGCAATTGAAATATTTTGATTTTGGGTTGAATTTCCCCAATGTTCCTCTATTAACTTTCCGTCATTTGTTGGAACAACAAAAGGTGATTTTTGAATTTTATATTTTTTCATATTATTTTTATATTTTTTGAACATAGAGTACACAAAGATTTTTGACTACTAATTGTTATTAATTTACACAAAGCCGTTTGACTTCTTCTAGTCTTCGATTTCACATATAAAAACTCAAAAAGTTCTTTTATTTAAAATAAATTCTCTTCCATATTTAGCAGATTACGCTGATCTTTTCAACATTTAAAATTTGCTCAATCAGAAAAATCTGCGAGAAATTTAAGTTTAATTAAGATCATTTTCCTTTTTGATTTCATACACGAAATTGGTTCTTGTAGGTTCTCCAAAATAGGCCACTTCTTCCTCCTTAATTTTGTTTCCGCCAAATCTTTCTAAAGCGATTTGTGATCGGAAATTTTCTTTTCCAATATGAAAGTAAACTTTATCTACAAATTGGAAAATATAATCTAACATCAGTTTTTTAATCTGTGGATTGATTCCTTTTCCCCAAGAGTTTGTTCCGTAAAATGTGTAACCGATGAAAATACTATTTTTAGATTTATCAAAATCATAAAAGCGTGTGCTTCCCAAAATTTTACCAGAAGATTTTTCAACGATTTTAAAAGCTCCTTTGCTTTCCATTGCTCCTTTAAAAAAGTTCTCGAAAACATCTCTTTTGTAACGGTCTTTATTCGGATGCTGTTCCCAAACTTTCGGATCTGAAGCAACTTCGTATAATAACTCAAAATCCCCTTGTTGTAAGGGGATTATTTGATATTTTTCGTTTTCTAAAACAGGTTGAATAGAAAAATTCATTTTTATAAAAATTATTTCTTAGCTTTTTGCTTTTGCAGCGTCAGATTCTATTTTTTTGATTTCTTTCAATTTCTCGGCAATTTTTGTAACTGCTTCTGGTTTTGCAGGTTTTAAACCAATTTCAGCTTGAGCCATATCCCATTTGATCACTAAGTTTCCTGAATTTTCGTCAGTCGGATTTAAAGTAATCTCAAACCACTCTTGTTTGTCTGCCAATTTATTAACGGGAACCGTGACATCTACAACATCCTGTTTCGGGTCATAAGTGTAGGCGCCCCACTGTTGGAAATCTTTATTTAAAATGACTTTCCATTCTTTTTCTGTTGGTACGATAAATAATCCGTAAGTTCCTGCAGGAACCATTTTTCCGCCAAAATTCACAGACTGTCCGAATGTAATCTTGGTTGATGAGTTTGCACCCGCTCTCCAAACCTGTCCGTAAGGAACCAACTCTCCGAAGATCTTTCTTCCTTTCACACCCGGTCTTCCGTAATCGATGCTGATTTTAGACATAGAAAACTGCTGCTCAACTTTCTGACGCGGACTTGCTGCCGGTACAGAATAATCCTGGGCAAAACTGAAAGCCGAAGCCGAAATGCAAACTGCGAATAATAATTTTTTCACTTTTTTAAATTTTGCTAAAATTACAAAATCGAAGTTATAAATTATTGGCTGAAGTTGCTAAATTTTGTTAAAGTAGCATTTAAATTAAATACAAAACTTTACAAAAAACTTATCATGCTGTATGATTTTTACATTCCCATCATCATCGACATATAGTAGTTGGCACAGTGTAAAGAAATGAGGAGCAAAATATTTTTTTCGTCAAATGTTTCTAAAATTTCGGATGTTGTAATCTGATATCCATAATTCAAACTATTCCACTTAAAATTTGGTTTCATTATCAAAAGTTCAGTTCCTTTTGGGTCTGTCAGGATAAATGATTCTTTGAAAAAACCCGCATGTTTAAAAGTATAGCTTTTCTCATGATCTAAATACGTTTGTAATAAAATATTCCCATCCCAATTCATTGTAAATTTCAAAATCATCTTTTTGCCGTCTTTTACCTCCACCGTCGTTCCCCAAAAACCTTTGGGCTCAACCTGATATTTTGAATTTAAAATATCAATTTCAGCATTGAATTTAAACCAGTTTTTATAGTTCAATTCCCCGATTACTTTATCTCCTTTTGCTAATTTGAAACTTGTGAATTTTTCTGAGGTTGCAAGATATTCCATATTATTTTTTCAGCTGTATTTTGAATCTAAATTACATTTTTTCACTTTAAATTAAATATGAAATCAATTTAAAATTATTATTACAACTTATATCTAGTATTTAAAAGTTACATTTTTCATTCATTTAAAAATTTCGTCAATAATATATCAAATTAATAAAAAAATCACCTGCTAACCGAACTGTCTTGTACCATCCTGTACTGTTAATTTTTTATTGCTAAAATTTGTATACTTTTAAAAGATCAGAATTATTTTAAATCTTTATGAATAATCAACAAATTCCTTAAAGTAAAAATATTGCGCAATCGATTAACCATTATGTTGTAGGCAAAGACAAATAATTTGTAAATAAACAAATACATGAATAATAACCCTTCAGAAAACTTAATTTCTTCTATCCCCAAAAAAAGAAATTACAGCCTTCCACTCATTCTTATCACGAGTTTGTTTTTCTTCTGGGGATTCATCCATAATCTGGATCCAATTTTAATTAAACACCTTCGAAGTGCTTTTCAATTGAATCATTTCCAGGCTTCCTTAGTGGATTCATCTGTTTTTGCCGCATACTTTTTATTGGCAATTCCGGCAGGGATGATCATTCAGAAATATGGTTACAAAACAGGAATTCTGGTCGGATTATTCTTCTTTGCAGCAGGATGTTTTCTGTTTGTTCCGGCGGCCAATACCGTCAGTTACCCATTTTTCCTCGGGGCTTTATTCGTTTTATCCTGTGGTCTGGCCATTTTAGAGACTGCAGCCAATCCCTACATCACCATTTTAGGACCGCCTGAAAAAGCCACACAGAGATTAAACTTCGCACAGTCTTTCAACGGTTTGGCGGCGTCGATAGCTCCAATCGTTGGCGGAATTTTCATCTTGAGTGAAGAACCAAAATCGCAGGAAGAACTTGCGACGCTCAGTCAGGCAGCAAAATTAGCTTACATTCAGGCTGAAACTTCGCTGGTAAAAGGACCTTACATTATTTTAGGACTGATTCTTTTATTGGTCATGTTTCTATTTCTATTCATCAAACTGCCTGATGTAACGGAAAGCGGTGAGAAATCTACAAAAAACTACTTTCAGGTTTTAGGCGTGAAAAATGTAGGATGGGGAGTTTTAGCACAGTTTTTTTACATTGGTGCGCAGATTTACATCTTCAGTTTCCTTTTGGTTTTTGCTGAAGACGCCATTGATATGAAAGGTCAGGAAGCCAAATATTACGCTGGAGTAGCAGGATTTTTATTTATGGTCGGCCGTTTTGCAGGAACCTTTTTGATGAAATATATTTCGCCACAAAAACTCTTAAAAGTTTACAGCGTGATCAGCATTGCTCTTACGGTTTGGGTCATCTTCGGATCAGGAATTTCGACTTTGTACGCATTGGTTGGCTTAACATTCTTTATGTCTATCATGTTCCCAACGATTTTTGCTTTGGGAATTGAAGGTGCAGGATCAGATACAAAACCCGCTTCAAGCTTACTGATTATGTCGATTGTCGGAGGCGCAATAATTCCTCCTGTTGCGAGTAAAATAACAGATATTTCGGGGAATATTCATTTTTCTTATGCAGTTCCTCTTTTATGTTTTGTAATAGTTTTACTGTTTTCTTTAAGATTCAGAAATATAAAGTCTTCATAAAAAATATCGATGATCTTGGTTAAGTGAAACGCCTTTGTAAAACTAAAAAAACAGTAATCAGAAAAAAAACTTAGAGAACTTTGTGTTCGAAAAACCAACACAGCAGACATTCAATTTTAACTAAAAATGAGCAATTTAATTTTAAAAATAAATCCAAAAGACAACGTTTTGGTCGCACTTCAGGATATTCCTGCGGAAACTGAAATTGTCTTTGAAGGAAATACATACACTACTCTGGAAGCCATCCCTGCCAAACATAAATTCTTTATGAATGATATGAAACAGGGCGATGAAATATTCATGTACGGTGTTTTGGTCGGGAAAGTTCAATATGATCTGGCATCAGGAACGAGAATGACGACGGATAATACAAAGCATGCTGCCGATCCGTTTTACTATCGTGATGTAGATTATCAATGGACAAAACCTGATGTTTCCAGATTTCTGCATAAGACTTTTAAAGGATACCACCGTTCAAATGGCGATGTGGGAACAGCCAATTACTGGCTGTTTATTCCAACCGTTTTCTGTGAAAACCGTAATCTTGATATCATTAAAGAATCTCTGTACGACAGTTTAGGGTATGCGGTCGATGCGAAGTACAAGGATTACACGCAACAATTAGTAGAAGCGATTTCTAAAGGAGATAATTTGGATGAGCTTGATTTTTCGCCATCCAATATTCCGGCGAAAGAAAGAATTTTTAAAAATGTAGACGGCATTAAATTTCTGAATCACACCGGCGGTTGCGGCGGAACCAGACAGGATTCGGATTCCCTGAGCAAACTTTTGGCAGCTTACGCAGATCATCCCAATGTGGCAGGAGTAACTTTGTTAAGTCTCGGCTGTCAGCATCTTCAAATCGATAATTTCAAACGGGATTTGTATAACCGCAATCCTGATTTTGATAAACCTTTACTCGTTTTCGAACAGCAGAAAGCGGTCAGTGAAGAAACCATGATTAAAAATGCGATTTTTGAAACACTGAAAGGTCTTCAGGAAATTAATACAATCGAGCGTGAAGATGCACCGATCAGCAAACTCTGTGTTGGTGTGAAATGTGGCGGAAGCGATGGTTTCAGCGGCATATCGGCAAATCCGGCGGTCGGACATCTTGCAGATATTCTTTCCGTTTTAGGAGCAAAAGTTTTGCTGGCAGAATTCCCTGAATTATGTGGAGCCGAACAGGAATTGATTGACAGGGCTGTAGATCAGCCGACCGCAGAAAAATTCATCAGGCTGATGACAGAATATGATGAACTGGCGCACGCTGTCGGCTCAGGATTTTACATGAATCCATCGCCCGGCAATATTAAAGACGGACTGATTACCGATGCCATCAAATCTGCAGGAGCAGCAAAAAAAGGCGGTTCATCGCCTGTTGTAGATGTTTTAGATTATACTGAGCCAGCAACAAAACCAGGATTAAGTTTAGTCTGCACGCCTGGAAATGATGTGGAAGCAACCACGGGAAAAGCCGCTTCGGGAGCGACTTTAATATTGTTTACAACTGGACTTGGAACACCTACTGGTAATCCGGTTTGTCCCGTGATCAAAGTGGCGACCAATACGGTTTTGGCTACGAAAATGTCGGATATTATTGATATTGATACCGGTGCAGTTGTTCGTGGCGAAAAAACCATTCAGGAAATGGGAGAAGATATTTTGGATTTCTGTATTGATGTGGCAAGTGGAAATATTATTCCTAAAGCCGTGGCATTGAATCAGGATGATTTTATTCCGTGGAAACGAGGGGTAAGTTTATAGTGAAGAGCCAAGTAAAAAGTAGGAAGAGCCAAGGTAAAAATATGCAGTCAACAATTCCCCTCCTTTGGAGGGGTGTCAAAAATTCTTTGAATTTTTGACGGGGTGGTTTTGACTGTTAAATTTATCATCACTAAAAATATGCAGAACAATATTAAAAAAATCTTAGCGCCCTTTGCGTTAAAATAAATTATCAATAAAATTTAATATAAAATGTTTTCATTAAAAAATAAAAAAGCCGTTGTGACAGGCGGAGGAAGCGGAATTGGACAGGCGATTTCTGTTCAGCTTGCTACTAATGGTGCGGAAGTTCATATTCTTGAAATAACAGAACAGAATGGACAGGAAACTTTAGAAAAAATCAAATCAGCGGGAGGAAATGCGAAAGTTTATGCCTGTGATGTTTCAAAACAGAAAGATGTTTTGGAGATTTTTGATCAGATTGGAGCGATCAATATTTTAGTCAATAATGCAGGAATTGCCCATATAGGAAAAGCAGACACGACTTCTGAAGAAGATTTTGACAGAATTTATAATGTCAACATTAAAGGAGTTTACAACTGTCTGTTTGCTGCGATTCCACAGATTAGAAAATCTGGTGGCGGTGTGATTATCAATATGGCTTCCATTGCTGCATTGGTGGGAATTCCTGACCGTTTTGCGTACAGCACAGCAAAAGGTGCGGTGAAAGCAATGACGATGAGTGTTGCCAAAGATTTTATCAGTGAAAATATCCGTTGTAATTCTATTTCTCCTGCGCGGGTGCATACGCCTTTTGTGGATGGATTTTTACAGAAAAATTATCCTGATAATATTGAAGAAATGTTTGAGAAATTATCGAAAACACAACCCATCGGAAGGATGGCTCAGCCTGAGGAAGTTGCCTCGTTGGCGCTGTATTTATGCAGTGATGAAGCATCATTTATTACGGGTGTAGATTATCCTATCGACGGTGGTTTTACGACTTTGAACAATTAAAATTTGTAAATTAAGCTAAACCTTTTATTCGGGCTACACTACCCTAGCCCCGATAGAAACGGCATCCTTTTTTGTCATTGCGGTGGCTAAAAAGTACAACAATCAATCACGTTGATCGCAATGACAAAAAAGATATAGTGGATAGCGGGATTAGCTTCAAATAGAATTATACCTTCTAAAAAAAATAATATGAAATTAATAAAATTCGGAAAACCGGGACAGGAAAAACCGGGAGTCATTATTGATGATAAAAGATTTGATGTTTCTCATCTGGTAAAAGATTATGATGAAAACTTCTTTTCCGGTGACGCTATTGAAAATTTAAAATCGGAAATTAACACACAGAATTTACCCGAAATTTCTGCCGATGAAAGGCTGGGATCACCTTTGGCGAGACCATCCAAGATCATCTGTGTAGGATTGAACTATAAAGATCACGCAGCAGAGACTAATGCTCCGATTCCGCAGGAGCCTATTTTGTTTTTTAAGGCAACGACTGCAATTGTGGGTCCGAATGACGACCTGATTATTCCAAAAACCAGTACAAAAACCGATTGGGAAGTTGAGTTGGCCATCGTCATTGGAAAAAAAGCGAGCTATGTTTCTGAGGAAAATGCGCTGGAACATGTTGCAGGCTATGTTCTGCACAACGATTACAGCGAAAGAGCCTTTCAGCTGGAGAGAAACGGACAGTGGGTAAAAGGAAAAAGCTGTGACACTTTTGCGCCGATCGGCCCTTTCATTGCGACGCCCGACGAGATTGAAGATGTTCATAATCTGCGTTTGTGGCTGAAGGTAAATGGAGAAATTTTGCAGGACGGAAATACTTCCAATCTGATTTTTGATGTGCCTTTCATTGTCAGCTACATCAGTCAGTTTATGACTTTGCTTCCCGGGGATATTATCAGTACGGGAACGCCTGCCGGTGTCGGTTTGGGGCAAAAACCTGAGCCCTGGTATCTGAAACCAGGCGATGTGGTGGAATTGGGAATTGACGGTTTGGGAAGCAGTACGCAGAAAGTAAAAGCATACAACGAATGAAAAAATTCTGTCTCGCTCTAGACTTAATTGATGACCCCGAACTGATTGCTGAATACGAAAATTATCATCAGAATATCTGGCCAGAAGTCAGACAAAGTATTTTGGATTCCGGAATTATAAACATGGAGATTTACCGTGTTCAAAATCGGTTATTCATGATTATTGAAGCTGAGGACAGTTTTTCTTTTGAGGCTAAAAATGATGTGGATCAAAACATCCGAAAGTTCAGGAATGGGAAGAATTGATGTGGAAATTCCAGCAGCAGTTGCCTCATTCGAAAGCTGGAGAGAAGTGGCGGTTGATGGACAGAATTTTTACGTTATAAATAAGATTTGAAATAGATGATTATAGATTCTCACGTACATTTTTGGAATTTTGATCCGGTGCGGGATGCCTGGATCACGGAAGAGATGACCGCAATTCGGAAGGATTTTCTGCCTGAAGATTATTCGTTGCTTTTAAAAGAAAATCAGGTTGATGGATGTATTGCTGTTCAGGCTGACCAAAGTGATAAAGAGACTGCTTTTCTGGTAGATTTGGCTAAAGATAATCCGATGATCAAAGGTGTTGTCGGCTGGATTGATTTGGCTTCTGACAAACTTGAAGAGTCACTTGAAAATTATCAGTCTGAAAAAATCATCAAAGGTTTCAGACACGTCGCTGAAGGAGAAGAGATCGGTTTTTTACTAAAAGAAAATGTTCTTAATGGAATTTCGAAACTTCATCAGTTTAATTATACTTTTGATATTTTATTGAGACAGGATCAGCTTTCGGATGCTGTAAAACTTTCGGAAAAATTACCAATTCAACCGTTCATTCTGGATCATTGCGGAAAACCGGATTTGAGAACCAACGGACTGAAAGATTGGAAAGAAAATATTTCAGAACTGGCTCAAAACCCAAATGTTTACTGTAAAATTTCCGGACTATTGACACAGGGAAACTGGAATTTAATTGATGAAAAATCGATTTTTGAAATTTTAGATTTTGTTTTTGCAAAATTTGGAATTCAACGATTGGTTTTTGGAAGCGACTGGCCGGTGATGTTGCTGGGTGGAAATTATAAAGTTTGGCTGGAATTGATTTCAAAATATTTGGAACAATTTTCAAAAGAAGAACAGGAACAATTTTTCTATGGAAATGCTGTGGAATTTTACAGACTATGATTTTTAAACCACAAAAGACACAAAAGATTCTAACACATCAGTCACATTAGATTTAAGTTTAAAGGTTTGAGCATATCTAGAGCACATAAGTTTTAAAAATCAAAGATTTTTATTGGTGTGAAAAAGAATCTTAAAACTTTGGGCTTGGCTAAGTGAAATCGAAAATTCGATGTAATCAAACGCTTTTGCTTCAATTATATAATTAATTTTATTTGAATCGGTGAAACTTCGTTTTGCAAACGAAAAATATAAAGAACAATTATCAAAAATCCTTGCGACCATTGTGCTTAAAAGACTTTTAAAAAATTACGTTTAAATTATGAATTTACATCTTGATCATAAAGTGATTATTGTAAGTGGCGGTGCGAAGGGCATCGGAAATGCAATTGCGAAAATATTAGCCGAAGAAAATGCTTTGCCCATCATCATCGGCAGAAATGAAAATGACAATAAAAAAGCCGTTCAGGAAATCCTGGAAAATGGTGGAAAAGCCGGTTTTGTGACCGCTGAACTTTCTCAACCTGAAGAATGCAAAAAAGCCATAGATGAAGTCGTGAAAAAATATGGCAAAATCGATGGGATTGTAAATAATGCAGGGGTGAACGACGGTGTCGGTCTTGAAAATGGTTCCTACGAAGGTTTCATTTCATCCTATCATAAAAATGTGGTGCATTATTATCTTTTGGTGCATCACGCACTTCCCTATCTGAAAGAAAGCAAAGGTTCCATTTTAAATATCGGGAGCAAGACTGCAGAAACCGGGCAGGGCGGAACATCAGGTTATGCCGCAGCAAATGGTGCCAGAAATGCCCTTACAAGAGAATGGGCGGTGGAACTTTTGCCTTACAGCATCCGAGTGAATGCCATCATCGTTGCAGAAGCATGGACTCCACTTTACGAATCGTGGATTTCAACTTTTGAAAATCGTGATGAAAAACTGAAAAGTATTACTTCAAAAATACCTTTGGAAAACCGCATGACGACCTCAGAAGAAATTGCAAATATGGCAGCGTTTCTTTTATCGGAAAAGTCTTCGCATACGACAGGGCAATTGATTCACGTGGATGGCGGATATGTGCATTTGGACAGGAGTTTGGGGTAATGACAAGTATAATTTTATTAAATTCAAATAAATTTATAAATTTGTTTAAAACAAAAAAATGGAATCTGCTACACTAAAAAAAATCAATAAAATTCTTAAAGAAGCACCAGAAAATGTTTTGGAAAGAATTTTAGGATATATTGAAGGTCTTTTGGAAGAAGAAGACAATAATTTTAAACTTTCTGATGAACAAAAAGAAAGTCTTCAAAAAATAAAAAAAAGGTCGTACGAGCAACATACAGAAATTGATACTTTTCTTAATGAAATGAGTTCAAAATATGAAATTTAAGTTGATCATATCTGACGAAGCAAAAGCAGATGTTGAGCATTCCTATCTTTACTACAGAACTAAAGTCAATAAAAAAGTTGCAGATAATTTTTTCAAAGATTTTAAATCAAGTTTAAAAACAATTTCTAAAAATCCTTATTTTAAAATTTGGTTTGATGATTTTCATGGAAATTTAATGAAGAAATATCCTTTTCTTATATTTTACACAATAGATAAAAATGCTAAAGTCATTGTTATTTCAAGAGTTATTCATACTTCACAAAATCCTGAAAAATATCCATAAAAAAAGCGGAAGAAAAAATCTCCCGCTTTTACTTTATCTCAATCCGAAAACTACATCGTCTCCATCTTAAAGCTCATACTTTCAATCACTTTCAGAATCGCTTCAACTGTATCCATTGAGGTTAAACAAGGAACTCCGTTTTCAACGCTCATTCTTCTGATCTGGAAACCGTCTCTTTCAGACTGTTTTCCTTTCGTCATCGTGTTGACAACGTACTGAACTTTTCCTTTTTGAATCAAATCGATTAGGTTGACACTTTCCTCTCCGATTTTGTATCCAATTTTGCAAGGAATACCTTTTTCTTCGAAGAATTTTGCAGTTCCTTCTGTTGCCCAGATTCTGAAACCAACTTCGTGGAATCTTGAAGCCAGATCAGCAGCTTCCTGCTTGTGTTTGTCAGCTACCGTGAACAAAATTGAACCGTGCATCGGAACTTTTCTTCCGGCTGCAACCAATCCTTTGTACAAAGCTTTTTCCAAGGTCGTGTCTTTCCCCATCACTTCTCCTGTAGACTTCATTTCTGGGCCTAATGAGATATCAACTTTCGTTAATTTTGAGAAAGAGAACACAGGAACTTTTACGAAAACACCTTCTTTGTTTGGAACCAATCCGTTTTTGTAGCCTAAATCTTTCAGTTTCTGACCTAAAATCGCTTTCGTAGCAAGATTTGCCATCGGAACATCCGTAATTTTAGATAAGAAAGGAACGGTTCTCGACGAACGTGGATTAACTTCAATCACATACACATTTCCTTCAAAAAGAACGTATTGGATATTCATTAAACCAATTACATTCAATCCTTTAGCTAATCTTTGAGTATAATCAACCAAAGTATCAATTTCTGCCTGAGAAACATTCTGTGGCGGATACACCGCGATTGAGTCACCGGAGTGAACTCCTGCTCTTTCGATGTGTTCCATAATTCCAGGAATAATTACCGTTTCGCCGTCACAAATTGCATCGACTTCCACTTCTCTTCCCGTAATGTAACGATCTACCAAAACCGGCTGATCCGGACTTGCATCTACCGCAAATTCCATGTAGTGCGCCAATTCTGCTTCTGTGTACACAATTTCCATGGCTCTACCTCCTAAAACGTAACTCGGACGAACCAATACCGGATAACCAATTTCGTTAGCAATGACAATCGCTTCTTCTTTTGAAGTCGAAGTTTTTCCTAAAGGCTGAGGAATTCCCATTTCCTGAAGGGCTTTTTCGAACTTATCTCTGTTTTCAGCTCTATCCAAATCTTCTAGTGAAGTTCCTAAAATTTGAACACCATAAGCAGCTAATTTATCTGCTAAGTTAATCGCTGTTTGTCCACCAAACTGTACAACAACTCCTTTTGGTTTTTCAAGGTCGATAATGCTCATCACATCCTCTTCCGTCAAAGGTTCGAAGTATAATTTGTCTGAAATCGAAAAGTCTGTAGAAACTGTTTCAGGATTATTGTTGATGATAATCGCTTCGTAACCCATTTCTTTGATCGCCCAAACCGAGTGAACCGTTGCGTAATCAAATTCAACTCCCTGCCCGATTCTGATCGGACCTGAACCTAGAACGATGATTTTTTCTTTATCAGTAACTACTGATTCGTTCTCTTCTTCGTAAGTTCCGTAGAAATATGGAGTTTCAGATTCAAACTCAGCAGCACAGGTGTCTACCATTTTGTAAACCGGGACAATTCCGTTTTCTTTTCTGAAATTGTACACCTCTCTCTGTGTAGATTCCCATAAGTGAGCGATATTCTGATCTGAGAAACCTAATTTTTTAGATTCAATTAAAATATTTTTATCGAATCTGTTAGCTGCAATTGTCTTTTCGAAATCAACTAATTTCTTTAATTTCCAGATGAAGAATTTGTCGATTTTACTCCATTCTACAATTTGCTCCCAGTCGTAACCTCTTCTCAAAGCGTCACAAATGATGAACAGTCTTTCGTCATCACAAACTCTGATTCTTCTTTCGATATCTTCGTCAGTTAAAGCTGCAGCCTGTTTTGTTTTTAAACCTAAATGTCTCAAACCTGTTTCCAGAGAACGTACCGCTTTCTGTAGAGACTCTTCGAAGTTTCTTCCGATGGCCATTACTTCACCAGTCGCTTTCATTTGAGTTGACAGTCTTCTGTCCGCAGTTTCAAATTTGTCGAAAGGGAATCTTGGGAATTTAGTTACCACATAATCCAAAGCCGGCTCGAAACATGCGTAAGTTTTTCCTGTAACCGGATTCATAATTTCATCTAAAGTCAATCCCACAGCAATTTTAGCAGCGATCTTAGCAATCGGATAACCAGTTGCTTTTGATGCTAATGCTGATGAACGGGAAACTCTTGGGTTTACTTCGATAATATAGTAATCGAAAGAATGTGGGTCTAAAGCCAACTGCACGTTACATCCACCTTCAATTCCTAAAGCTCTGATGATTTTCAGTGAAGCGTTTCTCAGCAGTTGATACTCTCTGTCTGAAAGAGTCTGGGAAGGCGCCACAACAATTGAATCACCTGTGTGAACTCCCACCGGATCTATGTTTTCCATGTTACAAACCACAATCGCGTTGTCGTTTGCATCACGCATTACTTCGTATTCAATTTCTTTGAAACCTGCGATTGATCTTTCGATCAGACACTGCGTCACCGGACTGTATTTCAATCCTAATTCAGCAATTTCTTTCAATTCAGTTTCGTTGGCAGCGATTCCACCACCAGTTCCACCCATTGTAAAGGCAGGACGAACAATCACCGGATAACCGATTTCGTCAGCAAAACGGAGTGCTCCTTCAACTGTTGTTACAATATCAGATTCCGGAACCGGTTCGTTTAATTCTCTCATCAATTCACGGAACAGATCTCTGTCTTCCGCTCTGTTGATAGCAGAAAGTGTAGTTCCTAAAACTTCCACTTTGCACTCTTCAAGAATTCCTGATTTCTCCAATTCTACGGCCATGTTCAAACCTGTTTGTCCACCAAGAGTCGGTAAAAGTGCATCCGGACGTTCTTTTCTGATGATGTGACTTACAAACTGAAGTGAAATCGGCTCGATGTAAACTTTGTCAGCGATTTCAACATCCGTCATAATCGTCGCAGGGTTTGAATTGATCAAAATTACCTTGTACCCTTCTTCTCTCAGTGAAAGACAAGCCTGCGTTCCTGCGTAATCAAATTCCGCCGCCTGACCGATGATAATTGGGCCGGAACCGATTACTAAAATTGTTTTTATGTCGTTTCTTTTCATTTTTAAATTTATCCTTTTGTTGTTGAACCCTTTCGGGTTCGGATGATGATTGTTTCACCAATACCATAGGTTTCACCTACGGCTATTTATATTAAATCCTTCGGATTCTTCTAATTTCCACCTTTTTAATTTGCAGCGAATTGCCCGCAGCCCGACTTGAGTGGAGCTCTTTTTGTGAGGAGGAGATCCTTCGACAAGCTCAGGACATGCTTACAAAAAAGCGGGAACGGAAGGCGGATAAGCTGCCCAAATAATTAATCTCCTACTTTTTAAAATCCTCCATCATCGTGATGAAATCATCAAACAAATAATTCGCATCTTCAGGACCCGGACTCGCTTCAGGGTGATACTGAACTGAGAAGCAAGGATGAATCTTATGTCTAAGACCTTCATTTGTTCTGTCATTCAATGCGATATGAGTCTCTATTAAATCTGTTTCTTTAAGGCTATCCTGATCAACTGCGTAACCGTGATTCTGAGAAGTGATCGCTACTTTATTTTTTTCCAAATCCAAAACAGGGTGATTTCCACCTCTGTGACCGAATTTTAATTTAAAAGTTTTTGCACCGCAAGCCAAGCCAATCAACTGATGTCCAAGGCAAATCCCGAAAATTGGAACTTTACCAAGCAATCCGCGGATCATTTCTAAAGCTTTTTGGTTGTCTTCAGGATCTCCGGGACCGTTGGATAACATAATTCCATCCGGATCCATCAGCAAAATTTCTTCTGCTGTAGTATCATGAGAAACAACAATGATGTCGCAGTTTCTTTGAGATAACTCTCTGATTATTCCTAATTTAGATCCAAAATCCACAAGTACTACTTTTAGTCCTCTTCCCGGATTGGCGTAAGAAGTTTTTGTCGAAACCTGCTCCACCTGATTGGTTGGGAAAGTAGTTGATTTTAATTCTTCAACGGTAATATTTTCGTCTGCATCTGCATTGACGATTTTTCCTTTTACCACACCTGAGTTACGGAGAATTCTTGTCAGCCTTCTGGTGTCAATTCCTGAAATTCCTGAAAGATTTTTCTTTTTAAACAGCTCCTGTAAAGTAATCTGAGTTCTGAAATTGGAAGGTAAATCGCAAATTTCCTTTACAATAAGCCCTTTAATTGCAGGTTCGATGCTTTCGTAGTCATCACGGTTAATCCCGTAATTTCCGATCAGCGGATACGTCATGCAAACAATCTGACCGCAGTATGACGGGTCAGAAATCAATTCCTGATATCCTGTCATTCCGGTATTGAAAACCACCTCTCCTGCTGTCTCCAAATCTGCTCCGAAACCTTCTCCATGAAATACTTCACCGGACTCCAGTATTAATTTTTTCTTCATTTTAACTTTTATCTTTATTTCTATTTTTTAATCTTTTCCAACCTATCAGATTTTTGATTCCGCCCTTTCAGGGCTCACGGACATCAATTTTTTCTTTAACTCCATGGGCTTCACCCATGGCTATTGACAGGTCGCCGTTTCAGGGCTTTTCTCAATGATAATTCTTTTTTAAAATTCGCCTTAATGAGTTAATTTGTCATTAAATATCAAAAAGTAAATCACTTGGCTCTTTTTACTTTTACCTTTTTACTTAAAAGAGAAACCTTTCTCCTCCAAGGCATTTTTCAGAATCGCCATTCTTGCGAAAACTCCATTCTGCATTTGTTTGAAAATTCTTGAGCGTTCACATTCCACCAGGTCGGTATCGATTTCTACACCTCTGTTGATGGGTGCGGGATGCATTATGATGGCTTCCTTTTTCATCGTTTTTTCTCTGGCTTTCGTCAGACCATATTTTTTATGATATTCGGACGCTGAGAAACTCATTTTTGAATCGTGTCTCTCGTGCTGGATTCTCAGTAACATCAAAACATCCACATCGTGAATCATCTCATCTACAGAAAGATACGTCCCGTTAATTAAAGCTCCTTCGTCAAACCACTGTTCAGGTCCTGAGAAGTACACTTTAGCACCTAATCTTCTTAAAGCTTCTGCATTGGAATTAGCAACCCGGCTGTGTTTAACATCACCAACGATTCCTATTTTCAATCCTTCAAAAGTTCCGAATTCCTGATAGATCGTCAGCAAATCGAGCATGCACTGTGAAGGATGATTTCCTGTTCCGTCACCACCGTTGATTACAGGAATGCTAATATTTTTTAATTCATCAAAATAACGGTCTTTCTTATCTCTGATCACGACAAGATTTACCCCTATGCTTTCAATCGTTTTTACGGTATCATATAAACTTTCACCTTTGTTGACAGAACTGTTGGATGCATCAAAAGGAACGACCTGCAAACCCAATTTTCTTTCGGCAACATCGAAGCTTGTTTTCGTTCTTGTGCTGTCTTCAAAAAACAGATTTGAGCAGAACACTTCGCCCTCAATTTTGGCAGTTTTTCCGTTGGCAAAAGCTAAAGCTTCCGTCAGTATCTTATTGATTTTCTCTGTACTTAGTTCGGTAATCGTAAACATAAAATCTTAATTTTTGAACATAAAAAAAGCGAAGAAAATATCTTCGCTTAAAATAAATAAATATCGTAAAGGGCGTCTACGCCCGGTAATTCTAATGATATAAATACTGTGTTATTCATTAGGTGCAAAGATATAACATTTGTGTAACATGACAAAGTGAAAGCCAAAAAAAATTAAAAAACTTCAATCGCTGGTTATTCTCATTTATTCTTAATATTTTTGTTAGAATTCAAATACAGTTTATGGACGCAAAAGACAGGATGATTCTCAGCATAATTCAGGAAGACTCTACCTTCTCGGTGAAAGAAATTTCAGAGAAAATAGGTTTAACCTTTACCCCAACCTACGAACGCATCAAACAGTTGGAGAAACAGGGGATTATTGAGAAATATGTCGGTCTTCTGAACCGTGAAAAACTCGGTTTAAATATTGTCGTTTACTGCAATGTTCGTCTTAAAGAACAGTCAAAAAAAGTTCTGGAAACTTTCGAGAAAAATATCATGCAACATGATGAAGTGCAGGAAATCATCAGCCTTTCGGGCGAATATGATTATATGCTGAAAATAATTGCAAAAGATATTAATTCTTATAATGATTTTACCGTCAACGTGATTTCAAATATTCCCAGTATTGGGCAATATCACAGTTCTATCGTGCTACATGAGGTGAAGAAGTCGACTAAGTTTAAAATTGATTTGGGGTAATACTTAAAATTGAACCATTTAGATTATTTATAATTATTAATCAATTTCAATAAAGCAACATCACTAATTTTTGGATAACAATGAACCATAATTTTAAAATTAATAATACTGATTTAAATTTGCAAGAACAAAAAACATTGACAAATTTTTTGTTTTCAATTACTCGTAAGACAAATACAAAGCTGTTATTTAGAGGTGAGAGCAGATGTAATATCAGCAAAAAATTAGATATTAAAGGTTATGATGATTTTATTGTAAAATTAAATTACTTCACATTTCAAATTGGAGAAAAAGGTCGAATTTATCAACAGGAATTTTCTGCTAAAATTAGTAATAAAGTACGTTTTCGATAAAAGATATTAGTGATAAGTTTTTCAGTTACATATTTGACAAATTAAATAATATAATAAATAAATCAAAAAACACTGAAATAATTAATTTTAAACGAGCAAACTTTACTTTTACAAATTATTTTAAAGATAAAGAACTAAAAAAAGATTTTCTATCAAAAATACAAACTCTATCTATTGAGGAAAAATTAATGGTTAGAGATTATTACCTGATTTTCTTACATAGAGTTGGTTATATTGGCTTCCATTACAATACATTCTTTATATCTACGACCCTTTCAGAAGATGTAGCAAAAAAATTTACTGACTCAAAAGATATCATTTTTGTTTCATGGAAAACACTCCCCATTAAAAGAAAAATTGATAACATTCTATCAAAAAGAGATTTACCCATAATCATCAAAAATATCTACATTAAGCAAAACGAAATATCAGTAAAAGGAGCATTGTTTCCACAAGATATTTTAGGCTTTATTGATAAAAGCACAAATAACTTTCATGTAAATCCTAATTTATTTAATTATCCTGATTTAATTGATTATATGATTGTTAATGGAATTCCTACTGACCAAAGTAATTTTTTTGAAGTACTAAAGAAAACAAATCATAGTGGCTATACTGTGAAAGATGAAAAAAATTATAACGACAATTTATAATTCTTTTTACAGATAATACCTCTTTTACCCTAACAACTTACCTTTCAACTTATTAAACTGATATTCAATTTTATCCAAACACAAATTTCCGATACTTCCCTGATGAGTATGATTTAATTTTTTTATTTCAAAATCAAACTCGTTATTTTCAATCTCCTGCCCTACTTTAACATAAGCATCACGGAATGAACTTCCGCTTTTTACTTCTTCATTGATTTTCTCTACGCTGAAAAGATATTTGTACTTTTCATCTTCCAGAATTCCATCTTTCACCTGAATATTAGGTAACGTATAGCTTAAAATTTCGAGACATTCTTTCAAAGAATCGATTGCAGGGAAAAGAATTTCCTTTGTCAGTTGCATATCTCTGTGATAACCCGACGAAAGATTATTCGTCAATAATATAAATTCATTCGGCAATGACTGAATTCTGTTGCAACGCGCACGAACCAACTCAAAAATATCCGGATTTTTCTTGTGCGGCATAATGCTGCTTCCTGTCGTAAATTCTTTTGGAAAACTTATAAAATCAAAATTCTGACTTAAGTACAGGCAAACATCATACGCGAATTTCCCCAACGTTCCTGCCAAAGTTGCCATTGCCATCGACAATATTTTCTCTGACTTTCCGCGTGTCATTTGAGCATATACTGAGTTATAATTCATCGATTGAAAACCTAAATTATATGTCGTACTCTCACGGTCAATCGGGAAAGATGAGCCATAACCTGCCGCCGATCCTAATGGATTTTTATTAATGATATTTTTAACCGAGAAAAGCATTTCCAAATCATCCAACAACGCTTCTGCATAAGCTCCAAACCATAATCCAAAAGATGAAGGCATTGCAATCTGTAAATGCGTATATCCGGGAAGCAAAACATTTTTATGCTGGTCTGCCAATTTGATTAATATTTGAAAGAATTCATCCGTCAATGTTGTGATCTCACGGATTTCATCCAGTAAATACAGTTTTATATCCAATAAAACCTGATCATTTCTAGAACGTGCGGTGTGAATTTTCTTTCCTGTGTCTCCTAATTTTTCAATTAAAATAGATTCAATCTGCGAATGTATATCTTCCGCATTTTTATCAATTTCAAAAGTTCCGTTTTCGATTTCTTTTAAAACTTCTTTCAATACAGATAACATCTGCACTGATTCCTCATTGGAAACAATTCCAACTTCTGCCAGCATTTTACAGTGCGCCATCGAACCCTTAACGTCGTATTTTGCTAAACGTTCATCGAAATCAAGATCTTTCCCAACTGTAAATTTATTGACTAATATGTTAGTTGCATTATCGTCTTTTTGCCATATTTTTTTCATAACTTTTTTCTTTAAAACATTAATTTTCTTTTGTCTTGAAATCGAAGATTCGACGTAGTCAAACAAAAGAAACAATCCCGAAGCTTCGGGACAAGACTTGGAAACTCCGGCTAAAATTTTAAATTATTTCCTAAAATTTCCAAAACTCGGGCGGGAAGTATTATTTGAAATAATTAGCTTATTTTTTGCCGCCACTCAGACAGTGGAAATTTTTTAACGGAAATAATATAAAATTTCTTAACGCCTCCGTTTCCTAAGTCGTTATTTGCAGACTTCATTTTCAATCTTCCCTCTTCCAGCTTCCAGTCTATAAAACTTTTTCAAGTATCTTAATATAAATCTCAATTCCCTCCGCAATTTCTTCGATAAAAATAAATTCATCTGCAGTATGAGAGCGCCTGCTGTCACCAGGACCGAGCTTCACCGATGTACACGGAATAATTGCCTGGTCGGATGATGTTGGTGAACCGTAAGTTGTTCTCCCGATTTCCAAACCTGCCTTCACAAATGGATGATCCTTTTCGATTTTTGAAGAATTTAGCCTGAAAGATCTTGCCGTTAAAGTTGATTTCATCTGTGACTGGATGATTGCAAACGCTTCCTGATTAGAATATTCATCAGTAACTCTCACATCTAATGTGAATTTACACGATTCCGGGACTACATTATGTTGAGCTCCCGCATGAATTCCCGACAAAGTCACTTTAACTTCACCCAAATAATCTGAAACTTTTGAAAATCTGAAATTTAAAATCTGCTGTACATCTTCCATACATTTCACAATCGAGTTATCATCGTTCGGATGAGCGGCGTGAGAAGGAGTGCCTTTCATTTCTCCGTCAATAACCAACAATCCTTTTTCCGCAATGGCCAGATTCATCTGCGTTGGTTCTCCCACAATGGCAAGCTCGATATTTGGTAGTTGGGGAAATAAAGCCTCTATTCCGTCAAATCCCGAAATCTCCTCCTCCGCAGTTAAAGCAATCACTAAATTATATTTTAAATATTCTTTATCAAAAAAATGCAGAAAAACCTGAGCCATTGATACCAAAGAAGCTCCTGCATCATTACTTCCCAATCCAAACAGTTTCCCATCTTTTTCAACTGCTAAAAACGGATCCAAAGTGTAAGCTTTATTTGGTTTTACCGTGTCGTGATGGGTATTCAGCAAAATTGACGGCTTGAAAACGTCGAAATTTTTATTTACCGCCCAAATATTGTTTTTAAAACGTTTAGTAGAAATATTGTTCTTTTTAAAAAAGCTTTCAATCTCCACCGACGTATTATATTCATCTTTGCTGAATGACGGAATTTCAATCAGTTTTTTCAACAAATCCACTGCGTTATTCAGTAATTCTTCTTTACTATAAACAGATTTCAGTTCCTGCATGCTTGTTTTCTATATGGTTTTTTAGTTCAGTTTCTTTAATTAAGAACACCTTACTTACATTATTTTGTACGGCTCCAAGAGCATTTTCTAATTTTGGTAAAATTCCTTTGTGTAATTTCCCTTCATTTTTTAAAACAGAAAATTCACCTTCAGAAATATTTTTTATAACAGATTCAGGATTTTCGACATCTTCCAAAACCCCTGATTTATCAAAGCAATACAATAATTCAACATCATATTTGGAAGATAAAGCCTGAGCAATTACCGAAGCAATCGTATCTGCATTGGTATTGAAAAGATTACCTTTTCTATCGTGTGTGATTGCTGAAAACACCGGAACAAGTTTAAGCTTAATTAATTTTGAGATTAATTTTCTGTTCACGCTTTTCTTCTCAATATCACCCACAAACCCGAAATCTATTTCTGCATGTTCTCTTTTTTTGGCTTTAATTAAATTCGCATCAGCGCCTGAAAATCCTATTGCCTTGCATTTTTTCTGCTGAAGTTTTGCCACAATATTTTTATTGATTCCACCCGCATACACCATCGCCACAATATCCAAGGTATCTTTGTCTGTGATTCTCCGGCCGTTGATCATTTTCTGTTCAACACCCAGTTTATCAGCCAATATGGTTGCTAATTTTCCGCCGCCATGAACTAAAATTTTCTTTTCTTTAATTTCAGAGAACTGTTCTAGAAATTCATTCAATAATTCTTCATCATCGATTAATACTCCGCCAATTTTTATGATGTATAGTTTTTCTTTCATTATTTAATTCATTTACATAGGATTGCATCCTATTCTGGATTAAGTCGTCCCTTGGGACTTTGATTGAACTTAATTAATTAACATGATTTAAAACCTAACGGGTTTCGAAAACCCGTTAGGTTTTATTTTACTTAGAATTCAATTCATCCAAAATCTCAGAGAACACAGCCTGTGCAGAGAAAATTCGGTTTTTTGCCTGTTGGTAAATGATAGAATTTTCACCATCCATTACTTCATCGCTCAATTCTACATTACGACGGACCGGAAGACAGTGCATCACCTTTCCCTGATTGGTATTGGCTAATTTTTCGTTCGTCAGCATCCAGTTTTCTTTCACTTCAGGCATTGCCGCGTAATCATCAAAAGACGACCAGTTTTTCACATAAATAAAATCTGCATCTTTTAACGCTTCCTCCTGATCATGAATCACTTTTACATCTTTCGTGAAGTTTTTATCTAAATCATAACCTTCAGGATTGGCGATTACCAATTCAACATCCATTTCCTGCATCCATTCTGCGAAAGAATTTCCTACCGCATGAGCAATCGGCTTGATGTGAGGCGCCCAGGTTAAAACTACTTTTGGCTTGCATTTTACACTGAGCTGTGCCTGTGGTGAGCTTGACGAATCGTCGAAGTGCCAGTTTTCTGTAATCGTAATACAATCTGCCAAACTTTGCAAAGGGTGACGCGTTGCCGACTCCAGAGAAATAACCGGAACTTTTGCATGTTGTTCGAACTGACTTAAAATGCTTTCATTAACATCATCTTCCTTGCTTTTCATTCCCGCAAAACAACGCACTGCAATAATATCGCAATATTGGTTTAATACTTCAATCGCATCTTTGATGTGCTCAACAGTATCACCGTTCATGACAGCTCCGTCTGCGAATTCCAAATTCCAGGCCTCTTGAGCTGCATTTAACGTTAATACATTTAAGCCTAAATTTTGCGCCGCAATCTGACTGCTTAAACGCGTTCTCAAACTTGAATTTAAAAATACCAGTCCGATTGTTTTTCCTTTTCCTTTCTCGGTTTCCGAAAGAGGATTTTTTTTAATCTGTAAAGCTTTTTTTATAATTTCCTGTAAGTTTTCAACGTCGCTTACAGAGGTGAATTTTTTCATAATGAATTGGTTGTTTTTACCACAAAAGGCATAAATTTAAACACATGAGTCACATTAGATTTAAGTTTAAAACTTTGAAAATATTTAGAACACATTAGTTGAAAATCAAAGATTTTCATAGACATTAATACCTTTTAAAAAGCATCAAAGATTCTTAAAATGATAAAGCTTTTGTGACTTTGTGGTTAATTAAAAATTATAGATTTTCTAAAACAGTTTTCAGTGCACCAATGAATAGATCGGTTTCTTCTTTTTTAATGTTAAGCGCCGGAAGTATCCTCAACACAGCCTTATCATTGGAGTTTCCTGTAAAAATATGATGATTGTACAACAGGCTGTTCCTCACTTCTGAGCAATCCCTGTCGAGTTCGATTCCGATCATCAGACCTTTCCTTCTGATGGTTTTAATATGTGGAAAATCTTTAATTTCGTTTTCAATATAAGCGCCCATTTCTTGAGCGTTTTCGATAAGATTCTCATCTTTCATCACGTCCAAAACCGCAATCGCAGCGACACAAGCTAAGTGATTTCCGCCAAAAGTTGTCCCCAGCAAACCGTTGCTTTCCTGAAATTTTGGGTGAATTAAAACACCGCCGATTGGGAAACCATTTCCCATTCCTTTTGCTGTGGTAATAATATCTGCTTCAATTCCGACTTCCTGATGTGCAAAAAAATATCCGCTTCTTCCGTAACCTGACTGGACTTCATCTAAAATTAAAACCGCATTGTATTTTTCACACAGTTCTTTAATTTTAGTTAAAAATTCAGCCGTTGGAATCATAATTCCGCCAACTCCCTGGATTCCTTCAATAATTACAGATGAAATTTCGCTTCCCTGATTTTCAAAAATGGCTTCAAGCAGTTCGACATTATTCCATTCAGATTTTATGAATCTTTCGTCATAATTTACCGGAGCTACTATTTTAGGATTATCAGTCACAGAAACTGCCGCCGAGGTTCTGCCGTGAAATGAACCTGAGAAATACAATACTTTGCTTTTTCCGTTGTGAAATGAAGCCAGTTTTAAAGCATTTTCATTTGCTTCAGCTCCTGAATTACACAGAAATAAATTATAATCTTCCAAACCTGAAAGTTTTCCTAATTTTTCAGCCAATTCAGTCTGCAATTCATTCTGAACCGAATTTGAATAGAAAGATATTTTATCTAACTGGTTTTTTAATTGAGTTTGATAATGTGGATGGTTGTGTCCGATAGAAATTACCGCGTGACCTCCGTAAAAATCAAGATATTTTTGTCCTTTATCATCCCAAAGAAATGATCCTTGAGCTTTTATTAGATTGATGTTAAATAATGGATATACGTTGAATAAATTCATGCCTATTTATAAATGATAATTGATGTTTGATGAATGATTTACAAATTCATCACTAAAATTTTTTTTTTAATTTTTCTTTTGCCTTGAAGCAAAAGAAACAAAAGTTCAAGACTGGAAACCCAGCTAAAATTTTAAATAATTTCCTAAAATTTCTAAACTCGGGCGGAAGGCAAAACTTGTTTCTCAAAGATGTTTTTGGCCGCCACTCAAACAGTAGAAATTTTTTGACGGAAATTCTTTAAAATTTTTTAACGCCTCCGTTTCCTAGGTCGGTTTTAATTCGGGTTTAAAAATTCACAATTGACTTATTGACCATTGACATTAAAAAGCCACAGGCTTCAAGTTCAATCCCAAATTCTCTTTCCAGCCCATCGCAATATTCATGTTTTGAACTGCCTGTCCGGAAGCTCCTTTCAACAAATTGTCAATCGCTGAGTGAATGACTGCAACATTTCCACTCTTTTCTATATGAATCACACAGCGATTGGTATTGACAACCTGTTTTAAATCAATTGCTTTCTCACTTACCTTTACAAAAGACGCATCTGCATAAAAATCCTGATACAACTGATTGATATCTGAAAGTTCTAAATCTGTTTTCAACGTGGAACTCGTAAAAATTCCTCTCGCAAAATCCCCTCTCCACGGAACAAAATTCAGACTGATTTCACTCGTATTAAAAGAAACTAACTGCTTTAAAACCTCATCCACATGTTGGTGTGTCAATGTTTTATAAGCCGAAATATTATCGTTTCTCCACGTAAAATGCGTAGTAGGCTGTAAAGACTGACCGGCACCTGTCGAACCTGTAATTCCCGTTGTGTACACCTCATTCAACAATCCTTTTTGAGCTAAGGGAAGCAAGGCCAGTTGAATCGCTGTTGCAAAACATCCCGGATTTGCAATATTTTTTGCTCCTACAAGTTGTTTTTTGTTGATTTCGGGTAAACCGTAGATAAAATTTCTGTTTCCTAAATTACCTTCCAAACGAAAATCATTTCCTAAATCGATCACTAATGTTTCATCTTTTATATTATTTTGAGTCAGCCATTTCTGACTTTCTTTGTGCGGAAGACATAAAAATAAAATATCTACCTCTTCAGGCTGATCCGTTAAAATCATTTCACACACCGTCGTTAAATCCGGGTACAAATCTGAAATCTTTAGTCCCGAATTCGAACGGCTATATAAAAAATTCAAAGTCACATGGGGATGAAAAGCCAACAGACGAACTAATTCACTTCCTGTGTAGCCATTGGCGCCGATAATTCCTGTCGTCTTTTTGATATTAATCATTTTATTGGTTTTCACGGATTTCGACCGCAAATATTATTGAACCCTATCGGGTTCTGATTGCTTGTTGATTTAATAATCCATAGGTTCCACCTATGGCTATTCGTATTGAACCCTTCGGGTTCGTCCTTATAACGCAGAATTAATCTGATGATAAATATTTAAAGAATTGCTTACAATTTTCGTGTAACCTTTCACATCTTCGCCCGTCCAAGCTCTGTTTGCTTCACCATAACTTCCGAATTTATCGGACATTAGATCATGCTTAGACTCAATTCCATTTAAGATAAATCTGTATGGATGAAGGGTGACAAAAACTTTTCCACTTACTGTTTTTTGAGAATCGACTAAAAAAGACTCGATATTTCTCATCACAGGATCTAAGAAAAGTGCCTCGTGAAGCCAGTTTCCGTACCAATCAGACAATTGAGATTTCATCATCTGCTGATATTTTGAAAGCGTATGTTTTTCCAACAAATGGTGCGCTTTTATAATCACAGACGCCGCCGCCGCTTCAAATCCTACCCTTCCTTTAATTCCTACAATCGTATCTCCAACATGAATATCACGACCGATTCCGTACGCAGAAGCTAATTCTTCAATCTTTTGAATCGCATATATTGAATGTTCAAATTTTTCTCCATTTACCGCTACAACTTCACCATTCTTGAACTCAATTTCCAGTTCTGACGGCTTAGTTTCTTTAATTTGAGATGGAAAAGCTTCCTCAGGAAGATAATTTCGTGAAGTCAGGGTTTCTTTTCCGCCGACTGAAGTCCCCCAAAGTCCTTTATTGACGGAATATTGAGCCTTTTCAAATTCCATTTCGTAGCCATGGCTTTTCAAAAATTCAATTTCCTCCTCACGGGACAGAGACAAATCACGAATCGGAGTAATAATTTCTACGTTCGGACACATCACCTGAAAAATCAAGTCAAAACGAACCTGGTCATTTCCGGCTCCTGTACTTCCGTGAGCAATTGCATCAGCACCGATTTCAATGGCATATTTCGCAATTTCCTGCGCCTGGATCGTACGTTCAGCACTTACAGATAACGGATAGGTATTGTTTTTCAATACATTGCCAAAGATCAGATACTTTACGCAAGAATTGTAATAATCTTCCTGAGCATCAACGCACCTGTAATCTTTCACCCCAAGTTGAAAGGCTTTTTTCTCCAGTTCTTTTTCCTCCTCTTTAGAAAAACCTCCGGTATTTACAGTCACTGCATATACTTCATATCCAAGTGTTTCGCTCAGATATTTGGCACAGTAAGAGGTATCGAGACCTCCGCTAAATGCTAAGATTACTTTCTTGCTCATTTTTATGTTGATTTTCGGGTTGATTATTTTCAACGCCATTTAATTTACTATTTTCAGGAACGAAAAGCATTGCTGTACAAAGGCAGTTTTTCCGTTCTTTTTTCATTAAAATTTCATAATTCACGCAGCTTTTGCATCCGCTCCAAAACTCATCATCCTGCGTCAATTCAGAATAAATCACCGGTTTATATCCCAAGTCACTGTTGATTTTCATCACTGCCAAACCTGTGGTTAAACCAAATATTTTTGCATTTGGAAATTTTTCTCGTGACAAAGCAAACACCCTGTCTTTGATTAAAGTTGCAATGCCTACATGCCTGAATTTTGGAGAAACGATCAGCCCCGAATTGGCTACAAACTGACCGTGAGACCAAGTTTCAATATAACAGAAACCTACCCATTCACCATTTTCAGTAGCGACCACAGCGTTACCTTCCGAAATTTTTTTACTTAAATATTCGATGGAACGTTTAGCGATTCCCGTTCCCCGTCGCTGTGCAGAATCATACATTTCCTGCTGTATTTCACTCACATACATTAAATGTTCGCATGAGGAAATTTGTATTTCCATTTATTTATCTGAATTTTTTGGCAAATTTAAAACATATTATCTTTAAAAAACAAATTAAAAAGATAATTTTATTGTTTAATTAATATTAACAGGTATAATTATCTTATTGTTAAAATTTAATATTGCTAAATTGTTATATATTTGCTAAAATACTATATATGGAAAGTATCTGTCCGAAATGTAAGAGTGAAAAAGTCGTAAAAAGCGGAATCATTAATGAGAAACAAAGATTCCACTGTAAGGACTGCAATTACTACTTTACTGTAAAAAAATTAGGTAAAAAAATTGATGATTATTATGTAACGAAAGCACTTCAGTTATATCTTGAAGGTTTAAGTTTCCGTGAAATAGAAAGGATTATCGGTGTTTCTCATGTAACCATCAGTTCGTGGATTAAGAAATATAATATTACAAGACCACCCCACTCTGATTTCCATCCGGTTTATAAAATTTTAAAGCAAAATGAGTTGATTGAATATATTTCAAAAGAAGAAAACATTAAAGATTCCGGTCTGATTATCACTCAATTTGCTGACAAGTATATGTTGATTAAATGGGAAAGATTTAAAAAATAAATTCAAATATTTTTAGCACATTTCTGCTAAAATTAAATTTCAAGAACATCAATAAAATTTTTAAATAATCTTTAAATCAGATATTTAAAATTAAAATTCTTATTAAGTATTTCAATTTTTCGACCCATCAATCATCATTAATCATTAATCAACTATATCATCACCACTAATATATACTGAATTTTTATAACTAAATTATTAATTCCAATTTGGCTTTCACAAAATAACAGCCAAAAAATTAATAATTTATGAAGAAAATATTAAGTTTTATTGGATTAGCTTTAATAAGCAGTTCTGTATACGGTCAGGGTTCTCCTGATTATGGAAATGGTTTAAAAATAAATTTAAATCCTGAAGGAGATAAATATGTCAGATTTATTCTCTGGGATCAGTTCTGGATCCGGAACACCGAAATGAACCCCGGAAGTATGGTTGGCGGCGAACCCACTGACAATACCTGGAATTTAGGAAACCGACGGGCACGTATTTTAGCCTACGCTCAAATCACGAAGCGCTACATGATTCTCACCCATTTCGGGATTAACAATCAGACTTTCATCAACGGTGGCGCGACAGGAACAACAGGAACCGGTGGCTACGGAAACGGTAAAAAACCTCAGCTTTTCTTTCACGATGCATGGAATGAATATGCAGTCGTAATGCCTGGTGAAGCAGGAAAATTCAGCTTAACATTAGGAGGCGGACTTCATTATTACATGGGACTTTCGCGTATGACAATGGCTTCCACGCTGAACTTTCTGACTTTGGATTCTCCGGTTTTCAGTTGGCCTTTGATTGATAATTCAGATCAGTTTGCGAGACAGATGGGGCTTTTTGCCAAAGGTAAATATGGAAAATTTGAATACCGGATGAGTTTAAACAAACCTTTCGCAACAGATTTAGTTCCGGCCAACACTTTAATTCCAGGAAATGAAGTTGCGGTTGATAACAACGGAAACCCAAACTGGTCTAAAGCAGGTTATTTTGAATATCAGTTTTTAGACACAGAATCCAATCTTCTTCCTTTCAAAGTAGGTTCTTATCTGGGAACCAAAAAAGTTTTCAATGTGGGTGCCGGATTTTACCATCAGGCGGAAGGAACGAGAACTTCAGTCAATTCAAACATCGAAAAACACGATATTACCTTACTTTCTGTAGATGCTTTTGCTGATATTCCTTTGGGAGAAGCGAAAAATAAAATGGCAGTTTCGGCCTACGCAGGATATTTCAACTATAATTTCGGACCGAATTACGTGAGAAATTTAGGTACAATGAACATCGCAGCCAACGACCCGAATTTTGTCGGACAAAGAGCTTTAGCTGGTCCCGGAAATCTTCAACCGATGATTGGAACCGGAAATGTGGTTTACGCTCAGGCAGGTTTGTTACTTCCAAATCAATCAGAAAAACCGAAAATCAGAATCCAGCCTTTTGCTGCATATACGTATAAAGATTTTGAAGCGTTTGATAAACCATCGTCGCAGTTTGATGTTGGAGCCAACTGGTTTTTAGACGGTCATCACGCAAAAATCACTACACAATATTCTACCAGACCCGTTTACACAAGTCCGACAGAAAACCCTAAATCTAAAGGCGAATTTATTGTACAGCTTCAGATTTACTTATAAAACCACTTCCATTTAAATTTAATTGTTAACAAAAAAATCTATTGATATGAGCGAACAACACCACGATGTTTACGAGAATATGACAGATAAGCAGAAAAACCGCACCATCTGGAGCGTGATTACCGCATCGTCCCTCGGAACCTTGATAGAATGGTATGATTTCTATATTTTCGGAAGTCTGGCAGTCGTTTTGGCGACCAAATTCTTTCCCGCAGATAATCCTACTGCAGCATTTTTATCTACGCTGGCCACTTTTGCGGCTGGATTTGTAGTGAGACCTTTCGGAGCCCTGTTTTTCGGAAGACTGGGAGATATCATCGGGAGAAAATATACTTTCTTAGTGACTTTATTGATCATGGGATTCTCAACCTTCCTGATCGGATGTATTCCGGGATATGAAACGATCGGATTTATGGCGCCGGTTTTAGTTTTAATTTTAAGACTTTTACAGGGTTTGGCTTTAGGTGGAGAATACGGTGGCGCAGCAACTTATGTTGCAGAATATTCGCAGCCACACAGAAGAGGTTACTGGACTTCCTGGATTCAGACTACCGCAACAGCAGGACTTTTCATTTCACTGATCGTTATTTTAATTACTAAAAACACACTTTCTGCAGAAGACTTTGACTCGTGGGGATGGAGAGTTCCGTTCTGGATTTCGATTTTAATGGTTGGAGTTTCATATTTCATCAGAAAAAACATGAAGGAATCTCCGCTTTTTGCAAAGGCTAAGAGTGAAGGTAAAACTTCAAAAAATCCTTTAAAAGAAAGTTTCGGGAATAAATTCAATTTCAAATTTGTATTGTTGGCTTTATTCGGAGCTGCGATGGGACAAGGGGTCATCTGGTACACCGGACAGTTTTATGCGATGAGTTTCCTTCAAAAAGTAATGAACATCAATTCGATGCAGGTTGATTATCTGATGGCAACAGCACTTTTGATGGGAACACCGTTCTTCGTATTTTTTGGTTGGCTTTCAGATAAAATTGGTCGAAAAGCGATTATGATGACCGGAATGCTGGTTGCAATCTTAGCCTACAGACCAATTTATGATGCGATGTACAAAAGCGTCAATATTGAAGCGAAAACAGTTGCAAATGAAGGCATTAAAGAAACAAGAGTGGCAGCCATTCACAAAACGATTGCATCAGACAGTTTAGTGACATTCCACAAAGAAACGACTTATACAGACGGAACTTTAATTAAAAAAGACAGCATCGTTCACTGGTCAGCCGCCGGTCCTGTGATGAAAGACGGAAAAGCGGAAGAGCCAAAAGTTTCAACATCGATTACGTTAAACGACGACACGAGATGGTATTTAGTGTTCCTTGTATTTATTCAGGTGATTTTTGTGACGATGGTTTACGGTCCGATAGCAGCATTTTTAGTTGAAATGTTCCCAGTGAGAATCCGTTATACATCGATGTCGTTGCCGTATCATATTGGAAATGGGGTTTTTGGAGGATTGCTTCCAGCAGTAGCTACTTATCTCGTAACTTCCGGAAAAGATGCAGGACATACGACGTGGTATCTTGAAGGACTTTGGTATCCGATCGGAGTTGCCGCAGTCTGTTTAGTCATCGGATTAATTTATCTGAAAAATAAGAATAACAATATCCACGATTAATAGGGATAATCACTCAAAAATTTATTAATTTTAAATCTACTAAAATGAACGGATTAAAAAAAATATTAGGCATTGTATGGATTTTAGCCGCCCTGATCGTCGCCTATTTTGGAATAACGGTGATGGGCATCCCTAAAATCACATCAGGAAAACAGGAAGACCTTGTGTTCGGCATCATTATACTTTTTGTATTGGTTCCGATTGTCACAGGCGGATTGGCCATCTTCGGATATTATTCATTAACTGGAGAATATTCTGACGAGAAATAATTTATAAATGATAGATGATAATTGATGAATGATTTCGGTCTGTTCATCAATTATCGTTTTTAATAGAAGTTTTCCTCCCTTTAGGGCTGGGGAAAAGAAAATTTTTATTTAAATCTCATTCGAAATCAATAATATTAAAAGATTCAAATCATTCACAAATCATCAATAATCACTTATGAAAAAGCGTCACGAGCAAAAACTGATTATTCTGAGCGTAGGCCTTTTAATTGCGTTCAGCATTCCGATTTCATTGCTTTTCAACAGTGAGAGGGAGGTTTTTGGATATCCGATGATTCTTGTTTATTTCTTCGCAGTCTGGATGATTTCCATCATTATTTCTTTTGTAATCATAAAAAAATATGATGAGTAGTTTCGCATTATTTATCGTTGTCCTTATTTACCTCGCACTTCTGTTCTTAGTCGCCCATTTGGCAGAGAAGAAAAAGAGTAAGATCTGGATCAATAATCCCTACATCTATGCACTGTCGCTTGCTGTGTACTGCACCGCGTGGACTTATTATGGAAGTATCGGCGTGGCAGCGACCGGCGGACTCAATTATTTACCGATTTACATCGGTCCCATCATGGTGATTCCGGCCTGGATTTACATTAATACCCGGATTGTCCGTATTTCGAGAGTCAATAAAATCAGCAGTTTGGCCGATTTTATTTCATTAAGATATGGAAACAGCCGTAGTTTCAGTGCAATCATCACTCTGGTTTGTCTGTTTGCAATTATTCCATACATCGGATTGCAGATCAAAGCGATTTCCGAGACTTTTCATTTGGTTACAGAAACTAAATTTTCTCAAAATATTTTAACGGACAGCGGAACTTTTGTTGTTATACTAATCGCAGTTTTCTCATCATATTACGGAACAAAGTATGTTGATGCCTCAGAAAAGCGTTTGGGAATTATTTCCGCCATTGCCCTGGAAAGCTTCCTGAAATTATTCTTTATTATTATTTTGGGATTATTCGTTATCTATTATGCATTCGACGGATTTTCAGACCTCTATCAAAAAGCCAGCAAATTCCCTGATTTTAAAGCAAAAAATACATTTAACGGAATTGAAGGTGCGATGAACTGGATGGTTCTCTGCATGATTTCCGGAACAGCCATCTGTATTTTACCGAGACAGTTTCACACCGCAATCGTTGAAAACAGACAGGAAAAACACATCAAAACTGCAATCTGGTTTTTCCCTCTCTACCTTTTAATATTTACGATTTTCATCTTCCCTATTGCCTGGGGCGGAAGATTGATTTTTAACGGACAAAACGTGAATCCCGAGTTCTACTCTATTCTCATTCCGCAACATTTTAACAATACTTTGATTACTGTTCTGGTGTTTTTGGGAGGTTTGAGTTCATGTATTTCAATGATTATTATTTCGGCGATTACACTGTCGATCATGCTATCAAACAATTTAATTATTCCCTACGGTTTATTGGGTAAATTTAAAGCTGAAAATGAAGTTCAAAATACAAGAAACATTACGAACATCCGTAAATTCTCGATTTTCGGGTTGATTATAGTTGCTTTTGCCTTTTATAAATATTTCATTTTAAAAACTTCTTTAGATTCTGTCGGACTGATTTCCTTTGTAATCATCGCACAATTAGCACCTGCGTTTTTTGGAGCGATATTCTGGAGAAGAGGTAGTTATCAGGGCGCCGTGGCCGGACTTTTAGCTGGATTAATTATCTGTTATTTCGGATTGATTATTCCTCAGTATTATTTTTCTTATAATTCTGAACTGAAAGGAGTTTTAAGAGATTTGTATAATGCTTTTCAGTTTTTTGACATCTCGTTTTTAACCCGAATTCCTGAAATTTTCTTTTGGTCGATTTTGGTAAACACTGCCCTATTTACGATACTTTCCGTAAGTATGAAAGGAAATTACCGTGAAAGAAATTTTGCCGAATTGTATGTTGATATCGATAAATACATTCAGAATCACGAAAATGCATTCATTTGGCGTGGAACTGCTTATGTTTCTGATATTCAAAATATTCTGGAACGTTTTTTAGGCAAAAAGAAAACCGAACAGGCGATGCGGATCTTCAATATTAAATACAATATCGATTCACAAACTGAAACGGCCGATTCAAGATTTATTAAATTTTCTGAAAATCTTCTAGCAGGAAGAATTGGGACAGCATCGGCAAAAATTCTGATTGAAGGCGTAACCAAGGAAGATAAAATTTCATTGAAGGAAGTATTAAATATTCTGGAAGAATCAAAAGAGAATATCACGCTGAATAAAAAACTGACCGAGAAATCTGAAGAGCTGAAACAGCTCTCGAACGACCTCAGTGCCGCCAATGAAAATCTCATCGTGAAAGACCGTCAGAAGGACGATTTTCTGGATTCTGTTGCGCATGAACTGAGAACTCCAATTACAGCAATACGTTCGGCAGGAGAAATTTTAGCGGATGACGACGATATTCCGTTAGATATTAAAAAAGAATTTTTAAATAACATCATCACAGAGTCTGACCGTCTCAGTGAAATTATCAATGATATTTTATATCTTGATAAGCTTCAACACGGAGAAATTGCTTTAAATATTCAGGAAAATAACATTATTGAAACCTATAAAAAAGCTTTAAATCCTATCTTGCATTTGATTCAGCAGAAATTTATTCAGGTCAGCGAAGTTGATTTATTGAAGCATTACCAGTTTGAATATGATGAAGCGAGATTTATCCAGTTATTCCAGAATATTTTGGGAAATGCATTGAAATTTACTGATGAACAGGGAATTATTCAGACGAAACTTTCAGAGAAAGACGATGATTTGATCATTACAATTTTCAATACTGGGAAAAATATTCCCGAAGAAGATCTGGAAATGATTTTCGATAAATTTTATCAGTCTAAAAATCAAAACATTATCAAACCTACCGGAAGCGGCCTTGGACTGGCAATTTCAAAAAGAATTATCGAAGCCCACAATGGAACCATAAAAGCAGAAAACAGCGGATTGGGTGTGACGTTTACCATCATCCTGCCGACGAAAAACATAAAAAAACAATGAAGTCGAATCATAAAGAAAATACACAATGAAAAAGATCTTAATCGCCGACGACGAACACAAGATATTAATGTCTCTGGAATACAGTTTCCGGAAAATCGGTTACGAAGTTTTTATCGCCAGAGACGGAACAGAGGTTTTGGAGTTTTTAAAAACCATCGTTCCAGACGTTATTTTACTCGACATTATGATGCCCAATCTTGACGGCTACAGCACTTTGGAAGAAATTAAAAAGAATGAAAATTTAGACAATACAAAAGTTCTCTTCCTCAGCGCCAAAAACAATCCGAAAGATATTGAGAAAGGCCTGGAAATGGGGGCTGATGCGTATGTAACGAAGCCATATTCTATTAAAAAACTGATTGCTCAGATTGAGGAACTGTTGATTAATTAAACACGAATATCATAAATAAAATTGCGCAAATGATTTAGTGCAATTCGTGAAAAAATTCGTGCAATTCGTGTTTTAAAAACAACAAATTATGAACACAGATAATTTATTTAAACAAAGCATAGAAAACAAAGAACAGTTCTGGAAAGAACAGGCTCAGGAAATTTCGTGGTTTAAATTTCCAAATCAGATTATTTCAAAGGACGCAAATGATTACACCCGATGGTTTGCGGACGGAAAACTCAACATGTCTTATCTCTGCATCGACAAACATATTGAAGATGGTTTTGGAGAAGAAACTGCTATTATTTATGATTCTCCGGTTACAGATCAGAAGAAAAAATACACTTTTAATCAGGCAAAAGAAGAGATTTCAAAATTAGCTGGCGGATTGGTTTCTTTAGGCTTAGAAAAAGGCGATACCGCAGTCATTTATATGCCGATGATTCCTCAGACGCTTTTTGCGATGTTGGCTTGTGCACGAATTGGTGTGATTCACAATGTGGTTTTCGGAGGTTTTGCACCTCATGAACTGGTTGTGAGAATCGATGATTGCAAGCCAAAAGCTTTAATTACCGCCACTGCCGGAATTGAAATTGCCAAAAGAATTCCCTATTTGCCATTGGTTGAAAAAGCAATAGAACTGGCGCAGGATAAAGTCGAAAATATCATTGTTTTTAACAGAAGATTAATCAACAATCAGGATGAAATGTTTGAAGGCATCATTGATTATGAAGAATTGGTTTCAAAATCAGAGCCTGCAGATTGTGTTTCTGTGGAATCGAATCATCCGCTTTATCTTTTATACACTTCGGGAACTACCGGAAAACCAAAAGGCATCACGAGAGATACCGGCGGTTATGCAACTGCTTTGAAATATTCCATGAAATATATCTATGGAATTGAACAGGGTGAAACATTTTGGGCAGCCTCCGATTTTGGTTGGGCAGTGGGTCACAGCTACAGTGTTTATGGACCTTTAATCAACAGAAACACCACCATTATTTTCGAAGGAAAACCAATCATGACTCCCGATGCAGGAACTTTTTGGAGAATTATTTCTGAGTACAAAGTTTTCGCAATGTTCACGGCTCCTACAGCCATCAGAGCGATAAAAAAAGAAGATCCGAATGGTGAATTGGCAAAAAAAAATGATTTAAGCCATTTCAAAAAGCAGTTTTTGGCAGGCGAAAGATGCGATGTTGCAACTTTGGATTGGTTTGAAAAGCACATCGGTGTACCCGCAATCGATCATTGGTGGCAGACAGAATCCGGCTCGCCGATGTTAGGCTTATTAACTTTTGATGATAATTATAAAATTAAAAGAGCTTCCGCAGGGAAACCAATTCCAGGATATGATATTAAAATTTTTGATGAAAATGGATATGAAGTGGATGAGCATAAAGAAGGATATTTAGTCATCAAACTTCCGCTTCCGCCCGGCGCAATGTTGGGAATTTGGAATGATTACGAACGTTTTGAGAAAAGTTATTTATCTCAGTACAAAGGTTATTATTTTTCCGGAGACGGTGCGATAAAAGATGAAGACGGATATATTTTCATCACCGGAAGAGTGGACGATGTCATCAACGTTGCAGGCCACCGACTTTCAACTTCTGAAATGGAAGAAATTGTTTCCTCGCATCCCGATGTTGCAGAATGTGCCGTGGTCGGAATTGATGATGACTTGCGCGGACAGGTTCCTTTTGCAACGGTGGTTTTAAAAAATGGCTCAGGAATTTCTGAAAAAGACGTTGAAAAGGAAATTGTTCTGAAAGTCAGAGAAAAAATTGGCGCAGTGGCTTTTCTGAAATGTGTAATGGTCATAAAAAGACTTCCTAAAACCCGTTCAGGAAAAATTTTAAGAAAACTGATCAGAACGATTATTGACGGTAAAGAATTTCAGATTCCTTCGACGATTGATGATGAAATGATTATTGAGGAATTAAAGGAGAAGATTCTGCAATACAGAAATTCATAAACTTAAGTGTGATGACAGAAATTATCAAAGCAAATTCCGATGACGACAAGATTTTAACCGAGATTACAAAAAGATCAAAAGCTTACTGGGGATATTCCGATGAACAAATGGATGAGTGGTCAGATTTGCTAACCATCACTTCAGAATACATCCAAAACAATGAAGTTTATAAATTAATTGTCAACCAATCTGTTGTTGCTTATTATTGTTATTTCGAAATTGAAAATAACAGCGTGAGACTGGACAATCTTTTTGTTTCACCAGAAAATATCGGAAAAGGTTATGGGAAATTATTAATGAATGATTTCATTTTAAAAATAAAACAGAGTCAAAGATCAAGAATAATTCTTGACGCCGACCCAAATGCACAGAAATTTTATGAAAGTTTCGGGTTTGTAAAATCAGGTCAGATAGAAACATCAATTAAAGACAGATTTTTACCAATCATGGAGCTCAAAATTGATTAAATTGTTGAAAATTCATTTAAAATAGACACCACTTTGCTTATGTAAGTGAAACGGCTTCGTGAGACTAAATGCAGCATGAATAAAAAAAACTCTGTGACCTTCGTGTTCAAATTAAAACGCTACAAAACAATTTAAATAAAAAATTAAATAATAAATAATTCTAAAAATAAAAAGTATGAGAAATTACGTGATAGAAGATTTACCGCATTATTATGAAGAATATAAAAAATCAATAAAAAATCCGAAGAAATTTTGGGATAAGATTGCTGATCAAAACTTTGTGTGGTATCAAAGATGGAGCAAAGTCGTAAAATACGACATGAATGAAGCAAAAATTACATGGTTTAAAAATGCTAAATTAAATATAACTAAAAACTGTCTTGACAGGCATTTGTCGGTACGTGGCGAAAAAACAGCCATCATCTGGGAGCCGAACGATCCGAAAGAAGAAGCTCAGCATATTTCCTACAACGAACTGTATGAAAGAGTTAACAAAACAGCCAATGTTCTAAAAGACATGGGCATCGAAAAAGGCGACAGAGTCTGCATCTATCTTCCGATGATTCCAGAATTGGCGGTTACGATGTTGGCCTGTGCGAAAATTGGAGCAGTACATTCAGTTATTTTCGCCGGATTTTCAGCTTCGGCAGTAGTTTCTAGAGTGAATGACTGCGGCGCAAAAATGCTGATCACTTCAGACGGAAGTTACAGAGGCAACAAAGTTTTAGATTTAAAATCTATTATTGATGAAGCCTTGGAAAAATGCCCAACTGTAGAAAAAACTCTGGTGGTCAAAAGAACCAACAACGAAATAAAAATGAAGGAAAGCCGAGATTTCTGGATGGCTGACCTGTACGAAAAAGCTTCTGCCGATTTCGTCACCATCATTATGGATGCCGAAGATCCACTGTTTATTCTGTACACTTCAGGTTCTACCGGTAAACCAAAAGGAATGCTTCACACATCGGCAGGTTACATGGTTTATTCGGCGTACACTTTTAAAAATGTTTTCAATTATCAGGAAAATGACATCTATTGGTGTACTGCAGATATCGGATGGATCACAGGACACTCTTACATTTTGTACGGACCACTTTTAAATGGCGCAACTACCGTCATTTTCGAAGGTGTTCCAACTTATCCTGAGCCTGACAGATTCTGGGAAGTTATTGAAAAGCATAAAGTCACTCAATTTTACACTGCACCAACCGCCATCCGTTCTTTGGCTAAAGAAAGCGCTGAGTGGGTTGACAAACATGATTTAAGTTCTTTAAGAGTGATCGGATCTGTTGGTGAACCGATTAACGATGAAGCATGGCATTGGTTTAACGATCACGTGGGCAGAAAAAAATGCCCGATCGTCGACACATGGTGGCAAACAGAAACTGGCGGAATTATGATCTCTCCTATTCCATTTGTAACACCGACCAAACCAACGTATGCAACACTTCCATTACCGGGAATTCAGCCGGTTCTAATGGATGACAAACGCAATGAAATCACAGGAAATCAAGTGACAGGAAATCTGTGCATCCGTTTTCCATGGCCGGGAATTGCGAGAACGATTTGGGGCGATCATCAAAGGTATAAAGAAACTTATTTCTCAGCATTTCCGGGGAAATATTTCACTGGTGACGGTGCTTTGAGAGATGAAGTGGGTTATTACAGAATTACAGGTCGTGTAGATGATGTGGTGATTGTTTCCGGGCACAATTTAGGTACCGCTCCTATCGAAGACAGCATCAACGAACATCCAGCGGTGGCAGAATCTGCGATTGTAGGCTTCCCGCACGATATTAAAGGAAGTGCTTTGTATGGTTTTGTGATTTTAAAAGACAGTGGCGCCGGCCGTCAGAAAGAAAATCTGAAAAAAGAAATCAATCAGTTGATTTCAGATCAGATCGGTCCGATTGCTAAGCTTGATAAAATTCAGTTTGTTTCCGGTCTTCCGAAAACCCGATCAGGAAAGATTATGCGTAGAATTCTGAGAAAGATTGCGGAAGGAGACTTCTCGAATTTCGGAGATACTTCTACTCTATTGAATCCTGAAATTGTGGAGGAAATTAAAAATGAGAGATTAGGCTAAAAAATATCTAAATAGAATTAAACTCTGTGCCTTATCGTGCAGAGTTTTTTATTTTAAAACAAAATAAAGAAATCTTATTTAAAATAGACAATCTCTTAATTAGTGCTAAAATTTTATAGATAAAATAATAAATTATAAATTTTATTAAATATTTATTAATTATTATAAAAAATAGTTTTATCTTTAAGTACCAAAACAAGATTACTATGTCAAACATTTTAGCAGGATTATTTGATCGCAACGGTGATTACAAAAGACTTGAAAACGAACTGGAAAATTCTGGATTTGAAAACTCTGATTATATTGTTTATCTCACAGAAGATCACCACCACTCCCAATTTATGGCGAGTGTACAAATAAAAGATAACGACCAGTCACAGAAAGCACGTGATATATTCTATCAGAATTCTGTTCTGAAAACTTATTTATTTGAAAACATGAGCATCACTGAGGCTTCGTACAGCAACGTAAAAAAATATATCGACGCAAGAAGCAAAGCCGAAATCCACAACAGTCCGGATGTAAAGAAAAAATCTCAGCACACCGGAATGGATTCTGAAGTAAAATTTTAAAATTAAAACCGAAACTAATAACCGAAATCCGTAGAATATTTTTCTGCGGATTTTTTGATTGCAGGAATTGACAAATCGCTTTATTTTTCGTATTTTCGTCTAAACAAAGCCTTTTACACAAATGAGTTACGACTTAGAGCAAGAAAATAAGGAAATCTTAGCGAGGTATAAAGACCTGATTTCTAATACATACAGAACTTTGGATGAAGAAAACAATAAACTCATCCGAAAGGCTTTTGATATTGCATTAGACGCTCACAAAGATCAAAGAAGAAAGACTGGCGAACCATATATTTATCATCCGATTGCTGTAGCAAAGATTGTCGCAACTGAGATCGGTTTGGGAGCTACTTCCATTGCGTGTGCATTGTTACATGACGTGATTGAAGATTCAGATTACAGCTATGAAGATCTGAAGAAAATATTTGGTGAAAGAATCGCCGGGATCGTGAATGGACTGACCAAGATTTCGATCATGAATCACCAAAATATTTCTGTACAGTCTGAAAACTACAGAAAACTTCTTTTGACGCTGTCAGAAGATTTCCGGGTGATTTTGATTAAAATAGCTGACCGTCTTCACAACATGAGAACATTGCAAAGCATGGCTCCTGATAAACAGAAAAAAATTGCTTCCGAGACGGTATACATTTACGCTCCATTGGCCCACCGTTTAGGTTTATATAATATCAAATCTGAACTTGAAGATCTTTCTTTAAAATATAACAATCCTGAAGTTTTTAATGAAATTACTCAGAAATTGGAACTCGCCAAAGAAAGCAGAGAACGATATATTGAGGAATTTAAAAAAGAAGTTTCTGAAAGACTGAATGAAGAAGGGCTGAATGTTACCATCAAAGGTCGTGCGAAAGCAATTTCATCCATTTACAGAAAAATGCTAAAGCAAGGTGTTTCTTTTGAAGAAGTTTTTGATAATTACGCAATACGAATCATTTATAAATCTGATGCTAAAAATGAAAAATTTCTGGCTTGGAAAATTTATTCAATCGTAACTGATGTATATCACAGTAACCCGTCAAGAATGCGTGACTGGATCACACAACCACGTTCTACAGGTTACGAAAGTTTACATTTAACCGTTCTTGGTCCTGATAAAAAATGGATTGAAGTTCAGATCCGTTCTGACAGAATGGATGATATCGCCGAAAAAGGAGTTGCAGCACATTACAAATACAAGGAAGGTTACAAACAAACGAATGATGACAGAAATTTTGAAAACTGGGTAACTGAAATTCGTGATGTGCTTGAACAGCAGCAGAATCTTTCGACATCTGAGCTTTTAGATAATATTAAACTCAATTTATATTCAAAGGAAGTTTTTGTGTTTACTCCAAAAGGTGAAATCAAAATTTTACCAACCGGTGCAACTGCTCTGGATTTTGCCTTTTCTGTACACTCAGACTTGGGAATGAAATGTCTGGGAGCAAAAATCAATGGTAAATTGGTTCCGATTTCTTACGTTTTACAAAATGGCGATCAGGTTGATATTTTATCTTCTCAAAACCAGAAACCGAAGTTTGACTGGCTTGATTTTGTAGTTACGTCAAAAGCAAAATCAAAGATCAAAGGTTACTTAAATTCTGAAAAAAATTCTTTAGTAGACGAAGGAAAAGAAATTCTTCAGAGAAAACTGAGACATGCAAAGATTAATTTTAATGATGAAGAAATTAATAAGCTTCAAAAATTCTTCAATCTGAAAACTTCTCAGGAATTATTCTTAAAATTCCAGACAAATGAGTTGGATGCAAGCAGTTTAAGAAAATATATTGAAAGTAAAAATGTCTTTAACAACTTACTTTCAAGATTCAGAAAATCTCCGGCAAAAAATCTACATTATGTAGAACCAAAAGAGATCAATCTTGACATGATTGTTTTCGGGAAAGATGAGGAAAAACTAAATTACAGTTATGCAAAATGCTGCACAGTAATTCCGGGAGACAAAATCTTTGGCTTCATTACGATTTCTGAAGGAATAAAAGTTCACAGCGACAATTGTCCGAATGCGATCAACTTGAGAGCGCAATACGATTATCGAGTAATTCCTGCAAAATGGATGAACGAAGAGAGCTTCAAAAACCGTATCAAAATTGAGATTGAAGGACTCGACAGAATGGGGATGATCAACGATATTACAACCGTAATCAGCGGCGCGATGGGAATGGATATGAAAAGTATGTCGATCGAATCCAATGACGGTGTTTTTGTAGGAAACATCAATTTGGAAGTAAAAAACAGAAGTCAGCTTGACGAAACATTTAAAAAACTGAAAGATATTGACGGTGTTTCCAAAGTCGTCAGAATTTAATCATGAAATCGCATTGCTGAATTAGAAGCTCAACCACAAGACATAAAAAAGTTCACATTTGAAATTAAGCATCTACTTTAAAAAGTTTTTTGAAAGCAGTCAGTCATCAGGAATTTTATTGATTTTTTGTGTCGCATTGGCATTGGGAATTGCCAATTCTTCTTTGGCTGAAAACTTTCAGAATTTTTTAGACAGAGAAATTGGTATCAATATTTTTCATCTGAGATATCCTGTAAGTATTTGGATCAATGATGGTTTGATGGCGATTTTCTTTCTTCTGGTAGGTCTTGAAATCAAACGAGAAGTTGTAGAAGGTGAACTTTCATCTTTTAAAAATGCTTCTCTTCCTATATTTGCGGCGATTGGCGGAATGATTATTCCGGCAATTATTTTTACACTTTTTAATTACGGAACTAAATACAGCAACGGTTGGGGAATTCCGATGGCGACAGATATTGCTTTTTCTTTGGCAATTATTTCGATGTTGGGCAAAAAAGTTCCGAATTCTATCAAAATATTTCTGGCCGCTTTAGCAATTGTAGATGATTTGGGAGCAATTTTAGTGATTGCGATTTTCTACACAGATCAGATTCATTGGATGTATATTTTCCTTTCCTTGGGAGTTTCAGTTTTGTTATTTCTTTTGAATTATTTTAAAATTAAAACTATACTATTTTATCTGATTCCAGGAGTATTTCTTTGGTATTTTCTACATCATTCAGGAATTCATGCGACGATTGCAGGAGTTGTTTTGGCATTTTCTATTCCTACAAATATTTCTACAACTGAGATTTCACCTTTAGAAAAACTGGAACACCAGCTTCATTTTCCGGTAAGCTTTCTTATTATGCCTATTTTCGCATTGACAAATACCAATATAACATTCACCAACGGAATGGTTAACGGATTATTCAGCGGCTTAGGATTAGGAATTGTCTGCGGACTGGTTTTAGGAAAATTAATCGGAATTAACCTTTTTTCATTTATTGCCATTAAATCAAAAATAAGTTCACTCCCTCAAAACTCGTCATGGACGCAAATGTTGGGAGTCGGACTTTTAGCCGGAATAGGGTTTACAATGTCAATTTTTATTGCATTGCTTTCATTCAAAGGAGAAATTCAAATTCAGGATGAAGCAAAATTTGCTATTTTGATTGCTTCGTTTATCGCAGCAATTTCGGGATATATCGTTTTAAATTTATATTCGTCTGAAATTAAAGAAACTGAGGAAGATTAGTTTTTGGTAACACTCCAAGTTCCTTTAAGGTTACCCATTTTCCAAGTTCCATTTTTTGTCTGCATATTTCCGATGAGCATAAAACCTTCCGGCGATTGAGAAACACCATTAAAGGAACTCATGATAAGATTTGTAATATAAGTATCTGGATTTCCTGCGGTACTTCTTATTACTTGTACACTTGCATCTTTTCTTACATTAACCTCCAAAGATCCGCTCAAATCACCTGTATAGCTTCCCTTATAATATCCCATAAACTCTGAGGTGAAACTTTCCTGCGCACGATTTTCTTCGGCTTGATCAAGAATCTGCTCACAAGACTGTAAACTCATCAAGACCAACAAAAACAATATCTTAATTCTTAGATTTTTCACCATCTTCTTTTTTTATATCTTCTATAATGCTACGAATATGCTCTTCGTCGCTATCCAGATTGGGTTCTTCATTTTTTGACTGATAATTTGACGCTTCTTTTTTAAGCTCGTCAGATAATAGTTTTTCAACTCTTAATTTTCGCAATGCCATATTCAGCTCGTTACCGAAAAGAAGAAGATAAACGTTCACATTTACCCAAACCATCAGTAAAATCATACTTCCGATAGAGCCGTATAAAACGTTGTAGCGGGCAATATTTTTTACATAAAGAGTGAAGAGATAGGTCGTTACGATGAATAAAACTGTTGTCAAAATTGCTCCCGGAACTGCCTGTCTGAATCGGATGATCTTCACCGTTCCCAACCAGTAAAACATCGCCAAAAGTAAAAAGAAAAATAAAGGAAATGATACAAAACCAATGATTTTCGAAAGGTTTTTGACGAGCCACGAAATATCATACGTTGGTCTGAAACCTTTTACAACAACTTCAGCATAATATACCCCGAAAATTGCCAGAAATATGATCGTAACGAAGCCTATAGTAATGAAAAATGACAGAATAAATTCTTTAACATCGGGAAGTTTTTCTTTAGCATTTTCATTAAAACCATTAATTAGAGAAAACGTTCCGTTTGTAGCAAAAACCAAGGCTATAAGGATCGTTAAATTACTGATTCCCTCCATGTTAGGAATGATACTATCTTCAATATATCCCCTTACATCACCTTCAATGTTGGAAGGGAAAATATTATGCATCAAAACTTCAAAAATATAAAACTGAAGCTTATCATAATGCGGCATATATGGCAAAACTGAAAGCAGAAATAAAATGAAAGGAAAAAGACTCAAAGTAAAACTCCATGAAATTGCAGCTGCTTTCCGACCTATTTTTTCTTTAAAAATACCTGCAAAATAAATTTGAAACAATTGCCAAAGTGATATTCCCAAAACCGGAATATGTATATCGTCGAAAAAATCTTGAACTTTCAAAAGAAAACCCGGAACTTTAATACCCATTTTTTATTTTAAAATTTGATCAATCCTGTCAAATTGTTGGTTGACAAATTTAGGTGAATTTATTCTAAAACCCAATCCAAAACGGAATAACCAGTTTGTCGTTGAATAAAAATTCTCGTTTTTACTGTTAATCCAGTTAAGTTGTGCACCACCACCAAAAAACCATTTACCGTTGTCAAATCCTATTCTGGAGTAAGAATTAAGTCCAAAATTAAACTCATCATAACGTTCATCAATCAAATAACCGTAATGAATCTGCGGATATAGTTCTACAATCCCATACCAGTTTTTTCCTATAATTCTTTGTACTCCGCCACCGGTTTTTAAGGTTAATCTCACATCCTTCGTCACTGAATTGCCTTCTGACGGATCTGAGATTTCCATACCTTTATACTTTACACGATCCGTATCTTTCATCATATTGTACTGATAAACCAAGCCGGTAAGAAATACAAAATCATTTTTCAAAGGTTTGTGCGTCATGTTGGTATAAGTTCTGTAATTATCTTTTTTTCCAAGCCACAAATAACTCGTTTCACCTGTAAAAGATTGAAATTTCGCATCCGGAAACTGCATAAAATCATTACCCAATGCTTCGGTAAATTCATCACTTATAACCGCCTCAAAAAATCGTTTCGTATCTTCTAAATACAAACCTTTCACTTGATTGTAATTAACTGACTGTCTTAGTTTTTGGCTAAGAAAAAACGCAAATCCAAAGTTGAAATATTTAGTTCGGCCTTTAATATCATCATCATTATTTATCCTCACAAACTTTGGAGCAAATGAAATATTCGCATCCAGCCATCGGTACCTTAGAAAAAATTCCGTGTAGAACGAATCGTTTGGTTTCAGGAGAAAAGTCTGACCTTCATAATACAACCCAAAAGAATTATTAAGGTAACTTACACCACCTACTAATGATATTTTATTACGGTCTTCTTCAAGATATTTTTTCTCATCAGAAACGTTAACTTCCTGGCAGAAAGTCATTCCCGAAAAGCCTAAAAACAACATTGAGAAAAAGGAAAGTTTCATCTTGGTTGTGCTGATTATGTAAAAATACAGATTTTAAAATAATTCTTCAATTTTTTAATTATAAGTATCTTTGAACTTTCTTTTTATAAAGCTAAAAAATGCGCATCAACCTACTTTGCATCGGAAAAACAGACGACAAAGAAATCACTTCTCTGATCAGTTATTATCTTACAAGGCTTCCAAAACACTGGAATTTTGAAATTATTGAAATTCCGGACATTAAAAATGCAAAAAATCTTTCTCCAGATTTATTGAAAAAAGAAGAAGCAAAATTATTTCAGAATCACATTGATAAAAATGATTGGGTAGCTATTTTGGACGAAAAAGGAAAACAATTTACAAGCCGTGAATTTTCTCAGAAAATTGACAACTGGATGAATTCTTCGGTAAAAAAAATTCATATTTTGATCGGTGGTGCTTATGGTTTTTCGGATGAAATTTACAACAGAGCCAACGAAAAAATGTCACTTTCTAAAATGACATTTACGCACCAGATGATCCGGTTATTTATCGTAGAACAGTTATATCGTGCCGATCAGATTTTGCAAGGGAAACCTTATCATAATGATTGAGATATATTTTCTAAAATATTTTTAAGTATTCAAAAATTATAAAGAAAGATCAAATTGCTTTTCAAAAATTTTTATTTGTTCTTTGCTGTAATCGTGATCTCCTTGCATTACTTTAGGTTTTATTTTTTTGAGTGCTTTAACTGCATAGTTAAATAACTCCCTGTAATCAGATTGTTTTAATGTCTTTGCAGCATCTATTAAATAATTAGAATTTTCTTCTTTATCAATCCTCAGCTTTATAGAATCTTCAGCATTTAAAATTGCTTGTCTATCATCAAGAAATGTTATGAAAAAATCCAAATGTTGCAAAAAATCTAATTCCAAAAAATATTTGTTTACAATCTCTTGATACATTGTACTATTTAGGGTTTTCAAAAACTTGATATTCGTTTGAGAAAGATTAGGTAATTCAACTTCTTCATTATCAATATCACGTACAGAAAATTCATTTATTTTAATTTTTTTAAATCCATCATAAAGATACTTAACAAGGTCATCTTTACTGAGAATTTTTTTTGTATAATTTTCAAATACATAATTATCTAGTACTCCATCATTTATCCAGGATTCTTTTATGTAAGGATAATATAGTTCGCAATAATGATCAACAAATACTTCGTTTTTAGAATCATAAGTACTCCTACTCAAAGTTGAAATCAAAAAACTTCTTCTTGGATTACTAGAATTAAATATTTTTTCAACAAGTATCTTTGCTTTTGGGCTACAAAATTCTGCAACAGTTCTCAAATAGTTTTGGTAAACAAAAAAATCTTCATCACCTGCAAATTTTTCAATAAATTGCTCTAAAAATGGAATAAATTTCTCATCAGGAAATTCCTGTATCGCTAAGAAAGATTTATCACCAAAACTTTTAATAAATTCTATATCGTCCTGTTTCTTAAATTTAGCTACATAATTAAGTAAGTAAGGGAAATTTTTCTCTTTGACTAGTTTTTTAATTGCATCATAATATTCTTTTTTCAAAGGAATGGCATATTGAATATTGGATAACAAATTTTCATTTAATGGTTCAGATGCAAAAATAAAATTTAATAGTTCGTCTTTTAAAGCACTTTCTTTACTCTCATACGTTTTGGGATCCATTGTTAAACGTTCAAACAATTCTCCGTTATAAATAATAGATCCAATTTCTGGATCAAAATTTCTAATAGCATGGCTTTCTGCCACTATATCTTTTCTTCCAATGGTTGCTTTAAAAAGTTGAACAACAGTTGCTGTATCATTGTCTGCAAACAATTTTTGAATAATTAATTTTCTGAAAGTCAAAGGAATTTCTTGTCTATAGAAAGTTATTAAATCCAATTTATTCGTTTTTAAAAGAATTGATTTTTCTACTTTATCTCTTAACAATACAAATTCATCAAAATTATCAATTATTCTGGGATCACCTATCGAAGATAAAGAATCGTACTTTTTTATTTCAAATTCGAGATCTTTGCTTATTTGCGTAAAAGCAAAAAAAGGAAATAATAAAAATGTAAGAATAAAAATTTTCATCGTATTATTTTTTAACAAAGCCATTTGAAAAGTTTTGTCTTTTCCTAGTTTCCAAATCTAGCGAATGTACAATGCCATTGCAATAAAAAATCAAAAAGCTATTTTAATTTATTACAACCCTATCTGCCTTTTTGCCTCTCCCACTACAAAAGCAACTGAGTTGGCAATATTGAAACTTCTGATCAATTTCGACATCGGAATTGTTAAATGGTTTTCAAAACGGTCTAAAACATCTTTGCTTAAACCCACACTTTCCTTTCCGAAAACCAACCAGTCACCATCCTGAAAATCAATGTCCAGGTATGATTTTTCGGCGTGGGAACTCATGAGAAAAACGCGTGATAAATCAGGAATTACTTTCATCCATTCGTCAACATTGGCATATTCAGTGACATCAAGATGTACCCAATAATCTAAACCGGAACGTTTGAGATTTTTATCATCAATTAAAAATCCGAAAGGATGAATAAGATGTAATTTGCTTTCAGTTCCAACGCATAATCTTCCGATATTGCCTGTGTTATTGGGGATTTCCGGTTCTACAAGAACGATGTTTAACATGAATATTTTTTAGAAGTTCAAAAATAATTAAAAGAGATTTAATTTTGAGGGCTTAATTAAATTTTTTCAAATTTGAAAATAAATCGCATTTTTGCCATTTCGCAGGAATTCTAAGCAACGAACATAAAAACTCTGTCGAGATTCCTACGGAAATCGCAGATTCGACGGAGTAAATGACAAAGATAATATCTAAAAGTGTGACTTATATCTGAGTTTAATCTTAAAATACAAATAATATTATTTTTTGACACATTTAGTATATTGTTCAGCTAAAGCTACTTTTTCGTATCCGGTAGCAACCGCTTTATCCAAACTTGCACAAGCTTCCTTATCTTTTGCGGTATCAAATAAAATTAGAGCTTTTGTTACATATGACTGTGAAAATTTAGGATCAATAGAAATCGCCTTGTTAACATCTGCCAAAGCTTCTTTATATTTTTTCAGTTTTAAATAAACATCGGCTCTACCATTATAAAGTAAAGATTCAGGTTTTTCTGACAGCAATTTATTGTAATCTTTCAATGAACCTTCAAGATCACCGTTTCTTTTTTTAAGATTGGCTAAACCTGTTCGTGCAAAAATATTGTCGGGTGCGAAAATCAGAATTTGGTTAAGATCTTTTTCCGCTAAATCTTTTTTACCTAAATTTTCGTAAACTTTTGAACGTGTCAAATACATCTCAGCATTTTGATCGTCAATCATTAAACCTTTATTCAGATAATCCAGTGCTTTGGTTTTACTCCCTTTTTGATTGTGTAAAGAGCCCAGATTAGAATAAACTGCTGCTGATTTAGGATTTGATTTCAAAGCAGATTCATAAGATTTGAATGCTGCAGGAATTTTCCCTAATCTTCGTTGTGCTGTACCTAAATTATTGAAATACTCAGATTGATATTGCTGAATCATTTCTTTTTCTGCCAATTTTGCATATTGCTCTTCGGCACACTTATAATCAGCTTTTTGCATGCATTCTTCTGCACTTTTTTTGTCCTGAGCAGAGAAAAACTGTAGCGATGAAAACGCTAAAGTAATAATGAGTAAATGTTTTTTCATTTTATATAGTTTGTTTGTTGATGACTTTTTTTGCGAACATCGAAAATACCGCTCCCAATAAAATTCCAACAAACGCCCCCACCAAAATATCTATCGGGAAATGTACTCCTAAATAAATACGGCTATATGATACAATTACTGCCCATACAAATACAACATATGGGAACCATCTCAGTTTATCTTTTAACAAAAAGCTCAAATAACTTGCTAAAAAAAAGGTATTTGAAGCATGTGCAGAATAGAAACCAAATTGTCCGCCGCATTTTACTGCTCTCATGTAAGATTGTAAACTAGGGTCGTGACAAGGTCTTAATCTGGCAACTCCGTATTTAAAAACTCCGGCTAACTGATCAGAAACAGTCACTCCAATTGCAACAAAAAGGAGAATGTAAAATAAAGATTTGAGCTTAAAATTTTTATAGAGAAAATAACAGAAAATAATATAAATCGGAATCCAGATAAATGTTCCGGAAATTAATATCCAAAACTGATCAAATGGAGTGTCTCCCAGATTATTAAGGTAAAGAAACGCCTTTTTATCTTCAAGAATGATCTCTTCCATTGCTATCTGCTTACAGGACCTTCGTATGTATCGTCATCTGAAGGTTTTAATTTTGGAGTTTCGTCAGCTAAAGGCTCTCCTATAATGTCTTTCTGAATATTTTTGGTAGGATCAAAATCTTTGGCAGCATCTTTCACCTTTTCGATTTCACGTTTGATTTCAGAAACAGGATTGTCTGTTTCTTTCATGATTTCGGTTTTGATATCTTCTACCGCTCCACGCATTTTTCTTACTCCAGATCCTAGATCACGGGCAATTTGAGGCAGCTTATCCGGTCCGAATAAAACTACAATCGCAATGGCGATAAGAGCCATTTCTCCAATGCTTAATTCCATGATGCTAAATTACAAAAGATTATAGATAAATATTGTTTTGTGGCTTAATTTTAAATAAAATTTAAGATTTCTTTTTCTGAAAAGCATAATAAGTGACCACTACACTTAAGGTCATCAAAATAAACGCCAAAAAGAACGGTGCTCCCGAAAATTTAAAAGGTGCATCTTCATGGGTGAAAAAATAAAATAAATTAGTCATCATCGGAGGTCCGATAATCGCAGTGGCACTCATTAAACTTGTTAATGCTCCCTGCAATTCACCTTGTTCGTTTGCAGGAACGCTTTTAGTAATTACAGATTGTAAAGCAGGGCCGCAAATTCCACCTAAACAGTATGGAATCAGGAAAACAAACATCATCCAGCCTTCAGTTGCAAATGCAAAAAGAAGCATTCCGAGAGCATATAGAGCCAGACCGTAATAGATACTTTTTTGTTCTCCTAATTTTGGAGTCGTCCATCGAATCAAAACTCCTTGCACCAAACCTACTAAAAGTCCGACAACGCCAAGAGAAATCCCAACCATTCTTTCTGTCCAGTCAAATTCGTACATGGTGAAAAAACTCCAGTTACTTTGCACAGCATGACCCGCAATATAGATTAAAATTAAAGCAACAATCAACCCTGAGATTTCAGGATGTTTACCTAAAAATTTAAATGAACCGACAGGATTTGCGCGTTTCCAGCTGAATTCTCTTCTTTTATCTTTATCTAAACTTTCAGGAAGAATAAAATATCCATACAAGAAATTTAATAAACATAAAACTGCCGCAGCATAAAATGGAACTCTTGCGCCGTAATGTCCAAGAATACCACCGATGACAGGACCTATGATAAATCCTAAACCGAAAGCAGCACCAATCAAACCGAAGTTTTTTGCCCGATCTTCATCGGTTGAGATATCTGCAATGTATGCACTTGCCGTGGTTACACTTGCTCCGGTAATTCCTGCAATAATTCGACCCGCAAAAAGCCAGATTATTGTTGGTGATAATGCTAAAAGAATATAATCAATAGCAAAACCAAACAATGAAATCAAAATAATAGGTCTTCGTCCGAATTTATCACTCAGATTTCCGACAATCGGTGAAAATAAGAACTGAGTAAAAGCATAGGCAAAACCAAGCCAACCTCCATATTTTGCAGCTTCACTGATATCTGCGTGAATCAGTTCTTTAATCAACGCCGGAACCACCGGAATGATAATTCCCCATCCTGTAATATCGATCAGTAAAGTGATGAAAATAAAGCTCATCGCAGCTTTTTTCTTTGATTTTTCCATAGCTCTGCAAAAGTAATCAAATCTCTAAAAATAATGATTCTAAATTTTCTCTATTAAAAAAGTATAATATTCGGAACAAAAAAAGCCTTTCAAATGAAAGGCTTTTTCTTATTTATTGTAGTGTAAATTATTTTGAAGCAAGAACTTCTTTATCGGAAGATGTTTTTCCGTGTACCCCTTCTTCTTTTCCTGTTTTAAGGAAGTCATAAGCTATCGCCGAAGCAATGAATATGGATGAGTACGTACCGAATCCGATACCAATCAACATCGCAAACATAAATCCTCTAAGGTTATCACCACCAAAGATGAAAATAGCCAAGATTACAAGAATCGTTGTGAATGAAGTGTTGAAGGTTCTACCTAATGTACTTGAGATAGAATCATCAAATAATCCTGCCAATGTAAGAGATTTTTTCTCTCTCAAATATTCTCTGATTCTGTCGAAGATAATTACGGTATCATTGATTGAATATCCTAAAACAGTTAAGATTGCTGCAATGAAATCCTGATTGATCTCCATATTGAAAGGCATGATTTTATGAAGCAATGAATAAGCTCCCAAAATAATAACCGCATCATGGAATAATGCCGCAACAGCACCCAATGAGAATTGCCATTTTCTAAATCTAACCAAAATATAAATAAAGATACCTGCTAAAGCAGCTACAACTGCAAGAATACCATGAGTCTGAATATCATCAGCAACTGTAGGGCCTACTTTTTCAGAAGAAATAATTCCTGTAGTACCTTTATCAGCAGCTTTGAAATCTTCTAATGTAGTATTAGCCGGTAAACTTGTTTTTAATCCTTCGTATAATTTTTGCTCAACAGTCTGGTCAGCTTTTAAAGATTCATCATCGATTAAATAATCTGTAGAGATTTTCAACTGATTTTCGCTACCGAAAGTTTTAGCTTCAACAGAAGAGTTTTTACCGTCTTCAGTTGTAAACATTTTAACTAAATTCTGCTCGATATTTTCAGCATTCACATCCTTATCAAATCTCACAACGTAGTTTCTACCACCTGTAAAGTCAATTCCGTATTTGAATCCGTGGATTGCGATTGATGCAACACAAACAACAGTTAAAATAGCAGAAACAATGTAAGCGTACTTTCTTTTCCCAATAAAATCAATCCAGGTATTTCTGAATAAGTTTTTAGTTGGTGCCGTCCACACAGAAAGGTGTTTTCCTTTATTCAGTCTGCTGAAAATCATTACTCTTGAAAGCAATACAGAAGTAAAGAATGTCATCAAAATACCGATTCCTAAAGTCAAAGCAAATCCTTTAATAGGACCTGTTCCGAATAAGAATAGTACACCTGCAGTTAATAATGTCGTTAAGTGACCATCAACGATCGCACTTAATGCATGTTTGAAACCATCTTTGTATGCTTCAAGAATACTTTTTCCTGCGAACAGCTCTTCTTTTGTTCTTTCATAAATAATTACGTTCGTATCTACTGCCATTGCCATCGTAAGAACGATACCCGCAATACCAGGAAGTGTAAGTGTAGCATCTGCGGAATCCATAATTCCGAAAATGTAGAATAAGTTGATAATCATTGCGATTACCGCATAAACTCCTGCTCCACCGTAATAGAAAATGATATATGCGATAATGATCAAGAATGCAATACCAAATGAAAGCATCCCTGCATCAATAGATTCCTGTCCTAATGAAGGTCCTACCTGAGTCGCCTGAACTACTTTTGCACCTGCAGGTAATTTACCCGCTCCCAAAACGTCAACCAATTCTTTAGCTTCCTCCTGAGAGAAGTTACCAGAGATCTGAGTTCTACCGTTTGGAATAGCACCTACAACATTCGGAGCTGTGTAAACTCTATTATCTAAAGTTACTGCAACCGGTTTTCCAACGTTTTTCTCCGTTAAAGTTTTCCAGTCTTTTGCACCTTTAGAATCCATTTGCATATCAACAACTACCCTGCTCAATTCATCGTAACCGATGCTTGCAGTTTCAACCGCACCGTCTACCGGAGCTTTTTGGTTGATATTACCTCTTACTGCATATAATACTAAGCTGTTTGTATCGGTTGATTCCGGCTTGTAACCCCACATAAACTGGGTATATTTAATATTTGCAGGACGTAATGACTTAGCAATTTTGCTGTTTAATATTTTATTTACCTTCGCTGTATCAGATAATTTTACGCTGGCAACACCATTCGTTTTCAATTTATCCAATTGAAGAAGACTCATGAAATTTGTATTCTTTGCAACTCCTATAGAATCTCCTTTTGTAGAAACCGTAGTTGTAAGAGTCTGAAAATATGAAGCTACTTCAGGAATTTGCTGTACTTCCCAAAACTGAAGTTTTGCAGAAGTCTGAAGCATTTTCTTCACCTTGTCAATGTCTTTCATTCCCGGCATTTCAACAGAAATTCTTGCTGTACCCGGAACTCTCTGAACATTCGGCTGAACAGCTCCCATTTTATCAATTCTGGTTCTGATTACTTCAAAAGCAGTACCTACAGAAAGGTCAATTCTTCTTTTGATAATACTCTGAACCTGCTCATCTGTAGTGTTGAATTTGATCTCAGAAAGATTCGTATTACCGAAAATTTCAGGATCTGCAAGTTTTAGATTAGCACCTTTAGCTTTATTTACAGCATCAAACTCAACAAAGAAATTGTCGATGTAAGATTTTGTTGAATTTTTCTGAACCTCGTCAGTTTTGTTTAAAGCTTCGATCAGAATAGGGTTTGTAGAATAATTGGTTAAATCATTCACAAGATCTCTCTGATTGATCTCCAAAAGAACATTGATCCCACCTTTAAGGTCAAGACCAAGTTTCATTTCCTTGTCTTTCGCTTTGGTGTAATAAAGTTCTGTAAAACCTAGATTCAGTGTATCCTTAGAAAGTCTTGCGATCTCTTTCTGATACTTTTCCGGATTGTCTCCTGCAATAGCAGTTGCCTGCTTTTCAATCTTGCTGGCGTACCATGTTGGTAATAGCTCATTTAAGCAAATTAACCCTAGTACAATAGCAACAATTGTAATAAGTCCTTTTCCTTGCATTTTGTTATAACTACGTTAAATTAAGTCGGCAAATATAATGATTTTCTTGATATTTTATGAATTTTTAAGAACAGAAATCGTTTATTTTCAGATATATCGGTATTCTGCATTCAATTAAAGATTTACTAATTTTTAATCAAGATTTTAACGAATTTTTCAATTGCTATTTGGTATGAAATTTTCATTAACATAATACACTAAATATCAAAATATTATGAGAAAATTACTACTTTCAGCTACCCTATTTTCTTCTTTACTCTTTTACTCCCAAAGTTTTGTATTGCAAGAATTTGCGACAGGTCTTACCGCACCTGTCGAAATCACGAATGCCAACGACAGCCGATTATTTGTCGTACAACAGAACGGAATTATTAAAATCATTCAACCTAACGGAACGATCAACGCAGCCGATTTTCTGAATATCAGTTCAAAAATAACCTATGGCGGAGAAAGAGGACTGCTCGGATTGGCTTTTCATCCTCAATATGCTACTAACGGTTATTTCTTTGTTTATTATAACAATACTGCCGGAAATATTATTGTTGCGAGATATTCTGTAAGCACGACCAATCAGAATGTTGCCGATATCAATAGTGAAAAGATTATCCTTAATATTCCTAAACCATTTGACAATCATAATGGCGGCAGTATTAAATTTGCACCCGACGGAAATCTCTGGATCGTAACAGGTGATGGTGGAAGTGGCGGTGATCCAAATAATAACGGGCAAAACAAAAATTCATTATTGGGAAAAATGTTGCGAATTGACATCAATTCAACCGGACCTTACAATATCCCAACCGGAAATCCTTTTATTGGAGCAGGAGTTGATGGCGCAGATGAAGTGTGGTCTTACGGATTAAGAAACGCATGGAAGTTTTCATTTGATTTAACGACCGGAAATGCAATGATTGCGGATGTGGGACAAGGCGCAATTGAAGAAATCAACAAAATGCCGATTGCAACTTCAGCACTCAATTACGGATGGAGATGTTATGAAGGAAACAGCGCTTATAATACATCTGGATGTGCGGCTTCAACTACAATGACTTTTCCTATAGCAGTATATGATCATTCCGGTGGAAAATGTTCAATTACGGGAGGTTATGTTTACAGAGGAACGGCATCACCAAGTCTTCAGGGAAGATATTTCTTTGCAGATTACTGTTCTACACAAATCGGGACTTTGGACGCAAGTAATGTTATTACGTGGACAACTCCATTTTCGGGAAATAATTTTTCAACATTTGGCGAAGATTTTCAGAAAGAATTATATGTTGCTGCAGTCAATAACGGAAAAATATTTAAAATCACGACAGCCACTTTAGGAACTCAGGAAAGTGCTTTAAGCCAAATAAGAATTTATCCTAATCCTGCTCACGGTAGAGTTTTTATTGAGGGTTTACAATCAAATTATTCTAAAATTGAACTAATCAGTACAGAAGGTAAAATTGTTCTGAAAGATGTTAAACTGGATAGCGAATATAGTTTTGATGTAACTGGAATAGAACCCGGAGTTTATTATATCAACATCAAATCCGAAGATTTAAAAGAATATAGTCAGAAATTGATTATTAAGTAGCTTTAGGCTTTAGGCTTTAGGCTTTAGGCTTTAGGCTTTAGGCTTTAGGCAAAGAAAAGCGATTCAGTTTTGAATCGCTTTTCTTTTATATTGTCATTGAAAAAATTCTGGTTTCCGGTTTATTTCTCATCATTCGTAGATCAAAAACCATCGCAACGTTTCTTGTGAACGCTCTACCCTTTTCGGTAATTTTTATTTGGTTATCATGAATTTCAACCAATTCATCTTTTTCCATTTCTTTCAACATTTCGAAAGCATTTTCAAGCTCCGGAAAAGAATTTTGAATATCAAAAGTAGTTTCAAGCTGACACATCAAATTTAAAATATGTCTTCTCACAAGCAGATCCTCCTCATTTAAAATATGTCCTTTTACCACAGGAATTACGCCTTCTTCAACAGTTTTCTGGTACTCTTCCACAGTTTTTACATTCTGAGCAAAAGCATACCAGGAATCTGAAATTGCAGACATTCCCAAACCAACCATCAACTGGGTTTTACTAGAGGTATATCCCATGAAATTCCGGTGCAGTTTTTTCTGAATTAAAGATTGGTATAAATCATCATGTTCCAAAGAAAAATGATCCATTCCAACTTCGATATATCCTAAATTTTCCAAAAGTCTTTTCCCGTCTTCATACAAACGACGCTTTTCTTCACCGCTCGGAAGATCATTTTCATCAAAACCTCTCTGTCCCACTCCTTTCACCCACGGAACGTGAGCGTAAGAATAAAATGCCAAACGATCAGGTTTCAATTCCATTGTTTTGCGGATCGTGTGCTCCATTGCTTCCCAAGTTTGATGCGGAAGTCCGAACACCAAATCATGACTGATTCCTGTATAACCAATTTCACGGGCGATTTCGGTTACTTCTTTTACTTTTTCGAAAGGCTGAATTCTGTTGATTGCTTTCTGAACTTTCGGATCATAATCCTGAACTCCAAAACTCGCTCTTCTGAAACCCAAATCATATAAAGTCTGAAGATGTTGTCTTGTTGTATTATTCGGGTGACCTTCGAAGGAAAACTCGGGATGTTCGGCAATTTCAACTGTTGAAAAAATGCCTTCCAATAATGTTTTTAAGTTTTGTGGGGAAAAAAAAGTCGGCGTTCCACCACCTAAGTGAAGTTCCTTTAGCTTAGGTTTGTTGGAGGGTTCGAGGGTTTGAGAGTTTGAGAGTTTGAGAGATTCAACTTTTGAATTTCCTTTTTCAATATTATTATTTGCAAAAAGTTCTAAATATAATTTCCATTCTTTTAAAACACTTTCTAGATAAGGAATCTCTACACTATGTTGCTTCGTAATACGTTTATGACAAGCGCAAAACGTACATAGAGCTTCACAAAAAGGAAGGTGAATATAAATTGAAATTCCCTCTTCCGGATTACTTTCATTAAAAGATCTTATCACACTTTCCTTCCATTTCTCCGGCGAAAAAGTGCTTTCGTCCCAATAAGGAACTGTGGGATAAGATGTATAACGAGGTCCTGGAATATTATATTTGTCGATTAACGAATTCATCTGGAATTTCATACTGCAAAATTAACTATAAGTTATGAATTGTGAGCAATGAGTTTTGTTAGTCTTATTGCGAAAATTGGTAATTTTTATTCATTCTAAAAAATATTTATCAAATTTGCATTTCAAACACAACCTTGAAATAAAATTAAATTGACATTTGACCAAATATATCATTCCAATAAAAATTTAGTGTACAATCTTGCGTTGCATTACGTTCAGAATGTGAAAGATGCCGAAGAAATCACTCAGGATGTATTTCTCAGCGTTCATGAAAAGCTGGATACTTTTCAGAATAAATCTAAAATATCTACATGGATCTATAAAATAACGATACATAAATCCCTTGATTTCATTAAAGCCAAAAAAGCGAAAAAACGTTTTGGATTCATCAGTTCATTGTGGGACGAAAAACCAGATCTGTCGAAACGCGAACTTGTCAATTTTGATCATCCCGGAGTCATGTTGGAAAATAAAGAGGCCATGAAAAAACTTTTTGATATCATTAATACTTTGAATGAAAAACAAAAAACGGTTATTATTCTCAATAAAATAGAACAAAAAACCATTTCAGAAACCGCAGAAATAATGAATCTTTCAGTAAAAGCCATAGAATCTTTATTGCAAAGAGCAAAAAATAATATCAAAACCAAAGGAAACTATTAATAATGTCGTCTAATAAGAATATGAAAAATACAAACGATCATCTTGAAGTATTTTCAAACATCCAGGAAGCTAAAATTTCTGATGTTGTTTATGAGAAAATTTTAAACAAAATAGAAAATCAGAAAACAACCGGTTTTTCTGTCAACCAGATATGGACATACGGAATTGCGGCAAGTGTAGTATTTATTTTAAGCATTTTCACTGTTCTGCATAATGATACAAACGAAAACAGCACAAAGCAATTGGCCGAAAACATGAATATCATTCCTCATAATTCTTTATATAATTAAAAATGAAGCAATCACGATACCCGCAAATAATCATTATTTCGTTGATTATATCCAATATTTTGTTGATCGCTTTTGTTTTTTTAAGAAGACCTCCTCATCCTGAAGGCCCGAAAAATTTAATTATAGAAAAACTGCATTTTGATAAAAAACAAATTGGAACATATGATTTGCTGATCGAAAAACACAGAAAAGATATTTCTGAAAATGAAGATCAGATGATGAATCTTAAATCTCAACTGTACAAAACTATTGAAACTGAAGATACCTCACAAAAAGATTTTCTGATAAGAATGATTGGGAAAAAGCAGGAAGAAGCAGAAATTATTAATTATCAGCATTTTATGGATATAAAAAAACTTTGCAAGCCCGATCAGCAAAAAGATTTTGCAGAGCTGGTAAATGATTTAGGAAACTTATTTTCTCATAAAAGACCATAATAATGCGTACAGGAATTTATTTTTTATTATCATTTTATTTGGGTTTAATGATTTCTCATGCGCAAAATTTAGCTCCATTAAATCTGGAAGTTCGAGCTGTTTACAATAAAAATCCAATTGTCATCAAAGAAGATCGGTCAATGATTCTTGATGACAAAACCGGGCTTGAAATATCAAAGCTTAAATTCTATCTGTCGCATTTTGAATTGTATAATGACAACGAAATGGTTTTTTCAGAAGAAAACAGTTATCATTTAATGGATGCATCTGATGAAAATTCCATGAAAATTCAATTATCAATTCCTGAAAATATTCAATACAATAAAATGAAATTTTATCTCGGGATTGACCGGAAAACCAACGAGGAAGGCATAAAAGGTGGCAGTCTGGATCCTACAAAAGGAATGTACTGGTCGTGGCAAAGCGGTTATATTAATTTTAAAATGGAAGGAAAAAGTAATCTCTGCAAAACAAGATACAACGAATTTACTTTTCACTTAGGCGGATTTTCAGATCCTTTTTATGCAATGCAGGAAGTAGAAGTAAATATCAATTCACATACGAAAGCATTGTACATGGATATTGATCAATTTTTTTCTAAAATAAATTTGTCTGAGCAGAACAACATCATGATTCCTGGGAAAAAGTCTGTAGAAATGTCTAAAATAATTTCAAAAATATTCCGGGCAGAATAGTATGAAAAAACATTGTCCTTTACTGGTAATTGTACTTTGTGTGCTTTATGGATTTAAAGATCAGATAGATCCACTTTTCACAGTGCCTCAAAATTTCCCAAAACCGGTTTATGATTTCAAAAAAAATCCTTTATCTGAAGAAAAAATAACTTTGGGAAGAAGTCTATTTTATGATCCACTTTTATCCCGCGACGAAACGATTTCCTGTGCAAGCTGTCATCTTCAAAACACTGCTTTTACGCATATTGATCACGCAACAAGCCACGGAATTGATGGACGAATCAGCAACAGAAATTCGCCCGTTCTTATTAATCTCGCATGGAATAAAAGCTTTATGTGGGACGGCTCGGTTCATCATATTGACGCTCAAGCTTTAGCACCGATTGAAAATCCGCTTGAAATGGATGAAAAACTATCGAATGTGGTAAACAAACTGAATAAGTCTAAATTCTACAAAAAACTATTTTACAAAGCTTATGGTGATAGTTTGGCAACCGGCGAAAGAACTTTGAAATCTATTTCACAATTTCTGCTGACTTTGGTAAGTTCAAATTCAAAATACGACAAGGTACTGCGCAAGGAAAAGGGATTTGAATTTAATGAATATGAACAAAAAGGATATAAATTATTTAAAGCCAATTGTGCCGTTTGTCATACGGAACCTCTTTTCACCAACAGAAATTTTGAAAATAATGGTTTGCAGCCAGATCAATATTTTAAAGATGGCGGGAGGATTAAAATAACAAAAAATAAAAAAGATTCATTGAAATTTAAAGTTCCTACACTTCGAAATATCGAACTTTCTTATCCATACATGCACGACGGAAGATTCAAAAATCTGCAGATGGTTTTATTTCATTACACGGAAAACATTCATAAAAGTTCTACTTTATCTCCACATTTAAAAAAGAAAATCAATTTGAGTGAGCAGGATAAAAACAATATTATTGCCTTTTTAAAGACGTTAACTGATGAGGAATTTACCAACAATCTCAATTTTTCTTACCCAAAATAAAAAAAATTATAAGAAAGCGAAGGATTATAAAAATAGTGTCGTCTAAAACAGTAATAAACTAAACGATAATGAACAGATATCTATTTTTAATGATCTTTTTACTGGCTCAGAACTCAGTATTTTCACAATCAATCTTATCAAGCTGGATAATGAATGCCGGAGAATATGCAAGTTACTGGCAAAATACAAACGGAAGTCCTACCAATCCTACTTTTGTTTTTTACACATCAACTTCTCTGGCGAATGTTACTCAGGTATGTTATAATTCTTCATACGTATGGACAAAATCTGAAGGAATGACGACAAATATGGGACAGTTTCTCAATCCGGGTGCGCCTTCTGCACAAGGATATACGTATCGCTTTCCAAGAAATCCAACCGTTCCCACTACCAAAACAATCTCTCCGAAAGTAGGTTCTAGCGGACTTTTAACCAATGGAGTTCCTGTATACGGACTTTCAAATGCCCGTTACTACAATGGAAGCGGAAACAACGGAATGGGTGTAGGAACATGGAATGCCGAAGTTTATTTAGCTGAAGGATTTGTTTTGGATGCAACTTTGGGAGCGCATCCGCAACAGCAAGGAGCTTATCATAGTCATGCAAAACCATACAGATTGTATTCTACTACATCATCTTCTGTACACTCTCCTATTATTGGATGGGCTTTTGACGGATATCCCATTTACGGACCTTACGGTTACAGCACTCCTTTGAATGCTTCAAGCGCAATTACAAGAATGAAAACCGGTTACAGTTTAAGAAATATTACCACAAGAACTTCTTTACCATACGGAGTTTCATTAACATCGGCAAATTACGGACCTGCTGTAAGTACAACCTATCCTTTGGGAACGTATATCGAAGATTATGAATGGCTGGCTGCAAATGGAGGAGATCTTGATAAATACAACGGCAGATATTGTGTTACTCCTGAATTTCCCGGCGGAACTTATGCTTATTTTGTAACTATTAATGCAAGCGGAACACCTCAGTTTCCTTATTATATCGGAATAAAATATTATGGTGCTCCTGAAACTGATGATATTACGATGGGAGCAACAATTACAGTTCCAACAGGTACAAGTTGTTTTACTTCAGCTTTAAATACCAATGAATCGGAGCCTTTAAAAACTGAAAATGTTTACACTTATCCGAATCCTTCCAACGGAATTTTTAATTTAAAATTACCAGAAATTACCGGAAAATCTGAAATTGAAGTTTACAGCGTGACCGGACAGAAAATATTCAGCAAATCTGTTACCGGAAATGAAACTCAGATTGATATTTCGGATAAAGGAAAAAATGGTATCTTTATTTTAAAAGTTCTAAATAACGGGAAACAATATACCGCAAAATTGATGTTAAAATAATTGAATTAGAAAGGCTTCGAGAATATTCGAAGCCTTTTTTATGTTGTTTATTTAAAATTCAATAATTAAGGTTTGCTTTCAAAATTTTTTATAAGTTTAAATATTTCCTCCGCAAAGTTTTTTCCTAAATCAATATAACCTGCGCTGTCGTAATGCCACGGATCATTTCCGTAATTGTATTTTTTGGTTGAACGAACAATTGCTGCATTTTTATCAGTTTTTATAAATTTTTCCTGAGCATATTGCACCAATTCACCAGTTGGCCAAACTCTTCCTTTTTCATTTTTCCCGGAATCTGAAATTTTCCCGATCACTACAGGAAGATCATCGGTAAGTAAAGTTGCACGCATTTGATTCATTAAAATTTTTAAATGACCATAATATCTGCCGGCAATTTCTTCATCGTAACTCGCATCACCTTCACCCTGCATCCACAAAATTCCTGACGGGATAATTTCATCTTTTTTCCCATTTCCGTCAATATCTGTTTCGGACAAAGCATTTTTCACGATTTTCAAAAAATTATCATATTGATTCAATCCGTTTTTACCATTGAAATCAGCATCCCAACAACCGAAATTTGCTGCTGCAACACTGTCAATGGAAGTTCCTTCTCTTGCGTATTTTATCAAAGCGACTTTATCATTCGGGAAAAGTTCTTTCATTCGTTTGGCAAAAGAAAGTTCCAAACCAAATCTGTCTGAAAGAGTGTTTGCTTTTCCGTCTGTTTTAAAACCTTTTCCGTTTCCCGGTTTCAAGACATCCCATTTTCCGATTCCGCCATTCAGATCTCCGTCAGGAACCGAATTTCCCTGAAAAATATAAACATCTTTAAATGTTTTTAAATCATTTGGAAGATCTTTATTATATCCAAAACCATTCATGTTTGATTGTCCTGCAAGAATAAAAATTCTGATTTTCTGAGTGTAAAATAAGGTTGGAATCAGTATTAAAAAAAATATATTCAGATTTTTCATTGATGAAATTTTATTCAAAGGTAATTTGAAAATATTGATTGTAAAAATGAAAGATTTTCAATAGAAATTTAATTCTAAAAATTGAATGATGATAGTAGTATTGGAATGCAAAATTTTAAATTTAACATTGCAGAACACGAGAATTATCAATAAATTATTTTATTTTGCACCAACCATTTGATAACCATGCAAAATTTCAGACTGAAAGAATTTGTAGAGCAAAACGTTCAGAATTTTAATCCTAAAAATCCCCAGGATTTGATAAAGGCTGAAAAATTGTTAAAAGCTGAAAGCAAATTAAATCAAACCTTTACCATCAACGAAATTGAATCGTTTTTAGATTTCATAAAAAATCAGACGCAGAATTTTGATGAAATATTGAAATTACCGGTTATCAAAAGCATTTACAACAATATTTACCCTGAAAAGCTTTCCTTCAAACCAGATCTGAGAAATATTTCGCAGTTGGAAATAGAAGATTTCAGAGAACTATTTTCATCCAATCTCCAAGCTTTCATTGCTGAGTCTATCCGAAAAAACCAGTGGCAAAGTCTGATTTATTTTCAGCAATATTATGCATCATTTTTTAGTTCAGAATCTTTAGATGTCTATAAAAATTTATTACACGAACGAAATGATCTGATTATTGAAGGCATCATAAGGAATAATGATTTATTCACATTTAAAGAAAATTATCCGTTTGCTACCGAAAGAAAATTCTATTATCTGCAAAGCCTGATTGATGATTTCGAATTTGATGACGACATACTCTCGATCAATAACGTGGTCGCTGAAAAGCAGAAAACAAATATTAAGAATAAAGTGATTCTTGGAGAAATCCTGACTGCTATTTACAGTTTCAATTCTGCAAATGAAATTACAAAAAATGTTATCCGCAATAATCAAAAAGTTGCTCAGGATTGGCAGGATGAAAAAAGCGGATTTCTAAACAGAATCGCTTACAGCATTGCAGGTTTTTTTCTCAAAAATCAAAATCCCAGTCTGATTATTTTTTTATCGGCAGTCATTATTATGGCGTATCTATCGAGCTTTTTCTATGTTTATAGTTTCGGAGTAAAAGCTTTGATGTTCTACCTACTGACCAATATTGTGGCAGCATATTTTGCTTTTAGAAATTTTAAATATTATTTCAGTCAAATCAATTATAGAGATAAAGTCGATTCCTTAGGCAAAATATCGGCAACGATTCTTATTACCATGATTATTTCTTTTCCTTTAATGATCATCATCGGAATGGGCTCACTTTACGTTTTCGATTCGGTTACCAACCATAAGTTTCCGACGCAGATGATCTTGCCAGTTATTATCATCGGAGTAAAAATCTACATGTACAGAAATAGAAAGTAATCAATGTCACAACTGCAATTTTTAGATATTATTAAAGAAACCCTGCCCCATTTTGACGCAGGTAATCCTTCTGATTTGATAAAAGCCGAAAAGATTTTAAAGATTCATCAGAAAACAAATCCCGATTTGCAACTTAATGATATTGAGAATTTTATTGCATTTTATAAAGATAACGGTAACAAATACGGGATCATTCTTAAGGATGAAAACTTGCAGAAAATCCTTAAAAACGAAGATTTTAAAATTGATTCTTCACAAAATAATATTTTTTCACAACCCTCTTCTCTTCGTGATGATTTTGGTAACGATTATGCAGAAAACATACATAACTACATTCAGCTGAATATTAAAAATAACGATTGGGGAAATCTCCGAATTTTTTACAAAAACTATTTCCCAATTATCAATTTTGAAAATAAAGATGGACTAATTAATACGATCACAACACGAAATAATTTAATCAGGGGAATTCTTCCTCATCCAGAGCAGTATAATTTATTGCTTAATCAGTACAGACATTCTGTGGATCCTGATTTTTATGCGTTGCAATCGGATATTGATTCTGCTTATTTTAATGAAGAAATAATGGACATCAATAATGATTTGGCAGAATATCAACATACAGACCAATTCAATAAAGTTTATTTGGGGAAAATTTTCGTAGCTCTTTCTAGATTTGATGCCTATACAGAAGAGTTAAGAGGTTTGTTGATCAAAAATTCAAAGATAGGTGCCAAATGGGCAAATCTTGACATGACAGTTACCCTGAAAAAAAAGGACAACACTCCAAAATATGCGGAAAAAGATTATGGTAAAACTGCAGAATGGATCTTGCTTACTATCTTTTTTTCTTTAGTTGGTTTGGGTATTATCTTTTTACACTTCAGATTGGAAAATAATAATTTCTGGTATGTTACAATATCTGAACTGCTTTTATTTTTACTTTTAAATAAAAGACTAAATGGTCATTACGAAGAAAACTCAGAGTCCAAAGGAGATACATCGACTCGTCGAAAGCTCAAAAAATGGGCTTTTAAATTTTTGTTTCTTCAGATTTACATTATCATTCTCGCAATTTGTTTAGCTATTTTTTTAGGTATAATTGCATTAGCATTTGCTTCCAGCGGTATTGGTCTTGGCGGAATAATTTTTATCATTTGGGTTATCCGAGCAATTGTGAAGAGGAAATAAGAAAAAGTTTAATCAATAAAAAAGTTATTATAAAAGCCATCCGAATATTTCAGATGGCTTTTAAATTATTTCAGTCCCAAATTTCCGTCGGTATCTTCAAAAGGATTTTTCGGCTTTACTTTCAGCAAATCATATAATCCCTGAATCACATATTTTACTTCCTTAAAATTATTGTTTTCCATGGCTTTATCGCCGGCTTCAAAAAGTTTTGACGCTTTTTTTGAGTCTTTGTATTCATCAATATCACGATATTTGTAAAAATAATACAGACTAGCGTACGACTCATCTTTCTGATAATAAATATCGGTATGAAGTTTATCCAATTCCCTCGTTTTCCTTTTTATCAGAGACTTTTCGTTGGATTCTAAAAATATTTTTTCGTCTTTAATGATCTTCTGAAATTGCTCTCTTTGTCTTTGTGTCGCATTTTCAAGCAAATCTTCCATCTCAGATCTTGATCTTTTATACTCTTCGATTTCGTAGATAACATCACGGAAACGAACAATCTTATCATATTCCTGCAATGCACGTCTTTTTCTTTCGTCAAGCTGAAAAATTCTTTCAGTCTGTTCGTCTTCCTCTATTTCTATCAGATCAAATTTGATTTTGAAAAGCTCATCTTTGATATTTTTAAAATTAACCAAAACAGAAATGTCTTCAGGATCAGCCTCGTCTACATTATCAACGTAGCTCAACTCTGTTTCAATTTCGTCGATCACTTTATCAATATCTTCCTGAAATTTATCTTTATTAATATGCTTCGTGTGAGGATTAAAAACATCTTTCTTTTCAAAATCCACCGAAGAAATATAAACAGAAACCGACAAATCTCTCGATTCACTCATGCTGAATTTGAGTTCGATATCCATTCCTTTTAAAAGATTGATAGGCAAATCTCTGGAATTGATCTCAATATAGCCGATTCCCATATTACTCGCCGGAAGTGTTGCGGTTTTACCTTCCAGAATATTAATAATCAGCTTATCGTCGGCATCTTTATTGAAATTTTTTGATGTCGTCTTATAAATTGTTTTCGTTAAAGGAAGAATATCATTTTTTTTAAAAATCCTTTCGAGATAAGTACTTCCGAAGTTATCATCAACCTCCAGACAAATGTCGTTTGGTAAAGGTTGTCCGGAAATATTGTAAATTCCGTGGTTGATAGAAATGTCATTTTGCTCAAAAACAACCGTTTGACTTTGATCCAAAACCGTCAGATTAAACTGATTGATTTGTTTTGGAAGAATTTTTACAAACTCAGAAAATTTATTTTTAAAACTCATCAAACCGGTATCAAAACCACCATCTTTTCTGGTAATTCTGTAATATCCTTCGAAATCACCTTCAATATTTCCTACAAAAAGTTCCTCGTCATCTTGAGTATTAACTTCGTAAATCAGTTTTAGATTGATGGTATTTGAATTTTGAGTTTCTTTATTTTCTGATTTGACATCATTTTCAGTTTTAACCAAATCAGAGTTTTCTTCTTTCGTACCGGCAAAATAAGCAGCACCCACCATTACCGCAGTCGTAGGATCAATAGAATTATCAACAGTAATCCCGAAAATCTCTCTCAAATGCTCTCTGATGTATGGAATATAGGTAGTTCCTCCTACCAAAATAATTCGCTCAATATCATCTGAAGATTTGCTGTTTTCTTCTAAAAGTTTCCTGATCAATGTTACTGTTTCATCAACTTTTGGCGAGATAACTTTATTGAAATCACTTCTTGAAATTTCAAAATCAATATAATGATCGCCGTCATTTAATTCCAGTTCTGTATTTACAATATCTTTTACAGACAATTCTTTTTTGATTTCTTCAGCTTTATAGAGAAGTTCGTAATATAATTTTGCATAAAAACTATTCTCTTTAGACATTAGCTTTTTGAAAAGTGAATCTTCATTTAAAATCTTCTCGATTTTCGGTACAAATAAATGCTCAATAACCAGATGATCGAGATCTACTCCACCAAGAAAGTTATTTCCTTCATGGTCGATGATCTTCAATTCACGCTCATTAATTTTCACTAAAGCAACATCAAAAGTTCCCCCGCCAAAATCATAAACCAGCCAGTTTTTTTCCTGTGCCTGATCCTGCGTCTGAATATTAGCATACGCTAAACAGGCGGCAATCGGTTCCTGCAAAAGAACGACCTGCTGAAAACCTGCCAATAACCCTGCTTTTTTGGTTGCATTAGACTGTACCGTATCAAAAGATGCCGGAATCGTGATAACGATCGACTGTGGTTTTTCGTCCGGAATAAAGCTTTGTAATTCCTTTAGGATCATTGCAGAAAGCTCAACAGGAGTTTTCTTCTGATCGATATCGGCAACATCATAAAGATGTTCTGTTCCCATTTTTCTTTTGAAAGATGAAAAAACATCTAAATGTGCTGATTTTAAAAGTTCTCTCGCTTTATCACCAATTAAAATTCTCCCTTTTTTATACGCAACAATCGAAGGTAACGTATCGCTGAAGCCTACCGGATTTTTATAAATATTTACCTTTCCGTCTGCAAACTTTGAAATCCCCGAATTGGTGGTTCCTAAGTCTATCCCAAAATTTATGTTTCCCATTTTATTCAGCAATTACAATTCCTTTCTGTAATAGTATTGTTCCTGAACCGTCATTCTGAAAAATTGCCGGTTTCAGGACTTTGGTAATGATTGGTTTTGAAGAATTTCCAACAAGATTAGCTTCCAGAGAAGTGTCTCGAGAATCATACATTTTCCCTATGGGATTATTAATTGTATAGCCCAATTCTTCGAGCTCGTGATGTATTCTTTCGAAGTTTCTTTCAAAAATTGAAATATCCTGATCTTTTGATTTTTTTTCGATCTCAAAAATTTGATTGATGATATTCAGCATGAATTTTCTATGTTTTTAAAAGTACAATTTAATTATTTTTTGTGGAAAATAATCAATCCATTTTCATTTTTACGATGCGGTCTTTTCCTGCAAGAACAATGGTTTTATTATCAATCCATTCACAAACGAAAAGTCCTTTTTCATCAGAAATTTTCTTCCAGGTTTTACCGAAATCTGATGAATAACTGATATGTTGATCTCCAACAGAAATCAATTCTTTTCCTTTAGAATTTGGTTTTATTTTGACACAGGTTGTATATCCTGCATTTTTTCCTGATGCCTGAATCTGCCATGTTTTCCCACCATCAATTGTAGTTGCGATGTTATTGATGTTTGCTTCTTGCTTCGTATAATCCCCTCCTACTGCGATTCCGAATTTATCATCCGAAAAATCTATAGAATAAATTCCTTGTGATGAAATTCCTTGAACGAAAGGAGTATTGAAAGCTTCCAACTTGTCATTTTTAAGATTTAATCTTAGAATTCTTGACGAATTTCCGCCTGTTCCAATCCACAGATAATTTTGTCCAGCCGAAATATTGGTATTGCTTGCTGCAAAAGCTGCCTCACCAACATTCAATTTTAAATGTGACATGTTTTTGATTTGGACTTTTCCTTTATTTAAATCAAATTGTATGAGTTTTAAATTTAAATCTGCTGAAGGATCTGAAAAGGCATAAAATTTATTTTTAGTAAAATAAAGTGCATCATAAAAAGCAGTTTTTGCTGTATCCTGATAAACGATATTGAATTTCAAACTTTTCTTGTCAATTTTAAAAAACTGCGCCGGACTTTCAATATTAATCGCATAAAATGAATTTTTGTCCTGAGCCAAAGTTCTGAACTGCAGTTTCTTTTCAGACAATATGATTTGCTTTTGATTTTTTGAATCCTTCAGATCAACAAACCCAAACTTTGAATCTGTTCCGCTGTACCAAACCTTATTGTTGTAAATTTCTAATGCACGAATGCTTATTTTATCATTTAATAAAGTTTCAAAACTTACTTTTTGTGAAAATATTAAAATTCCAAAAAGCGAAAATAGAAGTGGCAGTAGTTTTTTCATAGTTAACAAAAAAAAAAAAGCCACAGAAAATTCTGTGGTTTTTGTGAGTTTATATTTTTTATAAATCTAAGTCTGGTTTTTGCAGAGGTTCCTGTTCAGCTTTAAACGTTTCACCATAACCAACTTTATGCAGTTTACTGTTTCTGAGACTGTACGTAAAATAGATTAATACACCCAAAGCCAACCATGCAATAGAAAGGTATTTTGCTTCGTGGCTAAGGTTCCAGATCAGATAAAGATTGATACAGATTCCTAAAGTTGCAATCACCGGCAAAGCAGGAACTTTGAAATTTCTCTGTAATTGCGGTTCTTTTTTTCTTAAAATCCAAACCGCAACACAAACCATTGTAAAGGCAAACAAAGTTCCGAAACTTGTCATATCTGCCAATTTACTGATCGGTGTAAATGCCGCAACTGTCGCAATTAAAATTCCTAAAAGCATCAAACTTTTTGCAGGAGTTTTTTTCACAGGGTGCAAATCACTGAACATTTTAGGAATAAGACCGTCTTTTGACATTCCCAAGAAGATTCTTGACTGTCCCATGATCATAACCATTAATACTGAAACCAAACCTACCGTTGCAGCAATTGTAATGATATAACCAGCCCAACCTTGATCTGCAATTTCAAAAGCATACGCTACAGGAGCTTTGATTGCATCAGGATATTTCCCTTGAGGATTAAAATCAGAGTAATGCATCATTCCTGTAAGAACTAATGAAACCAATATGTAAAGAACTGTACAAACCAAAAGTGATACGATGATCGCAAACGGAACGTCTTTTTTAGGATTGATCGCTTCTCCTGCCTGAGTAGAAACTGCATCAAAACCTACATAAGCAAAGAAAATTGCTGCGGCTCCGGAAACAATTCCCTGAATACCATAAGCTTCTTTCATATTTTCACCTTCCTGAACCATTCTTGCAGCAGGAATAAAAGGATTCCAGTTTTCAGCATTAATGAAGAAAGCTCCTGCGATAATAACGAATAAAACTGCAGACACCTTCATGATTACAATAAGGTTATTTGCTTTTGCTGCCTCTTTCGTACCTTTGATAAGAATGGAAATTACAAATAAAACAATACAGAAAGCCGGTAAATTCATTGAAAAGCCATCTCCCGTGTAACTTGCAGGATCTGAGGTAAGATAATCCGGTAGGTGAATACCAAACATTTTCAGAAGTTTATTAAAATATCCTGACCAGGACACGGCAACCGTCATTGAACCCATCGCATATTCGAGGATAAGACCCCAACCGATGATCCATGCAAAAATTTCTCCTACAGTTCCGTATGCATAAGCATAAGCAGAACCTTCTACAGGTAAAATAGATGCAAATTCCGAATAACATAATGCTGCGAAAACGCAAGCGATCCCAGCAATTACAAAAGAAAGTGCCAATGCAGGTCCTGCATGATAATATGCACCAGTTCCTGTTAACACAAAAATTCCACCTCCGATGATCGCTCCGATCCCGATGGCTGTAAGACTCCATTTACCAAGTACCCTTTTTAACTGGCTACTTTTCATATCGTCCTCAAAAGCGCTCATGGGCTTTTTGGTCCAAATTTTAGACATATTTTTTATTTATTAAAGATTTACGAAAATATAAAAAATTTAGAGATCTTAACATTTATTAATAGACTTTCGTGATTAAATTTAAATTTTAAAATATAAAAAACTGATTTACACCTGTTTTATAACATTTTAAAGTGTCTTAAATTTTCATTATTTTTGATCTTATGAATTTATATGACCTTTTTGTAAAACCGTATGAATCTTATACTTATTTACAAATTCTCCTTGAAGCTTCGGGAACTATTTTTGGAATTTTAAGCGTCTACTTTTCCATCAAAAAAAACATCTGGGTTTATCCTACCGGAATCATTTCTACCATCATTTATGTTTATCTACTTTTTATTGCCGGTTTATTGGGAGATTGTATGATCAATGTATATTATACAATGATGAGTATTTACGGCTGGATTTTGTGGAACAAAAGTTCTGATGACAATATTCACGTTGAAGTTTCCTGGGCTACAAAGAAAGAATGGATAATTTCTGCTCTGCTTTTTGTATTCAGCGTTATTTTGGTCTTAGCAATCTATTATTACAAACCTTTGCTGGATAATCAATTTATCTCCGAAAATGTGCAGTATGGTTTTGATCATCTGGATTGGGCAAATTGGATGGATGTTTTTACGACTTCCGTATTTTTAGTCGGAATGTGGCTCATGGCAAAAAGACGCATAGAGAACTGGATTTTCTGGATTTTAGGTGACCTTATTTCAATCCCTATGTATATTTATAAAGGGTACGGAATTACTTCGGTACAGTATTTGGTTTTTACAGTGATGGCTACCATTGGCTACATTCAATGGAAGAAAAATTTTAAACAAAACAATATTTAATAAAGATGAAAAATTTAATAAAAATAGCATTCACATTATTGGTGACATTGAGTTTAACCTCTTGTATGTCTTACAATAACGGTTACGCAGATTCATATGGAGATCCTTACTATGATAATGGATATTATTATGCGCCTCAAGGATATTATAATACTGGAGGATATTATGGTAATGACGGTTATTACTACAGAAATGATATGAGATACTATTACGATAACGGAGTACCTTATTATTACGGGAACAATAGAAACAAGGTTTATGTAGAAAAAAGAAGTTCAACGCAACGACCTAACAACGGATTCACAGACACGCCAAATAACAACAATGGTTCGTACACCAATCCGAGAAATAACAATAATACCAACAGTACAAGAAATAACAGCGGATTCAGAAATCAAGGACCCAATAATAACGGGCAAAGAACTCAGCAAAGTGCACCGAGATCAAACAGTAATAATGGTGGTTTCAGAAACAACAGCGGCAGCAGCACGAGAACACAAGCTCCTGCTCCTTCCGCTCCTCAAAGTACCGAGCAAAACAATTCTACACGATCCAATTCGGGTGGAGGATTCAGAAGATAATCATTCTAAATAAGTAAACGGACAGCCTTGGCTGTTCGTTTTTCGTTTTTATTATAGTAATTTTGCACGTTGGTTTTTAAGACAAATAAAGAATGGAATTTTATAAATATCAGGGAACAGGAAACGACTTTGTAATGATTGACAATCGCTCTGGAGAGTGGAATGATTTATCAATTAAAAATATTCAGAAACTTTGTGACCGTCGTTTCGGAATCGGAGCTGATGGACTCATTAAAATCAATGCAAAAGAAGGTGTAGATTTCGAAGTAGATTATTACAATTCTGATGGTTCTAAAAGTTTTTGCGGAAACGGAGCCCGTTGTTCAGTTGCTTTTGCACATTTTCTTTCGATTTTTAAAGATAACAAAACAGTTTTCACAGCGATTGACGGACTTCACGAAGCTGAAATCAATCAAGATATTGTAAAACTAAAAATGGGTGACGTTAATGACATCAACATTGACGGAACCGATTCGGTTTTAGATACCGGTTCACCACATTATGTAAAATATGTTGAGGACATTTCAAATTTCAATGTTTTTGCAGAAGGAAACAGCATTAGAAATTCTGAGAATTATAAAGAAAAAGGCATTAATGTCAACTTTGTTGAAAATATTTCTGATGATGAAATTTTCGTAAGAACTTATGAACGAGGCGTTGAGGACGAAACTTTTAGTTGTGGAACCGGAGTTACGGCTTCTGCTTTAACTTTTCTGCAAAAAAGTAATCTAACTTCCATAAAAGTTAAAACGTTGGGCGGCGATCTTAAAGTTTATGCTGAAAAAAACGGGAATTCTTTTCGTGAAATTTGGCTTGAAGGTCCGGCAAAACAAGTATTTAAAGGAAATGTAGAACTTCTTTAATTTTAAAAAAACTTTTAATCCATTTTAATCATAATGAAAAAAGGCATTCTCATTATCGTACTCCTTATTCTTGCTGTGGCAGGATTTTTTGGTTTTAAATTTTATAAAAAATATTACGGTAACAACGTAGAAAAAGATGGCTATGTTTTGATTCCGCATGGTGCAGAGTTTAAACAGATTTTAGATTCCATTACACCTTATGTTGACAACAAAGAATCTTTCACAGAAGTCGCTACAGATAAACAAATGAATCAGTTTTTCAAGCCGGGACGTTACCATTTCAAAAAAGGAGCAAGCAATACAAGTTTGGTGAATATGATCAAAGCCGGAAATCAGACAGAAAATTCTTTCAGAATCGGGGATTTCGGAGATATTTATCAAATGGTGGGGAAAGTTTCAAAGAAAACAGAACTTGATTCATTAAAATTTGTAAATGATTTAAATAAAATTGCTTCTGAGAAGGGCTACAATAATGCAGAAGACCTTAAAAAATATTTTTTCATCGATACTTATAATTTCTTCTGGACAGTAACTCCAAAAGAGTTTTTCAAAAAATTTGAAGATCAGTATAACGGATTTTGGACTGCTGACCGAAAAGCAAAAGAACAGAAATCTGGTTTGACGAGAGATCAGATTTACGCTTTAGCATCTATCGTTTATAAAGAATCGGGAGGAAAACCGGACGAAATGAAAACCATTGCAGGTTTGTATTTAAACAGATACAGAAAAGGAATGAAATTACAATCTGATCCTACTGTAATTTATGCAATGAATAAGCAGACCAATTTTAAAGAATCAATCAAAAGAGTTCTGTTTAAGCATTTGACGACTCCATCACCCTATAACACTTATGCCAATGCAGGAATTCCTCCGGGACCGATCTGTGTGGTTGATAAAAATTCTGTGGACGCAGTTTTAGATGCGGAAAAGAACGAATATATTTTTATGTGTGCCGATCCTGCGAGAATGGGTTATCATAAATTTACAGCCAGTGCAGAACAGCACGTCATCAATGCTAAAGCGTATCAAGACTGGCTCAACTCTAAAAATATCAAATAGTAAATATATTTAACTTTAATTTAACAATTAAATAATTAACATTTCGCTTTCAAAGGCGACCAATCTATTAAAAATAATAAACGAATCTTGGAAACCTGAAAAATTCAGCGTTTAATAATTTCATAATTATAAATGTATTTTTCATGATTTCATTTAAAGAATATCTTATGAATCAGACGGAAATAATCAGCATTTTTACAAAGAAAACTTTAGGGCTTACTTTTGTATTATCTGCAGCAGCTTTTGCTTTCGGACAGGAAAAAGTGGGCGTTACGGGAACTATTGTAGACAAAAGCAACCAGCCTGTACCTTATGCTTCTGTTACCTTTAGCAATAAAGCAAATAAACTATTCAGCGATGCTACTTTAACCGACGAAAAAGGTCAATACAATCTTGAGCTGACTCCGGGAAACTATGACATCTCGGTTGAAGCAATAGATTACAAGAAAAGTGTAATCAATAAGCAGATTTCGGCGGCCGGAAATATCGGTGCATTATCTATTGAAGCTGAAGCTTCTGCAACAAATTTAAAAACTCAGGATATCCAAGGTGTGACGATTACTGTTGCAACAAAACCTTATAAAGTTGAGCTTGACAAAAGAACCTACGATCCGTCTCAGGATATTGTAAGTAAGGGAGGAAATCTTCAGGATGTACTTTCAAATGTACCATCAGTTTCAGTAGACACAGACGGAACGGTATCGATGAGAGGAAGCTCAAACGTGAGATTCCTGATCAACGGAAAACCTTCTGCCCTTTTAGGAATTGACGATGGCGCAAATGCTTTACAGAGTATTCCTGCTGATCAGATCGAAAGAATAGAGGTGATTACCAACCCTTCTTCAAAATTTGAAGCAAGCGGAACTGCAGGTATTTTAAATATTATTTTAAAGAAATCTAAAAAAACAGGTTTCAACGGTAGCGTTATCGGAACTTTGGGATATTTGCCTCAAACCAATTTAAATACCAATTTGAGCTGGAGAAAAGGAAACTTAACATGGTTTTTAAATGGCGGTGGCGGTTATCGTGAATCAAAAAACACGAATAGAAACAACGCAACATTTTTTAATGCTGCTATGGATAATGATAGAACTTTCACTGGTCAGGAATCCATTACAAACAGTAACAACAATAACTACAATGCATCTTCAGGTATCGTTTATGATATTTCTGATAAAACATCTGTGAATGCATCTGCTACTGTAAGAACTTTCGAAAGTGACAATATTGGTAACGTTACTTATGACTACCGTTTTCTCAAAAATCCAAATTCGTTTGTCAACAGAATGAATACCGGTTCTAATGACAACCTTGCTTTTCAGGCAGATTTAGGTTTAGATCACAAGTTTGATGATAAAGGACAAAATCTTTCGGTGTCTGCAAGTTTGCAAAGTAATCGCTCGTATAACGATACTGATGTAAACCAGACTCAAAACAATATTTTTCAATTGCAGAATGTAATCAATCAAACCACGAAAAATAAAACGTTGGTAGGTAAAGCTGATTACGAACTTCCTATTGGTGAAAATTCAAAAATAGAAGCAGGTTACAGATTAGACATTAATCAAAATGTTTATGACAATGATGTTTTAGAGAGAACTGTTGCAAACCCTGAATTTCATTTTCTGAATAACTTCACTTACAATGCTTATTACAGAGAGATTTTCAATGCAGGATATTTACAGTTTAAAAGTAAAGTTGGTAAATTAGGGTATCAGTTAGGACTTAGAAATGAATATTCTCAAGTTGATATCAAATATTCAAATTTAGATTATTACACAGAGAACATCAATAGTAAAAAGACTTATAATAATATATTCCCATCTGTTTTCTTAAGCTACGAAATTGCAAAAGACAATCAGTTTTTAGTAAATTATTCAAGAAGAATCGACAGACCAAGATCTTTCTTTTTGATTCCGAATCCTAGCTATACTGATAATCAGAATATCTTTGACGGAAATATAGATTTAAATCCTTCTTACGTAGATTCTTACGAATTCGGATACAGCATTTCAAAAGGAAAATTTACAATCAATCCAACTCTTTATTACAGACATTCAACGGATGATGTGAAGATGTTGGTATATTCTGATCTAGCAGGAGCTTTCCATACAAAACCTATCAATTTAGGAAATGATGATCGTTATGGTTTAGATTTAAACTTTAATTGGGATGCTACAAAATGGTTGAAATTCTTAGGAAACGTCGACTTATTCGGTTACACAACAACAGGAATATCTAATGCTCCTGAATTATTAGGAAAACCATTATCTTTTGAAGGATCAGGTTTCTCAACAAGAGCAAGATTGACTTCAACTTTCAAAGTTGATAAAACTTTCAGCTTCCAGTTACAAGGATTCTACAGAGGAGCTCAGAAAACAGAAAACCAGACCAGAAATGATATGTATGCATTAAATTTCGGTGCATCGAAAACAATTTGGGACGGTAACGGAACAGTAAGTTTCAATATTCAGGATATTTTCAATACCCGTGCAATGAGAAGTACTACAAATACTGCAGAATTTAGCAGAGATTCTTATATGCAATGGCAGCCAAGACAGTTTGCAGTTTCTTTAACCTACAGATTCAAGCAGGGTGAAAAGATCGAGCAACCGAAAAGAAAGAAAGACGTAAATTCTAATGCTACAGGAGACGATCAACAAGGTCCGATGTAATCAAGTATTTAATGATATAAACAAAAATTCCCGAAAATTAATTTTCGGGAATTTTTTTATTTCAGTTTTGCAACTTCAGCTTCGTAGATTCTTTTTCTTAAATCGCTCGAAGAAAAGCGGTGATCTCTTTTATTATAAAAAATCTCAATACCTTTTTCTTCACAGTATTTTTTTCCGGTGAAATCTCTGTCCATGTAATCGTCTCCGATAATTCTTACGTCGATCACAAAAGATTTTAAAATATCTTCTAAATCTTCTTCTGTATAGTATGGAATGATTTCATCAACCGCATTCACAGCTTTCAACTGAATATATCTTTCCACAATAGTTTGCGTGGGTCTGTTTTTTGTGGGACGGTCATGAGAAGGATCAATTTGTAATCCAACAATCAAATAATCACAAACTGTTTTTGCCTCTTCAAGCATTTTGATGTGACCTGCATGAAGCAAATCAAATGAGGAAAACGTAATTCCTATTCTATCGGTTTTCATTATATTTTATGAGTGTAATTTAAGTTAAAAAATTAATTTTTTTTTGATTCTAAATACTTCTGCCATTCCCATACCGTTTTTAATGCTTCTTCCAAAGAAGTTTCAGATTTCCAACTAAGTTCTCTTTCTGCTTTGTCCGCATTAGCATAAGCTACGGTAATATCACCTTCTCTCCTGTCACAAATTTTGTACGGAACCGCAACGTCGTTTGCATTTTCAAAAGCCTGAACAACCTCTAAAACGGATGAACCTTTTCCTGTTCCCAAATTATAAATATCAATAACAGTTTCTTCTGAATTTTTATGGAGTAAACTTTTCAAAGCAGCAACGTGAGCTTTTGCTAAATCTACAACATAAATATAATCCCGAACCGCTGTTCCGTCTTCTGTAGGATAATCATTTCCCCAAACGCTCAGTTTCTCACGAATTCCTGCAGCAGTCTGCATTACATAAGGAACTAAATTATTTGGAACTCCGATTGGCAATTCTCCTAATAATGATGAAGGATGTGCTCCAATTGGATTAAAATATCTCAACAGACAGATTTTGCTTTTGTAAGACTGGGCAAAGTCTTTCAGAATCTCCTCTCCCATCTGTTTTGTTTTACCATAAACACTTTCAGGCATTTTTAGAGGTGTATTTTCGTCGATCGGCATTTCTTCTGCTTGTCCGTAAACAGTGCAAGACGAACTGAAAATAAAGTTTGAAATTTTTCTTGCTTTAAATTCCTGAAGAATATTGATTAACGAAAATAAATTATTCTCATAGTAATCAATCGGTTTTTCCTGACTTTCGCCAACTGCTTTAAACGCTGCAAAATTGATACAACCCTCAATATTATGGGCATCAAAAACCTGATTGAGAAGTTCTTTTCTTTTTAAATCGAAAGGATAAAAAATAGGTCGCTTACCTGTAATTTCCTCGATATTATTTAAAATAAATTTTTCTGAATTGGATAAATCATCTACAATAACAACCTCAAAGTTATTATTGATTAGTTCTACAACCGTGTGAGAACCGATGTATCCAAGTCCGCCTGTTACAAGTATTGCCATTGTTTTTATAAGTGATGTTATTTTAGTAATAAATAATTTTTATTCTTCCTGTCCAATTTGATCAATTTCTAATTGAAAATGATCATTGTTAGATTTATATTTTATAATTAAAAATAGTAGACCAAACAATATTGAGTAGATAATTGGTGGCATAATATAATCTAATGAGTCATTTCCATAATACCCTTCAAAAATTGCCTTAATAATACTGAATGCAATCATTGAAGAAATCAAAACTAAGGATATTGAAAAAGTTAAAATTGATAAATTGTTTTTTTTAATTAATAATAAAGATGATAGAACAGAAAGTATTGCAACTATGAAAATTATTACTGAATATAAATCAAAAATAGAATTAAGGACTATTCTATTATAAATCCCAAATCCGAAAGCAATAAAAAAAAACAGATTTACTAAAAGAGCAATCCAATAAATAAATTTATATTTGAAAACCTTTTTTTTCATTTATTTAGCCATAAACTCCAACACAGCATCCGTAATATACTTCAACTGCTCTTCGTCTAATTCTGTATGCATCGGAAGAGAAATCACCTGATCCAAAAGCTTGTCTGTATTCACAAAATCTGCATCATTACTTTCCTGATAATAAGCTTTTTGTTTTCTTAAAGCTACAGGATAATAAATCATTGCCGGAATTTCTTTTTCAGTTAAGAATTTTTGTAATTCGTTACGCTTTCCGTTTAGAATTCTTAAAGTATATTGGTGAAAAACGTGCGTTGAATATTCAGCTCTTTTCGGCGTTAAAATATTTTCGTTTGCTGAAAAAGCTTCATCATAATAATCAGCCGCTTTTCTTCTCGCGTCATTATAAGAATCTAAGTTTGGAAGTTTTTTTCTTAAAACTGCCGCCTGAATGCTGTCTAATCTTGAATTTACCCCAACTTCATCATGATAATATCTTTCATACATTCCATGATTGACGATTCCTCTTATTTTATATGCTAAGTCGTCATTATTGGTAAAAATTGCACCACCATCACCATAACAACCTAAATTTTTAGATGGAAAAAAAGAAGTTGTACCAACCGTTGACATTGTTCCCGCATGTCTTACACTTCCGTCTGAAAATGTAAACTGAGAACCAATTGCCTGTGCATCATCTTCGATCACAAATAAATTATGTTCTTCAGCAATTTTTAAAATCTCTTCCATATTCGCACACTGTCCGAAAATATGTACAGGAATAATTGCTTTAGTTTTTGGAGTAATTGCCTTTCTGATCTGCTCAGTCGAGATCGTAAATGTATCATAATCAACATCTACCAAGACAGATTTCAATTTAAGTAAATGAATCACCTCAACAGTTGCAGCAAAAGTAAAATCAGCAGTAATGATCTCATCGCCTTCCTGTAAATCTAAAGCCATTAAAGCAATCTGCAAAGCATCTGTACCGTTTGCACATGGAATTACATGTTTTACATCCAAATAATTTTCAAGCTCATTCTGAAAAGATTTTACTTCAGGACCGTTGATAAACGCTGCAGAATCCAACACATTAAGAACCGCATTATCTACATCATTTTTTATTTTGTAATACTGACTTTGCAAGTCAACCATCTGTATTTTTTTCATACGTCAATTTTATTTTTCTAAGTCAAATGTAACCGCTTTACTTTTTGATGCTATTTTACGTAAAGTTTTGGATAGCGGTTTCACCAACAAATATTTTCGTAAAAATAAGGATTTTAAAATCCTTTCAAAAATTTTATTGAAATTGTTTTATCTTTATACAAAATAAATAAATGAAAAAAGCTTTATTATTTTGTTTTATAGCTAGTTATGGTCTTGTTCAGGCACAAAGCGAACTGGTTTTTGTATATTTTAATAACAAACCCAACAAAGCTGCATTTTATGCAAATCCTTTATCAGAATTGAGTCAAAAAGCATTGACAAGAAGAACGACTTTAGGAATTCCTCTGAATGATCAGGATGCTCCTATCGAACAGTCGTATATTCAGAATTTACAAAATTTAGGATTTACCATCACCGATTCTTCGAAATGGTTGAACGGAGTTGCTGTAAATGCCAATCAGGCTCAGGTAAATTTAATTAAAGCTCAACCTTTTGTGCAGTCAGTAGAAAGTTTTGCGAAAAATTCTTCTCTTGTTCTAAAAACTCAAGCTGTCAATAAATGGGAAAGCCTTGAACTGGCTCAAAAGAATTTAACTGTTTTCAATTACGGTTCGGGATCTGAACAGATTGATCAGATCAATCTTCGACCGCTTCACCTTGCCGGATTTACAGGAACAGGTGTTACCATCGCCGTAATTGACACTGGTTTTCCTACTGTCAATACGGGTTCTGCATTTTCAAGATTATGGACAAACAACAAAATTAAAGGCGGTTACGATTTTGTTACCAAAACTGCCAATATTTATGACGGAAGTTTAAACGGACATGGAACGGTTGTTTTAGGAGCAATCGGAGGATATATTCAAAACACCTTTGTAGGTTCTGCTCCGGATGCAGATTTTTATTTGTATCGAAGTGAAAATGCAACTGTTGAAGTTCCTGAGGAAGAATTATACTGGATCGAAGCTGCCGAAGAAGCAGATCGAAAAGGAGTGGATGTCATTACTACATCTCTGGGTTATAATGTTTTTGATGATCCAAAATACAGTTACACTTATGCCAACATGAACGGAACGACTTCTTTTATCGGAAGAGCAAGTCAGATTGCAGTAAGTAAAGGTATTTTTGTTTTGATTGCCGCAGGAAATTCGGGAGAACAAACGTGGCATTATATTACAACTCCGGCAGACAATGCGCAGGTTTTCACAATTGGATCCGTAGATTCTGTAGGATCTGCGTCAGGATTTTCCTCATTCGGACCCAATTCATTAGGTGTTATCAAACCAGATGCAAGTGCAAGAGGAACTGCATCTACAACGGTAAGTAACAATTCCACAACAGTAGTTTCAGGAACTTCGATTGCTACACCAATTGCTGCTGGCGGCGTTGCCTGTTTGATACAGGCATTTCCTACGATGAGCAGAGATTTGATGAAAACTAAATTGAGACAAACTGCATCTCTATATCCAAATACAAATAATCAAACGGGTTACGGAATATTAAATTTCGGAAGCTTATATAATTCGGTTTTAAATACTTCTGAATTGGTAAAAAGAGAGAAAATTTCAATATTTCCTAATCCTGTTAAAACAATTTTAAATGTTGCCACCGAAGGCGAAGTTTCGTCTCTTGAAGTTTTTGACAATTTGGGAAGATCAGTTTTAAAATCAAAAAATCAAAAATCAATCAATGTTCAGGATTTTTCTAATGGAACTTATTATCTGAAAATTCAGGTTAAGGATAAGGTTTATTATGAGAAATTTCTGAAAGAATAAATGAAAAACAAAAGCCTTCCGATTTGGAAGGCTTATTTATTTATTTTAAATTTTAAACATTGAAATTTTTGTTTCTAACAGATACAAAATAAAAGATTTAGAGAAATAAGTTTAATTAATAGTTTGTGTATTCTCTTTTTCATAAAACTTTAAAACATTCTTAAAATAACTATCTAAATTTTCAAATTCATTTTCTCCAGCCTGCCATGATGCAAATTTCCAATAACGCCATTTACCATTTTCATCATTAGGTGGAATTAAAAGAAAATACTGTTCTTGATCTTTTCCCGCAATTAAAATACTTCGTTCAAGAATATTTGCAGTTTCAAAATCTCCAGCATCTTTCCAAGCATTTATGATAATTGTATCAAAATTCTTTAAAAAATCCACACTTTCAATCTCCATAAATGTAGGCTTTAATGTACTAGAAGCAGAAAACCCATTAGTTATTTTAAGAAAGGTTTTATAATCTTCTGGTAATTTTATATTCAACCTTTTTTCTGTCTCACTTATTTCCTTAGATTTCGCCGCTCGAAAGCCTAACCATTTTTTCTGAATTTGAAACGTTGAAGCATTTTCATAAGCATCTCCAAGTTGAATTGATAATAATGAAATTGCCAGTAAGATTTCTTTCATAGATCTAATTTTGAATAAATTTTAATGAAAACATTACGCAGAATTTCTACTCGCATTAATATTACCAAACAGCGATCTCGTCACCAGTTTTTCATATGCAGCTTTATTGCCCTCTCCTTTTTGAATTTTCATTAAAGCATATTGCTGAATACTCAATAAGGGAAGTACAATTTTCTCACGGATCTTTACCGATTTTCTTGACAACGGATCTTCTTCCTGCAGCATTTTAAAACCTGTCAGTTCAAGCATAATGTCTTTTGAAAGATTGTATTCGCTGAAAAGAACATTCCAGAATTCACCGAATTTAGGATTGTCTTTAATATAATAAGTTAAAGGAAAGTATGACTTGTTCATACTCATCATTGAATTCAAAACTAAAGTTTTAAAGAAATCAGAACCTTTGTACAATTCTCTTACTTCGTCAAATCTACCCTCTTCTTTCAGTTGCTGCATTGCAAAACCGAAACCGAAAAATCCGGGAACGTTCTGTTTCAATTGTGACCAGGATCCAACAAACGGAATGGCTCTTAAATCTTCAAATTTCAACTCATTTCCGCCTCCTCGTTTTGAAGGACGGCTTCCGATATTGGTTTTCCCATAATACTCGAGAGTACTCATCTCCTGAAGATAAGGTACAAACATCGGATGAGCTTTTAGATCTGAATATTTTTTATAACTGATATTTGCCAGTTCAATAATTAAAGCTCTTTCTTTCTCAGTTAAATCTTTTTTGGAATTTTTAAACACATCATTTTCAACTCCTGCAGTCAACAATTGTTCAAAATTAAATTTCGCCTGTTCCTTATTCCCGAAAATACTTGTAATGGTTTGTCCCTGAATCGTTAATTCGATTTTATTATTGGCAATTGTTTTCCCTTGCGAAGCATAGAAATCGTGTGTTTTACCGCCTCCTCTTGCTGGTGGACCTCCGCGTCCGTCAAAAAAGACCACCTTAATTCCGTTTTCTTCTGACAATTTGGTCAAAACTTCTTTCGCTTTGTATATTTCCCAGTTAGCTTTCAGATAACCTCCGTCTTTTGTCCCGTCTGAAAAACCAAGCATAATCGTCTGCTGATTTCCTCTTCTCTCTAAATGTTTTTGATAGATTGGGTTTTGATACAATTCGGTCATTACGCTTTCTGCATTATCAAGTCCTTCCATCGTTTCAAAAAGCGGAACAATATCCATATTGATTTCTTCATCCTTATAACCGGAAATTTTGAAAAACGCATATACATTCATTACATCTTTCACCGCATCAGAATTTGAAATAATATACCTGTTCATCCCACGGTTTCCATTTTCAAACTGAATATCTTTCACCTGAGCAACATTGATCAAAGTATCTTTTATAATATCCTCAAACTGTTCAGCATCTATTTTTTCTGATAGCTGTATCAGTTGATTAAATTTCTCGTCATTAGAAACTTCAGCATTTTTTCCAAATTTCGCTTGGTAAACATCATCAATTACCTGCTGATGAATTCTGCTGTCTTGTCTGATATCCAAAGTCGCAAAGTGAGTTCCGAAGATTTTCACACGATCCTTGAAATTTTGAAGAAGATCAAGAAAAAGCGAATTGTGCTGCTCCACCAATATTTTCTCAGCTTCGTCAAGCCTACTGAGAATATGTTCTGCTGTGATTCTTTCATTTCTGAAAATTGCTGAATACAATTCAGTGCTCAATTGTGCAAAAACTTCAGAAACTCCTCTGAAACTCAGTCTTCTTCTTACATCCTTCAAGTTTCCGTAATATGATTTTAAAATGGCAGAACGAAGTTCTTCTGAAACTCTTTTCGTAACATCTGCCGTCACAAAGGGATTTCCGTCTCTGTCACCTCCCGGCCAAAAACCAAGCTGAATCAGATCTTCATGCAAATGAAAATGTCCGTTGCCGAAAGTTTTTTTGATTTTAGTAAACAGTTCACCGATAGTATCATAATAAACGTATCTCAGATAATGAATGATGCTTAAAGCTTCATCAATCGGAGTCGGTTTTTCTTTGTTTACAAAAGGCGTTTTTCCCAGTTGCTGCAAAAGCATATCGATATTGGTAATCGAGTCATCTGTAATGGATCTTCTCAGATCATGCAAAATTCTCTGTACCGAACTCGGATAAAACTGTGTTGGATGCGCCGTAAAAACAACCTTCACAGTAAAATCTCTCAATTTTTCGCGAACTTTTTCGAGCTTATGATCTTGCTGAGAACGTTCAAAAAGATTGGTAACTGTTCCGCTGTCACTTTCAGAATGTAAATTCGGGAAAGCCGCATCTTCAATACTGTCAAACAAAACAACCTGTCTTTCAATATATTGAATGATCTTAAACAGCAATTCAAGTTTCTGTTCTTCAGTCTGCAAATCGGTATGATTGGTGAAGAATTCTTCAACAATCTCTTCCGGAGTTTTCCCTGCCTGATAACCGTCTTTGCTTTCTTCATATAAAAATGGGAGAAGCATCCCGATATTGGTCATTTTATCATAAGGCAGGCTCATAAATAATGAATTGTAGATTTGAAATTTATTTTCTACAATCTGCCTGAATTTTTCTGCGCGCTCGTCGTGTCTCATACAACAAATGTAATAGATTTTAAATTTAATTGCGAGTGATTGAGTTTAAAAAACTGTGAAATTTTGATTTATTTAACAAAACATTTTGACGCTAAATGCGTTGTTTAAAATAATTAAGCTTATTTTTATATAATTAATGGCATACAATCACCTATTATGAACGAGAAACCTTTAAAAGAACAAAGCATTGATGAGTTGTATCGTAATGAAGAAAAAACCAATAAAGATTTTATAAGAAATTCAATAGTGATGATTTTCATCGTTGGGATTTCCATTTTTGTAACAGCTGAAAAAGGCTTTGGATTAATAACCTTCTTACCCATATTATCAAGCTACTCTATTTTGTCTTCTTATTTTAAATTAAAAAATATTCGTGATGAGATTAAATCAAGACTCATCAATTTAAAGCAATAATTGTTGTTTTCATGGAAAATAATATTCCCAGAAAATTTCTGTAAAATGTGCAAAATAGATATATTTATGGATTAAGGGGCTATTCAGAAATCTATATTTGTAGATTTTATTATTAAAAACAGCACCAAAACTCCTTCACAAAGGACTTATTTTTTTAAAATAAAATATTTCATTAAAAATATAAGACTTATAATCAAATAATTAACGATTAGCGTTGCGTTTTATATTATCCAGAAAGCAAAATCATCATAAAATTGCACAGTATTTGCATGCTTAAGATCATTAAATTGATAATAAGACACAATAATGCAAAAAAAAATACTTTCAGACCAAAGTCTCGAAGAATTAAAAATTACTAAGAAAAAACAAAAATCAATCCTGTTTTTTTATACTTTAGTTTTGATCATTACTACTGGAATTTCTACATATTTAACGATTGAAGATGGAATCACTTTTTATACATTAATCCCGTTAATCTTAATTCCTTTTATCATTTATTCCCTTATGAATCTTATAAAGACCAACAATGAAATAAAATCTCGAGAGAGTCATATATTTCATCAGAAAAAAATGGAGGAAACTCATAAAAAAATTTAGATTTTACAGATGATTAGATGAAAAATAGTTTCGGTGTATTTTTTGATATTTTGTTTGGAGTGATCACATTTTCTCTTGGACTATATTTCCTGAAAAATATTTTTTTTATATCTCTTATTTTTTTTGTTGCCACAATTGTGAACATACTACTATATAGGGAATATTACATTCAAAAGCACATAATTGTAAACTTGAGTTCAGAAATAATTGAAAAAGAGGAGGTTCAGATTAAAAATTCCAAGTCGATCTCTTTGACTAATTGTGCTAGTAATTTGGTATTCATCATTATAAGTATTTTTTCTTTAACTCTTCCTTCACAAATTGACACAGAAAGTTTAATTGTTTTTGCCATAATACCAATTGCAGCAATCGTTTTTTCTCTGATTATGATTTTTCTAGAAATAAAAAAGATGAACTCAATAGCTATTAACATAAGTGGAAAAGGAGTCCAGATGTCAAAAAAATCATTAATGAATTGGAATGATATAGAAAATGAAAAAATTATTTCAAGAACATTTTCTTCAAAGGAATCAAGGCATGACTTCAAGAGTATAGTTAATTATTTACAGTTTTACTATAAAAGTGAAAAAATCGAGATCCAAATTGATAATTTAGACGTAACAGAATCCGAATTAAGGTCTTATCTTACAATATATCGTGAAAGGTTTGCTAAGGAAAATAAACAAATTTAATTTCTGAATATTTCCATAGTTTAAACAAAACTCAATCATACAAATTTTAAACTTTCATTAACTGAGTTTTCATTATTCAATGCGTAAATTTGGTCTCAATTAAATTTAGATCAATGCTTAATTTTGAATTAAAAAATCCAACAAAAATACTTTTCGGAAAAGGTGAAATTGAAAAAATTTCAAAAGAAATTCCAAAGGATGCTAAAATACTGATGATTTACGGTGGTGGAAGCATCAAAAGCAATGGTGTTTACGAACAGGTAAAAGAAGCTTTAAAAGATCATGATCTTCAGGAATTTGGCGGAGTTCCGGCAAATCCGGAATACGAGATTTTATTGGAAGCTTTAAAAGTTATTAAAGATAATAATGTTACTTATCTTCTAGCTGTTGGTGGTGGTTCTGTGATTGACGGTGTGAAATTTCTTTCTGCTGCAGCTAATTACGAGGGCGAATCTTGGGAAATCCTTAAAAAACCTGTAAGAACTTTAGAAGGTGGAGGAATGCCTTTCGGGACAATTCTTACTTTGCCTGCAACGGGTTCTGAAATGAATTCCGGATATGTAATTTCAAGGAGAGAAACCAATGAAAAATTATCATCTGGTGGTCCAGGATTATTTCCTCAATTTTCTGTTTTAGATCCGGAAGTAGTAAAATCAATTCCTAAAAAACAAATTGCCAACGGAATTGCAGACGCCTACACTCACGTTTTAGAACAATATATGACTGCTCCGTCTTCTGCCGATCTTCAGGAAAGAATTGCAGAAAGTATTTTAATTAGTTTACAGGAAACTGCACCGAAAGTAATGTCTGAAAATTTTGATTATGATGCTGCCGGAAACTTCATGTGGTGTTGCACAATGGCTCTTAACGGGCTGATTCAAAAAGGGGTGATCACAGATTGGGCAGTTCACGCAATGGGACACGAATTGACGGCTTATTACGGAATTGATCACGCAAGAACACTTGCTGTTATCGCACCTTCTCATTACCGTTACAATTTTGAAACTAAAAAAGAGAAACTGGCGCAATATGCAGAAAGAGTATGGAAAATCACAGAAGGAAACATAGAAGAAAAAGCGGAAGCCGCTATCAAAAAATTGGAAGAGTTTTTTCATAGTCTGGAAATTCAGACCAAACTTTCAGATTACACAGACCATTATCAAAATACTGCTGAAAGAATCGAAAAAGCTTTTACAGAAAGAAATTGGGTTGGTTTGGGTGAACTTAAAAAGTTAACTCCAAAAGATGCCTACAAGATTGTCGAAATGAGTTACTAAAACATATAAATGTATTCTAAAAATGCTAAAAGATCTGAATTTTTATTTCGAACACTTAAATTTTCAGAGCTTCTAACTTTTATTTTCTGTCTTGAATCTTAAAAATTATAGTTTTTACAAACATTAGTTTAAAAAACCTTAATTTCATTATAAATATTTGAAATTTATTTATATTTTAGCATCTTAAATATGTGAAAATGAAAAAATACCTACTTTTATTTGCCTTTTCAGCCTTAGCGCTTAGTTCATGCGAAGATGATGATGTCGAAGGTTTTGAACTGGACATGCTGAAAGGTGAATGGAAAGATACAAAAGAAGAAATAATTTCCGGAAAAGATAATAAAACTGTACTCTCTACCATTACTCCTACAGGCTGCAGCGCAAAAAGCACAACAGAATTCAGGATCGATTATTATGCAGCATACACTGCAGTTACAGGTATTGGTGCTACATGTACAAGTGAAAAGACAGAAGGTACTTATACTTATGATGCCGAAAAGAAAATTCTGGTCATCAAATACAAAAATGATAACGAAAGACCTTATAGAGTCGACATTTTGAGCAACAGCGAATTAAGACTGATGGAAATGTTCGACAGTATTGATTACAACGGAGATATGGTCATCGATTACGTTTACAGAAGTTATAAAAGATAAAAACTGCTTAACTCCCGAAATTTTCGGGAGTTTTTTATTATATTTAATTTCCAATAAAATTTAGATAAAAATGAAGAAGATTTTTGCAGGATTTCTGTTGCTGATGTTTGCCCTTATGTATTCGCAGGAAAAAAAGCCTATGTTTTGGCAGGACATCCAGAATTTCAAAACATTAAATCAGCAATCTGCTCCACCCAATAACACAATTCTTTTGATAGGAAGCTCATCTTTCACAAAATGGAAGGATGTTTCAGAATACTTTCCCGGTAAAACAATTATCAACAGAGGTTTTGGAGGTTCAAGACTGACCGATTTAAATTATTATTCTGAAGATTTGCTAAAACCTTATCAGCCAAAACAAATTATCATTTATTGTGGTGAAAACGATTTTGCAGATGATGCCAAATTAAAAGCTGATATTATTGTTGATAGATTCAAAACTTTCTACAAAAAAGTACGTGAAAAATTTCCGAATATAGAAGTGGATTTCATTTCAATAAAATATTCTCCGAGCCGCGAAAAGCTTTGGCCACAAATGAAAGAAGCCAATAAGAAAATTGCGAAATTCATGAGGAAGGAAAAAAATGCTGAGTTCATAGATATTACAGAGATAATGAATGATGTCAACGGAAATGTAAGAAAAGATCTTTTTGTAGAAGATATGCTTCATATGACTCCGGAAGGTTATAGACTTTGGACAAAGGTCATGAATCCCTATATGAAATAAAATATGCGATCACATCTAGAAACTCCCATTTTGAAAAAAGCGGAAGAGATTTTTCAAGCTTTGAAGACTATCACAGATCTTTTTCCTGAAGATAATGAGCATCTGAAGTATATCAAATTGAATCTTTTAGAAGACAGTTTGATGATGCAGGCAAAAATTTCCGGTGCAGAAGCTGTAAAATTATATGATATTAAAATGGAAAATGCTGCCATCATTAGAAAAGCGGCAAAAGATATTTTAGTAACTGGAAATACTTTAAAAATGTTTGATTTCGAAGATGCCAAATATTATAAAATCATCAGAAGTTTGATTGAAGAATTCAAAATTATCTTTATTGAGTGGGTGGAAGGTTTTAATCCAAAACATTTTATTGTTGACGATTGGGGACTTTTCAATCCACCAGGAATTTCAAGAGATTATGTTCAGCGCGATGATGAACTAAATTTTCTGCATGAAGATGACTGCGAATGATTCAAAAATAAAACGCTGAAAATAACAAAAAACGATTCCAAAATTGGAATCGTTTTTTTATTTCTTTCTCTTTGATTTCGAGATTGTTTTCTGTTGTGCTCTATTGGCTCCGAATTTTTTGGGAGCTTTTCTTTTTGAAGGGCCACCCCAGTTTTCTTTTTTGTTTTTGTCTTTCTTTACGTGAAAAGCACCACCTCCATCAAATAATTTTGCCTGAGCAGGATTTTTCATTAAGATCACATCTTCTTCAGAAATAATCTTTTTAGGATTGATTTTCACTTCGGCTGGGAAATCAATATATCTTAATTCTTTATCCATCAATAATTCGATGTCAAGAACCAGAGTTTCTTCTTTTTTAGCTACAAAAGTGATGGCTTTACCATCTTTATCAGCTCTACCTGTTCTACCAATTCTGTGAATATACTGTTCCGGAACTTCAGGGGTTTCAAAGTTAATAACGTGAGTAATATTTGAAATATCTAATCCTCTCGCCATAACGTCGGTCGTGATCAAGCCTCTGATTTCTTCCTTTTCAAAGCTTTTCATCGCTTTCAGTCTGTAGTTCTGAGATTTGTTGGAGTGAATTACATCAAATTCGTCAGGGAAAAGCTCATTGATCTTTGTAAATAATAAATCTGAATGCTTTTTGTTATTAGCAAAAATCAAGACTTTAGTCATATTTTCATTGTTCTTCAACAAATATTCAAGCAAGTTGATTTTTGTATTGAAGTTTTCAACTTTGTAAGCAGTTTGTTCGATTTTCTCAAGAGGAGTTCCAGATTTTGCCAATGAAATTTCAATAGGACCTGCGAAATACTGATCCAGCATTTCGTCAACTGCTTCCGTCATGGTTGCAGAGAAAAGAATATTCTGTCTTTTTTCACGCATCATTTCGAAAATGTGTGTCAACTGAGGCCTGAAACCCAAATTCAGCATTTCGTCAAACTCATCAATGATCAGTTTCTGAACTTCTCTTAATGAAATGGCATTATCAATCGCTAAATCCATGATACGCCCAGGAGTTCCCACCAAAATATCGCAACCGTCGTTGAATAAAAGCTTTTGCGTATTGATATTTTTCCCTCCGTAAATTCCGATTACTCTTGCAGTGATATTCTCTGTCAGTTTTTCAACGATTTCTGATACCTGAACCACCAATTCTCTTGTAGGAACCAAGATAACAATTGTAGGATTTCCTGTTTTGTTATATTTCCAAGTCTTTAAAACCGGTAAAAGATAAGCTAACGTTTTCCCTGTTCCCGTCTGTGCAATTCCCATCACATCTCTTCCTGAAAGGATAGGACCTATACTCTTCTCCTGAATTGGAGTAGGCTCAAATAAATTTAAATCTGCTAAAACATCAAGAACTTTAACCGGAAGGTCAAAATCTGCAAAAGTGAGTTTTTCCATTTTGCAAAGATAGGCAAATATTTCGATTGTTAATTTGATTCAAAAACAACAATATTTTTATCAAAAATTTAATTTAGCTATTCGTTTGAATGAATAAAATCTGCCGAAGATTTTGTTTCTTTTTCTTAATAAAATTATTGAATCCTTATGCTTCTACTGACTACTTTAATATCATCGTCCACAAACTCACTTGTCGTAACTATGACAAATCCTTTCTTCTTCGGATCTTTTTTAATTGGAAACTGATCACTCTCCCATTGAGAACAGTGAGTTGAAATTGGTTTCACTAATGCTTCCCAACCTGTTTTACGAAAAGAATAAACATAAAAAGGATGCCAACAACTTGTACACCAATTAGGATAAAACCCGATATCGTCTTTACCGTCGTTATTTAGATCTTTTAAATTATAGAGTGTTCCGCTTTTTGCAGGAGAAATAGTAAATGATTTTAATTTTTTGTCACTAAAATAAATTACAGATTCACATTTCCCATCGCATTCCTCACCGCAATCATTAATTTTGATATATGCAAATTCTTTGGTTCCATTACCATCAAAATCTCCTAAAAGACCTTCATCGGCTTCTTTCTGTGCATTTAAAAATAAACTAAAACACATTAAAGCACTAGCAAAAAATGATTTCATCATAACCAAATATATAATTATTTCCTGTTAATTCTCAATAAAAGAACAATCATCAACAAAAAAGAAAATACAAATCCCAATACGGCTATTAAGGACATTTCCCCGATTCTTGGTCCCGATTCTGAAACAAAGACAATTGCAGTTGCAATAATATTCGCTCCGAGAATCATCGCTAAAATTAAATTAACAATACTCGATTTAATAAGATTGTTAGTTTTTTCAATATTCTTGATTTCACTTGAGATGGTGAATTTATTGTCATCCAATTTCTGCAAAACGGAGCGAAGTTCTTTTGGAATTTCATCCACATTATCGGTGAAATTCACCATCTTGTCCATTCCAGATTTGAAGAGTTTTTTCGGGCTGATTTTTCTGGAAAGAATTTTCTTGGTGTAAGGATGAAGACTTTTGACAATATCTAAATCAGGATTGATTGTTCTTCCGACTCCCTCAATCAAACCGATTCCTTTAAATAAAAGATAAAAATAATCCGGCATATACAACTGATTATCTTTTAATACATCTTTCATCTTATTAATGATGATATGCGGATCGATATCTTTCAGCGAAGTGCTGTGAACGAAATTCAGAACTTCTTCTACATCATTTTCAAATCTTCTTTCATCAGGAATTTCATAACTGACTGCCATTTTTTTGAGATAACGGACAATTTTGTTGGAATTTTTAGCCACAAAAGCGACAATCAAACTTTCAAGAATTTCTTTGTCATTTGGCTGAATTTTTCCTACTGCACCAAAGTCAATAAAAACCACTTTTCCATCTTTTTTTACTAAAATATTTCCGGCGTGCGGATCTGCATGAAAGAAACCGTAATCTAAAATCTGAGAAACAAAAAGTCTCAAGCCTACTTCAGAAACGACAACGGGATCAATTTGATGTTTTAAAAGTTCAGTTTTATCTGTAACTTTAATTCCGTCAATAAATTCCATGCAAAGGACATTATTGTTAGAAAATTCGTCATAGATAATCGGAATGTAGGTTTCTTTGCTATTTTTAAAATTTAAAGCAAACTGTTTGATATTATTTCTTTCATTAACGAGCGAAATTTCTTCCAGCAAAGACTTTTCGAAAGTTGCAATGGCCTGTTTTAAATTAAGCTTCGACCCAATTTCAGAATAAGTTGAAATCAACTTCACCAAATCTTTGATCAGCAGCAAATCATCTTCAATGATGCTCAAAACATCAGGTTTTTTGATTTTTAAAATGACCTCTTCTTCCGAAATTAAAGTCGCTCTGTACACCTGAGCAATAGAAGCTGTTGCCAAAGGTTTCGCAATAATTTCTGAGAAATGTTCTTTAACAACAATATTGAATTCATTTTCGAGAATTTCCTCAACGTTCATTTCGACCACTTCTACCCGATCCTGGAGTTTCTGCAACTCCTGAATCAATTCCGGTGGAAGCAGATCTTCACGGTTGCTGAATGTTTGTCCGAGCTTTACAAACGTTGGTCCCAATTCTTCAAGAACCAGTCGTATTCTTTCGTAAACGGTTCCTTTAGAGATAATTTCATCAGACGGCGCAGAACTTTCTTCCGGTTTTTTGCCCATTCTGGCAATCATATCTTTGAAGCCGTATTTGCTTAAAACGGAGATTAAACGGGCAGATCTTTTCAGCTTTCGCTGCTGTTTGTCAAACATAATTTTGAGGATGATTTGAATTGCAAAGTAAGTTCAAAAATTATTCCTATTGAAAGTTTTAAATTAAAATCTAAGAAAAGATTTATATTTTTGAATGATGATGAAAAAACTAACAATACTCTTAATTTTAAGTCTTTTTACAAACTGTATTTCAAGAAAAAATACAGAATATATTTTGCAAGGTAATTATGTATTAACGAAGGCAAAATTCTTTAAAATAGAAACCAAAAATGGAATTCATATTTTTCATTTTAAAATTGATTCGATTGAAGGAATTTTCACGAAACCTGTTGATACCAATTTTGCGAATAAAAATTATCGCAAAATCAAGCTTCATAAAAAATACACTTTGTTTTTACACAAACAAATGTATGCCAATCTAAGAACAGAAATCGGCGAGGAAACAATAACTGACAATGATATTTTGATATGGAAAACAGGAATGAAATCTCAACATTTTGTCGACTGTGAAAATATTACAGGAAATCAAATAAATCCGAGATTTACATTAATAAAATATATAGATCCAAACCCCACAAAATATTGATTATGGCGAAATATATTTCTCTCATTATAATTGTAATGCTTGTTTCGTGTAAATCATACAAGATAAAAAATATTTATTTTAAATCTGAAACTAAAACAGTAAATGCAAAAATTACAAGAATTGATTCAACTGAAAATGATTATATATATTTTTTAAAAAATGATACGATGAATTCTTTTTTCACAAAATCAATTCTATGTAAACAAATATTTAAATCAAAAATTGATACCACCAAAAATTATCAGTTAACTATTAAAACCGATGCGAATTATACCTATCTATCAAAAACCTACAGTGAAATTTATTATCATGAAGGTATAGATACAACTTTTAACTACAAAGATTACAGATTAATTCTTTTAGATAGTCCGGATATCTGCGGAAAAACCGTTAATTGTAAAGAAAATCCTGAATTTAAAGAAAAATTCTTCTCATCGATAAAATTCATTGACACTATTTATTCAATTCAAAATAGAAAATTTCATGAAACTTTAAATTTCATCTCAAAATACACCCAAGTTTCAACTGAAAGTATGCTTAATTATGCTAGAATATATCCGAGTGGAGCTTACGAAAAAGACAGAAAAACCTGGCTTGATTGGTATGAAAATAATAAGTGTACCAATATTCAGTTTAAAGAATAATTATATTGCTTTAAAAACTGTCAATACCAAAATCAAAACATTTATCCCCAAAATCACCCAAAAGAAAAGCCGGCTCGGTTCGGAAATACTTTTCAGCTGATCGATGATTTTAACTTTAATAATTTCTGAGAAACTTACATTCTCGTCTTTGAAATCAATTTCGTTTAGGTCTACTTTTTTAAACCCGAACGCAATGATTTTCTTCAGCCATTTATTTTGTTTTGAATCTCTAATTTCTTGTAAAATTCTCAGTTGCAGCTTAGTTTTGTCGACTCCTTGTCTGAATAATTCCGGCTGGTGTTCTTTCACCTTTAAAAGAAGTTTATCTAAAATCGGGAACAGTAAATTTTCACCCTTGTCAGCAATCAGTCGATTAATCGTCTTGAACATGACGTATTTATTCCCCATTGAAAATAATAAAAACGGACTGGCCAAAATGCTTATCACCGCCAAACCAAACGCAATTGGCCGCTGCATAAAAAGTACCGCAACTGCCGCTTCACCACTTGTATAAACTGGTCCGCCACCGCTTGAATAGGTTTGCGTGATGATCAACATTATTGTCGTAATGCAGAGAATTGCAATGGCGAATTGACCAATTAAATTTATTTTTAAAAAGCTGAAGGTTGCCCTCCCGAAAAGCTTAGCAAAATATTTTACATCTTCGTTGATGAAACTTTTCTGTTTGTCTTTAATCATCATGTGTGTGTTCTATTATTTAAAAATACAAAGAATTACACACATGAAAACAATGTTTAGCAGAATTTATTCATTAAAAACATATTCATCATAATGTCCTAAAAATTTTACATTTGAACCTAATGAAATAATCTCGTCAATGGCATTTTGAGACAGAACATTATGCCATTCACTGGCAACATTGATGAAGAAAAAGTAATTTCCTAAACCGGTTTTCAATGTTCGGCTTTCTATTTTAGAGAGATTCATTTTTCGCCAAGCGAAGACAGATAAAACCTGATGAAGACCTCCTGCGTGATCTTCGGGAAGGGTAATGATTAGAGATGTTTTCTCAGATGTCTTCGGGAGATTAAGTCTTAAGCTTTCTTTCTTTTTTGAAATCACAATAAACTTCGTATGATTCTGTTCAAAGTCCTGAATATTCTCATGAATAATTTTTAAACCATACAGTTTTGCAGAATACCGGTTAGCGACCGCAGCCCATTTTTCGTTTGGATTGTCTGAAACTAGTTTTGCCGCAGCAGCAGTTGAACTGTAATCCTGCGATGGAATATCTTTAAAATGATCATATCTAAAATGAAAAGTCTGTGCTAAAGCCTGAGGATGCGAAATGACTCTTTCAAAAGTTTCTTGATCTGGGTGAATCATCAGATGATGTGCAATCGGCATTACAAGTTCAGTTTCTATAAGCACATCAAAATCGTAGAGGTAATCAAGCGTCATAGAAACCGTACCTTCGATAGAATTTTCTAAAGGAACAACAGCTTTATCAACTTCATTATTTTTTACGGCATTGAAACAGTCTAAAATGCTCGACTGCGGAACTAATTCTTCATCTGCAAAAATCTGTGTGGCTGCCAACTGAGTAAAACTGGCGTGCGGACCAAGGAATGCTATCTTCATTGAACAAATGTAGAAAATTAATCACAAAAGTTCTTCCATTGAAACTGTATGAAGGTAATGAATGTGTTTTTAAAATTTAAAATTACTTAATTGATCAAAATCTGAGCGGTCAAAGATGTTACTGATGATTCCATCTTCCAAAATTGCAATTTTGTCGCAGGTATGAAACAGAGTCTCGATGATATGCGAACTAATCACGACGATTTTATTTTTATCTTTCAGCTCACGGATGATTTCGTATAAAATATGAACGCCTTCAAAGTCTACTCCGTTAAACGGTTCGTCAAGAATATTGATCGGTTTATCCAGCATCAGCATTCCCATCAGTGCAATTTTCTTTTTCATTCCGCTGGAATAATCCTGAACAAATTTATTGAGCGGCAACCTAAACTTTTCGGTAAGCTCATTCAAAGAATTTTCTTTGTGTTGCGAAAAATATTCTAAATACTCTTTTCCTGTGATATAGGGATAAAAATAATTTTCAGTTTCTAGATAGGAAATGCTCTTCCTTTGGAGTTTTTCTTTATTCCAAAGAATTTCACCAGCATATTTTTGATTCTGATACAGAGATTCAAATAGTGTAGTTTTCCCAGCTCCATTTTTTCCAAGTAAACCAATGATAGAACCTTCTTCTACATTTAGATTCAAGCCTTTTAAGACATTTTTATCTTTAAAACTTACCGATAAATCTTTAATTTCCAACATAAATTCTGATATTTTGTTTTGCCTCTCTGATATTTTGTTTGATCACAAAAATTGCAGGAATAATCAGTATGCTACAGAAAAAATATTCTAAAAACACGATCATTCCGTAGTAGTTTCCTCTTTCTTTAAAGTTGTAAATCTTATACTTTCTGGTGAGAATCAAAATGAAATACAGATTCATAAATATCGCGTAATAGAGAAGATAAAAGCTTTCAGTATAGTTAAAGATCAGGAAACCAGTATAAGTGGGCAACAAAAGCAGGTTGAAGAACGCTACATTCTTTTTGAGCTTAAATATAAAATCATACTTTTTAAAATACATTTCCAGCATATCTTTGCTTTCGTTGGGCTCAAAAATAGCACCTATGAAATCAAATGTAAAAATTCCACATAAAATTAAACTTGCAGGATTATAAGATGAAATTACAAGAATGAAGTATCCTAAGATCGCTAAAATGGTATTTTTTCTCAGATAGCTTTTCCATTCAAAAAGATACGTCGGAACGAAATTCCATTGAAGCACGAAGTGTATTTGTTTTTTTGGATAGAAAAAAGCAAAGGAAATTAGCGCAGCAAAAAACAGAGCTGCAAACTGATCAATTTTGTAATTGATATTTGCCATCACAAATATGCTGTAGATTATTGCAGATTCAAGGAATATAATCAACCTCCAATTTCTGACAAAAATTTTCTGAAGAAATGAAATATCTTTTCTGTTAATGTGAAAAATAAATGTTAAAAGAAAAAATACCGCAGGATATAAAATGGGTTTAGGAAATTTCACCACCATCAAGCACCCAAAAATTAAAAATGCGGGAAGGCTGAATTTTGGATTTAAATTAAACAACCTTAAACTTTGATTGATTCTAAATTTAAAATGGGTATAAAACTTTTTCAAAGCCTGATTTTATTAGGTTTTTTTGCTATTGATTTGTGTGAGTTTTCAAATATATGAAATTTTTAGGTGAGCTAACTATCTGAGTCACGGAATAGTGATATTAATTAGGGTTCACAAAAAAAACCAGCCTCAAAAAGCTGGTTTATATTTAATTTAAATCAAGATTACTCCCACTCAATCGTTGCAGGTGGTTTGCTTGAAATATCATACGCAACTCTGTTGATTCCTCTTACTTCGTTGATGATTCTGCTTGAGACAGTATCTAAAAACTCGTAAGGAAGTCTGCTCCATGTTGCGGTCATAAAGTCGATGGTATTAGCAGAACGAACTACTGCAGTATATTCGTAAGTTCTTTCGTCGCCCATTACTCCGACAGATTTTACAGGAAGAAGAACTACGAATGCCTGAGAGACTTTCTCATATAAATCGTTTTTATACAATTCTTCGATAAAAACATCATCGGCTTCCTGCAGGATCTTTACTTTTTCAGCATCTACAGCACCCAAAATTCTGATTCCCAAACCTGGACCTGGGAAAGGATGTCTATGTACCAAATGATGAGGAATACCCAATTCTTCACCTACTTTTCTTACTTCGTCTTTGAAGAGTTCTCTTAAAGGCTCAAGCAATTCAAATTCCATTTCTTCGGGAAGTCCGCCAACATTGTGGTGAGATTTGATTACCGCTGAAGGTCCGTTTACTGACTGACTTTCAATCACGTCAGGATAAATTGTTCCTTGAGCTAAGAATTTTGCGCCTTCAATTTTATGCGATTCTTCGTCAAAAACATGAATAAATTCGTTCCCTATGATTTTTCTTTTTTGTTCGGGATCATCAACTCCGGCTAATTTTGATAAGAATCTTTCTGAAGCGTCAACCAATTTGATGTTCATATGAAAACTCTCACCATAATTTTGCATCACTTTTTTGTCTTCGTCTTTACGCAGAAGTCCGGTATCTACGAAGATGCAATGAAGCTGATCACCAATCGCTTTGTGAATTAAAACGGCAGCAACAGAAGAATCTACACCTCCTGAAAGACCAAGTATTACTTTGTTGTCTCCTACTCTTTCTTTGATTTCTTCAACTGTTTTGTCGATATAGTTGGTAAGTTTCCAGTTTTTCTCTGAATTACAGATGTCGAACACGAAGTTCTCTAACATTTTTCCGCCTTCCTCTGTATGAGAAACTTCCGGATGAAACTGTACGCAAAAGATTTTCTTTTCTTCGTTAGCAATCGAAGCGATTACGCCAGATTTTGCATTTAAATCAAAACCTGGAGGCAACATTCCAACCTCGTCGAAGTGACTCATCCAGACTACTGAATTCTGAGTAACTCCTTTTAGTAAAGAAGATTCTTTCACAATATCTAAATGTGCTTTTCCGTACTCGCCTTTTACACCTTTATGTACTTTTCCGCCTAAAAGATGTGCAGTAAGCTGCATTCCGTAGCAAATTCCTAAAACGGGAATTCCCTGTTCATATAATTTTTTTTCAACCAAATGAGCGTTTTCTGCGTTCACAGAACTCGGTCCACCTGAAAGGATGATTCCTTTTGGCTGTTTTTCTAAAATTGTCTTTAAAGGTGTATTGAATGGTAAAATTTCGGAATACACTCCCATCTCACGGATTCTTCTTCCGATAAGCTGGTTGTATTGTGATCCGAAATCTAATATGATAATACCGTTGTTCATTGTATAATTGATGATTGATAATTTATAAATGATAAAACAAATGATGTTGATTTACCTAATTTTTTAAAAGGACGAAAACCCTAGCCCTGATGGAAGCGGCATCCTTTTTTGTTATTGCGATTGAGAAATAGTTCAACAAATCACTTCACGTTGTTCGCAATGATAAAAAAGATACAGCGGACAGCAGGTTCCCGGCTTCTAATAAAAAAGCCCCGAAAAAATCAGGGCATTATATTAAAATTTACCGATGTCTTCTCTGTAGAAACTGTAATCGAAATGTACGTGAGCAGCGTCTTCATAAACTTTCTTTCTGGCTTCATCGTAAGTAGCTCCTGTAGCCACTACATTCATCACTCTACCTCCGTTAGAAACTGTTTTATCACCTTTCTTAATTGCTCCTGCACACAACACCTGGCTGTATTTCGCTTTTTCTATTCCTGTAATTTCAAAGCCTGTTTCGATGTTTCCCGGATAACCACCTGAACACATTACCAAGCAAACTGCTTTTTCGTTTTTAAATTTAAGATCTAACTCTTTTCCGTTCATACAGTCATTGATCACATCCAACAGATTGTTTTCCATTAACGCCATCAAAACCTGAGTTTCAGGATCTCCAAATCTCATGTTGTATTCTAAAAGATACGTTCCGTTTTTAGTCACCATCAATCCGAAGAAAATAATTCCTTTGAAACTGAAACCTTCAGCTTTAAGACCTTTCAACGTTGGTTCTAAAATATTTTTTTCAAAATCTGCAGTATGCTCTGCCGTAAATTCCGGACTTGGTGCTACAGAACCCATCCCACCTGTGTTTGGACCTTTATCACCATTTCCTACTTTCTTATAATCTTTAGCAGCGATACAAGGGAATATTTTTTCACCGTTTGAGAATGCAATAATCGATGCCTCAAAACCTTGTAAAAATTCTTCGATAACCAAACGAATACCCGCATCACCATGAATTCTTCTGATCATGAAATCGTGGATTGTAGCTTCTGCTTCTTCAAGAGTATCACAAATGACAACACCTTTTCCACCAGCTAAACCGCTTGCTTTGATTACCAAAGGATATTCCTGAGTCTGTACGTATTCTTTAGCTTCGTTATATGAATCAAATACCACAGCTTTTGCCGTTTTGATATCATAGGTCTGCATAAATTTCTTAGAGAAAGCCTTACTTCCTTCAAGACTTGCCACTTTCTGGTTCGGACCAAAAACTTTAAGATCATGTTTCTTAAATTCATCCTTCAAACCAGCAACCAAGGGAGCTTCAGGACCTACAATCGTCAAATCTACTTTTTCTTTAATCGCAAAATCTCTCAATTCTTTGATTTCTGACATATGAACATTTTGCCCGATTGCATCTGTTGATGCGTTACCGTTAGCAAAAAACATTTTAGTAACTCTGTTGTCCTTTTGAAGTTTCGCTGCTAATGCAGACTCTCTTCCACCTTCACCTATGATTAATATTCTCATACTTTATTATTTCTAGTCTAGTTTACAAATATATAATTTTGAATGCTATAAATACAATCTCAAATTACTATTTTAATTCAATTTTAATGAAAGAAATGTCTTACACCCGTGAACATCATTGGGATTTTGTGTTCGTTGGCAGCATCAATACTTTCCTGATCTTTTACGCTTCCTCCCGGTTGAATAATTGCTGTAATACCTTCCTGAGCGCAGAAATCTACTACATCACGGAAAGGGAAAAATGCATCAGAAGCTAAAACTAATTCTCCTGTAAATTTCTCTTTTGCTCTTTCGATTGCCTGTTGAGTCGCCCAGATTCTGTTCACCTGTCCACCGCCGATTCCGAAAGCCTGAAATCCGTTTGAAACAACGATTGCGTTTGATTTTACGTATTTTACCACTCTCTGAGAGAATAATAAAGCTTTTTTCTGCTCCTCTGTCGGTTGACTTTCCGTAACCACTTTAATATCATCTGAAAAAATACTGTCGTTATCCTGCACTAAAATTCCTCCATCCACTTTTACCCAAGTCTGCTTGTCTGAAACCGGGTTCACGATTTTTATTATTCTTAAGTTTTTCTTTTTTCTTAAAATTTCCAGGGCATCCTCGTCAAAATCAGGAGCCATTACGATTTCAAGGAATGTTTTGTTTAATTCTTCAGCCGTTGCAGCATCAATTTTAAAGTTGGCAGCTACGATTCCACCGAAGATTGAAACAGGATCACATTCGAACGTTTTTTTATAGGTTTCTAAGGCTGTAGTTCCGATTGCCACTCCACAAGGTGTAGAATGTTTTACGGCACAACATGCCATTTCTTCTTTAAATTCCGTCACCACTTTCCAGCAAAGATCCATATCACGAAGGTTGTTGAATGACAATTCTTTACCTCCCAACTGTTCGAAATCTTTCATCGCACCGTTTTCAAAAGTTGAAACGTAGTACGCTGCAGTCTGGTGTGGATTTTCTCCGTATCTTAAGTCTGAAACTTTCTTATATGAAGCGCTTAAATAAGTCGGGTAATCTTCTTCTAAAAGCATTCTTGAGATCGCCGCATCGTAAGCTGAAGTCAGGTTAAATACTTTTCCGGCTAATTTTTTACGGGTTTCGATGAAAGTGTCACCGTTTTGTTCCATTTCGGATTTTACTTTTTTGTAATCTTCAACGTCAGTAATAACCGTTACAGAATCGAAATTTTTTGCAGCAGAACGAAGCATTGAAGGACCTCCGATGTCGATAAATTCTACTTTTTCGTGTAATGAAATGTCTTTGTTTACATTTTCAAAAAACGGATACAAATTCACAATCACCATGTCGATTAAACCGATATTGTGCTCCTGAACGGTTTTCATGTGCTCTTCGTTTGAACGGACAGCCAATAAACCACCGTGAACTTTCGGGTGTAAAGTTTTCACTCTTCCATCTAACATTTCAGGAAAATCGGTTACCTCATCGATTTGAATCGGATTTAAACCAGCGTCTTTCAAATGTTTGAATGTACCTCCGGTAGAGATCAATTCATAATTTTGAGATTCTAAAAACTGTGCGAATTCAGTTAATCCGCTTTTGTCAGAAACACTGATCAAAACTCTCTTGCTCATAGATTTTTCATTTTTTTCGAAGTCGAAACCGCAGTTTCAATTGCGGTTTTTCCTTCATTTTACTTTTTCACCCACCAAATAACTGGATTTCACCCTATCTTTTGGTAAGCCGTCCCGTTGGGACTTTTCAACTTTACTTTTTACAGTTATTTCAAACTGTAGACCGGTTCTTTCACCTCCGGTCTTACTTTTACTTAGATTATTTTGAAATAATTTTTGTTTATCTAAGTGTGTCTTTTTTATTTAATATAACAATGTATCTGCCTGCTTACCTCATTTTCACTCCGTAAAATAGGATTGCATCCTATCCTCTATTAAGCCGTCCCGTTGGGACTTTTTGAAATTTTACTTAGATTTTCTAAATTTTAATATTTTTTCGGTCCAAGTGCGTCTTTTTATCTTATTGTGAAATGCTTCGACAAACTCAGCAAGACATCTCTAATACTAAATATTTAAATTCTGTTTGTCATGCTGAAAGCATCTCTATTATGTTTGGATTCCTACGGAATGACAAACTCGGTGGCTGTTAGTTGCCTAATACTTTATTAATTGCTGTTGGAAAAATTTCATATTCAATTTTATGAACTTTTTCTGCTAACGTTTCGGGAGTGTCGTTTTCTGTGACTTCGAATGATTTTTGGAGGATTGCTTCTCCTTCGTCAATTCCTACGGTTACGAAATGAACGGTTGCTCCGCTTTCTTTTTCTTTAGCTTCAATCACCGCATTGTGAACATGGTGCCCCCACATTCCTTTTCCACCATATTTTGGAAGTAATGCCGGGTGAATGTTGATGATTTTTCCTGCCCAGTTTTCCACGAACTCAGGTTTGAGGATGGATAAAAATCCTGCCAATACGATTAAATCTGTATTTTCCGGGATGATTTTACCCAATTCGCTGCTGAAATTTTTTCCTCTCGGGATCAGTGCGGTTTCTATGTTGTGGTTTTTTGCTCTTTCGAGTCCGTAACATTCTCTGTCGGCAACAACTAAAGATACTTCTGCATTCTGGATTTCTCCGCTGCCGATGGTATCGATAATTCTCTGAAGATTGGTTCCGGAACCTGAAACGAGGATAACTAAGTTTTTCATTAATTTAGATAATAGATTTCAGATACTAGATTTCAGACTAAAAGTCTGTCGTCTGATATATAAAATCTGATGTCTTTTTAGAATTTCAAATCAATTTTTTCAGCACCTTCCGTGATTTCTCCGATTTCGTAAGCGTCATCTAAAAGGTGAAGCACTTTTTCAGCGTGATCAGGATCTACGACAACGATCATTCCGACACCCATGTTGAAGGTTCCGAACATTTCTTCGCGGGCGATGTTTCCTCTTTTTTCAAGTTCTAACATTACCGTTGGAATCTGAATTTTTGAAGCATCGATTGTAGCGCATAATCCGTCACCGATGATTCTTGGTATGTTTTCGTATAAACCGCCTCCTGTGATGTGGGCAATTCCTGAAACTTCAACCTCTTCAATCACCTTGTGAATGTCTTTATAATATAATCTTGTAGGAACCAAAAGTGTTTCGTACAAAGGTTTTCCTTCAAATTCTTCTTCGAAATTCGGGAATATTTTTCTTACCAGAGAGAATCCGTTTGAATGGAAACCTGAACTTGGTAAAGCGATAATTTTATCTCCCGTTTTGATTTTTGAACCGTCAATGATCTGGTCTTTCTCTACGATTCCTACGCAGAAACCTGCAACATCGTAATCTCCCGGCTGATACATTCCCGGCATTTCGGCAGTTTCACCACCAATCAGTGCACAGTTGTTGTCTTTACAGGCTTTCACCATTCCTAAGACGATCTCCGCAGCAATTTCTGAATCCAGTTTTCCGCAAGCTAAATAATCAAGGAAAAATAGTGGTTTTGCACCGTGACACAGGATATCATTAGCACACATTGCGAAACAGTCTACGCCGATAGAATCGTATCTTTTTGAGTCTAAAGCAACTTTAAGTTTAGTTCCTACTCCATCAGTTCCTGAAACCAAAACAGGGTTTTTGTAACCACCGATTTCGTAGAAAGCACCGAAGCTTCCCAAATGGTTCAATACATTGGAATTGTGAGTTTCGCCCACCGCCTTTTTGATCTTATCAACGGTTTTGTAACCTTCTTCTTTGTCTACTCCTGCAGATTTGTAAGTGTTGCTCATATTTTTAATGTAACAGTGTATCAATTTAACAATCTAACAAATGAATCGTTTATGCTAAAGTGGGACGTATTAATTTTTATTATATTAATTCAAATTTCGAAAACAAAAAAGCCGACAATCTTGGTAGATTATCGGCCGTTATATTATCTCAGAATTTCAGAGTCCACAACATTCCCTTTTTTGGAGAAACATTCTTTGAAAGTGGTCTGAATTTTCATTACTTTTTCTTTTTGCAAAGATATTAATTTTAAGTTAATATTCAAATGCTATTTTTCTAAGATTGTTTCAACTGCAGAAATCTTGCTTACTTTCTCGCGTAACTCACTGTCTTTTTCTTCATTAGAAATTTTCTGAGCTTCTTTATCGAAATTATCATTAAAGAAAGGCAGCGTAAAAGTATCTACGATATTTCCGCCGTGTAAAGGAAAACGCTTTTCAGCAGCCTCCAAAACTCCCAAACCGCCTCTTCCACCCGGAGCTGTCGCCATCAGCAACATTGGTTTTTCGTTCCATACTGCTCTCTGTTTTATTCTTGACGTCCAGTCGAACACGTTTTTGAAAGCCGTTGAATAGGTTCCGTTATGCTCTGATAGAGAAACCAAAAGCAGATCTGCGCTGTCAATTTTTGAAGCAAGATCAAGCGCCTGCTGTGGAACTCCGCTTTCTACTTCTCTCTGGTGTTTGTAGATGGGCATTTCAAAATCGTTCATGTCTACGATTTCTATTTCTGCGTTTTCGAATAAAGTGGTAGCGTAGGTTACGAGTAGTCTGTTGATTGATGTGTCGGAATTGCTTCCTGCGATGGCTAGGATTTTCATTTATTTAAATTATTTTTTTATTGAGGGTTTTGCGGATATTTGTTGAACCACTTCGTGGTTCATTTTCATTGGTTGTTATGTACCCATGGGTTTCACCCACGGCTATTGATATTGAACCACTCCGTGGTTTGTTATTACTGATTGTCTGTTTTATGGTATCAATCACCAAAGTTGTTCACAATCAATCTCGTTTTGGTTTGCTTGGTTGAAAATTATATAAAAAAGATTTATTCGCCAAAATCTCTTTAGTCAGGTAAATTTTATGGTGCAAAATTAGTGTTTATTTTAAATATGCCGGTAAATCCATTGGAACTTCCATCAGAAGAATTTCGGTGTCTTCTACCGCTTCGATGTTGAAACTTTGAGTGTCCCAGATTCCCAAGCCGTCTTTTTCGTTTAAGATTCTGTCGCCTACTTTTGCGCTGCCTTTTAAAATAAATGCATAAACGCCGTTTCCTTTTTTGTTGATGGTGTAGTTTTTACCGTTCCCTTTGGTGAAATTGGCTAAATTAAACCACGCATCCTGATGAATCCAAACGCCGTCATCATTTTTGTTCGGAGATAAAATCTGCTGGAAACAATTGATTTTCTCTCCGTCTTTAATGCTTTTCTGATCGTATCTCGGTTCTACATTTTCTTCTCTTGGAAAAACCCAAATCTGTAAGAATTTCACGGCTTCATCTTTATTCTGATTATATTCGCTGTGCATTACACCTGTTCCTGCGCTCATCACCTGAATTTCTCCTTTTCTGATTACCGCAGTTGTTCCCATGGAATCTTTATGCTCCAGGTTTCCTTCCAACGGAATTGAGATGATCTCCATGTTTTTGTGAGGGTGCGTTCCGAAACCCATTCCCTGAGAAACGGTGTCGTCATTTAAAACTCTCAACACTCCGAAGTTTGATCTTTCTCTATTCTGATAGCCTGCAAAACTGAAGGTGTGGTAAGAATTTAACCAACCGTGATCTGCGTGACCTCTTGAATCTGCTTTGTGATATACTGTTTTCATAATTTATAAGTAATTAGTAAAGATTAATAAGTAATGATGATGTTTAAATTTATTAAAGCAAAATTCGTTAAAAATTTATCTAGGAATGTTGATGTAAGGTAAGAAGTGATTTTATGTGAATTGTGAATGGTCAGTTTTCTTCGAAGTGAATTTTCAGAGACGGAATTATTTTGTGAATTATAGGTTTTGGATAAAGCCAATGTCAGATTTGAAATAAAAAAGCGGACTAAAGTCCGCTCTTATTGATATTTTTATCTAAAGTTTTCATTTAAATCAAATACTTAATCCAAATTTTTCAATCTTGAATACTAAATATAAAATTTTCAATCTTGAATATTGAATTTAAATATTAAATCCTGTTCCTGAATTACGAATTTCAAATCTCAAATTCCAAATCTCAAATTCAAAAATGTACCTGCTGAATTTCCTCTTCGATTTCCTGAGGATTTGCGTCATCCGATTTGATGAAAATCATTGTTAAGACTGCGCCGAGAAGCATACAGATTCCGCCAACGACAACATAGCCCATCGCATAATTTCCAAAGGCACCTTTTACAATCGGGCCACCAAAGACACCGTTGATGATTTGAGGTATCACGATGAAAAAATTAAAAATCCCCATAAAAACACCCATTTTTCTTTGTGGAATTGCATCAATCAGCATCGCATAAGGCATTGCCAAAATACTTGCCCATGCGAAGCCAAGCCCGATCATCGAAATCCACAGAAGTGAAGTATCTTTAATAAAATACATTGAAATTAATCCCAAACCTCCACAAAGCAACGCTAATGCATGAGTTTGCTTTTTACCTATCCATTTTGCAATCGGCGTTAAAAGAAATGCAAACGGAATTGCCCAGAGATTGTACATACCAAATAATTTACCTGTAAGATCACCGGCTTTGTTGAATTCAACAGAATGCGTGTCTTCGGGAGACAATCCGAAATGATGCGTGGCTAAAGCACTTGTGGTGAAAACCCACATGGTAAACAGTGCAAACCAAGAGAAAAACTGAACAATTCCCAACTTTTTCATTAAGGTTGGAATTTTCGCAAAGTCACTGAAAATATCTGATAGTTTTGACGGCTGTTCTACCACTTCTTTTCCGCCTTCAAATTCAGCAAATTCTTTTGGTGAATATTCTTTTGTTGTAACTATCGTGTAAATGATGGTCAGTAAAAGAATTCCCGCACCGCAGTAAAATGCATAAATAACATTATCGGCAACAAAGCCTTCTTTAGCCACATTTGAAACACCTAATTTGGTCAGCCAGTCCGGTAAATAAGATCCGATTACCGCACCGATTCCAATCAAAATTGTCTGTACTGAAAATCCTAAAGTTCCCTGATGTTTTGGAAGCATATCTCCAACCAAAGCGCGGAAAGGTTCCATTGCTATATTGATTGAAGCATCCATCATTGCCAGAAAAATAACGGCTAAAAGTAAAACATTTGCAGCCATCATTTGCGTTGCTGAAGCAGCATTGGGAAGCAAAACCAAACCGATTGCACAAAGAATCGCACCGATTAAAAAATAAGGTTTTCTTCTTCCAAGTGGACTCCAAGTATTGTCGCCCATATGACCAATAATTGGTTGAACAATCAAACCAGTAATGGGTGCAACCAGCCAAAACCACGAAAGCTCATGTACATCTGCACCAAAATTTCCCAGAATTCTACTTGCATTTCCGTTTTGAAGCCCAAAAGCCATTTGAATTCCTAAAAAACCCATGCTCATATTGATGATCTGAGCCATAGAAAGATTTGGTTTTACTTTTTTAGACATTGTGTTTTTTTATTTTTTTATTTTTAATTTTTCAATGAGAGCATCTTCTATTGGAGTTTTCTCCACTACTACTTTATCTATAATTTCATTCGGAACGGTTACAGAAAGTACATATTGTTTTACTTTCCAAACTCCGTTGATTTTTTCTAAAACTCCGGAACCACGGCAGATTTTCATTTGGGTATCTAATAATTCATCAAACCAAGCCAGTTTTCCATCTTTGCTGAAGTAAATGTTTCTTTTTAATGATGTGAAATTCCAGGTTTTCTTTTTATCGAAATGTGGTTTTGCCCAGATCATGAATTCTTTTTTGTTCCAGACTTCAGTAGCATCTGTTCCAATGAAGGTTGATTCTTCAGCGAAAAAATCAAAATAAGTTTTGTAATCTGCTTTTGCAGCGGCAACATTGAAAGCATCGAGCATTTTCCCGATTTCTGTTTTTTCCTTTTCAAATTTCGACTGAGCTGAAATTGTTGTAAAGCTCAATACTAATAAGATTAAAGTGAAGAATATTGTAGTTTTTTTCATATTTAAATTTGATCTTTTAAAATTTTATTTTTAACGCAAAGAGCGCAAAGTTTTTCTTTCTACTACTAAACTTTTTTAAGTTCGCAAAGGCGTTTCACTCAGCAAAGTTCAAAAAGAGAAGTTTGAAACTTGTTCTATTTACTTTAATTCAATGATCATCGAAGTTTTTGCAGGTATCATCAAGCTGTTTTTTAAAGAAATTTCTTTATCAGAAATCGCTTCTTTTCCTTTTGAAACACCCGCCAAAGATTCTGCGAAATGTTTTAAATCTAATGTTTCCTCTTTTTCACTGTTGTTCAGAATCACCATTACGTTTTCTTTTTCGTTGTATCTAAAGTACACAAAAACATTATTCTGAGGAACGAAATTTTTAGTTTTCCCGGTATGAATGACGTCTTTTCCTTTTCTCCAGTTTAATAATTTCTGGGTAAATTGATAAAATTCTTTCTGCTCTGGTGTTTGAGTTAAAGGATTTAAAGCATTTTGCTGATCAGATTTCCAGCCACCTGGAAAATCTCTTCGTATATCTGCATCGCCTCCCTTATTTTTATCACCTCTCATTCCGACTTCGGAACCGTAATAAATTTGAGGAATTCCTCGCACGGTTGAAATTAATGTTAAACCTAATTTGTAGGCTTTAGGATCATTATTAAAAATTTCATTCCATCTTTCGGTATCGTGATTTTCAAAGAATACCATGACGTTATTGATGTCCGGATAAAGGAAATCGTTGGTAAAACTGTTGTAGATCCTGTTCATCCCATTATTCCAGCCTTCTTTTTCTTTGATGGCTTTCGGAAGTTCATCGTACAGCATAAAATCCATTACAGAGGGAAGATATGAATTGTAATTTGCCGCTTCACCAGTTTTCGAATCTTTCTGCCAAGCTGAAATGTGACCTGCAGTATTCAACCAGGTCTCTCCAACAATATTGAATTTCGGATATTCGTCGGTGATCGCTTTTGCCCATTTTGCCATAGCTTCTTTATCATTGTAGGGATAAGTATCGACACGCAAACCACCTAATTCGGCATATTCAATCCACCAAATTGCATTTTGTGTTAAATATTTTAAAACCAAAGGATTTTTTTGATTGATGTCGGGCATTGTGGTATCAAACCATCCGTCCAGAGCCACTTTTTTGTCAATTTCCGATGCATTGGTGTCAAACTGAGTGGTTGTTTTATAGTTGGATCTTTTAAAACCATTTTTTTCCTCACTAAACAGATGGATCCAGTCTTTTGTTGGTAAATCTTTGATGAGCCAATGAGAAATTCCCCAGTGATTGGTCACGTAATCCATCACCAATTTCATATTTCTTTTATTTAATTTTTGAGAAAGTTCTTTGTATTCTTCATTGGTTCCGTAGCGACCGTCGATTTTATATAAATCAGTCTGAGCATAACCGTGATAGGAATACACTTTTTCGTTGTCTTCGTTTACAGGTGTTAACCAAACTGAAGTTGCGCCGAGATTTTGAATATAATCAAGATTATTGATAATTCCTCGTAAATCTCCTCCGTGACGTCCGTTTGGAAGTGTTCTGTTTGCTTTTTCAGTTAAATCCGGTTTTGAATCGTTTTTCTCGTCGCCGTTTGCAAAACGATCAGGCATGATGAGATACATTACATCTTTTGAGGTAAAAGATTCTCTGTTTGCAGAATTCGGATCTCTTTGTTTCAGTTCGTAAGTGTAAGAACCAATATTTTTTTTACCGTTTTTAATATTGATTTTAAACTTCGGAACATTGATTTCGTTTGTGTTAATTGTCACAAAAACGTAATTCGGATTTTCGACTTTCTGAATATCTTTAATCTGAACTCCGTCTGAAAGTTCTACTTCACCTTTAGCAATATCTTTTCCATAAACTAAAATCTGAAGTTCAGGATTTTTCATTCCTTTCCACCAAAAGGCGGGTTCTACTTTCTGAATTTGAGCAAACGCTATCGAAGCGGCCGAAAAAGCAAAAATCGTGTATATTTTTTTCATTTTTTTTAAAATTAGCGTGCAATTATTATTACACATCAAAACGTTTTGTAATAATTATTTCTGAAAATAAAATTCTTAAATTTAAAGATAATCAAATATATTTTTCACACCTCAACATCCTTCATTCTTTTTGCAATTTTATTTGCGAGCCAACTTACATAGAAAAGCTGAAAACTATGATAAATCATGACAGGAAGTAGAAAAAGTACTTTCTTATCATTAGGAATTCCTAAAACCAGCAGGAAAAGACTTCCGTGAACGAGAGATTTTTTTGAACCGCAAAATGTTGTAGTAATGATATCTTTTGGTTTAAATTTTAATTTTGTTGCAATGAATTTCAAGAGATAATAAACTGTGAAAAATAAAAACACAACACTTAACGCCAATACAAGAAAAACAATTGACGGAACAGAAACAAAAATATTTTCTATAAATGCCGTTGAGAAGCTTTCATAAACAATTAAAAGAATAATCAGTCTATCGAATTCTGCGATGATGTTTGAATATTTTGTCACCCATTTTTTCAGAAAAGGATTTAATAAAACTCCCAGAACAATCGGAAGTAAAACTTTGATTAAAAGCTGCTGAATAATTTCACTCTGATTTCCGGTTTCTGAGTTTGAATTCAGGAAAAAGCTCATCAAAAGCGGAGTCATCACAATCCCGATCAGTCCAGAAATGGAAGCGTTGAAAATTGCTGAAGTTACATTCCCTTTTGCAATAGAAACCATTACCACGGAAGATGAAACCGTTGAAGGCAGACTTGCCAGAAAAAATACTGAAAGCCAAATGTTATAATACTCCGAATCTTTGATAAAAGGATAAAAAACCAAAACCAATAACGGGAAAATGATAAATGTTCCTGACTGTATCAGAAGATGCAATTTCCAATTGGAAACGTCTTTTACAACTTCTTTCAAGTTTAATTTTAATCCGTACAGAAGGAAAATCCCGGCTATTCCCCAATCGATAAAACCGGCTAGATTAAAATACTGTTTATAAGATTCGTGAAAAGGAATTAGTTTTGCCATCAAGACCATTACGATCAACAGGAGCAGAAAAATATTCTGCTTGTTGAATACCGTCGCCATCAACTTCATCGGTAAGAATTTTAAAAATTCAATTTACAAAAAAAAACTTTGTCAGAGCTTTTAAACCCTGACAAAGTTTTATAAATAGGCAGTCTTTCCTAGCCCTGATCGAAACGGCATCCTTTTTTGTTTTTGGGCTGAAAGCCCGAGAACAAAAAAGATATAGTGGAGAGCGGGAAATAGCTCCTGAAAAACAGACTCAATCTCGTATCTCAAACTTAAATTACTATTTCACAGGTTTGATCGTGATGGCAAAACCACCACTTCGTACCATTTTGAAAGGAATTTTCGACTTGCTTGTAATCTGCTTTTTGTAGATATTGTAGCTTTGAGGATTATCGATATAATCAGCATCTTTTCCATCTTCATAGATTGTTGCTTCATATTTTTTGCCTTTGTCTAAGAAAGAGAAATCTACGGTGTACTCGCGTTTGTTTTCGTCGGTAATTCCGCCAACAAACCAGTTTTCTGTACCTTTTGCTTTTCTTGCCGTAACAACGTAATCTCCCGGTTCAGCAGATAAAATTTTTGTATCGTCCCAATCTGCTGCTACATCTTTGATAAACTGGAAAGCATCCATATGCTTTTTGTAGTTTTCAGGTAAATCTGCAGCCATCTGAAGCGGCATGTACATCGTTACATAAAGAGCCAGCTGTTTTGCTAAAGTAGTTTTCACAAAACGCTTATCTCCAGGGAAATAGTAATCTAATTTTGTCTGGAAAATTCCCGGTGTGTAATCCATAGAACCTCCCATCCACCTTGTAAACGGAAGAATCGTCTGATGATCAGGATTGTTTCCTCCAAAAGCTTCGTACTCTGTTCCACGAGCTGCTTCAGCAGAAATGTAGTTTGGATAAGTACGGCTTTCACCTGTAGGACGAACCGATTCGTGGGAGTTAACCATTACTTTGTACTCATTGGCTTTTTCCACAATTCTGTAATAATGATTGATCATCCATTGTGAATAATGGTGCTCTCCTCTTGGAATCACATCACCTACATAACCTGTTTTCACAGCGTCATAACCATATTTATTCATCAACTGGAATGCTTTATCAGACCATCTTTCATAGTTCGTTGCAGAACCTGAAGTTTCGTGGTGCATAATCAACTTAATTCCTTTAGAATGAGCATATTCGTTTAACATTTTGATATCAAAATCCGGATATGGAGTAATGAAATCAAAAACATATTCTTTTGAGCGACCGAACCAATCTTCCCAACCAATATTCCAGCCTTCAATTAAGAGTGCCTGAAAACCATTCTCAGAAGCAAAGTCGATATAATCTTTCACTTTTGTATTGTTGGCCCCATGATTTCCGTTGGGTTTCAGTTTTGCAAAATCAGTTTCCCCAAGACGCACATTAGATTCGGGTTGTCCGTATGCCCACTGAGATTTTCCTATGATCATTTCCCACCAAACTCCCATGTACTTTGTAGGGTGAATGTAAGATGTGTCGGTATATTTTGTAGGCTCGTTAAGATTAAAAATCATTTTTGAAGCCATTACATCTTCAGCTTTCGGAGCTACAATAATGGTTCTCCAAGGTGTCACCATCGGAGTCTGCATATATCCTTTTGCGCCTTGTCTGTCGGCTGTAAGATGGGTTTTGAATTTAAAATTCTGAGCATCTACCTCAAGGTGAGAAGCCGGATAATCCAAAACCGCCGCTTCCGCAACATTGATATATAAAGGTTCTTTTCCTTCTACTTTCAGCATCAGTGGAGACTGAACTGCATTTTTGATTAAAGTCTGAGAAGCATTGGCATCTGCAGCTTTTGCCCATCTTCCAGGAATTTCAGAAACTTTGGTTTCCTGATATTGATATTCTTGAGAATCGTAGTCTGCAACCATCCACCATGCTTTCATGTCTGAAGGAAAATCGATTTCAGAATCTTCTTCACGGATTACGAAATAGTTCAGATTTTTCTGCTGAGGAAATTCATATCTGAATCCTAACCCGTCATTAAACAATCTGAATTTAACAATGATGCTTCTGTCAGTACTTGCCTGATTCAGCGTAACCGCCAATTCATTATAATTATTGATATAATTTTTCTTTTCACCTAAAACCGGCTGCCAGGTTTCGTTTTTTGAATCTGTTTTTTCCGCTGTTTTTGTAAATCCGCTGTTTAAATCGAATTTAGCATCTTCAGGTTTTGCAATTTCTGAAGCAAATTTAATAGAAGAATCTTTAAAAATTCTCAATCCCAATTTTGAATCTTCAACTACTGTTTTCCCGTTAAATTTTAGATTGTAATAAGGAACGCCCTGCTTCAACTGGAAATCCATTTCAAATTTTCCGTCCGGCGATTTTATAGACTGTGCATCAGCAACTCCAAACATCATTGAGAGCAAAAATGCTCCGATTGTCATTTTCTTCATGTTAGATTTATTATAAACTTTAAAAATAAAAAAACTGCTGCTGTAAAGCAACAGTTTTGCTGTTAAATTAATGTAATTTGATACATATAATTTTATAATTTGTTTTTTAATTCACTGGTATAACTGAAAAATCTCCAGTCATATCATTAAAATAAACATTATAATTGAAAGTTGTTGCAACAGGAATATTTCCACCTCCTACTGCTGCTGTTCCAAAATACTGTTGAGCCACCCCCCAGTTCGTAGTCCAAGCATGATTTGCTCTGAACTTTAATTCTCCGGAACTAAGCATAACATTTTTTTTCACCCATACATGAGGATCAAAAGTTGATTGCTGCATATCAACATCAGTATTCCAATCTCCTGAGGCTGTGCCTATCATTGATATGGACGTATATGTAGTGGTAGGTGCTGCAACAGATGTAAATGTATAAGTTAATGCCGTAGTATTTATTGTTAACTTATAATATCCTGAACCAACAACTGTAATATTTCCAGAACCACCGCTTGTACTTAATAATCCTGCAGAAGATCCCAATCCGTACTGAGGATCCCAAACTCCAGGTGTTTTAATCATTTTAAAACCTCCTTGAGCAAAGAAACCAGTGTATGTATATATACCAGGAGTAGCAGATTTAAGTAGCGGGTAAATTTTGGCATTTGAAGCGGTATTATCCCAAGCTCCTGCTGTAGCATCACCAATCAAATACAAATCAGTATAGGTGTAAACCGGACCTAAAATAAAAGGAGTAACTTTTAAAGAAATAACATTAGAATAGTGTGTTCTTGTTGATATTGCAGACTTTAATCTTATTTCAATATCTGTAGCTGTTACAGTAGTTGCACCAAGAGCAAGAACCATATTGTTCAGATCATTAACTGTCATACTGTATTTTTTTTCTCCAGCCGATAGACTTATAGTTTTTGGAGATGAAAAATTAGTCCCTTTTAATGCAAACTCTAACTGATTTGTCAACTGAATGCTTACACCATAATCTGAATTTATCCAGTTAAATAAAACAGCTTCATTTGATGCATCAGTATTTAATAAAACAACTGCTGATTTATTAGATGATAATACAGGAGTTGTACCTTCACCTAAAACAGGCATATCATCATCTTTTTCGCAAGAAGATAGCAAAAATCCTATCAACACGATACTAAATATTTTTAATAAATTTTTCATTTTAAATTACGTTTTTAAAATTAATAACCTGGATTTTGAATTAAATTAGGATTTGCAACAATATCCTTTGCTGGGATTGGATAAAGATTTCTAAAACTTTCTACTGCTTTACCTGCTTTAACTCCACCTTTCCAAGCCCAAAGATATGTTCCTGTTGTGAATTTTCCGTATCTTATAAGGTCAGTTCTTCTCGTCAATTCCCATCCCAATTCTCTACCTCTTTCGTCAAGAATATAATCTGTTGTAATTGAAGTTGCGGGCGCAGCTCCAGCTCTTGTTCTTAGAGCATTTACATACCCTAAAGCTGTGACAGGATCACCGCCCGAGCCTCCTCTGAGAACTGCTTCAGCATACATTAGGTACACATCCGCTAATCTAAACATTGGTATATCTGCATCACAGAAATTCCCTGAATTATCTGATCCTGCAGTTCCTGTACTTGTTAAATTTTTGTATTTTACGAAAGCATAACCATCATTAAAACTTCCTAGATCATTAATTTCAAGGTTTTGTCCGCTTGTATAAAAATTTCTTCTTTGATCATTATTATCATTGAACAATCCTACATAAGAAGAAGTTGTTCTAAGACCACTCCATCCACCATTGATACCAAATTGATTCGCAGGCATCGTACCACCTACTGCAGCATGAACCAAATAGGTTGTTCCTCCTGATGTTTGAGTTCTCTGACCGTCAAAATTGACCGTGAAAATTGATTCAGGATTATTTTTATCATTGTCTGCTAAAAATAAATCTCCGTATTTTCCTTTCAATCCATAACCTGCAGAAATTACTTTTTTAGAATATGTAATACAATCTGTATAATGATTGGTATTATTATAAACTTGTGAGTTCAGATATAATCTTGCCAACAATGCCCAAACTGCTGCCTGATCTGCTCTACCATACTGATTAGCTTTAGGAGCTTTTAATAATTGTTCACAAGCTAAAAGTTCAGATTCAACATAATTAAATAATTCGGCTCTCGTAGTTCTTGGAGGAGGAGTTGTGGAACCTGGAAGATAATTGTTTTCAGTTACAAAAGGAACATTTCCAAATAAATCTAAGGCATGGTAATATGCTAATGCACGTAAATATCTGGCTTCAGCGTGCATATATTTAGCTTCTGTAAGATTTGCACCAGTAATATTATTCGATGCCAATTTTTCATCAGTTGTATTCCTGATAAATTCATTACAGAATGCAATTTCAGTATAAAGTCTGTAATACATACCGCTTACAAATTCATTAGAAGAATCCCAAGTCATCTTATGTATTGTCTGTAAAGTACCATCGTTCCATGCAATTACAGCTTCATCAGTAGGAAGACATTGTAATGTGTGCAAAATTCTTGTGTATTGAGAAAAGTTTCCATCAATACCTCCAACATCAGAATTTCCACCATTACTTTCCTGACCGCCATTTGCAAAACCACCATATACTTTTGCTAAAGCTGAAGGATAATTTGCAAAGTCCTGAAATACACTAAGGGACGTAACGTCAGTGATAGGAACTTGTTCTAGATCATCAACACAAGAGATTGATGAGAAAAGAGCTGAAGCAGCAAAAACAGCAGCTATTATTTTGATTTTATATTTATTTTTCTTCATGATAATTTAAAATTGAAAGTTAAAACCTAATGAATATACCTTTGGCATTTGATAATAACCATTATCAATATTTCCAAAAATTTCCGGATCAATACCTGAATATTTTGTAATTACAAAAACATTCTGCAATAATGCATATACTCTTAAGTTGCCCTTTGAGTTAAAAATACCTTTAAAGTTGTACCCAGCATTAATGTTATCCAATCTAAAGAAAGAAGCATCTTCTATATAAATATCAGAAAACAATTGTGGGGTTGCGAATTGATATTGTCCCGCTGTAGAATATACGTTTTGTAAATATTCGTTAGTAGAAGCAGACTGTAAGGAAGAGTTTGAAGATGCATTATTGTAAACATAATTTCCTAAAACTGCTCTTGCGCTAAATCCTATATCAAAATTTTTGTGAGTAAATTTCGTATTAAAGCCTAAAATAGCATCAGGTTGTGTAGAATGGCTGTAATATTTATCTGAAGCAGAAATCTGACCGTCATTATTTCTATCTACATACACGCCTTCTAAAGGCTTTCCACTTGCATCATACACTTGTTGATAGACATAAAAAGAGTAAGGTTGGTAACCTACTGCGTGTGCCTGAATTGTATTACCGACACCTCCTGAAATAGCACCAATCTGAACATTATAAGTATCATTTGCACCATTAATTAATTTGGTAACTTCAGAATTATAATGTGTTATGTTAGCTGAAACTTCCCATCTTGTATTTTCTGTTTTTACAGGAACAACTGTTAGTGATGCTTCTATTCCTTTTACTCTCATATCACCAACATTTAAATTATTAAAGTTGCTCAAATCTCCTGCAGCAATTGGTACATTTCCAAGTAAATCTTTTACTTTTTTATCAAAAACATCTACAGAGCCAAATATTCTGTTATTCGCAAATCCGAAGTCTAATCCTAAATTTGTAGTTTCTGTAGTTTCCCATGTAAGTAACGGATTGTAGATTTGTGGACGATACATGAAATAATATTGATTGCCAAATTGATACTGCGCACCACCTTGACTTATGCCATATGCTGCAAAAGCAGGATAATTACCACCAATCTCCTGATTCCCGGTCTGTCCCCATCCTGCTCTCAATTTTAAAGTACTAATTCCTGAATCTTTTAAAAAATTCTCTTCATTAATTTTCCATGCACCTGAAACTCCTATAAAATCTCCCCATACATTATCTTTGGTTCCATTAAAGAATTTTGACGATCCATCTCTTCTTATAGATGCTGAAATGATATATTTGTTATTAAATGTAAAAATACCCCTTCCGAAAAATGATAGTAAAACTTGTTTCGAAGCAAAATCAGATCCAATAGTAGGAGCATTTTTACCAGTAAAAGTTGGAGCAAATGGAACCGAATTCTCAAAACTTTGGTAAGAATATCCAGCTGTCAAATCAACGTTAGTATTAATAGCTGTAATATTTTTCACGTAATTAAAATACGTTTCCAATAATTTATTTTTTTTCTCCTGAGAATATTCTCTGAAGCTACCTCCGTTTGCAAAACCAGATTTATACAACTCACTAACTCTAGTTGCACCATTACCTTTGGAATAATCATATCCCGCATTGATATTAAAGTGCAAATCTGGTAAAAAATGAAATTTATAATCTGCCTGAATATTTCCCAAAAATCTCCAGACTGAAGAGACATCTCTTGTACCTTCTAATTGCCCTAAAGGGTTGGCGTTAGCATTTACGTTCAAACCTCCATTCAAAAGCCATTCGTAATAACCTCCATAATTTGAATTTCCTGAATAAACAGGTTGTGTTGGGTCAAAATATGTGGCACTTCCGATCACGCCACCCGCAGGAAACTGATTGTCTGTAAAAGTACCCTTAGCATTTACATTAAAAGACAAATGATTATCAAAGTACTTTGGGCTCAAATTTAAACCTACTGAAGTTCTTCTGAAAGAGTTTGTTTTTACAATACCATTTTGCTCGTTGTAACCAACTGATAAACGGTAAGGTAGATTCTTAACCCCTCCAGATAAAGATAGATTATTATCTGTTCCCCACGCTTGTTGATAAATTAAATCTTGCCAATTGGTATCAGAATTTCCTAATTTAGCCTTATAAGGATCTGTCGCATATTGATTTACAAAGGCACGGAACTCATCAGCTCCCAAAACATCTACATTTCCCATTTTTGTAGAAACTGATGCGAGGGTAGAAAAGTTTATTTTAAATTTTCCTGTTGTACCTTTTTTTGTTGTGATCAAAATAACCCCATTAGAAGCTCTGTTTCCATAAATTGCAGTAGAAGAAGCATCCTTTAAAATATCAAACGTTTCAATATCATTCGGATTGATTAATGATAACGGATCTGATGCTCCCGAAATACCGTTAAAATCTTGTGGAACTCCATCAATAACAATCAAAGGTGCCTGAGAACCATTTAATGTACCGATTCCTCTAATTCTTATAGAGCTTCCCGCACCTGGCGCACCACTGTTTGTTGTTATTTGAACTCCGGGAGTTTTACCCTGAATTAACTGTGCAGGACTTGTAGCTCCTCCATTAAAATCTTTAGATGAAACCGAAGTAATAGAACCTGTAAGATCCTCTTTCTTCTGCTTTCCATACCCGATCAATACAACTTCCTCGATTTTTTTCTCCTTAGTTGTAGAGTCTTGTGTCTGCGCGTGCATCATGGAGCTTGCCAATAAAAATGCAGGTGCAATTTTTAATACGGTTGTAAAATTTTTCACAAATATTATTTTTATATAGTTTCTTTTGTTTGATAAAAACTGCCAAAGCAGTCTTGCAATTTAAAAAAAAATTACAATTATCATAAAATTATATAATATTAAGTTAATATTTTGTAAATTAATCCATTGTTTCATGTTAGTACATTGAAAAACAATTGTTTATATTAAATTATTCATTACATAATATAGGGTTAACATATAGTAAAAAATTAAACGTTTGTTTAACAAGATATCTGGATATTTATCTCATTTTTGTAATTTTCACATTAAGATTTTGCATGAAAGTGTTTTTGGCAAATAATCTTTATCTTTGCAGACTTAAAACTATACTATAAATGTCAAACAAAAAGATGATTACGGCGGCATTGCCATACGCAAACGGACCGGTTCATATTGGGCATTTGGCGGGGGTTTATATTCCTGCAGATGTTTATGCAAGATTTCAGAGAAGATTGGGAAAAGATGTTGCTTTTATCTGCGGATCAGATGAGCACGGAATTCCTATTACCATAAGAGCTAAAAAAGAAGGAGTTACACCACAGGATATCGTTGATAAGTATCACGAAATTATCAAAAAATCTTTCTCAGATTTAGGAATTTCATTTGATGAATATTCGAGAACGACATCTGCTAATCATCGTGAAACTAGTCAGGACTTCTTTAAAGTGCTTTACGAAAAAGGAAAATTTACCGAAGAAGTTTCTGAACAATATTTTGATGAACAGGCAAACGAATTTTTAGCCGACCGATATATCGTAGGAACCTGCCCGAATTGTGGTAATGAAAATGCTTATGGTGATCAGTGTGAGAGATGCGGGACTACCCTTTCTCCGTCTGAACTGATCAACCCAAAATCAATGTTGAGCGGAAATGTTCCTATTAAAAAAGATACAAAAAACTGGTATTTACCTTTAAATGAATATGAAGATTTCTTAAACGAATGGATTGTTGAGGGGCATAAAGACGACTGGAAACCCAATGTTTACGGACAGGTAAAATCTTGGTTAAATGACGGATTAAAACCTCGTGCAATGACTAGAGATCTGAACTGGGGCGTTCCCGTTCCGCTTCCGAATGCAGAAGGAAAAGTTTTGTATGTTTGGTTTGATGCACCGATCGGATATATTTCTTTCACCAAAGAATGGGCAGAAAAAAACGGGAAAGACTGGAAAGATTACTGGCAAAGCGAAGAATCTGATCTGGTTCACTTTATCGGAAAAGATAATATTGTATTCCATTGTATTATTTTCCCCGCAATGATGAAAGCTCACGGAGATTTTATTATGCCTAAAAATGTTCCTGCTTTTGAATTTTTAAATTTAGAGAACGATAAAATTTCAACTTCAAGAAACTGGGCAGTTTGGGCACACGAATATGTTGAAGAATTTCCGGGACAGCAGGATGTTTTGCGTTACGCACTGCTTTCTTCCGCTCCGGAAACAAAAGATAACAACTTTACATGGAAAGATTTTCAGACGAAAAACAATTCTGAATTGGTTGGGATTTTTGGAAACTTCATTAACAGAGTTGCTGTTTTAATTCATAAATATTATGCTGGAATTATTCCTGCAGGAAATGAAGATGCTGATGAACTCAACGAAATTACAAAGGCAGCAACAGAAGTTGAAACCTTTTTAGAAAACTACGAATTCAGAAATGCTTTGACTTCAATGATGAATTTAGCAAGATTCGGAAATCAATATTTACAAATTGAAGAACCTTGGAAAACCATTAAGGACAATCCTGAGAAGGCGGCAAATTCACTTTTCATCGCTGCACAAATTGCAGTTGGTTTAGCACAAATTTGTGAACCTTTTTTACCATTCAGTGCAGAAAAATTACAGAAGATGTTTAATGTTTCACAATTAAATTGGAGCGACATTAAAAATGAAAAAATCTTAATTAAAACTGGACATCAGATCAACGAATCATCTCTTCTTTTCTCAAAAATTGAAGACGATGTGATTGATTTTCAAATCCAGAAATTAGAAAACACCAAGCAAAGCAATAAAAAAACAAACCCTAAAGCCAACCCAATGAAAGACGAAATACAGTTTGATGATTTTACAAAAATCGACTTAAGAACAGCAACCATTTTAACTGCTGAAAAGGTTGAAAAAGCAGATAAATTATTAAAACTGACTGTTGACACAGGTGTTGATGTAAGAACGGTTGTTTCAGGAATAGCAGAAAGCTTTACGGCTGAAGAAGTAATCGGAAAGCAAGTGATGATTTTATTAAATCTTGCTCCGAGAAAAATCAGAGGTATTGAATCTCAGGGAATGTTGTTATTGACAACTAAAGCTGATGGGAAATTATCTTTTGTAACGCCTGATGAAGCGGTGGAAAACGGAATTGAAATCGGATAATTTCTGAATCTTAAATATATCAATGGGCATTTTCTGATGCCCATTTTTGTTGAATAATGGTTAAGAAAAGTATTTTAAAAAAGCTCTCACATAAGAAACTTTTTTTAAAACATTGAGAATAGCTTCGTTACTTTAAATATTCAAATACATTTTCAATTCTAAGGGGAACAAGTAAATTTTTCTAACTGAAAATCAATTAAATAGATAAACCGAAACAAAATATTTCGGTTTATCTATTGCAATGTCGACTTTTTTTTATACTTTTACAAAGATTTATGAGCAAAAGACTTGTCATCTCATGCTCTAGATAAATCATTATTTGTTTTTCCTTCTGCAAATGTATAACTAAATTTATAACTGACAAAACATTTTTTTAAATTTTCGTAAACTTTTTACGTTAGTCTACTGACTAACATTTTTTTTAATTTAAATATAATAAAAATTAGTTATGATTTCAAATTTACATAATTTCTCTTTTATTTTTGGTTTAGAGAATAAACAAAACCAACTAAATTTTGTAGATATAAACTTATTGAAAAAAGATAATTTATTATTTATAGACCCAAGACTTATAGCTCATAATAATGATAAAATCTCCATTACAATGGACAAATATTTGAGAAAATATTGGAGTGCACTAATTCATGAAATAAAGACAGGAACCATTAGTAATACATTTAAGCTAATGAGAGGATTAGCTGAACCGAAAGAAACACACCTTGGTTTTTCAGAAAAAAAACAAAGTGGCAATTCTATGGGAGATAAATTGAAACCGAAGTTTATTAAAGAGTTAATAACCTTAATTAATACTAAAAATGGCCATTTAACAAATCTTGAGGATATTGAATTTTTTATAGATAAGGTTGGTGAAGATAGAATTTCTGACATAACGACAAAAATCGTCAAACAAGTTTTAATTGACTTTACTATCAGTGAATGTAAAAAATACAATATTGAAACTAAATCAGTTATGCAAAAAGATATTTGGAATTACGAGACTGGCGAATGGGAAAAAAAATCAGTAGAATTACCAATTTTTGATAATAAACCAGTTATTCTAATTCCAAAAAATATTGTGAGATTAAAAGGCGGCTCTAAAAATATTGTCTCTTGCTTTTATAGATTTGCTATTAGAGAATATGTTCTTAATGATAATAGCATTCTACAAAAAATACCTCCAACAGGTAAAGATGGTAAACATTTGATTAAAGATGTTAAAAATCAATTTCCTAATTCAAAAGAAATATTAAATTCATGGAATAATCAGTTTCCAAAATTAATGGTTGATTTTAAGTCCGACTATTTACATGAGAAAATCATCTGTTTAACTGACGAACAAATAGAAATGATAGTTTATGACATAAATTATCAAAATGTAGGCTAACTATATTTTAACAAGGGTTATACAGATAGTATAACCCTTGTTTCTTTAGTCAATTTAGCCAGATAACAATCCTCATCCTTCAAAATCATTTCAATTTTAAAACCATTATTTACTGCGGCATTTTGCAAAGTATTAAAATCAAGATACAGCCATTTGATCGGGTCTTCAGACTCATCTTTATAATGTACTATATAATCTAATTCGCCATAATATCCATTTGCCGGAATCAAAACTCCGCCATCTTCATCAACATCAAACATATACAAAATATCAGTGCTGTCGATCAGGATCTGTCCGTTTTTATTTATTAATGAATGAAGTTTTTTGAGGTAAATATCAATCACATTAAGGCTCTGAAAAATTCCTGTTCCGTTCATTAACAGAAGAATTGTATCAAAAGTTTCTCCAGAAAATTCAAGCATATTCTGAGCAACTGCTTTCTTAATTCCTCTTAATTGGCAAACTTCAATTGATTTAGGAGAAATATCCAAAGCAGTAACATCCAAATTTCTTTCATTCTGAAGATATAATGAATGCGAACCTGCTCCTGCTCCTATATCGAGAACTTTCCCCTGAGCTAATTTCAAAGCTTTTTGTTCGATTTTATTCATCTCCTCAAAATCTCTGAAAAGATAGTCTACCGGAAGCTCATCAAGTTCGGAAATAGAAGTTTCAGTCTGCAGATCTTCTGTATTTCCGTTGTGAAAATAATCCCAGATTGCGCGTCCCATTAAGTCTTTCATGCTGAATTTTATTGAGGGCAAAGATAATCTTTAAGAATTAATTGAATTTTGAAAATAATTAATATGTGAATTGCAGTATTTTATTTAAATTCAATTATAAATTATCTAACGATGAAAAGTTCATTATTAATCATAATTTTTGCTTGTATACTTTATGGCTGTACAAATGAATCTCCAAATTTTGATAAATTAATATATAAGACAACGGGTTGTTTCGGAACTTTCCCTACTTACTATCTTGAAATTAATAATGATAAATCTTTTAAATTGTATGCTGAAACTGTTTATAAAAAAGAAACATCAATTTTCGATTTTGAATTAGATTCTGCAAAAATGGGATATTTTATAGGACAATTAGATGAATTAACTTTTCAGAATTTAACAAAAAAGATCCGTAGAGTTTCAAAACCAAATTACACATATTATAATAATTATTCAATTACCGACACTCCTACAATAACATTAATCATTCAACGAGGTGGTGATAAAACTTGTTATGAAACATCTAACCCTACAAATGATTTTCAAAACAATATTGTTAATTTCTTCAATAAGATTTGCTCTGGAAATTATGAAAAAGGTGAAAAATTTAAAACTGATTATAAATATGACTGTTATTAAAATAATGTTTTTCCAAATCGACACAATCCATATTTTCTATTTTTAAAAACACTCCATTCCTACAAAAATTCCCTAACTTGTATTTTCTAAAAACGAGATTCATCTCATGACAGATAAACAATTTAATTTTCAACAGGGTTTTACATTCAGCAAACACATTCCGGAAGAAATATCGCATTTCGACAGGGTTTTTGATGTGTTCAAAGATTTGCTGACCCACACTTCCGGCGATATTGAGGAAGCTTTTGAGTGGCTCGATATGCTCGATAAAGAGTATGACATTTTCACCGACGAATATACGCTTGCAGATTTTGAAGAAGACCTCAAAAAGCGAGGCTACATCAAAAAAGAAGACGATTCCGAAGATGGAAATACTGGAACAGGAAAAGGCAAAAACATCCTGACCGCCAAACTTGAAGCAGCTTTGCGTGAATATGCTTTAGACCAGATTTTTGGTAAGCTTAAAAAAAGCGGAATCGGAAATCACCGAACCAACAAATCCGGAGTCGGTGATGAACGTGATGGTGATAACAGAAATTTCCAGTACGGCGACGATTTATCAAGTGTAAACATGACTGAAAGTCTGAAAAATGCTCAGATCAACAACGGAATTGCAGATCTTCGTATGACCGAAGATGACCTGATCGTAGAAGAAACCAAGCACAAAGCTCAGATGAGCACGGTTTTGATGATAGACATCAGTCACTCGATGATCTTGTACGGTGAAGACAGAATCACTCCTGCCAAAAAAGTGGCGATGGCTTTGGTGGAATTGATTAAGCGAAAATATCCAAAAGATTCTATCGACATCATCGTTTTCGGAAACGAAGCGTGGCCGATAAAAATTAAAGACCTTCCCTATTTGCAGGTTGGTCCGTATCACACCAACACGGTTGCTGGATTGGAATTGGCGATGGATATTCTTCGTAGAAAAAGAAATACCAACAAGCAGATTTTTATGATCACCGACGGAAAACCGAGCTGTCTGAAACTGCCCAATGGTGAATATTACATGAACAGCGTAGGACTCGACCAAAGAATCGTGACCGAATGTCTCAACAAAGCGACTCAGGCAAGGAAATTGAAAATTCCAATCACTACATTTATGATTGCGCAAGATCCTTATCTTCGTCAGTTTGTGAATGCTTTCACCGCACAAAATAAAGGAAAAGCTTTTCTCACAGGACTTTCAGGTTTGGGACAGATGATTTTTGAGGATTATGAGAAAAACAGAATTAAGAGGATTTAGGAAGAGCCAAGGCAAAAGTTTAATTTAATAATAATTTGGGCAGCTTTTGACTACGTCGAATAGCAATTTATTTTTTTATGGCAGCTATTTCCGCCTTCCACTCCCGCTTTTTTGCTCGTCGTGCCTCCTCACAAAAAGAGCTCCGTTCAAGTCGGGCTGCGAGATTCGTGTTCCAAACACAATTAGAATTAAAAAATCCCTTTGCTGAGTGAAACGCCTTTGCGGACTTAGAATAAAATAGTTAGTAGTAAAAAAACCTTTGCGCACCTTGCGTTAAAATATTTTACTCAAAGCTCAAACTTTCAATTAAAAATTACATTATTAAAAGAAATGAAAAACGATACAACATTTAAAGAATTAAAACAATCAGGATATACCGATAAAACCATCAATCAGGAAATTCAGGCAAATTTAATTGCAAAAATCAAAGCAAAAGAACCTGTATTTGAGGGACTTTGGGGTTATGAAGATTCTGTAGTTCCACAGTTGAAAAAAGCAATTTTGGCAGGACATCACATCAATTTATTAGGTTTGCGTGGACAGGCAAAAACGAGAATCGCAAGAAGCATGGTCAATCTTTTGGATGAATATATGCCGATTGTAAAAGGTTCTGAAATCAATGACAGTCCGTTTCAGCCGATTTCAAAATTTGCAAGAGATCTGATCGAAGAATTAGGCGACGAAACTCCAATTTCGTGGGTTCACCGTTCAAACCGTTTCTTTGAAAAACTGGCAACTCCCGATGTAAATGTTGCCGATTTGATTGGAGACATCGATCCCATAAAAGCTGCAACATTAAAACTTCCCTACTCCGATGAAAGAGTTTTGCACTATGGAATGATTCCAAGAGCAAACCGTTCAATTTTTGTGTTGAATGAATTACCTGATTTACAGGCAAGAATTCAGGTTTCTCTGTTTAATATTTTACAGGAAGGTGATATTCAGATTCGAGGATTTCAATTAAGAATGCCTTTGGATATCCAATTTGTGTTTACCGCAAACCCTGAAGATTACACCAACCGTGGGAGCATCGTGACACCTTTGAAAGACAGAATCGGGTCACAGATCTTTACGCATTATCCAAAAACAATTGCCTTAGCAAAACAGATTACCGAGCAGGAAGCGCAGGTTTCAACGGAAGATAAAGCACAGATTCAAATTCCTGATTTAGCGAAAAACCTTTTAGAAGAAGTAGCTTTCGCAGCACGTGACAGCGAATATGTAGATGCAAAAAGTGGCGTCAGTGCGAGACTGACGATCAGTGCTATGGAAAACCTAGTTGCCGCAGCGAAATTACGTTTAATAGAAACAGATGCATCAAAAACCACCGTTCGTTTGCTGGATTTTATGTCGATCATTCCATCGATTACCGGGAAAATTGAATTGGTGTATGAAGGCGAACAGGAAGGTGCAGATTATGTTGCGAAAATATTGATCGATAAAGCCGTAATAGTACAGTTTGAAAGTATTTTCCCACGAATTTCTAAACTAGAAAAAGAAGGTATTAAAACTCCTTACACCGATTTAATTAAATGGTTCAACAAAAATCATTTGGAGCTGAACTACACCGATACCGACGAAGAATTCTACAGCAAACTCAACAGCATTACGCCTCTGACAACCGTTATTGAAGAAAATGCTTCTGAGTTGAATGAAGAAGATCAAAACTTCTGCAAAGAATTGGTTTTATGGGCATTGACCATCAGCAAAAAATTAGATAAGTCTGAAAATTCTAATGCTTATACTTTTGATTCTACGGATATTGGGCAGTATTTGAGGAATTAGAATAGGTGTCATTTTAAAATAATTAATCCCCTGAATTGCTTCAGGGGATTTTTGTTTGATATCAATCATACTCTTTTTTGGGAAGAACGGCACAGATTCTCATCGAATATTGCTTTTCATTGTACTATTTATTTTAATTTCAATCGTAGCAATAATCTTTACAAATCACTACCACTTATGATAAAAAGTGACACTACCCGATTACCAAAATCTTCCCACCTTCCGGAAAATTCGTTACTAAGGTGCGACAGACTTTCCCACCTTCCGAAAAGTTCATTACTAGGGTGCGACAGGCTTTCCCGCCTTCCGGAAAGTTCTTTGCACGGGTGCAGGCACCTTTCTGGCCGGGCATTTCTTACTTTTGAGGGTTATCATTGTTGCTTTTATCGATTCTTTACCTCTTTTTACTTTTTGTGATAAAAACCAAACCTTTTTGCTTTTGAAAGCTTAAACGATTTGAAATTATAATCCTGCCAACACTGCATAATACATCATTCAGTCCTATCGATGGGTGGCGAAAATTCTGAAAGGATTTTTGACGAATGGTTTTAAAATGCGCATCTTAAAATGAATAGACAATAGTCAATTTTCCAAAACCAATATCTATGGACAAACCATTTACTTAGCCCCGATAGAAACGGCATCCTTTTTTGGGATTGGCGGAACGAAGAGGAGACGATCCCAAAAAAGATATAGTACTTCGACAAGCTCAGCATAAATTCTTAGCGGGATTAAGCTCCCGAAAATTTGGGTAATAGGTAATGGGTGATTTTTTAAAAAGTAAAGCCCCGCTTTGAAATCAAAACGAGACTTTACGAGTGAAAAACAAGGTTTCTTTATAAAGCGGGACCAGCAGCGCCTTTGAGGTCTTCTTCTAATTTTTTTCTTTCACGGGATCGGCGTCTGGCGATGACCGATTTTCCGTTGAGGATTCTGATGACTCTTAAATATTCTGTACGTTTTCCGAAATGATGGGTAATTACATAGAGCATCACCCCGAAACCGGCAACAATAATATAGCCAAATATCTTTTTGTTGGCAGAGATGATGGCGTTGAGCTGAATGGTTTTCAGATTGGTGGCAACCGTTTGAGGCGTGATGGTCATTCCGTCCATATAGACTGCCAAATCTCCTAAACTGACGATTTGAAACTGATACTGAAACCACGAAAACAGGGCTGAGAAAAATCCCACCGCGAGGAAGGTTCGCCATACCAAAACCAATCCGATGGCAGCCAGCATTTCGTTGAGTTCCAGTTTGTCTAAGGTGTAATACCAGACCGAGATGAAGAGCGAGCACATTCCGTAGCCTTTCAGGAACATCGGTAAGTACCAGCTTTCATAATTGAATTCCAGCACCATTGAAAAGTACATAATGATGGCATAAGCCGTCATTGCTGCAAAACCTGAAAAGATGAACATTTTCAGCGGTCTTTCTTTTTTAAACCAAAATACAGCAATCACTCCGGCTAGAAATAATCCGGGCGTCATCATCACATTCAGTTTGGCATTCGTCAGTTGGTCGTAGCCCAAAACTCCGACGGAATAGATGTTTTGAAGCGATGTTGTTCCCAAAAACATTCCCAGCCACAGGAGCATAAACAGTCCGTTGAGCACATTGCTTTTGGTGAAAATATGAAATGAAATATACGGTCTCTTCAACGTCAACTGACGGATGGCCAACAAAGCAAAACTCACAAATGCGACGATGCTTGCGTTGATGATGTTTTTGGAATTAAGCCAATCCTGCTGTTTTCCAAACGAAAATACGTACGCGGAAAACATAAACGTTGATACAAACAGAATGACGCTGAGCCAATCGATGTAATGCAACGGAACTTTTAAAGCGAAATATTTATCGTGCATCAGAACCCAACACAATAATGCCAGGACGAAACACAAAACCGCTGCCAAAATAAAGAACTGCTGGAAGTTGTACAGTATTGAAACTTCCACGGCATAATACGCGGAGACCTGATTTAATATCAAAACAAATGTGTAGAAAACGCCGTAAAAAATCCCACGTCCGCCCAGCATTGCCATTAATGGTAAAAATAATTCGATGGTAATCATCATTTTCAAAAATCCAATAACCAAAGAGGTCATCACGATAACCATCGGTTCTAAAGTTGTTGCATTGATATAACTTAATGCACCGAGAAGCACCAATAACATCACAATTTTATCACGGACTTTGAACCGCATTTTCATTCTTAAAACCACAGGCATACACGCTCCCATCCCAATGGTGGTGGCATAATTTGCCCACAGAAAATATTCCTGCATCACGCCGGTTCCGCCCACCATAAAACTGATGTTTCCGGTGTAAACTCCTCCCAACGGCATCACCACGATAAGCAGTAAAACCATCATCAGAAGCTGTACGGGTTTCGGAACCCAATCGCTGAAAAGACCTTTGTTGTACATAATTTTTTGTTTTAGCTGGAAGTTGGAAGATGGGTGCTGGAAGTTTTCCAGTATTGCGTTTGTCTTTTACAAAATATTAATTCTATTACTGAAGGTCGAAATTTTAGGAATCACGTACTTCCATCATCCCGCTTCCCTCTTCCATCCGAATTTATTTCCCCAAACTCACATTCATATTCATCCCTGCGCTCAATTTCGCCACATCTTCTTTTTTATTGGAACCTGTGAACTCGATTCTTACGGGAATTCTCTGTTGTACTTTGATGAAGTTACCGGTTGAGTTATCCGTCGGAACGCTTGAATATCTTGAACCTGTCGCTGCTGAAACCGCGGTGACTTTCCCTTCAAACGTTTTTCCGCCTAATGCATCGGCAGTCATCATTAATTTTTCACCGATTTTAATATTTGGCATCTGGCTTTCAAGGAAATTCGCAGTGACCCATTTTTGATTGTTTAAAACGATGGTGGCAACTTGCTGTCCCGGCTGAATTAACTGCCCTTCAGAAATTGTTCTTCTTCCCATCACACCGTCGTACGGCGCAGTGATAACTGTATATGAAAGATTGATTTTCGCCATATCCAAAGCGGCTTTTGTTCTTTTGATTTCAGCATCGTTGATACCTAACTTACTTTTAACTTCTGTTGTAGAAAGGTTGGCCGACTGTTTCTGATTGACCAAGGTTTCGTAGGTTGCTTTTTGCGCATCGTATTCTGTTTTGGCCTGGTCAAATTGCTGTCTTGTCACCGCTTCAGCTGCCAAAAGGTTCTTGTATCGGCCTAAATTCTGTTCGGCGTTCCACAATCTTGCTTTTGCACCTGCGATGTTGGATTCCATCACGCTGACGTTGTTGGAAACGGTATTGATTGAAGAACCAGTTGCCGAACGTTGAGCCAATGCGTTTTGATATGCCGCTTCCGCCTGTCCGAGTTGCGTAATGATTTCACGGTCATCCAAAATGGCCAATGTATCGCCTTTTTTCACCTCCTGATGCTCAATGAATTTTATTTCTTTAATATAAGCCGAAACTCTGGTGTTGATTGGATTGATAAATTCTTCCACCTGAGCCGCTTCCGTATAGGTTTTGTCGCCGATGTGAAAGTACTGACGTATCAGCCAAAACAATCCGAAACCTATCACCGCAAAAACGATAACGTTTGAAATGATGGCTCTGATTTTATTTTTCCTGTTTTGTTTTTTCTTTACTTCAGCACTTGAAACTACAGGTTTTACCGTTGCTTGTGGTTGTGTATTTTGAGTATTTTGTTCCTTGTTTTCCATTGTTTTTATTTTTTTTTGAACATAAAGTTCAGAGAGTTTTTTTATTAAATGTTTTGAGCTTCGTAATGCCTTTTTTTTAAACGCAAAGATTTCATTTGAAACCGCTAAATTTTAAGAGTGTAAAGGCAAATAAATTTGCTTCGCGAAGCTTACGTAAAAGCTTAATAAAATCAACTTGTTGATTTTATTTTTATTTATTTTTTTCTATTACTGCTTTTAGTCATTTAAAAATTGTTCAAAATTATTTCCCCAGCCCTAAAGGGTGTAATTTTGAACAATTTTCAAAAGAATTTTCCTCCCTTTAGGGATGGGCAAAGAAAAATTCTTTTGAAAATTTACATTTGAAATCAAAGCGTTCCGGTCGACTTCAGTAAATTATAATATTGGTACAGTACATTGATTTCCGCATTCGCAAAGTCCAGTTCAGATTGAAGTTTCTGATTTTGCGCATCAATCATCTCTGCCTGTACCGCCAATTGATTGAGGTATTTCGCTTCGGTGATTTTATAGTTTTCTTCCGCCAGCCTTTTCGCATCATTTAAAATATCGGCCTGCTGAATCGCTTCCTGATATTTGACGTAAGACGCATTGACATTCATATCAATATTCTGTTGTGTTAAAGTCAAAGCGTCATTGGCCTGTGCTTTCTGGAATTCGCCCAGCTTTACTTTTTCTTTGGTTTTATATAGATTATCGATGTTGTAGCTCAAAGAAATTCCACCTTGCCAACCGCTCGCATACATATCCAATACAGGATTTCTATTGGTAATCGGCCTTTGCAGACTGTAACCACCGAAACCGGAAAGCGTCGGCATCCTGTCGGTTTTGATGATTTCAATATTTTTGTCGGCAACACCAATGTTGGTTTGTGCAGATTTCAACTGCGGATTGCTGTCGTGAGCGAGATTTAAATAATAATCCATCCCAATTCCCGATTCTTTATTTTCTAAATTTTCAACGGGAATAATTTCGGTATCGGCAGGCAATCCTAAACCAATATTTAAATTGTAATTAAGGATTTTTCTGTTGTTGGCTAAAGTCAGAATGCTTTGGTCAAGATTTTTAATCGCCAGTTCCCCACGGATGACTTCATTTCTCGTTACCATTCCCTGTTTGTAGAAATCGTTGATGTTCTTCAAACGTTGCTGAGCCAGTTTTTTATTATTATCAAAAACCGATTGTTGGTTGATGATTTTATAAACATCCAGATAATTTGAAATCACTAAAAATTTTACATCCTGCTGATTCTTTTCTAAATCCAGTTCAGAAAGCTGTTCACGAAGTCCTGCCAATTCAATTGATTTATTGACCAATCCGCCTTTGAAAATCAATTGAGTAGCCTGCACACCATACGTACTTCCGTAATGAGGCATCGGAATCGCGGTTGAGTTGGAAAAATCTTTGTCAATTGCCACCACATTTCCCAAATAAAATTGAGTTGTAGAAGCTGTGATGGAAGGGAGTTTCTGAAGTTTGGTAATATCCGTCTGCTGTTTGGCAATATTGATATTCTGCGCAGAAACTTTTAACTGATAGTGATTCTGAAGCGCCAGTTCGGCAACTTCATTCGCTGTCATATGTTTTATTTCTTGTGAAAAAAACAGCGCAGGAAAAATCGCTATCACGAGTGAAAGTGCTGTTTTTATGTTCTTTGTCATTTTACCTTGTTTTACGAAGCAAAGTTACGACGGACGCAATCTCAAACAAATGTTTGAGATTTGGAAAAAGATGTTCAAATGTAAGATTCTAACCTTCGAACTGATTTCGGTATTGAGAAGGACTTACCTCCAAATGTTTTTTAAAAAAGTGAGAAAACGAATACTGATCGCTGAAACCAAGAATTGTAGAAATCTCTGAAACAGGCTTTTTAGAAGAGTTTAATAAAACCTTTGCCTCATTGATTACAATTAAAGCAATAATCTGACTCGCCGACTTTCCCGTAATAGTTTTTACAACCGACGAAAGATGTCTGGTTGTAATCGACTGTCGTTCGGCGTAGAATTCTACCATTCTGTCATTATGATGATGAGAAGCCAAATCATTGAGAAAAACGAAAACTATTTCCTCCTGCCTCGACATCTGATTCATCGAATTGCTGTCCTCGCTGGATATAATCCCAGCCATCTGGTAACAGAAAACAGAGAAAAGATGTTCCACCATTTCCTTTTTATAGGTCATTTCGGTTTGAGAATCGAGAATATATTTTAAAAAATTGACACTTTTCCAGACCACATCCATATCATCCTGATGAAAAGGAACGCCCACATTCATCTGCTGACGGAAATATCGATACGTAATCAAACGGTTGAATTTCAATGACAAAGCTGAAATAAATTCCCGTTTGTAAGAAACCATCCTCGACTGAAAATCATCACTTACAGAAATGAGCTCATAAACGGTCTGTGGGTCGGTTACCATAAACATATTGGCAGACAGTTCGAGGTCACTGAAATGCTGTCGCAGTTTGATAGAACCGCTTCTGATAAAGATAAAAGCAGGATTATCAGGACGGAAAGGTTTGTCGGCGGAGATTCTTTCAAAAATATTATGTTGCGTAAAAATCTCAACCCCGAATTTTTCTAAAGCGGACATAGGGCAAATGTAAACAATCTGTTTTCCGATTGCAAAAATTTATTATTTTAGTACACCCAAATTCATAGCCATGAGAAAGATCGATTTACTTTTCGCTGAATACGCTGAAAGCCACAGAAACTCCACTAATAAGCTGATTCACTGGATCTGTGTGCCGCTGATTTTCTGGACGATATTAGGTTTTATCTCATTAATTCCTTCCCCACATTTCTGTGCTTCGTATTTTGGATGTATCAGTCTCGTAAGTTTGATTGCTGTAATATTGGTGACCTTATTTTACCTGAGACTTTCTCTTTTGATTGGTTTTATCATGATCTTTGCCATGCTTTTGATGGAACATTTGGCGTATGCTGTCAATATTCATTTGGAAAATAAATCGTGGATGATTTTTCTTGCAGTATTTATTATCACCTGGATTTTACAGTTTGTGGGACATAAAATTGAGGGCAAGAAGCCGTCATTTTTGAAAGATCTGCAGTTTCTTTTGATTGGACCGATTTGGTTGCTGAGTTTTATTTTGAAGAAATTGGGGATTAGATATTAATTTCGCGGATTGTTTGATATATTTAAATCCTTTCATTTTTTTATTTTTTACCACAAAGAGCACAAGGGTTTTTCACAAGGTTCACTAAGCGTTGTTTTCCATATGAAAACTCTAATTGAACCTTATGGTAACAATCTTATCAATAAAAAACAGCAGTTAATTAATATTTTAATTTGTTTTTAAACGCAAGGTCAGACAATGCTTTCTTTAAAACTTTGCGCTCATCTTAAGATAGACCAAGGCGTTTCACTTAGTCAAGAAATACGATTTTTATTTACTGATTGCGAATATTTTCATTGAGAATAATTGTTGTTGCTCCGTCGGAGCACTATCTGTGTGGATAGAATATATATCATCACACGGCGTTCCGTAGGAACGCTATCTTTAGCCATCAGGAACGTCCTCTAATTAGACTTTTCCCAATGATTTTGAATTTTATGATGTTAAAACTCTCTTTTAACAGGTCTGGGTGCCGTAATTTTTTATCTCCTTGAAAATTAAAATTATTTATATCACATGTAATTCGGATCGTAAATATCCCTGTAAAAAGAGATCTAATCTTCCAAAGCATACACTGCAAAACTCGCCAACCAGTGATCTCCTCCGTAGTTCCCTTGAAATAATAATGGAAGTCCGTTATTTAAAAAGATGGTTGCCGTTTTCTGAAAGTCTTTTTTCAACGGATGATTCTCAGGAAGGGATTTCGCAATTCCTTTCATGCACCAGGCTTTTGTAAATGACAAACCAACCAAATGCACGGTTTGGTAATCGCTCAAATCACTTACAACCGGAATCTTTTCAATATTCTCTAAACTTATTTTTTCGTAGAAATTATCCAGCCATTTTACAAATTCTTTCTGTGGCAGAATTCTCCGCATTAAATCTGCAATTTCAAGACTTGGCGAAAAGAAATCTGAACCGTCTGGTTCAAGATACGCCGGTGTTTTTGTATTGTTTAAATAAAAATATTTTGCTTTTTCTGTCAGTTGATTTTCAAAGTCTTTATCTTTTGCAGCTCTCGCCCAATCCAGCGCAAAGACCATTGCAAATGCGGTGTTGGGATGAACTCCTGTTCTGTTCGGATAGGTCTGTTTAGGAAGATACGTTTTCCATGAAGCAAGAATTTTATCGGTAAGCGGTTTTAAATTCTCATGCCAGATCTTAGCTTTCGGATGATTCCAGGTCATCAGTTCTTCATCTAATTTAAGAAGCCAGGCCCATCCGTAAGTTCTTTCGAAAGTTGTTGTCAGCTGGTATTTGGTAAAATAATCTGCTTCTACCTGAAGATTTTCCTTCTTAAATGAATTGTCTAAAATATTCTCAATGTCTTTGGCAACCAATAAATTAGGTTTTGTTTTTAATAATCTAACCAGCATCCAGTGTCCATGAACTGATGAATGCCAATCGAAACAGCCGTAAAAACTTGGGTGTAAATCTTTCGGACTTAATGGAACTTCATTCGCAGTGTTGATTATGTGCGCTGTTTTATTCGGATATTCCTGATTGATACAGTGAAGCGGCTTTTCAGATAATTTAACCGCCATTTCATCCGTCAGTTTCGGAGTTTGCTGAGCGAAAATTAGAAAAGGAGAAAAAATAAATGCTAAGAGACTTGTTTTCATTTCATAAAAATATTAATTATTAATTTAATCAGAATAATTCAAGACTAATTATTAAATCAATATTATTTATTTAAAATCATTTAAGACATTTTCAAAAAACAAAACTTCGAGCACGTTTTTTGATACCTCATTGGAAAATTCATTTATGAAAAAGATAATTTTACCATTATTCTGTTTGGTACTTTTTAATTGTAGCAAATCTGATAATCAACATGAAGTAAAAGCAGATTTAGTAGAGATAATCCAAGACGATAAAGCAACAATTGCGTCAATGGATATGATGGCTCCGCCGCCGCCAAAAGAAGAAGTTCCGATAAGTTCAGTTTCTGCAAAGGCCGTAAATACAACACCAGATGCCTCAGCACAACAAAATAATAGTATTGCTAAGAAAATTATCAAAAATGGTGATCTTGAAATTCAGGTTGGAGATATCAAAAAAGCGCACCAACAGGTAAATGAAATTGTAAAAAACAACAATGCATATATTCAGACTGAGCGTTTTAACAATACTGATATCGATGAAAAACAATTCTTCACAATCCGTGTTCCGCATAAGAATTTTGATGCATTAATCAATTCTTTTTCCAATGGAGTTGGCTCTGTTTTATCAAAAAATATTTCGTCTGATGATGTGACAGAAGAATACACAGATGTTTCTATAAAATTAGATAATAAAAAAATTTATCTTGAAAAATATCGTGATATGTTGCGTAATGCAAAAACCACCAAAGACATGCTGGAAATTCAGGAAAACATTCGGGAATTGGAAGATGAAATTGATGTTTCAGAAGGACGACTTAAATTTATAGACGACAGAGTGAATTACAGCACTTTAGAATTAATGTTGTATAAAGAAAAAGTAAGAAGTTCTGCAACTTCAAAAATTGGTTTTGGAAACCGGTTTGGTGACTCTCTCACGGAAGGTTGGAACAGTTTTGTAGCATTTTTCCTCGGAATAATTTCTCTTTGGCCATTTTTATTATTGATTCCAATAATCGTCTACCTTTGGAAAAAATGGAGAAAAAACAGAGTGAAAAAATAATCTCGTAAAACAAAAAACATCCGAATACTTTTAATATTCGGATGTTTCATTGCAATAAACAATTTATCTAAGCATTAAAATGTGATTTCACAGTTTCTAAAACCTGCTCGTCAGACATTTGCTGAGATGTTTCTAATGTGATTTTTAAATCTTTAAACTGTGCAGTATCGTGCAAATAGTGTTTCAATTCTTCCTGAATGGTTCCAGGACCAGTAATTAAAACTTCTTCTGAATTTGTCAAGAGATGCTCCACTTCCTTAAAAAACTTAACTTTATTGGTTTGTTCGGCATTATTCCCTGCATTTTCACTTGAATTCCCATGTTGGATTACCGCTTTTACAGGACTGCAAAGAAAAAACTTGAATGCATTCTGTGCATCATGATTTTTTACAACTACTGCTTTTTGGGTATCTATCCAAAGTCCCGCTAATTTTTTATCAGACATATTATATTTTTTAATGTTATAAGTATGTATAGACAAGAATGATGCTAAAGAGTTGTTAAGGGCTGTTAAATTAATAAAATAATATTTTATCAATACAATTTCATAAAAATATTTAACAGCATAATAAAATCTAAATTAATCTGCCCTATTGATAAAATCTGTGAAAAAATTCTTTGAAAAAATTATTTTCCTAGAACAAATACCGCAGGAATTTTATGCAATTCAGGTTTTTGTTTTTGCCAGTCTTTAATACTTAAGGTTTTGATGAACTCATTTTCTCCATCGTTAATGTTTGCAGCAATGCAAAGTTTGGTATTTGGTGAAAGAAATTTAGACAAATCTTCGAAAAGCGCATTGTTTCTATATGGAGTTTCCATGAAAATTTGGGTGTAGCCGGTTTTTTGAAGTTCACTTTCCAAATATTGGATTCTCTTTTTCTTTTCTCCTTTTTCGATAGGAAGATAACCATTAAAGGTAAATTCCTGACCGTTGAAACCGCTTGAAATCAATGCTAAAATAATTGATGAAGGACCAGAAATAGGAATAACCTTAATCTTTTTTTCGTGACACCATTTTACAATTAGATTTCCGGGATCAGCGATACATGGAAGTCCAGCTTCTGACAGCAATCCGAAATCCTGACCGTTCAGCATTCTGTCCTGCGCTTCTTTGATGTCGGAATTTTCTGTGTATTTATCTAACAAAAATAATTTTAAATCTGACTGCTTCTTTTCAGGAGCGAAAAATTTAATTACTTTTCTCGCTGTTTTTTCATTTTCAACAAAGAAATAATTAGTCTGCATGATGTATTCTTTAATTACTGGTGAAAAATGAGTGATTGGAGTATTTTCTGAAAGATAAGCCGGAAGTAAAAAAAGCATTGCGTTGAATTATATTTTTGATATTTAATAATAATGAAAGATAAATAAATTATCCTATTTTATTGGTAATTGCATGTTGTTGAAGTTGATGTGAAATTTTGTTACATGCACTATCCAATAACTGGAAAACATCTTCGAAATCCTTCATGTCTCCCCAATAAGGATCAGGAACTTCAGAATTCTGATGATTACCCGCTTCTTCTAAAAACAAATGAACTTTCTGACGTTGTTCCTCATTTTTAGTCAGTGAAATCACATCTTCAAGATTTTTCAGATCCATGCAGTAGATTCTGTCAAACTTATCAAAATCTGAAACATGAAGAGGTCTGGATTTTTGTTTTGAGATATCAATACCATGATTGGCGGCAGTTTTTACCGCTCTTTTATCTGGAGTTTCTCCTTCGTGCATGGAGATCGTTCCTACAGAATCAACTAAAAAACTATCAGGAAGTTTAGATCTTAAAATCCCTTCTGCAAGCGGACTTCTGCATATATTTCCAAGACAAACCATCAGTATTTTCATTGACTTAAATTTAAATATTGAAAAAATTGAGTATTACAATTTCAGTTGACAAAATTAAACAAAAAATGGAGAACAAAATTATTCTCCACTTTTCTATTATTTTTGTTACAGATTTAATGCTTGATCTTCTCTGTAAGTTCTTTTACGTATTTTTTGACTTCTTTATCAATTTTAGAAACATCTTTTATTGTATCACAAGCATACATTACTGTTGAGTGATCTTTACCTCCCATTTCTTCACCGATTTTGGTGAAAGTTGCGTTGGTAAATTCTTTAGCAAAATACATTGCTAACTGTCTTGGTAAAGCAATTTCTCTTTTTCTTGTTTTTGATAAAAGCTGCTCTCTCTTGATTCCGAAATATTCACATACAACTTCCTGAATATAAGGAATATTGATGATTTTTTTCTGATTGGCAGCAATCTTATTGATTGTCTCTTTTAATAACTCAAGACTTAAATCTGACTTATAAATTGTAGAATATGCAATTACCGAGTTGATAACTCCGATCAATTCTCTTACGTTGGTTTTTGCTTCTGCTGCAAGGAAGTCCAACATATCTTCCGTTAAAACAATTCCGTCTCTGCTTAGTTTGTCAACAATAATTCTTTTACGGGTATCTAAATCCGGAGATTTGATCTCTGCAGAAAGTCCCCACTTGAAACGGGAAACAATTCTGTCCTGAATATCCATAATATCAACAGGTGCTTTATCTGAAGTAAGGATAATCTGCTTTCCATTCTGATGCAAATAATCAAAAATATGGAAGAAACTGTCCTGAGTTGCCGATTTTCCTGACAAGAACTGAATATCATCGATAATCAGAACATCTACCATTTGGTAAAAGTTGGCAAATTCTGTCTGTTTATGAGCTTTCGCAGCCGAAATAAACTGCTGGATAAATTTTTCTGAAGAAAGATAAAGAACCACTTTGTCAGGAAACTGGCTTTTCACTTCAAGACCAACTGCCTGTCCAAGGTGAGTTTTACCAACACCATAACCTCCGTATAAAAACAATGGGTTGAAAGCTGTTGCTCCAGGTCTTTTTGCAATAGATCTTGCAACTGTAGAAGCAAATTTATTGCTTTCTCCTTCCACATAATTATCAAAAGAAAAATCAGCTTTAAGATTAGAGTCAATATTTACTTTTTTGATTCCCGGAACTACAAATGGATTCACAATATTGGATGAAAAACCTTGAGGCATTGTTTCCTGCATTTTTGGTGTAGGAACCGTTTTTCCTTTCATATTCATCGTAACGGGTTTTTCTAAGCCACTTGGCTTATTTTCCATTACAGAATACCAAAGTTTAACGCCTTTACCGATGTTTTTCTTCAGGGCAGCAGAAAGCAACGATAAATAATTATCTTCAATATATTCTTTGTAAAAATCACTGGGAACCATCAACGTCAAATTGTTGTCAACCAAAGAAATTGGCTGCACTTTATCAAACAATAAATCGAAAGATTTTTCCAGTTTTTTAAGATCAGAATTGTCTTCAGCCGCGTTTAAATTATCTCGCATAAACTGAAGGCACCTCTGCCAAATCATCATTAAATTTTCATCCATTTTTTATGCCCTGATTATTTTGTGGTTACTTGTTTTTATTGGGAAGACAAAGGTCACATATTTTAACTTTAAAAAAAAATATTGCAAGTATTGATTATTAAAAAATATATTTGTATGTATAATTCAAAGATTAAGATGATACACACAACTCACACAATACGAGTACGTTACGCAGAAACCGACCCTATGAAATACGTTTATTATGGCAACTATGCTGCATATTTTGAATTGGGAAGAGTAGAACTTTTCAGAAGCATAGGAATATCATATGACGAGATCGAAAAGCTTGGAATCTGGTTACCGGTTTCTGATTACAATATTAAGTATTTAAAACCAGCTTTGTACGATCAAAAATTAGAAATTCACACTTTTGTAAAAAAAATTCCGGGAGTAAGAATAGAATTTGAATATGAAATTTATAATGAGGAAAAAATAAAAATCACAGAAGCCCGCACTACCCTTTTCTTTTTGGATGCTGCAACCAATAAAGTCATTAAATGTCCCGATTTTTTAATGAAACTTATCAAAGAAAACTGGAAAGAACATTAAAATTTAAAATCTTTCTCTTAAATTATCACCATAAGTATATTTTTTAAAGTCTATTTTTCAAATTCCTATATTTGATAACAAATTTGATTTATGAGTTCTGTTTTTGCAATAATTGTCATATTGATCGTGCTACTTATATTGGTTTATCACAAACTCAATAAGCGCATTGATATTTTAGAAAAGCAGATTGCTGATTTGTCTAAAAATGAGGTTCCAACAATAGAAGACCTGAATGATAATGAAGATCTTATAGAACCTGTTTTAGTTGCTAATCAGAAAATAGACGTTCGAGATCCAAAGATAATTTCAACCACTTTTAGAAATACAGAACCTCAAAAAGATTGGCTTACTCCCGTTTTAGATTTTCTGAAACAAAATGCGCTCACCATTATTGGTATTTTCACCTTAGTTTTAGGTATAGGATATTTCGTTAAATATGCCATTGATAAAAACTGGATTGGCGAAACATCAAGAGCAGGAATCGGATTTTTAGTTGGAGTTGCCATCATAGGAATCGGACATTTTCTTAGGAAAAACTACACCGTCTTCTCATCAATTATTACAGGTGGCGGAATTGCTGTACTCTATTTTACCACAACTATTGCGTTTCGGGAATATCACATTTTCTCCCAGAACAGCGGGTTTTTAATCACTTGTTTAATAACGATTGTATCAATTGCACTTTCCTATTATTACAAAAGTGAAACTTTAATTATCTTCTCATTGTTTGGCGGATTTTTAGCACCGTTGATGATCAGTACCGGACAAAGCAATTATCTTTTCTTATTTACTTATTTGTCTGTTTTGAATGTAGGAATGCTCATCATTGCCTATCTCAAACAGTGGAAAAGTATAGGCTGGATCTCGTTTATTTTCACTGCTATATATCTGTTTTTCTGGACAATGGAGAAAGCAGAAACCACAGCCATTCTGTTTTACTTAATTACCTATCTTATTTTTTATGCGTTCGCACTGCAGAATTACTTCAAAAAAAATATTTTAGAGCAACTAAATATTTTAATGCTAGTTCTTATTAATTTTTCAGCCGTTGCAGGTTTGGTACATATTTTTAATGAATTGCATTTTCTTCCAGGATCGATATTTCCCGTTGTCTTCGCTATTATTAACGCCATTGGCTGGTACAGAGAATATCAGAAGAAAAATTTCGGGATTAATTATTCGGTATTTACAAGTATCACGATCAGTTTGATAACTTTGGCTTTCGCACTAGAACTGAAAACGCATCTCATTACAAGCATTTGGGCGATTGAGGCAAGTCTCCTTCTTTATATATGGAAGAAGACCAATCATAAGATTTTCAAAATTTTCTTTTATGTTTTGTTTCCAATGGTTATTTTGTCTCAAATGATTACATGGGCAAGATATTTTGATGCAGAATCGTTGGCTGTGATTGTAAATCCTGTATTTATCACGAGTCTAGTTGTGATAGGAAGCTGTTTTATGAATTTATATTTATTGAAAAAAGATTCTGAAGAAGAAAAATCCGAACTGGAGTTTTATGAAAATGTATTTAAGATTTTATGTATTTCGGTTATTTATTTTTCAATTTTGTTTGAAATCATTTACCATATTTCACATGAAAGATTAGTTTTTATCTTTACAATTGGCTTTCTGTTTACGATTTATTATTTATTTATTTTAATTCTTTTTGGCAAGAAACTAAGTATCACCAAAAGTTTGCGGACGGGAATGATTTACATATTTCTTTTATTGCTTTTTGTACACATAATGAGTTCACAGGTTGCGACAGAAATTATCAGCAGGAAAATTGATTCCGGTTTTTTCTTTATTCACTTGTTGTATATTATTCCTTTCATTTATTTAATCTTAAAAATACTTCCAAAATCAGATTTTATCAAAATTCACATCTCATATTGGGCAATCTCATTAATTATCGTCCTAGCTTTCAGTTTTGAATTGTATCGTTCTTATCTACTTATGAATGCAGACAATCCGGATCAGATTTATATGCTTCAGAATCATTATAATATGTTGTATTTACCCATAATTTGGGCAATTTTAGCATCTATGTTTATTTATTTTGGTTTAAAAAAAGATCTTCCCGAATTTAACAAGATTGGTTTTACTTTGCTGGGAATCATGATTTTAAAATTGTATGCTATTGATGTGTGGCAAATGGATAACGTATCCAGAATTATTGCTTTCATTATTTTAGGAATAATTTTGCTGTTAAGTTCCTTTATGTTCTAAAGACTCAAAAATTTAATCAGAAATTTAGTCGATAAAAAAGAAGAATCATCAAACGAAAATCTCTAAAACACTACCAAAATTTATTATTTATCATTATTTTTTAAATTATATCGATTTTTCATTGACAATTTGTAAAAAATAAGTATATTTATCACGTTTTTAACACTTATATTTTTGACTATGCAATCGTCATGATTTGGAAATATACTACCAATTAGGATTCAGCGATTGCATATGACCATTAAAAAGTAATAATTATCTACATATGAAAAAAATTCTATACTCTTTATTAATTTTTGCATCGGCAACCTTATTTGCTCAGAAAAATCCTAACGTAAAATTCGCAATCTGTAACGATGCTGTGGGTACTGTAGCAATGTTTGATGCGAAGAAAGAATTTGTTCAAAGCGTAAATGTTTTTAAGGCAAAAGCAAATCTTCCCCAAAATCTAAAGAAGTTTGATTATTTAGCTGATAACGGATTGGCTGAAGTGAAATTCAAAAAAGATTTCGGAACATTAGATTTTATGACTTTAGGAAACTTTAATACTCAGAATGGTCTTTCAAAAGACGCTTCCGTTTTTATTGAAGGTTATGAGTTTAAAAATCCTGACACTAAAATCTTTGCAGATATGATTGCTGACTACAAAGTTGAAACTGTAGAAGGTAAAAAAGCTTTGGTAATCACTACCATCAAAAAATAAATTTTATACTTCTAAATACTAAAAACGGATACTCAATATTGAATATCCGTTTTTTTTTAATATTTACCATTCCATTTTTTCTTGAGCTCTTCGTAAATTTTCTTTTCGGTAGCGTTATTTCCAGGCTCATAAAATTTCACGTCTCTTATTTCTTCCGGTAAAAAATCCTGACTTACGAAATTACCTTCATAAGAATGGGCATATTTATACTCTTTTCCATAATCAAGATCTTTCATCAGTTTTGTCGGGGCATTTCTCAAATGTAGAGGGACAGGAAGATTTCCGGTCTTTTTTACAAAAGCTAAAGCATCGTTAATTGCCATATATCCCGAATTACTTTTCGGGGAAACCGCTAAATAAATCGCAGTTTCGCTCAGCAAAATTCTGGCTTCAGGATTTCCGATTACGTTGATAGCCTGAAAACAACTGTTTGCAATCACCAAAGCGTTCGGATTTGCCAAACCAATATCTTCAGAGGCCAAAATAAGCATCCTTCTAGCGATAAATTTAATATCTTCTCCTCCCGCAATCATTCTTGCAAGCCAATAAACCGCTCCGTTCGGATCTCCTCCACGCATAGATTTGATGAAAGCTGAAATAATATCATAATGTTGTTCGCCATTTTTATCATACAGTGCCATAGTTTCCTGAAGAACTTCCATCACATCGTCATTCGAAATATTTTTCGTGTCCGAATTGATAAACTGACTGAGAACCAACTCCACAGAATTGATCAGTTTTCTACCGTCACCACCTGAATATTGAATGAAAGCCTGCTTTTCTTTTACATTAAAATTGGTTTTTTCATCTTTATTAAATCTTTCAAGTGTAATATCAATCAGTTCTTCCAGTTTTTCGTGGGTCAAAGCTTTTAAGACATAAACCTGACTTCTGGAAAGCAACGCCGAAACGACTTCAAAACTCGGATTTTCCGTGGTTGCTCCGATTAAAACGATCCAGCCTTTTTCTACAGCATGAAGTAATGAATCTTGTTGGGATTTATTAAAACGATGAATTTCGTCAATGAATAAAATCGGAGATTTGCCTGAAAAAAGATTCTGTTTTTTGGCTTCTTCGATCACGTCACGAACATCTTTCACACCCGATGAAACCGCTGAGAGTTTAAAAAACTTACGCCCAGATTTTTCAGAAATGATTTCTGCAAGAGTTGTTTTTCCGGTTCCCGGAGGTCCCCAAAGGATGAGAGAATTCAAAGTGTCATTCTCCAGCATTTTCCGTATGGTTCCTTTTTCAGCGGTAAGATGTTCCTGCCCCAAAACTTCATCCAGATTTTTAGGTCGCATTCTTTCGGCTAAAGGCGTATTTTGACTCAAAATTTTATGATTTTATATTTCATTTCTTCTCATATCTCTTTCTTTCAATAAAACTATTTGTTCATCCTTAGCTTCCAATAGTTTTTTTACAAAATCAAAATTATTTAAAGAATATTCTTCACTTACATATTCTGTAAATTGTGAATGCAAAGAGATTAGTTCTACAACATGTAAATTTAAAACATTTGATATTTTAAAAAGTCTATCTACTGTAAGTTTGGTTTCTCCCATTTCAATTTTCCTGTAAGCAGCTGTTGTAATACCAAGCTCATGCCCCATATTTTCAAATGTATATCCTCTTTCTCTTCTACAAGTAGCGATTTTTTTTAGAATTTTTTCCATTTAAATGATTGTGTTTAGAAACCAAAAGTATAAAATAATTCACTAAAAGTAAAATAATTTCACTAAAAGTAATTGTCTACATTTTACAAATGCAATTATTTTGTATTTATAAAACATGAGTGCACAAAATGTTTTTAAAAGCAATTATTAACTTAATATTTTAAAACAATGAAAAAAATTTTAACTGTATCAGCATTAGCAATAGGATTACTTTCGATTACTTCATTTGGACCAGAAGATTCCTCCCGAAAATTCATTGGAACAGAAACAACTTATGGAACTTGCTCACCTTATAATGGACAGGGAGGAAGAGGAGTTCAATCAAAAACGGAAACCTTTTACTTATTTGGGATACCGATAAGTACAACCACAACTTTTGTAGATTGCCAAACTTCACTACAGCAATCAACAAGTCTAGAGTAACTAACTTTGGTGACTGGTTTTTACCAGTCACTTTTAAAATTTTATTATGAAGGCATATTTAAGTTTCTTTTTTTTATTTTTAGGAATCTTTTGTTATTCGCAAAAAATAACAGTTTTAGATAGTATTGATCATCAAAAAATTTCTTACGCAGAATTTATTGTTGATGGCACATCCTATTTTTCTGATTCATTGGGCAACATTGAAATCACTAAAAAGAACACAGAAAAAATACTGATAAAAAAAATTGGGTATAATGATAAGTATATATCTAACATTGATAAGATCGTATATTTAAGCCCTATCATAAAAGATATTGAGGGAGTTGTAATCAAAAACATGAAAGATTATGAATTCACTTCTAAATATTTAAGTAAAAATACTACAAAACTTCCAAATGATTTATCGTTAGGTTTTATAATTAGAGGAAAAGAAAATATGGTTGGAAAACTAAAAGAAATTTCTATTCCTATAAAAAAAATCTACAATAACAACACACTAATAAAAATTGATTTTTACAACGCAGCGAATGAAACGATAAGTAGAGAATCACTAAATGAAAAAAGCATTTTTATAAACGTCAATGATTTGATTAAGAGAAAAAAAAATAAGATTGATTTGCAAGAATATAATATTCCCATTATAAGCGATCTCCTCATAAGTATAAGAATTATAGATGAAACAGGTAAAACAGAAAGATTACTTAATGAGCCATCAATACAGTTCTTCAACTCAAAAGATAAGGGAAAACTATTTTTTTTTAATCAATATGTAAAGGACTGGAAAATATTATCTCAAAACATCAACTTAATTAGTTTGTCTTACATTATTTCATATTAATAAGGTTTGTAGAAAACATTGATACAAAAAACTCGTTTTTATTTAACGAGTTTTTGTTTTTTACCCTATTTTTGCATTGTTTTGAAACTTACAATTAATAAAATCATTACATCGCCTTTGGTAATTTTAATCAGATTTTACCAATGGTTTATCTCGCCATTGCTTCCGAAAAACTGTAGATATGAGCCGACCTGTTCGCATTACATGGTAGAATCTCTTCAGGTTCACGGTATTTTCAAAGGATTTTGGCTGGGTGTAAAAAGAATTGCAAAGTGTCATCCGTGGGGAGGAAGCGGTTATGATCCTGTGCCACCTAAAAAATAATTACATTCAAACGAACTATAAAAAATAGAAATGAGCAATATTTTTTTCAAAATTTATCTTTTCATATTTGCGATAACGACACAATGTTTTTTTGCGCAAAACGTTCAGGACAGTTTATCTGACGGAACTTTAAAGATAAATTCAACAGAAATTCCTGTAAAAATATACACCAACTCTGAAGTGGGAAACCTGAGTAATTTTGCTGATCTCAAAACCAACAATAATACTTTGGTGATCTTAAATAAATCAAACTTAGAAACTTCGCATTTCGAATATAGCTTAAATATATTAAGCAAGTTAAAAAATGGAAGCTATCAGTTTTTTGATGAAGATTTTAAATTACTTGCCAACCTCAATATTACCAGAGAAAATATTGAAACCGTAAAATACGCTGTAAAATCTACAAGCCCTATAAAATCTACTGATAAAGTTGAGCTTAAAACTCCTTTTAAAATCTGGGATCCTTCAACGGGAATTCATTTAGGACCGATCACTTTACATTATTATAGTTTAATGTTTATTTTCGCATTCGGAATCGGATATTTCCTGATGACAAAAATGTATTCTATCGATGGTGTTGATACAAAATATGTAGAACCATTCTTCACCTGGACTTTGATCGGAACCATTTTAGGAGCCAGATTAGGTCATGTTATTTTTTACCAGCCGGAATTATTTAAAGAAGATTTCTGGAGTGTATTTTTACCGATAAGCACCAAAAACGGATTAAAATTCACAGGATTTGCAGGTCTTGCAAGTCACGGAGCAACTCTTGCTGTGATTGTAACAACCCTTTACTATTCCTATAAAATCGTGAAAAAAAATCCGCTTTGGGTTTTCGACAGATTGGGAATCGTTGTTGCAATCGGAGGAGCATTTGTAAGAATGGGGAATTTTTTCAACTCTGAAATCATTGGAAAACCGGTTGATCCAACTTCACCTTTTGCATTACTTTTCCCTCAACAAAGCAGTGAGTACGGTGTTACAGTTCCCCGTTATCCTACCCAATTGTTTGAAGCTGCAGGTTACGTAACTTTATTTGTGATTCTTTGGGTTTTATATAGAAGAACGGATAAAAAGTATCAGCAGGGATGGTTATTCGGATTGTTCTTTTTCCTTCTTTGGGCAATCAGATTCTTTGTAGAATTCCTTAAAATGCCTCAAGGCAAAGAAGTTATCTCTTTTGCAGGTTTGAATACAGGACAAATTTTATCAATACCTTTTATGATTGCAGGTTTGGTAATTATGTTCTATTCTAAAAACAATAAGGCTCTTCCAGAAACGGAAAAAACGATGTAAAAAAAAATTAAAATATTACTGAAAGTCACAACTGAGTTGTGACTTTTTTGTTGAGATAAAGGAAGACATTTCCCAATTCACCAATTACATCCGTTGGAAGCATCGATTCTTTTGAGAACTTCTTGGCAGCAAAATCTGCAGCTTTTCCGTGAAGCCATACTCCTAAAATACTGGCGTTTTCGGGAGAATATTTTTGCGCTAAAAGTGAAGTGATGATACCTGTTAATAGATCGCCGCTTCCACCTTTTGCCAAACCTGAATTTCCTGTAATGTTATAAAAAACCTTTCCTTTAGGATCAATAATCTGCGTATGATGATCTTTTAAAACAATAAAAATCTGTAATTCTTTTGCTTTAATCCTTGCCAGTTCCAATCTTTCAAATGAATCTTCAGTTGTACCAAAAAGTCTTTCAAATTCTTTAGGATGTGGCGTGATCACAGAATTTTTTGGAATTAAATTTATATGATCTTGATTTTTAGAAATAATATTTAAGGCATCCGCATCTAATAATAGAGGATTTTCAGACTGCTTTAAAAATTTCAAAAGAGATTTTTCTGTTTGAGATTCTGTACCTAAACCAGGTCCTATTCCATAAACAGAATCTTTCTGAATTTCAATTTCTTCTATATATTTTTTTCCGCCTGAAATGAACATGGCTTCGGGGCAACTTGTTTGGAGAATTTCGTATCCACAATTTGGTGCAATCGTAAAAGTGAGTCCGGTTCCGGTTTTTAAAGCTGACTTTGTTGCCAAAACTGCAGCTCCAATTTTACCACAACTTCCAGCAACAATGATTGCTTTTCCGTAAGTTCCTTTATGTGCAAAATCATTTTTAGGTTTGAAAATCTCCTTTATCATTTCATCATCAATAACAAAATAATCCGTCGGAGTTTTATTAATATATTCTTTGTTTAAATCTATATCTAAAATAACAACCTTCCCTGCAAATTTTCCGGTTTCAGGATGGAGAAAACTTCTTTTCCAGAATTGAAAACTTAATGTATAATCTGCTTGAAAAATGGTTTGATTTTCTTCTATAATCTTATCTGAAAAAAGTCCGGAAGGAACATCGACAGAAATTTTAACTTGGTTTAATTTATTCAGTTTTTCAATCAATTCAGCATAAACTCCATCTAATTTTCGAGATAATCCGGTTCCAAAAAGTGCATCGATTATGATCGTATCCTGATCAAATTGAAAAGAATCAATATCTTTAAAATCATGAACTAAAATCCCTGAAATTTCTTTTAATCTTTGGTAATTGATCTGAGCATCATCAGAAAATTTATCATTTGACAAATCAATGAGAACATCAACATCAAAACCTTTGAGATAAAGCATCCTTGCAATTGCAAAACCATCTCCTCCATTGTTTCCTTTTCCACAAAAGACTGCAAACTTAGAATAGTTTTTGCAATGTTGAAAAATCCATTCTGCACATTTAGATGCCGCTCTTTCCATTAATGAAATAGAAGTGATTGGCACATTTGCAATAGTAAATTCATCCGCTGCTTTTATTTCTTCTGCTGTAAAAATTTTCATTAAACATTGTTTTACATAAATTTAATCATTAAAATTTAAAAATATTGGGTTTCTCAACTTAAAAATCTGATAAAATTTGCACAATTACTGTTTTTAAATTATAATTTTGTTTTAAACATTTAAAAAATATAAATTATGGGATTTATTAAAGATTTTAAAGATTTTGCTTTCAAGGGCAACGTTGTTGATCTTGCAGTAGGTGTAATTATTGGTGCTGCTTTCAGTGCTATTGTAAAATCATTTGTGGATGATATCATCACCCCTCTTTTACTTAACCCTGCTTTGGAAAAAGCTAACGTAAAAAACATCGCTGAACTTTCTTGGAACGGTGTGAAATACGGAAACTTCCTTTCTTCGGTTATCAGTTTCTTAATTGTAGCATTTGTTTTATTTATGCTGATTAAAGGAATTGCAAGTTTGAGCAAAAAAGAAGATGCTCCGATTGAAGCTCCAGCAGGACCAACTGAAGATCAAAAACTATTGACGGAAATCAGAGATTTATTGAAAAGTAAAAATAATATATAAAAAACAAACTCGCCGCAAATTGATTTGCGGCGAGTTTTATTGATAAAGAAATTCTTCTTAATGAATCTGCAGTATGCTTGAGATTTGCTCAGCCAAAGAAAGTCCAATTCTGTCCTGTGCTTCCAAAGTTGAAGCTCCTGTATGTGGAGTTAAAGAAATTTTAGCATGATTTAAAATCTCCTTAGAAGGTGTTGGCTCGTTGATGAAAACATCTAGACCCGCAAATTTCACTTTCCCTGAGTCTAATGCTTCAATCAAAGCAGCTTCGTCAATCACACCACCTCTAGAGCAGTTTACGATTGCTACACCATCTTTCATAATATCAAACTCATTTTTCCCAATCATGAAGCCTTCTTTCTGAGCCGGAACGTGAAGCGTGATAAAATCTGAATGTTTCAAAACTTCTTGTAAAGGTTCAGTTTCTATATCAACATTGATGAATTGATTGTTGTAGAAAGTCACTTTAATACTCGCTTTTCCGATCATGTTATCAGCAGCAATCACTCTCATACCAAGTCCTAACGCAATTTTTGCAACTTCCTGACCGATTCTTCCCATTCCGATAATTCCGATGGTTTTGCCTTTCAGTTCAATTCCTGCAGCGTAAGCCTTTTTAAGTGAAGCAAATTCTGTATCACCAACCAAAGGCATTTTTCTATTTGAATCTTGTAAGAATCTTGCTCCCGAAAATAAATGCGCAAAAACCAATTCAGCAACAGATTCCGAAGAAGCTGAAGGTGTATTGATGACATGAATTCCTTTTCCTCTCGCGTAATCAACATCAATATTATCCATTCCTACTCCACCTCTACCGATAATTTCGATCGATGGGCAGTTGTCAATCAATTCTTTTCTCACCTGAGTTGCACTTCTTACCAGAATCGTTCTGATCTTGTGTTCGTTTATATAATCAACCAAAGCTTCCTGAGAAACTTTTTTTGTAATTACTTCAAAACCTTTTTCCGTCAATGCATCAATCCCTGACTGATCTAAGCCGTCATTTGCTAAAACTTTCATATGTAACTGAATATTATTTAAAAATTGAAAGATTTAAAAATTAAAATACACTTTATGTAAATTTTAATTTTTAAATCTTTTAATTATATTTTTTAATCTTTAAAAACTTCGATGGTCACCTGTTTCTCAACCAAATCAGTAAATTTTCCTTTATATCTTGTTGCGCGAACCAAATGATTGTCGATCCAGTGATAGTTTCCACCTCTTGGTTTTCCGCACAATACACTGTGATATTTAAATCCGTGTTTGTCTAACCAATCGATTGTAATCTGCTTCAAATTTTCAGTTCTTGAGGTGAAAAAACAGATTTGGTGACCTTCGTCGTACCATTTGTTAACTGTTTCTAAAGCATCAGGATAAGGTAAACATGTTACCATTCTTTCCGGTTCTTCATTGGGAACATCATCTGTAACTGTTCCGTCGATATCAATCAAATAATTCTTAACTCCATCCTTCAAAATCGGACTTATGTGCTCAATATAATCTAGTTCCATCTTCAATTTTTTAAAGCGCAAAGTTACACATTATCAACTAAAGAGTTGTATTAATCTTAGTTTATGTTAAAATTTTAACACAAAAAATCTATTTAAATAAGTAAAGAATACTATTCTGTTGCATTATTCACAAATTTAACCTCTTTTTTTTATTTAAAAAAAAGCCAATATTTCATAAATATTAAAAATTTTAAACAATTATTTTACGAAATCATGATTTAAACTTAAATTTGTAGGAATGGAAGAATATGTAGTTTTAGTAAATCCCAAAGATGAAGTTTTGGGTTTGATGGAAAAACAGCAGGCTCATATCAATGGTTTGCTGCATCGTGCATTTTCTGTATTTTTATTTAATGATAATGGCGAAATGCTTTTACAGAAGCGTGCTTCGGCGAAATATCACTCACCCAATCAATGGACCAATGCCGTTTGTTCGCATCCAAGAGATGGTGAAAATTATCTTGACGGTGCAAAAAGAAGAGTAAAAGAAGAATTAGGAATTGAAGCTGAACTTTCAGAAAAATTTAATTTCATCTATAAAGCAGATGTTGGAGGTGGACTTTGGGAGCACGAGCTTGATTATGTCTTCACAGGATCTTACAATTCAGAATTTAATCTTAATCAGGATGAAGTGGAAGAAGTACGATATATTTCTATGGAAAATCTGGATAAGGAAATTACAGAAAATCCTGAAAAATTTACTGAATGGTTTAAAATTATTCTCGAAGAATATAAACACCACTTTTAAATATAATGATGAAAAAAATAATATTCATAGTTTCAGTTTTCATAAGCGTTTTGTCTTTTTCACAGAAATTAGGTACAGAACTTTATGACAGTGAAAATTATTCCATCGAAATGCCCGATACATGGAAAGCAACTAACGACGCAGGAATTGTCAATATTTTCCCAACCAATCAGATTGGTGCAATCACAATTTCCGAATATGATGATCTGAATCTACCTAAAGCTGAGATCAAAAAGTTTATTCTGGCTTTGTATAAATCTTCCGATGAAGAAAAGAAAATAAAGACAGGAAGCGGTAAAAAAGGTTATACAGAATACAACTACGAATTTTTTGACGAGCATGAGAAAATATTCTGGATCACAAAAGTGCTTCAGAAGGAGAAAAAATTATATCTTCTCACCATCAATTGTCAGCAAAAATACTGGAACGGAAATTACATGAAGCTTTTCAACGAAGCTTTTGAAACTTTTAAAATAAAGAAATAAAAATAAACATGAAGAAAACAGCCTTGTACGACAAACACGTTTCTTTGGGAGCGAAAATTGTACCTTTTGCAGGATTTGATATGCCTGTACAATATTCCGGAGTGACGGAAGAACATTTTTCAGTAAGAGAAAAAGCGGGATTATTTGACGTGTCTCACATGGGACAGTTTTTCATTGAAGGTGAAGGTTCTAAAGATCTTTTACAATTCGTAACAACAAACAATGTTGATGCTCTTGAAAACGGAAAAGCTCAATATTCTTGCCTTCCAAACGAAGATGGTGGAATTGTAGATGATTTGATCGTTTATAAAATGGAGGACAATAAATATTTTGTCGTAGTAAACGCTTCAAATATTGAAAAAGACTGGGATCACATCTCAAAATACAATACGTTTGGTGCAAAAATGACAAATGCTTCAGACGAAATGTCTCTTTTGGCAGTTCAGGGTCCGAAAGCAACTGAAATTCTTCAGAAATTAACTGAAAGTAATCTTTCAGAAATTCCTTATTATCATTTTACCGTTGGTTCAGTGACAGGAGTAAGTGATGTAATTATTTCAAACACAGGTTACACAGGAAGCGGCGGTTTTGAAATTTATTTTAAAAACGAAAATGCAGAACAACTTTGGGATGCAATTATTGAAGCCGGAGAAAGTGAAGGAATTATTCCTTGCGGATTGGCTGCAAGAGATACTTTAAGACTTGAAAAAGGTTTCTGTCTTTACGGAATGGACATTGATGACACCACCTCTCCTATCGAAGCAGGATTGGGCTGGATCACAAAATTTGATAAAGATTTTGTGTCTAAAGAAATTTTCGCAAAACAAAAAGAAGAAGGTGTTACCAGAAAATTGGTTGGTTTTGAATTAACTGATAAAGGAGTTCCAAGACATGATTATCCGGTTGTTGATGCAGAAGGTAATGTAATCGGAAAAGTAACTTCAGGAACGCAGTCTCCAATGAAAAAAATAGGTTTGGGAATCGCTTATGTTGATAAACCTCATTTCAAATTGGGAACAGAAATTTTTATTCAGGTAAGAAACAAAAATATTCCGGCGAAGGTGGTGAAAATGCCTTTTGTATAATAAAATACTTTAAATTTAATCAAAATCTTTCTCTTTAAAGTGGGAAAATTAATTTTGATTAAATTTTCAAGCAATTTTTTCCCCGACCCTAAAGGGAGAAATTGCTTTGAAATAAAAAACCACAGATTTGATCTGTGGTTTTTACTTTCTAAGAAAAATAAGAGTTTTTAATTATTTCCGTTGAAATGGGCTCTTAAATTTTCAATGTTTTTCTTATCGTTACCTATAAAAATCTCTGTATCTGTAAGGAAAACCGGGCGCTTCAAGAAAGTGTAATGGTCTAATAACAATTCTTTGAAATCATCTTCTCCCATTGTTTTCAAATCAAGCTCTCTCAGTTTTATCTGAGTAGATTTTTTACTAAACAAATCCTCGTAAGAATTGGTAATTTTGTGCATTGCCTCTACTTCTTGTACTGTAATCGGCTCTTTCTTTATTTCACGCATCTCCCAATCTCTCAGATCAAATTTTGCTAAAATTTTTCTGCAAGTGTCGCAACTATTAAGATAAAATACTTTTTTCATCTATATTATAATTTTTATTATTGACGTTCAAAATTGAACATTTTGACAATATAACACTTTAATATCTTAAAAGACGAATTTAATCTGACTTTTTGAAAATAATTAAATATCTTTAGTAAAATATTAAAAAAAATGGATAACAAACCGATTACATTTCAATTTATTTCAGAGCCTTCAGATGTCAATTACGGAGGAAATGTACATGGTGGAAGCGTAATGAAATGGATTGACCAAGCGGGATATGCCTGTGCAACAACCTGGAGCGGAAATTATTCTGTCACGGTTTACGTCGGTGGAATCCGTTTTTATGACCCGATCAAAATCGGAGAAATTGTTAAAGTTGAAGCTCAGGTAATTTATACAGGATCTTCGAGTATGCATATTTCGATCAACGTCTTCTCCAGAAACCTGAAACAGCCTGTTTTCGATAAAAAAACGCATTGTATTATTGTATTTGTTGCAGTTGACGAGAATGGAAAAAAACTTCCCGTTCCGAAGTGGATTCCCGAATCTAACGAGGAGAAACAGCAGGAAATGTACGCAAAACGTCTGATGGAACTCAGAACACAGATTGAAGACGAAATGAAACCATTTCTTTAAACTTAATTATGCAAAGAATTGATTTTTTAAAATTGTCATCTTTAGGATTTTTCGGATTGTACTCATGCGGAATTTCTAACTCTTTAAAAAAAGATTGTCGATTGGCAATACAACTTTACACCGTAAGAGGAGCTGTTTCAAAAAATTTAGAGAAAGCTTTAGAAAGAATAGCGGCTTTAGGTTTTAAAGATTTGGAAATCTATGGATATGATGGAACCTTTTTCGGCAAAAACAGGACTGAATTTCAATCTATTTTAAATAATACAGGCTTAAAAGTCATCAGTTCACATCATCAAACCGGAGTTGTAAAAAACGGAAGAGGAACTTTACTTAATAGTTGGGACAAATCTGTTGAGGATTTAAATTTTATCGGATCAAAATATATGGTGTGTTCTTACCTGGTTCCTGAAGAAAGAACACTTGAAAACTACAGAAAACTACCTGAATTATTGAATAAATCTGCAGAAATTACAAAGCAATCCGGAATTCAATTTGCATATCACAATCATGACTTTGAGTTTGAGAAATTAGACGAAAAACAATTGATGTATGATTTCATTTTAGAGAATACTTCGCCTGATCTAGTCAAAATGGAACTAGATTTATACTGGATTTCAAAAGCAGGATTTGACCCTTTGGACTATTTTGAAAAGTATCCGAAAAGGTTTCCATTATGGCATGTGAAGGACATGCAGAAAGACACCAAAAAATTTGCAGAAGTTGGATCTGGAACAATTGATTTTAAAAAGATCTTCGAAGCAAGAGAAAAAGCAGGTTTGAAATATTGGTTTGTTGAGCAAGATTCAAGTGATAAAGATATTTTTGAAAGCCTTACGATGAGTAAAAAGTATATTAACGATAATTCTTTTTTCTTTAATAAGAAATAGAATTTTATTTAATTAAAAAGCAAAGTCTTCCAATTACGGAAGACTTTCTATTTTAAAAGTTTTAGTATTAGCAAGTAATCACTTGTGGACAACTAATATATTGGCTGCAATATTTAGGACCTGTTACAGCTCCTGTGCAGCTGCATTTACAAAGCGATAAATCTGGAGTGCCAATTTTGCCAACACCTCCAACGATGTCTTTCAGATCAGAACTTTTTAATTTCTTAGCGTTTTTTAAAATTTCATTTAACATAATAATTTGGTTTAAGTTGAAAAATATAAGATTATAATTTATACCGCGAAGTCATCGCAAGTATAAACTTGTGGACAGGCAATGTAAGTCGGGCAATATTTCGGCCCTGTAACTGCACCTGAACAACTACATCCACAAAGAGATAAATCGGGAGTACCAATTTTTCCGGCTCCTCCTACAATCTCTTTCAGATCAGAAGTTTTTAATTTCTTAGCATTTTTTAGAATTTCATTTAACATAATAATTTGGTTTTAAGTTGTATTCAAATTTAACAATTATAACAACTACATTGCAATTTACTTTACATTATTTATAACGTTAAATATAAATTGTTATTATTTATTCTAAAATATTATTATTTAATTAACTTTTAAAAAATAAAAATCAACCAACAATTAAACTTGATTAAATAAAAAATCCTTCCAAATTTCTCTGAAAGGATTCTTTATTTATGGTGAAACTGAATTATCTTGCGATGTTTACAGCTCTTGTTTCTCTGATTACGGTAACTCTTACTTGTCCCGGATAAGTCAGCTCGTTCTGAATTTTCTCTGAGATGTCATAAGAAAGTTGAGAAGCGATCTCGTCATTTACTTTTCCGCTTTCTACCATTACTCTCAATTCTCTTCCTGCCTGAATTGCATAGGCACTCGAAACTCCGTCAAAGCTTAATGCCGCAGCTTCAAGATCTTTCAATCTCTGGATATAAGATTCTAAAACCTGACGTCTTGCTCCCGGTCTTGCTCCTGAAATCGCATCGGCAACCTGAATGATTGGTGATAATAATGAAGTCATTTCTACTTCGTCGTGGTGAGCTCCAATTGCATTGATAACTTCAGGGTTTTCACCGTATTTCTCTGCCCATTGCATTCCTAATAAAGCGTGAGGAAGTTCAGATTCCTGTTCCGGAACTTTACCAATATCGTGTAAAAGACCTGCTCTTTTAGCCATTTTTACATTTAATCCTAATTCAGCAGCCATTGTTGCAGCAATGTTTGCTACTTCTCTTGAGTGTTGTAAAAGGTTTTGTCCGTAAGACGAACGGTATTTCATTCTACCGACAATTTTCACCAATTCCGGGTGTAAACCGTGGATTCCAAGATCGATGATGGTTCTTTTACCAACCTCAATGATCTCTTCTTCGATCATTTTTTTAGTTTTCTCAACAACTTCTTCGATTCTTGCAGGGTGAATTCTACCGTCAGTTACCAATCTGTGAAGTGATAATCTAGCGATCTCTCTTCTTACAGGATCGAAACATGAAAGAAGAATAGCTTCCGGAGTATCATCTACGATGATTTCAACACCAGTCATAGCTTCTAAAGCACGGATATTTCTACCTTCTCTACCGATAATTCTACCTTTTACTTCGTCTGATTCGATATTAAATACAGAAACCGAATTTTCAATTGCCTGTTCTGTACCAATTCTTTGAATAGTCTGAATAACTATTTTTCTTGCTTCGCTTTTTGCATTCAACTGAGCTTCTTCCATGATGCTCTGAACGTGAGCCTGAGCTCTTGTTTTTGCTTCAGCTTTCATGGTTTCCACCAATTCTGCTTTCGCTTCTTCTGCAGTATAATTTGAAATTTTCTCAAGCATTTCAACTTTCTTCGATGTAGCCGAATCCAGTTCTTGCTGTTTTTTCTCTAGAATTTCAGTTTTCTTCGCGTAATCAGCGATTTGTCTGTCAAGATCTTTTTCTAATTTTCCGGCTTTGCTAAGCTCGTCATTCAGTTTGTTTTCTTTGTCTTTAGTTCTTTTTTCAGCTTCCTGCATTTTTCTTTCACGTGACTGAATGTCTGCATCATGCTGAGATTTCAGTTCAAGAAATTTTTCTTTAGCCTGAAGGTTTTTTTCTTTTTTTATGGATTCGGCTTGTACATTAGCCTTCTCTATAAGGTTTTCGGCATTTTTGGTTGCATCGTCTATAATAAATTTGCCTTTAGCATTGAGGGAACTTTTAGAAAATACCATTCCTAAAACAGCACCTATTACTAAACAAATAACGCCGACTATTATGGCTGTTGTCATATATATATTGAGTTTTAATTGTCTAAATTTAAAAATAAAAAAGCCTACAATAATCCAGTGATTTAGAGTAAACTCCCGATCTCCACGATTTGATCTGATTTCTTCTCTCTGTAATCTGCGTAAAGCAGCACGCCATTGAAAAGACTTTCGAACATTAATTGTTTAGTGTTGAGTTTACCTTAATGTGTTAGAATTACTGTAGGCAGCTTTTTGTGGAAAAATTTATTTTCCAACTTCATTCAACGTCTGATTAATTTTGGCTAATCTTTCGTTGGTAGAATTTATATTTCTTTCGTAGTTCATAGATACCACTTCTGCATTGGTTCCCAATTTAAGGGCACACATTGCCAAAGCATCCTGTTTATCTCTTACATCGAAATTCTGTTCAAAATCTTTAATCATATTTTCAATCTGCTTCCCCACTTTGCGCAAAGTTTCTTCCTCTGCTGCGGGTACATTCAGCGGATATACTCTTCCTGCAATGTTGATGGTTATTCTTCTTACCTCCATTATAGTCCACTGTTTTGAAGCTGTGCAATACAAAAGTCTACTTCTTTTACCAATCTGTTGATATGGCTTTTCATGAGTCTGTTGTGTTCAGGATTTCCTGATATTGCTGAATACAATTTTATATTTTTCTGTTCTTCTGCTAATACCTGATTTTTCTTTCGCTCTTCATCGTACTTCATCTTCAGCTCTTCATGCTCTTTATTTAATTCTGATAACTTTTCAGAAAGATTTTGATGACTTTTATGAAGATTCAAAATCTTTTTTTCCAGTTCAGAAAAATTGTTTTCTAATTCTTGAAGCATTTCAGGTTTCTAAATATTCTAACTAAAAGCAAAAATATGAAAATAAAAAGACCCACAAAAATAAAAGTCTCTATATTTTGACTAAAAACAAAAAGGAGATGCCAAAGCATCTCCTTTCTACATTAATTTTTTATTATATTATTCAAATTTCAATACAAACATTACGGCTCTTGTCTGTAAAGTAGAAACTGCTGCAGACCAGTAAGGCGGCGTAGTTGCATTATCAGCAACCATTTCGTTGTTCATAAAGAACGTTCCTCTGATGGCAGGAGTCAATTTAAATTTATTGAAATAAAACTGGATTCCCATCTCTGCAGAATACGCAAAATTGTGCGTTGTAGATCTGAAAACCTGTTGTTGATTATCATCTGCCGAATCCGAATTTGACTGTAAGTTTACAATATAATTCACACCAGCTGCAATATAAGGTCTTGAATTGTACCATCTTTCACCATGAAGTTCCAATAAAACAGGAACGTCAACCAAAGTTGATTTAATTTCTCTTACTCTATCTTTTTCAGTTAAGGCAATAGGAGTAAATGGAGGGTTCTGAGGATTCCCGTTTTGATAAATATCGTTTGATTGTGTATTAAAGATCAATTGTCTCTGTGCAAACTGCAAACCTGGTTCTACTCTTACGTCTAAATAATCATTTAGTCTGAATTTTGTGATAAGACCTGCACCAAAACTGTAACTCTCTTTTGAAGTAACAAGATTTGTGTTTCCGCTCATCCCATATCTTGGGTTAAGAACGATGCGGTAGTCTAGTCTATTTCCGTTTAAAAAGAATCCCCAGCTGAATTTCTGCTGGTCAAAATCTTCCAGCTTATCCATCCTGTTACGAGTTCTAAATTGCGCATCTGCAAAAGTTGCAATGCTAACTGATGCTAAAACCAGAGCTTTTAATAGAAATTTATTCATAGGTTATTTTGTTGCTTTATAAATTGTGGCTATACCTAAACTTAATTTTTTATATTCTACTTTTTTGAATCCTGTATCCAAAAGTATTTGTCTCATTTTTTCTCCAAACGGAAAAGCATTTACAGAATCCGGAAGATATGTGTAAGCTCTGTTGTCTTTTGAAACCAATCTTCCGATTGCCGGTAATATATTTTTGAAATAAAACATATAAAACGGTCCTAAAAAACCTTCCACTTTTGAAAACTCAAGAATATAAACGCTCTTGTTTTCTTTCACTACTCTTCTCAGCTCTGCCAAACCTTTTGTAAGGTTTTCAAAGTTCCTCACTCCAAATGCAACGGAAACAGCATCGAATCTATTGTCCTCGAAAGGTAAATTTTCTGCATCGCCTTTCTGCATAGAAATTTTGCCGTCTAATTTAAGTTTTTTTATTTTAATAACGCCAACATTTAACATTTGTTGCGATAAATCCAAACCAACCACTTTTGCATTGGTACCTTTTTCCACAGCAATTGCCAAATCTCCTGTTCCTGTAGCAACATCAAGTACTTCTTGCGGAGCATCTTCCTTCATCATACGAACAAGTTTGTTTCTCCATAAAACATCTATTTTCATAGACAAAGCATGGTTTAGCAAGTCGTATTTCGGCGCTATATTGTCGAACATATCCTCTACCTGGCTTTTTTTCGTAGCCTCAGAGTTGTAGGGAGTTACTTTATTGATATCGTTTGTCAAAACTTGTAATATTCTTTATAATAGTTAAGGTAATCTTGTTTTCTAAAGATCTTTGAGCGGGATTCTACTTTATCAATGTTCTTTATCAGCTTATCATAATCTTCATCTACATTATAATAAAAGTCTTCTGTATAAAGCTTATTGAATCGTTTAGCCCCCCCAAAATATGGTTTCCCGTCTATAATCGTTTTATCCAACGCCAAAAGTAATGAATCTTTTTTAAGATTGTACCCATAATATTGACGATTAACATAATAATCCTTATGCGCAATGTTAATTAGACCTCTGATCTTATTCACTTCAAAGGCAGAATCGTACAACAATTTCTTATTCTGATCAAAAACTTTAATCGAATTTTTCCCTTTTTTAAGGTTTACATTTACATATTGTCCGGCAGAAATTATCCCTTCAGAACCATTGTTGATTTTATAGTAATAGGTATAAGGAGTCGGGTTATCTACCAGATAATAATTTTTCTTGGCAAGAAAGAAGAAGTAAACTCCAAAAGCAAGTATAAAAACCACAGAGGCGATGAGTAACCCTTTTAAAGACGGATTGTTTTTCATAGATTGTAAAGCACAATTTTTGCAAATTTAATAATATTTTTAATTCTTTCTTATTAATATTAATTATTAACTTTGCATCTTTATAAAATCATTTAAACGAATGCCGAATACGATCATTATTGGTTCTGGATCTTACATTCCTAACAGAGTTATTGGTAGAGATTATTTTCTAAATTCTGAATTCTATACCGATGAAGGCGAAAAAATAGACAAGCCAACAGAAGAAATCATCTCAAAATTTGTAGAAATTACAGAAATTGAAAACAGAAGATATATTGAAGATGACACTTCAAATTCAAAAATCGGCTACGAAGCTGCGAAAGTTGCTCTTGAAGATGCAAAAGTTGACGGTGAAGATTTAGATTACATCATTTACGCAAGTAATTTCGGAGAAGTAGGAACCAATGGTGCTGCGAGTTTTATGCCGAATATGGCGGGACGAGTAAAAAATCATTTAGGCATCAAAAATAGAAAATGTATCACTTATGATATGATTTTCGGTTGTCCTGGTTGGGTTGAAGCGATGATTTTGGCAAACAATCTTATCAAAGCAGGTGTAGCAAAAACTATTTTGGTAGTTGGCTCAGAAACTTTGAGCCGCGTTACCGATCCTTACGACAGAAATAAAATGATTTTTGCTGACGGAGCCGGTGCAGTTGTCGTAACAGCAACTGATGAAGAAAATGTCGGAATTATTTCTCATAATACAATTTGCGACAACGGTCCTGAATTAGAATATCTAAGAAACGGCCCTTCTATCAATAAAGATTTTGACGATCAGAAACTGTACATCAGAATGATGGGTAGAAAAATATACGAATATGCTTTAAAAAATGTTCCTACAGCAATAAAAGAAACGATTGATAATGCAGGACTTTCCATTGAAGACATTGACAAAATCCTGATTCATCAAGCCAATGCGAAGATGGATTATGCGATGATAGAAAGACTTCATAAGCTTTACGATGTGAAAGATTACGATCACGCAATTTCACCAATGACGATTCAGGAGTTTGGCAATTCTTCTGTGGCAACTATTCCTACCATGTTTGATTTAATAATTAAAGGAAAAATGGATGGTCATTCGTTTAAAGATAAAGGGAACATTGTGATGACTTCGGTAGGTGCCGGAATGAACATCAATGCGATCGTTTATAAATTTCCTTAAGACTTAAATTAATTTAAAAAATATTAAAAAGCACAGAGGAATTTTCTTTGTGCTTTTTTAAAACTCCATTATGCAAAGAAATTTTTTATTTATAGCTGCCATCTTCTTGTTTCTTGAAGTCTATATTTATCAGGCAATCAGAACTCTAACTGATAATTCATGGATCAAACTCGGCTATTGCGTTTTGTCTTTGGCTGTTTACGGATTCTTCGCTTACGAAGTTTCCCATTTTCAAAGATCAGACAGAAGTACAATGAGAGCGCAAATCATGATTTCGTTGTTTTTGGTCTTCATATTACCTAAAATTTTCATTGTCATAGGTTTACTGTTTGAAGATTTTATAAGAATACCAACAGAATTTTATAGAAAATTTATTTTTCACGAAATTTCTATGATGCAAATTATAGCAATAATATCATACATCTTATTTTTAGCATTAGCACCACTTTCATTGTCAACCAAGGGAAAAATATCACTTGCTTTGTTGGTAATTGTTTCAATATATTATTACAAAGATTTCTTTATCAATGAACGACCATATTTACCAGAGAGAAGAAAATTTGTAAGCTTGGTTGGTTTAGGTCTTGGCGGTGTACTTTCAGCTTTATTCATTGACGGAATTACCTTTGGAAAATACCGTCATAAAGTAAGACAGGTAAAAGTAAAAATTAAAAATCTTCCAAATAGTTTCAAAGGATATAAAATCATTCAGATTTCAGATGTTCACAGCGGAAGTTTCTCTGATCCGAGTAAACTTGAACATGCAATTGATCTGATTAATGAACAAAACCCTGATTTAGTATTATTTACCGGAGATATGGTGAATAATGTTTCAGAAGAATTCAAACCTTTCATTCCTCTTTTTTCTAAAATTAAAGCAAAAGACGGCAAGTTTGCAGTTTTAGGAAACCATGATTACGGCGACTACGTAACATGGGATTCTCCAAATGCTAAAAAAGTAAATCTTGACACCTTGATAGAATACGAAAAACAGGCTGGTTTCGATATGTTGATGAACGAAAACCGTGTAATCGATAGAAACGGAGAAAAACTATACATTTTAGGCGTAGAAAACTGGGGACTAAAACCTTTCCCTCAATTCGGAAAAATCGACAAAGCATTAGAAAACGTGCCGCAAAATGCTGCAAAAATATTAATGAGCCACGATCCTACCCATTTTGATTATGTGGTTAAAAAACATCCTGCAGATATCAGTTTGACACTTTCCGGTCACACTCACGGAATGCAGTTTGGCTTAGATTTAAAAAATATCAAATGGTCACCTGTACAATATCGATATCCAAAATGGGCAGATTTGTATGAAAGCGAAGGAAAACTGCTTTATGTGAACCGTGGTTTCGGGGTTTTAGGTTATCCTGGAAGAGTTGGAGTTTTACCTGAGATTACGCTATTGGAGCTTTCTTAAACTCTAATCAACATTTCTGAATTAAAGATATTTTTTGAAAAATATTCCAATGAGTTCATGTGAATCAACCACATTTTCATTAGAATGCTTTAAAGATTCTCTAACTTTGGGAAATTCATCAATAAATTCAAGATTGTCAACTTCAGCAATTCCAAAATCATTTAATATCTTTCGAAATGACTCTTCGTCATTTCCCCAATATTTTATATACTTACTTTCATCAACAAAGATCTCAATCAAAATATCATCATCATTGTAAATCAGTCCAAAATTAATAAAAGCATCCTGTGTTATTTCAGTTTTATACTTTTCTAAAAATTCCAATACAATGCTTTTCTTTTTATAAAAGCCATATTTGAGATCAGAATCTATATGACCAAACAATACTGACACTTCTTCGGGAAGTGTTTTAGATAAAGCTAAAATAACATTCCACAGATTAGAATTATTAATATTTATTTCAGAATAAAAATTGAATCCTTGTAGATCTGCATCTTTATGATTGTTATAATTCAAAGTGTAACCTTGAACTATATTTGCAGTTTTACTTGCCTCAAATCTCTCTGCAACTGCAGAATTACTCATTGGAATTTCATCCTGATTTGGAAATCTTATAGTTTGTGGTAATTGCAAAGTTGGTTTCATAATCAAAATATATAATCCTTCATTCTTGAGGTTGCCATTTCTTTTTCATTAATCCAAACTAGGAAAGCTTCAAGCTTATCTTCCATCTTTTTCCCGCAGTTAAAGCTTCTGTGAAATGGAACTTTAAAGTTATATTTTTTTACATCGGTGAATTGCCAAACATCAAGATAAACCAAAACAAAATCATCGTTTTTTAAAGTCTCAAAAACCATATTCTGATAGTACTTCATTGGCAAAGCTTGAAACACAAAATCATTATAAGGAAGCTGACTGTAAGGTGATATACTTTCCGGAACAATACTGATTCCATTTTCTTCAGTAATCTCAGAATTCCTATTCAATCGTTTAAATGGAAACAAAATATCTGCATGATCAATATTCGAGATATAATTGAAGCCCATCATTTTCAAATCATTTTCGTCTATTTTAAATTCCTTTTGACGAATACCTTTGATCTGTTTTTCAAGAAATTCTTCTGTAATTTTTTTAGTTACTTCGATTTGTGAGGCAGAAGAATCTTTATTATAAAAAGCAATTTCATGCCCTTGAGCAGAAATTGCTTTTATCAGATTTTTAAGTTTTTCTATGATTGAAATTTCGATAAAAAAACTTGCTTTAACTTCATGAATATCTAAAATTCTCAGAACCGATTTTGTATTGGCATCAGTGATTTCCAACCTTTCATCATTAGAAATCTGAAACCCTTTTTGGGTTTCGGAGTCAATATTCACAATGTTGAAAGTCAATAAAACCATTTAAATTAAAATTTAGATAAATTACATAAACTGCTATTTATCAGTAGTTAAAACTATTTTCAATTAAAGTAAATTTAATATTCTAATTCTTATTTAATTTTACTTTTAAATTCTTGATCATATCTTTAGACATTTCAGAAATCCCATAATCATAAGAAAGATTCCAATCCTTTTTTGCAATAGAATCATCAATTGATGACGGCCACGAATCTGCAATTGCCTGTCTGAAATCCGGCTTATAATCGATCTCAAATTCCGGAATTTCTTTCTTGATTTCTGCTGCCAATTCTTTTGGCGTAAAAGACATTCCACCTAGATTGTAAGATGAACGAACCGTCAAACTTTCCTTCGGAGCTTCCATTAATTTCAATGTTGCGTTGATTGCATCATCCATATACAACATCGGCATCGCTGTGTCTTCAGATATAAAACTTGTGTATTTCCCCTCTTCTACTGCTTCGTAAAAAATCTCAACTGCATAATCTGTAGTTCCTCCACCTGCAGGAGTTTTCCACGAAATCAATCCGGGATATCTTATACTTCTTACATCAACTCCATATTTATCAAAATAATATTCACACCATTTTTCACCTGCCATTTTTGAAATTCCGTAAACCGTAGTCGGATTCAAAACAACATCCTGAGCAACATCATTTTTAGGAATTCCTTTCCCGAAAACAGCAATCGAACTAGGCCAGAAAATCTTTTTAAGCAAACCTTCCTTTGCCATTTCACAAAAATGAAGAAGTGGTTCAAGATTCAGTTTCCATGCAAAAACCGGTTGCTTTTCAGAAGTTCCCGACAACAATGAAGCCAAATGATAAACGGTTGTGATATCGTAATCTTTAATGACTTGTCTCACCAATTGCGTATTGGTAACATCCATTCTTTCATAATATCCTGCAGAAGTAAGGTCTTTTTGCCATCTGTCGAGTCCGGAAGCAACTACATTTTCAGCTCCGTGAATTTCTACAAGTCTGTTGGTAAGCTCTGTGCCTATCTGACCTAAAGCTCCTGTGATGAGAATTTTTTCCGTGAAGGATTCCATTTTTATATTTTATTAGATGAGTAAAAGCAAAAATAGAGATTTTGGCTACTATAAGAAAACAAAATTGTAAATTCGGATATAATTTTTGTCATCAAAAATTTAATTTTGAAATAAAAACAATTTAACATAACATTTTACACAACTAAAAACACAGATTAAAATGAAAAAGTTGTTATTAACAATCGCATTAGCTTCATCATTCATCAATGCTCAATATACCGACATCAATATTGTAAAAGAAGTCAAAGTCAAAAACAAAGGAGTTGTGGTTTCTGCACATCCTCTTGCAAGCGAAGCAGGTGCTAAAATTTTAAAAATGGGAGGAAATGCTTATGACGCAATTGTAGCCACACAATACGCTTTAGCAGTAGTTTATCCTCAAGCCGGAAACATCGGTGGTGGCGGATTTTTAGTCGGAGTTAAAAATAATGGAGAAAGATTCACAATCGATTATCGCGAAACGGCTCCCAAAAAAGCTTCAAGAGATATGTATCTGGACCAAAAAGGCAACGCAAATACAGATTTATCCCAAAACGGACGATTAGCAGTAGGAATTCCGGGAAGTGTGGCAGGATTTTTCGCTACTTTAAAATATTGTAAACTCCCTATGAATCAAATCATTCAGCCCGCAATTGATCTGGCTGAAAAAGGATTTGCCATTACCGAACAGGAAGCCGGATTATTAAATTCAAGCAAAGAATATTTTAAGAGATATAATAAAACGTCAAGTGCTTTTGTGAAAATTGAGGGTTGGAAATCCGGAGACATTTTGGTTCAGAAAGAATTGGCACAAACTTTAAAATTAATTCAAAAATCAGGTTTGAAAGGATTTTATGAAGGGAAAACTGCAGAACTTCTGGTTGCCGAAATGAAAAAGGGAAACGGAATCATCACTTTGGAAGATCTTAAAAATTATAAAGTTGCAGAAAGAAAAGCTCTGGAGTTTGATTATAAAGGAAACCAGATCGTATCAATGCCATTGCCATCAAGCGGCGGAATTCTTTTAGCTCAAATGCTAAAAATGTCAGGTTTTGAAAATTTAGAAAAATATCAGCAAAATTCAACTCAAGCCGTTCAGATTATGGTGGAAGCCGAAAGAAGAGCTTTCGCAGACAGAGCAGAATATATGGGAGATCCGGATTTCATTCAGGATAAAACTGCTTATTTGATTTCCGACGAATATTTGAAAAACAGATGGAAAAGTTTTAGTTTTAATAAAGCTACTCTAAGTTCAGAAGTCGGAAAAAAGATCAATCAACCAAAAGAATCAACAGAAACCACGCATATTTCAGTAATTGATAAAGAAGGAAATGCAGCTGCGGTAACAACTACTTTAAATGGTTTATACGGAAGTAAAGTTGTCGTTTCAGGAGCAGGATTTTTCCTAAACAACGAAATGGATGATTTCTCTGTAAAACCAGGTGTTCCCAATATGTTTGGAGCCGTTGGTGGAGAAGCCAATTCTATTCAACCGAATAAAAGAATGCTTTCCTCAATGACTCCGACCATCGTTTTAAAAAATGGAAAACCTTACATGATTGTCGGAACTCCGGGCGGAACTACGATTCCAACGTCAGTTTACCAGTCGATTGTAGATGTTGTTGATTTTAAACTGAATGCTAATATTTCTGTAAATTCTCCAAAATTCCATCACCAATGGTTACCTGAAATGGTTGCTTTTGAGAAAAATTTCCCAGAAACTACCATCAAAGATCTCGAAAAACTAGGTTATAAAGGCGAAAGATGGGGACAACTCGGAAGAACAGAAATGATTTTGATTGATGATAATGGAAATATTCATGCCGTTGCAGATGGTCGTGGCGATGATTCTGTGGCGGTAGAATAATTTTCTTTGTAACGAAAGAGTTACAAAACCTTCAAAATTTTAAAAAGCTTGAAGATTTATTGAAATAATATTTTTGCTTCCAAAATCAATATTTTCGGTTCCTAAAGTAATATTCTTGCTTCCTGAACCAATACTTTCGCATCATGAATAAATATTCTTGCACCCCAAAAGGATATTTTTGTCTCCAAAAACTATATTCTTGCAGCCCAAATCAATATTCTGACATGCGAAAAGAATATTTTTCTCATATCATCCATCCTATTTCCCAAGTAATTTTCTTACTTTTCAAATTATAAATACATAAGCTTTGAAAGCCAAAAAAATCTATCAGCAACTTTACTTTCAGGTTATTGTTGCGATCATTGCAGGAATTCTTTTAGGAAAATTTTATCCAGAACTAGGTGAGAAAATGAAACCTTTAGGTGACGGTTTCATCAAATTGGTGAAAATGATTATCGCGCCGGTGATTTTTATCACCCTGACTTTAGGAATTGCACACATGACCGACCTGAAAAAAGTAGGAAGAATTGCCGTCAAAGCAATGATTTACTTTTTCACGTTTTCCACACTGGCTTTAATCATAGGATTAATTGTGGGAAATCTTTTACATCCCGGTTCCGGATTAAATATTGATCCGGCAACACTTTCAGGCGATGTTTCACAATATCAACAAAAAGCTCATGATACGACATTGACTGGCTTTATGATGAATATTATTCCTGAAACTTTATTCAGTCCATTGGTGGGTGATAATATTCTTCAGGTACTTTTGGTAGCGATTTTAATGGGAATTGCATTGGTTTTAACAAAAGAAAAAAGCCAAAGAGTAACAGATTTCTTACAGGATTTGGCGACACCGATTTTCAAAATTGTGCATATGCTGATGAAACTGGCTCCGATTGGCGCATTTGGAGCGATGGCTTTTACCATAGGAAAATACGGATTGGGTTCTGTGTTAAATTTAATTTTTCTGGTAGGTACATTTTACATTACTTCTGCCCTGTTTGTTGTATTGGTTTTAGGAGCAGTTGCATGGTACAATGGTTTTAATATTTTTAAACTGATGTATTATCTGAAAGAAGAACTTCTTTTGGTTTTGGGAACAAGCTCATCAGAATCCGCACTTCCGGGGATCATGGAAAAGCTTGAAAAAGCAGGTTGCTCAAAGGCGATTGTAGGATTGGTGGTACCGACAGGATATTCTTTTAATCTTGACGGAACCAATATTTACATGACTTTAGCCTCACTTTTTATTGCGCAGGCTTTGAATATTGATCTTTCTATCGAAAAACAATTGATGCTTCTTCTGGTTGCCATGTTAAGTTCAAAAGGTGCTGCAGGAGTTACTGGAGCCGGATTTGTAACTTTAGCGGCAACTCTCGCTGTGGTTCCTGAAATTCCGATTGCGGGAATGACTTTGATTTTGGGAATAGATAAATTTATGAGTGAATGCCGCGCTTTGACCAATGTTATAGGGAATTCTGTAGCAACAGTAGTGGTTGCAAACTGGGAAAAACAGTTAGATAAAGGTCAGTTACAATATGCTTTAGATCATCCGAATGAGGTGGAGAAGAAGTTGGAAGTTTGATCTTTGTTTAATTCAAATTGTCATTCCACAGGAATCTCTGCAAAGTTTTTATTTACGATGTTTAGATTCCTACGGAATGACAAACTTCACGCAAAATGCTGTACAATCATCAGTAAAATAATTCTTGTAATAAAATTGATAAGTTTTCTAACGAAGAAGAAAATCCTAGCCCCGATTGAAGTGGAAATCCTTTTTTGAAAAAAAAGATTGCAACGGAAAGCGGGAAATAGCTCCTAAAAAAATCACATTAAATCAGAATCGTAAGACTCGCAGGCTGAACTTTAATGTGAATCGGTGATTTTATCTTGTTGAATTCACCATCGAGATGCCAATTTTTAGTATTGACTTTGAATTCGACTTCTGAAACCGGTAAATACGTGATATAATCGTCTTCTTTGAGTTTTTTGGTAAACATTCTGAAAGCAAAAAGCGGTGAATAGGTCAATGGAAATTTTTTAACCAAAACCATATCAACCAAACCGTCACTTTTACTCGCCATTGGAGCGATAAATGCGTTATTACCAAATTGACGGGTGTTTGCGATGTTAACCATCAGATATTTTCCGTTGTATTGTTGGTATTTTTCGTCTAAGAATTTCAGCTTAATGGGTTTATAATTAAAAAAGGTCTTTAGTGAAACTTTAATATAATTTTTAAATCCACGGTCGGTTTTTTCAAATTCTTTCACCACTTTTCCGTCAAATCCGGTTCCCGAAACATTGATGGATAATCTTCCGTTAACGGTGAAAGTGTCTATTTTTCTGGATTTTCTCTGATTTAGTTTCTCTAAAAGTTCATCTAAATTTTTACTGAATTGTGTTTCGTTTGAAAAACCATTACCCGAACCAGCAGGAAAGATAGCGAGAACTTTTTCGGTATTAATCAGATTTTTCGCCACTGTAGAAATTGTACCGTCGCCGCCAATCGCCACAAAAATATCTGTATCCGGAAAATGCTTCAGAATAAATTCATCAGTTCCCAAAATAGATTCTGAAATGTAGTATAAAGGATTACCTACTTTCTTCTTCAGCTCATTGAGAAATGGCTGATAATTCTTTTTTGCCGAAAAAGGATTGATGATAAAAGCTACTTTTTCCATTGCCACAAAAGTAAAAAATGCTTCCTGATTTGGAAGCATTAATATCAGTTAATTTTCATTCTTTCTTTAAATTTTGGAGTCAACGTTCCTTTCAGTTCTTCCCAAGAAACAGGAATTACAATGTTTCCAGCCGCAAAAGCTGCAATCTCGTAAGGACTGTAATGGAAATACAGGTTTTTTTCATCAAAATAGAAATTATCATTTGCCGGAATTGCTTCAAGTAAAAGCATATCTGAATTTTTTACCACTCCCTGAGAATCAGTGGTCCCACTTGGAATGTTGTTGATGTTTTTTAATAAAATCGCTTCTAATCTTGCTTTCGGCATTGTTGTAATATCTTTCAAAACAACTCTTTTCTTATTTTTCAAATCAAAAATCCGTTCAGCAAAGCCATAATTTTCATGTGCTCCACCTTCGTAAGAGGAGTACATATATTCAATCTGAAGAAAATCATTTGTATTTGATTTCAGTTTCATGAAAGATCCTGTATTCCAGGTTTGCTGATAGCTCACATCGGCAATCCAATCTTTATTTTTATCTTTTACAGATGCAAAATAGTCATTTTTATCTTTATCTAAAAAAGTCTGTAAACCTTGTTTTGAAAAGTCTGTAATTCCTTTTTTATCATAATAAATACTGTCTAAAAGTGCTTTGTCGTTGATGGTCGGAAAAACAAGCACTTTAGCTTCATACTTTAGGGAAAGTAAATTATTGATTTTTGTGGAATCATTTAATTTAACAGAATCTACTACAAATTTCTCCGGCGCTTTCACTTCTTTTTTTGTATTGATCTTGGCATTTTGAGAATCTGTTTTTTTACAGGCTACTATCGTAAAAATTGCAGATAGTGCCAGAACTGCGATTGTATTTTTCATAATTAATTATTTCGCTTACCAATACAAAAACCATTCAAAAGATGAATGGTTTTTAATTTATTTCGTTTGTAATTTTAACAAGTTATTTTTTAATCAGACTCATCACCTGATTTTCGCTGTCTGAGATTACTTTCCAAATTTGCTTGAATGCCGGGTAATATTCTTTCGGGTAATCTGCACTTGCAATTTCAAATTTGGCAACCGTAAGAATCTTATTATCTTTCTTTTCTACGATATAAGAATAGCTTATTTCTTTATCTTCTGTTACGATTTTTTTACTTTTCGGTAAATCTGCAACTTCATAACCTTCAGGAATTTCTATTTCTACAATTTTTGTTTTACTGATCGGCGAAATAAAATCAATCATGTATTTTCTTTCTTCCTGCTGATCAAAATCGTTGCTTGTCTGATGCAAAAATAATAGAGGATTGATGATTTTTCTTTTTCCAAGATCATCCATCAAATTACTAGAAGCAAAGTTCATTGTAGATCTGAATTCTCCGGTATCTAAAACTCTTGAACTGATATTTGAAAAGTCGACAGAAAAACTTTCTTTATACTGTTTTGTATATTTATCCGGGTTTTCGTCAAAATTTTCCTTTGCATTTAAGGCCAGCAAACCTTCATCCTGATCTTGATATTGTCCCGTTACAGTGCCATCAGGATTTATTTTCGCTTTTGTTGTGTGCGTAGAATAACTGGTTTTGATGTTATTCAATGAAATTACTTCCGCTTTTTCGTCTCTTAGCAAAAGTCCGTTACTATTCCATACTCTGCCGGGAAGAATACCTTCTTTTGATTGTTTGGAAGTTGCATCAAAAAGATAAATATTTTTATCAATTTCGACTGCTGCGATTACGTAATTAAAATTTCCGATGTTTGGGAATGTAAGGTTTACGTATCCGTTTTTTACCGTAGAGATCAAAATTGGAAAGGCTTTTAGTTTTTCAGCTCTCAACATATTGATCAGCATCAGATTAAGATCGCCGGTATTTCCTGTTTTCGTTTTTGCCAATTCTTTAATACCATTTTCTGTGTAGAAACCGTACGTTTGATTCCAGGTGTAAGAATTTTTAACAAAATCAAAAATAGAATTAGCTTTCCTCAATTCATCTTTTTCTTCAGAAATACTTTTGGGAATCAAGTCTTTTACCAATTTTTCTCTTTTGTATTGCAAACCAAATTCTTCATTTTCCCAAAGGCTTTTTCTAATATCTTCCCAAGTAGATGTGTACGTCTTCAGACCATTATTGAAAAACGTTGAATGCAACTCCGCACGAATTTTGGTTCTGTAATTGTCACTATTTTTTACATATTTTTCTTCTTTAAAAGCTTTTACATTTTCGTAGGCAAATCTGTATGTTTTAGAATCTGCTCCGTATAAAAACTCTTCGCCCACCTTTTGATGTTTTGGTTTTAAACTTCCTGTAAAATCAATATGATAAGACATATTGGTAGGTGCGTCTAATACATATTCAGAATACATTGATGGAGTATCCAATTCCATATAAATCACAGGTATTTCATATAAAAATGGCGAAATAATTTCATATTGATACTCAATCACCGAACCGTTCCTGATATTGGGAAACGCGAATTTGTTTACGGTCGTATATTTATTCTCCTTCGATTTAAATTTTGAACTTTTATCAACTTTGGTTTCCTCTATTTTATCATTTTCAAGATTGTAAACATAAGCTTTTATAGAATTGAGTGTCTCTCGGCTTCCTGAAGTACTCTCACGCAATGGGATTTCGAGATTCAACCAATCTTCAGATTTATCTTTATCGTAAACCTTAACTCTGTACGCATATTTTTTAATCAATTGCCCGTTGTAAGGATCTACACGGTAATGTATAGAACGGTAAAGTATTTCTGCGGGAGCCTTTTCATCAATGTTTGACTTTGATTTTTTTAAATCTTCAATCATAAACTTAGGCATTTTGACGAACTCATGATTCTGTGCAAAAACACCCGAACTAACCAGACTTATAAAAACAACTAAGAGTATTTTTCTCATTTTTATGATTTTTTGGATATTAGGATTTTCGAATTATCGGCGTTCATTATTTTCTTTCTGAAATTGATATAATCGTTATATTTTTCTTTAGAGTAAATGCCTTTTTTAATATTTACATTTCTTTTAACGATAATTTTATCTTCCTTTTTCTCAAATGAAAGAAGATAAGTTCCGAAATCTGAAGTTAAAAGTCCGTTTGAAGGCATTTCTTCAACGGTGTAATTTGCTGGAATTTGGTATACAATTTCATACTCATCTTCGTACGAAAATCGGTTTTCGAAAGGCAGTTGACGGTTTTCATCAGTATGATAAAAACCTGTGGTATAAATCGGTACAGCCCTGAAAATAAAACTGTCGCCCATCATTTTAGAATAATTGGAAGCTTTAAAATTTAAATCAAAATCAATAGAAGCCACATCTTTATTGTTAATAAAATTATTCATCTCCACATTTTCAAAGTTCAGACTTGAAAATTTAGATTTTACCGCTTCATTTTTATCTTTTTGAGAAAGTGAAACGTAAGCCAAATTAAAATCATACTGGTTTCCGGTATAGGTAAATTTTCCCTTTCCTGAAATCGTTTTATCAGGATTGATCTGAATATTCAGCATTTGTTTCTCCTTACTTTGCTGAGAAGTGTAAGATGGAGTTTCCATAATATCAATTCCTGTGGATTTCACTGCCAAAACATTTCTGTCTGTTGTACTGTAACTCAAATGATTGAAAGCAATATCCTGCGAAGTATTTTCCAGCCAGATATTTCCTTTTTCTGTAGGAATGACCAAAATCACATGATTTCCAGCCATTTTAGGAAAATCTACATCAAAACTTATCGGTGAAGAATTGGAATTGATAATTGCATAATAAGATGGGATTTTTGCCTCGTCAAGAAGAGTTTTCATGTAATTTGAAAGTCCTTTACAATCACCATAACCTTTTTTCTGAACTTCATCCGGCATCATCGGTTGCCAACCGCCAATTCCCAAAGCAACAAAAATATATCTTGTTTTACTCTGCATATACTGAAAGATTTTTTTCACTTTATCTTCCGTACTTCCTGACAAATTTAAAGCTGCAATTTCAGATTTGATCTGAGGTGTAGAAACAGAGACGGGCGTCAAAAGATTGTTGTAGTACCACAGTCCGAAGTCTTTCCACGAAGTAATATTTCCTTTTTTGCCAACTAAACTAAATTGATCTAAAGAAAAACTCACTTTTGGTAAAATTTTCTGCGGATTAGGAACCAATTCTGCATTTTCTATTGCAGGAATATTCTGATAAGTATATGTTTTTTCATTTCCGTTATCCTGAAATTCGGCAGAGGCATATTTAAATGGTGAATCGTAAGTTTTTGATCGAAGATTGATTCCTGATTTATTGATAATTTTAAAACTACTTTTCTGAAGAGAAATATTGTAGGAATTAAATGGTACAAAATCAGGAATAAAAATGGTATTCTGATCTTTCTGATCATAGCTGAACTCAACTGTATAAGGAAAAGAGGTTGGCGTATAAGGCAAAACAAGCGCTCTGCTTTCCGAATAAAAAGTTCCTTGAGAATTGGCTGCCACATCAGAGAAATCACTTTTTGAGAAGCTTTTTATTTTAGTTCCTTTATCATCAAAAACCGTAACTTTTACATTCGAGACAACGTCTCCTTTTTCATAATAAATCTTTGGAACAGAATAGCTTACTGCATCTTTATTTAAAATCGTCACTACAGAAAGATTTCTGTAGACAATTTCGTCAATTTTATTGATCTCTACAATTGTACTCTCATTACGAATAACGACACTTGCATTTTTCTTCAGATTTTCACTGATTTCGGAGACCGGATAACTTTGCGAATAATACATTGATGCTAAAGAAAAAGCACCTAAGCAAAGAATTTTCATCATGGTTATTTAATTTCCCCAAAAATATAAAAATTCTTAATAAAATGTTAAATAATTATCATTAATATGAGAAATAAAAATATTAAAGTTCAAAAAAAAGACTCCATAAAAAATGGAGTCTTTAAAATATTATTTAGAAAGGATGATTAAACATCAATTTTCGCATATTTTGCATTCTTTTCAATGAATTCTCTTCTTGGCGGAACCTCATCACCCATCAACATTGAGAAAACTGAGTCTGCTTCTACAGCATTATCAATTGTAACCTGCTTCAGAATTCTGTGTTCAGGATTTAATGTAGTTTCCCAAAGTTGCTCAGGATTCATTTCCCCAAGACCTTTATAACGTTGAACCTCAACACCTTTTCCGTCTGGAGCCATTTCTAGAGTAAACTCTTCACGCTCTTTTTCGTTGTAAGCATATATTTTTTTGTTTCCTTTCTTTAATAAATACAAAGGAGGTTGAGCAATATAAATATATCCGTTCTCAATCATTTCTTTCATGAAACGGAAGAAGAAGGTAAGAATCAAAGTAGAAATGTGAGAACCATCAATATCGGCATCGGTCATGATTACAACTTTATGATATCTTAACTTCGCCATATTCAGAGCTTTACTGTCTTCTTCTGTACCTACAGAAACTCCTAAAGCTGTATAAATATTTTTGATTTCCTCGTTATCATAAACTTTATGAAGCATTGATTTCTCAACATTCAAAATTTTACCTCTCAACGGAAGGATTGCCTGAAAATGTCTGTCTCTACCCTGCTTTGCAGTTCCACCTGCCGAATCTCCCTCGACTAAGAATAATTCAGATTCTGCAGGATCTTTTGATGAACAGTCAGATAATTTTCCCGGTAAACCAGAACCTCCCATCGGAGATTTTCTCTGAACCATTTCACGGGCTTTTTTCGCAGCCTGTCTTGCTTTTGCAGCTAAAACAACCTTCTGAACGATTATTTTAGCCTCGTTTGGATTTTCTTCTAAGAAGTTGGTCAACATTTCACCAACGATCTTATCAACAGCACCGGAAACTTCAGAGTTACCTAATTTTGTCTTAGTCTGTCCTTCAAACTGAGGTTCCATTACTTTTACAGAAATCACAGCCGTCAAACCTTCGCGGAAATCGTCTCCGGTAATTTCAACTTTTTCTTTTGCCGGAATTCCTAAATCATCCGCATATTTTTTAAGTGTTCTCGTCAAAGCACGTCTGAAACCTGCTAAGTGAGTTCCACCTTCATGAGTATTAATATTATTTACATAAGAATGTAAGTTTTCACTGAAAGAAGTATTGTAACGCATCGCAACTTCAACAGGAATGTCATCTCTTTCACCTTCCATGAAAATTACGTTTTCCATAATCGCTTCACGGTTTCCGTCGATGAATTCTACAAACTCTCTCAAACCACCTTCAGAATGGAAAACTTCGAAAGCGAAAGATCCGTCTTCATTCGGTTCTCTCTCGTCAACCAAAGTGATTGTGATTCCTCTGTTAAGAAAAGAAAGCTCACGCATTCTTGCTGCAAGAGTATCATAATTATAAACCAATTCCTGGAAAATAGTACCATCCGGCTGGAAAAAAACTTCAGTTCCTCTGTCATCTGTTGTACCAATTTCAGCAACGTCTGCTAAAGCTTTTCCTTCAGAATATTTTTGTTGGTATAATTTACCGTCGCGGCTTACAGTTGCTACCAATAAAGTAGAAAGTGCATTCACACAAGAAACCCCAACACCGTGAAGACCACCGGAAACTTTGTAAGAATCTTTATCAAATTTTCCACCCGCTCCGATCTTGGTCATTACAACCTCCAAAGCAGATTTTTGCTCTTTCTCGTGGAAATCTACAGGAATACCTCTACCATTATCTTTTACAGAGATACTTTCTCCTTTATGAATTGTTACTAAAATTGTATCACAGTATCCTGCAAGAGCTTCGTCAATAGAGTTATCTACTACTTCATAAACCAAATGATGAAGACCTCTTACTCCTACATCACCAATGTACATAGATGGTCTTAGACGAACGTGCTCCATGCCTTCTAATGCCTGGATACTACTAGCTGTATATTGTTTTTGACTCATATTAAAATTGAAATATTTGCTTAATGCAAAGACCTACAAATATCGTGATTTTTTTCGACTTATCAAAGCTAAAAAGTATCAAAAATACGTTTGATTTCTTATTGCTGACAAGCTATTTTTTCAGATAAAAAACTATCAAAGTTAAGACGAAAATCCTGAAACTTCCGAATGTTTTAAATCATATTTCAGCTCAGAAATTTATCCTTAACTTTAAAGTGAAAAATAAATTTTATGGACGATTTCATTGCAGCACGCGCTCAAATGGCACTTTCACTTGGCTTTCATATTATCTTTGCCTGCGTTGGAATGGTAATGCCATTTTTGATGGCTTTTGCACACTGGAAATATCTGAAAACCGGAAACGAAATTTACAAAGGTCTCACAAAAGCCTGGAGTAAAGGAGTTGCGATTCTATTTGCAACAGGAGCTGTTTCGGGAACGATGCTTTCTTTTGAATTGGGACTACTTTGGCCAGGATTCATGAAACACGCAGGTCCCATTTTCGGAATGCCATTTTCTCTTGAAGGAACGGCATTTTTTATTGAAGCAATCGCCATCGGATTTTTCCTTTACGGTTGGGATAAATTTAATAAATGGTTTCATTGGTTTTGCGGATTTTTGGTCGGGTTAAGTGGTTTAGCTTCAGGAATTTTAGTTGTTGCAGCCAATGCGTGGATGAATTCACCTACGGGTTTTGATTATATCAATGGACAATACGTAAATATCGATCCTATTAAAGCGATGTTCAATGAAGCTTGGTTTCCACAAGCTTTGCATATGACAGTTGCTGCTTTTTGTGCGACAGGTTTTGCCGTTGCAGGAGTTCATGCATTTTTAATTATGAGAAAGAAAAATGTTGAATTTCATACTAAAGCTTTTAAAATCGCAGCAGCTTTTGCACTTGTAGGTGCTTTCGGGGCTCCATTGAGCGGTGATGTTGCCGCAAAATCTGTTGCAGAAAGACAACCAATAAAATTAGCAGCAATGGAAGCACATTTTGAAACTGAAAAAGGCGCAGCTTTCGTTATCGGCGGAGTTCCTGATGAAGAAAAAGGTGAAATTAATTATGCTTTAAAAATTCCAAAAGTTTTAAGTTTTCTGGCAACAAATGATTTTAATGCCGAAGTAACAGGTTTAAACGATTTTCCAAAAGACGAATGGCCTCCTGTTGCCGTTGTACATTACGCTTTCCAGATCATGATTTTTTTTGGAGTTGTGATGATTTGCATCGGAAGTCTTTATTTGTATTCTTTATTCTTTAAAAAAGACTGGCTGAATAAAAACTGGTTGTTAAAAACTTTTCTTTTCGCAACACCTTTCGGATATATTGCTTTGGAAGCAGGATGGACTGTCACAGAAGTCGGGCGACAACCCTGGATTATTTACGGAATTATGAGAACTGCCGATGCAGTCACGCCGATGCCGGGAATTCAATATTCATTTTACTTTTTCACGGCTATTTTTATTTCATTATCATTAATTATTATTTTCCTTTTAAAAAGACAAATACAAATGGTTCCAAGACTTTACGATCATACAGATCCTCAGTTTAACTCTAAAAACAAAAAATCATGATCTACGTTGTAATAGGTTTTCTATGGCTTTCGGTATGTCTGTACATGATTCTGGGCGGTGCAGATTTCGGAGCCGGAATTGTTGAATTGATGACCAAAGAAAAAAACAGAAAGTACACAGAAAAAATAATGTACGAATCGATTGCCCCAGTTTGGGAAGCCAATCACATGTGGCTGATTATTGCAATTGTGATTCTCTTTGTCGGTTTTCCTGAAATCTATACAACGATGTCTACTTACCTTCATATCCCTTTGGTTTTAATGCTTGTAGGAATTATCGCAAGAGGAACGGCATTTACTTTCAGACATTATGATGCGGTTGAAGATCGATGGCAAATTATTTATACACAAATTTTCTATTATGCAAGTTTAATTACTCCCTTTTTCTTAGGCTTGATTGCAGCAGCGACCGTCTCACAATCGATCAATCCTGATGCAGATAATTTTTTAGATCTTTATATTTTCAGTTGGCTAAACTGGTTCGGAGTTGCTGTAGGATTATTTACCGTATCACTTTGTGCATATCTTGCTTCAATTTTTTCATTAAGAGAAACAACCGATAGATTAGAATTGGGTTTGATGATTAAAAAATCACACCAAACAATGATTTTTGTAGTTGTAACGGGATTACTGGTCTTTTCTGCCGCTCATTTTTCTGATATTCCGTTAGCAAAATGGATTTTTTCAAAGCCTTTGGGAATTATGTCCATATCATTTGCAACTGTTTCTTTAGGTTTAATTTTAAGAGCGATGCACAAACGAAAATTACTTCCGGTAAGAGCATTGGCAGGCTTTCAAATCATAATGATTTTGGTTGCAGCAACTTATCAGCACAATCCAGATATTATCTTGTTAGGTAACGGCGAACATCTTTCTTTACTGAAACATATTGCGGCTCCGAAAACGATCACAGCATTGGGTTGGGCTTTGATTTTGGGTTCTTTATTTATCTTACCTTTTTTATTTTATTTAATGTTTTCGTTTACAAAAGCATCCAACAAAAAAATTTAAGCTACTTTTTTAATAAAACCAATTCTACCCTTCTATTTTTAACTCGGTCTGCTTCTGTAATTTCAGGATATATAACCGGGTTAAGATGTCCCAATCCATTGACCTTTATTCTTGTAGATTCTATGCCTTGTTTTAAAAGATATTCTTTAATGGCATTTGCTCTTGTCCACGATAAATTAAAAGTTCCTAAATCTGAATCTTCACCATCAAAATTATCATAATCACAACAAATGTGACCTTGCAATTCTACTTCTAATGAAGGATTTTCTTTTAAAATTTTCCATAATCTCATGAGATTTGAATTACCACTTGAGAGCCAGACATGACGACCACCAATAAAATTGACATCTGGTAAAGAAAAAGTATCTTTTACTTTCATTTGAGCCACTTTTGTACTCAAAAAGCTCGGTAACATTTTACGTGAAATTTTTTCTCCCTGAGCAAAATATTTTTCAATAAAAATATCGACTCTCCTGTTTTTGCTGCGTAGTTTCTCAGTACTGTTATCGTTGATTTGTTTTTCGACCCCTAAACCAACTGCACTTTTCAATTTTATATTGTTTCCGATTTTTGTTTTTAAATATTCATTGACATTATTTGCACGATTTTCTGACAATTTTTTATTGAGTTCAGCATTTCCTGAAAGATCACAATTTCCAAAAATTCTGAATGTAAGATTGCTTTTTAATTGAGATAAACTATCAAGTTTCGCTTTCGATTCCTGATTAAGTTCGTAACTATTATTTTTGAAATATAGTGAAGTCATCATTTGTGAATTCACCATTATAGAAAAGAAAATTAAGATCAAAATTGCTTTCATCGTACTTGTTTGTTAGTAAACGTGAAATTGTGAAAAATAATTTATAATTTGTTATAAATATGACCTGTAATTTTGAAATTTAAAATTCTATTTCTCTAATTTTACTGTTTAGTTATTAATATTTAAAACAAAATGATGAAGGCAAAATACTATTTATTAATTATCACTTTACTGATTTCTGTTTCTTATTCTTCTCAAAATATAGATAACCATTACAAACAAATTGAAGGAATCTGGAAAGGTAATTTTGAAGAAAAAAGTAAAAAATATGTTGTTAGTTTAAACGTTTCAAATAGCCCTAGATTTAAAGACTCGTATAATTTCACTTTAACAAACTTCACAAATGACAGATTTTATGTGACAAAAAGTAAAATAATGGAAAGCACAGAAAAAACATTTACCATTGTTGTTGAGGAAGCAGGACTTTCTTCTTGTGAAAATTGCAAATTTACCAAAGGTACAATTACTATAAAAACTCTTGACAATAACACTATAGAACTTTCTGTAACTTCTGTTGGACCAAGTTATTGGCGAACATATGATGTAGAACAAGGAATGACTGATATTTCCAATTTAATATTAATTAGAGATCATTCAACTAAATAAAATTTAATTTTTAATCCCTTTTTTAGAAATTACTTGATTTGATTCTGTATTTATTTTGATGAAATAAATCCCCTTTTGCAAATTTGATGTGTCAATATTTTTTGTAGTATTATCTTTTAAAACCAATCTTCCCGATTCATCATAGATCTCAGTAGACTTTATTTTTTCATCAGTTTTCAGATTCAATTCATCTTTGAAGGGGTTGCTAAAATTTATTGAATCTTCATTTTTCATAACTGTATTTATTGATAATGTAGACTGATTAAAAATATATCTTGAAATTTTATTTCCATAGAAAATGTACAAATAATTATCTTTAATTAATGTGTGAAAAGTATCCGCTGAATTTATTTCTTGTAATATATGATGAACATTTCCATTAATTGAAATTTGATTTCCAGATTGATCATATCCCCTAAATGCTATTTTTGTTGGATTAGCAGTTCCATTTAAGTCGTATGAAGCAGAAAGTAAGAAAATATAATTACCGTATAAAAGCGGTTTATTTTCTGCACTGCTATAATTATCCCCATTAAATACATATGAATCAGCATAATCAATCTTACCATTAATTCCAAAATTATTATCCAAATTACCGGTAGAATTGGTTTTTGTTAATTGACCGCTATCTCCATTTTTATAATTATGAATAAAAGATGTATTATTTTGAGGAACAGACGAACTTCCCCAATGTGCCAGAGAAGTATTAAAAGTATTTAAAGATTGTGAATAACCGTTTTGACCATACAAAGTATCTAAATTTCCCGTATTGTAGTTGATTTTTCTTATGTAGCGCTGTTCACCTGAAGCAATTACAACTTCGTATAAAAATTCATTATCATAATAAATAAGATCTCCAAAACTAGTATTAGTATTTTCCAAAGGTGAAATAAGTGCTTGAACTCCGTTATTTCCAAAAGCGGGATCAGGTAAACCTGTAGGATAATATTTGCTGATACTTTGTTGATTTCTTGAAATTATTTTTCCATCAGGTAACACAATTTTATAATGATGATAAGGTGTAGTCAGTGCCGAATTAATATTTCCAAATCCAGCATCTGCTTGTCCGTTAGAAAGATATTTTTCTCCAGAATTCAAATAAAACTTATTGAAGTCTGAATAAAAACTATCTGACTCATAATTGGAGGATAGGATACTAATTTCTCCACTGGTTCCAAACGTAAAGTCTGGTGTTCCATTATTATTAAGTCTGAAAAATTTCCTCCCGATAAAACTATTGGAGCTATTGTAGATCGGTTGATTTAAAAACAATTTATCCCCTTGAAATGTTGGTGTATTGTAAGGAAAAAGCTGTGACATCGAATTGGTCATTGTACCAATTTCTGCAACTCCACTATTTCCGAAACTTAAATCTTTTGTAAGAGTGATCTGCGCGGAAGAATACGCAAAATGCAGTGCGAGAACTGCCGTCATTATTTTTTTCATTAAATGTGTTTTTTATTGCGGTAAATTTAATAAATATTATCACACCACAATGAAAAAAGCGAACTTTTAGTTCGCTTTTTTATTTTTATTTGATTCTAAGTGGTTTTAAACCAGCTTCATCAAAACATTTTCATCAATCTTCTCCACCTTCACCAAATTATGTTTCGTCAAAGTTTTAGAAGCTTTATCCCATTTTTTACCTGACAACTGACTTCTTTCTTTTACTTCAGCTAAAGAAAATTCTTCTTCACGGGAGTTTAAAATCTCAAGAATCACTTTTTCGTCTTCTCCCAATTCTACCTGAGGAACGGTTTTTTCCGGTTTCATTTGTGGGAAGAATAATACTTCCTGAATAGATGCATTATTCGTTAAGAACATAATCAATCTGTCCATTCCGATTCCCATTCCTGAAGTTGGTGGCATTCCGTATTCCAGAGCTCGCAGGAAATCTTCGTCAATGAACTGTCCTGCTTCATCATCTCCTTTTTCAGCTAATTTTAACTGATCCTCAAAACGCTCTCTCTGGTCAATCGGGTCATTTAATTCTGAATATGCATTGGCTATTTCTTTACCGCAAACCATCAGTTCAAAACGCTCGGTAAGACCTTCCTGACTTCTGTGTTTCTTGGTTAAAGGCGACATCTCAACAGGATAATCGGTAATAAAAGTCGGCTGAATAAAGTTTCCTTCACATTTTTCACCAAAAATTTCGTCGATTAATTTCCCTTTACCCATCGTTTCGTTTACTTCGATTCCGATAGATTTGGCAAAATCAAACAATTCCTGTTCAGTTTTTCCGGTAATGTCGAAGCCTGTATATTTTTGGATTGCTTCCGTCATTGAAACTCGTGCATAAGGTGCTTTGAAGTCAATTTCCTGATCACCAAATTGAGCTTTCGTCGTTCCATTTACAGCAATTGCACAATGTTCTATCATTTTTTCGGTGAAATCCATCATCCAGTAATAGTCTTTGTAAGCAACATAGATTTCCATTACTGTAAATTCCGGGTTGTGCGTTCTGTCCATTCCTTCATTTCTGAAGTTTTTCGAGAATTCGTATACTCCATCAAAACCACCAACGATCAGTCTTTTAAGATACAGTTCGTTAGCAATTCTCATATATAAAGGAATATCCAAAGCATTGTGATGCGTGATGAACGGTCTTGCGGCTGCTCCACCAGGAATAGCCTGTAAAACCGGAGTTTCTACCTCAATATAACCTGCATCATTGAAAAACTGACGCATTGCCGTATACATTTTTGTTCTCTTCACGAAAGTTTCCTTTACCTGAGGATTTACAATTAAATCTACATAACGCTGTCTGTATCTTAATTCCGGATCGTTGAAAGCATCGTGTACTACTCCATTTTCATCAGTTTTTGCCTGAGGAAGTGGTCTTAAAGTTTTCGTTAAAAGCGTAAAGTTTTTTACCAAAACCGTCATTTCTCCAACCTGAGTTGTGAAAAGTTCTCCTTCGATACCGATGATATCGCCGATGTCTAAAAGGTGTTTGTAAACATCGTTGTATAAAGTTTTGTCTTCTCCTGTACAGATCTCGTCTTTGTTGAAGTACACCTGAATTTTTCCTTTAGAATCCTGCAATTCAGCAAAAGAAGCCTTCCCCTGAATACGGCGAGACATCAATCTGCCCGCAATCTTCACCTGTTTACTCTCAGAAAAATCCTGTTTTATAGATTCTGTAGTATCTGTAACCGTGTATTCTTCTGCCGGGAATGCGTTGATTCCCATTTCAACAAGCTTAGTCAGCTTTTCTCTTCTAATGATTTCCTGTTCTGATAATTGCATTATAATTCAATTTTTTCGAATTGCAAAAATAGTGAATTTTAAACGTTTATGAAACTGGAATTTTATTTAAACCATAAAGTGACAAAAGTTTTTTATTTTACTTAAAGTTGATTAGGATTTTCAACTTTAAATTTTGATGAACACTTAAATCTTTTTAAACCACCCCGTCAAAATTCTTTCGAATTTTCGCCATCTCTCCAAAGGTATAGAATTTTGACAATGAATCACTTGCAGCCCGACTTGAACGGAGCTCTTTTTTTGGCGTTGACTGAACGTAGTCGCAGGCAATGACAGAAAAAAGCGGGAGTGGAAGGCGGATTAAGCTGCCCAAATAAAAAAATTAGAACTCACTATTCCTTTTTTCTTTATTAACAAAAGTCCACGCTAAAATTCTGCTTACTTTCTGACCTTGAGCCATATCAATCGTTTTTACTTCCAAAGCGTGAACCTTTTTAAGAAGTGAATTTAATTTAAACAAATTTTCCTTTTTTGAAACCAAACACGTAAACCATAGAATTTGAGTCGAATATAAAGCACTTTCCTGAATCATTTTAGAGAGAAAAGCCAGTTCACCACCTTCGCACCACAGTTCAGATTGTTGTCCGCTGAAATTGAGATTGGGTTTTTGAACTTTCGAATTTTTAAGATTTTTTGTCTTTCTAAGATTACCTTTCATCGCAGATTCTTCAGAATCATGAAATGGCGGATTGCACATGGAAAAAGTAAATTTATCTTCAGAGTTGAAAATATTTTTAAAGATAAAATTTGAATCCGGCTGGAATTTCAACTGAATATTTTCTGCTATTTCAGGATTTTCATCTAAAATCTTCTGAGCATTACCTAAAGATTTTTGATTGATATCTGTTCCTATCATTTTCCAACCATAAGACTGATGAGCAATCAACGGATACACTAAATTGGCTCCGGTTCCAATATCTAGACCTTTTACAGATAAACCTTTCGGGACTTCTTTAGAATTTCCTGCCAGTAAATCAGCAATGTAATGAATATAATCTGCACGTCCCGGAATTGGTGGACAAAGATTTCCATCGGGAATATCCCAGTTTTTCACCTGATAATAATGTTGTAATAAAGCTTTATTAAGCAATTTCACCGCTTTTGGAATGCTAAAATTGATGGTTAAATTCCCATAAGCATTGTTGAAAACATAATGTTTCAGTTCCGGCACACAGGAAATCAGTTGTTCAAAATCATAAGAATTTCGGTGTAAATTTCTTGTGTGCAGTCCTGATTTTTCGGTGGTCATGAATTATTTTTTCTGACTTAAAATATATTCCACCATTTTTTTGGCATCTGCTTTCGACACTTGCGGATGAGGCTGCATCGGAACACTTCCCCAAACTCCACTTCCGCCTTCAATAATTTTTGAAGCCAAAATTTCGATATCCTTTTCAGAATATTTTGCTGCAATTTCTTTATAAGAAGGTCCGATCAAACGTTCATCTGCATTATGACACGCCATACAGTCAGATCCTTCTACTAAACTCTGTCCCGAAACATGAGTCGCGATAGGTGTAGAAGCATCTGATGAAGGTTGTATCTCTGAATTTTCTTTCTTTGAACAGGAAATAATAAGCAAACTTACCAGTCCCGTTAAAAACAGTTTTTTCATTATTTTTTTGATGCCGTAGAATCTGTAGACGGTGACGGAGCAGGAATTGCAGTTGCCGGAGCAGTTTCAGTTTTTGCTGTTGAATCAGCTGGTACAGTAGGAGCTGCAGGCTCTTCTAACATTGTGTTACTGTCTTGTAAAGATTTGTCTGTTTTTTTTGAACAGCTAACTGCGAATAAACTTCCGATCAATGCGATTGCTAATACTTTTTTCATATATAAATATTTATTTTTCTAATTATTAAAATGAAACCGAATCACGATTTCATCGCTTTTCAATTGCTGACAAAAATATAAAAATAAACTTTCAAATAAGAGAATTCAAGCCTTTTTTAAATCATAATTAAATTTTCTCCGATTTTTGTTTTTGATATAAAAAAATTATCTACATTTGTCATATGTTAGATACAAGCAACAATTTTTGGTGGTGGCAATCAAACTCTTCGTCGGGTCTGAAGCTATTGTCTTGTTGCTAAATACAACAGGAATATTATAGAACATATATAGACTTTGACGATTGCGTTGAAGTCTTTTTTTTGTCAATTATTTAAAAAAATCGAAATGTTTAGCAACAAAATTCACATAAAAACCACATCCAGAAAGTCATTGGGCGATCTTCAGACACCGATGAATATATATCTTCAGATCCGCGACAAGTTCAGAGACACTATCTTACTCGAAAGTTCGGACATCAAAAGCACTGATAACAATTTCTCATTTATTGCCATCAATGCCATTGCCGGAATTGAGATTAGGAATCATCACGAATTTGAAATAAAATTTCCAAATGAAAATCCGGAGAAAAGAACTTTAGAAGATATCAAAGTGACAGATTTGCTTAATGATTTTTCAAAAGTCTTTGTTTGTGAAAAAACCAATGAGAAAATAGAAGAAACCGCTCAGAGTCTTTTTGGCTACACAAGTTTTGATGCCGTTCCGCTTTTTGAGAAAATTGATTTTAAACCACAAAGTGAAGAAGTTGAAATCCCGATTCTCCGTTATAGATTGTATCAGTACGTCATTGCAATCAATCATTACAATGACGAAATGCATTTGATAGAAAATGAAATTGAAGGCGTAAAATCTGAAGCCTACACGTTGGAAAATTTAATTAAAAATAAAAATTCCGTCGTTTTTCCTTTTGAAAAAATTGATGAAGAAACATCAAATCTTAGTGACGAAGAGTATCTTGAATTGGTCAAGCTTGCCCAAAAACATTGTATGAGAGGTGATGTTTTCCAGCTTGTTTTAAGCAGAAGATTTGAACAGAAATTTAAAGGTGATGAATTCAATGTTTACCGTGCTTTGAGAAATATCAATCCTTCACCTTATCTTTTCTTTTTCGATTACGGGAATTATAAATTATTTGGTTCAAGTCCTGAAAGTCAACTGATTATTAAAAACAACAAAGCAATCATTCATCCCATTGCAGGAACATTTAAAAGAACCAACGATTTTGAAACCGATCTGCTTTCCGCTGAAGCGTTAAAAAAAGATCCCAAAGAAAATGCCGAACACACCATGTTGGTAGATTTAGCAAGAAACGATCTCGGAAAACTTGGAAAAAATGTTACTGTTACAAAACTGAAAGAAATTCAGCTCTTTTCTCACGTAATTCATATGGTAAGTGAAGTGACTGCAGATTTGGAAGAGAATACAAATCCGTTTGAAATTGTTTCCGCAACTTTTCCACAGGGAACTTTGAGCGGAGCACCAAAATATAAAGCGCTTGAACTGATCAATGAATACGAAAAAGATTCGAGAGGTTATTACGGTGGCTGCATCGGGATGATTGGTTTAAACGGAGATTGCAATCAGGCGATTATGATCAGAACTTTTTTAAGCAAAAACAATACTTTGTTTTATCAGGCCGGAGCTGGTTTGGTGGCAAAATCAATCCCTCAAAATGAGTTGGAAGAAGTTAATAATAAACTGAATGCATTGAAAAAAGCAGTTGAGAAAGCAGAGAAATTGGTTGCTAATTAATTATTAAAGAAAATAAAATGACAAATACTATAAAACCATCAACTAAAGTTCTTGTCTTCGACAACTACGACAGTTTCACATATAACTTAGTTCAGATGATCGAAAAAATCACCAATGAGAAAGTTGATGTTTATCGAAACGATGAAATTTCACTCGAAGAAATAGAAAAATACGACAAAATAATCCTTTCTCCGGGTCCCGGAATTCCTGAAGAAGCCGGAATTTTATTGGATTTAATTAAAAAATATGCTCCAACGAAAAGCATTCTTGGAGTTTGCCTTGGTCAACAGGCAATTGCAGAGGCTTTTGGTGGAAATCTGATCAATCTTTCAGAGATTTTTCATGGTGTGGCGACAACTTCAAAAACGATAAAAGAAGATGTAAAGCTTTTCAAAAATTTACCCGAAGAAATTGAAGTTGGAAGATATCACAGTTGGGCGGTGAATAATGAAAACTTTCCTGACGAATTAGAAATTACCGCAATCGACAACGACGGAATGATCATGGCTTTGCAACATAAAACCTACGATGTCCACGGAGTTCAGTTTCATCCTGAAAGTATTTTGACACCCGAAGGAGAAGTGATTATCAGAAATTTTCTTTTGAATTAATTTTAAATTTTCGAACTCATGAAAGAAATCTTAGAATATCTATTCACTCATCACACTTTGTCAAAATCTGAGGCAAAAGCGATTATGATTGAGATTGCTCAAAATAAATTCAATACAGCAGAAGTTACAGCATTTATCACTGTTTTTCTGATGCGAAATATCACTCTCAACGAACTTGAAGGTTTCCGACAGGCTTTGCTCCAAATGGCGGTTCCTGTAAACATCGATGCTAGCGATGCTTTGGATATTGTCGGAACAGGCGGTGACGGGAAAAACACCATCAATATTTCTACTTTAGCAAGTTTTGTCATTGCAGGATCCGGACAAAAAGTGACCAAACACGGTAATTACGGTGCATCAACGATTACAGGCTCTTCAAATGTTTTGGAAGAACTTGGTTATCAGTTTCATAATGATTCAGAAAGTCTGAATAAAGATTTAGAAAAAGCAAACATCTGTTTTTTGCATGCACCCTATTTTCATCCCGCTTTGCAATCAGTGGGAGCTTTACGAAGATCATTAGGTTTACGTACTTTTTTCAATTTACTAGGACCTTTGGTGAATCCTGCAAAACCACAATTTTCGGTGATCGGAGTTTACAATTTAGAAATCGCAAGGATTTATCAATATCTACTTCAAAAAGACAATCGAGAGTTCACAATCGTTCATGGATTAGATGGTTATGACGAAATAAGTTTAACGAGCGACAGCAAAATCATCACTAAAAACAGCGAAGAAATTTACTCCACGAAAGATTTAGGTTTTAATACGTTAGATCCTAAAAGTATCATTGCCGGAGAAACTCCTTACGAATCTGCAAAAATTTTCAGAAATATTTTAGAAGGAAACGGAACGTTTGAGCAAAATGCGGTGGTTCTTGCCAATGCTGCAGTTGCACTCCATCATACCAACAAATTTGGAAATTACGAAGATTGTCTTCTTCTTGCTCAGGAAAGTCTGGTAAGCGGAAAAGCATTGAGAAGTTTGAATAATTTAATTCATTAATTTTTTTTATGGCGACAATTTGACTTCATCGAAAGTCAATTAAATATATTTTTTAGGGCGACAAATTCCGTCTTCCGTTCCCGCTTTTTACAACAATGGCTTCGGCTCCGCTCAGCCATCGTTGTAAAAGAGCTCCACTCAAGCCGGGTCGCAATGTGTAAGAATTAGAAACCTATTACCGGAAATGAATATTTTAGATATAATTATAGAGAGAAAAAGACAGGAAATTAAAGAATCAAAATCTAAAATTACCTTACAGCAATTGAAAGATTCAGAATTTTTCAACAGAAATACTTTATCATTAAAAGAAACATTACAATCAAAATCCGGAATTATTGCCGAGTTTAAAAGACAGTCTCCGTCAAAGGGAATAATTAATGATACGGTTTCTCCTATAGAAGTTGTTTCTGCTTATGAAAACTTCGGAGCGAGTGCGGTTTCCATTTTAACTGATAAAGATTTTTTTGGAGGAAATTTTAATGATATTTTAAAAGTAAGAAGAGAAATCAATATTCCGATTCTTCGAAAAGATTTTATGATTGATGAATATCAATTTTACGAAGCAAAAAGTATCGGAGCAGATGTTATTTTGCTGATCGCTGTTTGTCTTTCAACTTCTCAGGTTCTTGAGTTCACAGAATTATCCCATCAATTGGGTCTTGAAGTTTTATTGGAAATTCATACAGAAGAAGAACTTCAACATATCAACAAAAACATTGATTTTGTAGGCATCAACAATAGAAATTTAAAAGATTTCAAAGTTGATTTACAACATTCTGTCAATCTGAAAAATCAGCTTCCAAAAAACGTTTTATCAATTGCAGAAAGCGGAATTTATAATACTGAAGATTTTAATTACCTAAAAGAAAAAGGCTTTGACGGTTTTTTGATGGGAGAATATTTTATGAAAAGTGAAAATCCTGCTAAAGCTTTTGAAGAATTTATAAATAAAATATCATGAAACTCAAAGTTTGCGGCTTAACAAAATTGGATCAGATTCATGAATTGATTTCTATGAATGTGAATTTTCTGGGCTTTATTTTTTATGAAAAATCACCAAGATATGTTTTGGATCATTTAAATTTAGAACAAATTTCAAAAATAAATCATTCTGGAAAAGTCGGTGTTTTTGTGAATGAAAATTTAGATCAAATAATAGAAATTGCAGAAAAGGCAAATCTGAATTTCATCCAGCTTCATGGAGATGAAAATGAAAATTTCATTGTAAGATTAAGACAAAATTTAAGTGAAAATATAAAAATTATAAAAGTAATCAGACTTGGAAACCAATCTTCCGATGAACTGCAAAAAACCATCAACAGACAACGATCAACCAACAATCATTTACTTTTCGACACAGATTCAAAAGCTTTCGGTGGCACAGGAAAAACCTTCGATTGGAATATTTTAAACAAAATTGAAATCCCAATTCCTTATTTTTTAAGCGGCGGAGTTTCTTTGGAAAATATCGAAAACATTGAACTATTAAATAAAAAACCTTTTGCATTAGACATCAATTCAAAATTTGAAACCGAACCGGGAAATAAGGATGTTGAGAAAATAAAAAAACTTATCAACCTTGTCAAGGTTTAAAACCTTGACAAGGCTTAAAAAAATACTACTTATGAGCTATAAAAACCCAGACCAAAACGGCTATTACGGAGAATTCGGTGGTGCATTCATCCCAGAAATGTTATATCCAAATGTTGAAGAACTTCAAAATAATTATTTAAAAATCATTGAATCCGAAGAATTTCAAAATGAATATCAGGATTTATTAAAAAATTATGTCGGTCGTGCTACTCCACTTTATTTTGCGAAAAATTTAAGTGAAAAATACAATACCAAGATTTATCTGAAAAGAGAAGACCTCAATCACACCGGAGCACATAAAATCAACAATGCTCTGGGTCAGGTTTTATTGGCGAGACGTCTTGGAAAGCAAAGAATTATCGCTGAAACAGGAGCCGGACAACATGGCGTTGCAACTGCCACAGCTTGCGCATTATTGGGTTTGGAATGCATCGTGTACATGGGCGAAGTCGACATTGCAAGACAGGCTCCGAATGTTGGGAGAATGAAAATGTTGGGAGCAACGGTTATTCCTGCGACTTCAGGATCAAAAACTTTGAAAGATGCAGTAAATGAAGCTTTACGAGATTGGATTAACAACTCTACCACAACACATTATGTGATTGGAAGCGTTGTTGGACCACATCCATTTCCTGATTTGGTGGCGAGATTTCAAAGTTTAATTTCAAAAGAAATTAAAGAACAGCTTCACGAACAAATCGGAAGAGAAAATCCTGATTACATAATTGCCTGTGTCGGTGGCGGAAGTAATGCTGCAGGAACTTTCTATCATTTTGTAGATGAAGAAAATGTAAAAATCATTGCTGCTGAAGCAGGAGGTTTTGGAGTTGAATCTGGAAAATCTGCTGCGACTACTTTTCTGGGAACTTTAGGCGTTCTTCACGGAAGTAAAAGTCTGGTGATGCAGACAGATGACGGACAGGTTATTGAGCCCCATTCTATTTCTGCAGGTTTGGATTATCCCGGAATCGGGCCTTTTCATGCGCATTTGTTTAAAGAAAACCGTGCAGAATTTTTCAGTATCAATGATGATGAAGCGTTGGAATCTGCGTTTGAACTGACGAAACTGGAAGGAATTATTCCCGCTTTGGAAAGTGCTCATGCTTTGTCAGTTTTAAATAAGAAAAAGTTTAACGAAAATGATATTGTTGTCATCTGTTTAAGCGGCCGCGGTGATAAGGATATGGAAACGTATTTGAAGAATCTGTAAAATTATTTTGGCGGTAAATTCCGTCTTCCACTCCCGCTTTTTTTGTTGGCTTCGGCTTCGCTCAGCCAACAAAAAAGAGCTCCGTTCAAGCCGGATCGCAAATTTGTTATAAAAACAAACCTTTGTCATTCAACAAAATCTCTCAATCAATTAATTTTTAAAATGAAAAAACTCAATATATATTTCACAGCAGGAATTCCACAATTGGAAGATACTGCTGAAATCATACAACTCATTCAGGATTCCGGAGCCGATATGATGGAAATCGGTATGCCTTATTCCGATCCTGTCGCAGACGGACCAGTTATTCAAAAAGCACATGAATTGGCTTTGAAAAATGGAATGACCATTGAAAAACTTTTTTCTCAATTGAAATCCATTAAAAACGAAATTAAAATTCCGATTATTTTAATGGGATATATTAATCCGGTATTAAGTTTCGGATTTGAAAATTTCTGCAGAGAATGTTCAGAAAGTGGAATTTCAGGTTTAATTATTCCAGATCTTCCACCCATCGAATTCGAAAAAAATTATCATAAAATTTTAGAAACATACAATTTGAATTTTACTTTCCTGATCACCCCTGAAACTTCCGTTGACAGAATTTTATATCTGGATTCTCTAAGTTCAGGCTTTTTGTATGCGGTAAGTTCATCTTCCACAACGGGAAGTGAGAATACAGTTTTGAAAAATGAGGATTATCTGTCAAGAATCGCTTCTCTTCCCTTAAAAAATCCAGTAATGATAGGCTTTGGAATTAAGTCTAAAGAAGATTTTGAAAATGTCACAGAAAAAGCAGACGGCGGAATCATAGGAACTGCCTTCGTCAATATTCTGCTGAACGATAAAGATTGGAAGATAAATGCCATAGATTTTATTCATTCAATAAAAAATTAAAAATCACTAAATTTGTCTGTTAATAAAAGGCATGAACACACATCAAAATAAAGTCGTAGCATTTGAAGATCTGGGCGTAAAAGATTATCAGTCTTCCTGGGATTATCAGGAAAGTCTGATGAAGGAAATCATCGATACCAAAATCAAAAACCGCGACTTGCCCGCTGAAGAACGTCTTACAACTTCCAACCATTTTCTTTTGGTGGAGCATCCTCACGTTTACACTTTGGGAAAAAGCGGTCATGAAGAAAATATGCTTGCCGGAATTGATAAATTAAAGGAAATCGAAGCTACCTTCGTCAAAGTAAATCGTGGCGGAGACATTACCTATCATGGTTTCGGACAGATTGTGGGTTACCCGATTTTAGATCTTGAAAATTTCTTTACCGATATTCATTTATACATGCGAAATCTCGAAGAAGTAATTATCAGAACGATGGCTGAATTTGGTTTAAAAGGTGAACGTTCACCGGGAGAAACCGGAGTTTGGCTGGATGTCGGAAAACCTTATGCCAGAAAAATCTGTGCAATGGGTGTAAAAGCTTCCCGTTGGGTGACTTTGCATGGTTTTGCGTTTAATGTCAATACAGATATGCGTTATTTTGAATACATTATTCCATGCGGAATTAAAGATAAACAGGTGACTTCTTTAAAAAGAGAATTGGAAAGAGAATTGACAGTTGAAGAAGTTGAAGATATTAAGTTGAAGATGAGAAAGCATTTTGCGGATGTTTTTGGAGCGGAACTGGTTGGGAATACTTAGAATTTGTTTAATTATATTGATCTGTTTCTTTTGAGGCAGATTTTTTTTTCAAAATATTTTATCAAGTAGTATTGAAATGATTTTATCTAATAAATTAGTACTCAAAAATGTTATTTATTGATTTCTCTATGACCATAAAAATAGCTATAAATAGTTATTTTTTATGATTCGTCTATGATATAATTTTATTGTAAAAATAAACCATATCATGGAATCAGAACAATTGAAATTTCTTAAAGAACAAATTGACAGAAGAATAACACGTATAAATAGCAGTAGATTATATTACAGGAGAGTTGCTTTTTGGACTTATTTAAGTATAACAATTTTAGCAGCAATGTCAACAATTGTTTTAGGACTAAATTTCGAAATAATAAAAGATATACTTAGAATTATTGCATTAGTAATTTCAGGCTGTATCACAGTAATAAGTGCTTATAATACTTTTTTCGACAACAAGGGAATGTGGATAGCTTATAATGATGCCTTGAATGAAATTTATAAATTAAAATTTGCAATTGAATTTAGAGAAAAACAAGATTATGAAATTGATCAGATTACAATCGAGCAATTTAAATTACAATATCAAAATATTCTTGATGAATTAAATGACGTCTGGACAAGATCTAAATCTATATAATAAATATTAGATACCTTAGATCTCATCTAAAACACATTTCCTAAAATTAAATTGCACACAATTTAATTGTTCACTACCTTTGCTTTGTTAATTTGATAAGATAATTATTCTAATCAAAGATTTTAAACAAATAAAAAAATAACAAAACAATGTCGTTAATAGAAGATTTAAACTGGAGACATGCCGTAAAAGCGTATGACTCAACAAAAAAAGTATCACAAGAAGATTTAAATAAAATTTTAGAAGCTGCGAGATTAGCTCCTACTTCATCAGGATTACAACCTTTCCGTGTTATAGTAGTAGAAAATCAGGAATTAAAAGAGAAAATGGTGAGTGGTGCATTTAATCCTGAAGTGATGAGAGATTCTTCTCACGTTTTGGTTTTTGCAGCGTGGGACAGCTATTCAAATGAGAAAATTGATAAAGTATACGATCATCATACGGACGTGAGAGATTTACCACAGGGACGTTTCAGCAGTTATACCGATATGATCAAAGATCTGTACAACGCTCAAACTCCCGAACAGCATTTTGCTCACACAGCAAGACAAACGTATATCGCTTTAAGTTTGGCAATGGCTCAGGCGGCTGAATTGAAAATCGATTCTACCCCTGCAGAAGGTTTTAATAATCAAGTTGTTGACGAAATTCTTGGTCTTAAAGAATTAGGTTTAAAAAGTGTTACGCTTTTATATCTTGGCTATAGAGATACCGAAAATGACTGGCTATCCAACATGAAAAAAGTAAGAATTCCGATGGAGGAATTTATCATCAGAAAATAGTATTTTCGCCTCAAATTCATCTCTGAATTATGGAAAATCACGACACACCCAAATTAGGAAATCAGCTATGCTTTCCGTTTTACGTTATCGCAAAGGAAATGACCGGACTTTACCGTCCGTTTCTTGACGAATTGGGCATTACCTATTCGCAATATCTTGTGATGATGATACTTTGGGAAAAAGACGGATTAACCGTAAATCAAATCGGTGAAAAACTGTATCTCGACAGCGGAACTTTAACACCTCTTCTCAAAAGATTGGAATCTAAAGGTTTTATCATCAGAAAAAGAAAAAAAGAAGATGAAAGAGTGGTAGAAGTTTTTCTGGATGATGCAGGAAGAAATTTACAAGAAAAAGCTTGTGAAATTCCGCGGAAAATGCAGGAAAAACTGAATCTTTCGACTGAAGATCTTTTGGAATTGAAAGAAACCGTTCAGAAAATTTTAAATAAAATTCAAAAATAAATGAAAACATTATATACAACCAACGTTACCGCAAAAGGCGGAAGAAACGGACAGGTAAAAAGCGATAACGGAGTTTTGGATCTTGAAGTGAGAATGCCAAAAGGATTAGGCGGAGCCAATGACGACTTCACCAATCCTGAAATGCTTTTCGCAGCAGGATATGCCGCTTGCTTTGACAGCGCATTGAATTTGATCATCAGCAAATCTAAAATTGAAACTGGAGAAACTTCGGTAGCTGCAAAAGTGAGCATCGGACAGAATGAAGACGGTGGTTTTGGTTTGGCTGCAGAATTGGATGTGAATATTCCTGGAGTTTCTCTTGAAGAAGCTCAGGAACTAACAGAGAAAGCTCATCAGATTTGTCCCTATTCTAATGCGACAAGAAATAATATTGAGGTGAAACTTTCGGTGACGAATAACTAAGATTTTTTTCTTTAATTATATGAATCTGCTTCCTTTGGAGGTGGATTTTTTTGTTTGCAGTTTTGACAATTAAATTAGTATTTTTATAAAAAACATTTATGAAGCTATACATTCAAATTCTAGTTATTTTTTCAGTAATTAATTGTAAACCGAAAGATAATTTTGAGAGAGTAAGAATTCAAAATACATCTATAGAACTTGAACAAATTAAATTTTCAGACATTTCGAATATTGAAAATAAAAATAATGGAATTGAATACACAAAACCATTCAATATTGCACTTTCGAAAGAATATTTTCCGGAAATTGAAAAGTATCAGTTTGAACAACCAAAGATTTATCGTAGAGACACCACTAATTTAAATACTGAAATTTCATATTTTTTCACTAAGAACGACAGTATTGTTCGCTTGATTGAATATAGCTGGAATCAAGATGATTTAAAAGAACATTTTATTGATAATCTTTACCAGTCAAATAAAGATATGATTTCAAAAAGCTTATCTCAAAAAGGTATTGAGAAAAGTGAAAAAATTGATTATTGGTGGCAAAAGATTGTAAGATGGGATAATGACTCAACTCACATTTATAGTTTCATCTTTGGAATTGATGAAGGTCAAAGAACAAGAATAATTGTAAGATTCAAATAACTAAAATTTATTAAAATTATTTTGATGGATTTCTATCTGAAAATGATGTAGAAAAACTTTACCTCTTCACCGAATCACTCTTCTTATAAGCATCTACTTCTATATACTCATCATTCAGTTCCTTTTCTTTTTTATCTGAAATTAAAATTCCAAAGAGATGGTCGATTTCGTGCTGGAAAATCACTGCCGTAAATCCTTCAACAATTTCTGAATATTTTTGTCCTTTTAAATCTACATATTGCAGCTGAATCACTTTGCTTCTGTAAAACTGTCCACGGAATTCTGGAATCGACAGATCACCTTCCGGACCGAGATTCTGTAGTTCAGATTTCCAGGTGATGACAGGATTGATGAAATATTCTAATGGCTCTCCCGTTTTATCAAAACGCTGAACCCAGATTACTTTTCTGTTGATTCCTACTTGTGGTGCGGCGATTCCTACTCCACCGTCGGTTGATAACAGAGATTCTTTCATTCTTAAAACCAATGTTGCGGTATTCGGATCAGTCGGATCAATTTCTTTTGACTGATCTAATAAGGTAGTTTGCTGATGAGAATCTGTGGTTTGAAAAATGGGTAATGCGGTTTTTGCATCACCTTGATTGATTATAGAAACTTCTGCTGACGTCAGTTTTTGTGCATTAATGAAACTGATGATAAATATGAGGAGTAAAGAGAGTTTTTTCATTGTTTTGGGAATGTTTAACAAATATAATGATGTTTATATGTTTTGGCTAAAGCCAACTGAATTTATTTTCATTAAAAAACGGGCTAAAGCCCGTTCCTATTGATTTATTATTGATCTGTTGTTTTTTATTACTCACACAGATTTTGCTGATTGAGCAGATTTTTCAGGATTTTTTTCAGTAAAAACATCTGTGAAAATCTGTGAAATCTGCGGGAATAAAATTAATACGTTTTCGTCATATCCGCAGGAATAATCAGATTAAAATTTGTCGGGATATACTCTTTTGCAGGGATTTTTAGTTCAGGATCTTCAGATTCGAAAACGGAGATGACTGCCATTTTCAGGTTCGGATTTTTCTGTTTGATGTACCAGTAAATTCCGCCAAATTCTTTGGTGTGGAAATTTCCGTTGTAGTGGATGAATGTTTTTCCGGATTCAAAATTTTTCAGGATAGATTCTGCCATTGTCGCATCTTTTATTGCCTGTGCAGAAATGAAATTCATCACCTTTGTACCTTCTGCATGTTCTCCCATCATGGTTTTCATTTCGGGATAACCGGGAGTGTCTAAGGTTACTTTGATGGGAAGTTGAGCAATGTATGTTTTTTCCTTTTCGCTTAATTTATTCAATGATTCCAGACCTTCTTTTGCGGTTTGAGACGCGTGCTTTCTCGGAATGTTAGTGGCTATGAACTTCAGTTTTTTATCTTTTGCAAAATCAACCAAAGGTTTGTAATCTGTTGTATAATTATTCCAGAGACGGGCTGAATCTTTCAACATTTTAGCATCAAATTTCCCGCTTAAATAATTATCCAGCTGGGATTGATTATCTCTTTCAAACATTTCGGCTCCCAAAATGATCTGTCCGTTTTTCTTTGCAAATAATGCTTCGGTGATTTTCAGCTGCAGCCAGTGATTGATCGAGCTGTTGTGGTTTTCACCAATAAAAACTATATCATAACCAGCAAGTTCTTTTACTAATTTATCGGTTTTTATTTCTTTACCCTTTTGAGTATAAAACTGAAAAGCTTTCAGGTTTTGTGCATTTGAAAAACAAAAAGCCATCATCAAAATCGCTGCGAATATATTTTTCATTATTATTTTTTATTGTTTTAATTTACTAAAAATTTTTAACACTCATTTCAGCTGGTCATCCATTTATTTAGAACGGCTTTCTGTTTATTTCAGACAATGCCTTGTTGACCCGAGCCAAGGTCTATTTGATTTTGTCCAAAGCCTAGTTGACTTTAGACTAAGACTATTTGATTTTGACCGGAGCCTGTTTTACTTCAGCCAATGTCTAGTTGATTCCGTCCTAAGCTTATTCGATTTTATCCAAAGCTTAGTTGACTTTTGACTAAACCTTCTTGATTCAGGACTAAGGTTATTCCATTTTTGATCTGGCTTTATTTATTTTTGTAAAAGCCTATTCTATTATGATATTATTAAAAAAGCCGCCTTGAAAAAACAAAACGGCCTTTAACAAATCAATTATCAATTATTTTTCTAAATCTGCTACAAGGTCTTTCCATTCTTGCAATTCAGGGATTCCCGGTTTTCTTTTTCCGAAAAACTGAACGATGAAATCACCTTCTTTGTTGAATACTTCGATAGCAGTTACTTCACCGTCTTCAGTCGGTTTTTTCACGATCCAAGCTTCAGCGATTTTGGTAACATCTAAGTGTAAGTTGAAATCAGGATCCATCACGTTGAACCATTGCTGATGCCACATTGTTTTTTTCACCTCACCTGTATGAATCTGAATAATTCCTCTGTTCCCCACGAAAATCATGATCGGAAGATTTTTTTCAGAAGCATCTTCAAGAACGTTAACTACTTTAGAAGTATCGATCTTTTTAGCATATCCTTCAGGAGCCAGTCTCAAAGCCTGAGTTCTTGAAACTCCGAATTTTCTGGTCATCATAAAGAAATCGTGAGTATCTTTCAATTCAGTCCAAGCTTTTTTAAAACCTTCAGCATCAATTTCTGAATCGTCCTTTTCCGGAGCTTTGGGAGCTGCTGTTTCGAACTCAAAAGTTTCAGCTTGATTTTCAGCTTTAAACTGAGCCACGATAGGATCGAAAGCTTCAACGTTGCTGTCTTTCGTCAAATATATTTTGTGAAGCGCCAAACCGTCTTTTCCGAAGAACTGAAGGCTTTTTCTGTCACCTTCGACTACTGCAAAAGCAAATTTCCAGTGATTCATAAAGATTCTCAGGTCAATATCTTCACCTACGAAAAGCTGTGCGTGAGGACTGCTGAAATCACCATTCAGATAAGTTCCTTTTCTCTCGTGTACACACTCATCGTTTCTGGTAAGTGCCATTACTTTTCCTAATTTTTCAACTTCTGTTAAGATGTTGGCAAATTCAGGTTTCAGAACGGTAACTTCTTCACCTACGTTAGTTAATAATAATTCTGCTTCGCTTACACCTAACTGTTCTGCGGCATTTCTTATTCTCAAATGTGGATTTTCTGCTTTCAGAGCTTCCCATTTTTCTTTCAGTTCGTTAACTAATGTGCTCATTATTTTATTTTTTTATGGTTAAAACTGTGTAAATTCTTTTGATTAATTCGTCTCCGGTTTTGCTTTTTATTTCTTCTTCCTTTTCGGAGATTTTCATTCTTTTAAAATGACTTTTTGAAATCAATTCTTCCATCTCGTCATTATTGTAAAGCTTAAAATTGTATTCTGTGAAAGGCAATTTTTCCATAAAATCACGCTGTCCGAATGTGAGAACGAAGGTTCCGGTATCTTTCAAAACCCTGTAAATTTCATTTAAATATTCAACAGGTTCTTTCCAGAAATAAACGGTGTTGACTGTAAATATTTTATCAAAAACCTCATCTTCGAAAGGAAATTTTTCGCCTTCATACAACACAAAATCTGCCTGATCTTTAAAATCTGAATTTAATTTTTGAGCTTCATTGTGCATGGTTTCGGAAATATCAATGCCTGTGTATTTTAAATCTTTAGCAATCTTTAAAAAACTTTTCAGATGACCGGCGTTTCCGTGACCGATCTCGAGAATGTATTCGTTGTCTTCTATCAACAAAGCATGAATACTTTCGAGCGTCATCCCGATATTGGTGGCATTCATCATTTCGCCAATTTCGATACCTTTTTCACCTTGCGGATTGGCAAGATTTTCGGCTAATATTTTAAGTTGATCTTTTTCCATATTTATCCAAAAATAATCATCGGGTTATTGGTGATCGGATGGTCACAAATCGTGCAGGGAAAATTGTATGCTTCACTGATATTTTCAGCAGTGAAAACCTCTTGCGGAGTTCCGTAAGCAGCTACTTTTCCAGATTTCATCAGCAAAATTTTGTCTGCATACTGAGCAGCAAGGTTGAGATCATGAAGAACTACAACCGCAGAATTTTCTTTTTTTGTGAAATTCTTAATGATTTCTAAAGCTTTGTATTGATGTTTTACATCCAGATTGTTCAGAGGCTCATCTAAAAAAAGCAATTTTTGAGTGATTTCGTTCTGCAACTGTGCCAAAACTCTTGACAAATGCACGCGTTGTTTTTCGCCACCCGACAATGTATTGTATTCTCTGTCTTTCAGGTGATAAACATCAGTCTCAAACATCATTTCGTTTGTTGCCTGCAGATCTTCGGCTTTTGGCTGAGCATCAAAATAAGGATAACGCCCCATCATCACAATATCTTTCACTTCAAGAGGAATATCATTGGAGTTATGCTGTGAAAATTTCGCTTTATGTTTGGAAATTTCAGTCATTTTCCAGTCGCTGATATTTTTATCTTTAAATAAAATCTGCTGCCTGGTTTTCACTTCATTTGCCAAAATACTTAGCAGACTTGATTTTCCCGCTCCATTAGGACCAACGATGGCTAAAAATTCGCCAAAGCCAAGTGTGACATCCACTTCGTTAAGGATGAAAAATTCTTTATGCCTGTAATTGATTTGCTGTGCCTTGATCATTACATTGACTTTTTAAATTTCATTAAAATTGCAATAAAAATAGGTGCACCCATCATCGCAGTAAGAATCCCGATCGGGAGCTCCGAAGGCTCTACTATACTTCTGCTGAATGTATCGGCGGTCAATAATAATATACTTCCACAAATTGCTGATAATGGTAAGATGAAAGCATAATTTGATTTAAACAAAAGTCTTAATATATAAGGAACAATCAACCCTACAAAACCGATGGTTCCGGAAAATGCTACGCAGGATCCTACCATTAATGCAGTAATGATGATGATTTGTTTCTTTAGCTTTTCGACATTGATTCCTAAATGCTGTGCATCTCTTTCACCCAACATCATTGCATTCAAAGCCTTTCCTTTCGGCATTAAAATACTAAATGAAAAAACGAGTACAATGGCTAAAATAGCATTCTTAGTCCATGTTGCAGCAGCAAGACTACCCATATTCCAGAAAGTGAGATCTCTTAGTTGATCGTCTTTTGATATATAAATAAGAAAGCCTACTAAAGAAAAACCGATTGCAGAAATCGCAACTCCCGTCAACAGCATCATGACTACATTGGTTTTTCCACCACTTGTGGAAATTCTGTACACCAAAAGCATAGCGAGAAGTGATCCTATAAATGCAGCGATGCCTACCAATGAAAACTGTACCGCCTCAGGAAGAAACTCTCTGAAATGTCTTCCTAAAACAATTGTGATGGCAGCCATTAAAGTTGCTCCTGATGTAAGACCAATCAAATCTCCCGTTGCCAAAGGATTTTTGAATAATCCCTGTAAACTCGTTCCTGAAACTGATAGCATACTGCCAATAAGAATGGCCATTACAATTCTGGAAGCTCTTACCTCCCAGACAATGTATTTGTCACTTAATGAAACATCAGTATCTCCCTGAATTACTTTTCCTAAAACCTCAAATGCCGATTTACCCGCGAAGTCGTAAACCCCAGTATTAAGCGACCACACTGCTATCAAAAAAAGCAGTATGGTACTTAATATAATGTAAAAGTATAATTTACTTTGTGTTTTCAACTAAAAGTTTGTTTAATGCAACTGCAGCCTCACCTAATCTTGGTCCGAAACCTGAAACCAGGCCACCATCCATAGCAATAATCTTCTTGTTTTTACCTGCGTTGGTCTGAGAAACTCCCGGCATTTTAAGAGCGCCTTCATTTCCTCCTGAACCTTCTAAACCGCTTGTGAAAAAGAACAATACATCAGGATTTGCTTTCACCACCGCTTCCGGAGTTAAAGGTTTGAAATCTTCAAAATCATTGATTGCATTTTCACCTCCTGCAAGACCGATCAATGCTGCCATTGGCGTATTTTTACCTGAAACCATCATCATATTTCCTCTTGCATAGATGAACAGAACTTTTGGTTTTTTAGCAATAGGCTGAACCTGCTTTAAATCAGCATCAATTTTATCGTTTAATTTCTGATAATCAGCATTTCCGACAGCTTTTGCAACATCAGCAATTAATTTTTTAGTTCCGGCAACTGTATATTCCTGCTTGAAAGTTTCAGTTTTGATTCCTGAAGCTTTGATTTTACCCATCAGTTCAGGATTGATATCTTTGTCAGAAGCTAAAATCAAAGTTGGAGATACTGCCATAATAGGCTCTATTGTAATTGATCTTACATGACCTAAATTTTCAGCAGAAGTTTTTAAAGATTCAGGATAAGTACTTGTAACGTCTGTTGCAACGATTTCTTTTTCGTGACCTAGAGCGCTTACAATTTCTGTAATTCCTCCGTTGAGAGTAACGATTTTATTATTGGTTTTCGGAGTTTCAGAAGAAACTTCGGTTTTATTTTCAGTTGGTTTTGAAGTTTCTTTTTTACAAGAATATACTGCTGCAAGTACAGAAACTGCAAGAATGAATTTTTTCATTTTTATTAATTATTATTTGATTTATTAAAGCGGTTTGTATTCAAATTGAGGTCTTCCTCTCTCTCCTGCGGTGTTGGTCAATCTTGTAAATCTCAGTTTAAAATAGAAACCTTCGGCATCTTTTACAACATAAAAACGGTCACCATACACTTCAAGACCATTCGTTCCAACAGGATTTCTCCAGTTTGCACCAATGATTCTCTGATCATTGTGAATAAATTTAGACTGATCAATATCTGAAGTTTTGAAATTGGTAAAGGCTTCAACTCCCGAAGATGTTGACGGAACGATAATTTCGTAAGCTGCTGCTCCACCTACATTATTGATTGTCACAAAATCAGCATAGATATAACTTCCGGCTCCTGTAATTGTGTTTGTGAAAACAGTAAAACAGATGTCCCATTTCTTTTTTTCAGGTTGAATAAATAATTCTTTGTTGTTTTTTAAGCTCACAAAATTGTAGTTATATGCAGCATTTTTATTGATGCTTAATTCTTTATGAGTTGTAGAACTTAGTTCTGCATATTTTACTTTATATCCTGTTGCTGTTCTTGCAATCTGGACTTTCATCCAGCCTCTGCTGTCACCACCAGTTGCCACTGAACCTGTAGGAACTGTCCCTGTGTAAATTTCTTTACCCATGTTGACAAGATAGACTGCATTATCGGATTCGTTTGCTTTGATTTCTTCAATTGCAGTATATCCTGCAGGAAAATCACCATTTACATCATCGATATATGCAACGTTGGCAGGATTAAAATCGGCAACCTGCACCTGATTTTTCAATGTGGCAACGCTTGCTTCAGTCACAGCATCAATGTTTGTAGCATTAGCAATTTTACCTGCTGCCATCATAATTGATGAATTTAAAACTACTTTAAACTCATTTCCTGAATATAAAGCAAGATCCCAGTCTGTTCTTTTGGTAAGAACTTCAGTATCTGTTCCCAAGTCAAACCAAACCTGGTTGGGCTGTGTTGCTCCTCCAACATTCGGATCAACTCTTGCTCCGTCTGATGGTGCCACTGTTACAGGATCTTCGTTGTCATTAATACACGACTGAGAAATGAATGAAGCGCCTACTAATAAGCAAAATAGTATTTTTTTCATTTTTTAATTTATTTAAAAATTATAATTTAATCTGGCAAAATAGCTTCTGCCATAGAATAAGTTCTGTTGATCTCTTGCTCCATTGTGGCCGTCTCCAGCTTGTACTGTATTTCTGATGCTTGTAACATCAAAAATGTTTTTGATTCCTAAACTAACCTCGAAATGGTTTTTAAAAAAAGGCTGACTTACTGTAAAATTCAGCATATTGAAATCACCAATTTCACCCAATACATATTGTCCCGGATCTTGCGGATCCTGAGCATTGGTTCTTAAAGTATATTTTCTCTGTTCACCTGTATATTTGTAATAAAGAGCGAACAAAGTTTTGATATTTGGTAAGGTATAATTAGCAGCTAAATTAGCTTCAGCATAATAATTAAAATCATTAGGAGAAGAAATATTTCCGGAGTTCAGAGACTGTGAAATTCCCATCACTGAAACTCCTGCATTGAACGACAAATCTCCTTTTCTTACATTGAAACCTCCTCCAAATAATAAAGATTTATAATTATCAACATTCAGATACGTAATTTGAAGAGGACTGTTGTTGATCACAACATCTTCGATTCTGTCCTGAACATCAAGATACATTGCCGATGCGCTGAAATTTAACTTCCAATCGCTTGACAAAGTGGTTGCATAATCCCAAAATACACTCGCTGAATATCCTTTTTCCGGTTTCAGATTTTCATTTCCTCTGATATCGTGATTATTGTCTACAACATAAGTATATAACTCATCATAAGTCGGGAATCTGTTTGCAGTTCCGAAAACAGTACGGATATCTGATTTTTCTGATGTCCTGAATCTGAAAGTTGTGGAATAATTATACTGAGAATCAAACTTGTCACTCAAGGCTAATCTTACACCGGGACGTAATGAAAACCAATCGACAACATTCCATTCTGCTGATAAGAAATTTGCATAATTAAAGATTGATCTCTCAATGTTTCTCCCGTTATTATTGCTTTCAAAAGTAGTAGCGTCGGCAAAACCTTTTGTTCTGTCTAATTCGTAACCAAGCTGGAAATTGATTTTTTCACTGTTTAAAAAGTTACTGAACATTCCTCTTGAATATAAGACATCAGATTTATAGAAAGTCTTTTCAGAGTCTCTTGATAATTCTCTTCTGTTGGGAACATCGTAAAGATAATTCTGAGATTTTCTTTCCTGACTTTGGTATGAAAAATCACCGTTGTAATTGATTCTTCCTAATTTAGTCTGAATATTAAACTGGTGAATCCATCTTTCTGTATTGTAGTCGATATCATCTGAAGTGTAGGTTCTGTTTCCACCACCTAGATAATCTTCGACAACTAGAGGATTGTAATAGTTTATTTTTTCTGTGAGGTAATTTAATTTATAAAAGAAGCTTGTGTGACCTTTTCCGTATCTGATGGTCCCGTTGGTGGTTAACATATCTTTTGGCTGCCATTCGTAACCGCGGTTTCCATCGTTATTTTCACTGAAGTATTTGTACCCGTTCAGAATACCTTTATATCCCTGAAAATCATTATGATTAATATCTGCAGTTATAGACCAGTTATCATTAATTTTATAACCAAGATTTAAAGACTGAATGTGACGACCGTTTCCTTTTTTGAACCAGTCGTAATCTTTCCCAACCGATTCTTCTTGTAAAGACGCAATTGCTGTAAATTTCTTCCCGTAGTTTTTCTTTGTAATGATATTGATAACTCCTGCAACTGCATTGTTCCCGTATTCAACCCCCATAGAACCTTTTACGACTTCAATTCTTTCAATATTATTGACGTTGATTTTGGTAAGATCTACCAGATTTCCCATACCTTCGTCACTTACGACAGGAATATTATCGATAAGGATTTTGGTGTATTCACCACTCAATCCCATGATACTTGCATTTGAATTTCCAGAACCTCTGCTTGGTTCTATTAAAATGTTAAGATTTTGATTTAGAACTTCTGCAACGTTGGTTACAGCCATATTTTTAATTTGCTGTGCATCAATTACTTCAACCTTATAAATTGATTTATTAATTGACTGTTGCATAAATTGTCCTGTGATGACAACTTCTTCTATTTTTTTCTGATTTAGAGAATCTTTTTCCTGTGCATTGATCCAAAAAATGGCTGATAATGACACGATTGAAAGCAATTTCTTCTTCATAAACTCAAAATTTTCGACAAATATAGTGCTTTATTTAGAATAATTAAAAATAATTGAAATTTTATCATATGATTTTTAGCAAGAACATAATGATAACAAAATATCGATGATGATAACTCCCATCTGAAAGTTTTTATTCTGCATCATTATAGTCTATTATTTATTTAAAATAAAAAAACAGAACAAAAATCATTGTTTTATTTAGAACAATTAAAAACAAATGTTTAATTTTGTGGCATAATTAAATAATAGAAAAATGAAATTAAAATTACTTTTTGGAGCTCTTATGTTGTCAGCAGTTACTGCAAATGCTCAGATGGCTACACTTAATGAAAACTTTAACAGTTTTACAGCAGGTAATACAACCTTTCCTCAGAACGGATGGTCAGCAATAGTTGCTCCTATGACCGGAGCGATGCCTCCTGTATCTCCCAGAATGCTTGTGGTAGGTGACGCAGATAAAACTATACAATCATATGCCGGTAATAATGCAGTAACACCATCGTATTTGATAGCACCACAAATTGTAGCTCCTACAGGAGATAAAACTTTATCTTTTGCTACTACATTAGTATCTCCATCGCCTGGTCCGGGTACACTTCAAATTGGATTGGCGTCTAACCCTGCAGATATGTCAACATTTGTTCCTGTCGGAAGTGCTATAAATGTAACAACCATAGGTGCAGTTCAAAATATTAGTGTAAATATTCCCGCTTCAAATTCATCATACATTGTTTTTAAATTTACCCCTTCATCTACTCACGTAGCAATACAGATTGATAATGTGGTATACAATTCTGCTACTTTGGGAACGTCTGATTTATTTTCTTTAAAAGACAACTTAAAATTTGCGGTAAATGAAGAAAATTCTGCGTTACAATTTGTTGGAAAAGTACAACCTAAAAACGTTGAAATTTATTCTGCTGCAGGACAAAAAGTGGCTTCAGGAAAAGTTGAGAACAGTAATTTTAATATCACTACACTTCAAACCGGAGTTTATTATCTTCTTATAGAAACTACAGATGGTAACACTGTAAAATCTAAATTTATCAAAAAATAATTCAGTTATTTTAAATAATTCTAAAGCTGACTACAAATTGTAGTCAGCTTTTTTATTTCATATCAAGCTACATATCAATTCATTATTAATTAAATTTAATATAAAAATCATTAAGACAAGATAAATATCATGTTTTTATTTAGACTGATTAAAAATAATTACTTAGTTTTGTAGAATAATTCTAAATAATAAATTAAGTTATGAAAACAAAATTACTCTTTGCTTCTTTACTTGCTTTGACGGTACAACAAACTGTATTGTCGCAAACTGATGCAAACGGATATACTTCGGTAAATTTAACAACAGGAGCAAATTATCAAAATCGTGTATTTTTTGATTTTAGCGCAAATAATATTGTTTCACAACCTGCAAATACTTGGGATGTTGCTTTCTACAGAAATTCATCAATGAGTTTCGGAACAAGAATCAATGATGCTCAAAATATAGAAGTTTATGAAGCTTCAAATGTGGCAACCAATTGGGATAATATCAGTGTTTCAAATATCGCTTCTTGGGGAGCTCCACTTTATAATCCGGATGTAACAACAACCCTTCAGGACGGTGCTTTCGAGCAAGGATCTGCACCTTACGGATGGGGATCGTACAATGTTGGAAATCATCATATTGAAGGAAATGTAATTTTTGTTTTAAAATATTTATCTACCGGAGCTTACGTTAAATTCATGATTCAGGATTATTTTGGAGGTTACACCTTCAAATATTCTAAATGGAATGCTACATCTTCTACCTGGGAAGCAACCCAAACTAAAACAATTGCAAACGGAACAGACGATGCATTTTTTAATTATTTTTCTTTCACAACAGGAGATAAAGTTGCTAATCTAGAACCGCCAAAAGCAGATTGGGATCTTATGTTCACAAGATATTGGAATGATTATCCATATATTGATCAGCAAGGAAACCCGCAAACAATGAAATACAGATTATCAGGAGTTATCCAAAGTCCAAACGTAACTATTGCAAAGGTACAGCCTGAAACTCAGGATACTTCAGCTGCAACTTTACCTGCGACTACAGCATTTTCTGGTAATATCACAACAATTGGTCACACCTGGAAGCCAACAACAGGAGTTTACAACGATGTAGTTTATTACGTGAAGCAAGGAAGCACTTATTACAGAATGTATTTCACACAAAATGGTGGAGCTGGTTCGGGTAATATGTATTTTAAATATAAAAATATCACTTCAGTCTTGGATGTAAGTGAGGTTAGCAAAAAAGCATCTTTCGGTATCTATCCAAATCCTACGACTTCAGACAAAAAGGTTACGGTTTTATATGATGTAAAAGAAAAAGCAAACAATAAAGGTGATGTAGAAATTTATGACCTTACCGGAAAAAAAGTGCATCAATCTAAATTGACTAACCAAGCAGGTTTCTACAAACAAGATTTGAATTTATCTCACCTTCCATCCGGAAACTACATTGTAAAAATTACTTTCGGCGGACAGACAGAAACAAAAAAACTTATCGTAAAATAAGAAAAGTGAATCGTGAATCAGGATTCTGCTGTCAAAGGTGAAATTTAAAATTCACCGCAAAGCAAATTCACATTTTACCATTAACACCAAAAAAATTAATACTTTCTATTTTTTCTATAAAAAGGCAGTTTCAAAGATGATGAAACTGCCTTTTGCATTTTGTGGCGTTAAAGTTTTATTGAAATTAATACACTTTAAATCCTTTATAAACCTGTATGCTGCTTGTCATAATTTTTGAAGCATCTCTCCTGAAATTCAACAAATGATCTGTACCATTATGATGATTGTGATGTTCTGTACTTTCCCAAAGTTCCATCAGGAAAAAAGTTCCTTTCTGCTCGTTATCTTCTATCAGGTCATACTGAAGACATCCCTCCTCTTTTCTTGTTTCTCTCACCAAAGTCTGGAAAAGTTCTACCGCTTCCATCAGATAACTTTCGTTAAACTTGAAAAGTGCTACAATGTGTAAATTCATGCTTTATTTTTAGGCTGTAAATGTAAAATAATTTTAGCATCCTACTCATCAGGAAATCCTAAAATTTCCATAAAAAATAAACTACGATTGATTTAAAAGACAGCTTTGTATATAGTGATCAGACTCATCATGATAACCAAAATACCAATGACCAGAAACATTTTCTTCACAGGAAGTTTAGCAGTGAGCATTGCAGAAAACGGAGCCGTAATAATCCCGCCAATCAGAAGTCCGAGAATAATATTCCAGTGCTGAATTCCAAGTGTAAAAAAAAATGTTACTGCAGCAGTAATTGTCAAGATAAATTTAGCAACGGTAGAACTTCCTACTGCAAATCTTGGTGTAAAAGCATTTTTGATCAGTGTTCCGGTTACTAAAGGTCCCCATCCTCCACCTGCAAAAGAATCGATAAAACCTCCAATTACTCCTAATCTCGTAAGATTTGTTTTCTTTTTTAAAGCTTTATTCTGTTTTGGCTTAAAAGCATTCGATAAAATCTGAATTCCCAGATATAAAGTATAAAAAGCGATAACAGATTTGGTAATTTTAGAATAATATTCTCCAAGATATGTTAGACTTAAAGCTCCAATCACAGCACCAATAATTGCCGGAATTGCCAATCTTTTAACCAGACTTTTGCTTACATTTTTTAATTTGATATGACTGATACTTCCTGCTGCTGTTGTAAAACTTTCTGCCGAATGTATACTTGCACTCACTATGTGCGGCGGAATATTCAGGAACAAGAGTGTTGTCGTACAAATAACGCCATATCCCATTCCCATAGAGCCGGCAACCAATTCTGCCAAAACACCAACCAACAACATCCAATAAAAAATATGATTGTCTTTTGAAAGTAAAACCTGAAGTTCATCAAGATAACCAAACTGATATAACAAAATTACAGCAACCGCCAAAAGAGCGACTGTGATAAAAAGTACATTCAGTCTTATCTGAACTTTTCTTGAGATAACCATGTTATAAAATCATTGCATTTCTGGTGTAAGAATTGCAAATATCAAATAAAATAACTATCCTACCAAATAAGTAGACTTGTAAATTAAAATAAATGAAATAGATTAGTCGATCAGATCTAGTAAAGTTTTTTTGTCCAAAATTTTCAGGGAAGCGTCTCTTACTTCTATCAAAACATCGTGCAAACCGCAGTGATCTTCGTTGCAATCGTCACATTTTTCATAAAAATTTAAACTCACGCAAGGAAGCATTGCAATCGGACCATTGACGAGACGAATAATTTTAGAAAGTGTTACTTTTTCTGGAAGATCTTTTAAGAAATATCCTCCTCCTTTTCCCTTTTTACTGTCGAGAACATCAGATTTTTTTAGCTGTAGTAAAATATTTTCAAGAAACTTTAAAGGAATTTTTTTGTGTTCGGCAATTTCGGAAATAAGAACAGGACCTTCATTTCTCTTTTCTACAAGATATGAAAGTGCCTTAAACGCATATTGAGATTTTTTTGACAGCATTACAACAAAAATAGTAAAAAAAGTTGGATGCCCGAAGATTGAAGTTTTAAGCACGAAACATAAGTAAATTTTACTTTAAATAACTCTTTCAAATAGTAACTCAATTTTCACTTCACTCTTCTCTTCTTCTGGCTTCCAGCCAAAAATCTTATCTTTGTTTTATGTTCAGTAAACAGGAAGCACAACAGTTAAAAAAAGAATTTTGGACGGCTTTTGGAAAGTCATTTCCGAGAAAATGGATTTTGTACGATACGAAAGTCAAAGATTTTTCTTTTAAATTTAATGCTGAAAACAAAAAAGCAGAAGTTTCATTAGATATAGAAATGAGAGATGAAGTTTACAGAGATGCCTATTATAATAAGATTTGGTCACTTGAAGATATTCTGAAAGATTATATTGGTGAATTTCATAAAGAAGAATTCTACACCTTGGAGAACGGCAAAATCATCAGCAGAATCTGGGTAGAAAAAGACGGAGTTTCTGTTTTTAATAAAAATACATGGCAACAAATTTTCGAGTTTTTTGTGGAAAAAATGGATGGCTTTGAAAGATTTTATTATGAATATGAGGATTTTATAAAAGATGTTTAAAGATTATGATTCTTGAAATCTTATTTGAAATATTGTTCGAATTAATCTTTTTTAAACTTCCTGTTTTTATTTACAGGAAACTAAAGCTCCTTTTCATCAAGAGAAATAAAATCAAAAAAACTAAATTATCGTTAAATAACAATGACCTCCACTTTTTACCAAATGACAAATTTTAAAATAAAGACTCTCCTTAACTTGCCCTCATGAAAGAACTTTTTGATTTTATGCTGAGATTTGGAAACCTCAACCAGCAACAAATGGATTTTATTGCAAGCAAAGCAACAGAACTGACGATTCCAAAGGAAGAATATTTTTCTGAAGCAGGAAAGATTGCAAAGCAAATCGGATTTGTTGTAGACGGAATTCTTCGCGTTTGCTACTACAATAATAAAAGTGAAGAAATCACAAAGTATTTTATCGAAGAAAATAATCTGGTTGTAGATCTAGAAAGTTTTGACAATCAAATTTGTTCAAGTGCTTATGTACAAGCTGTAACAGATTGTAAAATGATGGTTTTTCAAAGGAAAGAGTGGCTAGAACTTTTACAGACCATTGTTGGATTTGATGCTATTGTTCATAAAATCATTTCAAGGGCATTGATGCAGAAAGTAGAAAGAAGAAGTCCGCTTGTTACTGAAGATGCAACTACAAGATATTTGAAGTTTCTGGAAATATATCCTACTGCGGTCAATCGTATACCGCTTTCGTATGTTGCTTCCTATTTGGGAGTTACACAATCTTCATTAAGCAGAATTAGGAAAAATATTAAATTAGATTGAAATTAAGACTTCAAATTTTCAGACTTTTTGACTCCTCAAAATATTTTTAAAATAAATTCTCTTTTTGCCAAATGGCAAATGTCATCCTGATTTATTGACGGAATTTTACACCATCAATTAAAATAAAAAAATGACAACAGCATTAATAACAGGAGCCAACAGAAGCATTGGTCTTGAAACCGTAAAACAACTTTCACAAAAAGGATTATTCGTTTATTTGGGAAGTCGTGATCTTGCCAAAGGTGAAGCAATCGTAAAAGAATTAAACGAAAAAGGATTTCAAAATATCAAAGCGATTGAAATCGATGTTACCAATCCCGAATCAATTTCGGCTGCAAAAACTATTGTAGAAAAAGAACAGGGGAAACTTGATATTCTCATCAACAACGCAGGAATTTTAGGCGTAAATCCTCAAACTGCTACAGAAACTGCAGTCGATGATATTAAAGAGGTTTTTGAAACCAATTTCTTTGGAGTGATCAATGTTACTCAGGCTTTTTTAGATTTACTTAAAAAATCTGACAGCCCGAGAATCAGCAATATTACTTCAGGATTAGGTTCTTTGACATTACACAGCGATCCAAACTGGAAATATTATCAGGTAAAAGCAGCCGCTTACGGTCCGTCAAAATCAGCTTTGAATGCTTACACAATTGTTTTAGCGTATGAACTGAAAGATTTACCTTTCAAAGTTAATGTAATTGATCCCGGTTATACAGCTACAGATTTTAATCATCACAGCGGTCCCGGTTCTGTGGAAAGTGCAGCCTCGTTTATCATCAAACATACTTTGACAGACGAAAACGCACCGACAGGACAGTTCTATAGCAACGACATTGAGGATGAAACAGGAATAAGTCCTTGGTAGAAAAACATTTTAAATCAGATTTAAAGAGAGACTTTCGGGTTTCTCTTTTTTGTTTTCCGTAATATTGTTAGATTTGGTTATCATTTCTGAATCAAAATATGACCAACGACATCTATTACAAAAACATCAAACCAGACGAGTCGATTTCTGATTTTGTGGAAAGTTTTTGGGTGTTGCACAATCATTCTGAAAATAATAAAGAAACAATCGGATTACCCGACGGACGCATTGATTTATTTTTGGTGAAATCAGACAGTGAACCTTTTAGAATTGTACTTCTCGGATTGGGAACGCAGCATCATGAGGAAGGTGTTATTCCTGCCAAAAGTCTAAGATTTGCGATCAGTTTTAAGCTACTTGCGGTGGAATATATATTTCATGAAACCATTTCCGATATTGTAGATAAAGGAAAAATATTACCCTATGATTTCTGGAATTTTGAACCTGAAGACCTTAATAATTTTGAAAGTTTTTGCGAAAAAGCGTCAGCGAAAATAAAATCTCTGCTCATCAAAGAAATTGATCCCCGAAAAAAGAAATTATTTGATCTTATCTATGATACTCATGGTGCTGTTACGGTAAAAGAACTTTCCGAAAAAGTGGGTTGGAGCAGCCGACAGATCAACCGCTATTTTAATCAGCAATTTGGGATTTCATTAAAATCATTTTGCAGCATTTTACGTTTTAGAGCCTCACTGGAACATATTGCTCAGGGGAAACTCTTTCCGGAACTTAATTTTGCAGACCAAACCCATTTCATCAAAGAAATAAAAAAGTTCTCCGGAGCGGTACCTAAAGAATTATTTAAAAATAAAAACGACCGATTTATACTATTATCCTCTTTTAAGACAGAATAAATTTGCGTCATTCAAAACAATAAAGAATATGCAAATCAATCATAAAAAAATCGCAATTATCGGCGGTGGTCCAGGTGGACTGACTTTAGCCAGACTTTTACAGCTTAAAGGAGCCAATGTAAAAGTGTATGAAAGAGATATGAACAAAGATGCACGAGTGCAAGGCGCACCACTCGACATGCACGAAGAATCGGGACTGGCCGCTTTAATTAAAGCTAATTTACTCACCGAATTTAAAAATAATTTCATGCCGGGTGCAGATAAAACACTCATCTTAAACGATCAGGCAGAGATCTTTTTTAGTGATCACGAAAATAATATTAAGGAAGATTTCGGGAACGAACATTTTCGTCCGGAGATCGATCGTGGCGTATTAAGAAAAATATTATTAGATTCTTTAGAGCCAGAAACTGTAGTCTGGAACAGTCATTTTATTTCTATGGAACCACAAAATGAAAGTTGGCTGCTACATTTCAAAGATGGTTTGTCGATGTACGCAGATCTTGTCATCGGTTCCGATGGTGCCAATTCAAAAATTCGTCCTTACCTGACAGATATTAAACCTTTTTATTCTGGAATAACAATGTTGGAAGGTAATGTTTATGATTCAGAAAAATCAGTTCCGAAAATGCACTCATTGATCAACGGAGGAAAAATCATGGCTTTTGGAAACGAAAAAAATATTCTGATGGGACAGAAAGGCGGTGGTGATCTCGGATTTTATGTAAGTTTTAAAACCCATGAAAACTGGGCAAAAGAAAGCGGAATTGATTTCTCAGATCGCACAGATGTTCTCAATTGGTTTAAAAAAGAATATCCGGAATGGAGCAATATCTGGGATGAATTGTTTGAAAAAGCAGCTACTCCATTTATTCCGCGTCCTATTTATTGTTCGCCTTTAGATCAAAGCTGGAAAACAATTTCGAACCTTACCATTATTGGTGACGCAGCTCATGTAATGCCGCCATTTGCAGGAGAAGGCGCAAACATGGCGATGCTTGATGCGCTTGAACTAAGTGAGAGTCTGACTTCTGATGAATATAGTTCTTTGGAGGAAGCTATTTTAAATTATGAATTGAAGATGCGTAAGAGAGCAGCAAGTGCAGCGAAAGATTCACTTGAAAATGGCGAGAAAATGCATTCTGCTGATTCATTGAATACGATGTTGGAATTTTTTAATGGTACTTATTAAATTTAAATTTTATGGTCTAAATAAAAAAGACATCCGCAAAAATGCAGATGTCTTTTCAAATATTTTGAGAAAAATTATTTTTGAGCAGCTTTCACATCGATAGCGATTTCGATATCCTTGCTGATCATCCATTCTGCAGGATCTGCTTCAGAAGTTCCGAATTTAATTCCCCAATCTGCACGGTTTACTGTAAATTTAGCAGCAACATTTGCAGATTTGTCTACTACATCTACTTTTGCAGGGAAAGTAACATTCATTGTTTTACCCATCAAAGTCAGGTTTCCGCTTACAGTTTTGTTGGCTCCGGCTACAGCGTCTGTTGCTGGTGCTGCCAAATCTTCAACTTTAGTAATTTTGAAATCAGCAGTCGGGAATTTTTCAACGTTGAAGAAATCTTCATTCTTCAAGTGACCTTCAAGATCTGTATATTTTTTATCTTTTTCTGTAACAGATGCAGGATCTACTTTGATTGATTTCATATCAATTACAAATTCTCCAGAAGCCAATTGATTATCAGCAACAGATAATTCACCTGAAGTTACCGCTAAAGTTCCCCAACGTGGAGCCATACCTCCCTTGTGGAAAGCTTTCCAGTTTACTTTAGATGCTGCAACATCAACTGCAAAAACATCACCTTTCTTTTCAGCTACAGTTTGTTCTTGACCTGCCGTTGCAGTTTCTGTTTTTTTATCTCCACAAGATGCAAGTAAAAGACCCATACCTGCTAAAGCGATTACACTGATTTTCTTCATTTTTTTTAAAATTTAATATTAATATTGATTAAGTATTGTTTTAATAAACAGCAAAATTGCTTGTTTATTATTTTAATTATGCAAACCTCGGAAAAATTTATGATTTGAATCATTAACATAGGGTAAGAAAATGAAAAAATGTAGATCTTTGGATTTTTGTAGTTTTCAATCTGGGTGAAGTTCACTTTTAAAAATTATTGTGCTCTGTATTTAATTGAAAAAGCATAATTTTATTGGCAGTAATTTTTCTTTTTAGAGTGACTTGATAAATGTTTTATTATATTTGAAGGGGTTAGTAAAAATAAATTTATTAATCTGTCATAATAATTTTGTATTCGATATCAATGATTTATATGAAGTTATCAATTTTCGTCTTTTTCTGTTTTCTTTTCTACCTAGATTTTATTCTCAGGAAGTTGTAAAAGCCCAATTGATTGATTATACTAAAAATAAAATTCCAGCTTACTGCGGATATTCTGAGCAATATGGTTTGTTGAAATTATTAATGCTTGAAGACAGCGAAGAACTAAAATCGGGCGATACAATTTTTATTTTTCACCCATGTCCCAGAGAATTAATGCAAAAATATGTTGGAGAATACACAAATAATAGTATTTACAAATTAAATCTTGGTGAAAAGGTTGATAAAAGTGAATTCCAAAGTATAAAATCTCTAAGCTATACCCGATATATGAATAAAACAAACAATAATTTATATCAAGGCTGGCTTGAAAATAATTTTAATTTAAAACAAAAGTAATATTTGAAAATTCTGATAAGAATTGTATATAATGAAAAATCTAATTTTTATTCTGGCAATGTTATTTTCACTTCTCTCTTACTCACAAAGTCACGAGATGATTTCTAACAACAATATTGTTGATGAAAATTTTGTTTCTGATTATCGAATTATCAATGTTTTCAAAGATATTCCTGGTAAAGAAGATTTGCTCCTTTATGTTGAAAAAACTAATGATACTATTTTTTCGATCTATGTTTTAAATAATTCAACGGACAGCATTGCTATTTTTAGACAAGATTGGAAATTACAACTAATTCAGGAAGCAAAAGATCAGTCAGGAACTTGCAAACCGATTGAGTTTTGGCAAAGTTCAACTTGCGGAAACAGCTATTACTTACAGAATATTAAAAGTAGTGAAATCATTAAAACAAATTCAAAGGCTTATCAGGGAAATTTCCAGACTGATGTAAGATTTAAACTGAAAAATAATGGAAAAATATACTATTCCAATTCAATACAAGGAAATATTGATCTTTCTCAATTCAAATTATCAGAGACAATAAAGCAAAATAGATCTTACACATTCGTAAAAAGATTTGCAGGAGACAAAATTGCTGAACGTGCAATCTTTTTAGATCCCAAAGCTGACGAGGAATTTTCCGCAGCCTACAAAAAACATATGGAAGCATTGAAGTCAAAAATCAAAAAAAGAAACGAACAAAGTTCTACAGTTAAAGAATAATCAAATGAAACATTTCTTTTCTGTTCTTAAATATCATCAAAACCTAAACTAATAAAAATGAAAAATCTCTGGTTACTAATTTTCTTTCCCATTGTAAGCTTTTCACAAAACAAAAACGCTGCAATCATAAAAATACATGAAGGAGTTGCACTTCATGATGAAGGAAAATACGCCGATGCAATCACAAAATACAATGAAGCTCTTACGCTCGACAAAAATAACCTTCAGGCACTATCAGAAAAAGCAATGACTTTGGATGCTTCTAAACAGTATGATGAAGCGATCGAGGTCAGCAAATTTGCCATTAGTTCGCATCCTTCAGATGACTTAAAAACAGTATATTTAGCTTATGCCAATTCTTTAGATCATCAGAAAAAAGCAGATTTAGCATTGAAAATATATGATGAAGGTTTAAAGAAATATCCGAATTATTATCAACTGTATTTCAATAAAGGAATTACTTTGATCAATTTAAAACAAACTGAAAAAGCTTTAGAATGTTTCCAAAAGTCTGCAAAGCTTAATCCTGATCACGCAAGTTCTTTTAACGCTTTGGCTGCTCTGAACAGAGACAAGAGAATTCCATCTATCATGGCATCTTCAAGATATTTGATTCTGGATAATAAATCGGCTCGCGCGAAAGCGAATTTAGCTTCTATTATTGATCTGATGAGCGAGGGAGTTTCACAGAAAGATGACAAATCAATAAATCTGACAATAGATCCCGAAACATTAGATAAGGCAGTCAGTAAAAAGAAATCTCAAAATAACTTCTCATCAGTTGACCTGATTCTCTCAATGGCAACCGCTGCAGTTGAATTTGATGATAAAAGTAAGGACAAAACTGAGGTGCAAAAATTCATAGAGAAATTTGAAAGTATCTGTGCTGGATTGAACGAAACCCAAAAAGGACAAAAAGGATTTTACTGGGAGTTTTTTGCACCTTATTTTATAGAAATGAAATTAAAAAATCAAATTGAGCCATTCGCATACATTATTTTTCTGCCAAAGCAAAGCGCTGATGTTACTAATTATCATGAAGTTAATTCTCAGAAAATTAAAGACTTCTATGATTGGTCTGATAATTTTGTATGGAAATAATCTTGCTATGTTTACGTTGATTTATGAAATTATTGGTCTTAAAATCCTGATTAAAGAATAATGAAAAAAATATTATTACTCTCTGTTGTTTTGTGGATAAATCTTGTATCAGCTCAGAACACTATACTCTGGACAATAAAGAAAGACGGAAATCCCCACATTTCCTATCTTCTGGGAACCTATCATCAGATGGGAAATTCTTATGTTGATTCACTTAAAACCGTTACAAGAGCATTGAAATCGTCTGAAATAGCAATATTTGAAAATACTGACATCGGTGACGGACTGGCAAAATATTTAAATTCAAGGAAAGAAGATTTCACTTACAAGGAAAAATTAGACAAAAAACATTTGGCCTATTTAGGAGAAATTTCAGAAAAATGGAAAGTTCCCATCTCAAAATTATCAGCCTCAGAATTACTTTTAAAAATTCAGCAGACTTATCTTGAAACACAGTGTGGCACGGTAAAAAAGACTGATTCTGTCAAAACTTTTGATAATTATCTAATTAAAATGGCAAAACTCAATTCTGTTGAGTTGCTGGGTTTGGAAAGCAATGATCTGATGACTTCTTACATCAATCAGCAAGATCACGCAGATTGGAAAGATGTAAAAAAAGACATTTATCTTTGGCTTGATAATATCAAAATGATTCGTGACACCAATATTCACTGCGGAATGGCAGAAGTTTACAAAAAACAAAAATTAGATTATCACTTAGATTCTGAATGTACAGAAAGCGTAATGATAAGCTCCAGAAGTGCAATCTGGCTTCCCGTTATTGAAAAGAATATTGTAGAAAAGAATAGTTTTATCGCAGTCGGCTATGCGCATCTTACTGGAAAATGTGGATTGATTTCTAAGTTGAGGCTGGCTGGTTATAAAGTTGAACCGGTATATGATTTAGGGAAATAATTAGATAAAACATCAAAATGAAACAGTCACAAAAAGGAGAATTCTACGGGCAAACCAATAAAACCATCAATCTTGAAGGAATTACTCTGACCGACACTGTTTACACCCACGACAAAGTAGATTGGCACTATCACAAAAATGCTTATTTCACATTTATTCTGCAGGGAAATGTGATTGAAGGAAACAAAAAGGAAATCTACAATTGCTCTGCAGGTGATCTTTTATTTCACAATTGGCAGGAACCGCACTACAACATCAAACCTGAAGGATTTACAAGAGGTTTTCATATCGAAATCGAGGAAGAATGGTTTAATGAATTGGATTTTAAATCCACAGATTTACAAGGTAGCATTAAGATTACGACTCCCGATCTGAGATTTTTAATGTACAAAATTTTCAAAGAAACAAAAGCGGATGATAGCTCTACTCTACTTTCTATCCAGACTTTACTGTTAGAAACTTTGTCAAAAATGCTTCGGAATCAGCAAAACGAATCTCATAAAAAACCAAACTGGGTTTCCGAATTAAATCTCATTCTGAATGACCAATTTTCAGATCAATTGAGTTTAGACTATTTATCGAAAACATTGCATATTCATCCTGTTCACTTATCAAGAGATTTTTCAAAATATTTCAATTCGGGTTTGGGAGAATATATCAGAAAAATAAAGGTTCAAAAATCATTGCAGCTCATCTCTCAAAAAAAATTAGATTTAACACGTATTGCTTTTGAGTGTGGGTTTTCGGACCAAAGTCATTTTACAAGATGTTTTAAAGATATTACTGGGATTACACCTTCTCAATACAAGAAAATTCTTTTCGGATAATATATTTCGAATGTTAATTCTGTTCTATTTTTAAAGCGAACTTTAATCATAGTTTTACGGTTAAATATTTGAATTAATTATGAAAAAGATATTCACTGTCATTTTTATTAATCTGTTTGGCTTAATAATTTTTGGACAGACAAAAGATTTAGTAAAAACCGACAGAATCACCACAACTTTGCACAAAACAAATGTTGGAAAAGTTACTTTTATGAATGGCAATATTCCACTCGATCAATATCAAGAACCTGATTTTCTGAAATCTTTTCCGCTGACTTATAAATCTTATCTCAATATTCGGGTTTTTATGGATAATTCGATTACCAATTATCTTCATTTTTTGGCTCCTGAATTATCTGCTGAACAGTTATTAGAAAAAGGAAATTTACAGTTCGCATTTTATGTAGATGGAAAATTTATTTACAAAGAAAACATCAGTCCGGGATGCTGGTTTGGAAATTCCAACGAAGTGAAAAATACACTGACAACATTCAGAATTCCTTTGACCAGTACAAAAAGTGAGAATTTGTGGGCATTGCATCTTTGGGAAAGATTCCAACTCAACGGCGGCGAAAAAGCTTTGAAAGAAGGTAAACATCAACTTAAAATCGAAATCAGACCTTATATTAAAATCGATGAGAATGATGAATCAAAAGTCGGAAATATAATTGCTCAAGGTCAAGTTGAGCTTGTTGTGAAAACTCCAAAAGCAACTGCTGAGCAAATTGAAATTCAATCTATAAAAACTGATAGTGATTGGGAAATTTCAGATTTTAAATTGGATAAAAAGAAGATTGAAGAATTAAATAAAGAAATTGCAATTTATAATCTGAAAGAAATCACGAGTCTAGTTGTAATTAAAAATGAAAAACTCTTGCTTGAAGAATATTTTAACGGAGCCGACAGAAATACTTTACACGATCCACGGTCTGCAGGAAAATCATTCGCTTCAACATTGATGGGAATTGCCATTAAAGATGATTATATTAAAGATGAAAATCAAACTCTGGATCAGTTTTATAATCTAAAATCATTCGAAAATTATGATATTAAAAAAGATCAGGTTAAAATAAAAGATCTGTTGACAATGTCTTCTGCCTTCAATGGTTCTGACGCGCACAGTGAATCTCCAGGCAACGAAGAAAATATGTATCCGACTGACAATTGGGTGAAATTTACGCTTGATCTGCCAATAGATCAATCAAAAACCAATGGCGGAAAATGGGATTATTTCACTGCTGGTACAATCGTTTTAGGGGATATTATTGACAAAAATGTTCCTAACGGATTGGAAAAATATGCAGATGAAAAACTTTTCAAACCTTTAAATATTACAAAATATCAGTGGCAATATACTCCGCAAAATATAGCAAATACAGCGGGAAGTCTGCAGATGAGATCTTTGGATTATGCAAAATATGCCCAACTCTATAAAAATAATGGCGTTTGGAATGGAAAACAAATACTCCCCAAGGAATGGATTCAAAAAACTTTCACTCATCAGATTCAAATTCCTGATAGAAATAACGAATTTTACAGTTATCTGTTCTGGAACAAATCTTTTGAATACAAAGGAAAAAACTACGAAACCTATTACTGTTCAGGAAATGGCGGAAATCAGTTCGTCATCTTTAAAGATCTTCCGATTGTAATCATTATTACTTCCAAAGCTTACAACAAACCTTATGGACATGCGCAAGCAGAGAAGATTGTGAAAGATTTTATTTTGCCAGCAATTTTGAACTAAAAATGCGTTTTTTCGCATCTCATTTAGAATTTATTATATCTGCAAATTTGTATCTTTGATTAAAATATCAAGATGGATTTACAAACCCGAAAGCTAAATTTGATAACCTATCTTGCTCAACTTCAAGACGAAAGCTTATTTGAGAAAATAGAGAATTATATTCTGACTAACTTTAAAAAAGAAGATCATTCTGAATTTGTACCATTTACTGCTGAAACTTTAGTTGAACGTACAGAAAAATCAGAAGAAGATTTTAAAAATGGAAATTTTAAAACGCAAGAAGATTTAGAAAATCAATCTGCAAATTGGTAAACATATAATTTAAGCATAAAAACAAAAAAGAGAAACCTAATTAAGTTTCTCTTTTTCTATTTCTATTTCTATCCAAATTTTTTCTTTCTTAACCAGAAGAACAAACCTCCTAAAAGCCCGATAATTGCTAAAGGAAGCAATAAATTAAACCATTGCCAATTTGTTTTTTCTTCGCTGATTCTGTGACGGTCGAGAAGACGTTCTTCGATGTTTCTGTTTCTTAATTCCATTAGGTTGCTGTCGTCGAGAAGATAATCTAAAGCATTTCTAAGGAACTGCTCGTTACCAAATTGTTCATCCGTCAAACGGTCAACTCCGAGAGGTAAAGGTTCTCCTTTATGGGTTTTATTTCTTCCGACATCACCGTCTGCAATGACAATCATTTTGTTTTCCGGACTCGTTGCTTTAAATCCGGGATAAGATTGTCTTTCAATTCTTGATGCATAAGCTGAAGAGAATTTACCTTCCAATGCAACTGCAAAAATCTTTGGCGTGCTTGGTTTTTCCATTTGTCCGAGACTGTCGACACTTGCAATTTCGCTTAGTTCAACATAATTCGGAACCTGCTTTAATAAAGTTCTTTCGCTTGATTCAAAAAGAACATTTGTTTTAAATTTCTTTCCGCCCAAAGTATCGATAGAAGTTGGAAATTCCAATTTCACAGGGTTGATATTTTTGGTAATCGGATTGTTGTTTTCAGCGATTCCCAACGGAAAATATGGCCACGGAAGACTTGTGTATTGAGGGTTCCCTCCTACTTCACCAGTCACTAATTTCAACAAAGCAAATTTCTTTACATCCTTTACTAAAGCCGGATTTATTCTCAAACCGTAATTAAAAAAGAAATCGGTCATGTTGATATCAACCGGGAATGGCATTACTTTTTTAGATCTTGTCAATGTATCCATTTCGGCATTCACGGCATCGATCATCCAAAGCGTTTTTCCTCCATTCATGATGTATTGATCCAAAATCACTTTTTCGCCGTCCGTAAAAGCTTTTCTAGGTTTCGCAATGACTAGAGCGCTCATTTGTCTTAATAATGGTAAATCTGCCAAAGTCAGTTCGACATTATTTTTTGGAATGATCGGACCGGCATCATAACTTTCCAGAGCCAAATTCATGAATCCTTGAAATTCTTCAGGTCTCAACTCATCCTGATTTACTAAAACTCCGACTTTTTTTCTTTTATTGGTTGCAACCGCTTTAATGTTTGAAACTAGATTGTATTCTAAATTTTCAATTGATTTTCTTAACTGATCATCTGCATTAATATTTGCCTGCTGCACAACCAAAGGAATCGAAGCACCACTTCGTCCCTGTTTTACCACTGCATAAGGAAACAGATAAATTTGTGTAATCTTCCCGTCTTTGTTATCAGGAAGTACTGAAGGCTGCATTCCCATTGCCATTAACGTGTCCTGAGACATTTTTGTTTTGATGGGATCAATGAATTTAAAATCTATTTTAGGATTGATCTTTCTAAATTCTTCGAGCATAAATCTGGTCTCGCTCTGCAATTGTTTAAAGCTTGCCGGGAAATCACCTTCCAAATAAACATCCACCGTTACTGGTTTTTTGATCGATTCTAAAACTTTGATCGTACTTTCTGAAAGTGTGTATCTTTTTTCTTTGGTCAAATCCAACCGAATTCCTGAAAACATCAAAATGATGCTTAAAGGTAAAATTACAAACAGTAAAATTCCGAACGGAGATTTTAAGGATATCTTCTTCATGTTTTTACTTCTTTTTATTGATAAAATGGTTGGACAATGCTAATGTAAGACCGATGACAAATACAAAATAAGCGACATCTTTAAAATCAATCAAACCTCTGGTAAAGCCTAAGAAATGTTGGTAAAAACCAATATTTTGAAGGATAAAATCTGCTCCACCCAACAATTTGTAACTTGCAAGCTGCTCAATTCCGAAATACATGATGAAACACATGAAAACGCCCAACAGATAAGCCATGATCTGATTTTGGGAGAGCGAAGAAGCTAAAATTCCTACTCCGGCAAAAGCTGCAATCAGGATAATTAATCCGAAATAACTTCCGAATGTCATTCCCAAGTCGATATTTCCTTCCGGAACGCCTAAAACGTAAATAGTATATAAATAAATCAGCGAAGGAATCAGACATAAAATGCCGACAACCCAAACTGAGAGAAATTTACCAAAAACCAATTCAGAAATTTTTAAGGGTTGAGAAAATAGCCAATTTAATGTTCCGGTCTGTTGTTCTTCGGCAAAAGTTTTCATCGATAATGCCGGAATGATAAACATCAATAACCACGGAACCAAAACAAAATAACTTTGTAAAGAAGCCAACCCGATGTCGAAAATATTAGACTCGTTCTCGAAAAAAAACAAAAACAATGTCATTATCAGACTGAAAGCCGCAATGATCACCCATGCGCTCCAGTTCCCGAAATAACTCCAAAGTTCTTTTTTAAAAATTGCAATCATGTTTTTTAGTTATGAGTTATAGATTATTAGTTATGAGCAATGATTGAACTTATAATTCATCATTCCTAACTAATAACTTTATTTATTTTTCTTATTCTTATTCACCAATTTCACCGTCATCATGATCAAAAATACCAGAACGAAAAATCCGGTAATTAATTGCCACCAATATTCGATAACGGAAGATTTTAAAATTACTGTAAACACGACCAGAAATAAGATGAAAGTAGCGATTTCGTTTGCCTGTCTTAATTTTATGTTGGCTGTTTCTAAAGTATTTCCGTTGAGTTTGGTCAATTCTTTTACTTTTTTCCAGCACCAGTAATGATAAATTGCCAATCCGATGAGGAAAGTTAATTTTAAATGAAACCATGGTGTTTTCATCAATCCGAAATTCAAGAAGATCATGATAATTCCACAAACTGCCATTATAATTCCTGCAGGAACGGTGATGATATTCCATAATCTGCGCGCCATAAAAGTGTATTGTTCTCTAAGGATTTTCTTTTTTTCTTCCTCAAAAGCATCGGTATCTTTATAGTACACAAAAATTCTCACGAGGTAAAAAATTCCCGCAAAATAACTGACCATAAAAATAATATGCAACGCTTTGATGATGGTGTACAGCATCGTAAAAATTTGTGTGCAAAGATAGTTTATTTCAGAAAAAAAGTGAATTTTATATCAGAAAATGATGTTTAAAGAACAATAATTGAATGATTCTAAAATTTAAAAATAAGTTTCATATCAATATTGAAATTAAAACCAAGATTTGAACCTTCATGGTTCATCTGATAGTCAAAAGGTAAACCATCTACCGGGGGATTACCGGGCATTTTATCAATCATATTTTTGTAAGAAATATTTCTCTGCCTTATTCCAAAACCAATTTTCGGCATAAAACCAAACCAAGATGTTTCTTTATGCAGTAAAATGCTATAGTTGATATTGAGTCCGTATTTTTCTCTTTTATAATCTGCTGAAGTGAAAAAATAATAATCATCATTTCTGTCATAATAATTCCCTGAAACGCCTTTTCCGACATGATTTAAATAAAATACTTCTGCAGAAACCAAATGTTTTAGCCTTGATTGTGGAGCTAAACTGTAAAAAACTTCAGGTCTAATCTCGAAAATTCTATTTTTACCTTCAAAATTTCCAATATTAATGGGAGTTAAACCGTCTGCGCCATAGGCGACTTCAGCACCAATCCACCATCTTTCTGATAACTTTCGAATATAACCAACGTTATATCGCTGATCACGCAAAGGTGCAAAAGCACTTACCGTTATTATAGATTTATAATCTTCAGACTGCGCAGAAAACGGAATCGATAAAGCAAAAATAAAGATAAGAAGTAGAAATTTTTTCATAGAATATTTTCAATAAATTGATCTGCTAAAAATAACATAATTCTGTATTTGGGAAAAAATTATTTAACCTTAAGAAAAAAATTATTTCTTAAAAGAAATACTGTCTATTTTCTTACCATCAGCATATTTTTTTTTATACTTTAACTTTCCGGTCTCATCATAATATTTCCAATCGCCAAAGTAATACCAATGTCTTTCAGCATCTGAAATATCTAATTTCGACTGACCTCTTTCCATGATTTTTCCGTTTGGATGATACAGCTTTGTTGTGGTAACGTTTTTTCTGATTTTATCTTTTTGATAAAGTTTATCTTCAAAAGTGGTTTTCCAAACTCCTACTTTTTCGCCTTTTTTATATTTCCCTAAGGCAATTAAAGTTCCTTGATCGGAAGAATATTCTTCTTTCCATTTGCCGTGTCGTTTTTGTGTTTTATCTGGAAATCTTATGTATTGGTTCATTTCCTTTGTCTTACATGAAGTAAAAATGAAAATCGAGATCAAGGTAATTACAATATTTTTCATCATAAAAAAACAGAATTTCTGTAAATATAGAAATTCTGTTTCTGTTCTACAAATGTAGAATTACTCTTTATAAATTTATTCCACAGCGGTGATGATTGATTTATCAACTTTTAAAGTGACTTTTTTTGCTCCCAAATTGATATAATATTTCTCCAATTTGTTCAGATGATCTTCACTTGTTTCTCTACCCTCTACGTGAAGACTGTAATCACTCCAAATGCGAATCAGAAATAAATCTTTAACCAACACTCTGTAGTTTGATTGCTCAAAGGTCGTTGCGAGATATGATTTGAGATCATCTTTATTTTCAAATTGACTGACAACAACGCCACCGTCGCTTCCCTTGGGATTGTCATAAATAAAACTGTAGATTTTCCTGATCAGAGACGAATTTTCTCTATAATCGAGTTTGGAAATAATTTCGGGATTCTCTGTCACAAAAGGATTCTGAGCAATCCTGATATTTTTCATTTCCTGATTTATTTTTGCAGGCTTCATTCCTTGCAATTCAACATTTTTAAGTTCAAAATCCAATATATTTTGTGAAAATATACTTTGGAAACTTAGAAAATAAAAGAGAAGCAGTAATTTTTTCATGAGCAGAAAATTAAATCAGTTATATTTTCTAAGAAATTACTCCCAATTCTTTTCCAACCTTTTCAAAACCAGCAATTGCTTTATCTAAATGTTCTCTTGTATGAGCTGCAGAAAGTTGCACTCTGATTCTCGCTTTTTCTTTAGGAACAACCGGATAGAAGAATCCGATCACATAAATTCCTTCATCCATTAACTTTTCAGCCATTTTCTGGGCTAATTTTGCATCGTACAACATTACAGGAACAATCGCAGCATCACCTTCAGGAATATCAAAACCTTTAGACTTCATTTCTTTTCTAAAATATTCTGCATTTTCCATCACCTTATCTCTAAGCGAAGTATCGTCAGAAATCATCTCTAAAACTTTTAAAGCTGCACCAACAATTCCAGGAGCCAGAGAATTTGAAAATAAGTATGGACGAGAACGCTGTCTCAACATATCGATGATTTCTTTTTTACCTGAAGTAAATCCGCCTAAAGCACCTCCCAAAGCTTTCCCAAGCGTTGAAGTAATGATGTCTACTCTACCCATCACTTCGTTGGCTTCGTGAGTTCCACGACCTGTTTTACCGATAAAACCTGTTGCGTGAGAATCATCAACCATTACCAAAGCGTCGTATTTGTCTGCCAAGTCGCAAACACCTTTTAAGTCGGCAACAATTCCGTCCATTGAGAAAACTCCGTCTGTAACGATGATTTTAAATCTGTGATTTTTCTCCGAAGCCGCAATCAACTGAGCTTCAAGATCTGCCATATTGTTATTTTTATAACGGTATCTTGCCGCTTTACAAAGACGAACTCCATCAATGATCGAAGCGTGATTCAATTCGTCAGAAATAATTGCATCTTCATCAGTAAATAATGGTTCGAAAACTCCACCGTTTGCATCAAAACAAGCTGCATATAAAATTGTGTCTTCAAGACCTAAAAACTGAGCAATTTTTTCTTCCAACTGCTTATGAATATCCTGAGTCCCGCAGATAAAACGTACCGAAGACATCCCATAACCATGAGATTCTATCATATCCTGAGAAGCTTTCATCACTTCAGGATTGTTTGAAAGTCCAAGATAATTGTTTGCACAAAAGTTCAGCAATTTTTTACCGTTGGCTTCAATTTCAGCGCTTTGCTGCGATGTGATGATTCTTTCTTTTTTAAAAAGACCGTCGTTTTCGATATTTTTAAGTTCGTTCTGTAGATTTTCAAGATACTTTTCAGAGATCATTATAATAATATTTTAGGTTTGCTAATTTAACAAAAACGCATTAAACTATTCGCTTTTCCTATTTATTATTGTAAAATTTGATGCTGATAGAATTTTTTAATCAAATAGTCTACTAATTTTATAGGATAATAATTATATTTGAATCTTTAAAATTTTAAAGTATGAAATTATCTCAGATTATCCGGGCAAAAAATATAGATGCTGATGACTTTTTGCAACATCATATGAAGGTCTCTAAACCAATTATTTTAAAAGATTTTATACAATCGGACAGTCCTGCGTTTCAAAAATGGAATTATGAATACTTTAAAGAAATTGCCGGAGAAACCAAAGTCAGCGTTTATGGCAGCGAAATTGAATCCATCGACCGTGTTGCCAGCAAACCGGTTGGTGAAACAACATTTGCAGAATACCTTGATTTAATTACAACCAAAATTACCGAACATCGATTATTTTTATTCAATCTTCTAAGTTTAAAACCTGATCTTAAAAATGATATCCATTATAAAGATGTGACGAAAGGAAAAATTTTAAGGTGGCTGCCTTTTATGTTTTTTGGCGGACAAGGCTCTATCACCAGAAATCACATTGATATTGATATGTCACACGTTTTCCTGTCACAGTTTCAGGGAGTGAAAAGAATCTGGCTTTTTCCGTGGGAACAGTCTGATTTGATGTACAAATTGCCGTACAATTTCCATAGTTTGGCGAATCTTCAGGAACCTGATTATGAAAAACATCCTGCTTTGAAACATTTAAATGGTTACGAAGCAGTTATTCATCCTGGAGAAACGCTTTACATTCCATCCGGTTGGTGGCATTATATCCAGTATGAGACGGAAGGCTATTCTGTATCTGTAAGAGCTTTACCGTCTAGTGCGCTTGAAAAATGGAGGGGTTTTAAAAACCTGGTAATCATCAGACATTTTGATAATGCAATGAGAAAAATTTTTAAAGAAAAATGGTTTAATTACAAAGTAAAAATTGCTGAAAAACGCGCAAAGAGAGCAATGAGAAAATTAAAAGTATAAAAAGAAAGCCTTCAAAACTGAAGGCTCTCTTTTATAAATTTATTTAGTTCTAAAAGTTTATTCTTTTACAAATTTAAAATTGGTATGTTCGATAGTAATGACGTAAACTCCTTTAGACAAAGAAGAAATATCAATTTTTTTATCCGTATTTCCTTTTTTAACCAATCTTCCATCGGCTGTAAAAATCGAATAATCCGTAACTTTTTTCAAACCTGAAACAAATAATTCATCTTTTGCAGGATTTGGATAAATAGCAAACTGATCAAATTTAATTTCTGAAATGCTCAATGTATTATCCAGCGCTACAGTCGAGTTTTTTTCTAAAATCTGATATTCATAATTAAATTCAACACTCGCAACCGGAAATGTTACCGTTTCTGTAAAATATTGATTATTAAAAGTATTATTTAAAGCAAAATAAGCAGTCTGTCCTCCTGTTCCGTTAACTTTGATTGGCAAAGGCATATCAAAGAAACTCACAGAAGCATGACTTTGAGTTTGTGCAGCTTTGAAAGTTACTGTACTTCCCGTCTGTTTCCATCGAATATCATAAGTTGGATAACCTTGGCCGTAAATCCAGTCTGCAAAAAAACCTGTAAAATCTTTCCCTGTTGATTGTAGCAATGAGGCGTTTAAATCAGAAGTTTTCACGTAATTGTAGGCCAAATTTGGTCTTGCATGATAATCTTTCAATGCCTGATAAAATACGGTTTCACCTAAGATCCATTTGATCATTCTGACTACATATCCACCTTTTGCATAGGTCAATCTGCCATCAAAAATAGTTCCTATACTGCCTAAATTGGCATCTGCAACATATACACTTCCACCTGGCTGACTCGTTATGGCATTCTTCTGATCAAGTAAATAGCTTAAAAACTGTGCATTAGTAAGTAGCAATTTTTCATTGGCAACATGCTCTCCAAAAGTTGCGAAACCTTCATTCAACCATATATCATTCCACAGGCCGCAAGTAACTTTGTCACCAAACCATTGATGGGCAAGTTCGTGAGCCACCAATTGTTTGCTCCATGCGCCCATAGAAGACATCGTTTGATGCTCCATTCCGCCACCTGCAGTGAATTCCATGTGACCATATTTTTCGTTTCGGAAAGGATAAGGTCCGAAAAAAGTTTCAAAAGTACCCATAACGGTTTTTGTCCATTCAATATTGGCCATACTTGTTGAATTGGCAGCTGTTGCGGGATAGAGATAATTTACAAATGGAAAAGGCGGACTTCCCATTGTATCGTTCAATTTAACAAAATTGGTAATTGAAAGTGCGACCAAATAAGCTGCTGTAGGATATTGAGTTCTCCAGAATGTCAATTTTTGTCCGCTTCCTAAAGTTGTTTCACTCATCAATCTTCCGTTGGAAGCTACACTGTATTGTGACGGAGTTGTAACTTTGATATCAAACCTGTCAATTTTATCGTTTAAACTTTGTTTTGTAGGAAACCAATCTTGCGCGCCGTAAGGTTCGTTTAAAGTAGAAAGAACAGCCGTTCCACTTTGTGTATTGGTAAAAAACGCATTGTTATTGGTAGGAGGAGCTCCATTATACTGTATCGTTAATGAATCTAAAACGTTAGCAGGAAGAGCAGATGTAAAATCTATCTTGACTTCTTTTGTTGCTAATTGCTGAAAAACTAAAGGTTGACCGTGGAAAGTAACCTGTGAGACTGTCAGCTGATTCGTTAAATCAAAATAAATACTGCTCATTGCCTGAGTCGGCTTAAAATGAGAAGTTACCGAACCTGAAATCTGAGCTACAGAAGGATTTATAGAAACATCCATTCTTTGGTATTGTAAATCATAGTTTAAGGTATTCGGATTGGTATTGCCGATATTCATTTTAGCGGCATAAGATTTCATTTCCTTTGCCATCAATCCTTTCATCTCAAGATTTTCCTGAGCGAAAACGGTTTGAGATAGTAAAACACTTAAAATAAAAAGGTAAAATTTTTTCATATCTATTAAATCTACGATTGTCTAAATGAAATGGTTTTTAATTAAATATAAATCAAATTCATTATCAATAATTTAGAGTTTAAAGATAAAAAAAACCTTTCAATCTGAGATTAAAAGGTTTATGATATGATTTAAATATTTTTTTAAAGATCTAAAGCCGGCTGAAGAATTTTTTCAATTCTGTTTTTCACCATATCTACAGATCCTGAATAATTATTAACTAAAATAGAAAAAACTAAGGTTCTTCCTGTATTTGTTTTCATATAACCTGTCAAAGCTTTTACTTTATTCAGTGTTCCTGTTTTAGCGAAAATCTGTCCGTTTCCTGTTCCAATAAACATTCTTTTCAGAGTTCCGGACTGTCCACCGATCGGTAGAGAATCAAAATATGTTTTGTAATATTTCTGATTCATCAAAGAAGTCAAAAACTTTACCTGAGAAATTGGCGTTACGTGGTTGCTTCTGGACAAACCGCTTCCATCCATATAATTTAAACCTTCCACATCAAAAGCTACATCTTTTAAATGCTCATTCACCACGATTCTTCCCGATTCTGAAGTCTGGTCACCCATTTTCTGGAAACCGACTGTTTTCAGCAAAGCTTCCGCCAAACCATTATCACTACGCTGATTAGTATAATAAATAATATCTGACAACGTTGGAGATTTGTAAGCAGAAACCAATTTTCTAACTTCCGGAGCCGCATCTGTCGTTCTAGGAGTTACTTTTCCGGTAACACCTACTCCACTTTTTACCAAAGTTGCTTTAAAAGTGTTGGCTAAAAATGCAGGTGCATCAGGAAGTTTAGTGGTTAAAATTCCTTCACCATCATACTTTTCAGCATAAACCATCTGATTGGCATAAGGAGAAACGTAGAAATATTTTTTGTCTGAAGCTAAATTGTTTCCTTTTTTAACGATCAGCTTTTCGTTTGCAGGATTGATCTCACGAGTTGTACCAACCGGCAAATAGTAATTATTGTTTTCTAGCCACACAACATTTTCCGGAAGTCTCGAAATGTTACCTTTGAAAAGCGCTGTCTGAATAATAATATCACCATTTACCTTTTTGATGCCCTCACGAGACATTCCACTCACGAAGTCTGAAACGATTTCTTTGTAAGACCAAGCTCCCGCTTTATTGGTTCCCAAAGATGGGTCACCACTTCCTACAATATAAAGATTGCCGTTCAAAACTCCATTTTCGTCGATTTCTCCGGAATATTCGAGCTGTGTCATCCAACGGTAATTTTCTCCCAACAGATGCAAAGCAGTTTCTGTGGTCAATAATTTCGTAGTGGAAGCAGGAACAAGCGGAGCATTTTCGTTGTACGAAGAGATTACTTTCTTCGTTTTCGGATCATAGATTACAAATCCCCAAGTTGCATTTTTCAGCACGGGATCTGCCATCATTGTGTTTAGGTTTACATCTACAAGTTCTTTGGGAGACAAAAAAGCTTTTTCAATAGCTGCTGCGGGAGAAGGTAAGTTTAATCCGCTTTTTTGACTTTCGAAATTAGGAGAATAAAGAACTGTAGATACGGTAGATTGAGCAAGGAAAAAACCAGTGGCCAAAACCGTAATACCTGAAATATACTTTCTGTAATTTATCATCAATTTTTCTTTTTGTTATACTTTGGATGGCATAAAATATGATAAGTTAAACCATTTGCTTTCATCCAAACACATAATAAACGATCAAATGTAGATATTATTGTTAGAATGCAGTCTATAAAAGTATAATAAAACCACATAAAGTTTGTTAAAAATTGTTAAAAATCCACAAAAACCTCTTTTTTAATACTTTGATACGCAGTGATTTCGTCAAATTCTTTCAAACTTAATAATACAAGATTTTTAAATTTCTCATAGTTTTTACCTCTTGGAAGCTTCAGTAAGATCTGAAACTGATATAGATTATTCAGTCTTGCAATCTGAGCTCTTTCAGGACCGAGAATACAGTCTTCAGGCAAATATTTTCTTAAAATTGAACCTAAAAACTGGGAAGCACGGTTAACTTTATCGTCTTTAATGTGCTTCAATTCAATCATAATCAATTTGGTGAAAGGCGGATAATGAAATTTTTGTCGTTCTGTGAGAAAATATTTATAAATTTTTGTGACATTATTCATCTTAATCAACTGAAAAACAGAATGATCAGGATTATAAGTCTGAATTAAAATTTTACCGTTTCCGGAAACTCTTCCCGCTCTTCCGGAAACTTGGGTAATTAATTGATAAGCTCGTTCCTCTGCTCTGAAATCCTGAACATACAACATAGAATCAGCCTTGGGAATTGCTACCAACTCAATATGGTCAAAATCTAAACCCTTAGAAATCATTTGTGTACCAACAACAATATCGGTTTCACGATCTTCAATTTTCTCGTATAATTTCTCGTAAGCAAATTTCTTCCGCATCGAATCAACATCCATTCTATCGACTTCGTTTTCAGGGAAAATTTTTGAAATTTCTTCATGAATTTGCTCGACACCGACTCCTCTTTCATTTAAATTTTCAGAATGACATTTCGGACAGGTTTTTGGTTTCGAAGCTCTCTGACCACAATAATGACATTTCATTTCGTTGGCAGCTTTATGATAAGTCAGAACAACATCACAGTTTGAGCAGTAATTGACGTAACCACAGGTCTCACACTCTATGACACTTGCATAACCGCGACGGTTGTGAAGAATGATCGTCTGATTTTTTTCGTCTAAAGTTTTCTTAATTTCATCAATCAACTGCAAAGAAAAATTCCCGGAAACTTTTTTGGAATCCTGCGCTTCTTTAAAGTTAATCAGTTCAAATTCAGGCAATTTCACACTCCCGAATCTTTCATTCAGGAAAACATATTGTAATTTTTCTTTTCTGGCTAAATAATAACTCTCAACAGAAGGCGTCGCAGATCCCAAAATAACTCTTGCATCATAGAAACCTGCCAAAACCAAAGCTGCATCTTTTGCATTGAAAAAAGGTGAAACTTCTCTCGGTCTGTAAGCAGAATCATGCTCTTCGTCAACAATGATCAGTCCTAAATTCTGATAGGGCAGAAATAAAGCGTTTCTCGTGGCAATGAGAATTTTAATATCATTATTTTTAATTCTTCTCCAGACCTCAACTTTTTCAAAATCAGTGAGTTTCTGATGATAGAAACCAAGCTGTCGACCGTATTTTTTTTCTAATCTTTGAGTGATCTGTTTCGTTAAAGAAATTTCCGGAAGTAAAAACAAAACATTTTTACCTTCATTGATACATTCTTCAATTTTCTCTAAATAAATATGTGTTTTTCCGGATGATGTGACACCATGAAGAAGAACATTTTTCTTTTCTTCAAACGCTTCGTCAACTTCGATTCTTGCCTCTTTCTGTGCTTCTGAAAGTTCTTCTATTTCTTCAATTTCGCCTTCGTAGCTTTCGATTCTGTCTTTCTGAAGGTAATATTCTTCCACCAAATTTTTATCGGCCAAAGCTTTAAAATGAGAACTTCCAAAATATCCGTCCTCAAAGAGTTCTGACTTTCTAATGTGTAAATCAGGATTTTCGGTTTGTTTTTCTATAATATTTAAGAACAGTTCTTTCTGCTTTTTGGCTCTGTTAAGTTGCAAAAGAATTTCTGTTAGATTCTGATTTACCAAAACCTCATCTTTCACTTTTACATACGCAACTTCCTTGGCTTTGTATTTTTCAGCAACTTTTTCATCAATTTCAATATATTGTAAATCTATAAGAGAATTGATGGTTTTGATGATTTCTTTTTTGGGGATAAATGCTTCAATATCAGTCAAATTAATTAACTGGCGAACTTCCAAAGCCTGAATAAGATACATCTCGTTGACATCCAGGTTTTCAAATTCAATGACTGCATTTGGTTTTAGCTTTAAATACGTCTCACTTTCCAGTTTTAAAGAAGACGGAAAAGCAAAACGGTAAATTTCACCCAGATTGCAGAGATAATAGTTTGAAAGCCAGTTCCAAAAGTTGATCTGTTGTGAAGGGACAATCGGATAATCATCTAAAATACTGATGACTTCTTTTGCAATAAAATCTTCCGGTGCCAAATCGTGCAGCTCAAAAACAATTCCGGTATAAATTTTTTTTCCGCCAAAAGGTACGAGAACACGCATTCCTTCCTGAATTTTTGAATCCAGTTCTTCCGGAACTTTGTAGGTGAAAGTTCCTTTTAAATTGAGGGGTAAAATTATTTGAGCGTATTGCAAAGGGAAAATTAAAATGTAAAATTAATTGTTTCTAAAGAGAATTGCAATTTTTTTGTCGTTGATTCTGATCTTGTCTGATAACCAAATCACTAATGAATTTACGGATTCATTGTTTCCCAAAGACTCATTGACTCGATTTTTTTTACAGGCTTTGAAAGCTTTATTCTTTTTGAAGTTTTTGGCAGCAGATCAAAAAAGTTGTCAGAAAAATGGGTGTCGCCCATTAAATAAACATTTTTTGCCAGAACATCGGTGGAGATTTCAATTTCTGTAGAAGATATTTTTTTTATTTGAATATTGGGTTTGGTCAGTTTTAAATCTTTTGGTTTTGCGAAGAAATGAAGATTTTCTGCAATGATTTTTTTATTGATATCTCTTAAAATCAATTTTAAAAAGACTTCATTTTTATTGGAATTTTTTATTAAATTTTTAACTTCTATATGATCAATCTTTGCTATTCCCTCCAATGTATTTCCATTCTGAACCGTAGTTAAATCATTTAAAATTTTCCCCTTAAAATCAACAATCTGAATTTCTACTTTTATATCGTCAAACTTTTTTAATTCATCATTAATGGCGTAAAAGTTCAAAAAACCATCTATTTCTTCCGTTAAAATCACCTGATTTTCATAACTTCTTTTCACTTGATAATGCAGTGCTTTCCAGTTTCCCAGATAATCAATCGATGACCATGAAATCACCGGCCAGCAATCGTTTAACTGCCAATATAAAGTTCCCATGTTATAAGGTTTAGCGCGGCGGTGGGCTTCTATGGCAATCTTCATTCCACGGGCCTGAAGCAGTTGTGAAACGTAATTGTATTTTACAAAATCTTTTGGAACCACGTAATCCCGCTTCATGTATTCATTAATGATATGAAAACCACGGGCATTTTTTTCGTGCGCCTTGATGGTTGAATTTTCTAAACTTAAATCAGGTTTTCCTGAAAACATAGATTTCACCGCTTCCAGACTTGGCATTCCCTGAAAACCGTACTCTGAGGCAAATCTCGGGACTTTTTCGTTGTAAATTTCAAACGGAAATTCGCCCCACCAAACGCCCCAGTAATGAGAATCGCCTTCGGTTAAACTTTCTTTGTGTCCCCAACCGATTGATGGCGAAGTCGGCCAGTAGATATTTTTTTCTGAAGTTAAATTTTCCTTCAAAGCATTTGGAATAACCTCATGAAAAACTTTTTTATAATCTTTCCAGACCTGAAGAGAATCTTCTTTTGAATATTTGAACTGTTTCTGATAACCCCAGTTGACGATCGCTTCGTCAATTTCATTATTCCCACACCACAAAGCGATGGACGGATGATTTTGAAGCCGGTTGACCTGATCTTTGACTTCCTCTTTTACATTATTTAAAAAATCTTCATCTGAAGGATAAAAACTTCCGGCAAACATAAAATCCTGCCACACGAGAATTCCGTTTTCGTCACAGGCCTTGTAGAATTCATCATCTTCATAAATTCCGCCACCCCAAATACGAATCATATTCATGTTGGCATCTTTGCAGTCTTTGATGAGTTTTTGATATTTTTCTTTCGTAATTCTCGGTGTGAAACTATCAGACGGAATCCAGTTGGTTCCCTTTGCATACATCGGTTTTCCATTGACTTTAAAATAAAAAGATTTTCCTTTTTCGTCTTTTTCCTGAATTAATTCAATGGTTCTTAATCCAATTGTCTCATCTTTTTGATCAATAATTTGAGCATCCTTTTTTAACGCAAATTTTAAAACATAAGTCATTGCTTTTCCCCATCCGTTCGGTTGCCAGAAATGTGGATTTTCAATTTTAAATGGAACTGAAATTTTGTTTAAACCTTTTTTCAGAAAAATATCATGATTTGCTATATCTGTTGTAAAACTATATTTACCTTCATTCTCTGCAAAAATTTCTGCATGAATTATTAAATCTGCCTTTTGCTTTATTAAAGATTTCTGTTCTATTTTTACATTTTCAAGTTTTGCATGATTCCAGAAATTCAATTTGACAACTTTCCAGATTCCGGCAGTAACCAATCTCGGCCCCCAATCCCAACCAAACTGATATTGCGCTTTTCTGACAAAACTTCGCGGCGATTCCGGCATGGTGAACGGAACTTTTTCGGCTAATTCTTTTCCGACATTGACAGAAGATTTAAATTTTATCTGCAACGTATTATCTCCAACTTTCAAATCATTTTTTACGGGAATTTTCCATGTTCTGAACATGTTGTCTGTCTTTTTCAGCAGTTTTCCATTTAAATAAATTTCAGAAAAAGTATCCAATCCATGAAAAACCAAATCGGCATTTTGATTTTCTAATTCTTTATCTGAAACTTTAAAAACCGTCTGATAATCCCAGTCTTCATTTTCAACCCACTGCACTTTTTTTTCATTCTCATCTTTATACGGATCGGAAATTATTTTATGATCCATCAAATCTAAATGAACGGTTCCCGGAACTGTGGCGGTCAGCCATTTATTATCTTTTGCATTCCTAAACTGCCATTTTTCTGACGAAAGATTTCGCTCTGAAAACTGGGCGCTGATAAATGTTTGAATGAAAAATAAAGCAAAAAATATGGCTTTGTTCATTTATAGTTTATTTACAATTCTGTGTATTCCGTCTTTGATTAAAGGTGTATTAAAGTTAATAAGAAGTCCTAGTTTGATGTTTGTTAATTTTAAATAAGTCAAAATCTGCGAATAGGAAATGGGATTAATTTCTAATACAGATTTAACTTCTATAATTACTTTATCTTCAACAATCAAATCAACTCTGTAAGCGTTTTCAATTATCTCACTTTTATATTTTAGTGGAAGTACCACCTGACTTTTGACCTCAAAACCAAGTTCTCTTAACTCATAAGCTAAAGCAACTTCGTAAGCGCTTTCAAGCAGACCAACTCCCAAAGTCTTATGCACTTCCAGTGCAGCACCAATAATTTTATAGGACAATTCGTTTTCTGTCATTTGTGTTTATGTTTGTTTAACTTTTATCTTGTACTTTATTAACGCAAAGATTATCTTTCTCTATGAAGATTTAAGTGGCAAAGAGTAGCAAACAAGTTGCTTAAGCTTGAAAATATCTGTGCTCTATAAGATTTTCATAGATTAATTCTTTTCGTAAATTCAAAAAATATTTTTTATCGTGAATTTATTCTCAAGCTTAGACGGCTTGTCCGTCATTCTTTGCTTCTTAAAATATGCAGATTTAATAATAAACTTTGCGTTTAATCATAATTTAAAATCTACAAATTAACTTTCAATTTCTTAATCTCCTCAGCATTGGCAAAAGATTCATACGGCAACACGGCTGAAGAATGAAAATATCTCCCGTCCGTGACGTTTTTCAGTTCTGAAATATTATTCGAACGGACGCCACCACCGATTAAGATTTTAATATCATCGCCACAGTTTTCAATAAGTTTTTTTAAATTTTCCTTTCCTTCCATGGCAGAATTTTCTCCGCCGGAAGTGAGGATTTCTTTGAACCCTAATTCAATCAGTTTTTCTGCAGATTCGAAAATATTTTTGGTTCGGTCAATGGCTCGGTGAAAAACGCAGGGTTTGCCATTGGCAAGATCAACCAAAAGTCTGTTTTTCTCATAATCAATTTCCTGATTTTCATCTAAAATTCCAAAAACAAAACCATCAGCCTTCGCTTTTGAAAATTCAATAATATCTCTCTGCATCCGCATAAATTCTGAGTCGCTGTACATAAAACCTCCGCCAACAGGGCGAATCATTACGTGGATGGGTTTTGAATATTTATCTTTTAAGTATCTTAATTCTTCAAGGTCGGGTGTAATGCCTCCGGAATTGATGTCAGCGCAGAATTCAATTCTATCGGCAACGGAATTTAAGGCTATTTCAGCGGATGTGATATCGAAAGTGGCTATTTCTAAAAACATAGGTTGATTTGAGATTTGATGTTTGAAATTTGAGATTCAGGATTCGGGATTCGGGTTTATGATCAGAATCTTTCACCTGGCTCTTTTTACTTTTTACTTGGCTCTTTCCTTACTTTAAAGCAAATTCCGGTTTCTCCAGACGGTTTCCTTTCTGGTCGTGAACGGCAAAATTAAATCCGTCCTGAATGCAGTATGAACCGTATTCCCCTTTTTTATTAATAGCAATAAAGCCCACCTGAATATCTTTTAAATTTTTATTTCTTCGCTGAGTAATTTTCACAATCCTTTCAACCGCTTCTTTACAGGCTTGTTGCGGATTTCTTCCCTGTCGCATCAGTTCTACAACAATATGAGTTCCAACTGTTCTGATGACTTCTTCACCATGACCGGTTGCCGTTGCAGCACCAACTTCATTATCGACGAACAAACCAGCACCGATAATCGGCGAATCGCCTACTCTGCCATGCATTTTAAAAGCCATTCCGCTCGTGGTGCAGGCTCCGGAAAGATTTCCCTGAGCATCCAATGCGATCATTCCAATCGTGTCGTGATTTTCTATGTTGACGATGGGTTTGTATTTACTGTCTTTCAGCCATTCTTTCCACTCTTTTTCGGATTCTGCTGTGAGAATATTTTCTTTTTTAAAACCTTGTGAAATGGCAAACTGAAACGCACCATCACCTACCAACATCACGTGAGGTGTCTTTTCCATTACCATTCTCGCTACAGAAATCGGGTTTTTAATATTTTCCAGACACGCCACCGAACCGATGTTGTAATTTTCATCCATAATGCACGCATCAAGCGTTACTCTTCCGTCTCTGTCGGGGCGTCCACCGTAGCCGACGCTTCTTTCGTTCGGGTCATTTTCAACCAAACGAACACCTTTTTCCACTGCATCCAACGCTCTTCCGCCTTTTCCTAAAATCTTCCAAGCTTCTTCGTTGGCTTTCAAACCAAAATCCCATGTCGAAAGGACGATCGGTTTATTGAGCAACAAATTTTCATTTTCAGGAACTTTTTTTGCAATTAAATCCATTGGATTGAGCAGCAATGCGGATGATAATATTCCTGTAGTTTTTAAAAATTTTCTTCGTGAATTCATAGGTTGAGGCTAAGGCTAAGGTTTAGGTTTAGGTTAATCTTGAATATTAAATTTTAAATATTGAATCTTGAATTATTTCGCTCCGATTTCATCGACGAAAAGCCATGCTCTTGAATCTGCTCCTGGATTTCCTGCGGGAATAATTCCTGCGTTTTCTATTTTAATTTTAATAAATTTTGCCTGTTGATTTCCGACCTTCAGATTGATTTTACCTTTTGCAGAAAGAATTTCTTCTTTTCCGATTTCTTTAATGGTTTTGAAAGTTTTGCCGTCATCAGAAATGGAAACCGTCGCAGATTTTGCCAGATGAATCCAGCTTCCTTTGTTGTCTAATGTATTAAAATAAACTTCTGAGAAATTTATTTTTTCTCCCAAATCAATCGTTGCAACCACATTTTGTCCCTGAAAACCAAGCCATGTTTTTCCCAACTGCTTTACGTTACCGATAATTCCGTCAACTAATGTAAATGCACCGCCAAAAGAATAGTTTTCGCTCGGCTGATTTTCCAAAGTGATTTTTTTTCCGGTCGTTTTTGAGGTAAAAAAATTCTGAGAAGAAACAGCAGATTTTAATTCACCATTTTCAAAATAAGCAGATTTCACCGTCATCGCTTTTGAAACGGGAATCGGATTCTCGTAGGTGGAAGAATTTGCTTTTGGCTCACTTCCATCTGTCGTAAATTTAATTCCGCTTGGATTTTGTGAAGTTGAAAGTTCGTAAGAAACACCTTTGCTATCAGGAATTACCTTTCCTGAAATGTTGTACATACTTTTTGCATAGTTGATATTCATTTTATCTAAAATTTTAAAATGCTCCACCACCCTGTTTTCAAATTCCTTATAATTATCTTGTTTTGAAGTTCCCCAACCGACTTCGGAAAGTGCAAATAATCTTGGAAAAATCATGTACTGAACCTGTTTGAAATCCAGAATATATTCCGTCCATAAATTTGCCTGAACTCCCAGAATATATTTCGATTGCTCCGCATTCAATTCGGCAGGAATAGGACTGTACGAATACACTTTATCCAAAGGTGTAAAACCTCCGAATGCGTTAGGTTCAGTTTGCGGATCGCCCTGATAATGGTCAAAATAGCAATATGCACCCGGCGTCATCACGGCAAAATGATTTGTTTTTGCGGCTTCAATTCCACCTTTAATACCTGTCCAGCTCATTACTGCAGCATTTGGTGCCAATCCACCTTCCAGAATTTCATCCCAGCCGATAATTTTCCGGCCTTTTGAGTTCACATACTTTTCAATTCTCTGAATGAAATAACTTTGCAGTCCGTGCTCGTCTTTCAGATTATTTTTCTTGATTAATGCCTGACAGTGCGCACATTCCTTCCATCTTGTTTTCGGACATTCGTCACCACCGATGTGAATGTATTGCGAAGGAAAAAGCTGAATCACCTCATCCAAAACATTTTCCAAAAAAGTAAACGTTTCGTCTTTCGGACAGAAAACATCATCAAAAACGCCCCATTTTGTCGCTGATTCAAAAGGTCCTTTTGTACAAGCCAGTTCAGGATACGCAGAAAGTGCGGCAAGAGCGTGGCCTGGCATTTCAATTTCAGGAACGACCGTAATGTGTCTTTCCTGAGCGTATTGTACGACATCTTTAATTTGCTCCTGAGTATAAAAATAGGGTCCGTAAGGTTTTCCGTCAAAAGTATCATCAACGTAAGCTCCAATCATGGATTCTTTACGTTTTGAACCAATTTGTGTAAGTTTCGGATATTTTTTAATCTCAATTCTCCATCCCTGATCGTCGGTTAAATGCCAGTGAAATGTATTGAGTTTATACATTGCCAGATAATCGATGTACTGTTTCACTTCTTCTACGGTGAAAAAATGACGGCAAACGTCGAGATGCATTCCTCGCCATGCGAATTTAGGTTCATCTTCGATTTTTAATGTAGGAATTCTTCCGTTTTTCTGCGTTTCAAATAACTGAATTAAAGTTTGAAGTGCTAAAAAGTAACCTTGATCTGTGTAGGATTTTATATGAATCTGTTTGGAAGAAATTTCAATCGAATACGCCTCGTTATTGGGTTTTGATTGATTTTCTAGTTTGGAATACAACAAATGCGCATCCTGATTTTTTGCGTTTCTGTATTTAACTTTTAATTTATTTTTTAAATATTCTGTCTCTTTAACAGGAAGATTATTACTTAAATTAAATGATGCCGGAATAACAAATTCTCCTTTTAGAAACTCAACTTTTTGGGGATAAGGAATTAAATTCAGTTTTGTTTGAGAAAAAAAACACATTGAAATCAATAAAGAAAAGGCCAAAAGAATACGCTGCATCTGGTTGAATTTAGATTTTAGCGAATATAATTCTTTTCTGAAAAATTCAGTCTATCATTTAACTATTTCAGCTTTGAAACATCTAATTTTGTATAAAATTAAATGATGAAAAAAACTTTTCTTTTGGCAGCCGGATTATTGTTTTCGGTTTCTGCACAGGCACAGATTTTAGATATAATTAAATCTACGGTTAAAAACCAGACAGGCGTTGATTTAAACAATCCTAAAACCAGCACAACCACTTCACCTGCAACAACTCAGCAAACTCCAACAAAAAATACTTCTTCAGTCAATTTGGGAAGTCTGACTTCAACTCAAATCTCATCTGGTTTAAAGGAAGCTTTAAATCTGGGTGTAACTGAAGGTGTGAAAAAACTCGCTGTACAGGATGGTTTCCTTAAAAATGAAGCAGTAAAAATTTTAATGCCCGAAAAATTAAGAGTGATTGATACCAAACTCCGCGCATTCGGATTGGGAAGTTTAGCGGATCAGGGTGTAAAATTACTGAACAGAGCTGCCGAAGATGCAGTGACTGAATCAGCTCCGATTTTCACGAAAGCCATCACGTCGATGACGATTACTGATGCCAAAAATATCTTGTTGGGAGGCGACAATTCTGCAACCAATTATTTACAGAGTAAAACCCAAACTCAATTATTCACCGCTTTTCAGCCAAAAGTAAAAGCTTCATTAGGAAAAGTAGGCGCCGATAAAGTCTGGAATAATTTGATTTCTAAATACAATACATTGACAGGAAATGCTGTTTCTACGGATCTGAACGAATATGTTACCAACGAAACCATCAATGGCGTTTTCAAAATGGTTGCAGAAAAAGAAAGCGGCATCAGAAATAATTCTGTGATGAGAACGACAAGTATTCTGCAGAAGGTTTTTGGGGCGCAGGATGGGAGGTAAATTTCTTTTTTCCTTGATGAAAAAAGAAACAAAAAAATCAAGACTTAAAACTTTTTGACGCTACAAATTGAGCCAGCGCTGAAAAGTTTAAACTTTTGCGGATTTACAGGTAGTTTTTAAAACATATTTTTTGCCGCACTTCGAACATAAAACTTTTCTCAGTGGCCTTATTCTTTCAATTTGCTTAACGCTAAAAGTTTTCAGGTCGTAAGATAAAAAACGTTTTCAACAAAAAACCTTGTCGGTGTGACAAGGTTTTCGTTTTGTTTAGAATTGCATTTCAGGAATTTCGCCTTCAATGATTAAATCTGCTTCTGTTGATTTGATGATGTGTTCTACGGAAACTCCGGGAGCTCTTTCAACGAGCTTGAATCCGGCTGGAGTTACATCTAAAACCGCCAATTCGGTAACCACTTTTTTCACGCAGTTAATTCCTGTTAGAGGTAGTGTACATTTTTTCAGGATTTTGCTTTCTCCGGCTTTGTTGACGTGCATCATCGCGACGATAATGTTTTCCGCTGAAGCTACGAGATCCATCGCACCGCCCATTCCTTTCACCATTTTTCCGGGAATTTTCCAGTTGGCAATGTCGCCGTTTTCTGAAACTTCCATAGCTCCAAGAATAGTCAAATCTACTTTCTGGCTTCTGATCATCCCAAAACTGAATGCGGAATCGAAAAATGAACCGCCTTCCAAAATAGTAATGGTCTGCTTTCCGGCATTGATCACGTCTGCATCTTCCTCGCCCTCAAAAGGAAATGGCCCCATTCCCAAAACTCCGTTTTCACTCTGGAATTCTACCGAAAGATTGTCAGGAACGTAATTTGCCACTAAAGTTGGGATTCCGATTCCTAAGTTTACATAATATCCGTCTTTTACTTCTCTGGCAATACGTTTTGCTATATCTTCTTTACTTAACATATAATTTAATTTGAAAATTTGTTGATGTAGCCAATTCAAAATTGACTATCATCTTTTTTTAACGCAAAGGACGCAAAGATCTTTTTTAAATTTCCACTCTGTTTTTAAGTTCGCAAAGGCGTTTCACTCAACAAAGATCACAAGAGATATTTATTCCTTTTTGTAGATAATTTTTAATCTTTTTTTCTAACAGTTCTCTGCTCAATTCTTTTTTCGAATTTTTCTCCCTGGAAAATTCTTTGAATCATAATTCCCGGAATATGAATCTGATTGGGATCTAATTCTCCCGGAGCAACTAATTCTTCTACTTCAGCTATGGTAATTTTCCCTGCTCCTGCCATTGGATGGTTGAAATTTCTTGCCGATCCTTTGAAAATTAAATTTCCTGCGTGATCTCCTTTCCAGGCTTTTACAATAGAATAATCTGCGTCGTAAGCGTGTTCTAAAATATGAGGTTTTCCATTGAAATCTTTTACCTCTTTCCCCTGCGCAACCTCAGTTCCAAAACCTGCAGGTGTGTAAAAAGCAGGAATTCCGGCTTGTGCGGCTCTGCATTTTTCGGCAAGCGTTCCTTGTGGAGTCAACTCAACATCCAATTCTCCTGAAAGCATTTGTCTTTCGAATTCTGCATTTTCTCCAACGTAAGAAGATATCATTTTTTTGATCTGCTTTTTCTGCAACAATAATCCTAAACCAAAATCATCAACTCCGGCGTTGTTTGAAATGCAGGTAAGATCTTTTACATCACTTTCTACCAAAGCATTGATTGAATTTTCAGGAATTCCGCAAAGACCGAAACCGCCTAACATCAAGGTCATTCCGTCTTTTATTCCTTTTATCGCTTCAGTGGCATTTTTTACTCTTTTATCTATCATTGTACTGCTTAAAATTTGTGGTCTGAAATTACAATTTTTTTGGGAATTTTATCAATTTTGTAATCTTTTGATTTGAAAGGCTGTATTTTGCGTGAGGGATGGAAGCGGCATCCTTTTTGGGTTGGAGAGTGTCAGAGTTGGAGAGTTTTTTGGGATCTGTTTGTTTTATGTTTGAAATAAAATCAAGATTCTTGAAAATTGTTTTGTAAAGTGTTGGCTAACAGAAAAATTTATTTTATTTTTGCAATCTGTTATTCAACCTCTGACGAAGTCCGTGTAAGTTGCTTAGCGTAACACATTTTATTTTATTAATAATGGATTTATTAAAGTACGTACAAGACAAGTACATTACAAAAAAAGAATTCCCTGAATTCAAAGCTGGTGATACAATCACTGTGTATTACGAGATTAAGGAGGGTCAAAAAACTAGAACTCAGTTCTTCAAAGGAACTGTAATCCAATTGAGAGGAACAGGTTCTACAAAGACTTTTACAATCAGAAAAATGAGTGGTGATGTAGGTGTAGAGAGAGTTTTCCCTATCAACATGCCTGCTCTTCAAAAAATCGAAGTTGACAGAAGAGGTAAAGTTAGAAGATCTAGAATTTACTACTTCAGAGACCTTAGAGGTAAAAAAGCGAGAATTAAAGACGCTGCTTACAAGAAGAAATAATTCAGACAACAACACATACGAAGAGAGACTGCTAAATTTAGCAGTCTCTTTTTATTTTGGGGGAATTATTAATTGATGTAGAACGAGATTCGTGTTTTTAAACCACCTCGTCTAAATTTTCTTTAAAAATTTATCCAACCCTCCAAAGGAGGGGAATTTTCATTACTTCATTTTCAAGTTTATTCTCAATTTTGCAAACTTTCAGCATCCTGCTTACTGCTTCTATTCTACTTAATAAAGTCATACAAAGCATTCCAGAATTTATCATAGACTTCGATGTGAGGAAGATGTCCTACGTTTTCAAGTTCGACAAGTTTTGAACCTGCAATTTGTTGTTGTGTTTTCTTGCCTAATTCCTGATATTGCCCCATAGTTGGCTGGATTTCTTTTGGAGCACGTTCTTTTCCGATGGCTGTTCTGTCTCGTGTTCCGATAATTAATAAGGTTGGCGTTTTAATGTTTTTAAATTCATAAACGACAGGCTGATTGAAGATGATATCACTCGTTAATTCCAGGCGACTTGCGGATAATCTTTATGCAAAGTCCAACCTGCTATTAAGTCAAGCCACGGTTGATATTCTGCTTTCCATTTGTTATCGTAATAAAATTTAAGCTGATAATTTTTATAGCTTTCTGCGGTGTTTTTTAATTCTGACTGATAAGCTTCATCAACAGTTTGATATTTTGCTAAAGCTTTATAGTCTTCCAATCCGATCGGATTTTCAAGAATTAATTTTTCAACGGTTTCGGGATACATTAAAGTGAATCTTGTTGCAACCATTCCGCCCATTGAATGTCCTAAAACAATCAGTTTATCCATTTTTAAATCATCTAAAATTGCTTTGGTGTTACTTGCTAACTGTGCGAATGAAAACTGATAACTTTGAGGCTTCGAAGATTTGCCAAAGCCAATCTGGTCTGGAATTATCACCCTAAAACCTTTATCTGCTAAATCTTTTGCCGTTTTTCCCCAATATGCTCCGTTAAAATTTTTACCGTGGAGAAGCATGATGGTTTTCCCATTCGATGTTTTGGGCTTCACATCCATGTAAGCCATTTTTAGATTTTGCTTTTGAGAGTTGAAATCTTTAAAATGAACTTCAAAAGGATATTGATAGTTTGAGAGTGTTGCATCTAGAGGTTTTATCTGTGAAAAAGCGATCGTTGAAGTGATCGTAAGTGATATTCCAGTGATAATATTTTTAAAATTTGGCATGAAAAATTGATTTTAGATATAAATTTAAAAAAACCACTTCAAAAGAAACGGTTTTCATTGTTATTTATAATTTAATTATAAGTTTTAGAACAATTGTTTGTCTAGAAACCTTTCTTTTTTTGAAGGTAGGTTCATTAAAACAATTGCGAATAGAATTAAAACAATTCCAATCCACTGAATGAGGATTACTTTTTCGCTTAATAAAACATAAGCCATCGTCACAGAAACCGGAAGTTCTAGAGATGAAATAATGCTTCCTAAACCCAAACCTGTATTTGGAAAACCGAGATTAAATAAAATTGGTGGAATGATGGTTCCGAAGAGTGCTAAAATAAATCCGTAAGTCCAAAATATTGAATAATCAAATGGACGGATATGCTGTGTGTTTTCCGTAAAATTCAGATAAAAAGATCTTAGTCCTTCAAAATGAAGAGGGCCAATTTGAGCAAAAAAGAGAAATAAAAGTACGATAACAGACCCTCCTGAAAGCATGATGATACTTTTTCTGAGCACAGGTAAATTGGTTGCTAAAGTATTGGAAGTGAACATCGTCATTGTAAATGAAGCTGCCGCCAATAATCCCCAAAAAATGCCGTGCCAATCAATTTTCACTTCAAGATTAATGAGATTTGTAGCCAAAACAGTTCCCAATAATACAATGCAAACAGAAATCACTTTTTTGAGATTCGGTAACTTTTTAGTTAAAAAACTTTCGACCACAACACTAAACCAGACCGACTGCATCAAAAGTACGATCGCAATCGAAACATTAATGTATTGTACTGATATATAATAAAATAAACTTGTACATCCCAAAGATGTTCCGGCCAACATCAACATTTTAAATTCTTTTGAACTCGGTGAAGACAATGCTTTTTTGGAGGTAATTGTCTGGATAAAATTTAAGATTAACAATCCTATAAATCCCATGACAAACTGTGCTGTTGTCACCTCCGATGTCGTAAAACCTTCTTTGTAAGACATCTTTACAAACGTCGCCAACATCCCGTAAATACTTGCTCCAATCCCAACAAAAATCACCCCTTTTAAAATATTCTTCTTCTCCATAACCATTTTTACAGCCGGCAAATTTACGACATAAAAATTTATTAAGGTCAGATTGTATATTAAATAAAATCACCTTTGAAATTCTAAAGTGATTTTATTTAATATTTTAAAGCGTTATTTTTTTATAATAATTTTTGAAGTAATGTCAATTCCCAGACCTTGCAATTTCACTACATAAACCCCGTTTTCAAAATCTTTTGTGGAAACCGGAATTCTCGAATCCGGCGAAGATCTGTCTTCTGATAAAACCATTTTTCCCGACATATCATAAACCTGAAGGTAAACTTTACCTATTGTAAAATCCTTTAAATAAATGAAAAATTCATCTTTGGCAGGATTAGGATAAATTGCGATCTGGCTTCTATCAATTGGGATATTTGAATTTCCATCAGTGCAGTCTTTTGGAATTGAAAAATCTTCGACTTGGTCACTAATATCCATTTTGTTGCCCGCCGAAGCATTTAGACCTAATCCTCTTTTAGCAAAAGTCTTCCAGATCATGCATCTGTTTTCACCTTTAGTTGTCAACATTTCTGCGGATAAAATTGCATTACGCCCATCTATAAATGTTGGATTACAGGCTTGTAATTTCAAAGCGTCGGTTACGAGTTGTAGTACTCGTGAACTTCCATTAGTTGTATTCGCAGTCACATCAGAAGAATATCCGTATTTTTCTGCATATTGCCAATGCAAATCCCAAAGCATTGTTGCCCAGACAAATCCGATTCTGTGTACATCGGGAACAATTTCAGAATCTTCTTCGATTTCCATCCCATTGGTTCTGCCATAAGTGTAATTATTTACAGAAAAATCAGGTGAATATTTTACCGGTCTTAGTCCTGCACCATTAATTGATTGTCCGCTTGCATAAGTTCCTACGCTTCTCGGAACGTTTGCGTTATCAGTTGGACTATTCGTAAGCATTAATGCAAAAAAATCTGACCAACCTTCACCCATTTGTTCTTTGCTTGCCGATTTTAAAAGACAAGTATAACCGTTTCCGGTGAGTCTGTTTGAAATTCCGTGACCATATTCGTGGGTTATGATACCGTTGTCAAAACTTCCGTCGGGAGTAACTGCTGTTGCTGGATCACTTTTCAATGTTACATTTACAGTAACTCCGTTATTCAATTGATTCTTAATAAATTCACCTTCATTATTCGTTATCAAAACTGACGGAATTGTAATAGTAGTATCTGTTCCGCCCATTGATGAAGGGAAATTTGCAGCAGCAGCATTATTATAAATGATTGCGGCAATTGCTCCGGCATTTTGTGCATTTTTTACTTTTAGAGCAAATGTACATTGAGAACTTCCTCCTCTTTCCATAAGACCTATTTTTCCTGACAACGATCCTGATGGTAATGCTGTACAACCGTTGATAACAGATGCTAAAACTATATCTCCGGTAACTCCAGTTCCGTTAAGTGGTGGTCCAAACTGAGCCGGACTTGCCTGAGGAATGCGTGGAATCGCTGATATAGGAGCATTATAGAAAAAATATCTGTTTGCGGTTGACCAAAGATACATTTGCATTACAGGTCTGTTTCCATCGGAGGGTGTTGTGAAATTGGCATTATTTAATTCTCCTGAATCCTGACCTTCTGCGATAACATAGTCATTTCCTACTCCACCTTTTCCAAAATTATTCTGTTGAAAATTTCTTGCAGATTCTGTAAATCCAAAGTGATAAAAAATATCATGGACTCTGTTATTAATATAAAATAAATTGGTGATCGAAGCACTTTGGTTAAATGAAGGAGTTCCATTGATTGAAAATGGAAAATTAAAATTTCTACTTACACCGCCATCCGGAGAAAATCCGGGCTGGTTTGTATTTGATGTATCTGCATAAGCAAAAACATTATTTCCTCTGGTAATTGTGTAATGATTTGCACCATCAGAATGCCATCCTTCCGGAGATGCAGTTAAATTCCAGGGGTTTGTAAGCAAAGATCTGTTCCCGAATGTAGGAGCTTCGATCGGCAACGGAAAAACATTATAAGATGCATTATCTGGCGCAAGTAAATTCAATGATTTAAATTCGTTTTTTGAAGATTCATTAAAATATTCATCTGAATGATCGTGACTATAAGCTCCCGGATGAAAACTACATGATAGATTGAGATTGTCTTTATTTAAAATTTCTCCTGTATCTGCATCAACTAAAATATTCCATGAATTGGTAGATTGTGGTTCATGAAGGAAAAATTGATAGGCTAGTTTTAAATCTGAATTTACTTCAACAAAGACTAATTTTTGTTTTGCAAATTTTTTATGGTTTGGCTCTGGAGAAGAATTTTCAAGAATAATATAGTTCGATATATCATTTTTATTTAAAACTATGGCAATTTTTTGAAGTGCATTTTCTTTACTTAATATTGGGATATTTGATGTTGAATTCTTGTAATTTTTGATGAATGAATCAGAAAAGTATGCAATTTTATCCTCTTTAATAAGAGCAGTTCCGACTGCATTATAAATAGGAAATCCATTATATTTTTGTTGAATTTTAATGACTTCTCCATCGAATGATTTTGAGAAGTCTATATTATCAATGTCAAAATCTATTAAATCTGCTTTTTTAAAATCCTGAATATGTTTTGTCTGGAAATAATTTGTTATTAATCTTTTCTGATTTTGAGAAAACATTAAGTATGGAAGTAAAACAAAAAACGCACAAATAATTTTAATGCTTTTTGTTTCTATATTATTAATAAGATAGCAATTCATAACTTTAGTTATTAATGTTTAATAAAAATATGAACATTTTGTGAAATCGCATCAAATATTTTAAATAAATACATTTTAGTAAATCAAAAATCAATCTGATTTCTATAAAGAATTATTTTGGAAATTCATTTAAAATAAAAAAGGCTGTTTCAATCATGAAACAGCCTTTTTTAAATTTATAAATTATCCTACTTATTGATAATCACTTTTGATGTCGTATTAATTCCAAGACCACTTACTTTTACAAGATAAGTTCCATTCACAAGATTACCTGTAGAGATCGCTTTTTTAGAATCCGGCGAAATTTTATTTTCTGTAGAAACTAATTTCCCTGACATATCGTAGATTTCAACATTTACTTTTCCTAAAGTATTCTTCGGGAAATTAATGAAGAACTCATTTTTCGCCGGGTTAGGATAAATTGAAATCGCATTATCTTTAATTGATGACGCTTCGTTTGTAGAAAGCATACAATCAGCAGGAACAGTATAATCTTCTGACTGGTCAGTAATACTTGTTTTAAGTCCTGCAGATGCATTTAGACCTAATCCTCTTTTAGCGAAAGCTCTCCAGATCATACATCTGTCTGCGCCTCCAGTTGTATTTAGTTCAGCAGCTAAAATTGCGTTTCTTCCATCAACAAAAGTTGGATTACATGCTTGTATTTTTAATGCATCAGTAACTAACTGCAAAACTCGCGAACTACCACTTGTCGTACTTGTAGTGACGTCAGAAGAATAACCGTACTTCGCAACATATTCCCAATTAAGATCCCAAAGCATTGTTGCCCAGATAAAACCTATTGAATGTACATCCGGAACTATTGCAGAGCCATTATTGTATTGCAATCCGTTTGTATTTGCATATGTGAAGCCGTTGATTGAGAAATTCGGTGAGTATTTTGCCGGTCTTATTCCACCACCTGTTGTTGCCTGTCCATTTGCGTAAGTTCCCATCCCTCTAGCTATAGAAGCGTTATCATTTGGTTTGTTAGTAAGCATTAATGCAAAAAAATCTGACCATCCTTCTCCCATTTGCTCTTTACTTTGTGAAGATTGTAAACAAGAAACGCCATTACCTGTTAATCTGGTAGAAATACCGTGTCCATATTCGTGAGTAACAATACCGTTGTCAAAACTTCCATCCGGAGTTATCATGGTAGCAGGATCATCTTTTAAAGTTACATTTACTACTGTATTTGTAGCAAGTTGACTTTTAATATATTCACCTTCAGCATTTCCTATTAACACCGACGGAATTGTAATTGTAGTATCTGTTCCACCCATTACAGCAGGGAAATTTGTAGCAGCAGCATTGTTGTAAACAATGGCAGCAACCGCACCTGCATTTTGAGCATTCTTAACTTTTACACTAAAAGTACAACTTGTAGATCCTCCTCTTTCAATTAGCCCGATTTTTCCGGTTAATGATCCTGCAGTTAAGGCTGTACATCCTGTTATGACGTTTGCTAACTGAACATTTGCCGTAACGCCGTTTGCAGTAAGTGCAGGTCCAAACTCTGCAGTTCCAATTACCGGTTCTCTTGAAACCGCTGTAGATGGAGAGTTGTAGAAGAAATTTCTATTGACCGGTGACCATAAATACATCTGCATATATGGCTTGTTACCATCAGATGGAGTTCCAAAATTGGCATTATTAATACCACCACCGTCCATTCCTTCTGCCTCTACATAATCATTTCCCAGACCACCATTTCCGAAATTATTCTGTTGAAAATTTTTGGCAGATTCTGTAAAACCGAATTTATAGAAAACGTCGTGAATTCTGTTATTCAGATAAAATAAATTGGTGATAGATGCGTCCATATTATTATAAGGATCACCCGTTAAGATGAAAGGAAAATTAAAATTTCTTGTTGCACCTCCATCCGGTGAATATCCGGGAGCATCTATATCTGCTGTATCTTCATACGCATATACATTATTCCCTCTTGTAATCGTATAATGATTGGTTCCATCAGAATGCCAACCTTGAGGTGATGAAGCCGGTAACCACGGATTTGTGATAATAGATCTTGAGCCGAAAGTGGGAGCTTCTAAAGGTAATACAAAAACGTTATATGAAGAATTATCCGGAAGCAGATAAGATGACATTTTGCTTATATTATTATTTACCGGTCCAATAAAATTTTCGTTTGAATGATCATGGCCATATGCACCGGGATGAAAATTACATGATAAATTCAGGTTTTCTTTTCTTATAATTTCTCCGGAGTTTGCATCAATCAGAATATTCCAAAGATTTGGAGATTTGGGTTCACGTAAAGAAAATTCGTAGGCAAATTTCAACATACCTTGATCTTCTACATATACTAATCTTTGTTTTGCATATTTTTTATGATCAGGCGTTTTTGCCGAAAAATCTAAAATAACAAAATCGGCAATTTCAACTTTTTTTAATTCGTCCGAAATTTTCTTTAAAGCAAGAGATGAATTAACTACTGCAGTATTGTTTGCAGATTGTGCATAATCTCTTACAAAATTATCTGTGTAATATACTATCTTACTGTCTTTTATAAGGGCTGTTCCACTAGAATTATAAACAGGATATCCTTTGTAAGTTTGCTGAAATTTAACAATATCTCCTTTTAAGGAAGTTGAATTATCAACATTATCAATTACAAAAGCCGTCAGATCAGATTTTTTATAATCACGTAATTGTTTTGTCTTTATGTAATCATTAATAAGTTTCTGATTTTCTTGAGAAAATAAATTTGAAGCAGGCAATGTGGTAAATATTGCGAATAAAATCGGAAGAGCTACTTTTTTCATTTAAATTATTAAAAGTGCAAAATTATGAAATTATTACATTCAAAATTAAATTATTTTAAAAAATCATTAAAAATAACAACATCTACAAATCAATAACACAATTGTCCCATATTTGTGAAATTAAAATTTCAACAAATATCCTTTAAAATACATTTAACATTCTGTTAATATAAAATTTTTTACACATTTTATAAACAAAAAAAGCCACTCTTACGAGTGGCTTCATATTTTAAAAATGATCAGAGTTTATTTACCTCCTTCCATTTTCTTTTTTAATTCAGCTAATACGTCAATATCACCTAAAGTTGATCTTTCTTCGTTGTTAGAAGAAGATGAAGTGTTATTGTTGTTATTAGATCTGTTGTTAGATGCTTCTCTTGCATTCTTTTTCTCTTCGTCTCTGAAGATACCTGTGTGAGAAACTACTACTCTTTTGAATTCTTTGTTGAATTCAATCACTTTGAATTGAGCATCTTCACCTTTTTTGATTTTAGATCCGTCTTCCTTCTCTAATAATCTTGATGGGCAGAAAGCTTCTACTTCAGCATCTTCGAATTGTACAGAAGCACCTTTATCGTGCACTTCTACAGCTTTACCAGCGTGTACAGTTCCTTCAGCATATTTAGTTTCAAATTTATCCCATGGGTTTTCTGTCAATTGCTTGTGACCTAGAGATAATCTTCTAGCCTGGATGTCTAGTTCAAGAACTACAACATTCAATTTATCACCTACTGCACAGAATTCTGATGGATGCTTGATTTTCTTAGTCCAAGAAAGGTCTGAGATATAGATTAATCCGTCGATACCTTCTTCCAATTCTACGAATACACCGAAGTTTGTAAAGTTTCTTACAGTTCCAACGTGCTCAGAACCTACCGGATATTTAGCTTCGATATTTTCCCAAGGATCTTTAGATAACTGTTTCATACCTAAAGAGATTTTTCTGTCTTCTCTGTCTAAAGTAAGTACTTCAGCTTCCACTTCGTCACCTACTTTTACAAAATCTCCTGCGCTTCTCAAGTGAGTAGACCAAGACATTTCAGAAACGTGAATTAATCCTTCTACACCTGGAGCAATCTCTACGAATGCACCATAATCAGCAAGAACCACTACTTTTCCTTTTACTTTATCACCCACTTTCATATCAGCAGAAAGAGCATCCCAAGGATGAGCTTCTAATTGCTTCATACCCAACTGGATTCTTGTTTTCTCGTCATCAAAGTCAAGGATAACCACTTTCACAGTTTGTCCGTCTTCCAAGATCTCAGATGGATGGTTCACTCTAGACCAAGAAAGGTCTGTAATGTGGATCAATCCGTCTACACCACCAAGATCTACGAATACACCGTAAGAAGTAATATTCTTAACAGTACCTTCAAGAACCTGACCTTTTTCAAGCTGTGCGATGATTTCTTTTTTCTGACCTTCGATATCTGCTTCGATCAATGCTTTGTGAGATACTACTACGTTTTTGAACTCAGGGTTGATTTTCACAACTTTGAACTCCATAGTTTTACCTACGAACTGATCGTAATCTTTAATTGGCTTAACGTCGATTTGAGAACCTGGTAAGAATGCTTCGATACCGTGAACGTCAACGATCATACCTCCTTTAGTTCTAGATTTTACAAAACCGTTAACGATTTCTCCAGTTTCGTGAAGTTCGTTTACTCTATCCCAAGCTTTAAGCGTTCTAGCTTTTCTGTGAGATAACTGTAACTGACCAGTCTTGTCTTCTCTTCTGTCAACCATTACCTCAACATCATCACCAACTTTTAGGCCTGGGTTGTAACGGAATTCGTTAAGAGAAATAACACCTTCAGATTTGAAATCGATGTCTACGATAGCTTCTTTGTCAGTCAATCTTACAACTTTACCTACGATTACATCGTTGTCGTTTAAGCTGCTAAGAGATCCGTTATAGATTTCTTCAAGATCGCTTTTTTCTTTTCTCGCATCTGCATCAAGACCTGATTCGAAAGAATCCCAATCAAATTGTTCTGGTGCTACGTTTTGGTTAAGAATAACCTCTGCTGAATTTGTCTCTTTTGACATTTTCTAATAAAATTTGTATTCCAATTCTTACAGACCTCGGCTTTGCTGTGAATCCTGAAAAATATGGAAGTTGTTAATTGTTAATGTTTTACTTCGCCGAAAGTACGTTCACAAAAGTGAGTGCAAAAGTACGAAAAAAATTAATTATGGCAATGCTTTTATATTATTATTACATACTTTAAACCGCTGTTTTAAATCATTAAAATAAAAAACGGATGCTTTTATACATCCGTTGTTAAAAAAACACATATAACGATGAGAATTCATAATTAGTTTAAAGACTCAACTACTGTAGTACTTAATGAAATTTTAGACATAAAATTGCTCATATTGTCACAAATAGGATTTCCTGCATTTGAGCTCTGAGCAACTCCTCCGTAAAATATTTTCTGTGTCGAAGAGTTGCTTGTAGAAGCAATATTTCTTGCCATTACTTTAATAGTATGATTTCCGATTGCAAGATTATTAACAACTCCGTTTAAAACAAATTTATGCCAAGAACACGTTGCATCTTCGCTATTTCTGTGATATTTTCTTACTACTACAAGAATATCATCTACAAATATTCCTATTGCATATTCAAAATACTCATTAGAAGATTTATCTAATTGCGCCATACCTTCAACTGTAAAAGCCAATGAATTTTTTGCACGGGTAAATGTTTTGCTATCAGTGATTCCTAAAGAAGTCCATCCTGTAGTACCACCTCCCAAATTTATCGCTCCCGGATTAAATCCTGTAATGGAAATATTCCCAGCTGAAGAAACTGAACTTGTATTAACGATATCGAAATGTTCCTGCACCTGTTCTTTGGTAAGTAAGGCATTCCATTTTAGATTATCATAATAGGCGACTGTTTGCGGTAAAGTTGCTGTTGAATTGGTATTAAAAACAATATTTCCGTTTTGAGGATTGGGTATTGTAATAATATCTGTATTTGAATTTAAGGCTATTCGTGGATATAATACTCCCTTCGTGTCTGAATCTAATTTCAATATCGCACTATTGTCTACAACCGGAACAGCTTTGTCTGTCATAACTACTTGTGACAAAACTACGGTTGGAATACACAATAAAATAAAAAAGCTGTGTAATTTTTTCATAATTAATAAGGTAATGGCTGGTTAATTAATACAATCGCACTTATTCTTGCTTCATCATTTGAAATATTAGTACAACTCGAAGCTTTTTGACCGTAACTCATCGTTGTACTTGTAGTACTTGATCTATTCATTACCCCCAATTTTACAGTATGATTGCCTACTGTAAGATTATTAACAATTCCTGTGATCGTAAATTCTTGAAATGCACATGTATTATCGATATTCATTGAGGCGGATTTTGAAGATATAAGTTTATCATCAATAAAAATTCCTAAACCATAAGTAACACTTGCAGAAGATGAAGAAGAATTATTGAGTTGCAACATTCCTGTGAAAGTCACTACTGCGTTGTTTGTTACCCTGTCAATTGTAAAATTAAATGGTGTAGGATCTGTAATTTCTACCCAAGGTGAACCAATAGAAATTCCATTCACAAATGAGCCAACAGAAGTTGCATCTGCAGGATAATTATTTGTCGAAACTCCGGTATTATAAATCTTTGAAGCATATTTTGTAATACCAAGCAATAAATTAATATTGGCAGTATTAAAATAAAATGCCCATTTTGTACCGTCCCAATAATACAAACCTGTTCCACCCGAAAAACTTGCATTCGTATTATAAACTAAAAGTGAAACAGTAGGAGTTGTAGCCATAAAACTATAATCCGATATATTATTTTGGTTCAATGAAACTTTAGGAATCATAATTCCTTTACTACTAGATACAAGATCCAAAATTGCAGACGAATTCGGATTAGCTGTTCCTATCCCTACCGAGCCGCTTTGAGCGTCAAAATTAGTTCCCAACAAAATTAGAAGGAACAATAAATATATATTTCTCATTACTTTGTGTTTTTATGACTTTTCGGTTAATTTTATAAACATATTGATCGTTGCCATATCATTATTCACAGAATTTGCATTGGCTGTTCCGCCAAATTTCCATTCTGTTGCGTTAGAATATTGATTAGCTCTCATAGTAACATATGTCTTGATTGTATGATTCCCTACCGTAAGATTTTTAAATAATGTATTGATTGAGAAAAAGTCGTATTGATAAGACCTTCCGTAATTTGCCGAATAATTGCGCACTCCCGCAAGTTTACCATCCACAAAAATTCCTACCGCATATGTATAAACCGCTAAAGAATTCAGATTGGTATTATTTGCCTGTACCATTCCTTCGGTGATAACAAAAACACTATTGTTTGTTTGAGTAATGGTAATATCTTTGGAAAGACCGGGAACTTCTGTCCAAACTGTTCCGGGAGTCGAATTTTCAGTGTAATTCAATGGACCTGAAATGCTATTTAAAGTAAGTACAGAAGAATTGGATGTACTATAAGAAATCGTTAAACCCAAAACAGAATAAATATTTTTGGTATCCACGAGTTCTTTCCATTTTGTACCATCCCAAAAATTAAATCCTTGTTTTCCGGATGCATTATTGTAAGCCAACAATCCAAGACTTGGACTTGTAACCGGAGCCGCTAAATTTAGATTTGAAATATTTAAACTTGGAAGAAGAATGCCTTTATTAGGAGAAGTAATTTTTAGAAGTAAATCATTTTCTACAGTTGTAGTACCTATCCCTATTTGGGCTTTCGTTTCTGAAATAAATAGCAGACAAGATGCTGCTATCAAAAAGAGATTCTTTTTCATCATTTTATTTGTAATTGTGTTTAATAATAATTTTTCAATTATCTTACACAAATATAAGAACAAATATTTGATTAAAAAAAGTTAAATCGTTAAAATATAATCAATTACATTTAAAACATGATAAAAATAACTGCTAATTTGTGAATTAAATTTCTATAAAAGATTGTTTTAATCAGTATTCAAAACACTTTTAACATTACTTATTTGATAATCATAAATATATAAAACGTACTATTTTTTTTTGGAAATTAAATATAAAATATCTTATTCAAAAGTTTTTGAAGAGCCATCGAGTAAAAGATTAAGCTCTATAAGTTCCTCATCTGTCAAATCTCGCCACTTTCCTAGAGGAAGATCAAGTTTGATATTCATAATTCTTATACGTTTCAGTTTTTTCACTTCATAGCCAAGGAATTCACACATTCTTCTGATCTGTCTATTTAAACCCTGAGTCAAAACAATACGGAAAGTCATATCATCTATTCTCTCCACTTCACACTTTTTAGTAACAGTATCAAGAATAGGAACACCATTTCGCATTTTTTCGAGAAATTTAGTATTAAGCGGTTTGTCAACTCTTACCAGATATTCTTTTTCATGGTTATTCTTTCCTCGAAGGATTTTATTAACGATATCACCGTCATTCGTCAACAAAATCAAACCTTCACTCGGTTTATCTAATCGTCCGATAGGAAAAATTCTTTTCGGATGGTTTATGTATTCTATAATATTATCAATCTCACGCTTTGTATCTGTAGTACAAACAATTCCTACAGGTTTATTGAAAGCAATATAAATAGGTTTATCTTCAGATTCACGGACGGGTTTTCCGTCAACTTCCACCACGTCTTCATCAGATACTTTTGTTCCCAATTCGGGTACTTTTCCGTTAATTGTGATTCTTCCCTCTTCTAAAAGTTTGTCTGCGGCTCGTCTTGAGCAGAAACCTACTTCCGAGAGATATTTATTGATACGTGTTTTTTCCATTAGTCTATTCCTTCTACTGTGTAATTTTTATTACTGAAAATCGTGATTCCGTAACTTAATCCTATAAATAATGTGTTTGAGCGTGATGCTTGTAAAGTTTCAAAAACCAAACCTCCTTCCTGGCTTAGTCTTTTTGAATACGCCACTTGAAGTCCTAATTTTAATCCCCAAAATTCAGAATTTGAAATGACTGACTTATTGATCTGCTTTCCATAAGTAACATCAATAAAAAAAGCTTCGTCACCCGGATTAAAAACAAATTTTGGCTGAATCAACCAGTACATCATGTGAAAATTCGGATCTATATAACTATACTTCAAGCCTGTCCCGATTGCAAAGTTAGGAAGAAAATTGTAACCTCCAACTGCAGAAATGCCATAAGTAAAATCATTCGGAAGATATGGCGAAACATAATCTTGATAATACTGAGAATCTTGATTTTGATTTCTCTTACTTTGATTTTTCACGTTGTAACCTATGTTTAAAGTAGGATTAAAATAGAAATCCATTTTCGGTTTCTTCGATTGATCGACCTGTGAAAATGATTGTAGTGAAATCAATAAAAATGATAAAATCAATAAATTTCTCATCATAAATTTTCAAATCTGTATTCGTTTTCTAAAAAATCTGAAGTTGCATCATCTACGTTGTAATCCCCGATTTTTGTTCTTCTTAATTGTGTTAAATATGCACCAACTCCTAATTCCTGACCAATATCGTGAGCTAAACTTCTAATGTAAGTTCCTTTTGAACAACCTACCATAAAGCTTACTATCGGAAAATTGATTTCTACATTTTTAATATAATTGATAGTAGTTTTTCTTGATTTCATCTCAACCTCCTGTCCTGCTCTCGCCATATCATAAGCTCTTTTTCCATCAATTTTAATGGCAGAGAAAATAGGTGGAGTCTGTTCGATTTCACCTAAAAATTTATCTAGAGCTTCTTTTACGTTTCCTTCAGTGATATGTGAAATATCCTGTTGAAGAATTTCAGGTTTTTCTGTGTCATAAGATTCTGTCTGTACTCCAATTTTTATCTCTGTCCAATATTCCTTTGGAGCGTCCTGTATTTCAGGAATTTTTTTCGTGAATTTTCCTGTGCAGACAATCAAAAGACCAGTTGCTCTAGGATCTAAAGTTCCTGCATGACCTATTTTAAATTTCTTCGGAAGACCAAACTCGCTTTTGAGTTTGTATTTCATTTTATTGACCGCCTGAAAGGAAGTCCAGTCCAGAGGTTTGTCTAAAAGAAAAACATGCCCTTCGAGAAGTTGTTCTGCTGTCATAAAGTTGATAAGTAATTGGTAATGAGTAATATTTTGTTTACGTTGAATCTCTCGCAGCCCGACTTGAACGGAGCTCTTTTTGCAGGAACGAAGTGTAGGAAAAAAAGCGGGAGTGGAAGGCGGAAAAGCTGCCCTAAAAGTTATTTAAACCAATAAAAATAAACCAACAAAGCAATTCCGACAATAATTCTGTACCATCCCCAAGGTTTGAAACCATATTTATTCAGAACACCAATGAATGCTTTGATTGCGATAAGTGCTATGATAAATGCAACAATATTCCCCACAATAAATATCATGATGTGATCTTGAGATTCAAGAATCATCTCGTATCCTTTCATCGGATTTGCAGTTTCTTTACCCCAGGTTTTCACAAAAACTGAATAAACAGTCACCGCCAACATGGTAGGAACAGCTAAGAAAAATGAAAATTCTGCTGCTGCTTTTCTTGTTAAACCCTGTGTCATTCCACCAATTATAGAAGCTGCACTTCTACTCGTTCCGGGCATCATCGCAAGACATTGCCAAAACCCTATAATGACCGCTTTTTTTATAGACAATTCTTTTTCGTCATGAATAACAGGATTTTTAAACCACTTATCTGCAAATAGAAGAACAACACCGCCCAAAACCAAAACAGATGAAATAGCAATTTGATTTCCTAAAACGGCCTCAATTTTATCGTCAAAAATATATCCTAAAACCAAAGCCGGAATTACTGCAAAACCCAATTTGAAATAAAACTGAAGATTTTTCAGGTCAAAAAACTTTTTCCAGTAAGCAACTACAACTGAAAGAATTGCCCCAAACTGTATGGAAACCTGAAACATTTTTAGAAATTCTGTTTCTTCCAAGCCCATCAAGTTCGCTGTGAAACCCATATGAGCTGTTGATGAAATCGGTAGATATTCTGTAAGACCTTCTATGATTGCAATGATGATTGCTTTGATTAAATCCATAATTAGCAGCTGGCTTTTGGCAAATTGCTTGAGCCTATTTTTTAATTTAAACAAAAAGTCAATTGTTAAACAACCGACTTTTCTTTATCTGAACCATCTTGTCTGGTTCATATACTTTTTACTTAGTTCTTTTTATTTCTTCCTTTTCAGAATTGCGTAAATTTCAATCACAAAACCGATCACAATCAACAAGGGTGCGATTCTGATTCTTCTGATTGAAAATATACCATCGTTCCAGGAATTTGGATCTAATTTACCGTCAATTGTATTCGCATCCGGTCCCATCATTAAAAGGAAACCTACAACGATGCAAGCTAAACCGATAAGCATCCATTTGTAGTTTTCTTTTCCGAAATAGAAAGCTGATCTTTCTGAAACTTCTGTTTCCGTCCCAAAATCTGACGCGGAAAATTTATGTGTTTTTTTGCCCATTTTTTTAAGAATAATATAAGTCGTCAACATTTGATCTCAGGAATCTCCATGTTGCAACGATTGTACTTAATATTGTGATGAAAATACCTACTCCGAAAATTAAAAGAACTAACCAGAAATATTGATTGGTATCTTGTACAAATGGAGTTTTTATAGTGGTTGTAAAGTAATACCAAAGTCCAGACAATGCCAATAAAGCTAGAACTGCACCCAACAAACCAAGAATTAAAGCTTCTTTGATAAAAGGTGTCAAGATAAATCGTCTTTTTGCACCAACAAGCTGCATGGTTTTGATGATAAATCTTTTTGAGAAAACTTTTAATCTTATCGAATTGTTAATTAAAACAATCGCCAAAACTAAAAACAAAACGCAAAATGCCAAAATCCATTTTAGAATTTTATTTAATTTATCGTAAATTTTCTGAGAATCAGAATCGTTTTTCACATCTACGATTCCGGGAACTGATTTGATCTGAGACAAAACTGCACCGATTTTGGTTGAGTCTGTATATTCAGGTTTTAAGGCAATTTCTACAGAAGCCGGAAAGATATCGTCTTCAAAAAGTGCTTCACTGTTGACACCCAAACTTTTTTTAGCTTCAGCCGAAGCCTGTTTTTTAGAGATATAAGTTGTACGTTTTACAGATTCCAGTTTTTGAATTTGCTGAACTGCATCCGCTTCCTGCTTTACAATTCTGGCAGAATCTTTTACGTCATAATTTTCGTCAAAGTACGCGTTTACAACAAGTTGCTCTTTCAGATAATCAGAATATTTCTGTGCATTGATCAAAATCAAGCCCATTAATCCCAATAAAAATAACACAAGGGCAATACTTATTACAACAGTAATATTGCTAGACCGAAGCCTTTTCTTATTAAACTCTTCTACAGATTTCGCCATTAATATTAAAATTTTTGGCTAAAATAGAAAAATTCTACCGAAATTTGGAACGAATAAGAGAAAATCATTGTTAACGAAATCATAAATAAACTTTGAGTGTAAGAGCAAAAAAACATCTGGGTCAACACTTTTTGACGGATGAAAACATCGCAAAAAATATTGTAGAAGTCTTAAGCTACGAAAACTACAACAACGTCATGGAAGTAGGACCAGGAATGGGCGTGCTTACCAAATATCTTTTGGATAAAGACCAGACTATTTATCTGGCTGAAATTGACACAGAATCTATTGATTATCTTAAAAAAAACTATGCTAAAGCTACAGAAGAAACCTTCGTAGGAGATTTTTTGAAGCAGGATTTTAATTTTATTAATGGCGAACAGATCGCAATCATCGGAAATTTCCCTTACAATATTTCGTCTCAGATTTTATTTAAAATTATTGATTATTATCAAATTGTTCCTGAAATGGTTGGAATGTTCCAAAAGGAAGTTGCAGAAAGAACTGCTGCTGTTCCGAGAACCAAAGACTATGGAATTCTCTCCGTTTTGGTACAGGCATATTATGATGTGACATATTTGTTTACGGTTCATGAAAATGTATTCAATCCGCCACCGAAAGTAAAATCCGGTGTAATAAGACTGACCAGGAACCCTAAAGAAGGTCTTGTAGGAAATGAAGTTCTTTTTAAGCAAATTGTAAAAGCAGGTTTTGGACAGAGAAGAAAAAAATTATCCAACTCATGGAAGGTTATGAACATTCCAGAAGCCTTAAAAACTCACGAATTTATGGATAAAAGAGCTGAAGAATTAAGTGTAGAGGATTTTATTCACTTCACCAAACTCTGGAAAGAAAATATATAATTTTTTTTGAATTATTAATAAACAAAATAGCCTTTCAAATTTGAAAGGCTATTTTTATTGATATCTGTTTTAAGATTATTCTCTGTTTTTCAACATGATCCATCCGGATCTGTTCATTTGTACTTTAGACTTCTTGTATTCGAAGTTAAATTTGTACCAATAAGTTGCTGTCGGTAATCTTTTTCCTGCAATGGTTCCGTCCCAGATTGGTCTCTCTTTTGAGAATCTGAAAATTTCAACACCATATCTGTCATAGATTGATCCTGTGAAATTATTAAAGTCTTTTAAGTTGGTAAGATCCAATACATCGTTTACACCATCCTGATTCGGAGTAATGACATTGTTGATTGCTAATGTAAAGAACTCAACTGTCCCCACACAAGTGGTACCTTTTATTCTAACGAGAATATTATAAGTCGTATTGTCTGTAAGATTTGTAAAGATATTAGAATCTTGCCAATGAACTCCTCCGTCAATAGAGTATTCTAAAGTCCCGTAAATATTATTGATGGAAGGATTGGTAGCGATTGCCGTTAAAGTATTATTTTCATAGCTAATATTTGTAAAGAACGGCGATGATGCACCAAGTACTTTCACAGTAAATAATTCTTGGCAAATACCATTATTGATTGTTACTGTATAAATTCCTAATTGTGTTGCTGTGATTGTTTGCGTTGTTGCTCCTGTACTCCATACATATGTATAATTTGTTCCTGCTCCTGCATCTAAAACGATACTATCGCCAATACACATTTCAACATCCATCAAAGGAGAAGTGATTGCCGGAACGACTTCTACTGTAATTTTTGCAGGTAAAAGAGATTTACATCCTTTTGCTCCAATTGCATATACAGTAAATGTTGTAGTCTGATAAACAGGAATAGTTTGAGTATTACCATTTCCGGTAAAATTATCCCAAAGATAAGTTACACCACCTGTAGCAGTAAGTGTCACAGATTCTCCCGGACAAACTCTGATTCTGGTAGAAGTTACTTCTGCAATGGGAGTAACTTCTCTAATCAATGTTAACTTAATAGTTTTACTACAGAAACCTCCATCAGAAACTACTACATACAGAATCTGACCATCGGTTCCGTTATAATTTGCCGGAGTTTGAATAAAATTACCATTTTGAGCGGCCGCATCTGCCTGAGTTGTATAAAATCTGAAAACGGCATTCGGTGTAGGACTAATTAATGGTTTGGCATTATTCAAATCGAATGTTGTAATATCAGGAGTACTACATAAACGGAATGACGCATCCTGAGCTAAAGGCGTTGTTCCTCCATTTATCTTAATTGTTGCAGTTCCCGGACAAGGATTTCCCGGAACGGTAACTTCAATCGTATAATTTCCAGGTTGTACTGCAGTAATAACATTGGTTGTAGCTCCCGGAATAGCAGTTCCGTTAAAATACCACTGATATAATAAATTAGGATCACTTACTGATGCTGTAATGACTTGCGGTACATTATCACAAACATTTATTTCCTCAGGTAACTGAGCTCCCGAAGGATCTAATAATTCTACACCGATATTGAAAGAACCACCTTCTAAAAATACTGCAGAATCATAGCTTCTGTCAATTGCATCAGCCAAAACCATTTTAAAGTGGTAAGATTGTCCCGGTACAACTGTAGCTGTTGCAGTCAAAGGAACTGTTCTACCATTAAAATTGGTTTCTATATTTGTAGTATTATATCCTCCAAAAAATGTGGCATTCACAGCTGCGCAACCCATATTTCCTCCTGCAAAATTATTAGCCGGATGAATATTTGTTACACTTACCGGACCAGAACCCGGAGCCGGCAATACAGCCATATTTACATAAGGTCCACCTGCTGTAGGTCTCAACAACAAAGCAAATGCATCAGAAAAGCTACATGGGAAAGAACCTGTATATTCTTCAGAAGCAAATAAATAATTAAATTTCACTTGTGATGATGTCGGCACGAAATCAAATTCTAAAATGACCGCATCTGATAAAGTAGCGGATGGGCTTGTAGCCGTAACTAAATCCGGATCGCTACCAGTCCCTACATTGAAGCCAACGCTGATATTTGTATTAACATCAATATAAGAATTTCCAGCGTCACTGGCTCTTCCAGTCATTAATATAATACCATCTGTAAATGGGAAGTTTGTTGTTCCTTTATGGAAATATCCCCATGATCTGTTGGCGTTAGTTGCTGGTAAATTTGGACTCACCTGAACGTTAGTTACAGTAGGTGTAACACAAGAATTTGTTCCTGATGATATTAATATATCTTTCACTAACTGGGTAGGAGTATAAGCTGTCGGAGCATAACCAGCGGCATTAACATCAATAAACTGACCTGCTTTTTTGTCTAAATTTGGATTTGGTTTACCAACAACTCTTGGATAAATAGTTTGTGAAAAAAGAAAATTTGAATTGAGTAAAAATAACGAAAACAATAGTAGATATCTCTTCATAATAATTTTGTTTCAACAAATTTAGCATTTTTTTAAATAAATAATACCAATAAGTGCCATATTTTAAAATAATTGGGAAATCTTGAAAAATTTCGTGCGTTTCTTGTTTAAAATTAAAAAGGTCTCCAATTAGGAGACCTTGATATCTAGTTTCTGTTTTTAAGTAGAATCCAACCGGACTTTAATTCAAGTTTTTTACTGGCCGGATTTTCCCATTGAACTCTATACCAATATGTTGCGGTTGGAATATTGATTCCTTTCAAAGAACCGTCCCATCTCAAATTAGATTTATCAGCTTTAAATAATTCTGCTCCGTATCTGTCAAAAATTGATGCTGCAAAATTCTTGTAATTGCTAATGCCTGTAAAATCAATGTAATCATTCAGACCATCACTGTTTGGAGTAATTGCATTGCTTATTACAAACGTAAAGAATTGTAATGTATTACCACATTTTGCATCTTTTACTTTTACAGAGATACTATAATTGGTATTGTCTAAAACATTATAGAAAATGTTGGATGACTGCCACGTATTACCTCCGTCAATTGAATATTCCAAAACCCCACCTGTAGGATTTGTTGCAGAAATTGTCAATACATTATTTTCAAATACCACATTTGTAAACTGAGGAAGATCAGGATTGATCAGTTGCGCAGTAAATAGTTTTGTACAAGTCCCGTTACTGATCGTTACAGAGTAAGATCCCGGAATATTGGTTGTGATCGTCTGTGTAGTTGCACCGTTACTCCATAAATAAGTATAGTTTGGTCCTGCTCCTGCGTCTAAGACTCCGTTATCTCCTGCACAGGCGTAAACATCTTTTAATGTAGAAACAATTGCGGGAACAACTTCAATAGTAATGGTTGCTGGAGTATTCGATACACAACCATTTCCACCTAATGCAAACACTGAATAGGTTGTAGTAACAGAAGGAGTTACCACTTGCGTATTTCCGTTTCCGGGAAGACCAACCCAGTTATAAGTAAATCCTCCACTTGCAGTCAATGTCACAGATTCACCTGCGCAAATTTTACTTTTTGAAGCGGCAACAATAGCTGTTGGCGGTCCCACAACAATTGTGATAAATGCAGGATTTGCAGAAACGCAACCATTTGCTCCTACAGCAAGCACAGAATACGTTGTGTTTGTAGTTGGAGAAACGACTTGCGTAGGACCATTTCCTGTCAGTCCGTTGCCCCAGTTATAAGTTGCTCCACCCGATGCTGTTAAAGTCACAGATTCTCCAGGACAGATTTGCTGGAATGTAGAAGTTAAATTGGCAACTGGTAAAACTTTATCCTGAATAACTGTAACCGTCGCGGTGAATGTACAGGTTAAGTTTGCTGGCTGTGTTATATTTGTAACTGTTAACGTATATGTTCCTGCAGCATTTACGACAGGACTTAAAGTATTTCCTCCTGAAACAATATTTCCTCCTGTAGTCGTCCACGCAATTGTAGAACCTGCAGGAATTACAGAAGCTGAAGCATTCAAAGTTACCTGAGCTGTTGTACAGGTAATGGTTTGGGGCGTAGCAATCGTTAATGTCGTTGCAGCAGTTGTCAATAATTGTAGATTTACAACATACTTACATCCTCCATTGCTTACTAAAACATAAATAGTCTGATTTCCCGGACTTTGAAATGTTGTAGGAGCTGTAATGTTGCTCGTATTTCCTGCAATTGCATCTAACTGATTAACATAATATGTAAATGTGATACCTGATGTAGCCGTAGTTATCTGACTTTGAGCAGAGGTAAGATCATAAGTGATATTCCCTTGTTGATAACATTTTAAAAGGCTTGCATTCTGAGCAGTAAAAGGCTGAGAAACTTGGATAGTAATGGTTGCTGGAGATGTTGAAACACATCCGTTTGTACCTACAGCTGTTACAGAATAAGTAGTCGTTGCTGTAGGAGATACGGTTTGAGTGGCTCCGTTTCCTGTAAGAGTTGCCCAATTGTAAGTTGCTCCTCCCGTTGCAGTTAAGGTTACAGATTCACCTGAGCAAATTATCAGTTTGCTTGCAGTAAGTCCCGTTGCTGGTGGTGCGCTGTCTCCTATTACGGTAACACTTGCTGTTCCGGTACAGGTAACATTTCCAGCGAAAGTATTAGAAATTGTTAATATATAAGTTCCTGCCGCATTTACAACTGGATTTAATGTTGTACCTCCTGAAACTATATTTCCTCCTGTAGTCGTCCATGCAAAAGTAGATCCTGCAGGATAAACTGAAGTTGATGCATTTAATGTAACCTGAGTATTGGTACACGTCAAGGCAGTTGGTGTTGCTATTGTAGGAGTGATTTCTGCCGCTTTTACCAATTGTAATTGTGCGACTTTAGAGCAAAATCCGCTTTTTACTAGAACATAAACTGTTTGATTTCCTGCACTTGAAAAAGTTGTTGGACTAGCAATTGTGCTTGTATTTCCTGCATTGGCATCTGACTGATTGACATAATATGAAAATGTCACACCCGGAGTTGTACTTATTGAGGTTTGAGCAGATGTTAAATTAAAAATTGCATTTCCAGGAGTATAACAACTCGTCAAAGTTGCATTTTGTACTGTCGGTGATGTTCCGCCAACAATAGTTATGCTGGCTTTACCCGGACAAGAATTACCCGGAATCAGCACCTCAACAGAATAAACACCTGGTTGTGTTGCTGTGTAAGAAGCATTAGTCGCTCCAGGTATAGCAGTGGTTCCTAAAAACCATTGGTATGTTGCATTTGGAATCTGAGCGGATGCAGTAAAGGTTTGAGGTGCATTATCACAAACATTGATAGAAGCCGGAAGCTGAACTCCTGTCGGCCCTAAAATCTGAACACCAATATCGAATGAACCCGCTTCTAAGAAAACACCTGAATCATATGTTGAATCATTGTAATCTGCCAATACCATTTTAAAATGATAAGTCTGACCAGGTATAACTGTCGCTTTAGCAGTTAAAGGCACAGTTCTTCCATTAAAATTAGTTTCGATTGCAGAATTATTATACCCTCCGAAATAAGAAGCATTTAATGCCCCGCAACTCAATGGATTACCATTAGATTCGGTTGACGGACGAATATTCTTAGTACTTACAGGTCCTGCCCCACCTGGTAATACGGCTAAGTTGGTATATGGATCTCCAACTTTTCTTAATAATAAAGCAAAACCATCTACAAACTGACAAGGGAAACCGTCCTGATATTCTTCTGAAGCAAATAAATATCTGAATGTAACTTCAGTTGAAGTTGGTACAAAATCAAATTCTATATATGTAGCATCCTTTAGATTATTATTTGGAAGACCTAAAGCTGCTGCAAGATCTGCATCTCCTTGAGTAACGACACCATCACCCAATTGCCCTGCAATAAAAGCATTTCCTGCTTTTCTTGCCTGACCGGTTGTTAAAACAATCCCTTTTGCAAAAGGAAAATTGGTAGTGCCTTTATTAAAAAATCCCCATGTTCTCGTAACATCACCAGTAGAAAGATTCGGAGAGACCGCCACATTAGTTACATTGGCTGTAGAACAAGTAGATCCGCCAGAAATTAACACATCCTTTACCAATTGCGTTATACTGTATGATGACTCAGGATAATTAGTTGTATTTACATCTATAAAAGCGCCCGCTTTCATTGTTTGAGAAGAAGCTTTCTGCACACTTTTACCTCTTTCTCTAGTCTGAGAAAATGTAAAATTTCCAATAAGAACTAAAAACAGAGCTAAAAATAAACTTCCTGCACTTTTATTTAACATTTTGTATTATTTTTAACAAAAATACTATTTTTTTTGATTTAAATTTAATTCAGAAATATTTATATTATTATTAACACAAATTGTGGAATGATAAATATGAAATTTCATCATAATACCTAGAAACAAAAAAGACCGATCAATTATCGGTCTTTTTCAATATGTTATAAAAATTTATTCAAAATTCTTAAGTAAAATCCATCCTGTTTTCACAGTAAGTTTTTTCGTTGCAGGATCTTCAAATGTTACCTGATACCAATAAGATGATGTCGGTAACTTTTTACCCTGGAAGAAACCATCCCAATAAGGTCTTATTTTTTCAGCTTTAAAAACTGCTTTACCGTATCTGTCTGAAATTACTGCCTGGAAATCTTTAAGATCACTGATTCCTCTGAAATCAATCATATCATTTACATTATCACCATTCGGAGTAATTACGTTTTTCATCACAAATGTGAAGTATTCCAAGAAACCTACACAGCTTGTATTTTTCACTTTAACTCGGATAGAAACCAATGTATTGTTCGGAACATTTGTAAAGGTGTTTGAAGACTGCCAAGTAACACCGTTATCATTAGAATACTCTAATTGTCCGTTACTTGGATTGCTTGCCGTTACTACCATCGTTCCGCTTTCATTATAATCAACTTTTATAATCTGAGGAATAATTGCCAGATAAACCTGAGTTGTAAAGACCTTAGAACAAACACCATTACTGATCGTTACAGAATATAATCCCGGTACTTCTGCAGCAACTGTTTGTGCCGTTTCACCGTTGTTCCATTGGTAAGAATAATTTGGTCCGGCTCCTGCATCCAAAGTGATTCTGTCACCTAAACATATAAATCCTCCTGAAAGATTTGAAGTAATTGCAGGAACAACTTCTACAACAACTGAAGCCGGCTGTAAAGATTTACAACCTTGAGCACCGATTGCATAAACTGTATAAGTCGTATTCTGTGTCGGAGAAAGCGTACGAACTGCACCGCTTCCTGAGAAATCACTCCATTGATAAGTTACACCGCCTGAAGCTGTTAAAGTTATAGATTCTCCAGAACAAATTCTTAGTTTAGTTGAAGTAAGAGCCGCTATTGGTGTAGCTTCTTTTCTTAAAGTTAATGTTGCCACTTTAGAACAGAAAGCTCCGTTTGAAACATTTACATAAAGAATCTGCCCGTCGTTTCCGTTAAATGCAGCGATATTGGTAATATTGGTATTATTTCCAGCTACCGCATCAGCTTGTGCCAAATAAAATTTAAAAATAGCTCCAGTTGTTGTGCTGATTAATGGTTTTGCTGTATTTAAATCAAAAGTTATTACACTCGGCGTAGTACAAAGTTTTAAAGTGGCATTTTGTACAACTGGACTTGTACCACCAATAATGGTTACTTTTGCCTCTGCAGGACAATTTTGACCAGGTAAAATGATCTTCACTGTATAAATTCCCGGACTTACAGCGGTGTAAGTTGCGCTTGTAGCACCCGGAATAGCAACGCCGTCTTTATACCACTGAAAAGTCATTCCCGGAGTTGTAGCTACAAGAGCAGTCAAAGCTTGCGGTGTATTATCACATACATTCAGAGTTTCAGGTACAGGGTTCCCCGCACTGTCAACAATACTGATTCCAATATCAAAAGAGCCTGCTTCTAAGAAAACTGCAGAATCGTGAGATCCGTCATTATCATCGGCCATTACCATTTTAATATGATAAGATTGTCCGGGAATTACAGTTGCCATAGCTGTTAATGGCACTGTTCTTCCATAAAGATTGGTTTGATTTACAGGTGATAAAGTTTCATAATACTGAGCGTTGATTGGACCACAACTAAAACTCGCAGGTACAATATTGGTGGCAGTTACAAGTCCTGCACCACCTGGTAATACGGCAAGATTGGTATAAGTGCTTCCAGGAGTATTTGGTTTTAGAAGAAGAGCAAAAGCATCTTCATATCCTTGACATGGGTATCCACCATCATACTCTTCCGAAGCAAAAATATAATTAAACTTCATTTGTGAACTTGATGGAACGAAATCAAATTCTAAAATGACTGCATCTTCCAAATCAAGAGTATTACCTGCTAAAGCGGTTTCCAGATCGGTATCTGTACCCGTAGTAAGGTCAACCCCAAGTTGCGGTTCCGGGTTATTTCCTGCCAAACGTGCTGTACCTGTTGTTAAGACAATTCCTTCTGCAAAAGGAAAATTTGAAGTACCTTTATTAAAGTATCCCCAAAATCTCTCATTATTAGTTACGGGTTGAACCGGTGAAATTGTAACATTTGAAATATTTGGCGTTCCACATGAAGTTGAACTTCCCACTAAAACATCTGTAACCAATTGCGCTGGTGTAAAATTGGATGCAGGATAAGGAGTTACATTTACGTCTATTAAATCGCCAGCTTTGGCTGAAGAAGACGGCTTTGAATTTTTTGCTTCCTCTAATCTTCGCTGCTTTACAGTTTGTGCATTGGAAAAGGCACTTATAAGGAATAACAAAAAGAAACTTAACCTAAAGTAGTTTTTCGATCGATATTTTAACATTTTGTAATTGTTTGTCCAAAAATAATAAAAATAATCCTAAATGATTAAGATTATGTCTATAGATTTACGAATTAACATCAAATTTACAATATGATTTAGAAAAACAAAAATTACGTATTTTTACTATCAGATCAGTCCTTCTTTAGATCATCAATCATATTCTGAAGTTCCTGAATTTTATCTTTCAGCAATTTAATTTCGTTTTTATTAGAATTTACATTACTTTTCAAAATCGCTTTTTTCGCTTTTTCGATATGATCTTCATCGTCGTCTTCATCATTAATTTCTTCAATATCTTCCTGGATATCTTCAATATCTTCTGTTATCTCTTCGATGTCTTCACTGATCTCCTCTAAGTCTTCCTGAATATCTTCGATATCTTCACTGATCTCTTCAATATCTTCCTGAATATCCTCAATCTTTTCATGACTTTTATTCACCGACATCTGAATAAGTATTGAAAGGTAAATTGCCTCCAGAGAAAGCACTGTTGTTAACACAAGCAACATTTTATCAAAATCGACAACATCAAAGAAAGGCAGCAAAAATGAAGTGATAAAAAGTAGGGTATGAATAATGAGAGACGGTATCGAGCCAATCCATGAGGTGATTCCGTCTGCAAGTTTCTCCAGAGATTCTCTTCTTTCGTGTGATGTTTTCATTATTTTTTGTTTAAAATAATTCTTTTGTTACCCCCAAACCGAATAGAGCAAAATCATATTTTGCAGGGTCTTGATCGTCAAATTTTCTGATAATTTCATCCAGTTCTAAAACAGTTTTCCAGTCGTTCTGAGTTCTTAAAATTAAGCCTAATTTTCTCGAAATATTTCCGGTATGAACATCTAAAGGTATGGATAAATGTTTTGAATCAATATTCTCCCAAATGCCAAAATCTACGCCACGATTGTCATTTCGTACCATCCAACGCAAAAACATGATGATTCTTTTCGAGGATGAATTTTTATAAGGTGAACTGATGTGTTTGTGACTTCTATGCTTCTCAACATTCAAAAACTCAGTCCTGAATCTTTCAATAGCGTGATAAAAATTGGTTTCGGAACCTTTAATAATAAATAAATTTTCCAGACTTTCATTTTCACTATAAATTCTGTTGAATTGCTTAATAAAATATACAAAATCTTCACCATTAAAAGTTCGGTGAATACTTTTTCCTTCAATTGATTTCAAATCATTTTCAGAATAATTTTTCACAAAATCATACGGAGAATTGCCCATTATATCGAGCATCTTCTCAGCAGATTTAATGATCGCCTTCCTGTTTCCCCAAGAAATTGTTGCAGCGAGAAAACCAGCAATTTCAATATCCTGCTTTAAAGAAAAACGATGCGGAATCTGTATAGGATCATCCTGAATGAATTCAGAATTATTGTAGATATCGGCTTTTTCATTTAGAAAATCTCTTAATTCTTCAAAATTCAACATAACAGTTTAAATTTTCACAACTTCTAAAGCTTTCGGTAAAAACGTGTTTGGAAAAATGGTTCGTGCCTCGTCCGTAAAAACAGTCAAGTCGCCGTATCTGTTAGAAAAATGACCTAAAATAAGCTTTTCAACTTCAGCTTTTCTGGCAATTCTCGCAGCTTCCAAAGCTGTGGTGTGACCCGTGTAATCTGCCATTTCTTTCAGATCATGCAAAAAAGTAGACTCATGATACAAAACAGTAACATTTTTAATGATCGGAATTACAGATTCCAAATATCTTGTATCACTGCAAAAAGCATATGAAACAGGTTGCGCAGGTTCTGTCGTCAGAATTTCATTTTTCAGAACATATCCATCGCTCAATTCAAAATCTTTTCCGGCTTTTAAATTGTGATAATCGCAGGTTTCTATTTCTTTATATTTTGAAATTTCCTGCATATTCAAATGTCTGTCTTTCGTTTTTTCTTTAAAAAGATAACCGTTACAGTAAATTCTGTGATCCAAAGGGATTGTGTAAACCTCTACTCTATTGTCTTCATAAATTTTTTCTGAATAATCTTTATCCAATTCATGATAAATTACTTCAAAACCACGATGGGTTTCCGTAATCGTGAAAATGGTTTCCAGCATTTTTTTAATTCCTTTCGGACCATAAACATGCAACGGAACCTCTCTTCCCAACAAACGAAAAGACGCAATCAGTCCCGGCAAACCAAAACAATGATCGCCATGAAGATGGGAAATAAATATATGATTGATTTTTGAAAATCTTGCTTTTGCTTTTCTCAGCTGTACCTGCGTTCCCTCACCGCAATCAATCAGAAAACATCTTTCTTCCATTTCTAGAAGCTGAGATGTTGGTGACGTGTTGATGGTAGGAATTGCTGAATTAAAGCCTAAAATGGTTAAATAAGTACTCAAATCAATAGTTTATTACGAGCAAATGTACGATAAAAGTTTGAGGCAAAGGTTGAGATCAAGGTTGAGGTTGAGTTTAAAAACAGTTATCTTTAAATTAATCTAAACCCTTTCTATTATAAAACTAACCCTTTAATTTTAAAAAATCTAAAAATAAATCGAGAGCCTTTTTTCTATGACTAATCTGGTTTTTATCTTCAGGATTCATTTCTGCAAAAGTCATTTCATATCCTTCAGGAACGAAAATCGGGTCGTAGCCAAAACCTTTGTGTCCTTTATTCTCCGTGAGTAAATTTCCGTGAGCTCTGCCGTCAAAATACTTTGCTCCGTTTTCGTCGTAGTAACATAAAACTGTAATGAAATATGCTTTTCTGTTCTGAACATCTTCCATTTCGCCCAAAACTTTCTCAATATTTTTGGCGAAATCGTGATCTCCTGCGTAACGTGCAGAGAAAATTCCGGGTCTTCCGTCCAAAGATTCTACAACCAAACCGCTGTCATCTCCCAAACTTGGAATTCCCGTTTTTTCGAAACAATATTTAGCTTTAATTAAAGCATTGGCGTTGAAAGAATCTCCGTCTTCCACAATTTCTTCATGTATATTGTAATCTGTCAAACTTTTCACGATAAATTGATCGCCTAAGATCTGCTGAATTTCTTCTTTTTTGTGTACGTTATGTGTGGCAACTAATAATTCCATGATATTTTTAAAATTTTATTTCTTTAAAAAGAAACTTATTATTAATGTAATAAACGATAAGAATAAACAGATTATTGAAATGATATAAAATAATATAATCCTTGAATTCACATGTTCATCTTTTAATATGGTCACTTCTTTTATATGATTATTTTTTGAGTATGATTTAAGAAAATATTTTCCTTCGTGACTAATATTAAATTCTGAGTAAGATGTATATTTTTTATCCCTAATTGTGACAATATCTGTCGTAAATATCCATTTTGGATTCAGTGAGTCGGGAAATTTTCTGACTATTCTATTTTGCGCATCTTTTAATTCAAAAAAATAATTTTGATAGTTAGACTCTTCATGATTGTCATCCATAAGATAAACAGTATATGCACCCTTATCAAGATTAATTTCAGATTCTCCAGGAATCTTTACTTCAATAAAATTAAATTTTAAAAAAGTAAAAGTTAGCAAGAAAACAAGTATTGATGTGAGAAAAAAAATGCCTGCAATTATTCTAAATTTCTTTTTCATAAATTAAATTTCCGAATAATGCACTTTATATTTCTTCATAAACAAATAGTAAAACAAAGAAAAAAGTACAATCCCAACTCCTAAAATCACCCATTCTGAAACCTTGAGAGCTTTCGAAAAGCTTTCATTTTTCGTATAAAGGATTAAAACTGATGAACAAAGATTGTTGAAACCATGTAACAACATTGGTAACAACAAAGATTTTGTTTTGTGATATACCAAACCTAAAACGCATCCCAACAAAACCGCACCTACAAATTGCCAAGGATTTGCATGTACCAAACCGAAAATAATTGAAGCAAAAACAATCGCTTTCCACGGTTGCATTCCATTATTGATCATGCCTTTCTGAATAATTCCTCTGAAAATAATTTCTTCAAAAATCGGAGCTATAATCACAGCGGTGAGAACCATGACAACAGGATTATCTGTTAATTGACTCATTAGATCCGTAAAAAAATCATAATACTTTCCGAAAAACGGTCCTGTAGTCGGAATTTGAGACGTTACAAACTCACCGATAAACATCATTCCCAACATCATCGGAAATATGAGTAGATAAGTGTAAAAATTAGTAGGTGAAAAGTTGAAATTCAGTTTTTGTTTGGTCTGTAATCTTACTACAAAAAAATCGAAAAAAGCAATTGATATTAAAAATACAACTGCATTTGAAGCCATCAAAAACCAATCTTTGTATTGCAGATTTTCTTTAAAAAACAGCATCCAGAAAACATTGAAAAATCCTACAGCCAAAGATCCTACGACAAAACCTGCGAATAATATCAAACCTCCAATCCAGGTGAATGTAAATTTCGGGTATCTGCTGTTTTCCATTTTTTAAATTTGAAAAACAAAGATAATTGATTTTATGAAAATACAGGATAATAAAGCTGCTATGAACAATAGTGATTTATTTTAAAAACGATTTATCTTATCTATTTAAAACTTATAACCCATTTTAAATTATTTTTCTGAAGTATCTTTGCACCTTAATTTTTATGAATATGGATCATGCAGTCAAACAGCCGGAAAATGTTAATTTACCATTACTTACCTACGTTGGTTTTACTTTTTTAGGATACTTTATTATAGGTCTATCACTTTCGGTTCTTCCGATTTTCATTAGTAAAAGCTTAGGATTCAGTTTGGTGATTGCCGGATTGGTGATCAGTTTACAATACGTTGCCACATTTTTTCTAAGAGCGTATTCCGGGAAAATTATCGATGGAAAAGGCTCTAAACCTGCAGTTTTATCCAGCATGTTGGGATTTTCTCTTACAGGAATTTTCCTGATTCTGGCTTATTATTTTAAATTTTCACCATTAATCAGTTTAGGATTTTTAATCATCACACGACTTCTGACGGGTTGCGGAGAAGGAATGATTGGTGCAAGTCCGATCAATTGGGCAATTATGGCTTTGGGTGAAAAACATACGGCAAAAATTATTTCTTACAACGGTGTCGCATGTTACGGAGCTTTAGCAATCGGTGCTTCATTAGGAGTTGTTATTGAGCATCAGTTTGGTCTTTACGGAATCGGAATTCTTTCTATTTTAGTTGGAATAGTCGGTTTTCTCTTTGCTAAAACTAAAACAAACTATACCAATTCTCATACTCAGGATTCTCAATCATTCTGGAAAGTTTTAGGAAAAGTTTCACCTTTCGGAATTTGTCTGGCTTTAGGCGGAATTGGTTTTGCAAGTATTTCTACTTTTATTACATTATACTACAACTATTTTCATTGGAATAACGGTGCTCTTTGTCTCACTGTTTTTGGTGGATTGTTTGTTGCAGGAAGATTGGTATTCAGCAACGTCATCAATAATTATGGTGGAATAAGAGTCGCAATCGCTTGTCTTTTAGTAGAAACAATCGGACTTTTAATCATATCCTTTGCCAACAATTCTGAAATGGCACTTTTTGGAGCTGGAGTTACAGGATTAGGATTTTCATTAATTTTTCCTGCACTTGGTGTTGTTGCTATTAAAAGTGTTTCTCCGTCAAGTCAGGGTTCTGCATTGGCAGGTTACGGACTTTTCATTGATCTTTCTCTCGGTATTGCAGGTCCGCTGATTGGAGGTGTTGCAGATATTTGGGGAATGAAATATATTTTTCCGTTTAGTGCTTTGATGGTTTTGACAGGTTTAGGAGTTGCTTATCTGCTTAAAAGAAAATCTAACTTTTAATTTGATTTTACCGCAAAAGACACAAAACATTTTAACACATTAGTTTAGTTAAGATTAAATTCTTTAAACACAGAAGAACACATTAGTTTTAGAAAATCTTTGATTTTTAGTCTTATGTGAACTTTTTATTTTCAATTTATTTTAGCTAAAAAACTTACGTGATCTAATGTGTTTAAAATTATAATTTTTGCAATTTTAAACATCAGATAAAAGTTTAAAAATCCGATTTTCAGAATCCGATAAAAATCCCGATTTTTGCAAATTCAAAATACACTATGTCAGACTTAATCAAAGAAATAGAGAAAAGAAAAACATTCGGAATTATTTCTCACCCAGATGCCGGAAAAACCACGCTTACAGAAAAACTTCTACTTTTTGGAGGTGCAATTCAGGAAGCAGGAGCCGTAAAATCGAACAAAATTAAAAAAGGGGCAACCTCCGACTTTATGGAAATCGAGAGACAGAGAGGAATCTCGGTTGCAACTTCCGTATTGGCATTCGAATATAAAGGTTTCAAAATCAACATTCTTGATACTCCGGGTCACAAAGATTTTGCTGAAGACACCTACAGAACCTTAACAGCTGTAGATTCTGTAATTGTTGTCATCGACGTTGCAAAAGGTGTTGAGGAACAGACTGAAAAATTGGTGAAAGTCTGCAGAATGAGAAACATTCCGATGTTGGTTTTCATCAATAAGCTTGACCGTGAAGGTAAAGATGCCTTTGATCTTTTGGATGAAGTTGAGCAGAAATTAGGTTTGAGAGTTGTTCCGCTTTCTCTTCCGATTGGGATGGGTGCAGATTTCCAGGGAATTTATAATATCTGGGAAAACAATATTCAGTTATTTTTAGAAGAAAAGAAACAGAAAGTTGGTGAAGCCATCAAATTCGACGACATCAACGATCCTACAATAGATGAAATCATTGGTGCAAAACCTGCGAAGAATTTAAGAGAAGAATTAGAATTAATACAATCTGTTTATCCTGAGTTTAGCCGTGAAGATTATATGAATGGCGATTTGCAGCCTGTATTTTTTGGTTCAGCTTTAAATAATTTTGGTGTGCGTGAATTGTTGGATGCATTTATCGAAATTGCTCCAATGCCGCAACCGAAAGAAAGCGAAACCCGTATGGTGAAACCAGAAGAATCTGCATTTACAGGCTTCGTTTTCAAAATTCACGCAAACATGGATCCTAAACACAGAGACCGTTTGGCTTTCGTGAAAATTGTTTCAGGAACATTTAAAAGAAATGAAAACTATCTATTAGTGAGAGAAGGCAAAAAGATGAAATTCTCCTCTCCGAATGCTTTTTTTGCCGATAAAAAAGAAGTTGTGGACGAAAGTTTCCCTGGAGATATTGTCGGACTTCATGATACCGGAAGTTTCAGAATTGGTGATACTTTGACAGGTGGTGAAAAAATCAGCTTCAAAGGAATTCCAAGTTTCTCTCCAGAGCATTTCAGATATATTAATAATAATGATCCTTTAAAGGCTAAACAATTGGCAAAAGGTATTGATCAGTTGATGGATGAAGGTGTTGCTCAATTATTTACTTTAGAAATGAACAACAGAAAAATAATCGGAACGGTGGGTGCACTTCAATACGAGGTTATCCAATACCGTTTGGAACACGAATACGGTGCAAAATGTACTTACGAACAACTTTCTATGCACAAAGCTTGTTGGATTGAAGCGGATGAAAAATCTGAAGAGTTTAAAGAATTTGCAAGATTAAAACAGAGGTTTTTAGCAAGAGACAAATACAATCAATTGGTATTCTTAGCTGATTCATCATTTACAATTCACATGACACAAGAGAAATTTCCGAATGTGAAACTGCATTTCATTAGTGAATTCAGACAGAATTAATTTTACCACTTATTTTTAAATCATAAAAAAAACCGTTCATCTGAACGGTTTTTTTTATGAGTATGATGATCAATATTATTTATTAAGCATCAATAATTTCTTAACAATCTTCTCATCATCTACTGTTACATGAATCATGTAAGCTTCTGTAGGAAGAGTTCTCAAGTCAATTTTCTCATCTGCTCTATTGTCAACAGTTCTTGAGAATATATGTCTTGTTCTTTTTGGTACAACCAGTTTTCCGTCCATAGAGTAAATTTCGTAAGTAACTTTATAAGGAGCAGGAAGTCTTTTGTCATCAAACTTCGGAGGGAAATCAGTTTTAATGTAGATATATCCGTTATTAGATGGTACAGGATAAATCATCATTCCTTGGAAAATTGGTGACTGAACTGCTGGGTTACCCGGATTTCCACCACCACTTGGAGGAATTACAACTGCTGAAGAATTGATTGTAAAGCTTTGTGAGTTAACATTTAAAAAAATATTATTTAGACCCTTAACCATAATTCTTGCATTTGCCACAGTTCCTAAACCTCCTGGTACAGTATAAGAATAAGATCCATTGTTAGGAGCACTTGCAACTAACACTGTAGGGAATGTAAGACCTCCATCTTTTGATAATAAAATGGTAACATTTGGTGTACTCACAGGAGCAGCTGTTGTTCCCGCTACATTCCAAGTGATTGTCTGTGCCTGACCTTCATTCCATACTACTCCTGCAGTATTTTGAGAAGTAACAATAAAAGGTCCTGCAGCAGCATTTACTGTTACAACCGCATCATCAGAATTGTTTCCGGAACCTCCAGCCCTGTTATCACGAGTTGTAAATCTGAAATTGTATGTTCTGGCAACATTTGACAGAGCCTCTACAACGATTCCTGAAGGAGTACCAGCTGGGCTTGACAATGTTGTTACCCCTGCAACTATTCGATCTAATGGTGGAAAATATCTGTAAGGAACTGTTTGTGGAGTGTGTGATCTAAAAGTAGGTCCACTAGCTTTTGTCGCAGATGCTACAGAGTTTGCTCCTGTTTGACCGGCAACTGCGGTGTCCATTTGTTCCCAAATAAACGTCAGTGGATCTCCGTTTCCATCAGTACCCGCTCCAGTAAGCATAAATGGAGTTCCTTTTGGGATGGTATAATCTAAGCCTGCATCAGCTGTGGGAATTGCATTTCCTGTGTTTGTAACTACAGGACAAGTTTTATTTTTAATATTATTAGTAATTTGTTGAATACTTACAGCATGAAAATACGCATCTGAATTCAACTGTACATTCTGATTCGTAATACCTGCATAAGCCATGATAGTTGATCCAGAGCCAACTTCCATATTTACTCCAGTTCCTTCAATATTATGAGAAAAAGTGTGATTTCCTCCAAACTGATGACCTAATTCATGAGCTACATAATCAATGTCAAAAGTATCTCCCGACGGAACTCCATTTGCAGGAGAAGTATATCCTCTTCCTTTCGTTCCATTAGTACAAACACAACCAATACAACCTGCATTACCACCACCTCCGGTGGCACCAAACAAGTGACCTACATCATAATTGGCTTCTCCAATTGTTGCTGTAAGATTGGTTTGCAATTCTCCATTCCAAGCTCCACCTGTTCCGGCTGCAGCTCCAGAGTAAGGATCTGTAGATGCATTTGTATAGATAAGTGTACTATTGTTGGCGATAAGAATCATTCTTGCAGCAAAATCCTTTTCAAAAACTCCATTTACACGAGTCATTGTATTATTCATAGCTGCTAAAGCACCAGCTACTGTTCCGCCGAAATAAGTTGTATATTCTCCAGTACAAGATAAAGCAAGTCTGAAAGTTCTTAATTTCCCGTCATCCGCATTTGGTCTTGCAGTAAGGTTTGAATTGTCAAGTCCTTTTTGAGCGACATCAATTACTGAACATTCAAATTTATCTAAACTCTGCTTTTTGTCAGATTTTTTATAAACAACATAAGTAGAAAGATCTTTTGTATATGGTTCAATAAAAACTGCAGATTTATTATCATAAAGCTCCATAGAAGATAAACCTAAAGGCGACATACTAAAATACACTGTAAAATGCGAATCTTCCAGACTCTCACCTACATAAGATTTTATATCCGGATATTTTGCTGCCAATTCCGGAGCAAAGTTTGAATTCTCTCTTACTTTGAAATTTTCAAGAACTCCTTCAGCATTTGGAAAAGAGATGATAACATCAGATTTTCCACTCGTTGAAAAACTTTGTGGTGCTTTTGATAGTGCATTTTTTAAACCTGCAAAATCTAGACTGTAAACTTTTGGATGAAGAATATTAGTTTTATTTTCTAATATCTCAGAAGTATTTTTTGGAGAAACTTCCTTCCAAAGGCGGTTTGTTTGTGCTGAAATAATATTGGAAATAAAAAGCACTCCCATCAAGAGTAGTTGTTTTTTCATGTAAATTCTATTTTGATTACGAAATGTCAAAATTAATGAAAATTTATAACACTAAAAACAAAATTATTTAAGAAACTTTTAGAAATATAAAGAAACATATCATAAATATTGAATAATTTACTTTTTAATCGATAAAATATCCTGTCAGTTCCAAAAATTTGATTCTTTTATTACAATTGACATATCCAAAAAAAAATATGGTTGTCAGTAAAAAAGTTAATCCTCGATCTTTGAAAGATCATTTTTAAATAAAAAAATTGAATTTAGAAATAGAAAATATTGTTGTAAAACCTTTACAAACAATTTACAAAAACCTATCTATCAACACATTAAACATTTACTAAAATCATACACTTCTTTTACAAGCCACAGCAGATTTAACCTTCTAAATTTACTTCAACAAAAAAATAATCTTATGAAAAAGTATATCTTATTAGTTGCTGTATCAAGCACTTTCATTATGTGTAAAAAGGGAGAAGCTGCAACTTCTCAAATGGAAAACACCGTAGCAAAAGCCGACAGCGCTTTAACAAATACTGCTGAAAAAGTAAATTCGGTAAGTAAAGATGCGGAAGCTGTTTTTGATTCGGCAAGTATTAAAATTAAAGATTTTGAAAAAACGAAAAGTGATGTTACCGAAAAAATAGAGTCAACTTCTAAAAGCATCGATTCTATATCAGACAAAATCGCCAATATGAAATTGGAGTCTAAAATTGAGAAAAAAGATTCTTCACAAACAAAAAATGAAAAAATTGTAGTAAATGTTCCTGCTCCGAAAATCATTAAAGAAACGAAAATCGTTTACAAAGACAAACCGAAAACAAATTCTGAAATTTTAACCGTTTCTAAAAACAGAATTCAAAAATCCGGAGTTCTTGAAATTAATGTTAATAATGCTGAAACTGCTAAAGAAATTGTAAAAGAACAGGTCAAAAAGTATGACGGTTTTATCAGAAGTGAAAATATTTCACTTAACAATAATGATAAGAAAATTGCTTATTTAAAAGTAAAAGTTCCTATTCAGAAGTTTGATTATTTAATGGATGATCTTAGCTACAATATTGGAGAAGTTGAAAATAAAGGCATTGATGTTTCAGGTCACGATTTTGTGAACAATACTTTATGTGATGTAGAAATTACTTTATACGGAGCTGATTCTGATCTTGCCGTACAAAATAAACCGGAAGGTTTCGGTGACAAATCTCTGGCTGCAGTTTCTTCAGGATGGAATGTCATTACTTCTATTTTCCTTTTTATTCTTCCGCTTTGGCCTATGTTTTTGATTGCCGGGATTGCTTATTATTTTTATAAAAAAAGAAATAAAAATCTTCCCGGAAATAATCCTGATTAAAAAATTAATAAATTTTTAAGGAAAAAATATTCATTGAAAAGAAATTCCTCATACATTTGTATTAATAAATGTTAAACTTTCAACAAAAGTCAAATTGTATTTAACTTAACTCTTTAAATACAATCAAACAATAAAGAAATTAATAATTTTCATATATTAATATTTTGTGATTTGGTGTAAAGTAAAAGGCTCTCGATTTGAGAGCCTTTTATGATTATTTCATGTTCACTATTTTATCTACAACAAACTTTGTATTTCCTCTCCAAGGCAAAGTACCATTGTATTCTTTGTAATGAAGATCAAAGGTTTTACCACTGTTGAGTTCCAATTGTTTGAAAATTTCAGGATCTTTTACAGAAAATTCAAACTCATAGCTTGTAATTGTTCCCGTTTTTCCTCTTCCGAAACCTTCCTGAATCAATTTTCCTTCGTAGGTTTTGAAAATATAGCCTTTATTAATGGCGTAATTCAAATATCCGGATTTTACACCTTCTCCAAAAACGAAGTAAAATTTATACCAGACAAAAACTCCTACAAGAAGTAAAATAACTCCTAAAGTGATTAACCAAGATTTTTTCATACAAAATATTTAGTGTTTTAAATTTACATCGATTATTTTGAAATACTTCTCGAAATCACAATTTTCTGGATTTCCGAAGTACCTTCATAGATCTGAGTGATTTTTGCATCTCTCATTAATCTTTCTACGTGATATTCTTTTACATATCCGTATCCTCCATGAATTTGTACCGCTTCAATCGTAGTATCCATCGCAACCTGAGAAGAATATAATTTTGCCATAGCTCCGATTTCAGAAATATCTTTTCCGGCATCTTTTTCTACAGCAGCTTTGAAGCAAAGCATTCTTGCAGCCGTAATCTGAGTTGCCATATCTGCCAATTTGAAAGCGATTGCTTGATGATGGATGATTTCAGTTTTGAAAGCTTTTCTTGTTTTGGCGTATTTAAGAGCCATTTCGTAAGCTCCGGAAGCAATTCCTAAAGCCTGAGAAGCGATCCCAATTCTACCACCGTTCAAAACAGCCATTGCGAAATTGAATCCGAAACCGTCTTCACCAATTCTGTTTTCTTTAGGCACTTTTACATTATTGAAAAGCAAAGAATGCGTATCACTTCCTCTGATTCCCAATTTGTCTTCTTTTGGTCCGATCTCAAAACCTTCCCAACCTCTTTCTACAATGAAAGCGTTGATTCCTTTATGCTTTTTCTCAGGATCTGTCTGAGCAATTACCACATAATAAGAAGCTGTTCCTCCGTTGGTGATCCAGTTTTTCACACCATTTAAAAGATAATAATCACCTTTATCTTCGGCTGTCGTTTTCTGAGAAGTTGCATCAGAACCCGCTTCCGGCTCAGACAAAGCAAATGCTCCGATCACCTGACCGCTTGCCAAAGGTGTAAGATATTTTATTTTTTGTTCTTCAGAAGCATATTTTTCAAGACCTGCACAAACCAAAGAGTTATTTACAGACATCACAACTGCTGCAGAAGCATCAATTTTTGCAATCTCTTCCATTGCCAAAACGTAAGAAACGCTGTCCATCCCGGCTCCACCGTATTTTGGATCGACCATCATTCCCAAAAGTCCCATTTCTCCCATTTTCTTCACCTGCTCAGTAGGAAATTTCTGGTCACGGTCTCTTTCTATTACTCCCGGTAATAGCTCGTTTTGTGCAAAATCTCTTGCTGCCTGCTGAATCATCAGCTGTTCTTCTGATAAATTAAAGTCCATAAAATTATAATTAGATGGTCGTAAATTTACACTTTTTAACCAAATCTGAAAATACTAATGATATTTAGTGAAACTAACTTCAAATTTTCCAGTATTCATCAGGTTTTACCGCTGAATTAATTATTGAAAATTACTGTAGAGATCTGATCTTTTTATACTTAATTATTTATTTCAAAAATCTAAATTTATAATTAAAAAAAATGCTTATATTTAAATTCTTTACTAAATATATAATAATTATGTCAATTAAAAGATTATTCGATATACCCCACCTTGCATTAGAAAAATTTCCTAATGATGTCATGTTTGCCACAAAACATCAGGGAGAATGGCAAAAAACATCTACTCAGGAATTTATTAATCAAGGGAACAAAATTTCAAGAGGTCTTTTAAAACTGGGAATCAAACCTGGAGATAAAATCGCTTTGATCACTACCAATTCCCGTACAGAATGGGCAATAATGGATTTGGGAATTTCTCAGATCGGCGTAGTTTCTGTGCCTGTTTACCCAAGTATTTCACCGGAAGACTATGAATTTATTTTTAATAATGCCGAAATAAAATACTGCTTTGTTTCGGATAAAGAACTTCTGGCGAAAGTGATGAAGATCAAGCATAATGTAGCTTCTCTTCAGGGAGTTTTTACGTTTGATAATATTACAGGAGCTGCAAACTGGAAAGAAATTCTAGATCTTGGAGAAGATGATTCTACTCAAATCGAGGTGGAAGATCTTTCAAAAGCTATCAATACACAAGATTTAGCAACTTTAATATATACTTCAGGAACAACAGGAAAGCCAAAAGGTGTTATGTTGACTCATGAAAATATTGTTTCAAACGTTTTAGGTTCGGTTCCTAGAATTCCAAAAAAGAAAAGTTTAGATTATAAAGATACAAGAGTTTTAAGTTTTTTGCCGATCTGTCATATTTTTGAAAGAATGCTTTTTTATCTTTTCCAATATAATGGTTTTTCAATTTACTTTGCTGAAAGTATTGAAAAAATGGGTGAAAACGTAAAAGAAGTGAAACCTCATTATATGAGTGTTGTTCCGAGATTAGTGGAAAAAGTTTATGACAAAATCTATAATACTGGTTCTTCTGCAGGCGGATTTAAACAAAAAATATTCTTCTGGGCTTTAAATCTAATTCAGAAAAAGAAGGAAGTTACAAAACCTACAGGCTTGTCAGAAATTATCGCCGACAAACTTGTCTTCAAAAAATGGAGAGAAGGTTTGGGCGGTGAAATTATCACTTTGGTTTCGGGTTCTGCTGCTTTGTCAACAAGATTGAATTTAATGTTTCAAAATGCCGGAATTCCAATTCTTGAAGGATATGGTTTAACAGAAACCTCACCAGTGATCTCAGTAAACTCTTTTGGTAAAATGAAGGTTGGAACTGTAGGTCATCCTTTAGACAACTTAACCGTGAAAATTCAGGAAGATGGTGAAATTACCGTGAAAGGACCATCTGTATTTAAGAGCTACTTTAAAAATGACGTGCAGACTAAAGAGACTTTCACAGAAGACGGATTTTTCAAAACCGGAGACATCGGACATATCGACAGCGAAGGATTTTTGCAGATCACCGACCGTAAAAAGGAAATGTTTAAAACTTCCGGCGGAAAATATATTGCTCCTCAAACGATTGAAAATTTAGCCAAAGCTTCAAAATTTATTGAGCAGGTGATGGTTGTTGGTGACGGCGAAAAAATGCCTTGCGCATTTGTACAGCCGGATTTTGAATTTGCTAAAAACTGGGCAATGAGAAACAACCTCAACATTGGTACTACTCCAAAAGAAATTGCAAACAGCCCCGAACTGAAAGAAAGAATTGAAAAAGAAATCGACAATATCAACGAACATTTAGGAAATTGGGAACAGATCAAGAAAATTGAGCTTACTCCTGAAGTCTGGAGCATTGAAGCGGGGCTTCTGACTCCAACGCTGAAACTGAAAAGAAAAGCAGTGAAAGAGAAGTTCAAAGATCTTTACGATAAAATGTATGGTCATCATGATTAGAATAAATAAACCGTTTCAGATTTGAAGCGGTTTTTTGTTTTTGTTATAAACACTAATTCACAAGTAATTAAAATTCCAAGATTTTTAAATAGGTAAAATTAAAACCACCCCGTCAAAAATTTACTCTAAATTTTCGCCAACCCTCCAAAGGATGGGAATTATGATTGCGTTTATTGAAAAGTTTAGGTAAATAGAAAACGGCTTCAAAATTTGAAGCCGTTTTTTTATTTTATAGAAGTCTGTATTAGAATTTGATTACAGAATTCATTTTTTCAGTTTCTTCGTTTACCAACTCGTCGTCAACAAGAATTTTTCCTGAATGCTCATCGATGATGATTTTTTTTCTCTGAGCAATTTCCATTTGCTTTTGTGGTGGAATTGTGAAGAAAGATCCTTTCGGAGCACCTCTTTCAAGACCTACAACTGCAAGACCTGTAGAAGAGTTGGCTCTGATTCTGTGATAAGAAGCCAATAATCTTTCGTCGATTTTAGAAGCAAATTCTTCAGATTTTGTGATCAGATAATCTTCTTCTTTCTGAGTTTCAGAGATCAATCCTTCCAATTCTTCTTTTTTGAATTTAAGGTGATTTTTAAGATCGTCGATTTTAGTATTCAACTCATTCAGAGTTTCTTCTTTATGACCGATTTTAGCTCCGAATTCTTTGATTCTCTTGTCAGAAAGTTGAATCTCAAGTTCCTGATATTCAATTTCTTTTCCTAAAGCTTCAAATTCTTTATTGTTTCTTACGTTATCCTGTTGAGATTTGTATTTATCGATTAAAGTTTTTGCATGATTGATCACTTCATTTTTGTTGCTGATCTGATCATTCTGCTCTTTAATCTCTGCGTGAAATTTTTCCGCTCTCTTTTCCAGGCCTTCAATCTCAATTTCAAGATCTTCAACCTCGATTGGCAACTCTCCTCTTGTATTTCGGATCTCATCCAATCTTGAATCGATGATTTGCAAATCGTATAAAGCTCTTAATTTTTCTTCAACTGAAATTTCGGTGATTTTTGCCATATCTATAGGAAATAATTTACTGGGTTTGTTTTTTCACTAGATTTTAAGACTGCAAATGTACTAAATTTTTGTGACAAAATTTCAAATAATTGTTGACTTACCAATTGCTCCGATTCGTAATGTCCGATGTCGCAAATCAGCATTTTAGATTCTGCCAGGAAATAATCGTGGTATTTGAGATCTCCGGTAAGATAAGCGTCACATTTTTTTGAAAGTGCAGCTTTTATTCCACTCGCTCCGGAACCTCCCAAAACTCCTACCCTTTTTATTTTTTTATGATTTAAATCTGAATGTTTAATCACATTTAAATTAAATTTTTCTTTAACGAAATTCAGAAAATAATTCTCATCCACTTCAGTTTCAAATTCGCCATACATTCCCAAGCCTGAATATTGATTTTCATTTTCGAGCTGATAAATCTGATGTGCTACTTCCTCGTAAGGATGTGCAGATTTCATGGCGGTAACGATTTGATTTTGTTTAAAAGATTCAAAAATCACAGAAATCATATCTTCTTCAGCATTTTCACGAGTATTTTGTGTTCCCGAAAACGGATTCGAACCTTCAATCGGTCTGAATGTTCCTTTTCCCTCAATTTTAAAACTACACTCATCATAAAATCCTATATTTCCGGCTCCTGCAGAGAAAAGTGCTTCTTTTACATTTTCAGAATGATCTTTTGGAACATAAACATTTAACTGCTTTAAATTATTTTTTTTAGGCTGAAGAATTTCAAGATTTTTTAAACCTAAAAGATTACATATTCCTGCATTGACTCCATGAAAATCGTTATCAAAAGCTGTGTGAATGGCGTAAATCGCTACTTTGTTTTCAATCGCTTTTAAAACCGCTCTTTCAACATAATTTTTTCCCGTCAAAGATTTTAAACCTGAAAAGATAATGGGATGAAAACATACTATTAAATTACAATTCCGATGAATTGCCTCATCCACAACGTTTTCCAGAGCATCGTGACAAACGAGAATCCCTGAAACATTTCGTTCCGGCAAGCCACAAAGAAGTCCAACGTTATCAAAGTCTTCTGCCTGCGAAATGGCAATGTGTTTTTCTATCTCTGCAATTACTTTTTGTATTGTCATTTTATTATGTATGTTTGTTACGAAAATAGGGATAATTTGCTAAATTTAAAAAAAACTCTGATCATGGAGAAAGAACACAATCTTGTTCCCGGAGATAAGCTCTGGAAAAGATTTCTGTACCGCGTAATTTACCGTTCGGATACTAAACTGGGCAAGTTATTTGACGTTGCACTTCTTTCTCTGATCCTCGTAAGCACTTCTATCATCATGATGGAAAGTATACCGAAACTTGACAAAAAGTTTCATGTTTATTTTATCATTTGTGAATGGATCATTTCCGTTATTTTCACTGCAGAATACTGGATGAGAATTGCAGTTTTAAAAAATAAGAAGCACTACATCTTCAGTTTCTTCGGGATTATAGATTTCCTTTCACTGGTTCCTTTTTATTTGAGTTTCTTTTTTCCTATTACAAAATATTTTTTAATTTTCAGAATGTTGAGAATGCTGAGAATCTTCAGAATTTTTAACTTACTGGACTTTATGAATGACGGTTTTGTCATTGTAAGAGCTTTGAAAAACAGTTCTCGAAAAATTTATATTTTCCTTTTATTTTTAATAATATTTTCTGTCATTGTCGGTTCCCTGATGTTTATGGTGGAAGGAGGAAGACCTGGTTTTGAGACTATTCCGCAGTCGATTTACTGGGCGGTTGTAACGGTAACGACAGTTGGGTATGGCGATGTTTCTCCAATTACACCGATGGGGAAATTCTTCGCAGTGATATTGATGTTGGCCGGTTATTCTATCATTGCAGTTCCTACAGGAATTGTAACTGCCGAAATGAGAAACAAAAGACAGAACCTTGAACTGATCTGTGAAAGGTGCGGAAATGAAGATATTGACGATGACGCAAGGTATTGCAAACAGTGTGGCAAGAAATTAGCATAGTATTTTTTATCAAAGTTATCTATTAATCTAATATTACAAAAAATCATGGAACCACAAAAGAAAAACAGACCCAACAGTTTAGTGATTATCTTATTCGCAATGATCGCTTTAATGATCGTCATTTACTTTATACTCGTTATGTTTTTCCCGACAGTATTTGATCTGATGAACACGGGAGATATCAAACCAGTACCTCCGACCGAATAAAAATCTATTTATATAAATATAAAAAAGGATGCAGTTATAATTTATCTGCATCCTTTTTTGTTGTTAAATCTTATTGAAATTATTTTTTTATAACTTTCAATGATTGTTTGGAGCCGTCCTTCATCACTAAACTTAAAATATACATTCCTGATTTTAAATCATTTAAATAAATAACTGAACTCGGATTTTCTATTGTTCTTAAAGTTCTTCCAACCATATCGGTTACATAAATTGATTTTACATTCTCAGTATCTGAAATATTGATCACATCTGAAAAAGGATTTGGATAAACCTTCACTTTATTTGTTTTCACTTGTGAAACCTCTGCTGTTGCGAGAAAATTTGATGTGATGTTAATCGTGAAAGTATCTTCCATATCATTACTGGAGCTATCGTAATGACCTACATTTACATAATAAACAGTTCCTGAAATAGTTGGTATGGAAAGTACTTCTGTTTCGCCATTTCCACCACTATCTTCAGTATCTACGCAGGTAAAAGAGGAGCAACTTCCCGTAAAGACAGCAACTTGAGGATCAAAAGAACTTCCTGAAGGTACGTTGACAACTACATCAACATCACCACCATTTCCTACAAAACTAAACCACGTTCCGTCATTCATACCGTCTGTACAAGTGGTTAAAAACCCCGAATTGTTGGTAGCTCCTAAAGCATCAGTTTGAGTGTAAGAATATGGCAAAGTCGCCGACAAAGCTCCCGAACATGCATCATTTGTAGGCGGTGGCGGAATTGTTGCAACACAAATATTAAAACTTTGATTACTTCCCGCTCCATCATAACTAAATACTCTTACATAATACGTTGAGCCGACTGCTAATCCTGTGACCAAAGCAGAATTTGGATCTGAACATAAAATACTAGTTAAATTCCCACAAGCTCCGCTGAAAACCTGAAAATAGAGATCATCATTATTAGTTGTACCAATAGACACAATATTATTCAGAGAAATTTTATGTGAACTTGCTGTAGCAATAAATTTAAACCAAACATCATCATCCGGATTTCCGTAGCAAGGAGCTGCAGCCAATCCTGAACTTGTCGCTCCTAAAGTATAACCTTGCATAGAAGCTGTACAGACAGCATTAGGATTCACCGTTAATGCAACAGCATTGGTGCATTCATCATTTGCGGGTTGTCCCGGTGTTGTTCTAAACATAACAGATGAACATCCCTGAGATTCTCCCGAAGCGTTTACTGCAACTACTTTTAAATAATAAATAGTGTTTGCTGCTAATGTCGCAGGAACCAAAAGACTATTGGTAGTAACAGATTGCTGATTGATAATATTCGTACCACCAAGCGTTGTACCTATAGAAACTTTATAACTTGTTGCTCCGGAAACTGCATTCCATTGTACGGTCGGTGATAAAGGAATAAATGTATCATTATTAGCGGGATATGTGATATCTGGACAGGCGATTGTAGAACCTGCAGTCAAACCGTTAAAAGTGATCACAGATTTTTTTTCATCCAAAGATCCGTTTGGCGGAAATAACGGATTAGGATTTATATTATCGTTTTCATAATACAAAACCGAACCGGAAGTAGAATTGTATCCGTAGAAAGCATCATCAAAACCATTCTCATCATATCCCGCTGAATTTTCTTCTGTAGCAACTACCAGATTATTCAAATTGTTATATGCAAAAGGTGTGGGAAAATTAATTGTTACCACTCCGTTTACACTGGTAACAGTTCCCGAAAAGACCTGTGTAAGTTGAGAAACAGGAATCCAGTCTGAGTTTGATAAAAAAGTAGTTTTTGAAGTTGTTCCTAAATAGATGACCCAGCTTGAAGAATTTACAATACTCGATGACGGACTTAAATAAAATTTTAAGCCTGTAATATTTCCTGCAGCATTCGCATTGATTTCGTTTTTTGTAAAGATTTGCTGAACATACGAATATCCATAATAGGTACTTATTGGCGCAATGCCAACTGAACTGCTACCTGTACCCAAAGTAATTTGGGCATTCATTGCCATATTTAATGTAAATAGGCATAAAAGTAAAATTTTTCTCATAATACAACACATTTGACTATATTAATGCGAATTTATGACATTTTACTGATTTATGATTTGAATTTTCTAATAATAATTTGTTACAGAAATAATAATCAATAAAAAGCTACTAATATCTTTAATATGGTCAAATACTTCTCAGCCAACAATAAAAAAGAGGCTGAAAAATTTTCCAGCCTCTTTTAAATCATATTTGATTTTGAATTTTAAATTATTTCTTAATCGCTTTAATAGTTTGTTGAGAACCATCATTCATATTAAGTACAATAATATACATTCCAGATTTCAAATCTCCCAATTGAAGAGTTGAACTTGGTTTTTCTATGGTTTTTACTATTCTTCCAGCAATATCAAGTACAGATACTGTTTTCACATTTTTAATATCAGAGATATTTAACACATCAGCAAATGGATTAGGATATACTTTAACAGTATTTTTAACCTGAGAAACCTCAGATGTTGACAAATTAACTGACTCAACAACAAAATTATCTATAGAGAAATCTACATCATTTGTATCTGCAACACTTCCATTTGTTGCATAAAAACCAAATTTGGTATTTGCTCCTAAATAATTGCCCAAATCAAAAGTATATTGTGTGCCTGTATTTGATATCGAACTTGATGCATTCCAGGTTTGCAGTACCGTCCATGTAACTCCTCCATCCTGAGAAATCACAAACTGAACCACATCATCTGATCCCAAACTTGCAGCTGTTGTATCCGCAAACTGAGTCAATCCGTAGTCAAACTTTACACGATAACCGCCGGAAGAAAGATTAAATACCGGAGTAATCAGCCAGGAATCAAATGTAGTTGGGAAAAATGAACTTGTATACAGATTAACTTTCATTGCACCCGTATATCCGTTATTTAAGAATCCTGATTCATACCAATTTGAAGAGTTTCCTGAAGGTGCAGTCGCAGGAGTTCCGGAATCAGCATTTTGCCAACATGTATTTACCCCAGAAGCAAAATCAAAAGTGAAATTTGGAGTTACCACACCGCACAAAGTTGTAAATGTCGCAGATGCGGACCAATCACTTTTTGAAGTTGTCGTACAAACCGACCTTACCCAAACATGATATCCGGTAATTGGAGACAAACTATTTAGTGGTGTTGTCAAGGTAGAACTTCCTACCGAACCAGTTGGAGTAACAGTTGAAGAAGGTGCCGCACTTGATGTGGTGACATAATACTCATAACCTACACCAACACTCGATGTCGGAGCAACCCAAGACAGAGTTGCAGAATTAGAACTCACAGCTGTCACAGATAAACCACTTGGCGCCAAACAGCTAGGTGCAGCACCAACATTTACAATATAGTCATGCGCTTCTCCATAACCATCAACATTACAAGGAATCGGGTCATTATCATAACGATCTGCAACACGCATTCTGTGTAATCCCACCGGTGCATTTACTGGCATTGAAATCGTACTATTGGTAGCAGCAGAAGTCCCGGTACCAACACTAGTGCCCATTGCTACTAATTCGGTCGCATCATCAAAAGTAAAATCGTTGTTAAAATCAATCCAGATTTTCACATGCTGACTGGCATAATCGTGAGTAACTGTGAAAGGATAGTTGACTCCAGCATTCATACTGATTGTCTGCGCAGTAAAATCACCATATGCAGCTGTTGAACAACCTGTACTTAGATGGCTGAAACTGGCATTTGGTATTGTAAAATTATTAATCTGATCACCATAATTGCAACCGCTTGCAAACTCCGGCGTACAATATGTCTGAGCAGACGTTAAAACACCCATCACCGCAAAACTGCAGAGTAAAACTTTTTTCATTTTTATTATTTTATGATTATGATTCGAAAATAGCAATATAAAACAAATCATACAATTAATTTATAATAAATTATTTAAATTTAACATAATGAATATAGTCTATACATAAATTAAATGATGTATCAGTATAAACAATACTATTTTATTAAAGTATTAATAATCCAGATAAACCTTTATTGTATTATGTAAACAAAAATAGCGACCAAAATATGGTCGCTATTATTATAGTACTTAAAATAACTATTTTTTAATTGCTTTAATAGTTTGTTTAGAACCGTCATTCATATTAAGAACAATCACATACATTCCTGATTTCAAATCTCCTAACTGAAGAGCCGAACTTGGTTTTTCTACAGTTTTCACTAATCTTCCGGCAATGTCAAGTATAGATACTGTTTTTACATTTTTAACATTTGAGACGTTCAACACATCAGCAAATGGATTAGGATAAACTGAAAGATTGTTTTTAACCGGAGTAGCTTCTGAAGTTGCTAAACTTGCATCATAAGCAGAAATTCGGAATTGACCATTTGTAGTAGATGTGTTACCAAATATCCAAACACTTACCAGCAATGTAGCTCCTGGAGTTTGACCCGTCATTTCAATTTTAGAGAATGCATCTACACCATTGTCATCATCACAATACAATGAAGTAGTAGAAGAACAATTAGCAAATACTGAAACAACCGTATCAGTTAAAGCAGAACCAGTAACAGGACCTGTTTCAATAGTTAAATTACCTGAAGCAGGTACAACTACACTATACCAAACATTTCCTCCAACATTTGTAGGCGTAAATAAACAACTAGCACTCAAAGCAGGAGTATTTGTAGCACCAATAGTAGTTCCGGTTAAAATATTTTGCGCATATGTAGCACCTGGAGTAAGTACAGCTGGAGACGAACAAGCATCATTTGCAGGAGGCGCAGCTAATGTTGTAAATGATCCAGATACCCATGCACTTTCTGAACCAGCACACATTGATCTCACCCAGTAATAATAAGTAGTAGAAGGTGCTAATGGAGAAAGCGGAACTGATACTGCTGTAGTTGGTGTTCCTGATGTTGGAGGCGTATTCGTAGTTGAATAATAATATTGATATCCATTTGCAGGAGCTACCGTTGTAGCCGTCCATGAAAGTGTAGCACTTTGTTGAGTTATTAAAGAGACAGATGGATTTAATGGTGCTTCACATGATGGTATTGCTTCAACTACAAAATCATCTACATGAAAATCAATATCCGGAGATGTACTAGCAGTTGTAGCCACAAATGCAAATTTAACAGTGCCGGTGTACCCTGTAAGATTTACGATTTCTGTTTGCCCCGTATTTGAGTAAGTTCCTGCTCCTGTATAAGTTTTTATCACATTTGCATTACTCCAAGTAGTACCTCCATCAGTAGAAACAATCAATCTTACTATGTGTGTAGCTAATGTCGCCTGTGCTGTAGTACCTAAATAATCTGTTACCGCCATTCTGTATTTTACACGGTAAATTCCAGATGTGTTTCCAAGATTTATAGGTTGTGAAATCAACCAATCTCCAGGATTATCACTGTATAAATTGATTCTCACTGCTGCATTAGTTCCCGTATTCGCAAAGCCGCTTTCAGATGCCCATTTACTTGTGCCGTAAGTTAAAGTCGAAGAGGCAGAAACCGCTCCTTTCGCTGCAGACCAGCAAACAGGTAAATAAGAAGCAAATGATTGTGATACTGTAGGAGCATTTTCTGTGTTACACAGTGTAGTAAAGTTTCTTTCAGAGCAAGAAGACGATGTATTGGTAGCATCGTTTGAATTTACTGTATAATAGTATTTAGTAGACGGATTTAATGGTGTTGTGAACGTATAAGTCAGTACATTTCCAACATTTTGATTATTCAAGACATTAGTACCTCCTGCAGTTGTTCCTACACTAAGTTTATAACCTGTAGCTCCAGTAACAGCAGCCCAAGTTATTGTAGGCGTTAAAGCAACTCCTGTTGCATCTGCAGCAGGCAACGAAACAGCAGGACATGGAATATTCATTGTTGTAAATGATCTTTCTGAACAATTTACAGATGGAATAGCACCATTATATGATTTTACAGTATAAAAATATTGTTTATTATATTGTAAAGTTGTAGAAAACACATATGACGTTACATTTCCTAAATCCTGATTATTTACAATATCCGTTCCTCCAGCAGTCGTACCAACTGACAATCTATATCCAGTAGCACCACTTACAGCAGCCCAACTAATTGTAGGCAAAGCTGCAACACCCGTAGCAGCAGCCGAAGGTGCAGTTACTACAGGACAGTTAGGAACAGAACTAGGAGAAAGACCCAATAATGTCACTACCGACTGTGTTGTAGATCTCGTTCCTGTTTGGGTAATAGCTGCAGGATCAGGATTTGTTCCATCACTTCTGTAGTATATTGTTTTATTATCTCCGTTTGGATATGTGTAAAAGTATTCACCACCATCATCACCAGATTTATTTTCATCTACTGCGATAACCAAATTATTTATATTATCATAAGGAAATGGTGTTGGAAAAGTTATCTCTACAACTCCTGCATTATTTGTTGCAGTCCCACTAAAAACCTGCGTAAGTGCTGTAGTCGGAATCCAGTCTGAAGTTGAAGTAAATGTAGCTTTGTTTGTAAGACCCAAATAGACAACTATTTGATTTGAATTTGTAATAACTTGCGAAGCTGCCAAATAAAACTTCAAACCGGTGATATTTCCTGACGCACTAGCGTTGATATCAGCTTTTGTTATAATTTGCTGAGCATAACTGTAACCATAATATGTACTCCATGGCACAGTTGCAACTGAGGTGGATACGCCACCACTTGTAGTTCCCGACCCAAGCGTAATTTGGGCAGAGATCAAAGTACCGATTAACAAAAGGTACGTTAGTAAAAATTTTCTCATACTTTATTTATTTAAAATAGATAATAAATTTACTAATTATTACAATATAATTTATTAAAACATCTTATTTTTTTAAATAATCGTTATAAAGTTAAAAATTCAATGAATAATTTTTATTTAAATAAGAACTCACAACTTCAATTATACACATAATTATTTAACAAAAATCACCCATAATTAATAATTAATTAATAATTATAAATATTAACAAATATTAACATTATATTGTAGTATATATTTTATCTATTTAGAAAATCCCAGTAAAAAAAATAGCGACTATCTCTAGTCGCTATTAAAATTATTAATTATAATTATTTTATATTATTTCTTAATTGCTTTAATAGTTTGTTTAGAACCATCATTCATATTAAGAACAACTATATACATTCCTGATTTCAATTCTCCTAACTGAAGAGCTGAACTCGGTTTCTCTATAGTTTTCACTAATCTTCCAGCAATATCAATTACCGATACAGATTTTACATTCTTAACATCTGAGATATTTAACACATCTGCAAATGGGTTTGGATAAACTTTGATGTTATTATTTTTAACGTTAGTAGTCTCACCTGTCGCTAAGACAGATGTCATATCATACTTAACATCATCTAAAATAACACTGTAAGCAGGATTACCCGTATGTTTCAACGCCAATGTTGTAACACCTGCAGGAACACCAACTATAGGCAAGACAAAATTATCAATTACTGTAGTGCTTGATGCAGTATAAGTCCCTAATACAACAAATGTTGAGGCATTACTAGCATCTGTCATATATCCTATTTGCACTACTCCACCCGCTGTAAAATTAGCACGTCCTTTAAATGCAATTGAATAGTTACCACTACTCAATGTACTAATTTGAGGCAATTTCACTATGCAAGTTTCAGTAGCCGCAGAAGCATAAATATATAGATTATTAGGACCACTCATTACTGTTCCTGCTTGAACATATGAATTTGCGGAACCAGTAACAATTTTTGACCAACAATTTGGTAAAATATTCCCACTAGAAGATGTGTTATCAAAATTCTCAGAAAGGTTTGATACTACCCCACATGCAGTTGCAAATGAACCGTACATTGACCAAGCACTCTTATCAGTTGTACTACACACAGAACGCACCCAAACATAATAAGTTGACGATGGTAAAAGTGAAGACAAACTCTTAGAGGTTGTGGTACTAGTTGTAGTTGCTGGAGTTGTTGCACCAGGAGCAGTACTTGTTGTACTATAGTATATTTCGTAGCCATTTGCTGGAACTGTTGATGGAGCAGTCCAAGCTACATCTGCAGTTGTTGTAGTAATATTAGATGCGGTAACAGCTGTTGGCTCTACACATGTAGGCGTTGTTTCAAATCTAAAGTCATCTACACCTAAATAAGTAGGAGTACTATTACTAATTACTCTAACTCCAAAGTAATACACACCACTAGTTGTAGGTACAAAAGTTCTTTTCACTTTAGCATAAGTAGAAGTTGAAGTTGTAGAACTTGCAATAAAAGTAGAACCAATTACTGTTGCACCAGTTGCACTTTGAGATGTATTCTGTACTACATCACCAGTCCATCCTGTATATGTGTCTCCCGCAAAAAAGAAACTATAATCATAAGATACTCCTGCTGTTAATTGAAAAGCTGGACTCCATAATATTGATGCTGTTGTATTGCTCCATGCAATAGTAGCATAATTTGGAGCTGAAAGAGGATCATTTACAGAGGTATAGGCAGCATTAGAAGTTACCCAAGATTTGCTGCCTTGAGTTTGCCCCCAACATGTAGGAAATATTCCAGAGCCCACTGTTGACATTGAATCAAAATTTTCAGTCCAAGGTAGGGCTGTAATTGCAGGACATACTGTTTGAAAAACTCTAACTGTACATGGTGTTGCCGGAGCAGCCGTAGTAGCAGTATAAGCAGTTACAGAATAATAATAATTAGTACTATTATTAAGTGGTGTTGTGATAGGGTAACTTGTTGATGTTCCACCAGTAACGTTAAAATTACCTACTTCAGTTCCACCAGAAGTTGTACCTACTTTCACTATATAACCAGTAGCTCCATTTATTGCAGTCCAAGTTATTGTAGGTGTAGTTGATACACCAACTGCATTAGCCGCAGGAGCAGTAACGGTAGGACAAAGACCTAATGTAGTGAAGTTTGCAGAACTAGACCAAACCCCCTTATCAGTACCATTACAATTTCCTCTTATCCAATAATAATATTGTGTAGATGGAGTTAAACCTGATAAGTTTGCAGTAATTACGCCTGCAGTAACAGAACCAGATGGTGTAGTAGTTGAAAGTGGCGCAGTTGAAGACGTACTATAATAATATTCATATCCATTCCCTGGAGCCGTAGTAGAGGCTGTCCAACTGATAGTTGCTGTATCAGGAGTTAATGCAGAAGAAGCAAGACCTGTAACTGTACTTGCACAATTGGCTACGGTTGTAAATGATCCAGCCGCAGCATATCCATTACCAGAACCAGCTAAATTTGGTATATGAGAATACATTGATACTGCATTACCATTTAAAGCCTGTACCTGAACCTGATATGTTGTATTCTGAGCTAAACCTGCAAGAGTAGCAGAGGTTGCAGCGACAGGATTACCACTAAAGTCAGTCCAGTCACAACTTCCTAAAGCTCTGTACTGAACATTATAAGCAGTCGCACCAGTTGGAGCTGTCCAACTTAGAGTAGCTCCACTGTTGGTTACCGCAGTTGTAGCAGCAAAAGTTCTTACTGGTAACTGAGTACCAGGAGTCCAAATATATACTAATCCTGTTGGTATTTTAACATTTACGCTAGATCCTGAAAAAAGCATAGTACTGGAATTAGCATTTCCTGTAACAGCTTTTGACCAGTCACAAGTTGTTCCTGCAGGTACATTCCCGATAGTTAATGGGCTTACATTTGTTGCAAAAGTTGTACTATTTCCTCTAATACCAACTTGCGGTGTAATTCCACTTGTTGTATCAACAGTTCCTGGATTAGTACAAGCTCCGTAAACTATTTTTATTTCACCTGTAGCATACATTAAACGAATCTGAAAGTTTAATCTCTCCGTAGTTCTGTTATAGTAATTTGCGTGATCCTGATATTGAATTACAAATTCAGTACTTGAATCTAAATAACTTACTTCCGGCACAGCACCTGTAGCTGTAGAAGATCCCGCATCCTGACCAAAAGCTGAAATTGCTCCTGTAGTTGTTCCTAATGTTGATAAAGGAGTGTAAGTTGTTCCACTTGGTGCTGCTCCGAAAGTCACATATCCGTTTGCACTCACATAAATACTTGTAACAGCAACACCTCCAAAAGTGAATGGTGATGATAAAGTGATTGCTGATGAAACTTCATTATCATATGAAGTATTAGTACCAGTAGGAAACAATTTTGTTCCTCCCGTAATTGGAGTGTAGGTAGCACCCGTACCTTTAGCAAATGAATAATTTGCAACATTTGTCTGTGCATAACTACTACCTCCTAAAAGTAGAGCTGCAGCTGCCAAAGTACCCAATAACCATCCATTTTTTTTAGGATTGCCCGTCGTTTCTTTGCGACGCAACAAACCAATGTAGTTTTTTTTCATACTTAGTTAAATTAAAATTAGGGGGTGAAATTACTAAATATTTACAATACAATTCAAAAATTTCCTTAATTTTTTATGTACATTACATTGAAATCAAAAAATAATTGAATATTATTTAAACAAACATTTAATTATTTTCCAAACTTATCTGAACATAAAATTATAAGATATTGATTTGCAATGATTTAATTTAAGAATATATAAATTCAACATCAATTGATTTATTAATAAAGGATTTTTATTTATTTTCATTATAAACAAAAAAAAGCGACCATGAAGGTCGCTTTTTGACTAATTTTTACCATCTCTTAATTGAGATAAAACTCGTACTTATTCAACAATTGGATTTCTTTAATCAAATCACCATTCAAATCAACAGAATACCTCATTGATTGCAGTTCCATATCAGAGTTTTCTTCTGAATTTTTGATTAGAAATTTGAATTTTTGATTGCCTTTATTTTGATCTAAAACATTTCTGAAAAACTCCAGATCTTCTTTTCTGAAATCCATAATATCCATAACCAGCGAAATGCTTTTTGCAAACTTTTCAAATGCTTCCTGAAGCTCAATTACATCAACAACATTTACGAAAACACGTCCGTCTTTTACCTGGGCAAATTTTATTTTTAAAATTACAAAACGCTGCACTTCCAGTTTTTCTTTCAATCGCATATAATCACGATCACCCAATCGGAAAGAATACGAACCCGAATAGTCCTCCAACGTCAGAAAAGCTACTTTCTCGCCACTTTTAAAACCGTCTTTTACTACATATTCTGTAATTAATCCCGCGACCGTATACTCTTTTCCGCCTCCACCATTTTCTCTTTCTTTCTGAAGCGTTTTCCAGTCTTTCTTTTTTTCTTCAAATAATTCCGGTGGTTTATTCGCAAAAGCCTGTTCTTTATAAGCATCAACTTCATCAAGATTCAAAAACCCGAAGTTCCCTTTTGGTTCTGCTTTTTTTGTGACTTCTTCAATAATTTCTTCTTCTCCTGCAACAATATCATCAGAAATAATCTCTGTAAGATCTACAGTTTCATCCTTATCATCGGCTTCCAGAATCGGAACTTCATCAATCACTACTTTTACCTCATCTTCTTTTTCAAGAACAGCCTTTTTGGAAAGTTTCCCCTGCATAAACTGATAATGATATTTAAATTCATCAAGCGGGTGAGCTGAAAGATAGAAGCCAATAATTTCTTTCTCCTTATTTAATTTATGCATATTTGGCCATTCCGGACAAGGTGCTAATTTTGGCTGCTCAATCTGAACTTCATCGGCAAAATCGGCAAATAGAGAATTTTCCATCTCATTTTTGCTTTCCTGAAAGCTTTGTCCGTATCTGATCAATCGCTCAAGATTTGTTCTTCCGGCCATATCAATATCAAAATACTGACCTCTGTGATACATATTAAACTCGTCAAAAGCTCCTGCTAAAACCAAACTTTCCGCTACTCTTTTATTCATTTGAGAAGGAAGAATTCTTTCAAAAAAATCATAAATATTTTTGAATCTTCCATTGGCTCTTTCCTTTGTAATTCCTTCACTTGGACCTTCACCTATTCCTTTGATTGCTCCCAAACCGAAACGGATCTGACCTTTTTCATTTACCGAAAATTTGTAATGAGATTCATTCACATCGGGTCCCAAAACATCAACACCAATACTTTTACAATCTTCCATGAACATGGTGATCGAATCTGTATTGTTGATATTGTTACTCATTACGCTCGCCATATATTCCGCGGGATAGTTTGCTTTTAAATATGCCGTTTGATAAGCAATTAGCGCATAACACGTTGAGTGAGATTTGTTGAAAGCATATTCGGCAAAGGCTTTCCAGTCATTCCAGATTTTGTTTAATGGTTCTTCTGCAAGATTATTAATTTTTCCACCTTCAATAAATTTCGGGTACATTTTATTCAGAACTTCGATCTGCTTTTTACCCATTGCTTTTCTCAAAGTATCGGCTTCACCTTTCGTAAAGTTGGCCAGTTTTTGAGACAAAAGCATTACTTGCTCCTGATAAACCGTAATTCCGTAAGTTTCCTTTAAATATTCCTCAGTTTCGGGTAAATCGTAAATAATTTCCTCAATCCCATGTTTTCTATTGATAAAGTTTGGAATGTATTTTATCGGACCGGGACGATACAACGCGTTCATGGCAATCAAATCGGCAAAAACCGTTGGTTTCAATTCCCTCATATATTTCTGCATTCCCGGACTTTCATATTGAAAAATCCCGACCGTTCTTCCTTCCTTAAATAATTGATATGTTTTCGCATCATCCAGAGGAATCAAATCCGGATCAATATCTATATTATGTCTTTGCTTAATTAATTTTAAAGCATCTTTAATAATAGTAAGAGTTCGAAGACCCAAGAAGTCCATCTTCAATAAACCAGCACTTTCTGCAACAGAGTTATCAAACTGTGAAACCAAAATATCCGCATCTTTGGCCGCAATCGTCACCGGAACCAGATTACTGACATCTTCCGGCGTAATAATTACTCCACATGCGTGAATTCCGGTATTCCTGATACAGCCCTCCATCTTTTTAGCACTTCCCAACACATCGTGACGCGGATCATCAGGATTTCCAAGAACAAACTTCATTTCATCGACCAACATTTGCTCTTCGGGTTTCAGTTTGTCATATTTTGCTAAAGCTTTCGCAATGTTCATTCCCGGACTTGGAGGAATCAATTTAGCAATATTATTCGTGTCAGGAATTGGTAAATCTAAAACCCTTCCTGCATCTTTAATTGCAGACTTCCCACCCAAAACTGAATAAGTAATAATCTGCGCTACCTGATTTTTACCGTATTTTTCAACTACCCATTTGATAATTTTATCACGGCCTTCATCATCAAAATCAATATCAATATCGGGCATTGAAATCCTTTCCGGATTCAAAAATCTCTCAAATAGCAAATCATATTTTATGGGATCTACATTGGTAATTCCTGTACAATAAGCAACCACAGAACCAGCTGCAGAACCACGACCGGGACCAACCCAAACCCCCATGTTTCGGGCCTCGTTACAGAAATCCTGTACAATCAAAAAGTAACCCGGATAACCCGTATTGGCCACAACCTCAAGTTCAAAATCAAGACGTTCTTTGATTTCGTCTGTAATTCCGGTTTCAACATACCTTTTTTTTGCTCCTTCGTAGGTTAAATGAGTCAAATATGCCATTTCACCTCGTTTTCCACCATCAACTTCATCCTCTGCATGTAAAAATTCTTCAGGAATATCAAATTTCGGAAGAAGTACATCTCTTTTTAAAGTGTAAGGACTAAATTTTGCAAAAAACTCCTCGTATGTATCAAATGCATCCGGATAAGCCAGAAAAGTTTCTTTAATTTCATGAGAATTTTTAATATAATATTCTCCTGTAGCCAAACCTCTTCTCTTTCCAAAACCTTTACCGACAGGTGTTGTCAGCTTTTCACCATCTTTGATGCAGCTAACAATATCCTGAATATTAGAATCATCTTTATCAGTATAATAGGTTTGATTTTGAGCTAAAATTTTAACGTTATATTTATCCGCAAAATGCAGTAAGACATCATTCAGATGTTCTTCTTCAGGCAGTTTGTGATTTTGAATCTGAACATAAAAATCATCTTCGAAAGTTTCTTTCCACCACTTGAAAAGTTCCTCCCCTTTTTGCTCTCCCGTATTTAAAATAGCATCAGGAATATCTCCGTTGATTCCGGAAGTCAAAGCGATTAATCCTTCTTTATATTCAGCAATCAATTCGCGACTGATTCTCGGCACTCCGAAATAGAAACCTTTTAAAAATCCGATACTCGAGAGTTTGGCTAAATTTTTATATCCGTTAAAATTTTTCGCCAACAAAACAACCTGCGTTCTTCGGTCTGGATCATCTTTGGTAAATTGTTTTTGCTCGTAACGGTCGGAAATATAAAATTCACATCCAACAACTGGAATGAGTGAATCAGAAACGGGCTCGTTTTCATTAAATTCAATTCCGTTTTCTTCCGCCTCATGTTTTTTAGCTAAATATTCCTTATGCTTTTTTGAACGGTCAGAATTAGTTGATTCAACAGCAGAAACGAATTTGAAAGCTCCCATCATATTTCCCAAATCGACCATTCCGACAGCAGGGAAATTATCTTCTGTAGCTTTTTTAATTAGATCGTTAATGCTCGAAGTCGCCGTCAAAGTTGAGAAAACACTTTTATTATCGAAATTGAAATATTTTCCTAAATCAATATCATCAATACTGCCGACATCGGATTGCTTTTTCTTATTATTAAAATCTGCAACCTGCCTTCTGATAATGATTCCGAAAGGTTTGATTGGATTGGGATGCAATGTTTTAAAATATGCTAACTGATCTTCCGATGTTTTTAAAACCTCAGCGGGAATAATTCCGATACGCATCATCTCAAAGAAAACCTGAGCAGTTGCATTTACATCAGCTGCAGCATTATGCGCTTCATCAAACTTATGACCGTATAATTTCTCGTATAATTCTTCCAGTTTCGGAGACTTGTATCTTCCTCCTCTTCCACCGCCAAGCTGACAATAATCTGTTCCCAGAATCATCGTATCTGCCTTAGGTTTTTCCTGAAGATTATCTTTAATATTTTTTCTGAAAAATTCGGCTCCGACAATATTGTAATCGAACTCAACGTTGTGACCGGAAACAACTCTCACTCTTTCTAAAACTTCAGTAAATTCATTCAAAATTTCTTTAAGATCACGACCTTCTTCATTGGCAATCTTAGTAGTAATCCCGTGAATTCTTGCAGCATTAAATGGTATATCGTAACCTTCCGGTTTAATTATATAATCTTGATTTTCAAGCAAATTACCATCATCATCGTGCAGTTGCCAAGCAATTTGAACCATTCTTGGCCAGTTGTCTGAATCTGATAACGGTGCGTTGAAATTTTTTGGTAAACCCGTGGTTTCTGTGTCAAAAACTAAATACATGTATTTCTTTTAACTTTTTATGAGAAAATAGTCTGTAAAGTTACTGCATTTTTATTGTTTTTTCTCAACATTTGGACATCGAAATTAACAATAAAAGGTATCAATTTTTTATGAACATTACGTGACTTAATAATCAAAATATCTATTAAAAATTTAAAAATCAACCAATTAAAAGATCACCTATCAATTGTTAGGCAATTATTTTTAAAAATCCAAAATATGTTTATCTTTGCTTTCTATGGAAAATACACTTCACGAAAAAGTTTCACAGGATATTTTACTTAAAGCTTACAACCACATGATGCTTGCCAAAGCAATGGCAGATATTTATGAGGAAAACAGAAATGTTTGCAAATATGTACACAGTACTTCGAGAGGACACGAAGCCATTCAGTTGGCGACGGCTTATCAGTTGAAAAAAGAAGACTGGGTTTCTCCGTATTACAGAGACGAAAGTATTTTGTTGGGAATTGGTTTTGAGCCTTATCAATTGATGCTTCAGTTATTAGCAAAAGCCGATGATCCTTTTTCGGGTGGAAGATCATATTATTCCCATCCTTCGAGCAGAAACGAAAATATGCCGAAGATGATTCACCAAAGTTCTGCAACCGGAATGCAGACCATTCCTACAACCGGTGTTGCTCAGGGAATCAAATATATTGAAGATTTTGAATTAGAAAAGTTTGAAAATAACCCTGTCGTTGTTTGCAGTTTGGGAGACAATTCTGTGACGGAAGGTGAAGTGAGTGAAGCATTGCAGTTTGCCGCTTTACACCAATTACCAATCATTTTCCTGGTTCAGGATAATGATTGGGGAATTTCCGTGACTAAAGAAGAAGCTAGAACTGTTGACGCATATGATTTTGTAGCCGGATTTGAAGGTTTGGGAAGAATGAGAGTTGACGGAACTGATTTCGCTCAAAGTTTTGAAGTGATGAAAAAAGCTGTCGATTTTGTCCGTGAAGAAAGAAAACCTTTGGTTGTCTGCGCAAAAACAGTCTTGATCGGTCACCACACTTCCGGTGTAAGAAGAGAATTTTATAGAGACGAGGAAGATTTAACCAAACACAGAGCAAAAGATCCAGGAGAAATCCTTAGAAATCAGTTGCTTGAATCTGGAACAGACGAAGAATTATTAAAACAAATTACCAAAAAGGCAAGATTAGAAGCTGAAGAAGCATTCGAAAGAGCTCAAAAAGCTGAAGATCCGAAGCCCGAAACGGTGATGCAACATATTTTTGCACCGACTCCGATTACGGAAGAAGTGGGAACTCGTGAACCTGAAGGCGGAGAAAAAATTGTAATGGTTGACGCGGCAATTCACGCGATTCAGGAGATTATGTGGAAACACCCTGAAGCGTTATTGTACGGACAAGATGTTGGTGAAAGAATTGGTGGCGTTTTCCGTGAGACGGTGACTTTAGGTAAAAAATTCGGAAGCAAAAGAGTTTTCAATACTGCAATTCAAGAAGCATACATTATCGGCTCTACAACCGGAATGAGCGCAGTAGGTTTAAAGCCAATTGTTGAAGTTCAGTTTGCAGATTATATTTATCCGGGAATTAACCAGTTGATTACGGAGATTTCAAAATCTAATTATTTAAGCAACGGGAAATTTCCTGTAAGCAATATCATCAGAGTTCCCATCGGAGCTTATGGCGGCGGCGGTCCTTATCACAGTGGAAGCGTAGAGAGCATTTTAGCTAATATTAAAGGAATTAAAATTGCTTATCCAAGTAACGCTGCAGATTTTAAAGGTTTATTGAAAGCTGCTTACTACGACCCAAATCCAGTTGTAATGTTAGAGCATAAAGGTTTGTACTGGAGTAAAGTTCCCGGAACGGAAGATGCAAAAACCATAGAACCTGCCGAAGACTATATTTTACCATTCGGAAAAGGAAAAATCGTTATCGAAGCTGACGAAAATGAGATTAAAAAGGGAAACACCGTTGTTGTTATCACTTACGGAATGGGTGTTTACTGGGCAAAAGAAGCTGTGAAAAACTTCGGTGGCAAAGTAGAGGTCATTGATTTGAGAACCATTATTCCTTTGGATGAAGAATTGGTTTTTGAAAGAGTAAAAGCTCATGGAAAATGTATCGTTCTTACAGAAGAACAACTCAACAATTCTTTCGCTGAAGCCTTTGCACACAGAATTTCTAAGAATTGCTTCAAATATCTCGATGCTCCTGTTGAAACGATGGGATCACTTGATACACCTGCAGTTCCAATCAATTTAATTTTAGAAAAGGAAATGCTTCCAAACGCTGAAAAGCTTTCAAAGAAAATCGACGAAATGTTGAAATATTAAAAATTAAAACCTCTAAATATCATTTAGAGGTTTTTTTTGTACGGTTTTTGTTAACTTGGTTTCATTAATTTATTCTTAGATGATCACAACAAAATATTTCAACTATAAACAAATTGCGAATCTCGCAGGGTTGCATCTTGTGTGGCTTACTGCGTGGAGCACATTCGTAGCTGCAATCTATTATTTTTTTCAATGGCAATGGATGACGATTCCTTTGGTTCCGTTGACTTTGGTGGGTACTGCGGTTGCTTTTTTTGTGGGTTTTAAAAGTAATCAAGCTTACGACAGACTTTGGGAAGCGAGAAAAATCTGGGGCGCAATCGTGAATTCCAGCCGGTCATTTACTTCAATGTTGTATGCATTTGACACCGAAAAAGGCGAAATGCATTATATTAAAGATTTTAAAAAGCAGCTCGTTTACCGTCACATTGCGTGGCTTTACACTTTGAGAGAACAGCTTTTGGTACCGACAGAATGGGAACATATGAGCCTTGAGAGACATTTTGGAGAAATCAACACCAAGAGAAACCGTCTGATCAAGGCCGGATTTCCCGATTATGTAAGAACGCATCTTTTTCAGCAGAAATATCTTTCAGAAGACGAATTGGGAGTGCAGGAAGATTATAAAAATTTCGCAACTTATCTTAATTCAAAACAGGCAAAAGATTTGAATTATTTAAAAAATAAAAAAGTCATCACCGATTTTGATCACATGCAGCTTCAGAACTGTCTAAATGATTTTTATGATTACCAGGGACAGTCGGAAAGGATTAAAAAATTTCCTTCACCAAGACAGTTTGCAAATTCCGGGTTTATCTTTATTGTCATTTTTATCATTCTTTTACCTCTAGGTTTGGTAAGTGAATTCAGTAAACTGGGAGATTGGGGAATCTGGACTTGTATCCCGTTTTGTGTGATTGTAGGTTGGATCTATATTATTATGGAATTGGTCGGTGATTATTCTGAAAATCCGTTTGCAGGACTGATGTTTGACGTTCCAATGCTTTCAATTTGCCGAACGATTGAGATTGATCTTCTGCAGATGATTGGTGAAAACGATGATCTTCCGGAACCAATTGCTTCTAAAAATGGAGTTTTAGTTTAAACTTAAAAATTATATATAGAAAATGCTGTTGAGATTTCGACAGCATTTTCTATATTATTTTAAAACATTAAGGTAGTTAAATTTTGAAGGTTTATTAAGTTTAATCATTCTGATTTTAAGCTGATAGCAAAGTTCACCTGAGAAACTTTACAACGCAAAAAATCTTAATGGTTTAAAATGATTAGTTATAAATAGAAAATGCTGTTGATATTTCGACAGCATTTTTTAATTCTAAAACATTATAATTAAATTTTTGAAGTTTTATTATGTTTAATCATTCTGATTGTAAGCTTAAAGCGAAGCTCAACTTAAATATTCTTACAAGCTAAAATATCTTAATGTTTTAAAAAAATTAATTTTTATAAAAATGTTTCGGGAACGCATCTTCCGGTTTCATTCTGAAAACATTCAGCAAAATCCATGATTTCAGAAAACCGTAACCGTATGAAAACATTTGAATATAGGTTGAAATAACCGCCATTCCTGCAATTGCAATATTCTTTGTCACAATCATTGCATGAATCAAAACCATAAATGTATAAAGACCGTAAAATGCGAGAATGATTCCTTTATGAAAAATAAAATATTCAATAAAACCTAAAATATATCCCAACAAAAACAGAGTCGGAAACGCAAAGGAGATTTTCACATATTTCGGATGTCTTTGATTTAAAATTGGTCTCGCACAACCAAATTGATACACTTGTTTTGAAAACTTGCCAAAATCGACGCGTCTTTTATGATACACAGCAATATCATCGAAAAAAGCAGTTGTAAAACCGTTTTCCCAAAGAGTCATCGAAAGATCCGGATCTTCACCGATTCTCATTTCTGAAAAACCTCCTACTTTTTCAAAAACTTCCTTCTTCACTCCCATATTAAAACTTCTCGGCTGAAACTTTGAAACTGCCTTTTTATTTCCTCTGATTCCGCCAGTTGTAAAAACCGAAGTCATCGAATAGGATATTGCTTTTTGCATCAGATTAAAACCTTTGTGCGCCTTATCTGCACCGCCAAAAGCATCACACGGAATGGTGATAATGTCTTTTTTAATATTCTGAATATAATCTTTCTCCACAATCACATCGCTGTCTACAAAAACAAGCCATTCATTGGAAGCTCTTTTCGAACCGTAATTTCTTGACAATCCGGGACCAGAATTATCTTTCCTGAAATATTTAATATCTAAAATCCCCCCAAAATTATTGATTGTCGGTTTCAAATCGATGAGTGAACCGTCATCAACAATGATGATCTCAAAAACCTTATCAGTTTGAAAAGTAAGAGAATTAAGAAGCTCAAAAAGCTCGTCTCTTCTATTAAATATAGCAACGACAATGGAAATGGTTGGGTTCAAATGGAATTTTTTTCAAAATTAATTATTCAGGAATGAACTTACAAACTGTTTCGAGTTAATTAAAATATAAAAATGGTAATACACAGTTTGTCATTTTGTAGCAATCTACATTCATGCCTTACAAACTTTGCTAAGATTCCTTCGGAATGACAAAAATGTCATTGAGTAGCAGCTGAAGAAAAAAACATTATCCTATTTAAGGCTACAATTCATATACTTGAAGTTCTGTTTTATTAAATTCTAAAATTTATATAAATATTCCTGATTTAAAATAAACCACCAAAACTACTGATACAACGAATAAGATTTGTGAACTGCTAAACAATAGAAATTTAAAAAGACTTTTAAAATAATAAAGTCCTAAGTGATAAAGTGCAAAAAACACAACAAAGGAAATAACCAATCCGATCATTGAACAAACAATCAAAGTCTGTGTAAAATTTTCTGCCGGTAATGGATTTTTAAAAACGAAAAAAATTAGAATGGCAGATAACAGAAGTAAACTTCCACTCCACCATTCTACCATATATTTTGATTTTTTCTTTGACTTTTCTTTTTCGTTAAAAGACTTAAAATCCGAAGAACTTCCAAAGAAACTCAACAGATCATCAATAAATCCTAAGCCATCAAAAAAGTCAAAATTCATAAATTTTAGTCTTCTTTATTCTCAATCTTATGCAACTTCTTTGTTCCTTCATACATTTCGTACTGCAAAAATCTGGTTTCCAGTTTTCCGTTAAAAAGCTTGATTTTTCTTGAAGGTCGCAATCCTATTTTCTTTGGTGCATCCAAATCTGAAGAAATCAGCCACGCCAAAGTATTCGGATAGCTTGTTTTGAAAGTATCTCCTATTTTCTTGTAAAAATCGTCATCATTGATAGAAATTCTCTCGTCATAAGGTGGATTGAAAACCATTAATAATGGGAATAAATCTTTTTTGGTATCAAAGAAATTTTCTCTTCTCACTTCGATCACGTCTTCCATTTCTGCAGATTCTATATTGTCTCTTGCAGCATCCAGCATTCTTCCATCGATATCATAACCAACGATTTTCCCGTGAAATTCTCTGATCCTCTCTATTCTGAATTCTTTAATTTTAGTAAATAATGCTTCATCATAATTTTTCCAGTTTTGAAAAGCAAATCTCTTTCTGAAAAGCTGTGCAGGAAGATCCATTGCGATCATTGCTGCTTCGATCAAAAGAGTTCCCGAACCGCACATCGGATCAAGAAAGTTTCCTTTTCCGTCCCAACCTGCTAACTGAAGCATTCCGCTTGCCAGAACCTCATTGATCGGTGCTTCACCCTGTTCTTTTCTGTACCCTCTTTTAAACAAAGCATCACCCGAAGAATCCAGCGAGATCGTCACCAATTCTCTGTCGATATGAAGGTGAAATTTAATATCCGGAGATTTTGTTTCGATGCTTGGTCTTTTTCCGTATCTGTTTTGGAAAAAATCAACAATCGCATCCTTCATTTTAAAGGTCATAAACTGAGAATGGCTGAATCTTTCGGAATTTACCGTAGAATCGATCGCAAAAGTCTGATCAACACTCATAAAATCGTCCCACTCAAATTTGAAAAGCTTTTCGTAAAATTTTGTTTCGTTGTAAGCTTTAAATTCTTCGATGGGAACAAGGATTTTCAAAGCCGTTCTCGCAGAATAATTGATTTTGTAGAGAAAACCAAGATCTCCTTCACAATTTACCGCACGATTTTTAAGTTCTACGTTTTTTCCGCCGAGTTTTTTGATTTCTTCCCCTAAAACAGTTTCTAATCCGAAGAATGTTTTTATCTGAATTTTTATATTTTCTGTATCCATAAGTTATCATTAAAAGATTTAATTATTTAAAAATCAAAAGATTATAGAGTCAATTCTTATTTTAATTGAATGTCTCAATTCTTCAATATTTAAAATACATTTCTTTTAACCGCACAAATTTAGTTATTTTTGCATTATGGAATGGTTTGAATCTTGGTTTGATACGCCTTATTATCATTTGCTTTACAATAATAGAGATTATACGGAGGCAGAAAATTTTATCACAAAACTGACACAGGAACTTCAGCTTCCACAATCTTCAAAGATTATAGACCTTGCCTGCGGAAAAGGAAGACACTCGGTTTTTTTGAATAAATTGGGCTACAACGTTCTTGGTTTGGATCTTTCTAATCAAAGTATAGAATTTGACAAACAATTTGAGACTTCGGCTTCGCTCAGTCCGACAGAACCGGAATTGCGTTTTAAAGTTCATGATATGCGCAATCCTATCGATTCTGAACCTGTAGACGCAGTTTTTAATCTTTTTACGAGTTTCGGATATTTTGATAATGAAGCTGATGATAAAAATGTTTTCCAGTCAGTTTACAATGCTTTAAAACCTAATGGATATTTTGTTCTCGATTATCTGAACGAAGAATATGTAAGACGAGTGATTGTTCCTGAAACGACCGTTCACAGAGAAGGTATTGATTTTAATGTTTCTAAAAAAATTGAGGGAAGACATATCATCAAAGACATCCGTTTTGAAGACGATGGGAAATCTTTTCATTTTTTTGAAAAGGTAAAGCTTCACACTTTGGACACAATAAAAAACTACGCTGAAGAATGTGGTTTTGAAAGGGTAAAAATCTGGGGAGACTATCAGTTGAATGATTTTGAGAAAGAAATTTCGCCTCGTTGCATCAATTTATTTAAGAAAAAATAATTGAAAACCAAGACTCTTTTATATGGTTTTCAACAGTATTTATTTAGTTTTAACATTGTTTTCAATTTATTTTGGATGGGAATTTGGATTTGGAAGCAGTCATACACCTCCACTTCCGTTTGTCGTTTCCACTTTATTATTGATTATTGGAATAATTTTAATTTTTCTTAAAACACTTTTCAAAGATAAATACAGTTATAAAATTCATTTAGGTTTAACATTTATAAATTTTTTAGTTGTTATAATTTGTTTACTATTAACTTTTATTTAAAATGATTTTCATTCTATTAATATTAAGTGTAATTGCTGGAGTTTTTCTAGGGAAATTCTTTGGTAAGAAAGAGCAGTTTGCCAAAAATCTACTGATTTTAAGTGCCGGTTTTTTGATTACCATTTGCTTGAACGAAGTTTTTCCACAGGTTTACGCATCAGAAGTGAGCGGAAATTTAGGAATTTTTGTGATTGGCGGAGTTTTACTTCAAATGATTCTCGAAGCACTGACCAAAGGTTTTGAGCACGGACATTTTCATCACCATAATGAAAGCAGCAATATTTTGCCTGTTGCGTTAATGGTTGGACTTTTCATTCATGCTTTTATTGAGGGAATTCCTTTGGCAAATGAAACCAATCCGTTATCGCCTTATCTTTTAGGGATTTTGTTTCACAATCTTCCGATTTCTTTTATTTTGGGTGCGTTTTTGTTTAACAGATCGGGCTCGAAAGCTTCATATCCCTCATTGTTGATCGTGGCATTATTTGCTTTAGCATCACCGATGGGAATGTTATTGGGAAATTATTTCAATCCAGATTTACAGCCTTATTTCCTAGCAATTGTGGGTGGAATTTTCTTACATATTTCATCTGTGATTATTTTTGAAAGCAATAAGAATCACAATATCAATTGGTCAAAAATAGGCTTGGTGATTTTGGGTGTTTCTTTGGCATTACTGATGCATTTATTTCATTCTCATGATCATGGTCATCATCATTAATCGATTATTCAATTTAAATGAGTTAGTTTAATTTTTAAGCTCTCGCGGATTAAGCTAATCAAGCAGATTTAAAAAAATATTTATTCAATTCAATAAAACAGGAAAGGCTTCGAAATTGATTCGAAGCCTTTTTATATGTTTAAGAAAATTTATGATTAGAATTTCCAGCCTAAAGTAAGGAAGAAATTGTTTCTCACATTTTTCACATCCGATACTACTGAATTTGGAGTTGTTACGTCAAAGTCTCCTGAGTAATAACCTGTATTGTAATTATTAAACTCATATCCAGCCAAAAATGGATTCTTGTAATCTGAGCTAATATTTTGATAAGCTGCATCAACATAGAATGGTCCGAAATCATATCCGATACCTGCACCGATTGTACTTCTATCACCTAAAATAAAATTGCTATAGCTGTTATTGCCTACACCTCCCGTATTAGAAAAAGAACTGATCGTCGTGGTATCAAACGGGCTTGAAGCATAAGAGTAACCTCCTCTCAGTCTAAATGCCTTGATTCTGTATTCTGCACCAACTTTTATTTCTGATAAGTTTTTATAGCTGTCGCTAAAAAAAGAATTTAATTCTGCTTCCGCGTCACCCTGCACTTTATATCTCGGCTTCGTTAAACCTAAAGTATAATCTACGTTGATCGCAAAATTTTTGTTCGGAACAAATGCACCACTCAAAGTTGCTTTCATTGGAGATCTGAAAGTTCTGTCTTCAACGAAATTATCATAGTAAATTCCGTCTCCACCATCATAATAATCTCTGTAGGCTCTATCGATTGTCCACCAAGTAGGTGTTTCAATTGAAGCACCCAATCTCAACTGATTGCTCATTTTGCCAATAATCCCTAAAGTTCCCGAGAAACCGCTAGACTTCTCAGAATATGGAGTGTATTGCTTATCGAAAGTCGTAACAGAATTATCTAAATTTAAACCAAAAACTGCACTGTCATACTGCTCCATATCAACTCCGTGCATATTCAAACTGGCTCCGAAATACCAAGCATTGTTGTAATTTGCACCTACACCGACATTAAATTTAGTCTGAGTACCGTATCTGTTGTAAGCATGACCCAAATAAGACATATTTCCCACAACATTATTTCCTCCTGAATCAACAAGGTTTTTAGCGATAGAAACATTAGAATTTCCCGGTGATTCAATATAATCTTCTAAAGATGTTGTTGAAATATTCGCAGCTACATTAATAAACTTCCAGGGAGTTTCTGTCATGAGCTGAAAAGTTGCAACACCATTTACGTTCCCAACATTGAACTTATCAATATTGTAGTTTATCGATGAGCCAGCTAAAGACGCTGTATTTTTGTTATTAGTAAATGATAAAGTTCCTGAAATATCTCCCGCAATAGCAACACCAATACCTGCAGGGTTGGTAAGCAACGCAGTACCATCACCACCTAAAGCTCCATTTGAACCAGCCATCGCATTGAATTTCGAAGAACCTACCATCGGAGTATTGGAATATACATCAATCGAGTTTCTGATTACTGAAATATCCTGAGCCTGCACAAAAAATGCTGCAGAAATACTCATTATGACTAAAGATTTTTTTAACATTATTTTATTAATAGTTATTGAGTTTTAAAAATTATCTACCACCAGATCTGAAACCGCCGCCTCCGCCGCCTGATCTCATACCACCTCCGCCACCAGAAGAACCTCCGGATCTGAATCCGCCACCTCCGCTATTACCAGAGTTGAAACCTCCTGATCTGAAACCGCCGTTATCATTTGATCTTGGTTGAGATTGTTGTTGGTTATAATTTGGTCTTGTGTTGTTGTAATTAGGTCTTGGTTGTTGATAGTTAGGTCTATTTCCTGACTGATTTCTAAAACCACCGTTCATAGTTCCTTGTTGTCTGAATCCGCCATTTGAAGAACCTTGTCTGAAACCGCCGTTGTTATTTCTAAAACCACCTTGTCCCTGACCGTTTCTCATACCAGAACCATTATTTCCATTTCTGAAACCAGAACCGTTTCCGTTATATTTATTGATTCCTATAGTATTGTTAGTAAATCCTCTACCGTTTGCACCGCTTCTTCTGTAAGTAGGTCTATAATAGTTTCCTCCCCAATATCCTGCTCCACCGTACCAGCCGCCATAACCGCCACCGTATCCCCAGTAAGGATTATACATTCCCCAATAAGGAGAATTCCATCCCATACCCCAATATGGGTTATATCCGCCCCATCCCCAAGAGCTTCCCCAGCCGAATGACATTCCCCAACCAGAGCCCCAGTAAGGACTGTAACCGCCGTACCATCCCCAAGGTGAACCAAATCCCATTCCCCAACCCCAAGAGTTGTCGTAGATGTTGGTTTCGTTCCCAGCGAAATTACCCCAGTCAGAATCTGTAGCATTGCTATTATTTGAATTACTCCAAGTGTCGAATCTGTTGTCGTATTCGGATGAATTGATCTGAGAATTTTCTACAATGCTAGATTCAGGATAGTAATCGTAATATTCTCCTACTCTGTTTCCTTGATCACCATTGATAATCACTCCTTCAGGAAGTGTATCTTTATTAGGATCATAATATACTCCGTCTGTTTCACTATAACCTCCCACCTGAGCACCGCAAGACATTAATAGTAAACCACTTGAAACGGCCAAAATCCCTTTAGATTTTAGCATCCCAAGTAAATTTTTATGTATATTTCTTTTCATGATAATGTAAAAATTTTTAATTTAAATTATATTTGCAATCTGTACCAAAAATATACCAAATCGTTGGTAACAAATATCTATCAAAAATAGATTTTTATTTTTAGATTACAATAAAAGAGAAAAGTTAAAATATTAAAATAAAATTAATGGCAAAATTAACCTCAAGAAGCGAAGATTACAGCAAATGGTATAATGAATTGGTTGTAAAAGCAGATTTAGCTGAAAATTCCGGAGTACGAGGATCGATGGTTATCAAACCTTACGGATATGCAATCTGGGAGAAAATGCGTGACGAAATGGACAAAAGATTCAAGGAAACTGGTCACGTTAACGCTTATTTTCCGCTATTCGTTCCCAAAAGTTTATTTGAAGCAGAAGAAAAAAATGCAGAAGGTTTTGCCAAAGAATGTGCAATTGTAACTCATTACCGTTTAAAAAATGATCCGGATAATCCAGGAAAATTAATTGTTGATCCAGAGGCAAAATTAGAAGAAGAATTGATCGTACGTCCAACTTCTGAAGCAATTATCTGGAATACTTATAAAGGTTGGATTCAGTCTTATAGAGACTTACCGATTTTGATTAATCAATGGGCAAATGTTGTTCGTTGGGAAATGAGAACCCGTTTGTTTCTAAGAACTTCCGAGTTTTTGTGGCAGGAGGGTCACACCGCTCATGCTACAAAAGATGAAGCTTTGGAAGAAGCAGAAAAAATGAATAATGTTTATGCAGATTTTGCAGAAAAATTCATGTCGATGCCCGTTGTAATGGGTTTAAAAACTCCGTCAGAAAGATTTGCAGGAGCTGACGATACTTATTGTATCGAAGCATTAATGCAGGATGGAAAAGCACTTCAGGCAGGAACTTCTCACTTCTTAGGACAGAATTTCGCAAAAGCTTTTGACGTAAAATTCACCAATAAAGAAGGGAAAATAGAGCACGCTTGGGCAACATCTTGGGGAACATCAACCCGTTTGATGGGTGCCTTAATTATGACGCACTCTGATGATTTCGGCTTAGTTTTGCCTCCAACTTTGGCTCCAATTCAAGTGGTGATTGTTCCTATCTTTAAAGGTGAAGAACAATTAAATCAAATTAGTGAAGTTGCATTGGAAATTCAGAATAAATTAAAATTGAAAGGAATTTCCGTGAAATTTGATGACGATACTCAAAACAAGCCAGGCTGGAAATTCGCTGAATACGAATTGAAAGGTGTGCCTTTAAGAATTGCAATGGGACAGAGAGATTTAGAAAATAAATCTGTAGAAATTGCAAGAAGAGATAATCTTACAAAAGAAACGCGTCCGCTGGAAGGTTTAGATTCTTATATCGAAGATCTTTTGAAAACGATCCAACAAGATATGTACGATAAAGCTCTTGATTTCAGAAAAAACAATATTACTAAGGTAGATTCTTATGAAGAGTTTAAAAAAGTTTTAGAAGAAAAGGGAGGTTTCATCTATGCACATTGGGACGGTACGGATGAAGAGGAAGCTCAGATAAAAGAAGAAACCAAAGCTACAATTCGTTGTATTCCTTTGGATGATGATATTGAAGATGGCGTTTCCCTCATCTCGGGAAAACCATCAGCCAGACGAGTTTTATTTGCGAAAGCTTACTAAAACTTAACTTAAAAAAATTAGGGAATCTTTAAAAATTGATGAAATTTTTAAAGATTTTTTTTTGAAATTAATATTTGGATAGATTTTTGTTTAAATTTATAATACATTAATCTCAAATAATTTATTATGTCATTAAACATCATCGACTTAATCAAAGGACAGCTTGGTTCCGCATTGGTAACGCAGGCTGCATCGCAATTGGGCGAAAGTGAATCCGGTATTTCAAAAGCTATCGGAGGATTGTTACCTGCTGTTGTGGGGGGCTTGGCAAACAATTCAGACAACCCGTCAGTTTTAGATGCAATTAAAACTGCTCCTTCTCAGGGAGTTTTGGGAAATCTTTTAGGATTGGCTTCAGAAAATACCTGGATTCAAGGCTTGTTGGCATCAATTTTTGGTGATAAACTGAGCGGTTTGGTTAATTCTATTGCAACTTATGCAGGAATAAGCAACAACTCTTCATCTTCTTTACTTAATTTAGTTACAGGAGCAACTGTAGGCGCTGTAGGAAAGTATGCCGCTGACAATAATCTTGACCAATCTGGAATTTCAAGTTTACTGAATGATCAGAAAGGTATCGTTTCTTCATTATTACCTGCAGGTCTGTCTTTAGCATCATTAAATGTTGGAGATTGGGCAAAAGGATATAAGTTCGACAATGATAACGATGCTATCAAAACTTCTCCAATTTCCACTCCTACTCCAACACCAACTCCTGTTTCAAATGAGGAGCCGAAAATCGAAGTAACAAAAAGTGTTGCTGACGGAGGAACTTTCCCAGACAGACCCACTACTACTTCAGATGGCGGATCAATCTGGAAATGGCTTTTACCTCTATTGCTATTAATTGCTGCCTCATACTTTTTATGGAAGCAGTGCAATAAGAAAGAAACTACTACAACGACCACTGTCGCAGGTGATTCTTTGAATACAACAACAGATAGTTCTTCAATGCAGAATGACACTGTGACCACAATGACCACTACAAAAGTGGATGAAGACATTGATTTAAACGGTACAGCATTGAAAGGTTACAAGGGAGGAATGGAAGACAACATGATTACTTTCCTGAAAAGCGGATCTTATGCAAGTGCAGCCGATGATGCAGCTTTAAAAGATAACTGGTACAACTTCGACCATGTTAATTTCAAAATGGGAAGTGCAAGTGAATTGGAATCTGGTTCTCAAGGTCAGTTAGAAAATTTAGTTGCTATTTTAAAAGCATATCCTGAAGCTAAAATTAAAATTGGCGGATACACTGACAAAGTGGGTAACGAGGCTGCCAACGTAAAACTTTCTGGTGAAAGAGCGACTTATATTAAAGATTGGTTGGCTAAACAGGGAGTTGGTGCACAAGTTACAGGAGCAGATGGGTACGGAAGTAAATTTGCAACCGTTGATGCAGCTGCTACTGACGCAGAAAGAGCTGCTGACAGAAAGATGGCAGTAAGATTTACGAAATAATCTTATTTTTAAATATCAAATTAATCCCGAAGAATATTTTCGGGATTTTTTATGTGAAATTCATTTCCATTTCATTTATTTAATTAAATTTGTTAGTCATTTCTAACAAATGAAACTTCAGTATGAAAAACGCCTGGCGAAAAGATAAAATATCCAACTCATTACCAGAGGTATTCTCCTCAATTTCCATACCTAAAGGTTCAAGTTTTTGGAGAAAATATTTGGCTTTTGCGGGTCCCGGATTAATGGTTGCAGTTGGTTATATGGATCCCGGAAACTGGGCGACCGATATTGCCGGCGGTTCACAATTTGGGTATACTCTACTTTCTGTAGTTTTGATTTCGAATATTTTCGCAATGGTCTTGCAGCATTTATCAGTAAAACTGGGTGTTGTTGCTGAACGGGATCTTGCTCAGGCGTGCAGAGATCATTTTAGACCAACGACCAATTTTATTCTATGGCTATTTTGTGAAATTGCCATTGCCGCCTGTGATTTGGCAGAAGTCATCGGTTCTGCTATTGCTTTAAATTTACTTTTTGGAATTCCGTTGACTTGGGGAATCGTGATTACTACAATTGACGTTTTAATTATCTTATTGCTTCAGGCAAAAGGTTTCCGCTGGATAGAAAGTATTGTCGCAGGATTAATGTTTATCATTCTTGTTTGTTTTGGATATGAAATTATTATTTCTAAACCTGAAATCAATGCTATTTTGGGCGGATTAATACCTCAAAAAGAAATCATCACCAATCCCGCAATGCTCTACATTGGCATCGGAATTTTGGGAGCTACCGTTATGCCTCACAACTTGTATCTTCATAGCAGCATTGTTCAGACAAGAGATTACACCCGAGACAAAGAAGGTAAGAAGGAAGCTATCAAATATGCAACGTTAGACAGCACAGTTTCTCTGCTATTGGCCTTCTTCATTAATGCTGCCATCTTAATTTTAGCTGCAGCAACTTTTCACACAACAGGAAATAAGCATATCGCAGATATTCACGATGCTTACAAAATGCTGACTCCAATTTTGGGCGCTTCCATGGCGAGTATCGCCTTTGCAATTGCACTTTTAGCTTCCGGACAAAACTCTACACTTACCGGAACGCTTGCCGGACAAATCGTGATGGAAGGCTTTTTAAACATCAGATTAAAACCATGGCTGCGACGTTTAATTACAAGATTAATTGCCGTAATCCCCGCTTTAATTGTGACAATCATTTATGGCGAAAAAGGAACGACAGACCTTTTAGTTCTAAGTCAGGTTATTTTATCAATGCAGCTAAGTTTTGCCGTAGTTCCACTCGTTATGTTTACCAGTGACAAAGCAAAAATGGGTGAATTTGTTAACAAATCATTCTTAAAAATTTGTGTCTGGATTATCACAGCAATTATAATTATTTTAAACCTTTATCTTCTGTATCAGACATTTTTTGGGGAATAATTAATTTCACAATCGAGTTTGAAAAAATTGACTACAAAGTACTTGACCTTTCACAATTATATTTTTTCAGGAGCTTTTTCCCGCTTTCCGCTACAATCTTTTTTTTCAAAAAAGGATTTCCACTGCAATCGGGGCTATGGGATTAGTGATCATTTTCAACATTTGTTATTGATACATTGTCTGCCTAAATGTCCTGATTTTTTCTTTGGCAAAATCTTTGACAAACATGGAGTATAAAAAGTTATTGAAACATGGAAAATCAGGATATCAACGAAGAAAATATCAATAATCAGGAAGAGATCAATCCACAAACGGAAACGACAACAGAAGAAAATGTGACAGAAACGCCTACCGCAGAAGAACTTTTGGCAGTAGAAAAAGACCGTTACATCAGATTGTACGCAGAGTTTGAAAATTATAAAAAAAGAACTTCAAAAGAGAAGATAGAATTCTTTACTTATGCTAACCAGGAAATGATGGTTTCTATGCTTGGAGTTTTAGATGATTTTGAAAGAGCTTTAAAAGAAATCGCTAAAAACGGTAATGAAGCAGATCTTCAAGGCGTTGAGTTGATTTACAACAAGTTTAAGAACAAATTAACGGAGAAAGGATTAAAAATTATGGAAGTAAGAGCTGGTGACAATTTCAATGTTGATTACCATGAAGCGATCACTCAGATTCCTTCTCCTTCAGAAGAATTGAAAGGTAAAATTGTAGATGTGATCGAAACAGGATATACTTTAGGTGATAAAGTGATCCGTTTTGCAAAAGTTGTAACAGGAAATTAATTATCAGCAATGGGTAATGAGTGATCAAAATTACTTATTACCCATTGCTCATTACTTATAAAAATATGTCAAAGAGAGATTATTACGAGGTTCTTGAGGTCAGCAAATCTGCGAGTGCCGACGAAATAAAAAAAGCATACCGAAAAATGGCGATCAAATATCACCCGGATAAAAACCCAGGAGATAAAGATGCTGAAGATAAATTTAAAGAAGCTGCGGAAGCTTACGAAGTCTTGAGTGACGACAACAAGAAGGCGCGTTATGATCAATATGGTCATGCAGGAGTTGGCGGAGCAGGAGGCTTTGGTGGCGGTGGTTTCGGTGGTGGAATGAATATGGAAGACATCTTCAGCCAGTTCGGAGACATTTTTGGCGGCGGCGGTTTCGGTGGATTTGGCGGCGGCGGAGGAGGTCGTCAACAGGTAAAAGGTTCTAATTTAAGAATCAGAATCAAGCTGAATCTTGATGAGATGGTGAACGGAACCCAAAAAACTCTTAAAGTAAAAAAAATGAAGATGGCAGAAGGTGCCACTTCAAAAACGTGTCCTACATGTAACGGAGCCGGAGTTCAGATGAAGGTGATGAACACAATGTTCGGACAAATGCAGACACAGACTACTTGCGGAACTTGTCAGGGAATCGGTAAAGTTGCCGATAAAATTCCTGCAGGAGCTAACGCGCAAGGTTTAATAAAAGATGAAGAGGAAATCTCAATCAACATTCCTGCAGGTGCAAGAGACGGTATCCAGCTAAATGTAAGAGGAAAAGGAAATGATGCACCTTTTGGTGGAATTCCCGGAGATCTATTGGTGATTGTAGAAGAAGAAGTAGACAAAACCATTAAAAGAGAAGGTGATAACCTTCATCAGGAATTATACGTTTCCTTTGCTGAAGCAGCGTTGGGAACTAAAAAAGAAATTCCTACGGTTGGCGGAAAGGTAAAAATTACCGTTGATGCAGGAACTCAATCAGGAAAAATCTTAAGATTAGCAGGAAAAGGCTTACCGAGCATTGACAGTTATGGAAAAGGTGATATGTTTATTCACATCAACGTATGGACTCCTCAGACGCTGAATAAGGAGCAAAAAGATTTCTTTGAAAAACAAATGTCAAGCGGTGATATGGTTGCAGAACCTTCCGGAAAGGAAAAAACTTTCTTTGATAAAGTGAAAGATTTATTCAACTAAAAATAAAAAAAGAGACTTTTTTGCAAAAGTCTCTTTTTTCACTTCATCTAATATTTAATTTTATATATTTAAAGGTAGCAATTCATTATGAACTATCAACTTCAGCTTCGCACACCAGATTCTAATGGTAATCTGGTTTTCAATACAATTATTTTTGATGCATTCAAAGTCAATATTGTAGAGAGATATTATGGTATGGTTCCAAAATCATGCGATGTCTTATTCAAAGTGAGAACTCTGGATGATCAATTGATCAAAAGAAAAGATGGACACGTAAAAATCAGAATCAAAGATGAAGATTACGACACTTATAAAACTTTAATCAAAGTTTTCAGCACTTACGAATATAAAAACAAACTCATTAGCAGAAATGATGCACAACAAGATTTTGTACATTTTATTTTGAGATTGGTGATTATAAATTATAATTTAAACTAAAAATTTTCTCTATTTTCGTATTTCAAATACGGAAAATTCAAGTCTATGAGAAAATTGATTATTCTTACATTGTTTAGTGCAATCGGTTACGCACAGGAAAGTCCCAAATATTTATTTGATGATTTGTACTTTGCAGATCCTTCCGTTCATGTATTCAATGATAAAATTTACATTTATCCATCACATGATATCCAGACTGATGTGAAAGATGCCGCCAATGGAGCACATTTCAACATGAAAGATTATCATGTTTTGACTTTGGATAACGTTAACCAAAAAGCAAAAGATTATGGAATTGTCTTAAAACTTGAAGATGTTTCCTGGGCAAAACAGCAACTTTGGGCTCCTGATGTTGCTAAAAAAGGAAACAAATATTACCTCTACTTTCCTGCAAAAGATAAAAATGATCTGTTTAAAATTGGAGTTGCTTCGAGTAATAACCCATCCGGACCGTTTAAAGCTGAAAAAACTCCAATTATTGGAACTTACAGCATTGATCCGACAGTTTTAAATGATAATGGAAAATATTATATCTACTTTGGAGGTTTAAAAGGTGGTCAACTTCAGGAATACAGAAATAATAAACATTCTAAAGTCTATCCTGAACTCCAAAAAGAAGAAAATGCTTTATTGCCAAAGATTGCTTTATTGAAAAGCAATATGAAAGAATTGGCTGAAGAACCAAAAGATGTTTTAATTCTTGATGAAAACGGAAATCTTTTAAAATCAGAAGATCAAAACAGACGTTTTTTTGAAGGTGTTTGGATTCACCAATACAACAAAAAATACTACCTTTCCTACTCTACGGGAGAAACTCACAAACTTGTTTACGCAATCGGTGAAAATCCTTACGGACCATTTACTTTTAAAGGTGAAATTCTGACACCTGTCGTTGGATGGACAACCCATCACAGTATTGTTGAAATCGGCAAAAAGTGGTATTTATTCTACCATGACAGTAAAAATTCCGGTGGCAAAAGTTACCTGAGAAGTTTAAAAGTGCGTGAATTGAAATATGATGATCAAGGTTTAATTCAGACAATGAACGGTCAGGATTAAATTTTTTAAAGTAAATATTTTAATTTATTATTGAGGTAAACCAAAGCAAAACTTACTGGAATCAATATCGCCAAGAAAATCAGGATTTTAAAAGATTGAAGTTCTTCGTAAAAAGTAGATTTCATGATTAGCGGATGTACAACATAAATTGCTGTGGAAAGGTTTGCTAAGATTTTAGTATTGGTTTTTACATAAACATTCTTAAAATATAAAAACACTAAAGGACACGCAAACAACAACGAAAATAAAATATCTGTACTTTCTGAACCGATCCAATAATAGTCAAGAACAGCTTCTCCAATGACGCAAAAAACTGTCAGAATCACCAAAAAATACGAATATCTGTACTTTGAAAGATCTATTTGATGCTTATTGATTAGAAAACCAATCGTCAGAAAAGGAAAACATACAAAGAGAAAATTTCTGTAAAAAAGATACATATTCAAAACCGAATCCTGTTCTTTTTCAAAATAATGAAGATTTCCTAAAACCTGTACAGCATATCCGATTAAAAATAAAAAGACAGTCAAAAAAATCAGTATTGAAGAACTTTGTTTTCGTAAAAGAAAAAGAATAGTTCCCGAAAAAAAAGTCCCAATCAAATACCATAAATGATGATACCCGAAAATAATCATGAGTAAAATCTGGTCATTATCTTTCCAATATGAAATATAAATCAACATCCAGATTGCGTACAAAAGGAATGTTCTGAAAAGCCATTTTTTAAGCTTTTTAGAATGATCAATATGCAAAAAGTAAAATCCTGTTATGACCAGAAAAACAGGAACTGCGATTCTAAATAATCCATTAACTAGTACATAACTTAACTGCGGATAAGTATCTTTTAAAAAATTCATGTGCAAAAACACAACAAAAAATGCCAGGATAATTTTTAAAATATCAATTGTTAAATTTCTGCCCATATTTATAACAGCAAAAAGTCAGTTAAGACTCGGTTTTTGCAAAAGTAAATGAAATTTATATTTAAATAAAAAAACCTGCTCAGATAAAAGCAGGTTTAAATATTTGTAGTTAATTCTTTTAAGCTTTTTTACTCAACATCTTAAATATAGATTTTCCAAGCGTGAAAACAGCCACTGCAGCCAAACCTCCAGTTAGACCAAAAACTATTTGTTTCAAAATGTTTGGCCACTTTGGTAAAATGTGATGGAGATATTCTACTCTATGTGCAAAAATATCACCGGCAACCATTATCAATGCAATGGTTCCTACAATCCCCAATCCTTTAATAATCCAAGGTAAGGCATCAACCAAAAACTGACCTAGCTTCGCAAAAAATCCTTTACCGTTACTTTTTTTAATTAATTTAAATCCTGCATCATCCATTCTTACAATCAAAGCAACAATTCCGTAAACTCCTACTGTTGCGATAATTGCAACCAAACTCGTTACAAGAATCTGAGTAATAAAAGGATGACTTTCCTCTAAAACTGTCCCCAAAGCAATGATCACAATTTCGATAGACAATATAAAATCAGTCGTAATTGCAGATTTCACTTTCGCTTTTTCAGAATCTTCAGCACTTTCTTCTTTTTCAATTTCTTCTACTACTTCATGACCTTCTTTTTTTCGGTGAAATAAAAACTCGATGATTTTTTCAACTCCTTCAAAAGCAAGATAAAAACCTCCCAAGATCAGAACATAATTGATTGCAGGTTGGTACAACCAGTTCAAAAGAAATACCACTGGAAGAATGATCAGCTTGTTAATAAACGAACCTTTTGTAATCGCCCAAAGTACCGGAATTTCTCGTGAAGACATAAAGCCAGTTGCTTTTTCTGCATTTACCGCCAAATCATCACCTAATATTCCCGCCGTTTTTTGGGTCGCAATTTTACTTGTTACTGCAACATCATCCATCAAAGCAGCGATATCATCTAAAATCGCAAAAAAACCAGAAGCCATAGTGTTTTAATATTTTTTTAATAGTAGTTAAAAGACAGACAAAAATAATGTTTTAATTTGGAATTGGGAATTGTTTTGGGCTAAGAATATTATTAAAATGGCTTACAATCTAATCTTAAAAATTAATACTAGTTTTGTTACATCTTAAAAATTTCAATGAAAAATTTTCTACTATTTACTTTTTTAGCATTTGCAAATTTATATCTATCTCAAAGCAATCAACGCGTTTCGGTATCCGGAACGAAGTATAGCATGATTCCTCCAGAGGGCTTTGAAAAATCTCAATCTTTCAGCGGTTTTCAACATACGGAATCAGGTTCATCCATAATGATCAATGAGCTTCCGGCATCTTATGAAGATCTTGTGAAAGAATTTACTTCAGAAGCACTAAAATCTAAAGGCATGAATCTATTAGACAAGACCATTATCGATTTTAACGGTTCAAAAGCCAATGTCTTTAAAATAACTCAGGTAGCGAATGGAAAAATTTATTTAAAACAACTTTTAGTATTTGGTGATCAGACAAAAACAGTTTTAGTAAACGGAATTTATCCGGAGATAAATAAAAATCTAGAAGAATCAATAAAAAAATCAATCCTTTCCACCATCTATAATTCAGAACAAAATGTTGATCCGGCAAATGTTGTCAGTTTCTCTGTGGATATTGCAGATAGCGGTTTCAAATTCATCAAATATATGTCTGGAAGTTTACTTTATTCTATTGATGGAAAAATTCCGACAGATAAACCAACTATTATTGTTGGAAATTCAATTTCTAAAATATCAGTAAAGGATTTTAAAAAATTTGCAGAAGATAGATTCAGAAGTCTTCCCGGAGCTAAAGATGCGGTTTTTAAAAATGTGAATAAAATTACGATAGATAATCTTAACGGCTATGAAATTATTGCAGAGGTTAGTGAGAAAGAAGATCAACCACAAATGATTTACCAGACAATTTTATTTAATGAAGATTCTGGCTATTTTATTATAGTTGGCCAAACAAAAGAAAATTTCGAAAAGTACAAATCCCTTTTTCAAAAAATTTCAAAAACGTTTAAAAGAAAATAATTCAGATGTACTTGTGAATAATAAAATAAAATCTTTTTTCTCCTTACCTTTACTCTATGAAAAAGCTGATTCTCAATTACCATTTCTTTGTTTTAGGATTGATTGGCTTTGTTTTAAATTCATGTAATTCTAAATTCCGGGTTTGGGTGGGAAAAGACAGTCAGAAAATTTACAATCTTAAATACGGTCAACACAAATGTCAGAAAATGGACGTTTTTCTCCCTGCTGAATTCGCAAAAGATTCTCCAGTTGTCCTGATTGTTCATGGTGGAGCCTGGAAATACGGTCGTAAAGAACACATGATTAAGATTCAGAAAATGCTTTTTGAAAATAATATTCCGAGTATCAATATGAATTACCGCTTGGTTTCCAAACATTTAACTTACAAAGAACAACTCGAAGACATCAATTCTGTTGTTGAAAAATTTAATTCCTTAGCTGAAAAAGCTGAACTTTTAACTAATAATTATATTCTTCTTGGCGAAAGTGCAGGTGGACATTTGGCATTACTTTACGGCTATCAAAATTCAGATAAAATCAGGAAAATTATTTCCTTAAGTGGTCCTACAGATTTTTATTCAAAGGAATATTTAAATTCATTTTATTCAAAATATACTTCTGGAACAGTTCAGAAAATGGTGGGAAGTAAATTTGACCGGAAAAATTTGTCTGAAGAATTCCAAAAAGCCAGTCCGATCGCGAATATTTCGAATGTTCCAACGCTCTTATTTCAGGGAAATCAGGATTTTTTGGTTAATCAGAAACAGGGTTTAGCATTAGATTCTGCATTGACAGTAATGAATATTCCACACAAATTGGTTTTTATGGAAAATACGGGTCACGCTCCCAGATTTTTCAGTAAAAAGAAAAGAGACAGTATCATTTACCCCAATATTCTTGAATGGATAAAAAATTAACCCACTCAAAAAGCAGGTTAATTTGTATATTTAAATTGATTATTTTTCTTTATCAATCAGATCATCCAAAGTTTCATCTTCTAATTTGGGATTCTCTTTTGGTGCTCCCAACATAAATTTAAGAATAACAGGAAGTGTTGTAATCAATACAATGACAATGATAATGTATTCTAATTTTTCTTTTAGGTTAATTCCAAATTGTACCAAAAACAGCTCATTTAGATAATGTCCCGCAAAAATCAAAAGAAAAGACCACAAAACTCCACCAATAATATTGTCTCTGAGGAAATCTTTTTTATCCATCTTTACAATTCCGGCAATGATGGGTGTAAAAGTTCTTACTACAGGTAAAAATCTTGCCATAATAATTGCCAAAGCTCCGTTTTTTTCAAAAAAATCGTGTGCCTGGAAAAGATATTTCTTTTTAAATAAGAAAGTATCTTTCTTTTTGTATAAAGCAGGTCCTGTTTTGTTTCCAAACCAATATCCTACCTGATTTCCAATAATTGCAGCAAAAGAAACCGCAGTTGCCAGAATCGTAGTATCTAAGAAATCGCTTCCAGTAGAAGTAAAAGTTTCTTTGATGATATCTACCGCATAAATTCCTGAAACAAACAATAATGAATCTCCCGGAAGGAAAAATCCTACAAACAACCCCGTTTCGGCAAAAATGATAAACAAAATAAGCCAAAACCCACCCATTTTGATATAAAATTCGGGGTTTAATAAATCTCTCCAGCTATTGAAATCTTCCATAAGTAATGATGATGAACAAAAATAAGCTTAATAATATTATGCTGAAAATATATTAGCATATTTTAACAGAAATGTAAACATGATATTTTATAGATCGAGATCGTCATCTGAAACCGCCGTTCCATCAGCCATCAGAAAGGCTTTGAGAAAAGGTGTAAGATTTCCGTTCATCACCGCATCAACGTCTGAAGTTTCGTGCCCTGAACGAACATCTTTTATCAATTTGTAAGGATGCATCACATAATTTCGGATCTGACTTCCCCACTCGATTTTCATCTTTCCGGCCTCGATTTCTGTTCGGGCTTTTAAACGCTCTTCCAATTCCATTTCGTATAATCTGGATCTCAAAAGCTGCATCGCTTTTTCTTTATTCTGAAGCTGAGAACGAGATTCTGAGTTTTCAATAATAATTCCTGTCGGTGCGTGACGAAGACGAACCGCCGTTTCTACTTTGTTTACGTTTTGTCCACCCGCACCTGAACTTCGCATTGTTTCAAATGAAATATCGGCAGGATTAATATTGATTTCAATCGTATCATCAACCAACGGATAAACATAAACTGAAACGAAACTTGTGTGACGTTTCGCATTAGAATCAAAAGGTGAAATTCTTACCAATCTGTGAACACCGTTTTCACCTTTCAAATAACCGAAAGCAAACTCACCTTCAATTTCCAAAGTAACTGTTTTTACACCGGCAACTTCCCCTTCCTGATAATTGAGTTCTTTAATTTTATAACCTTGTTTTTCTGCCCACATCGTGTACATTCTCATCAACATTGCAGCCCAGTCGCAGCTTTCGGTTCCTCCTGCTCCTGCTGTGATTTGCAGAACTGCTGAAAGCTCGTCGCCTTCGTTGGAAAGCATGTTCTTAAACTCAATGTTCTCAATTTTCTCCATTAAAAGCGGATAACTTTCGTCGAGTTCTTTTTCAGAATCGGGATCTTCTTTGGCAAATTCCAATAAAACCTGAAGATCTTCAAACTGAGTGTTGATGTCATCATAATCTTCCACCCATTTTTTCTTTGAACGGAGTTGTTTCAGGAAAACCTCAGCTGTTTTAGGATTGTCCCAAAATTCCGGAGCGGCAGTTTTTTCATCATCATTGGAGATTTCTATCTTCTTTTTGTCAATCTGAAGGTATTTATGAAGATCTTCAATTCTTGACTGAATTTCTTTTATCTGGTCGTTGTTGATCACGAATATTTCTTTTTTGCAAAAATAAGATTTAAAATTGAGAGTTTATAATTTGTAAAAATTTAGATAAAATCATCCTTTATCCTCCTCATTATGTTGAAAACCAATCTCTCTTCTTGGCTCTTCAACAATTCTATACGTTTCAAGTTCAGTTTTTAAAGCATTGATTCTTGAAGGAAAATCTTCAGGATTATTAATGATAGCGTCTGCCAAAAATCTAGCAATTTGTTCTAAATATTCTTCAGTCAGTTTACTTGCAGCATCACGCAAAGCAGCACTCAGAATTTTCTGATCGATTGCTAATTTTTCGTTCTTAGTTTTTTGATAGAGATTTTTTATTCGCTTTTTCAGACTTTGAGTAAAATCAATGAGCATGGTATTGCTGAAAACTTTCATTTTTGAAGCAATATCATTCCAGAATGGGATTTTGTCGGCTTTATTGTTTTTTAAAATCTTATATAAAAGTGAATCTTCTTCAAGACCTTTCGTCATCATGTACAAAATAATTTCAGATCTTTCGGCCGCATTTGGAGGAAACACAGGAACCAAAACATCAAATCTTCCCGGAGCCAGAATTTCTTTATCAATCTCAGAAACGGAATTGGCAGAACCGATCATCAAAAGATCTTCTTTCTCAAATTTGCTGATGTAATGAAGAATAATTTCCTGCGTTTCAAGATTGCATGAGGCAATATCTTTTTCTGCTTTTCGCTCGGTCATGATTTCGTCAAAATCATCCATAAAAAGTAAAATTTTATCTTCACTCATCATATTAACCAAAAAATCATTGAAATCAGTTTCTTTTCCGTCAACATAGGAAGTTCCCAGAAAATATTTTTTTACTTCTTTAAATTGATAACTGATGATCTCTGCAATTTTATTTGCCCAGAAAATTTTGCCACTTCCGGGAGGTCCATACAAAATAATTCCCGCAGGTTTGTGAATTCCCCAATCTTTGATCTGCTTTTCATTTAAAAAAGGTTCCAGAACGCTAGAAATATAGAAAAACAAATCTCTGTACCCGATAAAATCACGTTTTTGAAGACTGGTTTTATATCCGAAATAATCATAAACGAATTGATAATTGCCTCCCAATTTCTGATCAATTCCATAGCTGGAAATCGACGATCTGAAAAATCCGTTATCAAAAATATTCGAATCTGTTTCTTGAATGGCCTTTTCTATCTTGTCTTTTGGCTGATTGATAGTTTTGGCAATCTGATCGAGGGTTTTATTTTTATCTAAATCTTTCTCGTAATCTTTGAGAAAATCTGCATTTTCACGCGCAAATTTTTCAAAATCTTTTTTCACCTCAAAATTGGTTGAGATGCAGTCACTCAAATCAAGGTCAAAATCCTGAATAAAAAATTTAATGCTTTCCGGTGATATGTTGAGTTCTTTTGCAAGTTCTGTTAACTTCATAAATCATCTGTTAGTTCTATCAAATTTAATATTTAAATATTAAAAATTGTTTTATTTTCTGGCAACTTGTAACATTTCACGAAAATGAGAGACTTTTTAGAGTATAAACAAAGTACATGGAAAAAGTGTTATCGGTCAAAAATCTGACTAAAAGATTCAAAAGAGTCGTTGTCAACAACATTTCCTTCGATGTGGAAAGAGGCAACGTTTACGGACTTCTCGGTCCCAACGGAAGCGGAAAATCTACTACATTCGGAATGCTTCTTTCAACGATCAATCCTACAAGCGGCGATTGGTTCTGGTTTGGAAAAAAAGGAACCGATTCTGAAACACTGAAAAAAATCGGTGCAATAATTGAACAGCCCAATTTTTATCCTTACTTAAGCGCAGAAACCAATCTTAAAATTGTTGCTGAGATCAAAGGAACTCCGTACTCAAGAATTGATGAAGTTTTGCAAACAGTCGGACTTTTAGAAAGAAAAAAAGATGCTTTTAAAACTTTTTCTTTAGGAATGAAACAGCGTTTGGCGATTGCTTCATCTCTGCTCAATAATCCGGAAGTTTTGATTTTGGATGAACCGACGAACGGTTTAGATCCTGAAGGAATTATTCAGATCAGAGAAATCATAGGAACAATTGCAAAACAGGGCATCACAATCATTATTGCAAGTCACCTTTTGGATGAAATTGAAAAAATCTGTAGCCATGTAATCGTTTTGAAAGACGGAAACGCTATTTATTCGGGTGCCGTTGACGGAATGACCAGCAATGATGGTTATTTTGAACTCAAAGCTGATAACAACACTTCACTTTTAAAAGCTTTGGAAGAACTTCAATGGTTTACTTCTGTAAAAATTGATGGCGAAATCGTTAAAGCGCAGGTTCGTGACGATGCTTCGATTTCCGCATCTGGCTTAAATCAAAAATTAGCTGAAAAAGGAATTTTCTTGTCTCATCTGGCTAAGAAAAAACAATCGCTTGAAAATCAATTCCTAGAACTTGTAAAAAACACTCATTAATCATGTTGAAATTATTAAAACTCGAATATTATAAAAACCTGAATTACAGACCATTCAAGGTTTTCACGATCTTATATTTTGCGATTCTGATTGCTTTTCTTTTTATTGGTTTAGCAGATCTTAAGCTTTTTGGAAATCCTATCAACCTGAAAGAACAAGGAATGTACGATTTCCCGGGAATCTGGAATTTTACAACATGGACGGTCGCTTTGCTTAAGATTTTCTTAGGCTTAATCATTGTATTTTCGATCTCCCAGGAATTCAGCAACAGAATGTTTAAGCAAAATACAATTGACGGACTGAGCAGAGAAGAATTTATTGGTTCAAAACTCATTACCATTACGATTTTTACCGTGATTTCAACCGCAATTGTCTTTGGAATTACCTTATTTTTAGGGAAAAGCTATTCTACAGTTCAGGATTCTGAAATGGTTTTTAAAGAAATGTTTTTCATTGGAAATTATTTTGTAAAATTATTTTCTTTCTTTTGTTTCTTAATGTTTCTATCAATTCTTTTAAGAAAATCTGTATTTGTATTTCTTGCTTTTTTTGTCATCTGGGTCGGCGAATCTATTCTTGGAGGAATCGAAGCATATACAAGATTAACAGGAATGCAGGGAGCTCAGAGAAATGAGGTTCTTCATAACGAATTTTTCTTTAGCCGACTTTTCCCTCTGGAAAGTATGTCTAGTCTGATTCCAAATCCTATGATGAGATTGAACATGGCAAAGATGATGGGTTTGAAATACGAATTTACTTATCCTACAGAAAGCTTAATTGCTTGTTTGATTTGGTGCGCCATCTTCATCATTGGTTCTTACTGGATTTTAAAGAGAAGAGACTGGTAATTTCCTAGTTATCAGATATAAATTATTCAAAAACGAAAGTGATTCATTATTGAGTCACTTTTTTTATTTAAATTTAAACCTATGATTTCAGGAAAGAAAATATACTATGTTCCGGGTTTGATAAGTGCATTATTGATTCCTGTTTTGTTTTGGTATTTGGGAAATCGAAAACTAAATGAACCAATTCCAAATGTTATGGATATGGGACTTCCTGCTAAATTAAACGACAAAAATTACAATTATTCTTTTGAATCTCTTAGAAACTGGAATTATCAAAAAATAATCGTTCAGCCAAATTCCGCAAAAAATAATTCTAAATTTCATGTTTCAAAACTCAAAGAACTTCAAAAGAGAAATGAAAAAGAGACCGGAATCGAATTTATTTTAGATAACAACAATTCTTATGGTGATTTTGCATCAATTTTAAATGATTTTCACATAGCTAAACAAGAAACTTATGGTTTAGATTTAGATAAAACCGGACATCTTTTTGCTACGGTCAATTATCAAGATCCGAATGCAAAAGATATAGAATATGATTGTTTACTTTGTAATGACACGATCTATAATGAATATAAGCCCACATTTTTCGATAATACTCAATTTTTTATAATGCAACTTCCCAAAGAAACCTTTTATTTAATCTTTGGATTTTTAATTTTTCTCAATATTTCAATGTTCAACATCAAAGAAAGGTTTTTAAACTAAAAAAGTTGCCTTTCGACAACTTTCATTTTTATTTTTTTGCTTCTGGAAGTGCATTTGCTTTTTTCGCTTCTTCAAAAAGTCCCGGTTCAATATGACAATATCCACCCGGATTTTTATCCAAATAATCCTGATGATAATCTTCAGCTCTGTAGAAATTTTTTAATGTCTCAACTTCTACAACAACCGGTTTAGAATAATTTTTTGCTAATTTTTCAACTTCAGCTTTTACGATTGCTCCTGTATTAACGTCAGTAAAGTAAATTCCGCTTCGATAGTTGTCTCCCACATCATTTCCCTGTCTGTTCAAAGTTGTAGGATCGATTGATTTAAAATAAAGATCAATCAGCAATTTGAGATCCACTTGATCGGCATCATATTTCACTTTTACGGTTTCTGTAAAACCTGTTGTATGACTTACTACTTCTTCGTAAGTCGGATTTTTAGTTTTACCGTTGGCATATCCTACTTCGGTTTTCACAACTCCTCTTACTTGTTGAAAAAGATGTTCGGTTCCCCAAAAACATCCACCTGCGAAATAAATTTCTTTTACATTAGCTCCATCCATAACGGTCTCATTTTCTTTTTCTTTGTTAATTTCTCCTGTTTTCATTTTTTTTGAATCTCCACAGCTTGCTGCAAATACAGCGATTCCGAGAAACATTCCGAGTAATATGAATATGTTTTTCATTTTTTGTTTGTTATGCTTAGTCATTTTTGTTGATATAATTTTAAAAACACTTTTATTAGATGCAAATTTCACGCTAAAATTAAATTTGATTTCGTTTAATAATTTCTTTTATAATATATACGAAAAATCTTAAAAAAAAGTTTGTTTTAAATGGTTTAAGAACATTTTTTTACACCATTAAGGACATTAAATTTTTAAGAATAAAATACTTTATATTTTTTAAGATTCACCAAGGTGAAATTAAGCACTCTACTTAACATCAATTTAATTGATTCTTAAAATTCCTTAAACACTAAATATTCTTAATGGTAAAATCTTTTACGAATAATTATTTAATGTTTCTAAAGTAGATAAAGGTTTGATGTGTATCTTGCTTTATATAAACTCATTGTACATTTTAAACCTTTGTATTTCTTTAATAAGTGAAACGCCTTTGTTTATCCTAATTTAAAAAAATGTTCTTGTAAAAAATCTTAGTCTTTCTTTGCGTTAAATAAACACTTCATATTTTTAAGCCATATCTTCAATCAATTTTAATTGATCCTTAATTAATTAATTAATTAATTAATTAATTAATTGTCTTAATGTTTTAAAAAATTTCTGTTATTATAAAAATTTCTAAAGCACTCGATAATTTTCATTAATTCACAGCAACTCTATTTCGCAATCACTTAAAAATATTAAATTTGCATCCTTATCAATTTTTTTGATATTAAAAGCTATAAAAAATGACTTCACAGGAAATACGCCAACAGTTTTTAGATTATTTTAAAAGTAAAAACCACCTCATCGTTCCTTCAGCACCGATCGTGTTGAAAGATGATCCAACGCTGATGTTTTCCAATTCCGGAATGACGCAGTTCAAAGATTTTTTCTTAGGATATAAAACTCCGACCGCACCGAGAATTGCCGATACGCAAAAGTGTCTGAGAGTTTCCGGAAAACATAACGATTTGGACGATGTGGGTCGTGATACCTATCATCATACGATGTTTGAAATGTTGGGCAACTGGTCTTTCGGTGATTATTTTAAAAAAGAAGCCATTTCTTGGGCTTGGGAATTGCTGACAGAAGTGTACGGAATTCCCAAAGAAAATCTTTATGTGACTATTTTTGAAGGTGACGAAAAAGAAAATCTGGAAAGAGATACAGAAGCTTATGATTTGTGGAAACAATTTGTTGCTGAAGACAGAATCATCAACGGGAACAAAAAAGATAACTTTTGGGAAATGGGAGCAAGCGGACCTTGTGGACCTTGTTCTGAAATCCATGTAGACTTAAGAACTCCTGAAGAGAAAGCTAAAATTTCCGGTCTTGAACTGGTGAATAACGACCATCCACAAGTTGTGGAAATCTGGAACCTGGTTTTCATGCAGTTCAACAGAAAAGCTGATGGTTCTCTTGAAAACCTTCCTGCAAGACACATTGATACTGGAATGGGCTTCGAACGTCTTTGTATGGCATTACAGCAAAAAGAATCCAATTATGATACTGATGTTTTCACACCGCTAATTGCCAAGGTGGAGGAACTTTCAGGAAAAAAATATACCGGAATTTTAACCGATGAAAAAGACATTGCGATCCGTGTTGTCGTAGATCACATCAGAGCAGTTTCTTTTGCGATTGCAGACGGACAGCTGCCTTCTAACGGCGGAGCCGGTTATGTGATCAGAAGAATTTTAAGGAGAGGAATTTCTTACGCTTATCGATTTTTAGACAGAAAAGAACCTTTCCTTTTTGAATTGGTGGCTGTTCTTCAAAACCAAATGGGAGAATTCTTCCCTGAATTGGAAAAGCAAGGAAAATTAGTGACTGAGGTCATTAAAAGTGAGGAAGAATCTTTCTTAAAAACTATTGAAACAGGTTTATTAAGAGTTGAAAAATTAATTCAGCAGACGATTGCTGAAGGCAAAAATGTATTGCCGACTCAGGAAGTTTTTGAATTGTACGATACGTACGGTTTCCCTGATGATTTAACCAGAATTATTGCAGAAGAAAAAGGTTTGACGATTGATATACCTGGATTTAAAGCTAAAAGAAAAGAACAACAAGAACGTTCTAAAAAAGATTCAGCTTCGAAGGTTTACGACTGGGTTGTCTTGGAAGAAAAGCCTGAAAATTTTGTAGGTTACGATCAAATCGAAGCAGAAACGTACATTACGAGATACAGAAAAGTAGAAAATAAGGATGGCGAATTTTATCAGGTCGTACTAAGCAACTCCCCTTTCTATCCTGAAGGTGGTGGACAAATCGGTGATAAAGGAGTTTTGGAAAATGCGGTTGAAAGCTTTGAAGTTCTAGAAACTAAAAAGGAAAATGGACTAATTATTTCGTTAATCAACGGACTTCCGAAAGATGCAGGAGCTGTATTTTATGCTAAAGTTAATGCAACCGAAAGAAAAAACTCTCAGGCAAACCACTCTGTAACGCACTTGTTACACGAGGCTTTGAGAGAAGTTTTGGGAACTCATGTTGAACAGAAAGGTTCATTCGTCGGTCCTGATTATCTGCGTTTTGACTTCTCACATTTCAGTAAAATGACGGAGGAGGAATTGGCTTTGATTGAAGAAAAAGTCAATGCAAAAATTAAAGAAAATATTGCACTGCAGGAGTTTAGAAATATTCCGATCCAGGAGGCGATTGATAAAGGTGCAATGGCATTGTTTGGCGAAAAATATGGTGACAGCGTGAGAATGATTCAGTTTGGAACTTCAAAAGAATTGTGCGGTGGAACTCACGTTAAACATACCAGCGAAATTGGTCATTTTAAAATCAATTCTGAAAGTTCTGTTGCGGCAGGAATCAGAAGGATTGAAGCGATTTCCGGAGACAAATCTGAAGAATATTTCAAGAGTTTAGAAAAACAGGTGGTTGAGTTATCTCAATTGCTGAAATCCAAAGACCTTGTCAAATCGATTGAGAAATTAATCGAAGAAAATTCAGCTTTAAAATCTGAAGTGGAATCTCTGAAAAAAGAAAAAGCAAAAGGCGAAATTGGCGACTGGAAAACAGCTTACGAACACAAAGGCGACAAACAGCTTTTGGTGAAGAAAACTTCTCTTGATGCAGGTTCGGTAAAAGATATTGTATTCCAACTGAAGAAAGAAATCCCAACTTCTGTGACGATTGTATTGTCAGATTACGACGGGAAGCCAATGATTACCGTTGGAATTTCCGATGATTTGGCGTCAAGCTATCAGGCTGGAACGATTGTGAAAGATTTAGCAAAAGAAATCCAGGGCGGTGGCGGCGGAAATCCGGGCTTCGCAACTGCAGGAGGAAAAAATCTTGATGGTCTGGAAAATGCGTATCAAAAGGCTTTGAATCTTTGATTAATATAGAATGAATATCCTGTTTTAATTATAACGTTAGAAATCAGCAGTTGCTTTGTCATTCCGTAGGAATCTCGACATTCTAGAAAATAAAGCTGCTTAGATTCCTACGGAATGACAAACAAACCGTTAAAGTTAACTTATTATTAATTGATGATATTTGAAATATAAAGCAAAAGCAACTGTCATGACGGCAGTTGCTTTTTTTTTTACGATGGCTTCCTACATTCTAATCAATAGGAATGGGCTTTAGCCCATTTATCAAATTAGAAAAATCCGATTGGCTTTAGCCAATTTATACTCATTTGGCTAAAGCCTTTCTTACCAACATATTTTATAGTCGGGCTAAAGCCCAACCCTATTGATTAATGAATGGATTTACAAATATCATTTATACAGGATCTGTCGGCGTATCTTCCGGAAGTCCGCTTGGTGTGTCGTAGATGATGTAGTCGTTGTATTTGGCTTCGTTGGTTTCGTAGAAAATATCCTGGCCGGTGCCGGCGTATTTGGTGAGGAGTTGGTAGAGTTTGTTGAGGGCTTCAACACGACTTTCTGTGGCTAGGTCACGATCAGAAATTCCTTTTGCCTGTGCGTCGATGGCAACATCCAGAGTTTCACGCTGCGTCATCAGAGTATTGATTTTCTCTGTGGTAAGACCTTCGTCAGCAAGTTGGGAAAGATATTTCTCTGCCGTCACGCTCATCATTTTGGCAATGCGCACCACCTCGGCATCGTTGAGCTGACTGATTCCTGCATTGCCGAATTCTTTGTATTTGGCACTGTAGAGTCCGAAAACATTTTCTGCCATCTTAAAAATACTGCGCATCGATTTTTCGAGGGCTTTTCTGGCGGCATCTTTTTGTTCGGTGAGATCCATTTTGATGGATTCCAGCTGTTCATCGCTTGGGAAATTGTCTACCGTGGTGCGTGCTGTGGTCAGTTCGGTCTTTTTGTCGGCGTTATAGCCGCGGTCTGTAAATTCAGTGATGTCTCTGTCGATCAAAGCGATCAATTCATCTGCCTTTTGTTTCAGTACAGAATCTGCCAGTTTAAAATCACGTGTTACCTGTTCTTTTTTCATAATAGAATTGTTTTTTGTGTTTAAAAATTTATTTGAAGTCTAAAGTATCTTGTCTGTTTACTTTACTCATTTTCCCGATACGGCTGTAAAGTATTGAAATATAACAAATTGTACTTGATTGCCTCTTCGGAGTGGTTGATTGCTTCTTCGGAGTGGTTGATCGCCTCTTCGGAATGGTTGATTGGCTCTTCGGAACGGTTGACTGCCTTTACGGAGCAGTTGAACGCCTCTACGAAGTGGTTGATTACCGCAACGGAATGCTTTACTGCCCTTTCGAAGGAGTTGAAGCCCTCTTCAGACTGCCTGAACGAACCAACGGAACGGTTTACCGTTTTTTGAGATGAGCAATAGGTTGTACAATATTGAGTCTGATTTTGGAACCGGGAATACCGGAAGCGTGCGCATGAAGTGCGGGGTTATTTTTATAGATCATCATTTTGTTTTTTGTTGTTCTTCAAACAAATATAAAAATATTTTTGAATAGTATGGGATTGAGAGTTTTATTTTTTTTTAAAATGGAAAAACCTCGCGGAGGGCGAGGTTTTATTTTTACAACTAAAAAATAGAATCGTAGAAAGCAAGACTTTTTTTAGTTAAAATAATCTTTATAGATTTTTTCTCCCAGTTTTCTGTATTGACTAGATTTAAATTGTTTGAAATTAAAGTTATTTATTTCTTCAAGCTTCTTTTTATATGTCATAATATCACTTACTTTATTATTTTCAATTAATAATCTCAACACATTTAGAATACCATTAATAAATGAAACTGAAAGTAAACCATCTGGTAGACTTGGACTATATGTAGCCCATTTTTTTGTGTCAAGATTAGATTTAAATGCAATTAGTAAGTCCCGAATCTTTTCAGCACTAAATTCAATGTAGCTATTTAATAAATCAAAATCGTCCGTATTTTTTAATTTCAATTTATTTTTTGACTCATCATTCCATAAATGAAATAAACTATCTTTCGATTTAATATCTTCAATTTTTATGAGTGGTCTTAAACCATAGCTTACTACAGAAGCTGTCTTTAATTTACCTTTTTCATACCAATATTGTTCAATTAAATTGCTAAGCGGACCACTTTGATTCAATTTTAAAAGAATCTTCTTTCCAATAGCAATATTAGAGAAGGGATCTGTCATTACTTGTATTTCTTGAACTACATGAGATGGAACTGTTTTTTGATTATTGTTTATTTCTAAGAATAATCTTGCTTCAAAATCTAGTTTCTTTTTTTCATTCTCTCTTTTTGGAAATAGTATTCCAGTCACAAGTAAGTTTTGAACGTTTCGCAGTTCCGCTATCTTTTTTTCATATACATCATCACCCTCATGGTAAGCATATGTTCTATGTTGACCATCTATAAGCCCGATTATATTACAAGAATCTTCAATCTTTATTTGCGTTGGAGAGACTTCGTAAATGCCATCTCCAATATCTCCGTTATCCTTAATAGGTAATGTATTACCATCTTTATCCAGCAATTGTATCTTATCTGTTTGAATTGTTACAATAATATTATTAATAAAAACTCGCTTTTGATCGGCTAAATACTTACGCATCGAATTGATCTTACTGTTTTCCAACATTCTTTGATAGTGCCCAACATTTTCAATATCTTTCCAGCCATTCTGTCTCAACACATAAGATCTTCTCAATAACGAATCAGCATCAATGTAAAATGAGACTATTTTATATCCCTCTTCAAATTTACTTTTTTCTTCAGGTAATATATTTCCTGTAAATGTATGAGTAGTTGTTGACGAAGAATTTTTAACATTTATACCAAACTTATCAAATGGAACGTGCATAAAATCCATAAATTCATACTTACTGGATCTTTTTATCGTCTTAGTTAAACTTTTAAAATATTGAACAATGTGATAATCAAAAAAAACAATATTATCAACGAGTCTCTTATGTTCAGCAGAGATGATCTTTTTTGAACAATAAACAATTCTTAGTTGCAATTCATTTTTAGAATATTTACTCGATATATTCTTTTCATAATAATCCTTAAAACTCTTTAATTTTTCTTCTGAAAGCAAAAATTCTATAAATTTCTTTTTATCTTCAAAAATTTTGTCGTAGAAGATTTTTTTCTTTAACAAATGTGTACCCGGTGTGCCGATAGTATATTCTGTAATCAAAATAACATTTTCAAGTATAAAAATGTCATCTATTTCTGAAATTCGACCATCAAATTCGAACTCTTTACCATCGATGTAGGGAAGTCTTTGAAATCCGATATTTTTCATTATATCGCGAATCTCTTTTTCCTGATTACTCTGTTCTCTTCTCTGTGCTAATTCTTCAGGTGAGTACTTTTTAGATGTCTTCTTCTTCGGTTTAGTTTTTTTTGCCATGATCTAAAATTTATAAATAGTCATTTTCATTTAAATCCAAACAAATATCACTGATTATTCGAATTAGAGGAGATTCTAAATCTAAACTTTTTTGATAAGAGTAAGAATTTGATTTTAGGTATCCATAATGTTTATCTTTTGAAGCCATTTTATTTTTTACAAAATTAAACTTGGGCTCAATACCAAATTTTGAAAAAGGAGGTTTTAAAATTATTTCATTAATCTTTACAATAATTTCATCTTCATTATCAAATTCCCCAACTAACGTATAATTAACTTTTAAAATTTTATGCTTACCATCTCCTTTACCTATTTTTAATGCAAAAATTTTAAAATATGTACTAAAAACCTTATCAATATCTCTTATCAGTAATTTTGCGTACTTAAGCACCCTCAAATCTAATATTCTGCTTTCAAACTCATTTTGACCAGTCAGATTTTGCAAAAGATCATATTCTTTTCTTGCTTTATTAAATGTCTTTCTAAAGTAATCACTAAACATTTCAATAAAATCATTATTTAATTCAAAACCAACATAATTCCTATGCATTACGGCAGATTGGAATAGTACTGAACCACTTCCTGCAAAAGGATCTAAAACAATATCATCATTATTTGTACTTAACTCAATCATCTGACTTACCATTTCTTTAGGTAATGGACAAAAATGACGTACATATTGATCTCCCCATGATCCTTGTACGGGAATTGAAAACTCCCAAATTTCATCTAATGCCTTACCTTTGGGGTTATATCTTTCAGGGTATTTCACCCACCATTTCTTCAATTGATCAGTATCAAAATTTCGTACTCTGTCTTTATTATATATGAAGTCTTTAGATTTTGTGAAAAATAAAATATATTCAAACTTACGTTGAACAAAACCATTTTTTGACCATGGCACAGTCTTATCTTTCTTCCAAATAATAATATCTTGTAGAAGCCATCCTGTTTCTTTAAGCTTATTGGATAAATCAAACGGTAGTGTAACAACCTGATTTTCTCGTTTAAAAGTGTCAATAACTATCCATAATGATCCATCGTCTTCGGTAATCTTATAAATATCATGAAAGATTTTTTGTAAGTCATTTAAATAATCTTGGTAATTCTGTCCAAATCCTATTTGATTATCATTTCCATAATCTTTCATATCGAAATATGGAGGCGAGGTAATTGTCGTTTTAACAGTTATCTTCTTATCAAGTTTTTCTAATAATTTTCTTGAATCCGCGTTGTAAACTTTATTTATCAAAACTGTTTTTATTAAATCATTATATATATTAAACCACCTATTAGATTCAGGTGAATAATTGATAAAAGTAACTAAATATCTAATCAAAAACAATTACTATTTCAAACACTGATGAAATTATTATAAATCTTCATTTATCCTCACCACGAGAATTGAAAAACCCAACAATCAACTGTATTAAAAGCAAATACAGCTGATTATTATTTTTTAACAAAAGATTATATTTTCCGTTATGGTTTTGTAACCTTCTTATCAATAGTTTTGTCTTATTAATAAAAAACTCAATGACCAAACTTCTATTTCCGTTCTTTTTATTGTTTGCGGTGTTCTGTTTCGGGCAGACTTCACTCAAAGTTTTCAGCAAAACCGATAAAAAACCGATTCGTGATGCGGCCGTTTATTGTGATGACAATCTTTTAGGAAAAACCAATTTTGACGGCGTTTTATCTTTTAAAACAAAATGTAAGAAAGTTGAAATTCTGGCCAGTAATTTTGAAGATGTCACCGCTGATGTGAAAAAATCTATGGAAGTGGCGATGCAGCCGCTGTCTGAGAAACAGAGCAATATTGATAAAGTGGTCATCACCGATAAAAGTGACCCGAGAGCATTGAGAATTCTGGACGAACTGAATAAAAGAGAGAAGGAAAACTCACCCAAATCTTTAGATACCTATAATTTTAAATCGTACTCTAAATTTTCGATTGATGTTGATAAAGATTCAATTGATACCTTTAAAAATTTTCTGGCAACGAGAAAAGATTCTCTTTCGAAGGTCGACAAATCAGAATTTAAACAAAAAGAAAGCGAAAAGAAGGATTCTCTGATCGGCGAAGATTTACTCGACGCTACTCAGGAAAGTCAGATGTTCCTTTGGGAAAAAGCGACGGAATACAAATATTCTCAGAAGTTCGGGGAGAAAACCAATATCATCGACAACAGAATGTCGGGTTTTAAAAATCCGATTTATGAAGCGGTGGCAATTAATCTTTCACATTTAGACCGAACTCCAAGACAGTTGAGACCTGAAAACAGAAAGCTTTTTAATTATTATTTATCAGATACTTTGCAGTTGGACGGCAGAAAAACCTACGTCATTAAATTCAAGGAAATCACCGACAAGAAAAAGCAAAATCCGAGAAAGTTTAACGGAAAAATCTATGTAGATTCTGAAACTTACGCTCTGAAAAAGTTTGAAAGCACAAGCAAAAAGAAAAATGAGGGCGACATTGTCTCTGTCTGGAAACCAATTGAAGGAAAATGGTTTCTGGATTATGAAGACATCAAACTGAAAATGGGCGACCAGACTTTTAATACGTCAAAAAAAGACAGCGTAAAAACTGACACTTTAAAGAAAGGTGAAAAACTTAGCGACCGAAAAAAATACAACCAGAAAACTTTCGGAAATTATCTATATGTGAAAAACCGCTTCTTCGATTTTCAGCTGAATGAAACGCAGAAAGCATCAGAATTTAAAGGCTATTCTCTTGAAATGAAAAATACTGACGGAAGTCTGCTTCAGCAATACAGAACCGACAGTCTGACCGCAAGAGAAAGCGCAACCTACGTGAAAATCGACAGCTTTGTACAGAAACATGATTTTGAAAAGAAACTGAGTTTTCTGACCCAATTAATGAGAGGAAATCTGCGTTACAAAATGATTGATTTTGACCTGACTAAATTTTTCAGCTACGATAAATACCAAGGTCTTCGTTTGGGAGCCGGAGTAAAACTGAATGAGAAATTCAACAAAACATTTTCTCCGGACGGTTATTTCGGATATGGTTTTAAAGATCACACCTGGAAATACGGTTTGGGTCTTGATATGAAATTATCTTCCAAAAGAACTTCTGTTTTCAGAATCGATTATGTGGATGATGTCTTTGCTGCAGGAAGATTCAGCAATAACATGTGGGATATGATGATGAAAGTGAATGACCTGAATCTGGATTTACACAACGCCAATTTTTATAAAAATCAAAAATGGGGAGCTTCGTATTTATATGATATTTCCAATTCACTAAGCATGAAAATCGCCGTGAATAAAGAAAAACAGGAAGCACTTTTTGATTATCAGTACAAAAATTTAGGAAACCGTTTTGACAATGTGAGTACTACTCTATCTTTGAAATTTTCGCCAAACGATAAAAACATTATGACTCCGAGTGGAAAATACACCTATGAAAAAGGATTTCCTCAAGTATATATGAATTTTGAAAAAGGAATTGATGCTTTAGGCGGAGATTTAGATTATTACAGAGCCGATGCATTGATTATTCATCAGTTCAGATCAAAACTGGGAATCACCAATCTGAAACTTTTCGGAGGAATTTCTTCAGGGACTGCACCAATCTGGAAAAACTTTGAGATTGCAGGTCAGAACGACAGAAACCCGGATCACTGGTATTCTAACATCAATACGCCGAATAATTTAGCTTTCGCAACAATGCCTTCTGGAACTTTCTTTGCCGATAAATTTGTGGCATTCAAGGTTTCTCAAAACTTACCTTTTAGATTTAAAATGATTGGTTCGAGATATTCAAACATCGAACTGGAATATCAATCTGCCATCGGAGATTTTAAAAACCGGGGCGATCATCAGTTTGATTTCCAGGTGCTCGATCATTATTATCAGGAAGTTGGAGTGATCTGGAATAGATTTTTAGGTAGAAATTTCGGGGTAGGTTTTTCTTACAGATTAGGACATTATCAGACTTCGGAATTCAAGGATAACTTTGGAATTAAATTGAGGTTTAATTTTTTGAATTGATTTTTGAGAATTTTTAACCATTAAGGTTTATTAAGTTTTTAGAAATATTAAGTTGAGCTTCGCTTTAAGATGATTCGAAATCAATTTTCAAACAATTCTTCTTTACCCCAACCCTAAAGGGTGGAAAATTTGTTTGAAAATTTTATCAAAATTACTCCCTTTAGGGTCGGGGAAATTAATTTTGATCAAATTTTTACCATTAAGATTTTACAATTATACAAATTCGCAATAATTTAACAGGAACAGAAGCTCATTGGTTTCTGTTTTGTTATTACTTTTTCTTAAAATATTATTTATGAAAAAACTATTCACAATTCTTTTTGCTTCGTTGATGCTTATGGCGTGTCAGACGAAAGAAGACAAGGTTCAGGATTTTGTCAAAATGTATAACAATTCTTCGTCGATGATGATCAATCAGATGATCAAGTCTACAAAAGCGAGTTCTACCAATGCCGATCAGGTCAACATTGACGTAAACACCAACTATGAAAGCGACAATATTGAAAGCGAACTGGTGAGCAAATCTCTTCCTGATCTGATTGCTCAAGCAATCAAAAGTGAGAAAATTGGGAAGGAACTTTTTGAAAGCGGAGTGAAATTTAATCTTAAAGTCTACAGCGCAGATTCAAAAGTGATCGTGGATAAAACAATCGACAAGAATAACCTCAATAAGTCTGTTGATTTTAAATCAATTGCTGAAGGAGAAAAACCCAATACTGATCAGCTGAACCAAATTCTTGAAACATTCAACAAAAATCTTCCGATGATTGATCAGGCTACAGGAACGAAAATCGTAAGAATCAAAGCTGATCAAGATAAAAATCTTATCTACACCAATGAAGTTCCGGACAGCTACATCAAAATGCTGAACGTTGAAGGTGCAGAGAAAGCAATGAAGGACGAAATGGTAAAAATGCCGCAAATACGACAGATCTTCCAACAGACTGCAGTTCTGGGTGTAAATAATATCAAATACATTTATACTGATTCTAAAGGAAAAGTGATCAAAGAAATTGTAATTACTGAAAACGATGTGAAGTAATATAATCTGTTTATTTTAGTAAAAAATCAACTCCGGGAATAAAATTTCCGGAGTTTTTCATGAATTATCATTAAAAAAATTGACCGTCGAAAACTTTTCTAAAAGGAGAAATATCAGTAATTTTGACGCGTAAATTTATTATGAAAAGGGTTTTTATTGTTCTGTTTCTGTGGGCGTTCGTTTTTGGTTTTTCACAATCAAAGCTTACAGTAATTAATGAAGCTAAAGGAACTCCTATTGCGAACGCAGCAATTTCCTGCAACGACAAAATTCTAGGAAAGACAGATGAGAACGGATTTTTAGAATTTAAATCCAAATGCAAAAGTATTCAGATTTTTGCTGAAAATTATTTCAAAGAAAGTGTTTTGGCAGAAGATGAAATGACTGTCACACTCATCAATACTTCATCGAAAACACAGTCTATAGAGACCGTTATTCTTGAAGATAAAAGTGATCCCAAAGCTTTAGAAATATTGAGAAAAGTCGATCAGCTTTTTAAAAGTAATTCGCCTAAGAGTCTTGATTCTTACACTTACAAATCTTACGAAAAAATATCTTTAGACATTGATCAGGACAGCATTTCGGCTTTTAATGAGATTTTTAATGATAACTTTAATCTTTTTAAAAAGCAAAAAGAGAAAGATTCCATCAATGATGTTTCCGCACGAAGGATTTTTTCAAAAAGTAAACTGTTTCTCTGGGAAAGAGCTCAGGAATATCTATATTCTAAAAAATTCGGCGAGAAAGTCAATATTCTTGACAACCGGATTTCCGGATTGAATCAACCGATCTACGAACTGATTGCTTTGCAGGGAAACCGGGATAAAATTCCGAGTCAGATCAAGACCGAAAACCGTGGTTTGTACAGATTTTACCTTACCGACTCGATTGAAATTGACAGCAGACAAAATTATGTCATTCGTTTTCGTGAAGCCAGTTACAAAAAAACGGTAAAAAAGAGAAAATTCAGCGGATATCTTTATATCGATACCGAAACTTACGGTATCAAAAAAATCGAAAGCGTCAGCAAAGACAAAAACGAAGGAAACATTACAAGTACCTGGATTTTGTTTAATAATAAATGGTTTCTGGCCGAAGAAAGCGTAAAGCTGAGAATGAGCAGAATGAAGATGGATAACGTTGAACAAACCGATGTGGACGACGAAAATCATTCTAAAAAACATAAAAAAAGCTTCGGAACCTACGCGTATTTAAGTTCAAAATATTTTGATTACGAATCACCGACCGAAGAAGATCCAAAAGATTTTAAAGGCTATACTTTTACGGTGAAAAACGCCAACGGAAAAACATTAGAGAAGTACCGTACCGAACCTTTATCCGAAAGAGAAAGAAACACTTATTTTGTCATTGACAGTTTAGGAAAAAAATACAACGTTGACCGCAAAGCGAGAATTTTAACAGGCTTGATCAACGGACAGGTGCGCGTTGGAAGTTTTGATTTCGATATCGGAGAAGTCATCAATTATAACCTGTACGAAGGTTTCAGATTTGGCTTAAAAGCGAAACTGAATGAAAATTTCAATCAGTATTTTTCACCGGATTATTATTTTGCCTATGGTTTGAATGATGAAAAATTTAAATATGGAATCGGGCTTGATATTAAAACGACTTTGGATAAGAATTCATTTTTCCGGATTGAATATTATGATGATGTCAACTCTTCCGGTGAATTTTACCGCAGACTCTGGACATTCAAAATGCGGATGATGAATTATGGAAACAACATCAATAACGATAAGTATTACCGTTACGAAGGTGCTTCACTTTCTTATTTAAATGATATAACCAACGGTTTGACGTTAGCTTTTGCTGCGAGAAGAAACACGGAAGAGGCAAAATTTGATTATAGTTTTAGAAACAGCGGTGCAACTTTTGAAAATTTCAACACTTTGGTTACGCTGAAATATTCTCCAAACTCTACCAACATTATGACTCCGCAGGGAAAATCGCTGATTGATCAGAAATATCCCGAATTGTATTTTAATTTCGAACAAAGTTTCAAAGCTTTGGGTGGAGATTTTAATTACACTCGTTTTGATGCTTTGTTTGTGCAGAACTTTAAAACCCGTTTAGGAACAACTGGCGTAAGATTATATGGCGGACTGGTTTTAGGAGAGGCTCCGATCTGGAAGCACTTTACGATGAACGGTCTGGCTTCGCCAAGTCGGGATATTAATTTTAACCTGACTTCCTATTTGGGATTTGCCACGTTGGAAGGCGGAAGATTTTATAATGATCGGTTCATTGCGTATTATTTGACCCATAAACTTCCGTGGTATTTTAAAAGTATCGGACAGAATGTTTCGAGTTTAGATTTTGTATTGAGAGGAACCATTGGTGATATGAAACATCCTGAGTATCATGATTTCAGATTCAGAAAATTAAATCATCTGTATCAGGAAGTTGGTCTGGAATGGAATAATTTCCTTTCTTCGTACTTCAATCTTGGTGTTTTTTACAGAGTCGGATATTATACTACATACAGTTTCAAACAGAATTTTGCTTTTCAGTTTAAATTAAAACTTTTAGAGTTTTAAAATTCCCCTCCTTTGGAGGGGTGGCAAAAATTCGAATAAATTTTTGTCGGGGTGGTTAAAGAAGCAATAATTAATTAAATAATTAGATAGATGAAAATAATAGAAATACAAGCAGAACAGTTTTTTGAATTATTAAGATTAAAAGACACTTCGATGTGGGCGATTTTTTCACAAATGATCGATGGCGAAGAAAAAGAAATGATTTTTCTGGATAATGAAAATAAAATTCTCTTCAACTATATTTTACCCGGCAATCAGGAAAAGCTGGAAGAAGACAGAATAAAATTTTCTAAAGAATTTGCTGAAAAACAGGCTCATCTCAACTGATAAATAAATTACATTAAGAATTTTTAACATCTGCGGCACTTTATTTGCCATAGCTGATTTGCTTTAGATGAATTTCAATTCCAAATAATGGAAAACTAAATTCATTACCAACCAATCAAATTTAATTGTTAGAAATTCTTTATGAAAAAATTGTATCTCCTGCTGTTATCATTCGGATACATCAGCATTTTCTCACAGTCGAAAATTATCGTTAAAAATTCCGGAGATCAATCGGTGATTTCTAATGCTTCGGTGACCTGCAACGATAAGATTATAGGAAAAACCGATGCTTCCGGTATTCTCAACTTTAAAACCAAATGCAAAAAAGTAGAAGTTTCCGCAAGAGGATTTTATGAAGATGATGTGGTTGTAGATAAAGTAATGGAAGTTTTTTTATCTAAAGCCGATCCCAAAACGAAAAACATACAAACTGTAGTTCTCGAAGATAAAAGTGATCCGAGAGCTTTGGAAATTCTGAGAAAAATCAATGATAACTACAAGCAGAATTCTCCGCTAAGCTTAGATTCTTATTCATTTAAATCTTACGAAAAAATTTCTCTTGATTTTGATGAAGACAGCATCAAAGCTTACAACGCATATATTGCCAACAGAATAGATTCTCTAAAAAGTCTTCCGCAGCAGCCAATGAAAGCTCAGGAAAGAAAAGATTCTCTTGAATCTGTGGGTCTGATGAAATTGGTTGGTAAAAGTAAAATGTTTCTTTGGGAAAGAGCTTCACAAAGTTTATACTCAAAAAAATACGGTGAGAAAACCAATATTTTAGATAATAAAATCGCCGGTTTAAAAGAACCTATTTATGAATTAATGGCTTTCCGTTCTAACAGAAATGTGATTCCGAAAGAGATACGAGAAGAAAACAGAAATCTTTACCGCTTTTTCCTGACTGATTCTATCGAAATTGACGGCAGACAAAATTATGTGATACGTTTTCGTCAGGTTGGGTATAAAACAACTGCCGACAGCAGAAAATTTAACGGATACATTTACGTTGATAAAGAGAGTTATGCCCTTAAAAAGATTGAAAGCAACAGCAAAATCAGAAGCGAAGGCAGCATCACCAGTATTTGGAAACCAATTGAAAACAAGTGGTTTTTGGTGAAAGAAAACTACAAACTTAAAATGGGTTCCACGTCTTTCGACAGTGACGATAAATCCGATAAAAAGAAAACCAAAGAAGAAAAAGAAGCGGAGAAAAACACCAAAAAGAGATTTGGAAGCTATGCTTTTGCAACTGCCGATTATTTCGATTTTAAAACTCCCATCGAAGAAAAACCACAGGATTTTAAAGGCTACACGATTGATGTAAAAAACTCTGACGGAAAATTGATTGACCAATACAGAACTGAAAATCTGACCGACCGTGAAGTAACCACTTACTCTAAAATTGACAGTCTAAGCAGCAAATATAAACTGGATCAAAAAGCAAAAGCATTAACAGGGTTACTAAAGGGAAAAGTTAGACTGGGGATTGTAGATTTTGATTTGGCAAGATTAATTGGTTATAATAAATACGAGCATTTCCGATTTGGTGCAGGAGCAAAACTGAACGAAAAATTCAACAAATATATTTCTCCGGATGCTTATTTTGCTTACGGAATTTATGACAAAGAATTTAAATACGGAGCGGGAGTTGACGTTCGTACGACTTTAAATAAAAATTCATTTTTCCGTGTGGAATATTTTAATGATGTGATGGCTGCAGGTCGTTTCTCGGAAAATTTGTGGAATTTCAGAATGAAAATCATGAACTCAGGAGTTGCCTTAAACAATGGAGTTTTCTACGGTTATGAAGGTTTTAAAGTAAGCTATGAAAATGACATCACGAATGGATTAACCCTAAATGTTTCAGCAAAAAAAACGCAAGAAGAATCTAAATTCGCTTATAATTACAAAGGTTTAGGAAATCAGTTTGATATTGCTTCATCCACAATCACTTTAAAATATTCTCCTAACTCGAAGAATATTATGACGCCGACCGGAAAATATACTTATGAACAAAACCTTCCTGAAGTTTACTTAAACTACGAACAAGGGTTTAAAACCTTAGACGGAGATTTTAATTTCAGCAGATTTGATGCCCTTTTCGTTCATAATTTTAAAACAAAATTAGGTGTTACAGGAATCAGAGCTTACGGTGGAATCATCACTGGTGACGCACCCATCTGGAAAAACTTCACAATGAACGGTTTAGGAAACGGACACGGCGGATTAAATTTCAACCTGACTTCATACCTCGGTTTTGCAACAATGGAAGGCGGAAAATATTACAACGATAAATTTGTGGGCGCTTATTTAACGCACAGACTTCCGTGGTATTTTAAAAGTTTTGGAAAGAACGTTTCAAGTTTTGACTTTATCTACAGAGGAACCATCGGTGATATGAAAGACAAAGAATTTCACCAGTTTGAATTTGAAAAACTGGATCATTTGTACAACGAATTAGGTCTGGAATGGAATAATTTCCTTTCGTCACAATTCAATTTAGGATTTTTCTACAGAGTCGGATATTACAACAGTCCGAAATTCAAAGATAATTTTGCCATTCAGTTTAAATTGAAGTTATTAGGATTTTAATAATCAATACTGAATAATTGGTAATGAGTAATTTCAAAACAATTATTTAAAATCACTACAAAAAAGATAAAACCTCTTAAAATTAAATTTTTAAGAGGTTTTTTATGCTGAATTTTAATTAATTAAATAGTCGTCAATCGTTTTCTTTGCTTCCGCAACATCATGAACTCTCAAAATCTTTGCGCCTTGTTGCAAGACTTTCATATGAAGTTTCTGAGTTTCTTGATTAATATCCAAAACAGATTTTCCTAAAGGTTTATAAATAAATGATTTTCTCGAAATACCGATTAACAAAGGAAAATTTCCAAAATCAAAAAACTCAACCTCATCAATCATTTTCATCTGATCTTCGACCGTTTTTCCAAAACCAAAACCGGGATCAAGAATAATATCTTTAATGCCTTTTTTTAATAATTCATCTGTTTTTTTCGAAAAATATTGATTGACCGACAATGTAATATCCTCAAAAGAAACCTTCTCATGCATCTTTTCATAAGAAGAATTGACGTGCATTAAAATATAGGGCAGTTTCGTTTCTGCAACAGCATCAAACATTTTCTCATCAAACTGTCCACCTGAAATATCATTCACAATGTCAATACCTTCATTGAAACCGAACTTCACTGTTGCAGCATAAAAAGTATCTAAAGAAATCAAAGTTTCAGGAAATTCTTTTTTAAGCAAAGAAATGATGTTTCCCAATCTTTTTATCTCTTCTTCACTGGTCAGAAATTCAGCATTAGGTCTTGTGGATTGTGGACCAATGTCAATGATTGAAGCGCCTTCACTGATTAATTTTTCAGCATGTTTAAGTGCAGATTTTTCATTATTAAATTTTCCGCCATCTGAAAAAGAATCAGGTGTAAGATTCAGAATACCCATAATATTTGGGACGGACAAATCAACTAATCTTCCATTACAATTAATTGAGTAGAAGTTTTGAATCGTAGTGTTCATTGGAGACAGAAGTAAATTATTTGCAGACATCCGGATCAATCGAATTTATTTTGACAAAATTAAACTAAAACTCTCCAACTCTCAACCCTATCATTCTCCAACTCAAAACTCTCCCATTCTCGAACTCTCCAACCTCAAAACCATGCTCAAAACACAAAATTTTGTATATTTGGGCTATTAAGAGAATGTATGTTAAAAACTTCAATACAATTCGAGAAAATCATCAGCGAGTGTCGTGATCTTTTCAGTAAAAAATTACAGGATTACGGTGCAGCTTGGCGAGTTTTAAGACCCAGTTCCATCACCGACCAGATTTACATTAAAGTCAACAGAATCCGCACGTTACAGATGACTGATGTGAAGATGATTGACGAAAGTGAAGAAGGAGAATTTGTCGCCGTGGTCAACTACTCGATCATTGGATTGATTCAATTAGAGAAAGGTTTTTCAAATGATTTTAATGAAAATAAAGATGAGATTTTAAGTCTTTATGACAGATACGCTCAGGAAGCCAAAGCTTTGATGGAAAGAAAAAACCATGATTATGGTGAAGCGTGGAGAGATATGAGAATTTCTTCAATTACAGACCTCATTTATCAGAAAGTTTTAAGAACAAAACAAATAGAAGATAATCAAGGTGTTACCATCGTTTCAGAAGGATTGGATGCCAATTATTTTGACATGCTGAATTATGCAGTGTTTTGCCTCATCAAGTTCTCTGAAAAACAAAACAATTTCGAACATCAAATTATTTAATATGATCAAAGGTTTATTGCGTTGTGTCGTTGCTATTATTTTTATCCTTTCGGGGTTTGTAAAAGCAGTAGATTTAGTAGGATTTTCATTTAAAATGGAAGAATATTTTGAACCTTCCGTTTTCAATATGCCTTTCTTCGTGAAGTTTGCTCTCGCTTTTTCAATCATTGTTGTTGTTTTAGAACTTTGGTTGGGGTTTATGCTTTTGGTGAAATTTAAACTAAAATTTACTCTTTCCGCATTGATTGCACTTTGTATTTTCTTTGGATTTCTGACGTTCTATTCAGCATACTTTAATGTGGTGACAGATTGCGGTTGTTTTGGAGACGCCATTAAATTCACGCCTTGGCAAAGTTTTGTAAAGGACATTATTCTTCTAATTGGACTTCTCATTCTATTTATATTATACCGAAAAGAATGGAGCAAAAAAGACTCTTACTCAACTTCAGCAAAGCCAAAAAACAATAAATTTTTATCAATTGCTTTTGGAATTTTCTCTGGAATTATGATTTTTATTATGGTTCAGGGACTTATCAACGAACCAATAATCGATTTCCGTGATTATAAAATAGGAACCGATTTGGTTGCTGAAAAAGCAAAAATTGCAAAAAATCCTACAGAATATAAAACCTATTATTCTCTGAAAAACTCAAAAACAGGAGAAGTTCTAAAAGTAAACCAGGACGATTATATCAACAAGACAGAATATTGGGAAGAAGGCTCACCGTGGAAAATTGAAGAAGGTAAAAACGAATCAAAATTGGTAAAACAAGGTTACAAATCTGAGATCGCTAAATTCAAAATAGAAGATCCAACAGGAAGTGATTTGACACCTGAAATTCTCAATGCGCCAAAAGCCATTTTAGTTTTTTCTTATTATCCAAAAGAAGTTTCTCCTGAATTACTTCAGAAAGTTGAAGCCAAAGTAAATACTGACAAAACTGCCGTAGTTTACGGTGTTTCAACAATTCCGACTACTTTTAAGACAATAAAAAATGCAATGATGGACGGAACTGCCATCAAAACTATTGCAAGAAGCAATCCTTTTGTTCTAATTTTAGAAAAAGGAAAAATTGTTGAAAAAATACCTGCCAAAAATTATGTGGATTAGACTGTCAGTTGTAAATGTTCAATTGTCAATTTTTAAATCCTAAACTTAAATAAGAATTTAAAATTTAATATCATTAAATGCAAAAATCAAATAAATCAATAGCCGGTTATCATTTATTAATGATTCTTTCGTCTGTGGACGGAGAATTTGCTCCGGAAGAAGGAATGCTGGTTCAGCAATATTTAGCTGACGAATTTCCTTTTAAAATCAATTTAGATAACGAATTGGAAACCATCGCATTGCTTCAGCCCGAAGAATGGAAAGATCATTTTGAGTTTCACGGACGTTGTTTCTTAGAAGATTCTACAAAAGAAGAACGGTTAAGTTTTATTCAGTTTGCAAAAACGTTGATCAAAGCCGATGATGTGGTGACTGATGAAGAGCATACTTTCTATGTACTTTTGAAAAATCTTTGGAATATTAATTAATTGAGAAATTAGATACCAGAAGTTAGATATTAGTTTAAAATTTACTGTGATTCTAACTTCTAATATCTAATCTCTAACTTCTAAAATAAAAAACTATGAGAAGAAAAATAGTTGCAGGAAACTGGAAAATGAACAAAAACGTCATTGATGCACAACAATTAATGATTCAATTATTAGGTTATAAAAATGAAAATATAACCAACTGCGAAGTTTGGATTGCACCACCATCTTTATATCTTATGATGGCAAAAGACATTTTTGAAAAAGACGAAATCGGAGTTTTTTCTCAGGATATGAGCGAATTTGAAAGCGGCGCCTATACAGGTGAACTTTCTGCAGATATGTTGGAATCTATCGACGTTACAGGTTCTTTGATCGGACATTCTGAAAGAAGACAATATCACGGCGAAAACGACGAAAGCTGCAACAAAAAAGTAAAATTGGCTCTAGATAAAGGCTTAATTCCTGTTTATTGTAATGGTGAAACGCTTGAACAAAGAAAAGCAGGACAACATTTAGACGTTGTGAAAACTCAAACCGAAACAGCTCTTTTCACGCTTTCTGCGGAAGAAATCAAAAAAGTAGTCATTGCTTACGAACCGGTTTGGGCAATCGGAACCGGTGAAACGGCAAGTCCGGAACAGGCTCAGGAAATTCACGCTCACATCAGAGGAATTATCGCTGAAAAATACGGACAGGAAGTTGCTGACGAAGTATCTATCCTTTACGGAGGTTCTGTAAAACCTGATAATGCAAAAGAAATTTTCTCTCAACCGGATATCGATGGTGGTTTGATTGGCGGAGCTGCTTTGAAACTGGAAGATTTTTCTAAAATTATTGAGGGTTTTAATCAATAATAAGTTTTGGCTAAAGCCATAGGAATTAATAAAAGTTGCAAACGGACTAAAGCCCATTTCTATTGAAATAAAAAAACACGTCAATTGACGTGTTTTTTCTTATAATTTCAGAAAATTATTTCTCCTTTTTAGCTCTCTGTAAAACTTCATCTACCATTCCGTATTCTTTTGCTTCGGTAGAAGTCATCCAATAATCTCTGTCAGAAGCTTTCTCTACCCACTCGTAAGTTTGTCCTGAATGTTCAGAGATAATGTCATATAATTCTTTTTTCAGTTTCAACATTTCTCTCAAGTTGATTTCCATGTCAGAAGCAACACCTTGCGCACCACCTGAAGGTTGGTGAATCATCACTCTTGAATGCTTCAACGCAGAACGTTTTCCTTTTTCACCAGCAACCAATAAAACAGCTCCCATTGAAGCGGCGATACCAGTACAAATTGTAGCCACATCCGGTTTAATAATTTGCATTGTGTCATAAATTCCCAGACCTGCATAAACACTTCCACCAGGAGAGTTGATGTAAATCTGAATATCTTTCGAAGGATCAGCACTTTCTAAGAATAAAAGCTGAGCTGTTACAATGTTTGCAACCTGATCGTCGATTCCTGTTCCCAGAAAAATGATTCTATCCATCATTAAACGAGAAAAAACGTCCATTTGAGCAACGTTCATTCTTCTTTCTTCCATGATGTAAGGTGTAAGGTTTGTAGGACCATACATTCCCATATACTGATCGGTAACCAAACCGCTGTTTCCTAAGTGTTTTACAGAGAAATCTCTGAATTCTTTTTTTATGTCCATATTTCTATTGGTATATTTTTAAATTTAACTAAGATGTAATTTACAACTTTTATTCCTAAAATTTTATAGGACTTTTTGGCAGTTAAGGTGGTAGGTTTTAGTTTTAAGGTTGCAGCTTCTTACTTTGATAATTTTAAACTCTCTAACTAAATTCTAAGACCTAAGTCCTACTACCTTTTCACATAAATGCCTTTGATAGGCGAATAACCCAAAATCTCTGACAATTGCATTGAGGCCTGCTTCAGTAATGTTATTTTTTTAATTGATTCAAAATACTGAGATTCGTTATTGATCAGATTCGGAAGATCTTCACTGATTTTTTTAATTAAATAATCAATATATCTAAATTTATGAATCAAAATATCACCTTCCACCTGAGTATTGATCTTGTCACCATAATTTGGCGGAAAAATATTTCTCGAAGCCCAGTTTTCCAAATCATTTAGAGGCATAATGGCATCAACAACTTTTGAAGTGATATTTTCGTCCATAAAAGTGACAAAAAAGTTGCCTTTTCTAAGTTCTTCGTTGGCAATTCCTTCTTTAATGCTGTCGATGATGATTTTGTTGAGTTCAACCTGAAACTCATAATTTTCTTCTTCAAAATGATGAAGAATTTCTTCAATCACCGTGATATCATACTTTTCGTTGGCTTCGTTTTCTCTGTGAAGGACAACATCGCCGAAATTCAACATCAGATTAACCAGATTATTTTCCTGATTGAGTAAATCGAATATAATAGGATCAACCTGTTCTACACTATCAGGAACAATTTCCAGTTTTGGCTGTATATTTTCTTTGGGCTGACTTTTAGGCGCTTGATTCTGAGTGATCTGCTTTTGAATATCAAGTTCATTAAACAAACTCTGCTCAGAAAGTCCGAATTTGGTAGAAACTTCTTTCAGATAAACCTCCCTTTTCAAGCCATTTTGTACGAAACCAACAGATTTAACGATATTTCGGATGGCTTCTGCTTTTTTTATAGGATCGTTTCCGGCTTCCTTTAATAAAATTTCAGCTTTGAAATCAATAAAATCCATCGCTTCATTTTCGATGAATTTTTCAACATATTCCTGCGGATGTTTTCTGGCAAAAGAATCGGGATCATCGCCTTCCGGAAAAAGCAGAACACGAATGTTCATTCCTTCCGTCAACAACATATCAATGCTTCGGAAACTCGCTTTTATTCCAGCATTATCACCATCAAAAAGAATGGTTACATTTTCGGTAAGCCTTTTAATTAACTTGATTTGCTCAGTCGTGAGAGAAGTTCCGGAGCTCGCCACTACATTTTCAATTCCTGAAAGATGAAGGGAGATCACATCCATATAGCCTTCTACCAAAAGACAAATGTTTTTTCTCGAAATCGTCTGCTTACCTTGGTTCAAACCATATAAAACATTTGATTTGTGGTAAATTTCTGTTTCGGGAGAGTTGAGATATTTGGCAGTTTTAATATTGCTGCGGAGAATTCTCGCTCCAAAGCCCAGAACTCTACCCGAAAAACTGTGAATCGGGAACATTACTCTTTCACGGAAACGGTCGATCCCGGCAGGAGAATTTTCAGGAAAAATTGACAGTCCTGATTTCTCCAAAATTTCTTTTGAATAGCCTTTATTTAAAGCAAATTCTGTAAATGCATTTTTTTTCTCAGGAGAATATCCTAATTGAAATTTTTTGATGATATCATCTTTAAGCTCACGTTCTCTGAAATACGACAAACCAATTGATCTGCCCTCTTCATTTTCCCACAAAATATTTTGAAAATATTCATTGGCGATTTCATGAATTTTATAAAGAATATCTCTTTCAGACTGCGCATTTTTGGCTTCTTCAGAAAACTCACGCTGATCTTCTTCAATCTCTATTCCGTATTTTTTGGCAGCGTGACGAAGTGCTTCAGGATAAGTGAAATTTTCGATTTCCATTAAAAACGAAATCGCAGTTCCACCTTTTCCTGTGGAGAAATCTTTCCAAATCTGTTTGCTTGGAGAAACCACAAAACTCGGCGACTTTTCATCATGAAACGGACTCAAACCTTTAAAGTTGGATCCCGCTCTTTTCAACTGCACATATTCGCCAACAATCTCCTCTACCCGGATTGTGGAAAATATTTTATCGATCGTCTGCTTGGAAATCATCTTGCAAAAGTAATGAAAATTGAAGTTTTAGGATTCAAATATTATAGTTTGTTGGTATATTTAGAATGTAATATTAGTATTTTTGCATCAAATTATATTCATGCAATTTAATATAAAACAGATAGAAAACTGGCAAAACGTTGTGGAAGAAATCCTTCCGCAATTACAGTACCCTATTTTATTATTAAAAGGAAATTTGGGAGCCGGAAAAACTACATTTACTCAGTTTTTACTTAAAAGTTTAGAAAGTACGGATGAAGTCAACTCTCCAACTTATTCAATTGTAAACGAATACAATACACCGAAAGGAAAAGTCTACCATTTTGATCTTTATAGATTAAAAAATATTGAGGAAGTTTTTGACATTGGGATCGAAGAATATCTTGACAATGCCTATTTGTGCATCATTGAATGGCCGGAAGTTTATGAAGAAGAATTGTACGGACTGAAATTCCACACGATGAGCATTCACAACAACGGAGAAAGCAGAGAAATCAGTTTCGACTAAATATTATGTATCTTTGTTCGAAGAAATCGATTGTATTATTAATTTTCTGTAAGTCATAATTGAATTTAAAATGAGTACCACAAATATTTTTACTCCTTTTTCCGAGGAAGAACTAATGCCAAAGGAGGAAAAGTTGGAAGTTATCAAAAAAGGCAAGCAATTCAGCATTGGAATTCCTAAAGAAACCTGTCTCAACGAAAGACGTACTTGTATAACACCCGATGCAGTGCAGGTTTTGGTACAGCACGGTCATGAAATTATTGTAGAATCCGGAGCAGGGCAAGGCTCTTTTTTTACTGATCTTCAGTACTCAGAATCTGGAGCGATTATCACAAACGATCCCAAAGAAGCTTTCAGTCAGGATTTGATTTTAAAAATCAATCCGCCTACAGACGAAGAAATTGATTATTTTAAACCCAACACATATCTTGTTTCTGCATTGCAAATCAATCTTAGAGATAAAGATTATTTCATGAAACTGGCTGAGAAAAAAATAAATGCCATTGCCTTTGAATTTATCGCTGATGAATACAAACAATTGGCATTGGTAAGATTAATCGGCGAAATTGCCGGAACAGTTTCTATTCTGTACGCTTCAGAATTATTAGCCCTTTCAAATGGATTAATGCTTGGCGGAATTACGGGAGTAAGACCAGCCGAGGTGGTCGTTTTAGGCGCAGGAATCGTTGGAGAATTTGCCACAAAAGCCGCAATCGGTTTGGGAGCGAGTGTAAAAGTTTTTGACAATTCACTTTCAAAACTGAGAAGACTTCACACTTTGGTTGACAGCAGAGTTCCTACATCGATTATTGATCCCAAAGAATTAAGCAAAAGTTTAAGACGTGCAGATGTCGTTATCGGAGCTCTTCCAAGATTGAATATGCAGCCGATTGTAACCGAAGAAATGGTTTGCAAAATGAAAAAAGGCAGCGTCATCATCGATATTGCCATTGACAACGGGAAAGTAATTGAAACATCAGAACTGACGACAATGGATGATCCTTACATCATCAAACACGGCGTAATTCATTGTGGACTTCCCAATCTGACTTCGAAAATGCCAAGAACCACGACCAAAGCAATCTCAAATTTTTTCCTTTCTTATATTTTAAATTATGATGTAGAAGGTGGTTTCGAAAATATGCTGATCCGCAAAAATGAAATGAAACAAAGTCTTTACATGTATAAAGGAAGACATACTAAAAAGGTGATTTGCGATCGTTTCGGGCTTACTTATCATGATATCAATCTTTTAATTTTCTAATGAAAAAAATCAAATTCTTTTTAATCGGTCTCGTTCCCGGACTTGTTATTGTGTTTTTTGTTCTTAATAAAAAAGGCGTAAGCTGCAGCGGATATTTACCAAACAGCAGAGTAATCGCCGAAACTTTATCTAAAAATTTTAAATATTCTGAAAATTTTAAAACTGAAATGGCTGCTTTACAAATCAATGAAAAGTTTGTAAAAGACAGCATCATCACTGCCGGAAAAGTAGATTTCGATAGAAGTCATGCACAGAAAAAACCTTGTCCGGATTATCTGATTTCTTATCCTGAAAATAATCCTCGTTACGAAGTTACTTTCGAAAAATGTGCTGAAGAAACTCAATTATTAAGCATAAAAAAAATTAAATAAACTACTGAGATGGACGGCAATTACTACATGATTCACGATTATCTGATTTTCGTTGGAGTTTTTGCCATATTCTTTTTTCTCACAGTCAGTATTTATTTATTCAGCCAAAATCAAATTTTCAGGAAGAAAAACAACAAACTTTCGGAAACCAATAAGCTGATTGAGCAACGTTTGAATGAGGTACAATTGGAACACATCGGTACCAAACTGAATCCTCATCTTTTCAAAAACATTTTGAATTCTGTACAATCTCACGCCTATCAAACGTATATGTCGTTGGATAAACTGGCGAATGTGCTCGATTATATTTTATACGAAAGCAACAACAAATTTGTAAGTCCCAAAGAGGAATTCAGTTTTGCTTTAAGCCTGATCGAAATTAATAAAATCAAGATCAACCCGCTTTTTGATTTCAGAATTAAATCCAAAATTGACAAATCTGATGCGGTTTATGAAGAAAAAGTTTTTGCACCGTTGATTTCTGTTGATTTGATTGAGAATGCTTTTAAACACACAGATTTTCTCGCTCAGGATTCTTTTATTTCAATTCTGCTTGAACTGGAAAACAGAGTTTTTACAATGAAAGTCAGCAACAAAGCATCCCTGAAAAATGTTTTGGAAAAAGAAAAAAGCGGATTTGGAAGTCAGTCTTTGGATCAACGTTTAAAAATGATTTATCACAACTTCTACGATCTCAACAGAAGTTCAAAAAATGGTATCTTCACAGCAGAATTAAAAATAAATTTAGGTGAGTTCTACGATAAAGTGCGTTATACTGGATGATGAAATTTTAGCCATAAGCTATCTGAAACTTCTGTGCGAACAAATAGAAAACGTAGAAGTCATCAAAGCTTTTAACGATCCTAAAATTTTCCTTAGTGAAATCAATTCTATCGATTGTGATCTCTGTATTCTGGATATTGAAATGCCCGGAATGACCGGACTTCAGGTTGCAGAACTAATTTCAGATTCAAAAAAAATCATCTTCACAACGGCTTACAAAGAATATGCTGCAGAAGCTTTTGACCTGAATGTTGTTGATTATGTCCGGAAACCTATTAAAAAAGAAAGACTGATTCAGGCATTTGAAAAAGTGAAAGAAATCAACGCCCATTCTCAAAAAAAAGATTTTATAGAATGGAATACCAACATCGGAAAAACCATTATTTTTACAGAGCAAATTGCCTACATCAAAACCTCCGAAATCGATAGTCGTGATAAGGAAATTACCCTTAAAGACAATTCTACAATTGTATTGAAAAACCTCAATTTCAAATCACTTTTAGAAATGTTGCCTTCTAAAGATTTTGCACAGGTCAACAAAAAAGAGATTATCGCCATTTCGGCAATCAAAGTTTTTTCAACCAACGAAATCATTACAACATTGGTTTCGGAAGGAGAAAATTTCCTAAAACTGCAGATTGGTGATACCTACAAAACACATTTACTGGAGATCTTTGGAAAGTAAATCTTTCAAACATTGTTGTTTTCATTGCATAATTAAGTCTGTTGATTACATTCTGCTATCTGAATGATTTTCTACCTGTATTTTTGCGGACTTAAAAAGTCATTATGAAGAAAACTGTTTCCACAGCTTTATTATTTTCCTCAACCTTATTTTTCGCACAGGAAAATTCATCCAAAATAAAAGCATCATTTTTTGAAGGAATTGTTGTTGCAGGATATGTAGATCACGGAGCTTTCATCAATTTTACGGGACCAAATATAAGTTTCAACCACAAAAGCACCAAAGTCATGTTGGGAATGTTGCCATCCTTAAGAATCAAAGAAGACAAATCTTCAGGAACTAAAAACAGCGCAATCACACCGAATCTGGGAGTGGGAATTGCTGCGGTTTATAAAAAAATAGTACTGCAGATTCCGCTATACTACAACAGCAAAACCGCTACACAAAACGGAAACTGGAAAGTAGGTGTAGGATTGGGTTATAGCTTCAGATAATTTCATTACATTATTCAAACTATTCATTACATTTAAATATAAAACGCATTTATCATCCATAATTTCTATGGAAATTTGCACTCAAATAACGGAATTATGAATTTGGCAAAATACAGAAATATTATCTTTTACATCGTTACCATCGCAGTCTTTTCAAGTCTGATGTATTGGTTTATGATACAGGGACAAACTCTGGAAGTGGGAGAAAACATCGTTGTAAAAACTCATAACGGCTCTACGTGGGACAATTTCCTGGAGTCGTTCAAAACCAATCTTCATCATCCTTTAGCGCTTTTGCTTGCACAGATTGTTACGATCATTATGGCGGCGAGATTTTTCGGGTGGATCTGTATTAAAATTAAACAGCCAAGTGTTATCGGTGAAATGATTGCCGGTATTATTTTGGGACCTTCACTTGTAGGGATGTATTTTCCTGAATTTTCTGCTTTTCTTTTCCCAAAGGAATCATTAGGAAATCTTCAGTTTTTAAGTCAGATCGGATTGATTCTGTTTATGTATATCGTAGGAATGGAACTCGATTTGAGCGTTTTGAGAAAAAAAGCACATGATGCAGTTGTGATCAGTCATGCGAGTATCATTATTCCTTTTGCTTTAGGTATAGGACTTTCATATTTCATCTATCAGGAGTTTGCTCCCGATGGAGTTCAGTTTATCTCTTTCGCATTATTTATTGCGATTGCGATGAGTATTACAGCATTTCCGGTTTTGGCGAGAATTGTTCAGGAGAGGAATCTTCAGAAAACGAAATTAGGAACGATTGTTATTACCTGTGCAGCTGCAGATGACATTACGGCTTGGTGTATTTTGGCTGCAGTAATCGCAATTGTAAAAGCGGGTTCATTTGCAAGTTCGATTTACGTGATTTTAATGGCAATCGGATATGTCTTTTTAATGATCAAAATCGTAAGACCTTTCCTGAAAAGAATCGGAGATTTGCAGGCTGAAAAAAACACCATCAACAAACCGATGGTTGCTATATTTTTTCTTACTTTGATTTTATCGGCATACGCAACAGAGGTGATTGGAATCCATGCTTTGTTTGGAGCATTTATGGCGGGAGCGATTATGCCCGAAAATGCAAAATTCAGATCATTGTTTATTGACAAAATAGAAGATGTTGCATTAGTACTTTTATTACCGCTATTCTTCGTATTTACCGGACTTCGTACACAAATTGGTTTGTTGAATGAGGGACATCTATGGGTAACAGCAGGAGCCATTATTTTGGTTGCGGTAGTGGGAAAATTCGCTGGAAGTGCTTTGACAGCCAAATTTCTCGGTATCAACTGGAAAGAAAGTTTAACGATTGGTGCACTGATGAATACCCGAGGTTTGATGGAATTGATTGTTTTAAACATCGGTTATGATCTAGGAGTTTTGAGTCCAACTATTTTTGCAATGATGGTCATTATGGCATTATTTACAACATTCATGACGGGTCCGGCTTTAGATCTAATCAATTACATTTTTAAATCTAAAAAAGATGAAGACACCATTGATGATTCGAATGATTCTAAATATCGTGTTCTGCTCTCTTTTGACAATCCGGAATCCGGAAGTACGCTTTTGAAACTGGCCAACGATTTCACCCATAAAATGAACGGCAACAAGAGCATTACCGCCATGAATATTGCTCCCGTTGACGAAATGCACACTTACGAAATCAATGAATATGAGAACGATCAGTTTAAAAATGTTATTGAGACTTCAAATGATCTTCAGGTAGAAGTAACCACTCTATTCAAAGCATCAACTGATATCGAAAGCGATTTGACTAGCATTTCAAACAAGGGAAATTACGATTTACTGTTAATTATGCTTGGAAAATCGATGTACGAAGGAAGTTTATTGGGAAGACTTCTAGGTTTCACGACAAAAATTATTAATCCTGAAAAGTTATTGAACACTGTAAAAGGTAAAAGCTATATTTTCAACAATTCTCCGTTTGACGATTTTACGCTTCAGATTTTAGACAAAACCAATATTCCGGTAGGAGTTTTAGTGGAGAAAGGATTTACTTCTGCCGACAAAGTATTCGTGCCGATCTTCAATTTAAGTGATTTTTATTTGCTGGAATATGCGAAAAGACTAATCAACAATAACAATTCTCAAATCATTATTCTCGATGTTGCAGGACAGATCCGAAATAATATTGAAGTAAAAGAACTCATCAGAAGTATCGAACAGGTTGCACCCAATCACATCACTTTATATAATGAGAAAAAGATCGAGAAAGAATTTCTTAATGGTCAGGATCTGATGCTGATCAGTAAGAAAAGCTGGCGAGGACTTATTGACTCAAAAAGTCTTTGGCTTTCGGATATTCCTTCGACATTGATCATCTCAAACCCTTAATTCGTGAATGGTGAATTTTGCTTTGCAAGTGAATAGTCAATTTTAAATATTGAAAATAAAATTGACTTTCGTAAAAAATTGGCTTGTGCGACAAAATTCACCACTCACTTTTTAATTTAAAATTAAAAAAAATTGCTATCTTCGTTCTGTGATTATTAAAAAAGAAACATATTATTATAGAATTTTCAGCTCAGATTTGGGATAGAGATTCTTGTTATATAACTTAAAACCTCGTCCTCGGACGGGGTTTTTTATTTCAAATTTTAAGAAAATGAAAATTAGCATTGTCGGTGTAGGATTGATCGGAGGTTCAATTGCATTAAAATTAAAAGAAAAAAAACTTGTCGATTTCATTTATGGAATTGACAACAATAAAGATAATTTAAGAGAAGCTTTAGCTTTGAATATCATTGATGAACAAGCAGATTTAGAAAACGGAATTAAAGATTCTGATTTAATAATTATCGCCATTCCCGTTGATGCGGCAAGAAAGATTTTGCCTAACGTTTTAGATTTAATTTCTGATTCGCAAACGGTGATGGATGTAGGTTCTACCAAAGCAGGAATAGTAAATTCAGTTAAAGACCATTCAAAAAGATCAAGATTTGTAGCTTTTCATCCGATGTGGGGAACCGAAAACCACGGTCCGAAATCTGCCATCGCTGAGAGTTTTTCAGGAAAAGCAGGAGTAATTTGCAATAAAGAAGAATCGGCACATGATGCTTTAGAATTGGTTCAAAAAGTAGTTGAAAGTTTAGATATGCATTTGATTTATATGAATGCAGAAGCTCACGATGTTCACACCGCATATATTTCGCATATCTCTCACATTACTTCCTATGCGCTTGCCAATACGGTTTTGGAGAAAGAAAAAGAAGAAGAAACTATTTTCCAACTGGCAAGTTCGGGTTTTTCGAGTACGGTTCGTTTAGCAAAATCTCATCCTGAAATGTGGGTTCCGATTTTTAAGCAAAACAAAGAAAACGTTCTGGATGTTTTGAACGAACATATCTCTCAACTCAGAAAATTCAAAGCTGCTTTGGAAAAAGAAAATTTCGAATATTTAGCTGAGTTGATAGAAAATGCCAATAAAATAAGAGGAATTTTAGATAAAAATTAAAATTTCATCATCAATCCTACTCCATTCTGATTATTGAGAGCATAATAGCTTGGAGTAAATTTTCTTGCAGTGGAATTCTGATAATTTTCTACTGCTTTTTTCATTTGTGAATGTCCTGAAATTTTCATGACAACACCTACTCCCATTCCTACCAAGCCTATAATCAGTGGAACAGGAGAACCTTTTGGTTCTTCGCCAGAGGAATAAGTTTTGTTTGCAGACGAAAGGTTTATCGCGCCTCCTACCACAAAACAAGTTGCGCCTCCTACTAAAAAAGCAGTTCCTATATTGTTCAAAGATTTTCCGCTCTTGTATTGAGGATTATTTTCCTGTAATAAAAATCTTTTAATTTCTGTCTTGTCGGTAAGTTTAGGCTTTTCTAAAACGGCAACTGACGATGCAGAATTTTCAGATTTTGTTTCGGAAGATAAAACTGCTGTAGCGGCTTTCTCTTCAATACTTTTCACAGAATTGTCGTACAGAAATTCTTGTTGTCCATTATAAATATTTGTGTAGACAACTTTCCCTTTTTCATATTTTAAATTGCTGTATTCAATTTTCTGATCGGTTTGTGTCAGAATTGTTCCTCTTGATGATGAAGCCGGAATATTGACCTGAGAATAGGCAGTCAAAGATAAAAACGCAAAAGCGAGAATGTATATTTTTTTCATAATTTGTTATTTCCACAAAAATATTCGTTTTTATTTATAGTGCAAAAATATTTTTGATCATCGTGCGAAATTTAATATATTATTAAATTTCAGTTATAAAAACAGATTTTACTTTTAACTTTGTTAAAATTATTTTTAACTTTATTAAAATATTTATTACTTTTACAGAAATAAAATTTAATGAAGTTACCTATAATTTGTCCAAGTTGCGATCACACTTTGCAGGTCAGCCAAATGAAATGCCCGGAATGTAAAACTGAAGTCAATGGAAATTATGAACTTCCTGTGCTTTTAAAATTAGCAAGAGACGAACAGGATTTTATTCTAAATTTTTTCCTTTCCAGCGGAAGCATCAAAGAAATGGCGAAGCAAGCCGAACTTTCTTATCCTACCATGAGAAATAAAATGGATGATCTGATTGAAAAAATAAATCAATTAAAAAAATAAACCATGAATTGGAAAACTCTATTTAATCCTTTTTTAAAATTTGATGATAAAACTCTGCTTTTGGCAGGGTTTGTTTCGGTAACTATTGTTTTTTTAATAGCTTATTATTTTGGATTTCAGACCGACAGTTTATTCCATTTTGAATTCATTGATCCCGAAGATTCTATTTTTAAGATAATTTTAGCAACGTTAATTGTTTACGCTATTAACATAACTGTCTTTTTTATTTTTGGAAAAATGATTAATAAGAAAACCAGATTGATCGATATTGTTAACCCAATCTTTATATCACAGATTACAGTGATTCTTCTTTTACTGGTAACCGAAATTCCTTTTATTAAAAATGCGCAGAAACAAATCATGGATTCTGTAAAAAATCAATCTTCTGCGATAGAACCTGTTGCTCTTTTAATTATTACCATTTATTCCTTCTTTTCACTAGCCATTTCAGCTTACGGAATTGCTATTCTGTTCAACGGTTTTAAAATCGCTACAAATATGAAAAATTGGGTTCACATTGTGATTTTCGCCCTATTACTTTTAACCATGATGCTCACCATGCAGCTTTTATAACAACAGATATGAAAAACAGATTTTTACTTTTTATCAGCTTCCTGACCTTTCATATAATTTTCTCACAACAAATAACCGGTTCGTGGATGGGAGAACTCGAAGTTCAGGGCAGCAAATTGCCCTTAATAATCAATATTAAATATGAAAACAATGTTTATAGCTCTACTTTAGATAGTCCGTTACAAGGTGCCGAAGGAATTCCTCTTGATAAAACATCGTTTTCTGACAATGTATTAACCTTTGAAAATGCAGTGATGAATGCCACATTCAAAGGAACTATGAAAGACTCTGAAATCATCGGAACATTTAATCAAAACGGAATGGCATTGCCATTAACCTTAAAACCGTTTGACAAAGCAAATAACAAAGACAAAGCACTTGAGATTTTAAAACTTTCCGACGTTAAAGAAAGTTTTAAAAAAATTGAAAATTTTTTATCTTATCTCGAAAAAAACAATGCAGAAGCCGGAGAAATATCAATCTTTAAAAACGGAAAAGAAATATACAAACGAAACTTTGGCGAAAAAAATCTTCCTGATTTTAAAAGTGAAAACCAGACATTTCAGATTGGGTCTATCACCAAGACAATGACCGCAATCATGATTTTTAAACTGATTGATAATCAACAACTAAATCTTAACGATAAACTTTCACAATTCTTTCCCCAAATCCCCAATTCAGATAAGATTACAGTTTCGCATATGCTCAACCACAGTTCAGGACTTGGTGATTATGTACAAGGAAAAAACGAACCGAGATGGCTCGAAAAAAAGACAACTGACGAACAGATCATCAAAAGAATCATTGAGCAAGGTTCGCAATTTGAACCCGGAACTATGCAACAGTATTCGAACTCAGGATATTATTTGTTGGCGAAAATTTTAGAAAAGATTACAAATAGATCTTATGAAGAAAATTTAGATCAATACATCATAAAACCTTTACAATTAAAACAATTTTACACGGCAAATAAAAAACCGGGAAATGTTTACAAATCCTATTCTTATGATAAAAAATGGGTTCCTGTTACAGATTTTAACTTCAGCAATATTGTGGGAGTCGGTGATATAGCTACGACGCCTTATAATTTAAATCTTATCATCAATGCGATTTTTGACCATAAAATAGTTTCAGAAACTTCATTAAAATCAATAATGCCCGATGAAAAAAGATTTGGAAAGGGATTGGCAATAGTACCATTTCACAATAAAATTTTTGTAGGTCACAGCGGCGGAACTTACGGAACAAACTCTTTGATGATTTACAATGGAGATGATGATATTTCTATTTCGTATTCTCTAAACGCTGATAGAATTGGTATCGCAGGTAATGAATTTGCAGTTGCAATACTTAGTTTTCTTTACGGAGTAGACTATGAATTTCCTAAAGTTAATTAAACATATAATTGTAAAACGTCACTATCTTTTAATGAAAACGTCCTGAAGTTTAATCAAAATCTCAGGACGTTTTTATAGTAAGTAATATCTTTTATCTTAACACTCCGGAACATTTACTGCGATTGCCAATCCACCCTCAGAAGTTTCCTTGAAACGGTCGTTCATAGACAAGGCAGTTTCCCACATTGTTTGTATAACCTGATCGAGACTTACTTTAGCTTTAGCAGGATCACTTTCTAAGGCAATATTCGCTGCGGTTATTGCTTTCATCGCTCCCATAGTATTTCTTTCAATACATGGAATTTGTACTAGACCTCTGATCGGATCGCACGTTAAACCTAAATGATGTTCCATTGCGATTTCGGCAGCCATTAAAACCTGACCAACAGTTCCTCCAAGAATTTCAGTCAAACCTGCTGCAGCCATTGCCGATGATACGCCAACTTCCGCCTGACAACCGCCCATTGCGGCAGAAATGGTTGCGTTTTTCTTGAATAAAGTTCCGATTTCTCCGGCAACCAGTAGAAATCTTGCAATATCATCATCACTTGTATGAGGTGTAAAAGCCTGTGCATACATCAAAACAGCAGGAATCACTCCACTTGCTCCATTTGTCGGCGCTGTGATAATTCTCCCAAAACTTGCGTTCTCTTCATTTACTGCGAGTGCAAAACAAGCAATCCATTTATTGATATTAGTGAAATTTTCTTCAGCATCGACTACCTGCTGAAACCACTGATCTTTATTTTTATAAATTTCGTCACCCAAAAGTTTTCTGTTGATTCCCGCCGCTCTTCGGGTAACATTGAGTCCACCCGGTAAAATACCTTCTTTGTTGACACCTTTGTAAATACATTCTTTGATATTTTCCCAGATATTGAGAGCTTCTTTTCTCGTTTCCTCCTGCGTTCTCCAACTTTCTTCATTGATTAAAACTAAATCTGACATTTTATCTAAACCTAATTTCTCACAATATTTTACAATGTCGGAACCATGATGACATGGGTACAAAGTACGAACGCAATGTTTTTCGATAGAGTTTTTTTCCTGACTTGCAATGAAACCGCCACCAACAGAATAAAAATCCTGAACGAGTTCTGTACCGTCTTCAAAGATAGCTTTAAAGATCATTCCGTTAGGATGAAAATCTAAGGATTTGGACATATTCAGAATTAAATGATGTCCGTAAATAAAAGGAATTTCTTTTTCTCCGCCTAAATTAAGAATCTCAGACGTTTTGATATGATGTACAATTTCGTCGATCTTTGAAGTGTTGATGGTTTTAAAATCTTCTCCATTTAAACCCAACATTCCTGCGATATCCGTTCCGTGACCAATCCCTGTTTTTGCCAATGAACCGAAGAATTCAAGGAAAACTTCTTTCACTTCAGCAATTGATCTTTCTCTTTTTATAATTCTGATAAATGCCGATGCAGCATTCCAAGGTCCCATTGTGTGCGAACTGGAAGGGCCAATTCCTACTTTAATAATTTCAAAAACCGATATAGATTCCATACGTGATTTTCATTTTCATGAAAAGCAAATATACACGATAAATTCTAAAGAAATGAAATGTTAAAAAAGGTTTATAACGGAATCTAATACACACAAATATCACTTTTTATAAACCTTCCCTGAACTCTGCACAAATCTCGCAGCCCGACTTGAACGGAGCTCTTTTTGTCGGAGCGAAGCTGAGACAAAAAAGCGGGAGTGGAAGGCGGATAAAGCTGCCCAGAGATACCACCTGTAATTATAATTAAATTACCACTTCAGACTTTCCTCATGCTGAGACATATCCAGACCCATATTTTCTGATTCTTCGGAAACTCGAAGTGTAATAATTCGGTTGGTAATTTTATATAAAAGAAGCGAACCAAAAAATGTAAATAATGAGACCAAAACCAACGCTATCATGTGATGTGTAAACACTCCGATTCCGCCGTGAAGAAGACTTGCATTTTCGCCGTGCGCAAAAATTGCGGTCAAGATCATTCCCATGATTCCTCCTACTCCATGACAGGCAAAAACATCTAAGGTATCGTCAATTTTCTTTAAGGCTTTCCAGTTCAACATTAAATTAGACACAATCGCAGAAATAAAACCGATAAATAAACTCTCCTGAATGGTAACAAAACCACAACCCGGAGTAATAGCGACCAAGCCAACAACAGCACCGATACAAGCTCCTAAAGCAGAAACTTTTCTTCCGTTGATCCTGTCAAAGAATATCCACGTCATCATTGCCGAAGCTGAAGCAATGGTTGTAGTCCCGAAAGCGATTGCAGCAGTTGCATTGGCACTTAAAGCCGAACCTGCATTGAAACCGAACCAACCAAACCAAAGCATTCCTGTTCCTAAAATTACATAGGGAATATTTGAAGGTTCGTGATGAGGATTTTTTCTGTTTCCTAAAACAATGGCACCTGCCAAAGCTGCAAAACCTGCACTCATGTGAACGACAGTTCCTCCAGCAAAATCTTTAACACCAAAAAATTTATTTAAAAGACCTTCAGGATGCCAAACCATATGACACAAAGGCGTATAAATGAACAGACTGAAAAGCACCATGAATAAAAGGTAAGAAATGAATCTAACTCTTTCAGCAAATGAACCCGTAATCAAAGCAGGAGTAATCACTGCAAATTTCATTTGGAATAATGCAAATAAGATGAAAGGAATCGTGGAAGCCATCGTTTTGTGTGGATAAACACTCACATGATTGAAAAACGGATAAGTAAAAGGATTACCTATAATACCATAATGTTCGCCGTTGATTTCAAAGCCGATAGAATCTCCGAAAGACAAAGAAAAACCAACAACAATCCATAAAATAGAAATAACTCCTAAAGCAATAAAGCTTTGCAGCATTGTTGAAATCATATTTTTTTTGCCGACCATTCCGCCATAGAAAAATGAAAGTCCGGGAGTCATCAAAAGAACGAGTCCGGCTGCAGCTAAAATCCAGGCTACATCAGAACCGACAATATTTTCCTGACCTAAAAAATCTCCTGTATTTGGAAAATCAACACTTGGCTTCCAGAAAAGTCCGCCAATTGCTACCAAAGAAATTATAATAAATGAAACTTTCCATTTCAAACCAACTTTCATACTTTTTATTTTTAACCCCTGCAAAATTAAATATAAATTTTAATAAATTAGTATTAAAAGTAAATTAACCCTAACAAAACGTAGGGTTAATTTTAAGTTCAAACAAAAATTTCATTCAATAAGGTTGAGACTTCTTTATATTTCGTTGCCGGAAAAAGATGAGTTCCACCTTTTATTATATAGTTTGGTTTTGAGTTTTTAATCGGAAAAACAATGTCACGATCGCCTAAGATCTGAATAACATTCGGATTTTCTTCAAATTTCCATTCTGAGATTCTTTCGACAGACCATTTCAGATAATAGGGATCTCTTACCTGGAAATATTCAATGATTTTAGGATTTTTCGGATCAAAAAACTTTCGTAATCTCGTATAGAAAACAGAAGTCTGATCATTAAAAAAACTTAGAGGTAAATATTTTGGGATTTTTGTAACCTCACCCATTTTTATCAATCTGGATTTTTCTTTGTCAGATTTGATACTTCCCATGATGACTACTTTTTCGGCTGGCTTCAATTTATTCAGTTCCTGCACCATAATTCCGCCAAAAGAATATCCTAATAAGTAAAATGGTTCACTTGCATCGATCTTCTCAGCCATTCTGTTAACGTAGTCTGTAAAATTCTCATCCAACTCAGGAATTAACCAATCAATAAAAACGATTTTATGTTGCTCGGGAAATTTTAGTTTTTCTAAAACTTTAAAATCTGCTCCCAAACCGCTTACTACATATATTTTCATCTTTGTATTTTATGTTTTTTAATTTTAAATCAACTGTTTTCTTTAAACGCAAAGTTCGCTAAGATTTTTTTTCGTTCTATCTGCATATTTTTTCGTCCGCAAAGGCGTTCCACTCAGCAAAGCTTTCAAGGGATTTTTGACTCATTAATAAGGCTGATTCTTTTCGACTTACTAAAATAAAAAAATGCACAACTTAAGAAAAGCTGTGCATAATGATTTATGAAAATTTTAACCTTACAAAGGTCTTTCGTTGTCAATTTTCTGAGTAGAAACTTTAAACTGAATATCCATCTCGTCTTTGATGAAATAATCTTTCAAAGAATTCTGATAGAAGATTCTGAAGTCTTTTCTGTTTAATGAAAATACTGAAGACTCAATTTCTACCGTAAACTGCGTAATATGAGCGTTTGCCGGGAACGAAATCGTTTTTCTGATCCCTTTGATCGTAATATCTCCAACGATTGTAGAATTGTACTCGCTGTTCGCCAACGGAATAATTTTTTTCAAATGGAATTTCGCAGTCGGGAATTTTTTAACCTCGAAGAAATTGGTTCCTTTCAATTCGTTAGTCAGTTTTACCTGATCGTCACCGGAAAGATCAGCTACCACTAAGCTTCTCATGTCGATTACAAATTCACCATCAACAAAAACTGTTTTATCAAAATTAAATTTTCCACTTTTCAGTTTCAGACTACCATAATGAGAAGAAGCTTTGGTTTTTACAACCTTGTGTCCCCACCATTTGATCTCAGAAGTGATCACTTTAGAAATTTTATCTCCCTTTTTTTGAGCAAATACAAATGATATACTTGCGCACATCATCACAAACAATAATAATCTTTTCATTCTTTTTTATTTACAATTCAACAAAAATAAAAAAAAGTGTAGAACTTCTACACTTTTAATAATATTTTTTTGATTAAATTATTTCGCGGTCACTTTTACAAGCATATCGATATCATCTTTCACAAAAACATCTTTCATTGAAGATTTGTAAGCAACATCAAATTTTTGTCTGTCGAAAGAGAATTTATTTGACTCTAAACTTACAACTCCGTTTGCGTAATTAACTTTTGCAGGGAAAGAAATCGGACTTGTTTTTCCTTTAACCGTAAGATTTCCTGTTACCAATTTGTTATAAACTTTATCGCTGTTTTTCTTTACAGAAGTAATTTTGAAACTTGCTAATGGAAACTTTTCAACTTCGAAGAAATCTCCGTTTTTCAAGTGGCCATTAAGTTTCCCTTGGTATTCTCCTGAAAGATCTGTAGCGTTGATAGAAGTCATATCTAAAACGAAATCGCCTCCTACAAGCTCATTTCCTTTCATGACCATATTACCGGATTTTACTTTTACAGTGCCGTCGTGAGAGCTAGACTCAGTTTTTGCAACCTTATAACCCCACCAGTGAACGTCAGATGATACTACTTTTTTTGACTGTCCGAAAGCCAAACCGCTGGCTAAAACTGCTAACAAGAATATTTTTTTCATGAATAAAATTATTTAATTATTTATTGGTGCAAATGTAATTATCTTAATCGGTAGTTTGTGTTGATGTACATCAATTAATACAAATATTTTTATATCTAAAATCATCCATAAAAAAACTCCAAATTTCTTCGGAGTTATATTTTTTTTAATCTTTATAGTAAGCGGTATACAATGCAGCACCATTAATACTCGTACTGTCTGTATTGATGAGATAAATCGGAATGTTTTTCAACATATCTTCCATTTTATCACTGATCATGAATTTCTCGTAGAACTTGTCTCTATCAATATACTGTTTGATAACCTGAGTGATATCTCCGGTAATTAATAAACCTCCGGTAGCTTTTAATTTCAAGGTAAGATTGTTTGCTTCTCTTGCTAAAAATTCCAGGAAAGTATCTAAAGCAATCTTGCAGATCATCACATCTTCTTCTACTGCAGCTTTGAAGATTTCCTCTGTGAAATTTCCTTCCGCATTGTTGAGTTTGTCAGAAAGCCATTCCGGTTCAGGATGCCTTTTAACGTCTCTCAAGAATCTGTAAATATTAAATAATCCCGTTTTTGAAAGCACATTTTCCCAGCTCACAATTCCGTAGATATTATTCAAAAACTGATAAAATTCTACTTCCACATTGGTTCTCGGAGAAAACTCTGAGTGACCACCTTCTGTAGCGAAAGGTCTTAAATATTTCCCGTCAAAGAAATATCCTGCTTCACCTAAGCCATTTCCCGGCGCCAGAATCGCGACATTTCCTTTTTCCAGATGACCGCTGCTGTAGATTGCATCAAGATCGCTGTCTTCAAGAAGTCCGATCCCGTAAGCTGCAGCTTCCTGGTCATTCAGCATACAAACATCTTCAAAACCGAAAGTACTTTTATACTCCTCAACATCAAAGCTCCAACCTAATCTTGCCGGACTACTTTTTCCGTTCAAAACTGGTCCCGGAACCGAGATACCAAGACGTTTAACATTTTCTAACTGCTCTTCCTGTACAAACTGTTTCAGAATGTCGGCAAAAGAAGTATATTCTTTGGTAGGATAATTTTTTTGAATTTTAGTTTCAATTCCACCATTCCCAGAGATATAATAAGCGACCGTGGTAATATCTTCACGAAGGTTTGCACCAATGATCGAAACATTATCGTTACTGCTATTTTTTACTCCCGGTAAAAAAAGTGGAAATTTTGGATTTAAGTTCATAATCGCAAATTTTATCAAATATAATAATAGTTTTGGTAATTCCCGCTAGGTAAAAGAAAACCTTTTCAAAAAGTAGAAAAGGTTTGGTTTATAATTAATTATATAGCTTTTAATTATTTTCCTAATGGAATGTTGTAAGAAAATCCTGCTCCGATGCTTCCCACATTATAGTCCTGACCGGCTACATCACCGTTACTTCCTGCGAATACTTTCTGATATTGTAAGAAGAAATTCCAGTCTCTGTTGTGATATCCGATTTCCGGCTTAAGATAAAAACCTCCATCCGGTCTGTTTACTGTAGAATTTGTTGCAACTTTTTCGTCACCAACCAAAAATCCGTAACCAAGGTCAGCTCCGAAATAGAAACCTGTCTGTTTAGGATAAATTCTGAATAATGCAGCTACAGGCACTACACCTACGTCATTATTATCATATCCGTTGTTATCTTTTCCAAAATAATGAGTATAACCCGTTGCGATACCTAATCCAAATCCTGGAGTGATCAAATTCTGATAAGCCACATCTACACCTACTGCTGCAGAAACGTTATCTGAAGGAACTGCGATACCTGCTGTTGCTCCAACTTTAATCATATTGTTCATAGTTGCACTTTGTGCGCTTAACAAACCTGCTGTTAAAATTCCTGCCCCTAATATTGTTTTCTTAATCATTTTCATAACACTGATTTTTTAATTTTACTGAAAAGGGAGGAGTAAAAATCATGCCAAAATAATTCACACATCTTAACAACAAACCTTAAAAATTTCACAAAATAATGAAAATCAATAGATTAAATTTTCAAATATTTAAATAGTTGTTTAACTTTACATTAAGGCAAGCAATAAATAATCATTAATAATGGTTTATATACTTTAACCTCATCTGCATTTACTCATCAAAAAATAAAATCAGGACTATGGTTGCTTCATTGATCAATAACAAACATCTTCTTTGGCGTGCAGGTTTCGGACCTAGAATTGAGCAGGTTGATGATCTGAAAAATAAAAATATCAAGACGATTATAAAGGAAATCTTCAACGAAGAAAACTTCTCTCCTATTATCTATGAAACTCTCGACATAGAACCCATTGAATATAATGATCCAAAAGCTACCGCCGAACAGAAAAGGGAAATCCAGAAAGTGAATCAAAAGCAGAATAATGAGCTTAATTTGAATTTCCTAAAAAAAATGACTACAAGCAACGAGCAACTGCGTGAGAAAATGGCTTTTTTCTGGCACGGACATTTCGCTACAAGAATCAACAATCCAAAATTTAATCGGCAGCTTTTAAATATCATTCGTGAAAAATCTTTAGGCAATTTTAAAGAGTTGCTTTTCGAAGTGAGCCGTTCTCCTGCAATGCTGAATTTCCTTAATAATCAACAGAATAAAAAAGATCATCCCAACGAAAATTTTGCTCGTGAAGTCATGGAGCTTTTCACAATGGGAAGAGGAAATTACACAGAAACTGACATTCGTGAGGCAGCAAGAGCTTTTACAGGTTGGGGTTATGATAAAGAAGGTCATTTTCTTGAAAGAAAAAAACAGCATGATGAAGGCACGAAAACCTTTCTAGGCAAAACAGGAAATTTCACAGGAGATGATGTTTTAAATATTATTTTGGAACAGAAAGCAACGGCAGAATTTATCACAACAAAAATTTACACTTTCTTCGTCAATGAAAAGCCTGATTTGAAAATTATAAAAACACTAAGTGAAAACTTTTATCAATCAGGATATGATATCAAAAAACTGATGATTGAAATTTTTTCCAACTCTTGGTTTTATGATCAGAAAAACATTGGAAACCGAATAAAATCACCCACAGAACTTTTTGCAGGAATGATGAGAATGCTACCGATGGATATTCAAAATCCTGAAAACATTACCGTTTACCAGAAACTTCTCGGACAAATGCTGCTCTATCCACCCAATGTCGCAGGTTGGCCCAACGGAAAATCTTGGATTGACAGTTCGACTTTGATGCTGCGACTTCAGATTCCGCAAATTTGGTCAGGATTGCGACCGATGGAATATTCTGCAAAAGAAGACGACGATATGGATATGGGAATGAAATCTCGAGAAGCTTTAAATAAAAGTTTTAAAAATCCAAATATAACAATCGATTGGAGCAAGGTTGACAAAGCTTTAGCTCAGAAAAAAGCAGAAGATTATTTAATTGTAAACACAGAATCTTTAGATCTAAACACCGTAAAACAATTTTCAGATCAAAGCACAAAAATGAATATCATCAATCTGATGTCAACTCCTGAATATCAGTTAATGTAATGATCAGGTAAAAGGTAACAGCTTTTAGATTTTAGTTTTTAAATTCTATAAGCTACAACCTAATATCTTTAACCTAAAACCTATCCTTATGATTATTAAAAGAAGAGACTTTTTAAAAATAAGTTCATTGGCAACAGCTTCGTTGTTTATTCCAAATTTTCTGCAGTCGATGACTTTGGATAATGCACTGAATCCGAATCAGAAAATTCTGATTGTCCTTCAATTCACAGGAGGAAATGATGGTTTAAATACAATTATCCCTACCAAAAACGATATCTATTTTAAAGAACGAAACAATATTGCAATCAACGATTCGTTAGCACTAAATGATGAAACTGGAATCAATCCTGCTTTGTCTTATTTTAAAGAATTATTTGACGAAGGCGAACTTTCCCTGATGAATAATGTAGGATATCCAAATCCCGACAAATCACATTTCAGAAGTATGGATATCTGGCATTCCGCAAGCAAAAGCGATGAATTTCTGGAAACAGGATGGCTCGGAAGATTTTTGGATGAAGAATGTTATAAATGCGAACATCCAACACAGGCATTGGAAGTTGATGATATGCTGAGTTTGGCCTTAAAAGGCGAAAACAACAAAGCTTTTGCCTTTAAAGATCCCAAAAAACTATATCAGACAAGTCAGGAGAAATATTTCAAATCATTGTATGAAAGCGACCATCATCACGATGACGAAACCGTTTCTTATTTATACAAAACTTTAGGCTCAACCATCAACAATGCCGATTATATTTTCGAAAAAAGTAAAGCGAAAAAATCAAATCAGGAATATCCGAATTCCAAATTGGGAAAAGACTTTAAAACCGTTGCATCACTGATAAAATCTGACATCAATACACAAGTTTATTACCTTTCAATAGGAAGTTTCGACACCCATGTTAATCAAAATGAAAGACAGCAAAAATTGTTTGGAGAAATCAGCGATGCAGTAAAGTCTTTCGTTGCCGACATGAAAGCCAACGGATTGTTTAATGATATTTTACTCATGACTTTTTCAGAATTCGGTCGTCGTGTAGCCCAAAATGCCAGCAAAGGAACCGATCACGGAACCGCCAACCAAATGTTTTTCATCAGCGGAGGTTTAAAAAAGAAAGGAATCCTCAATGCGCTGCCTGATTTACAAAATTTGAATGAAGGAGATTTAATTTACACAGAAGATTTCAGAAAAGTCTACGCTACCATTCTCAAAAATTGGCTGAATGCCGATTCGTCAAAAGTATTGGGTTGGAAAAACGGTGTATATGATTTTGTATAAAAAAGCCTTACAAAATTGTAAGGCTCTGAAAGTAAAAGTTAATTATTAATGCGGCGAAGGAATCTGTCTGTTCGGATCCTGCGCTACATCTTTCTTTTCGGTAAATTTCTTGATTACATATTCAATGACAATGGGAACCACCATTGCAAGTACCGCTTTTAATATTCTTGATTTCATAATATTTATTTTTCAAGATAATTACAAGTTTCAAGCCAATTTTTACAACAGAACTAAATTATAATTCTTCATTCATCTTTTCATTACCCTGATAATTTGAATGGGCAATTCTAATACTTCTTGCAATTCTCTGTTTCAGTTTTCTTGGACCCAAAACCGTTAAAAACTCTCCCATTCCCAAAATCATTCGTTCAAGTTCAAAATTGAGCTTTACACAAATTTTGAAAGTCGTTCCGTTTTCATCTTCTTTGATTATTTCCTGAGAATGATGAAATGGCTTGGTTTTCACGTACGGAGCATGTTGTGAAGTGACAAAAAAGATGACATTTTGCGGTCTTTGTGTCTCAGAAACCGTTGCTCCGATTACTTCTCCAAAGTAACGATCTGCATCAAAATCCTTATCAATATATTCAGTATTCTCATCAATCTCAATTTCCTCTATCCTGTCTAAAGCGAGATTATAAATCGCTTTTTTTTGCCAGCAAATCAAAAACCATCGGTTGTTATATTCCTTCAACAATTGAGGATGAACGGTAATATTATTCGATTCTCTTGCCTTAAAACTTTTGTAACAAATCTTTAAAACTTTTTTATTTAAAATGCTTTCATACAAAATATCAATATGCTCCAAACCTTTCAGTTGCTCATTTTTATCCAAATGAATAATCGATTTTTGATTGGTCGCATGAATAGAATCTTCCAGTTTCTGAATGACTCCGTTCATATCTTTAAACATCGAAAAATCTTTAAACTGTTTTAAAATCTGCACCGCATTATTCATCGCTTTCAGATCATTCTCATTCACCGAAATATTATGAATACTATAATCAGGATCACTATATCTATAAAATTTTCTTTCGTAAACCTCAATAGGAGCCTCATATCCGAACTTTTCACTCCGCATATTCTGAAGATCAAGCTGCACCGTCCTTTTACTTACAAAAGATTCTTTGCCTTCAAATTCAAACAAAGCCTCAGAACATTCATCAATTAAATCTTCCAAAGTATATTGTTTGTATTTATTCTTCAGACATTTATCTAAAGTTTTATAGCGGATCAAAGCGTTTTTATTGGATGACATAGTTTGAGGTTAAGGTTAAGGTTAAGGTTTAGATTGAGGATAAGGTTGAGTTCAAGACTAAGGCGCCAAGAATTCCCCTCCTTTGGAGGGGTGGCGAAAAATCTTCGATTTTTTGACAGGGTGATTAAGCGCGTTGTTAATGTCAGAATCCTATCATTCTTACAAGTTTACTTCCTCTTCAAAGCCTGCCCCTCAAAAGAAACTCCATCCCAACCATATTCAATAAAATTCCTGATATTTTGATGATCGGTTCCTTCCGGATTTTTCAAAACATCATCTCTGTAAAATTCTCCGAAAAGGTTTAAAGTATCTTCCTTTGACAGATCCTTCAATTTTGCAAAACTGAAAATCTTGCACGAACCGTTGTTCTGATCCGCTTCATTCACTGTATTTCCGTTGGTAAATTTTGTCGGAGTAAAATCGTAATGCTCATCAATAAAAGCAATAACCTCTTTAAATTGAATTTCTTCCGCCGATTTTTCTAATTGTTCAAATAACATATTTTTATTTTTTTTAACATTAAAATTAAAAGGTTCACAAATTTATTTTAACACATTAAAATCTGGAAATTAAATACTTTAAAAACATTTAGATCACACCAGAAAAAAACAAAGATTTTTAAAAACTCATGTGCTCTAAAATATCCTCAATCATTTAAGCTATAAACTAATGTGACTGATGTGTTAAAAAACTTTTGTGACTTTTGTGGTTAATTTTAAATTCAAAAATAATCAAAATAATTTCATCTACGCAAAAACATTGCACACCTTCGCAATTACTTTGCATTATCAAAACGAAATAAAATGGAATTCAACGGAAACAACTTAATCGAATTAGGATATAGACCATCAAAATGGTTTAAAGATGCCATCGAACATATCAACAAAAATAATCTGGATGAAAACCAGATCACAGAATATTTGGAGAAGTTCAAACAACCGGAATTGATTCCGCTTCATGAAACTCCAAAAGATTTTATCATCAACATCAGAGCAGAACACGAAAGTGAAAATGACAACGTGGAAAAAGTAATCAACACAATGAAAGTCCTGATGAAAACTCCGACTTTGGTTGCAGGTGCTATCATGCCCGATGCCTGTCCGACTGGACCTGAAGGTCAGATTCCTGTTGGTGGAGTTGTTGTTGCGAAAAATGCCATTCATCCCGGATTTCATAGCGCAGATATCTGTTGTTCAGTAATGTTGACAGACTTTGGAAAAGCTGATCCTAAAGAAGTTCTGGATGCCGCCCATTCGATCACGCATTTCGGATATGGAGGAAGACCGAGAGGCGAACAAATGGAAATGTCTCAGGAATTGATGGATGCTTTCAGAGCAAACTGGTTCCTGAATGACGAGAAATTAATCAGCATCTCCCGTTCTCATATGGGAACTCAGGGTGATGGAAACCATTTCTTATTTGTCGGAATTTCCAAAAATACTGGAAATACAATGTTAGTAACTCATCACGGATCGAGAGCTCCGGGAGCCGCATTGTACGATAAAGGAATGAAAATCGCCAACCGTTTCAGACAGGAAATTTCACCTGAAACATTAAGAGAAAATGCCTGGATTCCTTATGAAACTGAAGAAGGAAAATCATACTGGGAAGCTTTGCAATTGATAAGAACATGGACGAAAGAAAACCACACATCCATTCACGATGCCGTTTTAAACAAAATGAACATCGAAAAACAAAACAGATACTGGAACGAACATAACTTTGTTTTCAAAGACGGAGATTTATTCTACCACGCAAAAGGAGCAACGCCTTTGGATGATAAATTCATGCCTGATATTACGGGACCAAGATTGATTCCGTTGAATATGTCGGAACCCGTTTTGATCGTTCAGGGAAAAACCAATGAGAGAAACTTAGGTTTTGCACCACACGGAGCCGGAAGAAATTTCAGCAGAACGCAGCATAAAAAATCATTGGCTCATAAAACCATTGAAGAAGTTTTTGCAGAAGAAACGCAGGGATTGGACATCCGTTTTTTCTCCAATGAAATTGATATTTCCGAACTTCCGACCGCTTATAAAAGTGCCAAAAACGTAAGAGCACAAATTGAAGAATATGGTTTGTGTGAAGTTTTAGACGAAGTGATGCCTTATGGATGTATTATGACGGGAGATGTGCAGAAGAATGCGCCGTGGAAGCGGAAGAAGAAGTTTAGAAAAGCATAATTATTTCTTTTGTCTTAATACAAAAGAAACAAAAAATCAAGACTTGGAAACTTCCGCTAAAAATTAAAATTTAATCCTAAAATTCCCAAAACTTGCGCGAATTCAAAATGGGTTTTCATTTCAACACTTGTGTCGCGCTTCAAACAGTGGGAATTTTTTAACGGATTAATTTTTAATTTTCTTAACGCTTCATTTTCCAAAGTCAGATTATTGAAGGTTAACAATTCAAAATTATTAGGGTAATACAATTTTAACCAAATCTTACAGGTGTAAAAGCTTGTAAGATTAATGAAAACTTTTTATAACGGTGGGAACAGTAGCTCAGATGGTAGAGCAACAGTAATACTTTTCGCTTATGGCAAATAAAGTTCCTATGAATTCAGTTTGTTGGTCGCAGGTTCGAGCCCTGCCTGTTCCTCAAAATATTGAAAATGTTTATATTCAATGATTAATCATTTTCATTCATTAAAATACTAAGGCAAAGAAAGTTCCTATTGATTTCCCACATTTACTTTCCGCCATTTTAAAAATTTAAGGCAAAGGGAGTTCCTGTACATATTGGAAATACTCCCCGCCTTTTTCTAAAACTGTAGGTAAAAGGAGTTCCTATAACATTCACTTTAAAGAAAACTACTCCTCACTTATTTTTTTAAAATTTAAAACAATGAAAACATTAAAATTATTCAATGCTGTATTAGCAAAAGAATCTGACGCAAAAGCGTTTATTTCGGAAGATGGTTTTATGATTGAGCCTGATGCTGTTTGGGCAAAAAAAGAAATTACGTCTTATTACAAAAGAGAAAAGCTCAACGGAAACGATTTAAATAAAACCTTTCATAAATCGTGGCAGAAAATCAAAGACAGCACAAGATTTCAATTACTTATCGAACAGATCAATCATTATATTTCTACCTACGGAAGCAATTTTCAAAATGAAATCTATATTTCGAATGAAATATTGAATGTCCCTGATTTGAAATTAACCTTTAAAGTAATTAAAGCTTACAGCATCGAAGAAATGCAGGAAAAATGCCTTTCCTTACTGAAGTCCGGGATTGCCCTGAAGGAAGAAACAATTGATGATGTACTGCATATTTTGCATAACGAATTGGAGTATGATTTTACGGGAAAAGAAAATATCAGAAACAAAGAGGCAATCATAAAAATTGCTGACCGTTACGATATTTATCCGGAAAATCCGGTAGAATTTTTCCGTTATGTGATTTATAAAACAACCAGAACAACACTTCTGATTAAAAGTGATGATTTAATCGATGAAATTAAGAAAAGTAAATTCAATCCAACCTATCTGTTTGAAAAATTCGAATTGGAAAAACTGGCTGAAATTTTTAACCGTTTCAAGCCTCTGTTTTTAGCATTTAAAAACAAAGCACCGAAAACGATTAATAAAATTTCAAAACTGTCAAAAGTTTATCATCAGCCTTTAATTTCAAATCCGTTAAATAATGCAACAAATATTTTGCTGGAAAACAGTGATTTGCACTGGCTGGAAAACGCCACTCCGTTTGCATTATTCAAAGCGTTGTCAGCGTGCTACTCAAGAATGTATGGTCAGGATACTTTTGTTTACAGAATCAGAAATGGTAAATCGTGGACGAAAAAAGCCACCTCAACTTCTGTGAACGAATTGAATTATGATTTCATTTTAAACTACTTAAAATCAAAATATAATCTTTCCGGTAAGAAGATGTATTTCCCTAAAGATGTAGAATTTGCGTTACCCACTTCCGAAAAAATGTTTGTAGGAAATATCCCTACAGGAACAAGATTTTACGGAGACAAATTGGCGGTCGGAATCTACTGGGAAAATGCCTGGGGAGCTAATGACCTCGATCTTTCAGGATTGAATATTGGCGGAAAAATTGGCTGGAATGCATCTTATAATCAATATGAAGGTCAGTTGATGTACTCCGGAGATATGACTTCAGCTCCACAAGGTGCCGTAGAATATCTGTATGCCAACAAAGGTTTTGTGGCTCCGACTCTGGTCATGAATAACGTATTCAGCGGAAGCAGTGACTGTGGTTATAAAATCGTGATCGGAAAAGGCGATGCTGTTTCTTACGATTATATGATGAACCCAAACAATCTGTTTGCAGAAGCTCAATGCAACTCGGTTCAGAAACAAACGATTCTGGGAATTCTATTGCCGAAAGACGGTAGACAATGTTTTGTTCTGTTGAATTTTGGAGCCGGACATTCTCACGTTTCAGGAAGTTCTGAAGTTTCTATGATGGCTACCCAGGCACTTTATCAGCAATGGTATGAGCCGATTTCTTTTAACAAGCTTGTAGAAGAATTGGGTGCGACAATAACTTCGGAAAAAGATGAATCAGATTATAATTTTTCCATAGAAAATCTGGAAAAAGATAGCTTTATGAGAATTTTTAAAGTTTAAAAAAGATATTTTCACTAAAAAAATTAAACTTTAAACTAACTGTGCGAAAAGATTGCGCAGTTAGTTTTTTATTTTGTAACACAATATAAATTAATAACAATGACACCAAAGATATTAGAAAAATTAAAAGAAATAGAGGCAAAAAGGAATATAGAAATATTGCTTGCCGTAGAATCAGGAAGCCGGGCTTGGGGTTTTGCGTCTCCCGACAGCGATTATGACATACGTTTTATATACAGACACGAAAAAGACTGGTATCTGTCGCCGTGGGATAAAGATGAAACGATAGAATTCATGACCGAAGACGATTTAGACGGTTCGGGATGGGATTTGAGAAAGACTTTTCATCTCCTATTAAAGTCGAATGCCGCTTTGTTGAGTTGGTTCTACTCTCCTATCGTTTATGTAAAAAATGAAAAGTTTTATGAACTTTTTAAACCTTTAGCAGATTCCTGTTTTTCTCCTATAGCGGTTTCTTACCATTATCTGAGCATGAGCAAAAAATATCTCGAAGCCTGCAGAACCGATGAAGTCAAGCTGAAATCTTATTTCTACTGCCTGCGAACTGCATTGACCGGAAAATGGATATTAGAAAAAGGAACAGTTCCACCGGTTTTATTCAGCGAATTGCTGGTTTTAGTTGATGATTTTACGAGAACCAAAATAGAAAATCTTGTTGCCTTAAAAGCCACAAAAGGAGAATCTTATTATCATGCAAATGACTGGGAACTTTTTGGTTTTTTGGAGGAGATGGTGAAGGATAATGAGGAAAGAGCGAAGAGTTTGAAAGGAGGAAATTCGGATAAAAATGAAATGGAGAAAGTTTTTAGAAAAATATTACATTTATAACCATGAAACCAACATTAGAAACACTTATTGAGGAAACATTGCAAAAAGAAAAAAGAAATATCTTCACTTTTCTTACAGGAGCCGGAATTTCCTCTGAAAGTGGTTTACCAACATACCGTGGAAGTGACGGTATTTGGATAAAAGGTACAAAATATCATAAACCGGAAGAATTTGGAACATTTAGATATTTTAATCAAAATCATGAAGAAGTTTGGCAATACAATTTATTCTGGAAAAAACTGATTGAAGAAGCAAAGCCTAATCAAGGACATTTTGCTATTGCAGAAATAGAAGATTTACTTGATAGCAAATATCAGTTGATTACTCAAAATGTAGACGGACTTCATCAAAAAGCTGGAAGTAAAAATGTATTTGAAATTCATGGAAATAAACAAACCGTACGTTGTTCTTCAGAATGTAGTGGCGTAATGCAATTTTCTCCAGAACTGAAATCTAAAGAGTTGACAGAAGATCTTACAGAAAGGGATATAGAACTTTTGCATTGCCAAAATTGCGGAGATTGGCTTCGTCCAAACACATTATGGTTTGATGAATCATATAATGAAAAATTGTATTTTTTCAATTCTGCTTTAAAAACCGCAAAAAACACAGGAATTCTTTTTGTAATCGGAACTTCTGGAGCAACGACATTGCCGCAAATGATTGCTGAAACAGTTTTACAATATGGTGGTTTTTTAGTAGAAATTAATACTGAAGAAGACAGTTATTTCTTTGAGCGTTTTTCAAGAACTAAAAAATATATTCTTATCAAAGAGAAAGCAAGTGATACTTTGATTAGGATAAAAGAAATGATAGAGAAGTACAAATAAACAATCTTATGAAAAATATAATCGCCCTCTCTCCCATATACACGGAAGACAGCAACAACCTGAAAAAAGCATCCATCAATTCGCCTTACGAATTGAATCGTTTTAATGCAAAATGGAATGTTCCTGAGGAATTTCGTACAGATGTGATTGCGGTATATGGTGAAGATATTTATGCAGAAATCGTTGCGGAACAATGCAATCTGACATTAACAAAACCAAAAGATAATTGGCTTGTAGAAATCTCTGAAGAATTTACCAAACGTAAAATTTCTTACGGTCAATTGAAAGATTTTGTGAACGAAGAAAATATATTCATTAAATGTTCTGATTTTAAAAGCTTTAAAGCTGGAGTTTTCGATAAAGTCACTGACATCAAAGGTTTTGACACTTTAGATTCGGACAGCATGGTTTTTACATCAGAAGTTGTGGAATGGGAACTTGAAGTACGTTGTTTTGTTATAAATAATGAAATCAAAACTCATTCTTCTTATTGGCGAAATGATGAATTTGATACCAGTCAACTTTCTGAAATTGAGCAAAATGATCTATTTGAGTTTTTTGAAAATTTCATCAGACAATATTCTGAAACTCTACCAAAAGCGATTGTTTTAGATTTTGGAATTATCAAAGGAAAAGGCTGGGCTTTGATTGAAGCGAATCCGGCTTGGTGTTCAGGTTTGTATGCTTGCGATGCGGCCAAGGCTTTGGGGGTCATTGTGGGAAGTTGTGTGAAGAATTAGGAATATTATGAAAATTGCCAAACTAAAAGCATTAGGAACATTACAAATAAAAAACATAATTTTATTGGGTTAAGAAAAATTTTTGGCAAAACAAAAATAATTTTCTAAGGCTATTAAAATTATTTTAATAAAATTAATAGTAAATTTGTGATGCTTAAAAATACTTAAATAATAAAGGATGTCTAAAAAGGCTTTAAAAATAGAAGAGGTAGACCAAGCTGTAAAATTTAATGAAATTATTGCTCCAGATCACGAGTTTTTTACCGATTTTTCTGGTTTAAGAGGTGAATTTGAAGACAGAATTGTTTACAAGAATATGAATGTGGTTAAAAGAAATGACACCTATAAATTTAATATAGACAACAACACTTCTAACAAATCGTTATTATTTTTGGGAGGTATGAGAGGTTCTGGAAAAACATCAGAACTGGCAAAATATGCCCAAAATCTCCATAATCCAGAATGCTTTTATTGTATTACTTGTAATATAGATGTAGAATTAGACATTAATGAGCTAGAATATATGGATATATTAATTTTGCAATTGGAAAAATTAACACAAAAATTAGCAGAAGATAATGTAAATGTAGATTCTGGCATTAAAGACAAAATGCTGAAATGGTTTAGCCAAAGGGAAATAGAAATTAAAAAGGAATTAAAATCTGAGGCGGGAATAGAAACAGAAGTAGGGATCTCTACCAAAAATCCGTTTTTTAATTTACTAAGTATTGTTGCAAACTTTAAAGCTAGTGTTATAGGAAGCATTGAAAGAGCAGACGTTACAAGAAAAAATTTAAAAAACAATTTTATCAACTTTGCCAATATATTTAATGAATATATACAAGAAGTTAACGTTTCTATAAGAGAAGAAAACAAAGGTAAAGAAGTGCTTTTTATTGTAGACGGCTTGGAAAAAACAATGAGTAGCGAAACCCGAAGAAAAATTATAATAGAAGAACAAAACAGAATAGAAAAAATAAAAGCCTATACTATATTCACTTTGCCAATAGAGCTTATTAGTCAAAGACCCAATCTTACTCAGTTTAGTACGGTAGAATGTTTTCCTTTCGTAAAAATATCCGAAAGAGACGGTACTAAAAACGAAGATGCTTACCAAAGACTAAGAGAATTTGTTTACAAAAGAATAGATAAAAATATTTTTGAAGACGAAGACATAGTCAATCAAGCTATTTATTATTCTGGAGGTTCGCCTCGTCAACTTTTGCAAATTTTAGAAATATCTGCTTTTTTTGTGGATGACGACGCCACACAAATAAACCACACTGCATTGCAAAAAGGCTTACAACGTTTGGCAAACCAAACCTCACAGTTTGTAGAAATGCCTATGATAGATAAACTGAAACAGATTAATGAAAATAATTCTAACGGTATAGATACGCCGTATGACGAGGTTTTACAAAAAATGCTAGAAAACCTATATGTATTAGAATATAACAGCGGGACATATAAAAGACCCAATCCTATACTTGAACTCACCAATCTATATAAGCAATATGTTGCTAAAGAATAATAATCGAGATGAGGAATATGGTATTTTGCTAAAAGCCGTAAAAAATAAAGTATTCCATTTCATCGTGGTGCAATATAACCATTACAATTTGGTAAGGGAAGCACAAACTTTGTTACAACAAACTTATCCAAAAAAGAAAACCCAAAAGATAAATCTTTTAGAAGAATCCACAGAAAACCTTATATCTCAGTTATTAAAAGATAACAGTGACGTTTATTTTATCGAAAACTTTCAAGTGTTATTTCAGGATGAAAACCAATCTGTTGCCATTGGGATTAACCAACGCAGAGACAAATTAAGCCAAAAAAAAGGACAAATTATTGCGTTTCTTCCTAATGGAAATGCGTTTCTGCGAAATTTTCAGAAAAAAATGCCAGATTTGTCCTCTATTACAAGTATTATTATACAGCTGGAAGAAGAGCAGCTAAAAAGTACAGATTTACATAGCAATCTTTCACTTGTTACACAAAATGATGATTATGATAATATTCCTGATGCTGAAACTGAGATAAGACGAATAGAAAAACGATTAAATACTTTAAGCAACAAATCAGAAAATAATAATCTACGTATACAATTGATTTCTGACTTAGCGAAAGCCTACCGTTTTACAGGACAATATATAGAAGCAAAAAAAAGATTAGAAGATTTAAAAAAGTACGTTGAATCTTTATCTTCAGAAAGTAGGGAAGTTGTTATTAATGATATATGTAGTGATTTAGCTTTAGTTTTAAAAGATCTCGGAGATTACCAACAAGCTAAAATATATCTTGAAAAAGCGCTAAATTCTTCCATTAAAAACTTTGGAGAAGAACATCCTACTACTACAATTAGTTACTCTAATTTAGCCACAGTTTTACAAAATTTAGGAGATTACCAACAAGCTAAGATATATCTTGAAAAAGCGTTAGATTTTAACATTAAAAGCTTTGGAGAGAAACACTCTAACACGGCAATAAGTTATTCTAATTTAGCAACAGTTTTAAAAGATTTACGAGATTACCCACAAGCTAAAATATATCTTGAAAAAGCATTAGATTCTAACATTAAAAACTATGGAGAAGAGCATCCTAATACTGCAATCAGCTATTCTAATTTAGCCACAGTTTTACAAAATTTAAGAGATTACACACAAGCTAAAATATATCTTGAAAAAGCATTATATTCTAACATTAAAAACTTTGGAGAAGGACATCCTATAACTGCAATAAGCTATTCTAATTTAGCTACAGTTTTACAAAATTTGGGAGATTACCAACAAGCTGAAACATTCCTTAAAAAGGCACTTGATTCTAACATTAAAAACTTTGGAGAAGAACACTCTACCACAGCAATCCGATACGCAAATTTAGCCTCGGTTTTACAAGATTTAACAGAGTACCAAAAAGCAAGAGCTTATTTTGAAAAAGCATTGGATATTTTCGTTAAAAGTCTTGGACAAGGACATCCTAATACTGAAATTACAAAAAAAAATTTAGATTATTTAAATGATGCCATTTCTAAAATAAAAAATGACCATCCAAACCCTAAAAAATAACAACCTCATCCTCTTCGAATCCATTTCCGGAAGCCGCTCTTTCGGGCTCGCAACGGAAAACTCAGATACAGACATCCGTGGAGTATATTACTTACCGAAAAAAGATTTTTTTGGTTTAAACTATATTCCGCAGATTTCTAATGAGACGAATGATATTTCGTATTATGAAATCGGGAGATTTGTAGAATTATTACAGAAAAACAATCCGAATATTCTGGAAATTCTGGTAAGTCCGAAAGACTGTATTCAACAGAAAAATCCGTTGATCGATTTGCTGAAACCTGAAGATTTCCTATCGAAATTATGTAAAGATACTTTTGCAGGTTATGCGATTTCGCAGATCAAAAAAGCAAAAGGACTCAACAAAAAAATCTTAAACCCGATTGATAAAGAAAGAAAATCAACTCTCGATTTTTGTTATATTTTACAAAATAATAGCTCTATGCCGTTGAAAAAATGGCTTTCAGAAAACGGAAGAATTCAAGAAAAATGCGGATTGGTCAATATTGACAACACCAAAGGAATGTTTGCCTTATTCTACAATGAATTGGGAGATTTAGGCTACAAAGGAATTATCCAAAATGAAGAAGCCAATCAGGTTTCTCTGTCATCAATTCCAAAAGGAGAAAAATCGGTCGCTTTTATGTTTTGCAATCTCGACGCGTACTCCACGTATTGCAAGGATTACCGTGAATATTGGAAATGGGTTTCAGAACGCAACGAAGACCGCTATAACGTTAACCAAAATCACGGACAAAACTACGACAGCAAAAACATGATGCATACGATTCGTCTTTTGCAGTCTTGTGAGCAGATTTTCAAAGCCAATTCTTTAAACATCCGTGTAGAAAACCGGGATGAATTATTAGATATCAAAGCAGGAAACTGGTCGTATGATAACGTAATGAAAAAAGCCGAAGGATTGATTCAGTCAATTGAATACTATCATTCGATTTCGACACTTCCGGAATATCCGGATTTAGAGAAAACCACAAAAATTTTAATAGAAATAAGAGAAAATCTTTATAAATAAAAAGAAAACCGCCTCATCACTGAAGCGGTTTTGTTTTTATATATAGTTTTAAAACTATCTGATGATTTTGATATTGATCGCAGAGAAACCTTTTGGTGATCTTTCTTTCTCGAAAGATACTTTGTTTCCTTTTTTGATGATATCCACACAGTTGTTACTGTGGAAGAAAACGTTCTCTTTAGAGCTGTCTTCTGTGATAAATCCGTAACCTTTGTCGCTGAAAAATGTAACGATACCAGATTTGATCGGATCTTCTTCCTGAATCGGAGCCGCACCCAACTGAATGTTATCTAAGTTGATAGCTTCTGCATTAGAGTTATCGGGAGGAGTACTTGTCAACTGACCGTTTGCATCTACATACATGATCATATCATCAAGACTTTTTCCTTTGTCATTGCTGTTTTTTCGGTCTTCGCGACGTATCGCTTTTTCCTTTTGCTTCTGTAATTTTTTCTTAAAGTTTTCTTTTTTTGAGAAAGAATCCGCCATATATTATTGTATATTAATTGTTATTTCTTGACTAAATTTTGATTCACCATCTTTAAAATTGATAAGCTCATCAAAGGGTATTATCGATCATCATAAAAAGATTTCTGTTGAATTCTTCTAATGATTCCGCTTCATTCAGATAATAAATTTTTTAGGATTTACGATCGTTGCCGGGAAGTTGGTTTGATTACTTTAATCACTTTTGCCTCCTGAAAAAGAAGTAAAAAGGTGTTCTGGTCGTTGGTCAGTTATTGGTGATTCATTTTGCCGGCACAAGTATTATTTAGAAAAATAAAAGTGAAAAGACGGCAGTCAGAATAAAGAAAACTGAGGGATAAAGAGTATTCTAAACTGTAATAGTTAAAGAAAAGCAGAAACCTTCTTCTTAATTATAGTACAAATATACGACAATTCCACGGAATATGACGACTATTATTTAATTTATTGAATTTCAGTTAATTTCTAAAGCAAAACCAGTTGCCGGATAATATATTAGAAGAATTTCACCACAAAGACACAAAGATTTTCACAAAGGATACACAAAGAATTATAAAACCAATTTAAAAACTTACGAAAAGTCATAGTGAAACCTTGTGCTAAAGACTTTGTGACCTTTGTGATTAAAAAAAGGTTTAGTGGTTCAATTAATTTTAAACGAAAAATAAATCTTCCACACTATTAAGATAAAAAAAATCCCTCAAAAGAGGGATTCTATATACTGGGATGATTAGTCCTGTTGTGGTTCGTTCAAAGGCTTGTGTTCTCCCGGACGGTCTTTACCTTCAGGGTTTACGTTACCTTCATTTCTTGGCTTTGGTGCCGGTCTTTCTGGTCTTGGCAATAAAACTTTTCTTGAAAGTTTCATTTTTTTACGGTCATCATAACCCATAAATTTCACCTCAACTTCGTCACCTTCTTTGTAAGGAACTTTATCAAGACGAGCCCATTCGATTTCAGAGATGTGAAGTAATCCTTCAGTACCTTTTGCAATCGCTACGAATGCTCCAAAATCCATTACTTTCACTACTTTCCCCTGGTAAACTTCACCTACAGTCGGTACAAAAGTAATCTCGTTGATTCTCGCAATCGCTTCGTTGATTTTCTCTCTGCTCACTCCAGAAATTTCGATTCTACCGATTTCGCCAACTTCTTCAATTGCGATCACAGTATCGGTATCTTTCTGCATCTGCTGGATGATTTTTCCACCAGGTCCGATTACAGCACCGATGAAATCTTTAGAGATCTCCAACATTACCATTTTCGGAGCGTGAGGTTTCACGTCTTCTCTTGGAGCAGAAATCGTTTCATTCAATTTATCAAGAATGTGAAGTCTTCCGTCTCTTGCCTGTAGAAGTGCTTTCTCCATAATGTCCATAGACAATCCCTGGATTTTGATATCCATCTGGCAAGCGGTGATTCCGTCTGCAGTTCCTGTTACTTTAAAGTCCATATCACCTAAGTGATCTTCGTCTCCTAAGATATCAGAAAGTACAGTGAATTTTCCTGTTTTAATATCCGTTACCAATCCCATTGCAATACCTGAAACCGGTTTCTTGATCTGAACACCCGCATCCATCAATGCTAAAGTTCCTGCACAGACAGTTGCCATAGAAGATGATCCGTTTGATTCTAAAATATCAGAAACGATACGGATTGTATAAGGATTTTCTTCCGGGATCATGTTTGCCAAAGCTCTCTGAGCTAAGTTTCCGTGACCTACTTCTCTTCTTGAAGTTCCTCTTAAAGGACGCGCTTCACCAGTTGAGAACGGCGGGAAGTTATAATGTAAGAAGAATCTTTCGTCATAGTTTACCATTACGCTGTCTACCATGTTTGCATCTTTTACTGAACCTAAAGTTACAGCCGTTAAAGATTGAGTTTCACCTCTTGTAAAGATTGCAGAACCGTGAGCTCCCGGTAAATAGTCGATTTCGCTCCAGATCGGACGAATCGTTTGAGGATCACGACCATCAAGACGGATTTTATCATTGATAATCATCTGACGCATCGCTTCTTTTTCTACATCGTGGAAATATACTTTAGCGAAAGGAGTAACTCTTTCAAGCTCTTCAGCATGCTCTACATACTGAGCTAAAAACTCAGCCAATACAGCTTTGAATTTTTCACCTCTCTCCTCCTTTCCTGAAGGAATTTTTGCTACTTCGTATACTTTATCGTATGTTTCTTTCCATACTTTCTCACGGATTGCTTCGTCGTGATTTTCGTGGCTGTATTCTCTTTTTGGGAATGATTTGCCTACTTTTTCAGCCAATCTTTCCTGAGCTTCAACTTGTTTTTTGATTTCTTCGTGAGCAAAAGTAATCGCTTCAAGCATTTCTGCTTCAGTAATTTCTTTCATTTCACCTTCCACCATTACGATAGAATCTTTGGTTGCTCCAACCATGATGTCAAGGTCAGCCAGTTTAAGATCTTCGAAATTAGGGTTTACCGCTAATTTTCCGTCAATTCTTACTACTCTTACTTCAGACATCGGTCCGTTGAAAGGAATATCGGTAATCGCAATTGCTGCAGACGCTGCCAAACCTGCTAAATCGTCAGGAATTGACTGTCCGTCATAAGAAATTAATGAAATCATCACCTGAACTTCCGCGTGGAAATCTTCAGGGAATAATGGTCTCAGAACTCTGTCTACCAAACGCATCGTCAGGATTTCCTGATCAGATGGTCTCGCTTCTCTTCTAAAAAAGTTTCCAGGGATTTTTCCACCTGCGTAGAATTTTTCTCTGTAATCTACTGTCAATGGTAAGAAATCTACACCATCTTTTGCTTCTTTGCTGGCTACAACAGTTGCTAAAAGCATTGTTCCGCCAATTTTTACTACAACAGAACCGTCCGCTTGTTTCGCCAGTTTTCCTGTTTCTAAAGTGATCTCTCTGCCGTCTGCAAGAATGATCGTTTCTGTAATTGCTTGAGGTATACTCATAAATTGTTTTGTGTTGCACTCCGTATTGAGCGCTTTAATTATTTATATTTCGTCTAAATTTCGTTTGCAAATTTAATGCTTTTGTTTTAAATAGAAGATTTAAAGTTAATAAGAAGAAATATTCATATTAATTTCAACTAAAATATTAATTTTTCTTAGTAAAAATCCTGTAACCCAGTCTCCACTCAATATAATCAGCTTTGTGGAATTTAAATGATTTCAAACCAATTCCTATTAACAAATTCTTTCCGATTGTATATTGAAATCCTACTCTCTGATAGAAAATTGTTTTGTCATAACGTCGGTCTATCTCTTTTTTAAATAAATAAAATCCCGGCTGAATCTGAATGGCAAATTTAGAAATAGAAAGTCGGTAAGACGGAAAAATATTCAGAAGTAAATTATCATGCGTAAATCTTCTTGCAGTTTGAATTTCTCCATTTTCATCCTGATAAAACCTGTGATTATAATCTTCATCATACATGACACCAATTCCCAAACCAAGTGATGATTTGTACGTTACCTGCCTATGATAAACTGTTTCTATCCCCCAATTCTGATAATACTTACCTTCAAATTTCTTAATCATATCGACCTCTGAAGCTTGAAAACCTGGATCTACGCCATAAAAAATAGAATGTCTTACCCCGCCGAAAACATTGACATCCAACGTTGAATATTTATCAAATTTCGATAAAGAATCTTGTGGGGCGAATTGTCTATCATCAAAATGATACGTCAGAGACAATTTTGGAGAAAAAGTATTCAGACCTTTATTCGGAAGTTTCAAAGCACCGTTTGAAAAATGATTAAAATTCATTCCCAAACCTAAATCCAGATGTTTCCCTAAATAATATTTGTAACTAGCTCCTAAATTAATATAAATACTGACAGATGAACCGAATGTCTGATTATTATACCCTTTTCTTAGGTCATAAGGAGTCCAGCCAAAAGCAAATCCACCACTTGTCTCATAATTCCATGAATGCTTTTTTGTTTCTTTAATAACTCCCCCAAAAGTACCGTAAACAGCAAAAGGTCTTCCCATTTCACTGTTTTTCAAGAAATCAAAAGCGATAATTCCTCCTCCGTAATATGGTCTGCCAAATCTTTTGTGCCATTCCTGACTTCCGTCAGTTTGTACGGTAAGTTCAGCAGCTGCCCCAATAAACTCTCTATGATCAAGAGTTTTCAGATAATCATTTGTGCCTAAAAATGTTCCGATCTGCATGCTTACAGTTCCTCTCAAATTTGATTTGGGAATGGTATCTAAGTCCTGTGAAAAGAAAAAAGAAGATATGAGAAGAAAAAAATATTGGTAAAAGTGTTTCAAACTCTTTATTTAAAATGTGAAAAGCGCAAATTTAAATATTCTTTTTATCAAAGTAGATAAAGATTACGGAAACATTTAATGGTAGTTTCACATTAAACATAAAAAAGCAACTCCTTGCGAAGTTGCTTTTATTTTTGGAAATCGGATCGATTATTTTCTTAAACCAAGTTCAGCAATAATTGCTCTGTATCTTGTGATATCTTTTTTCTTAAGATAATCTAATAAGCTTTTTCTCTTACCTACTAATTTCACCAAAGATCTCTCAGTGTTGAAATCGTGACGATTAGCCTTCAAATGCTGAGATAAGTGGTTAATTCTAAAAGTAAATAGAGCTACCTGTCCTTCAGCGCTTCCTGTGTCTTGTGCAGATTTTCCATGTTTTGCGAAAATTTCTGACTTTTTTTCTGTTGTTAAGTACATTCCAATATTGTTTAATGATTATTATGTAACGGCTGCAAAAGTACGACTATTTTCTAAATCACCCAAACATTATTGATACCATAAATCTAATTTAATAGAAAAATATGTTAAAAATTTCTTAATAAAATTATGTTATCCCGTTAAAAGGCAGTAGTTTTGCATAGACGAAAAGATGAAAAAATTTTTACTTTATACATTGATTTTCACTGTCTTTATAAGCAGTCTTTCTACCCTAAAAGCGCAGAAAGCCAACACTCACGACAAAATTAAGAAAATCTTATACTTCAATCCTGAAGTTGAACCTGACTTGGAGGAAATTAAAGAACCAACGAACCACGCATTTTTCAGCGCGGTTTCAGATAATGTAAGTGCATTCAGAAGAAATAAAATGCTGAGATCGGAAGTTCAGGTTTCTTACGACAGCATTGATTCAAAAACCATTTTGGAATACAGCAAAAACAATGATGCAGACTTTGTCATTGTTCCTAAAGTAAAATATTTTAAAGTAGGATTAGGAAAATATGTATTTTCCAATCAGGTTGTTATAAGCTTAAAACTATTTGATTCGGAAGGAAATTTCATAGCATCTTCAGACTATGATACTTATCGCAAAAACATGCGTCTCTTGGGTTCTGCAGCAAATTCAATCAAGATCGGCACCAATGGAGCAATGAAAAACATCTTAAAAGAACTGCGAAAACTGAAACCCTCTTCAGAAGCAGGTTTTTAAGCTTTAATAAATCCTTAAATTTCTACTATCGTACTCGTTTGTTGAAAATTTGAATTATTTTTGCTTATCCAAAAAATTCAGGTTTTGAATCATACAGACGAACTTACCTTTAATCCAGCCGATATTGCCGAAAGACTTAGCGAACTTCATGCTGATGAAAGGCTATTGGCTTTTCTAAAAGTTCCGAAAGATTATAAAGCAGATGTTTTTTCCCACTTAGATCCTGATTTCCAAGAAGAAACCATCAGAAGCATCGGCAGCGACGAAGTTTCGGAGATTCTGAATGCGATGACTCCCGATGACAGAACTGCACTTTTTGAAGATTTCCCGGATGAATTGATTAAATACTCAATCAATCACCTTAATCCACAGGAAAGAAGAATCGCACTGAAGCTTTTGGGTTATGATTCTGATTCTATTGCCCGTTTGATGACACCTTATTACATCCAAATTAGGAAAGAATGGACGGTAAAAAGATGTCTTCAGCAAATCAAAAAAGTTGGAAAAAGAGTAGAAACCATCAACCATTTGTATGTAGTTGATGAGAGAAACCGATTGATTGACGATTTGGCATTGGGAAGTTTACTACTGGTTGAAGAAGATACTTTAGTTTCTGATCTTACAGACAATCAGTTTGTTGCCATTAAAACAACAACATCAAAAGAAGATGCAGTAACTTACTTTGAAAAATATGACCGTACCGCACTTCCGATTATTACCGATGCAGGAGTTTTGGTAGGAATTGTTACAATTGATGATATTTTAGATCAAATTGAATCCCAAAACACTGAAGATATTCAGAAATTTGGGGGTGTTGAAGCTTTGGATGATCCCTATATTCAGACGCATTGGTTTGAAATGATCAAAAAAAGAGGTCTTTGGCTGATTGTTTTATTTTTTCTGCAACTGATTACCGCTTCTGTGATGGGATATTATGAAAACGAAATTGAGAAAGCCGTTGTTTTGGCACTTTTTATTCCTTTAATTATATCAAGTGGTGGAAATTCAGGTTCGCAGGCTGCGACTTTGATTATCCGTGCAATGGCGCTTCAGGAAATTACCATCAAAGATTGGTGGGTTGTCATGAAAAAAGAATTGGTAACAGGTCTGATTTTAGGAACATTCTTAGGAGTAATCGGTTTTTTCAGAATCATGATCTGGCATGAAATGAGATGGTTTGACTATGGTGACTATTGGTTTTTTATCGCACTCAGCGCAGGAATTTCGCTTGCCATGATCGTACTTTGGGGAACTTTATCAGGATCAATGGTGCCCTTTATTCTTAAAAAATTCAATCTTGATCCGGCTACTTCTTCCGCTCCATTTGTGGCGACATTGGTTGACGTTACAGGTTTAATAATTTATTTTACGATTGCCGGAATGTTCTTAACCGGAAAACTTTTGTAATTTTAAGCAAAGTCTAAAATTTTATGAAAGTTATTTCTTTAGTTCCTTCAATTACTGAAGCTTTATTTGATTTGGGATTAACCGAAGATGAAGTCATTGGAAGGACAAAATTCTGTGTTCATCCTGAAGAAAAGGTAAAAAATATAGAAATAATCGGTGGAACAAAAAACCTTAATCTTGAGAAAATAAAATCTTTAAAACCTGATTTAATTTTAGCCAATAAAGAAGAAAATATTAAGGAACAAGTTGAAATTTTAATGAAAGATTTCAAGGTGATCGTTTACAATACGGAAACGATTGAAGACAATTATTATTTAGTTAAAAATTTGGGTTTACTTTTTAATAAAGAAGAAAGAGCGCAGATTTTTAATTTAAAAATTTACGAAATTCTCAACGAAGCAAAAGTAAATTCAAAAATAAAAGCTGCGTATTTAATTTGGAAGAATCCTTATATGACGGTTGGTTCAGATACTTTTATTCATAATATTCTTTCGGAAATTGGCTTTGAAAATATCTTTAAAAATCAAACCCGTTATCCTGAAATTCATACTGAAGATTTGGCTGAAGCTGATGTGATCATGCTTTCTTCAGAGCCTTTTCCTTTTAAAGAAAAACATATTGCAGAACTGAAAGCATTTTATTCCGAAAAGAAAATAATCATCGTTGATGGAGAAGCGTTCTCATGGTACGGAACGCATATTGCGAAGTGTGAGGATTATTTTAGGGATTTGATCGCTGAATTTAATAATTAATTAAACATAGACTTTGTCATTTTGTAGGAATCTAAATGTTTGAATTTTTCTACGCTGTTGAGATTCCTACTAAATGATAAACTTTGCGGTTGATTATATTTGCTAAAATTTCAAACAGAAAACTCCGACAAAAAATCGGAGTTTATATTTTAATTTTAATAAGATTATAAAATCTTGGAAACCTCATTACAAAGCCATTCCAGCAATTCTAAATCTTCTTTTGTAAAAGGGTCGATGGTATGAGAATCGATATCGATCTGACCGATATTTTCACCGTTTTTAAAGATAGGAACTACAATTTCCGCTTTTGTGTCGATCGAACAGCTCAGATAATTATCCTGCAAATGAACATCCGGAACGATGAACGTTTCGTTTGAAACGGCAACCTGTCCGCAAATTCCTTTTCCATAAGGAATAATGATATGATCGGTTTCTGCACCAACGTAAGGACCTAATTTCAACTCGTCTTTATCACCGTTTTTGAAATAAAAACCAGTCCAGTTGAAATAAGAAATTTCCTGGTCCAGCAAATGACAAACTTTTTCAAGTTTCTCCTCAGTATTATGTTTTGGACTTTCAAGAATAGACGAAAGTCTTTTTTTTAATTCAGACATTTTAAATTTGTTTTAAGAAAATTGTTTTAGAGAAAGCTCCTGTTTGTAACCAAACATTCCTCTGTCTTTTATCATTTCAGCAACACCTTCCGGCACCTGATTTTCCCAACCGCTTACGTTGCAGGCAATTTTTCTCAGGATTTCTCTCGAATAAATTTCCAAAAACTCAGGATCGTAGTTTTTAATATCTACAATACGGTTATTCAATTTGAAATATTTATATAATTCCTTCAGACTATCTCCAACCTTTAAGTTTTCAGAATCCAGCAATTCGTGAGTTTCAGGATCTTTGTAAGGATAAAGATACACTCTCATCCCATTTCGGAAAAATTTACCGAAGGCTTCCAAAATTCCACCAGATAAATCTTTGTAATACTTCTCGTCAAATACCATCAACATGTTATTTACTCCCATCGCAACACCAATGTCACCATTTGTATAATGAGAGAAATAGTCAATCAGTCTGTAATATTCTGAGAAGTTTGAAATAATTACAGTATACCCTAATTTACCAAGAACGTCTACTCTATCCAAGAAATCACGTTCATCAATATCTCCATCTGCACGAAGGTTTGAGATGGTAATTTCGATCAAAACTTCTGTTTCCTCCTGAGTACAAATAGCATCTTTCAGAAACATATCCATTCCGTTTCTGAGCATATCGATATTCACTCTCGTCACCGGTCTGAAACTTCCTCTTACCGCAAAAATATTTTTTTTGTACAAAACATCTGCAGGAAGCATATTGTTTCCTTGAGAGTTAAAGATTACCGCATCGGTCATGTTGTTTTTCACCAATTGAAGAGACATCAGTCTATTGTCAACATAAGCGAAAGCAGGACCGCTGAAATCAATCATATCAATTTCAAGATTGTCTGTTGCCACGTCGTCATAAAGAGACTCAATCAACCTTCTCGGATTATCAAAATAAGTAAATGCTCCGAAAATAAGATTCACCCCCAAATTCCCAAGAGTTTCCTGCTGCAAAGTAGCATCATTCTCTTTAAATTTTACGTGAATCACCACTTCATTATAATCTTCATTTTCCTTTACCTGAAAACGAATTCCTACCCAACCGTGACCTTTTACCGTTTTGTCAAAATTAATGGTAGTTACCGTATTTGCGTAAGAAAAAAACTTTCTGTTTGGGCTGTTCTCTCTGGAAATTCTTTCTTCGATCAAAGCAACTTCGTAGCGAAGCATTTTTCGAAGTCTGTTTTGGGTCACATATCTGTTTTTAACCTCTTTTCCGTAGATGGCATCACTAAAATCTTTGTCATAAGCTGACATCGCCTTAGCAATTGTACCGGAAGCTCCCCCTGCTCTAAAAAAGTGTCGTACAGTTTCCTGTCCTGCTCCAATTTCTGCGAAAGTACCATAAATAGTAGGATCTAGATTAATTGTTAATGCTTTTTGTTTAGGAGTTAGTTTCTGATACATTAGGACATTAAATTTTTCGTAAATTTACCAAAATTAAACCAACCTCAAAACAAATGAAGTTGAAATTTTTAGGAACCGGAACTTCTCAGGGCGTTCCCGTTATTGGCTGCACTTGCGAGGTATGTACCTCGAAAAATCCGAAAGATAAGCGTTTCAGGGCTTCTGCAATGGTAACAACCGATGAAAACAAAAAAATTCTCATCGATTGCGGTCCCGATTTCAGACAGCAGATGCTGATCAATCAAGAAAATCACGTGGATATTGCACTTCTTACTCATGAACATAACGATCACGTTATTGGTCTTGATGATATGCGTCCTTTAATTTTTAAGAGCGGAAAAAACATGCCTCTTTATAGCAGCGAAAGAGTGGGGAATGAAGTTAAAAACCGTTTTCCGTATGCTTTTGTGGATGAAAGATATCCCGGAGCTCCTGCATTTGATCTTCATACTATTGAAAATAAACCTTTTGAAGTTTTAGATCTTACAATTACTCCAATTGAAGTTATTCATTACAAAATAACTGTTTTCGGATATAAATTTAAAAACTTAGCTTACATCACAGATGCCGGTTTTATCTCTGAAACGGAAAAGGAAAAATTACATGATCTGGATGTTCTAATTTTGAACTGCATCCGCAAATTTGATCCTCATCCTGCACATTTTGTGTTGGCAGACGTCATAAAATTATACGAAGAACTACAACCTAAAAAATTATTTTTAACCCACATCAGTCATCATTTCGGATTGCATGATATTGAAGATAAGTTACTTCCTGCCGGAATACACTTTTCTTACGATGGTTTGGAGATTAATTTTTAAAGAAAAGTTTGCAAAAAGTTTTTGAACATATCAAAAACTTTTCTATATTTGCACACCAATTTAAAACAAGCCCAGTTGGCGGAATTGGTAGACGCGCTAGACTCAAACTCTAGTATCGAAAGATGTGCCGGTTCGATTCCGGCACTGGGTACAACAGTTAAAAGCAATCTATTTTATAGATTGCTTTTTCTATTTTTTAGACACTGAAATTCAAATACTTAGAAAATAATTAAAATCAAAAATTTTTCAAATATTTCGATAAAAATCGATAAAAAAACTAATAATCAATTAGTTAAAGTCTACGTTGTGATAGATTTTATTTTATAGTATCATATCATAATTGAACCATTAGCTAGTGCAGGTGTTTAGAAATACAGTTCGACTAGCTTACCACTAAACGCTATTCATAGCTTTGAGATATGTTTAAAATTGAGTAAATTGCAGGCCTTTAAGTATTTTTTACAATGTCCAATTTTGAAATATTTTTCGATTACATTCAAGAAATATCAGGCAAGATACTGTCGGAAGAAGATAAGCTATTACTTACAGCGCATTTTAAACCTCGAAAACTTCGAAAACGACAATATTTTCTACAGGAAGGCGACGTTTGCAAATTTATTGCGTTTATTGTGAAAGGTTCTGCCAGGACATTTACAGTAGATGAAAAAGGACACGAACATATATTGAGATTATCTGTGGAAAGTTGGTGGCTCACAGATTTCGAAAGCTTTTACCGTTTGACGCCAAGCCTCTATAATATCGAAGCGTTAGAAGATTTGGAACTACTGCAAACAACAAATGCAGAAATTGGGGAATTTCTCAAAGATATTCCCGCCTTTTCAGCAATGTCAGACATAATCAGTCAAAATAGTACTATTGCTTCGCAAAAAAGAATGAACACAATTAACTACTCGGCTGAAGAACGATATGAGGAACTAGTGAAAAACTATCCGTATTTTTTACAGCGATTTTCGCAGCAAATGATTGCTTCTTACCTTGGATTATCTTCTGAAACTCTTAGTAGAATCAAGAAAAATGCGTTGAAATAAATCCTTTGCACAAAAGTATTGAAATCCTCTCTCCTTTTGTTACAATATCTTAATAATGAATGCTTGATTCTTTAAAACCTTTGTTAATTTGTTCTTCCTGATATCTCAATTTTTATTTGTTTAAGATCACAGTTTTCAACAAATCAAAAAGTTTTAAGAAAAGATTCTAGGCGCTTGCTATTCTACTCCATCTGGAACTTTTGATTTTTTCATTTTCATAAAATTCTATTTTACAATCATTTACTAATATTTCCTGATTAAAGTCATTGGTTTCAATTGATATTTATCACCATTAAACAGTGATGAATATCAATGCACAACTTGATGTGATCCTGCAACTTTGTAATCGAATTCAGAGCGTAAAAATCTGAAAAGTATTAATCAAATTAATAATAAAATCATGAGTAAATTAGAAAATAAGGTAGCGATAGTTACCGGTGCTGCTAAAGGTATAGGCGCGGCTATTGCAAAACATCTTGCGCACGAAGGAGCAAAGGTTGTTGTAAATTACGCTTCCAGTAAAGAAGCTGCGGAGAATGTGGTAAAAGTGATCACCGATCATGGTGGTGTTGCCATAGCCGTACAGGCCGACGTATCCAATGAAGCGGACGTGAACAGATTGTTTGAAGAAACAAAAAGGGCTTTCGGCACGCTTGATATCTTAGTTAACAATGCCGTATCGCAAGGATTTGCAGCAATTGAACAAATTACGGTGGAAGATTTCCATAGAAGTTTTAACGTTAATGTATTAGGAACTATATTGACTATCCAGTCCGCTTTGAAACTTTTTGGAGAAAAAGGTGGAAATATCATCAATATCAGTTCAGGCGCAAGTAAATCGCCACTTCCTAATGCATCAGTTTATTCTGCAACCAAGGCTGCAATAGACGCTTTCACCATTGCATTGTCTAAAGAATTAGGCGCAAAAAACATTCGTATCAATTCCATTTTACCGGGTGCTACAGATACAGAAGGTGCAACGAATGCGGGTGTAACAACTGGCAGTGATTATGAAAAGATGTTTGTTGAAAAAACTCCGCTGGGCCGCAGAGGACAGCCTGAAGATATTGCGAAAGCCTCGGTATTTTTGGCTTCTGATGATGCAGCATGGATCACGGGTGAGCAGATTTCCGTTTCAGGTGGTATGTATGGTTTCTAAATCGTAGCTGCAAAAATGAAAAATTGCAAAGTTTATTCCCACAAAAATGCTCAATAATTAAATTACGAAACTATAGGTATCATCGGGGCGGAAAACATAGGTAAAGCCGCTGCCAGTCATTTTTTTGCTAAAGGTAAGTTCTGTTCAGTAACAGCAAAGGCCTGAACTTTTATAGAAAAAGTCTCAAAACCGGGGTCGGGAGCAAAAGCTGCTATTTATGTTCAAGTTGACACACCGTTTTTTTGTAAAGCAAACATTTGAAGCAGTTAGTTTTTGTTCTGTCCCGCAAAAAAAATTCAGTACAGTTTATTAAAACCTCAGTATTTTCTGGGGTTTTTAGTTTTTAATAAAAAGAAAATATCCAACAAAAAAAATTCTTAAATTGATAATGTTTTTGACATACATATAAATCCTTTTTTATCTGAAGGTCTGAGGTAAAATTATACAAAAAACAAATGGTGAAATTTTGATAATAATGTATTTAGCATAAATAAAAGTGCCAAATATTCTTATTTGGCACTTTTGATATTGGAAAAATGATTTGAATTAACTGCTACTTTACAAGATAGGTCATTCCCCCATCAACAAGTATTTCAGTACCAAGCATAAAAGATGAATCGTCGGAAGCCAAAAATACTGCAGCATTGCCAATATCAGCAGGTTGTCCGATCCTTCCAGCAGGCACAGCTCCAGCGAATTGCTGCTTTACAGCATCTATTTGCTCAGCGGGGATAAACTTTTCAAATGCTGGAGTATCTGTTGTACCTGGTGTTATTACATTGGCTCTTATTTTTCTGTCTAAAAGATCTGTAGAAAATCCTTTTGCCAAATATATTACACCAGATTTTGCTGCGCCATAAAGTGTGAAGGAAGCATAAGCACGGTGTGCTGCATTCGAACCGATAAGAATAATGGAACTACCATCATTTAAATATGGTAATGCTTTCTGAACCGTAAAATAAACAGCCTTCAGATTTAAATTCATTAATTTATCATAATCTTCTTCGGTAGTAGTTGCAACTGTTCCTACACTTCCAGCACCTGCATTGGCGACCAAAATATCAATCTTTCCAAATTTCTCAGATGTTGTTTTAAACGCTCTTTCAAGATCTTCTGATTTGGTCACATCTGCATTAATCGCTATAAAACCATCTCCAAGAAGTGCTACTGCACTATCTAAAGTTTCCTGATTTCTACCTACAATTGCTCCTGTCGCACCTTCATTCTTTAATGCCTCCGCAATACCAAGACCTATACCACTGTTACCTCCGGTGATCACTGCAACTTTGTTTTTTAATTTACTCATAATTGTACATTTTAAATTTATCAGATATTCTGTTTTGAATTATAGCACAAAGATATTTCCACAGCACTAATGCGTTCTTGACCTGAATCATTAAATACACTTGATCTAAATCAAGTCAAGGATTTGAAGTTTAGGAATTATTTTTTAGAAAGTACAAGATGGAAAATATGACAGAGAAGGCATCAAGGTAAATTTACTTTGAATTTAATTTTTTCCGTAATCTGCTCAAGGTTTCAGGAGACAAACCTAAATAGGAAGCAATCACATTTTGCGGAAAGCGTTGTAAAAAGTGTGGGTAATTATTGACAAAATCGGCATAACGTTCTTCAGCAGTATAGCGGATTACGGTTTGCATCCTTTTCTGATTGGCAATTGCATTATTCTGCTTGATGACCTCCATCATCGTTGAAAATGCAGGGATATGTTTTAAAAACTCTTCAACTTGTGCATTTGTCGTTTGCAAAACTTCAAGATCCTCCATTGCCTCTATATTGTAGCGACTTGGCGTAAGCTGATAAAAACTTTCAAAATCTGTGAGCCACCAATTCTCGAGAGATAGTTTCAGAATGTTTTCATTTCCTTCTTCATCCACAGAAAATGTTTTGGCAGAACCTTTTACGATAAATCCAGTGTATTTGCAGACATCACCTTCCTGAAGAAAATATTGTTTTTTTCTAAATTTTCTGGGTTTCATTTGAGTCTCAATCACAAATTTGTCATGTTCAGAAAGAATTTCTCCGGACAATTTTTGAATGTAATCGTAAAAAATTTCAAAATTGGACATTTATAAATATCTATTTGTTTGTAATATAGTAAGACGTCCTTTTAAATACAAATTCATTTTTGAACAAAAATTTAAACTGAATTATTCTTCTGAATGAATCTAAAAATCATCACTTTCTTAAAAACTAAGATATCCCATAAACTTACTTTCCTAATTTACTCTTTCGGATACGACTTAATGTTTCAGGTGAAATTCCCAGATATGAAGCTATCATCGTTTGCGGAAATCTTTTTAAAAATTCCGGGTAGTCTTTTGACAGGTTATCATATCGATCTTCAGCGCTCAAACTTATGGAGCTATGGATCCGTTTCTGTGTGGCAACGATTCCTTTCTTGTCAATTAGTTTAATCATTTCATCTACTGCGGGAATCTTAGAAATAAGTTCTTGTAGCTTATGATATTCAATCATTAAAACCTGTGAATCTTCAAGTACCTCAATATTATAAAGTGAAGGTGTTTTGAAATTGTAACTTTCATAATCACCCATCCACCAGTTTTCTATAGCAAAACGGATGATATGGTATTGCCCTTTATCATTTACACTATACATAAATCCCGCACCCTCGATAAAAAATGACATATACTTACAAACATCGCCTTCCTGAAGTAAATATTGTCGTTTGCGTAATAATTTAAATTTGAAAGCATCCCGAATAAGTTCTTTCTCTTCAGCGTCTAATATTAGTGCTGATTTTAACTCGATGTATATAAAAAGTTGTTTAAACGGTAATGAATCCAACAGAAATTATTTTTAATATCAACGTGAAAATACACATTATTTTCAATACCTGCTTGATAAATGTCAAGATTAATTTACTGCATTTGTCAATATCTATGTTGTCTGCTTGAAGCAATTTTGCTGCATCAAAATCATTTACAATGAAAACAGATCAAAATAATGTTATAAGAATCTTCAAACAAGGTTCCCCAGAAGTTCTTGAGTACGGAACAGATGTTATCGGAACACCATCAGCAGGTCAGGTTTTGCTTAAGCAAGAAGCCATAGGCCTCAATTTTGTCGATGTAATGTTTCGAAAAGGAATTTTTCCTTTAAGCAACTTTCCACTTATTATCGGAGTTGAAGCCTCCGGAGTTATAGAAGCCATCGGACAAGGAGTAAGCGGATTTAATATCGGCGATCGCGTCACGTACTACTTTTCTTTGGGAGCCTATGCGGAAAGAAGGATCATTAATGCCTCAAGTCTTATTAAAATTCCTGAAAATATTTCTTTTGATCAGGCAGCAGCGATCACAGCCAAAGGTCTGACCGCAAGAATGCTCGTTAAACAGGCTTATCCTGTAAAAAAAGATGATATCATTCTGGTACACGCAGCAGCGGGAGGTGTCGGTTCTTTAGTAAGCAGATGGGCAAAATCTTTAGGAGCTACAGTGATCGGAACAGTTGGAAGTAGCAGCAAAAAAGCTTTTGCCCTTAACCACGGAATTGACCATATTGTGACTCTCGATACTGAAGATTTAGAAGAATTTGTATTAAAATTTACAGGAGGCAAAACCATAGATGCCGTATATGATGGTGTCGGAAATTCAACATTCAACACTTCTTTACATCTTATAAAAAACGGAGGTACAGCAGTATTATTCGGTTCATCTTCAGGTGCGCCAAACATCGACACAAAAACAATGAACGATAATAATATTCAGCTCATCCGCCCTGATCTGGGCAGTTATTTTAATGGTCCTTCAAGTATTCAAAATGCAGCTACAGAAATGTTCGAAGCGTTTGAGAAAGGAATTCTTGGCAAAATAAATCCAATTGTCTATTCCCTGAAAGACGCTGCAAAGGCGCATCAGGATCTGGAATCTGGTCAAACAACAGGTTCGGTAATATTTCACATTTAAATTCAATTCAATTATAATTATGTCTAAATTAAAAAACAAAACAGCCTTTGTAACAGGCGGGAGCCGTGGTATCGGTGCAGGAATCGTAAAAGAACTTGCTACGCAGGGAGCGAACGTTATATTCACATATCTAAGTTCAGATCAAAAAGCTAAAGAACTCGTAGATCTTATTGAATCATTGGGTGTCAAAGGAAAAGCTATTAAAGCCGATACAGGGAATAAACAGGATATTGAGTCTGCGATCAGATCAGCAACTGAACTAGGAAAAATAGATATCCTTGTCAACAATGCAGGTCTGTTTATCAATGGAGCGGTAGACGATGAAAGTATCAATATAGAAGAAATGGAAAAACAGTGGAATGTCAATGTATTGGGCGTTGCTCATACAGTCCGCTCTATTCTACCCTTGATGAATGACGGTGGCAGAATCATTTCTATCGGCTCAACAGGTGCCAGCCGAAGCCCTTATCCCGGATTAGGCGACTATTCGGCTACAAAGGCAGCATTGGCAGCCTATACCAGAAGCTGGGCAAGAGATCTTGGAGGAAGGAATATTACTGTAAACATTATTCAGCCGGGCCTGATCAATACTGATATGAATCCTTCTGACGGTCCGTTCAGTGAGCATATGCTTCAGGCAGTTGCTTTAGGTCGTTATGGTCAGCCAAAGGACATTGGTCTTGCGGTAGCATTCCTTGCGAGTGATGATGCTCAGTACATTACAGGAACTACGCTCAATGTCGACGGAGGACAAAGTGCTTAGTAATTATAAGATTAACTACAAAAAAAGGGACATTGATGAATGTCCCTTTTTGTATTAAAATTCAATAAAATGATTTGAAAAACATCCATCAAATCATTAAAATCATCCATTTTTAGCAGGTTCCGATAAATGGAACTTTGCAACAGACAAAATCAATATATGTCCAACCAAAAAATTTAATAAAATGTCTGTTTCAGATTTATTTAAACCACTTACTTTTCTTCATGGTCCTTCAATGAGAAACCGTTTTATGATGGCACCACTTACGAGTCAGCAAAGTGATATTGATGGCACAGCTTCTAAATATGACCAATTTTGGATGGAACAATTGGCACAAGGCGGTTACGGACTCATCCAAACCAGCGCTTCTACGGTAGAAGCCGGAGCAATAGCATTTGAGCGTCAACTCGGCATTCACAGTGATAAACACTTGCCTGGATTGACGAAAATGGCTACGGTTGTTCGTGAAGGAGGTGCACTGTCTGCGGTACAACTTCACCATGCAGGACATCGTGCCGTGCCTTCTGTAGGTGGAATTCCGGCTCCTGCATCAAGCAAAACATTAAAGAATATAAAAGCAATCTCCACCGAAGAAGTCGAAAGAATCCGTGATAGTTTTATTACAGCCGCAAAGAGAGCACAATTGACTGGATTTGATGGTGTTTCCGTTCACGGTGCTTTTGGCTGGATCTTATCTGAATTTCTTTCACCAAATCTCAACGACAGAACCGATAAATACGGCGGAAATGTAGAAAACCGAGCACGACTTACGATCGAGGTCATTGAAGGAATCCGAAAAGCCTGTGGTCCTGATTTTCAGATCGGTTGGCGTCTGTCTATAGAGCGGTATGGACTTCGTTTGGAGGAATTACGGGAAATTACCGCTGAAATATTTGATAAAGAATTAATTGATTACCTGGATCTGGCGCTTTGGGATTCGGCGCAGTTGGCTAGAGAAGGAAATTTTCAAGGAAAAACAATGTTAAGTGTATTTACAGAGCTTCCGCGTAAAGGTGTACGTTTAGGTACTGCAGGGAAAATAATGAGCGCGCAGCGTGCCAGAGAACTGCTGGATGAAGGCTGTGATTTTGTCCTGATTGCCAGAGCAGGAATTCTTCAACGGGATTTTCCGCTTCAGGTAAAAGCTAATCCTTTGTATGATAGTCCGCAGCTGCCTGTGACGGCAGATTATCTTCGTGAGGGAGGACTCAGTGAGCGATTTATCGAAACGATGAGAGGCTGGCAGACCTTTGTAAAACCAGGGTCATAATGAATTTAGAGTTTTCAAAATTTATAATTAAATCAAAGCGAACTTTTTCAGTAGAGTTCGTTTTATTTTTTGTTAAAAAGTTTTAAACTGAACATTTAAATCGATAGCTGAAAACCCTAGCCCCGATAGAAGCGGCATCCTTTTTTGTTGCGGCTGCAGCGAAGCGGAAGCCGTAACAAAAAAGATATAGCGGATAGCGGGATTAAGCTCCTAAAAAAAAGAAAAATCAGGTTTAAAAATCTCCATTACAAAGTGAAAATCATCCATTCTTTAGCGGCCGTTATTCCCACATCTTTGCAGTGTAAATTAAATTTCTATACAATGAAAAAAACAGCAATTATTATTCTTTCTGACCCAAAATCTGGGTCAGAAGAATCTTTAGGAAGAGTGTTTAATGCTTTGGCATCAGCTTACGAATTTAAACACGCAGGAGAAGATGTAAAAATCATTTTCCAGGGAACGGGAATCAGATGGCCGGAACAATTGGAAAAAGCAGATCATCCTGTACACGGACTTTACAACGAAGTGAAGGCTTACGTTCACGGTCTGTCAAAAGGTTGTGTTGCGGTATTTGGAACTGAAGTTTCAGGGTATGAATCATTAAATGAAAACGAAGTTCCGGGAACTCCTGGTCTGCCAAGTTTTCTTAATTTGAGAAATGACGGTTACGATATTTTAATATTCTAACCAAACTCTGAAACTGCCCTTTGAAATTTCGGAGGGCAGTTTTGATTTAAAAATAATAATTAAATTGCAAGTACAATGTTATCACAATCTGTATACGCTCGTGAATGAGCAAAACGGGAATCTGGCTTTCAAGCTTTTTGAGTTTGATAACAACAGCTATTTTGACCATATTCAGCGTAATAATTATTTTACGTTGATCCTGATCACTTCGGGAGAAGGCGTCGCCACAGTTGACCTTTGTGATTATCCTTTCACAGAAAATACGCTGTTTGCATTCTATCCTTATCAGCCTTTTATGTTGCAGTCTGAAAAATCAATTGCAGGAATTTCTATACAATTTCACCACGATTTTTTTTGTATTTACAGACACCAAAAGGAAATTGCAGCGAACGGCATTTTATTCAATAATGTCTATCAACAACCATTTATTGGTTTAAATGAATTCAGTAAAAGTTCTATCTTAAATTTGATCAATGGTATCGCGAATGAGCTTAAAAATGATGCATTCAGAAAGGATGAAGTTCTGATCTCATACTTAAAGATTTTGCTGGTTACTGCGACAAGAATTAAACTTGAACAACAAACGATTCAAGATTCTGAAACGGTACATATTAAGCAGCAATTTGTCATCCAGAATCTTAAAAATGCCATTGAAGATCATTTTCGCACCAAACATTCAGCCAGTGATTATGCGGATTTATTAAATCAAACACCGGCTTCGCTTGCAAGAATTACAAAGAATCATTTCAATAAAACACTTTCTGACCTGATCACTGAACGAATTATCATTGAAGCAAAACGCGAATTATACCTTACCGATAAAACCATCAAAGAAATAGCCTATGAACTCGGATATGAAGACGAATATTATTTCAGCAGGCTTTTTAAAAATAAAACGGATATTTCACCTCAAATTTATAGGAATACCATCGGTTTTAACAGAGGTGCAGAATCTAACTAAAGATAAAAATGGAAAGCTACAATAAATATATGCTTGAATGCATAGAGCTCGCAAAACAGGCATTAACAAAAGGAAATCCGCCAGTTGGTTCTATTCTGGTTTTTGAAGATAAAATTATCGGCCGAGGAATCGAATCCGGAAAATCGAGCGGAGATATTACAAAGCACGCTGAAATTTTAGCGGTAAAAGATGCTTTGAAAAATGGTTACCGAGAGGTTTTGGATCAATCTGTGATGTTTTCTACCCACGAGCCGTGCATTATGTGCTCGTATCTCATCAGGCATCATAAAATTGCAAAAATTGTATTCGGAGTTTCCGTTCCATTTGTTGGTGGACAATCCTCGGAATTTAAAATTCTTGAAGCAGAAAACATTCCTAAATGGGGCCGTAAACCTGAAATTGAATCAGGAATATTACAAAATGAATGTGAGATACTGAATGAAAAGTTTGCCGAATATCTTTCGAAGCAATAAACTCCTTAGTGTTTCAAAACTGATAACAGCTCAATAATTATTTTGGCGGTTGCACCCCAAACTTTATGGTTATTTACTTCAAAGTAAGGAGTTATTACCATATCACCGGGAATGCTGATTTCACTGCAACCTATGATATTTTGGTCTAAAAAATAGTTCAGTTTTAATTCAAAAACCTGTTGAACTTCCCGTGGATCAGGTACAAAATCCGGTCGAAACGGAATATATCCGACAACAGGCAAAACATTGAAATCACTTGGACCGATAAAAATTTCAGTCAGTGTTCCTAAAATAGCAATATCTTCAGGATTTACTCCGATTTCTTCCTGCGTTTCCCGAAGTGCGGTTTGAATAAGATTTTCATCTGTCATCTCAAATCTGCCTCCCGGAAATCCAACCTCATCGGAATGAAAACCTTCGTAGGAATTTCGCAGGATCAGGGGAAAATAAACCTCATTATCAATTGGGTACAAAAGCATCAATACCGCACTTTTCCTGGTTTTCTCAGTCGGTTGTAAGGTCAGGTATTTTGCTGAAAAAGCTTCCATTATTTGGTGTGCTTTTTCTCCCGGAAGTTCTTTTTTGAGATTTTCATTAAGCCTTTTGATCAACGAAGAAAATGCCGGCTTTTTCAAATGATTATACATCAGTCAAATTTTTAATAAATGTAAATTTCATCCAATAAACTGAGTTTGTAAATGGACAAATTTAAATTTTTAATGGATGAATCTTCATTGATGACAAACCAGTTAATTTTAAAAAATGTAAAATTAAAATACTATTTATCATCAAAAATTTACAACTATTTGGCTGTTGTATATCGTTGCTTTTGACTTTTATTCGTTATAATTTTGGATACAATAGTTTAATGATTAACTTTACAATTCACCGAATTAAACTTTATCCCATGAAAAAAATTGTAATGTTTCTTTTACTGACTTTTGTTTTAACAGCTTGTGGTGATGAGTGTTACAATGCTCCTCAGCCAATTGTTTTTGAATTCGTAGATGCTGATGACAAAAATCTGATTATCAATGGAACGCTAAATCCGTATTCAGTGAGTGACGAAAATAATGTCGGAGTACAGCTAACCAAAACTGATGACGGTAGAATTATTTTGGAAAACGTGGGTGCTTATAACGGTACAAAAAACTATACTTTTTATTCTGCACTTAAAATTTTTGAATTTTCAATACAGTCTTCCGAATTTAAAGGTGGTTGTGATGGTTACCAGATTAATAAATTAACTTTTAAAGGAGTGGGAATTGATGTAAAAGATGAAAACGGATACTATAAAATTATTCTGCAATAGTTTAATAATTATTTTAAACGCCTCGTCTTTAATATTATATGACTTCTAATTCACATAAAACACCAAAGAATTCTATCAATCAACCGTGAATTGCCCTTTTTTAATTATTAGGGAAATCGTTTTTTTATAAATCATATTTAGTAATCATTTGACTGATATATATCTTATTGTTACTGACCAGATATTTATTAACTGGCGAAATATTATTTACTCCATACAGCATTTCAAATTATTTTTTCTAGGCATAAAGTCTAGGCTGAAAATAGCGCACAATCTCTTAATTATTTACAATTATTTCCTCGAAAATAATCGTTTTAAATTTTAAATAAAGAACAATATATGAGTGCCGAAAGTGCAGGACACTCTATTGATATGTTCATAGTAATTTAGCTGTAAATCAAGACGGTGAGCAATCCAAAAATTTCATACACAGAGTTTTTTGCAAATCTTTCTTGAGAAACGCAAATGCGATGATAGGATCTGTTATAAAGTAGTCAGGGTTTATTAAAAAACACCTCAGATTTATCTAAATATCAAGATGGTCTCATACAGCAATCTAAAATGAAATGAACCTCAAAAAATATGTATCAATTATTTTTTAAAGAAAAAGGATATTCACTTCTCTTCACTTTGTGTTCTGTTATTATTTCGATGACTGCCAAAGCACAAAGTATTGATCGGTTTGATTTGGTGAACAGGCATAATGTGATCTTAAATGAAATTGATCCATTGTCTCCGCTTTCGATAGGCAATGGAGACTTTGCATATACCGCAGATATTACAGGTATGCAGTCATTGGAAAAGTATTATTACACAAACGGAATTCCATTAGAAACACTTTCTACATTTGCATGGCACTCTTTTCCCAATACGAAAAACCTGAAACTGGAAGATGCCATGAAAGCAAGTGACTTTCACGGTCGCAAAATTATGTATGCAAGTCAGGAAAAAAGTGCTGCAGGCGAATATTTCAGGCAAAATCCTCACCCTGCTCCACTGGGACAGATCAGTCTGGTCAGAGGAAACGGTAAATCTCTGGAAGTAAGCGACATCAATCACGTTAATCAAAAACTCAATTTGTGGAAAGGACTATTATCAAGTTCTTATGAGATAGACGGAAAATCAGTTACTGTGGAAACAGTGAGCAGCCCGGATCAAAATATTGTTGCATTTTCTCTGAAGTCATCATTGCTAAAAGAAGGAAAATTAAAACCTGCATTTCGTTTTCCTTATGCCTATGATTTATCTATTAAAAACAAACCACCCTTCGAATGGAATAAACCCAGTCTGCATACAACCACAATAATCAGCAAAGGATCTAATAATGTACTCCTGAAAAGAATCATTGATTCTACTGAATATTATGTAACTATTTATTGGCAGGGAAAGGCGAAATTTGAATCAGACGAACCACATCATTTTTATCTGAATGCAACAGGTTCAGAAAACCTTCAGATTGTTTGCCGATTTTCTCTTAAACCTATTAAACAGTATCCTCCACAGTTTTCTGAAGTGCGTACTGCAAGTGAACTTTCGTGGAAAGATTACTGGACTAAAGGCGGTGCAGTAGATTTTTCGGGCAGCAAAGATCCGCGTGCGGGGGAATTGGAAAGAAGAGTTATTCTTTCACAATATCTGATGAAGATAAATTATGCAGGTTCTTTTCCTCCTCAAGAGACGGGTTTAACTCATATCAGTTGGTATGGTAAGCATAATTCAGAAGTATATTGGTGGCATGCGGCGCAGTTTTACCAGTGGAATCATACCGATTTATTGGAAAAAAGCTTTAGCTGGTACAAAACGATATTGCCTATTGCTTTAAAGGAAGCAAAACGTGAAGGTTTTGAAGGAGCAAGATGGCCAAAAATGGCAGGTATTGATGGGAGAACAAGTCCGGGAGGAATCAATCCTTTTATTATTTGGAACCAGCCCAACCCTATTTATTTAGCCGAATTGATATACAGGAAGAGCCCAAATGATGCAACTCTCCAAAAATACAGCGATGTTGTCTTTGAGTCGGCTAATTTTCTGGCTTCTTACGCTTTTTATGATGCGAAAACTGACAGATTTATTCTCGGACCACCTCTAAAAAGTGTAAACGAAAAGACCAATGAAAATACTACTCAGAATCCAACTTTTGAGTTGGTACAGTGGTATTACGGATTAAAAGTTGCTCAGGACTGGCGCGTTCGTATGGGGATGCCGCGAAATGTACGCTGGGACGAGATCCTGAAAAAATTATCATACCCGACAATAAAGGACGATAAATATCTGGAAATGGAAACAGACCCCGATATGTATGACCAAAGAGGAGGCTTTTCTTCTGCAATGCTGATGAGTTTAGGATATTTACCTCAAACACCTCTCATAGATCTTTCTGTGATGCACAATACTTTTAATACTATTTATGAACGTAATGGTTTAAGGAGTTTTGTGAGTTGGAGCTTAGGGAAAGGAGCCATGACAGCGGCACGCTTAGGCGAACAGGAAAAAGCGATAGATATTTTGTGTAATGCCCTTCCCGGTGCAGTATTTTTAAAGAACGGACATGTACAACGTGCTAAAGAACCATTAGCCTGCCCTGCTTATTTACCTGCAAATAGTGCTTTTCTTTCAGCTGTTGCTTTGATGGCTGCGGGATGGGATAACGGACCGGAAAAAAACGCACCCGGTTTTCCTCAAAACGGAAACTGGAATATCAAAGTGGAAAATCTAAATAAATTACCTTAAACACTATCAATAAAATTATCATTATGTTTCGAAAAATATATCTATCCTTATCTTTAGTAAGCTCATGCTTTGTCTTAACTAATGCACAGCAAATCGCATTTCCAGGTGCAGAAGGTTTTGGACGTTTTGCAGCCGGCGGTCGTGGTGGTACTGTTTATCATGTGACCAATCTTAATGATACCGGCGCGGGTTCGTTCAGAGATGCAGTAAGCCAAAGCGGCAGAACGATTGTTTTTGATGTTGCCGGTGTGATCAAAATCAAAGAAAAGATTGCTGCTGCTTCCGGAATTACCATCGCCGGACAAACTGCTCCGGGAACAGGAATTACTGTTTATGGAAACGGTGTGTCTTTTGGCGGTAACAGTATTATCAGATATATAAGATTCAGAGGAAGTATCAATATGCCGAAAGGAGCATGTACCGTAGTTGCAGATGAACTGAAAGATATTATCTTCGACCATGTTTCCATAGAGTGGGGAAGATGGGACAATCTGCATATAAAAAACAGTACCAATATTACTTTGCAATATTGCCTTATTGGCGAAGGTATAGATCCGCAGCGTTTTGGTGCCCTACTGGAAAATCCTGTAGATATAACAGTGCATCATAGTTTATGGACAGGAAATCAAAGCCGTAATCCAAAAGCTAAAGCAAAAATCGAATATCTAAATAATGTAGTGTACAACTGGGGTAAAAGTGCTTTTATAGGAGGACATTCAGCAACAGACCATTATCAGGATCTTGTAGGTAATTACTTCATTTCCGGTCCGAGTTCTACCGATGATTTTTTAAGCATGTTTACCTCTACAGATCATGTTTATCATAAAGATAATTATGTGGATCTTAATAAAGATGGTAAAATAAACGGTCGATTGGTCACCGACCAAGATTTTATCAAACAAACAGCAACTTTAGTAAAAGCACCTTCAGCAATGTCTAGAAGTAATGTAACAATAAATTCTGCGACTGATGCTTTAAAAATAATTATGAAAGAAGCAGGTTCTTCTATAAAGCGTGATGAGGTGGATAATCGCATCATCGGTTATTTTAAAAGTCTCGGTAAAAAAGGTCAGATTTTTAAAACTGAAGCCGATGCTGGCGGACAACCGGAAGTGAAACCTGAGACTTCAAAATTAAAAGATACTGATTCAGACGGTATACCAGATAAATGGGAAGCTAAAAATAAACTGGACATTCAAAATCCTGCGGATGCTGCACTTATCACCAAGACAGGTTATACAAATCTGGAAAATTACATCAACAGCCTTGTGAATAAATAGTTTCATTATCAAGAAGTCTGATATGACATATTTCTTGATTTCCTTTTAGATACAAAAAACCCTCTGAAAAATTAATTTCAGAGGGTTTTTATTTTTTAAAATCAGATGTGTTAATTTTTCTTTTTATTCTCTTGTTCTTTTAAGTTTTCCTGAAGAAATTTGCTGAATATCTTCTGCATATCCGGAAAATCAGAATCTTGCCAATATTTTGTTGTATAGTTACTGCTATCGGTATTGAAGTTTACTTTCTGTATTTTTTCGGTATTGTTAAATGTAAACTCTGTCGGATAAAAGTTGCTGTATATCGCAATCGAATTAAAATCGGTTTCGCTTTTATGCTTTACTTTTTTGTATTCTACCGTATTATATTCGAGTAAGTTTTTCAATTTTTTATCACTGTTTTTTTCATAAGCGATAGTTATGATATTTCTGAAATCAAAAAATCTGTAACCGAACATCCCGACATCTTTAGACTGCAATTTTGCTTCTGAAAATTCTACCTCATCCCGAAGATCACCTTTCAATTCACGGAACTTACTGTTTGGGTTGTTTATATGTTGCTCAATATTTCCTGCGTTTTTAATTTCAGGAACTTCCATGAACATTTCGTAGTCCCACGAATCAAGATTTTTTCTATTCATATCAGGATTATCAAGTCTGAACATTCTGTATTGCTCTACAATGGCATTCTTAAGCTTTTTGGTTTTATTATCGAAAATGTACGTGATAATTCCATCTGCAAAGGTGTTGATTTTATTGTTCAGCGTCACATATGTATTGAAATTTCCTCTGACGTAGATGTTTTTCGCAACATTATTCCCCTTGATCACAACTGCCTGAATATCTTTCACTCTGTCATTTAGCTTAATGATATTTTGATTAATATCCACTTGCGATAAATTGGCTACAGATATATTGTCATAGATAAGCTCATATTTTTCATCAGGAGAAATCAATAATTTTCTGTCTATTTTTCCGTCGATGTCAGATTTTGCGAGAATATTTCCTTTGCTGTCAAGGACTAAAACTTTTGGTAATGGTTTGTTATTTTTTTCTGAAACAAATGTTATCGTTTGTGCTTTTGTAAAAGCTGCCAAAAGGATAAATAAAAAGGTGAATATTTTTAAATTTTTCATGTCGTAATTCTATTTAGTATTCTAATTTATAACAAACAACTTTTTCCATTTTATGATGGTATTCCTGCTCAGCTTTGTATGTCTTGAGAGTTGCGAATTATTCATATTATTTTTTTTCTGGAATTGGAGCATTTCAATGATTGCGGCTTTATCATAGGACCGATGCAACTGATTGGCTGTGTTTTCCCGCTCCTGCCCCTTTCCGAAAATCATATTGTTGATCGTGATCACATCTAATGTCGAAAACCGTTTCTTTTTGAGGATTGCTTCACATGATTCTTTTTTGTGAGGATATTTCCGGCTGATCATATCGGTATAAATTCTTTTATAATCAGGCTGATTATTACTTTTCATTTTTTATTTACTTTTATTTAATCGATTTATTATTTTTTATACTTCTCAATCCATTTATAGAGTGTGGTTTTTGGGATCTTATATTCGTCTATAATCTGCAATCTGGTTTTCTCGTTATTTTCCAGAAGCTCAAGAACAAATTCGATGATTTCTTTGGTGTAAATGTTTTTCCTGAATTTAGGAAGCGAAGTTTTTTTGGCATCTTTTAAACTAGTAACCGGAGGCGAAAACAATATCAGATGCTGTACATAAAGCCTGAAAAAATCATACTTAAGCAATTTTGACCATCGAAGCAGTACTTCCGTATCTATAGATTTCTGGTTATACATCTCATTAACTTCTTTTTCTGTACAGCTGAGAAAGTTGCAGATACGCGGCATTTCTATATCAGTTTCAGCAACACATTTTCTAATAAATTCTCCAATATGTATTTCCTTTAAAGACATATTTAATTTCTTTCTGTTTCTTTTTTTATAATTAAATCCATTCTGATTATTCCATACCTTTATTTATTTTAACCGGTATCATATCGGAACCTGCCATTGCTTACTCCAGTTGAGCCAGCCTTTATCCTAATTCTGACTTTGATTGTTTTACTTCTGACAAGGCTTATTCGGGTTGCGCCAAAGGTTATTCTATTTTTGCCAAAGACTATTCGAATTGAGCCAAAGGCAGTTTTATTTCTGCCTAAGGCTGTTTGAATTATCTGTTTTTAAATTTTATTTTTGAAATGGCTTTGTACTGCGGAGAAGATGTATCCAGTATTGTAAACAAATAATCTTTTGCTTTATTGGCTGTATCTACGAGATTATCCTCAGCATTATAAAGGGTGAGATTTCTTTTTGATCTAGCATTATTAAGCGGAACAAAAGCATCTGCTACCTGCTGTGTAGAATCCAGCATATTTTGTTTTAAAACCTGCAGTGAAGCTGTGGTAAATTCCTGCTCATTGGGAAGATAAGTGGGTGTATTTTGTAAAAGTGAGATGAGCAGATCCAGATTATTCGTACGCTGATCAAAACTCAGTTGTGATGATGAATGCTGATATTCTTCTTCTCCAGGAGCAGTAGTTTCTATTATGGGTTTCTGCTTTTTCTGATTTCCTTTTATTTTTCTGGCAATCGACATAAAGTTTTCCAATTCTGCCTGATTTACATTCTCTGTAGCTTTATACGCTTTTCGCAGCTTGGTTACCAGTCTGCTAACCGGAGCAAAAACAGCCTGCCTGTCGTTTACCGCATTAGAGTACGGAGCTGATAAAGTATTTACTGCTTCCTGAGCCTGAAATGCGGCAGCATATAAAGAAAGCAAATTGGCAGGACTTAATTTTGAATTGCTCGGATTATAATTTTCTACTTCAAGAATATGCGTGTGCAATAATTTTAGGTTAGCAATATTTTTTGCGTGTCCTGTTTCTTTTGATGACATTTTAATATTTTTTTTGTGTTTGTAGACTGTTGATGTTTGCAGATTTTTAAAATAACCAGTATTACCTTTTTTACTTGTAATACTGGTTGGTTAAACAGGTGATCTACAAAACACTCTGTCTAAAGAAAATAATTAAATGAAAAAAATTTTGGAAAAAGTATTTAAAATTAATCTTAAACACTTTTTCCTATATATATGAATGTGTTTTTAAAAATTGGCTGAATTATTTATTTCCAAAAGCTCCAGACTGTTCCGTTGTATACTGCAAGCTGCTTTTTTACCGTATCATACACCATCATTCCCGGAGCCGGGTTCTGAATATTCAGATGAGGAGAATCTACTTTCGGAAGGATCATCGCTTTGTTATCATCTTCCAGTACCAGAATACCGGGAACTGTAGTCGGAGTTCCTGTAGTGATACTTACTCTTGCAGCGGGATCATCAGTCTTAGAATTCTGTATTGTTGTATCTGCGGCTCCTGTAGCATCTAATGAAAGATCTTTCCAACCTGATGCGTACTTTACTTTTACTCTATGATCCGATGTATCATACACGATGGTTCCGTTGACGGCACCTGTTACAGCAGCAGTATTGGTTACATACGGCAATACCATGCCTTTATTTCCTGCACCGAACTCCAGAGAAACTGCATTAGAAGACACCGAATCTTTTCCGATTGCCACCTGTGCCGAAGCTAAGGTTCCTATAAGTGCAAATGCTGTTAAAAATATATTTTTCATTTTGTTTTTATTTTTTGTTAATGTTTAAACAGATTGAGGGGTTTTGAGTTGGGGGGCTTGAGTGTTGGAGGGTCTGAGGGTCTGAGGGTCTGAGGGTTGGAGGGTTTGAGAGTTGGAGTGTGGGAGAGTTTGGGAGTATATAAGTTCCGATATCTCTTCTCACTAATACTCTCCCACTCTAAAACTCTCCCACTCAATTACTCTCCCACTCTAAAACTCTCCCACGCTTTAACTCATACTCTGATTAGTCCGGACAGGTTTGCGTATTGAAACATTTCCATCCTGTAGCCGTTCCGTCGGTATTGACCTGAAGACAGTCCTGATTAATATTATATATCATCATTCCTTCTCTGAGATCTCCTGAAGGGATGGCTGCAACCTGAGCATTATCGAGTCTGTTCACAACAAACCCTTTCGTTTTAGCTTCAAGAACCGTCCACGCTCCTTTTCTCAGCATCGGCCAATTATCATTATCGATACCCGCTCTTCCAAGAGCTGTGATTCCGTGCTGTGTATCCAATACTGTTCCGCCTGTAGCACCCGGTTTGTAGCAAACTTGTGCTGATTGGTTTACACCGAAATTAGCCTGACTTATATCTGCCGATACTGTACCTAAAGAAAGTATTCCGTTTGCAGTACCATCACTTCCTGTACAACCTGCTGTGTTACCACAATTATTTTCTCCCGAATTTACCCAACCTAAAGGTAATGCCACCACAGGAACGGCAGTTTGACCTACTGTTGCCGTGTTTGTCGTGATATATATGGTGTATGAGTTCCCAGGAATTACTCCGAAAGCATACGTTCCGTTTGCTGCTACAGGATTTACTGCTGCTACCGCACCCGTTGTATTGTTATACAAGATTGCATTCAACGAGTTGGTTAAATTGGTAGGGGTACCATTCACAATACCGTCTGTAAGAGCATTCGTATCGTCAAATACATTTCCCTGTACTGCATAAGCAAAAACTGCTGTCGGACAGTTGGCACCGTCCATATTGGCTATTGCGGTTGCTGATGGCATTAAAATAGCCTTGCCGGAAGGAATTTTAACGCGATAAGTTACTCCTGTATTCACATTTATTGAATAAAGAGATCCGGTAGCATCAATATAGCTGGCAACATAAGCAGAAGCATTTGCCGGAGTACCATCCGGTAAAACGACCGTATTACCAGTTGTGTATGCACCTGTTGCAATATTAAGGCTTACCAGTTTTCCTGTCAGATCCATACCGTATAATAAACCGTCTGCATTATTGTAAGCAAAATCTGCTACATTAATCAATACGTTTCCGACCGTTTCCTTATAGTAAGGTGCAGTCGCCACTGCATATCCGTTTGCAGGATCGATCACTTGGAGATACGTTGCTCTTGAAGGATTCACATCTATTACTACATAATTATCTCCGTCATTAGCATTGGCTCCGCCGCCCGGTGCAGCCAAAGGTGAGGCACTTACTTTTGCCACATAATATCCTGTGGATGTAATGGCACCAGAAGTTGGATTGGATCCTAATGCAGCCGGAAGGTTTGGAACATCAAATGTTGTTACAACTCCTGCTGCATCGATTCTTGTTAATTTAGCTTTTGAAGTGGCAGTAGGTGCGGGAGTTACCAAAATCCACAAAGTATTATTAATAGGATTGTAAGCTAAACCGTTTGCCAGTGTATTAAAACTTACTAAAGGTGTAGCATCCGTAACACCAGTCAGAAGATTATGTTTAAACAACTGTACATTGGCATTCATTCCTTTCGTTAAATATGCGCTGTTGTCACATGGGAATGGGGTAACACAATCGGTAATAACCACTGTTATTGCACCTGTTGTAGGACTATAACATCCACCTGCGATATCGTGAAAAGATGCATAATAAGTACCACTTACAGAAACGGCAGAAGGATTTGCCACTTTGTTGGCATCTGTTGCAGGAGTTCCTGTATGCCATGTGATCTCAATATTAGGGTCTGAAGAAGCTGCCACTAAAGTTGTAAGGTTAACCGTTGTTGATGGACAGGTATTCGTTACCGTCGTACATTTACTAATGGTTACTGTTACAGGAGTTGATCCCAAACTATAACATCCAAAAACCGAATCATAAAATGCTGCATAATAGGTTCCTCCCTGATTGATTGCAGCAGGATTAGCAATTTTATTAGCATCTGTAGGAACCGAGCCTGTATGCCATGTTAAGGTAACATCACTGTTTTGGTTGGTTGCCGTTATAGATGTAAGATTTGCGGTTGCAGATGGGCATACATTAGTTAATGTTGTTGCCGTCAAAACAGGATTTGGATCGTCTGATGCTGCACAAGTAGGACAAACATTGATCACTACCGTTACGGCTCCTGTTGTGATACTATAACATCCACCTGCAATATCATGGAAAGATGCATAGTAAGTTCCGGCACCTACTGCAGCAGGGTTTGCCACCTTGTTTGCATCTGTTGCAGGAGTTCCCGTATGCCATGTCACTTCAATATTTGGATTTGAAGATGCCGCAACTAAAGTTGTAAGGTTAACCGTTGTAGCAGGACAGATATTTGTTACTGTAGTACATTTACTGATACTTACCGTTACTGGAGTTGTTCCTGCGCTGTAGCATCCTCCAACTGCATCGTAAAATGCTGCGTAATAAATCCCTGTCTGATTAATTGCAGAAGGATTGGCAATTTTATTGGCGTTGGTTGGTGTAGAACCAGTATGCCACGTTAATGTCACATCACTGTTTTGGTTGGTTGCCGTAATAGATGTAAGATTGGCAGTTGCCGAAGGACACACATTGGTTAGTGTAGTTGCTGTCAGTACAGGGTTAGAATCATCTGATGCCAAACAAATAGTATTAATACTGTTAGGGCAAGTGAAAGATGTAGTCGTTAGACTACCGGAAGCATTATTGTAACTATTCGTTGCATCCATTATATATCGGTCAACCGTATTTAGTACATAAGGGACATAAGCAGCATCACTTGATAATTGCATTTTACTGTTTGTAATAGTATACTGACCGTAAGTATTTAGCTGTCCTGTGTATAATCCTACATCACTTCCTGCGGCTACAGACGAAGTTCCTATTTTATTATTTACAAAAGTACAATTGTCAATAGCTATATTACCACCACTAAAACTGTTGCTATAATATATCGCTCCACCATAACTATTAGCAGGGACACTATTATTATCAAAAACACAATAAGAAATAGTGACATTACCTGCAGCTGTATTATTACGAATAAGAATAGCGCCACCCCCTTCACCAGAAGCACTGGTTGGAGAAGTAGTCGGCGCAGCAGAATTTCCATAAAAGTCACAACGTGTAATAAGTGTAGTAGTTGTAGTACCTTTATTAAAAGCAATAGCACCACCACCCCAACAACAGCTTGTTTCTTTGTTGTTATAAAATTTACTATCACTGATGCTAAGTGTACTTCCTATGCCACCATTTAAATTGATAGCACCACCAAAATATCCGGCAGCTCTGTTATCATTAAAAGTACATCCCGAAATGGTAAGATCTACAGCACCCGCACCTCCAGCATTTGCACCTGTACCAATAGCACCCCCTGCACCTGTTGTCATTTTATTTTCACAAAAAGAGGAATTTGTAATTGTATTTGTACGGGCACCAGTTGCAATGGCACCACCGCCACCTTGCTGACCGGAGCTACTGACATTATTCGTAAATACACAATTATTAACTTTTAGTACTGTATTTGCCTGAGCCACAATGCTAAAGGCAGCACCATCATTTGCAGCACCATTGTCATGGAAATAGCAGTTTTCAAAAGAGTACATACCCATGTCCTGAGTCCATATTGGCTGTGCTCCTGATCCGGAAACAGTGTCACCAAATGCAAAAAATTCACAATCGGTGAAACTTAAACTCATAGCCGACGAACCTATTGTACCGCGATACACCATAGGACTAAAGATTACAGCATTATTACCACGAAAACGGATTCCTTTAAAAGCTGCTGTCTCATTATTATTAAGTGGACTCAGCATTCCGGAACTTGCTCCCGTAAGATAGATCGTTGTAGGATACAATTTAGGATTGTACTTGGAAATATCTGTTCCCGTAGAGGAAGGAGCATAGCCACCATTGATCTCAAAACCAGTTCCATTGGTTAAAAAACCAACAGCCTGGCTGTAGTTATAGGTAGTAGCACTTCCCATCACATATATTTTGGTATTGGCAGGAACTCCTGCCACTCCGTAGATAGTGTAAAGATCATTAATAAAAGAAGGACCTTTTGCAGTTTCCCATGTTAGTCCGTTATTGGCATTGTTCCCGTTTTGGGTAACAAAATATTTTGTCTGGGCATTGATTTGAACTAAAACCAACAACAAACAAAAAGTCAAAATTGTTTTGAGCAATCCAAAGGATTGGTTTTTTGTTTTGGTAATTTTTATATTACGTATCATAATCTGTGTTTTTAATTGAAGATTGGCGTCATAGTTCCGACATTACATATTCTTGAAGGACAACCTCCTGAAGGAGCACCCGTAATACCACCATTATTTCCGGTAGTATTATTATTATAAATTGTACCTGTCCAAGCAGAAAAAGGTAAAGCACTATTATCATTCGGGTATGAAAGATAGCTTCCTGAAGCATTTTGAACAGTATTTCCCGATCCTGTAATTTTACCACTTCCCGACAAACCATTGTAAGCGGTTATATCTGCACCATTAATAGTAGTAGAACCATTGGCCGTATTATCGTAAAAAATATTATTATTTAATATTAACTGAGTACTGCTTCCATTAGAATAAACTATGGCACCACCTCTATATGAGCTGCCAGCTTTATTACTGATAAACTTACTGTTGCTAATGCTGTAGACAGCGCCGTTGTTCCCTCCATTATTAAGATTTGTGGAAATAGCACCGCCAAATGATAAGCCATCAGCATTTGCACGGTTATTATAAAAAACAGAATTACTAATTGTTACTGAACCGCTGTTTGATGAACCATGGCCAATCGCTCCTCCATTTGACTGAATTCCTGCAGCTAAATAATTACCATAAAAACCTGTATCTGTGATTGTTGCCGTACTATGTCGAGTAAACATAATTGCGCCTCCATAACTTGATGAAACTCTAGTATAGTTATTTGTAAAAGTGTCTCCTGTAATTTGTATGGTGGCTGAGGCATTGTTCATATTTATAGCTCCGCCATATCCAAGACTATTGTTTTCACAGAAAGTACTGTAAGTAACAACATATTTGCTATTAGAAGAAACATCAATCGCACCTCCTGTTTGTCCTGCTGAAGATGTGTTTCTTACAAATCTGGAATTGTTAATTGTAACAGGAATCTGACCGCTACCACTGTGATTATAATCATTAATAACCGCACCTCCGGAAGTAGTCGAACTGTTATCTGCAAAGTAGCAATTATCTAATGTAAGACTGCTGTTTCCTGAGCTATTATCAAAACGCTGTAAATAGAAAAGAGACTGACTTGTTGTTTGGTTAGTAATCGTAATGTCCTTAAAAGTAAACTTACCTACTAGAGTAAATGTTATTGCTCCAAAAACTACATTATTTGCATAACCATTCACTAATTTAAGCCCCTGAACTGTTACATTTTTAGCAGTTGAGGTATTGGAAGTAAACATTGCATAGGCAGTTCCGTTAACTCCAGTATATCCCGAAAAAGTTGTAATGTAAGTAGTAGGATCATAATTGTATGGTGTAGAAGGATTATAACCACCTTTGATCAGAATATCATCATTATTTAATAATATCCCAGAATAATTTACGGGAATATTATAATTAACTCCACCTGTGATATAGATGTGTGTTCCGGCAGCAGCTGGAGTTGTAAGGAGAGCATTAAGATAAGTTGTTGCATCTTTACCGTTGGCAAAGCTGCTTCCACTTCCGTTTCCCTGATTCCCATTAGTAAGATAAATATCAGCGGCGCTCAATGTGCTTCCAATGAATAAGAAAAGCATTAAAAATAGTCTGTTGAGAGAAGCTGTTTTTAAAAACTTCTTCTCATACAATTTCGGAGTGTATATATTTTGTATCATAATGTGTATTTTATTAATTGAAGATTGGCCCAACTGTTCCGATATTGCAAATTGTAGTTGGACAAGCGTAAGTCGGAGTACCTAAAGAACCACCAGTATTACCGAATGTATTACCCGCACCAAAAAAATATTTGTACGGCGAAGTTGTATTATTGATGAAAGCTCTATAAACACCAGTACCAGGAGCAGCTAATTGCATTGCCGAATTGGTAATATTAATTTGGCTGTTACCAGCTCCATTGTATGCACCGATATCGCTTCCAACTGTGTTCAGTGTTGCACTATTTTTATTGTTAATAAAAGTACAGCCATCAATATTGAGTGGTGATGCTGCACTTCCGTAGTTGTTATCAAACATAACCGCACCGCCAAATCCTCCTGCTCCATTCCCCGTGAAATTACTATCGAAGACACTGGTTTTAATATCTATCGGATTACCACCCGGTCTTAAATGTATAGCACCACCACTATTCATTGAACCAGGATTCATAGCAGTAGTAGTAACATTATTGCTATAGAATTTGCTGCCTGAAATAGTAGATCCTGCAGCATAATCTACAAAAAGTATCGCACCACCACCCTGTGTTGCCTTATTGTTATAAAATGTACAATTGATCACCTCAAGAATTCCACTTTGTTTTGATATTGCACCACCGTAATTATTTGAAGTATTTCCACTGAACGTACAACCTATGAATGTTGTTTTTTTATTCATATTATTAGTCCAGTCACCATAAGCAGCCCCTCCAAATGTACTTGAGGTTACAGTATTTCCACAAAAAATAGTATTGGTGAATGTACTTGCTCCTGTACTGGCAATAGCACCACCACCTACAGAACCTCCACTATTACCTACAAATGAGGAATTTGTAACATTTAAAGTAGCATTATTACCTAGAGAAAGCGCACTTCCTGATGCACCTGTATTCTGGTCAAAATAGCAATTATCAATATTTATGGTTTTATTTCCATTTGTCCATAATGCAGGACTAAATTTGGTAAAGCGACAAGATTTGAAATTATAAACATTCACACTTGCATTACCAATATCTTCTTTCATTAAATAACCACTTGTTGCATTTACAAAGTTTAACCCACTCAAAGTAAAACCGTTAGGAACACTACTGCCCAACCCGAAAATTCCGTCAGTAGGCATTCCTGTAATCGTAAATGTTGTAGGATATAAAACAGGATTGTTGGTAGAATTGTAGTAAAACCCTGTAGAAGAAGGATCAAAACCTCCCATAATTAAGAAATCGTCATCTATACCAATTCTCCCGGAAACACCCCAGCTATAACTTGCATTTCCTTTTATATAAATATGAAGATTAAGAGTAGATGCTAAATTTCCATTTGCTATTGTGTTCAAATATGCTATTGTTTCCTTTGGAGTTGCGAAACTGTTTCCGTTGTTAGTTGCCAAACCTCCTTGTGTAGAAGAAGCTAAGTAAACGTCCGTCGCTTTTAGTTGTGGTGCAAAACCTATTAAAAGTAAAACGGTAAATAGTACTGTCTTTTTAAAACTACTTTGCTTCGTTTTAAAGCATTTTTTACCAACAAAAGTTAGATGGGAATCACTTGCTGTGCTGATACCTAATTGAGCACGCAAAGAATGTAAAGAGAGATTTTTTTTCATATAGTAGATTTTAATTGTTTCAAAACAACTTCGGTTTTTCTACGCCGAAATAATTTTGCAAATATTAAAATAACATCTACTAAACGTCGAAAATGTACATACAACAAAGGTACGCACGCTATTTAACTAACTGAAAAACAAACAACTATATTTCACCACATTTGATCATGATTTATGAAAAATTCATCATCCATTTATTAAGATCTTCTTCCGATGAGAGATTTAATTGCTTTCTTAATCTCGTTTTTTTGGTCTGCACACCTCTTACGGTTGTGTGATGATAGTGTGCAATTTCTTTGGTTGAAAAATTTAATTTCAACATTGCACAAAATCTCAACTGACTAATTGTAAGATCTGGATAAGCTGAGGTGAGTTTACAATAAAATTCTGGATATACTTCTTTGAATCTTGCCAAAAAAGCAGGATCATCGTTTTTTGCCAATTCGAGAACTTCTTCGAAAGCGTTATTGATTTTTGATTCTAAATGATTGAGTTGAGTATCTTTTTCAAGGATGGTTTCTTCCTTAAATTTTTTTTCTTTTCTCTCTTTCTTATAGATTTTAAAATAGCGATACGCAAGATAAAGACAAGCGACGGCCAATAAAACAGAAGACAGAATAATGATATATAATTTTAGTTTTGTCTCACTAAATGATTCTTCTTTTCTCTTCTTGATCTGAGTAATAGTGGTTTTAACTTCCGCTCTTTCCAACAAATCGAGGCTATCCTGAAGAATGACCGACTTTTCTAAATATTTCTGATATTTAACTGTATTATTTGTGCTTTTATAGCATTTTATCAAATTATAATAGATGTCCTTATCCAAATAGGGATCAGTTCGGTTGTTTGCCTTCAGAGCTTTTTCAAATACATCTATTGCTTTGATGTGCTCCTTCATTCCGCTGTATAAAACACCTAACTGAACAAGTGCCCTTGCTTCACTGAATTTGTCTTTTCTTTTTTGGGCTATAACAAGGGATCTTTTAAAATAATAAGCTGCGCTGTCGTATTTATTTTTCTGACTGTATGAATTTCCGATATTGATGTAAGTACCTGTAAGAACAAACTCTTCAACTTTTGCTTTGCGCAATTCTGACATCTCTTTTTTTCTCCAGACAAATACAGAATCGTAATAAGTCTGATCTTTATCTGTAACAATATTTTCTTCTACATAGCAAGAAGCCTGATAAAGCAATCCTCTGATTTTATGATATTTTTGTTTATCAGATATTTTGTGGGTATACCTGAAAGCATTTTTCATACTTTCCCGTGCCTCATCAGAAAATCCTAATTTGGAATATCCGATTGCCTGATAACGCAGAGCATTGCAAACCAGCAGATAGTTTTTTAATCGCAAAGCCATCTTTTCTTCCAATCCGGAGAATTCGATTAATTTTTGAAAATCTCCTGCTGCATAATATGCATATGAGAGCGTTTCATATATTTTCAGTTTTCCTTCATCAAATTCTAACTTTTCGGCATCCAGAAGGTTTTTAGAAGCCTGCTTTATAGCTTTGTCAGGATCGGTTAAACTTATTTTAGAAATTAAAGAATCATTTTTGAGGATTGTATGTTGGGCAGGTGTATATTTCTGGGCATTTACTCTAAAAAGTGCCGCAGTTCCCAAAAAGAAAATAAAAATCAGAAAATTTTTCATGATCAATTGCGTAATTGCAAACCTAATCTTATTTATTTTAATGACTATAGAAATGTATTAAAATTTATTAAAATTCCATCATCCACTTATTAAGATCTTCTTCAGAAGGTAGGTGGAGTTGTTTTCTTAATCTCGTTTTTTTAGTCTGCACACCTCTTACAGTCGTGTGATGATAGTGTGCAATTTCTTTGGTTGAAAAATTTAATTTCATCATTGCACAAAATCTCAACTGACTAATAGTAAGATCGGGATAAGTTGAGGTCAGTTTATCATAAAATTCAGAATATACTTCTTTGAATCTTGCTAAAAAAGCCGGATCGTCGTTTTTTGCCAATTCGAGAACTTCTTCGAAAGCATTATTTACTTTAAGTTCAAGTTCAGATATTTTTTCTTCTTTTTTGGTAAGGTGAAGTTTAGTTTCTTCTTTTTGCTGCTTTTCTTTGCGATAATTTTTGAAAAATCTGAATGTGAAGTAGACAATTATACTTATAATAATTAAAAGACTTAAAAAAATAAAATAAAACCATTTATTCTGTTTTTCCTTTTCTTCATTTATTATTTTTTTCGAAACCTCCTGTATATTATTTATTCTCCCGTGTTGAAGGCTATCTGAAAGAGTATTTACTTTTTCCAAATAATAAATATATTTTTTCTCATCTCCCTGATTTTTATAGAGAGAAGCCATACTCTCGTATATATCCAGTAAATCATCTTTTTTCCCAAACTTTATAAGATAAGCTTCTGTTTTTTTGTAATAGAAAATTGCGCTGTCATGATTTTTCATATCACGATAGGTCTCGGCAATTCCATAAGTAATATAAGTATCATTAATGCTGTCTTTCGCAATTTTCGAAGCAGATAATGCCTTTATATTATAGTATAATGCCGAATCCAGTTGTTTAAGATTAAGATATCCCATCCCTATATTATGAAACTGCATTCCTAAGAGATGATTTTTCTTCCAATTATTTTTAATTTTCTGATAAGATTCGGCACCTTTTTTATCAAAGGATAGGATGATGTTTTTTTTCGCATCAGAGCCTTTCGAATATTCGATTTCACTTCTGCTCCAATAAATTGTTCCCATCATATCAAAATATTCATCGCCCGTTAAATGATGGCAAAGTTTTTCAGCCTCATCAATAGTTTTATAGGCTTTATCATAAAAACCCAAATAGGCATAAGTAGGAGCTTTGTATCTGAGAGCATTAAGCAGAAAATAAAAGTTTTTATCTTTTGCGTTGTCTGTCAGTTGCTGTAATTTATCGGCATATTCAATCACCTTTTTGTAATCGGTCAATATGAAATAAGAGAAGACAATATTCGACAATGCCTTTGATTGTCCTTTCTCGTATTTGATTTCTGAAGATTTTTTATAGCAGTCAAATGCCATATTAATTGCCTTTTTTTTATCTGATAAATAAAAGGCTGCATTATTCAGGCTATCAATTTGCTTAACAGTATAGCTCTGAGCGTAAGTGCTCAGGGAAAAAACAAACAAAATAAAAATAAAAAGTCTCTTCACGCCACAAATTTAAGAATATGAAAAAGTAAACATAATTTTAAAATTCCATCATCCACTTATTAAGATCTTCTTCAGAAGGGAGATTGAGCTGTTTTCTTAATCTCGTTTTTTTGGTCTGTACTCCTCTTACCGTTGTGTGATGATAGTGTGCAATTTCTTTTGTTGAAAAGTTTAGCCTCAACATCGCGCAAAAACGCAGCTGACTGATGGTGAGATCGGGATAAGATGACGTTAGCTTATTATAAAATTCAGGATATACCTCTTTGAATCTTGCCAAAAAAGCAGGATCGTCGTTTTTTGCCAATTCGAGAACTTCTTCGAAGGCGTTATTGATTTTAGACTCTAATTGGCTAAGCTTTGATTCTTTTTCAAGAATTGTTTCTTCTTTGGAAAACTTGTCCAGTTTTTCTCTTTGGTAGTTTTTGAAATATCGGAGTACAAAATAAAGACAGATAAAAATCACAAGAGCCGAAAGACAAAAAATAATATAGAATTTGGTTTTAGTATTGGTAAAATCTTCATCCTTTTTTCTCTCAATTTCTTTAACAGATGTTTGTAGAGATTTTCTTTCTGCTGTTGAAAGACTGTCATTGAGATTATTGTATTTCAGCAAATATTTTTCTTTGTTTACAAGATCATCCAGTCCATTATATGATCTTTGTAAGCCAATATAAATAGCTTTTAAGGTATAAGGATCTTTATTTTTTTTCGTTAAAATATAAGCTTTGTCAAAATATTCTATTGCCGTTTTGTAATCTTTTTTACCCAAATAAAGCCATCCCAATCCATTGAGTGACTTGTATATATTGTACTCGTTATGTGTTTTATTCGCTATTACCAGTACCTTGTCAAAATAATATTGAGCAGAATCAAATTTTTTGTTATTGGTGTACGCATTTGCCAGATTAATATAAGCAGGACTAAGTGTTCCTAAACGTCTTTTTGAAGACTTAATCTGTAGAAATTCTTTCAGAGCTTTTTTATGGTAAAACAGAGTGGAATCTTCGATGCGACTTTCGCTATATATAAGCTGTTTTGCCTGATACATTGATCCTTTTGTGTTATGTAATTCGTCAGTATCGGTAATTTTATCTGCAATAACGACTGCTTCGGAAATGGTTTTGATAGCTTCATCCAATAATCCTAATCTAGAATAGCATGATGCTTTGGTACGAAGAGCACTGCAAACGAGAAGATATTCCTTCTCTTCTTTGGCTTCTTTTTCCTGACGAATAGAATATTGAATAGCAGTCTCGTTATCACCTTTCAAATAATAACTGAACGCTAAACTGTTGAGACAATTGATTTTTCCTAAATTATAATCAATCTCTTCAGCACTTTTATATAATTTTTGAACCTGCGCTATTGCTTTATCTATATCGGAATTTTGCTCAGCAACTTTTATTAAACTATCTATTTCTTTAGCAGAATATTTTTGCGCAACGAGTTGCGGTAATGAAACCAAAAACAGAAGGAAAAATAACAGCTTTTTCATAGGCGCAAAACTTCAATACCAAGTTGTGCAAATTTATTATAAAATGTTATGTTTTTGCAAGTAAAGTTTATTTTCCCGCTATAATATTTCTTTTTGAATATTTTCGAACTGTATATAACATAACTGTTCTTATGTTTTTTTACTGTCAAATTAATTGTGAAATTTTTCTAATAGTGACTTTAGACAAGATTTAATGTAGGATTTATTTTCTTCTGAACTTGCTTCAACACTTTAGAAGTAGTTGCGGGAGAAGAAAAATCAAAAAACTGCTTCAGGTCATTATAGATCACATTTGTTCCCGGTACATTTTCACCTGAAAGGAATTTTATATTTCTGTAGCAGGTGATAGAATTGTGATAGTTATCGTGGTCAAGCAGTACTTTAGTATCCGATAACTGTTCAGATACTGAGCTGAATCTCTGCAGTCTGGATTCGATCTGTTGTCTTGCAGTATAGTCTTTGTCAAATTCTGTTTTGTTAAGGAAATTAGGAACATGTTGCTGATATACTTCCATATAACTTTTGGCTTTGTTTACAAAGAGTTTATTCTGTTCTGCAATACTACCGTATTGCTGCCTTTGTTCGGGAGTAAGATTGATTGTTTTTCCGTTAAGAACAGTTTCGATATCCTGTATTGCCTGTTCTAAAGTTGCCAATTCAGTTTCTGAAAATGTAATGCTGATCAAATTGTCTAATGCCATTATGTTATATTTTTATTGTTAAACAGATCAAAAATATTAATTAAGTCAATTACGGTTTATTAACATAATTAAATTTATTTAAATAATTTTTTCCGCTGAAGATGGATTTAACATAATAAATATCAACGAAAAGGATTACCTTGAATAAATATTGAATATTTTTACGAGTCTTGTTCAGAATTGATTTTTGATTTGTAAAGTCACATTTATTCCGTCTGTTATGTCTCAATAATTAAAATTTACTTCAAAGAAATTACCTGACGCAATTTTTTGTTGATGACAATAATATCACCTGAAGCTTTTGAAAATAAGTTAAAATAATAATATTATACATGCATATGAATTAATTATTTATTTTTACTTCGCTATTTAATGCATCTTATGAAGTTTATCCTTTCACTTGTATTCGTTTTGCAATTTTGTATTTGTAATTCACAATCTACTAAGCAAAAAGAAATTGATAGTTTAATAACAATAGCTAAAACCGGCGGTTTATCAAAAAAAATGGTAAGCGATGATCAGCAATTGCTTTTTTTAAAAGAAATCTATTATAAATCAAAAGAAATAGGATATCTTGATGGGCAATTGCCTGTATTGTTGATGAGTTCTAATATTTATTACAATACAGGAAAGATCAATGAGGCACTAAGTAACCTAAAGGAAGCAGATGCTCTTTCCCGCGGTACAAATGATATTGATATTTTATCTCATATAAAACTTGGCAGAGGATATTGCTTTACGAAACTCGGATTATATGAAAAATCTTTACTTGAATTTAAAAATGCATTAAAGAACAGCCAACTTATAAAATCTGATGGAAAAAGGCATTATTTGAGAATGTGTGCTTATATCGGGATGTTCTTTAACCATCTGAAAATTAAAGAATATAATAAGGAGACACTTATTCTTTATGCTAAAAGTGCATATCTGGAAGCAAAATCATTAGATCGAAATAGAGAAAAAGTATGGCTGATTCAATGTACAAGTAATCTGGCATATGCGTATTTGGTTTCTGATAAGAATCAGGATCAAGGTGTTTTGTACATAAAGGAAGCCGAAAAGCTGCTTGAAGGTGAAAAGGAAAATAAATTTTTCAGTTCTTATTATGTTGCAAAAGGAATGCTGGCGAATAAAACCAAAAATTATGATGAAGCTGTTTCGTATTTCCAAAAGTCAATACAACTAAATACTGAAAATAAACACGAATATGATTTATTACTGGTATATCCCGAAATTTCAGCATCATACAATGGTCTTGCTGACTACAAAAATGCTGCTTTATATTTGGATAAATTCAAAAAACTTTCAGACAGTATAACTTATGTAGAGAAAAAAGCTGCTGAGAACTATTTTAATAACAGTAAGATAACAAATCAGTCATCATCTTCCATGATTTATTATTATATAGCTTTTGGATTATTAGGCGTTTTTGCTTTATTTGTCTTTCTTTATTTCAGGCTTAAACAAAAAAGAAATATATCTGTTGATCAAAATCAGCTGCCAGAAAAACCTGCAGATGATTCTCATCTTGTACCTTCAGATGATGCTGAAAAAAAAGCTTCACTCACAAAAATTGTGTTCAGTAATGATCAGGATTTTTATTCTGAATTTATTTCGGCTTATCCTGATTTTATACAAAAACTACTCTCCATCGATACGAGTTTCAAAACCTCCGATTTGGAATATTGCGCACTGATCAAACTGAACTTTGATACCAAACAGATTGCAGTATTCAAAAACACTTCTATAAAAGCTGTGGAAGGAAAAAAATACAGGCTGAAAAAAAGACTGTCAGTTCCTTCTGATACAAACCTCTATATCTGGATATCTCAGCTATAAAAATTTCTTTCTGATTTCAAAAAGTATGTTTCTCATCGCTTTCGAGTGCTTTTGAGTGTGTTTCGAGTGCTTCTAAGTGGTTGTTAATTATCGTTACCGTTCTTTTTCAATCTATTTTTGCTCTATCAATAATTTTGAAACGGAGAGGATCAAAAGCTTACTATTAATCTATTTAAAGATCAGTTTTCAGCAGTCTTTGTGATATTTTTTCTAACTCAAATTATCATACAATAAAAACATAAATAAACTATACTATATTATATTTTCATTAATCCTTATCCATCTTCAACCGAGTAATTGAGTTACGTTTTCTTTATTATTGATCTCGGTTGAATTTTTACAAAGCAAATAATGTAGATAGAACCAAACTATTTGATGATAAAAGAAATTATTAATATAATGATGAAGAATGAATTGTAATTATAAAGAGGTTCAATTTCATTTCGGAGGTTGAGTTCAGGCTCAATAGAATAATAGAAATAGTATTGATCTTTTACAGAACCAAAGTAAAATAATGGTTTATATCTTTTACTGAACATGTAGAGTGTAAATTTCATTATTCTTCAACCGAGTAATGGTGCGTTTTTACTTTTCATCTGCTGTTTTCTCGGTTGAAGTTTTAGAAAAGTTACGGAAGATGTTTTTAAGACTACAGCTTTTTTCTCCAAGCAGTTGAGTTAGTTGTTTTTAAAATATAATTTTTTCTGCATAATACTTGAAAACTTGTCATATGATAAAAAAATACAAATGGTTATATTTTTGGGTTGTATTCCTCTGGAGTCACCCAACATTGAATGCACAATCCTGTACGCCAGGTCAGCTTTATGCAGTGAATGGTAGCGCAATTACAACGCCCGCAAATCAGGCAGCAGCTGTCCAACAGGGCTTATATTTAATGAATACTACTACAGAAGCTGTTACTCTTAGGGTTCAAAATTTATTTGCGGGAGGAGCTGCATTAGCAGAAGTAAACGCGGGAGGCACTCCTGCAACCAGCGCTTTTGGGCTGGATATACCCAACAATATTATTTGGTTTTGCAATAGAGGAATCGGAACAGTTGCCCCAAATAGTCTTCCTAAAATATTTTCATATAATCTAAATAATAGTACTTATGGTACTACCGTTGCCACATTTGCAGGTATTAGTGGTGTACAAAATATTAATAAAGCAGCATATAATCCGGCAGATGGAAATATTTATTTTCATAACTCCGGTAATAATCATCTATATAAATTTAATCCCTCTACTCCTTCTGTAGCAGCAATAGATATTGGTGTTCTCTTTGAACCAACTGTCGGATCAACTGTTTCAAGCTATGGAGGTGGAGATATTGCCTTTGATGGATTAGGAAATCTTACAGGTGCATTTAGCTCAGCTAACATCTTGGCTATTTTTCCGGGATCCTACAATTCAGCAGGTGTTTATTTAGGACTTGCGGGATCAGGAACTTCTACAAGTACTATCACAGGACAAAAATTTGCTAATCTAACCTCTGCTCCGTCATCTGTTGGATTTTTAACCGATGGTAATTTTATTGTAGGAGGTCTAAATGGCACAAGTAATATCAATACAACTACTGGTGTGGAAAACGATTTAGGGTCTACTAATTTTCCATCTTCGGATTTTGCTTCCTGTGCAGCACCTACTCCCAATTTAGTGGTAAATAAAGCTGCAACGATTAATTGTGATCCTACAACATCTACTATTATCTATACTATTACTATTCAGAACACAGGATCTTTCCATGCAATTACTACAAAATTAATTGATGCCTTACCTTCTGGGATCACATTAGTTTCAGGAACATTAAACGGAACAGCAATACCGGGACTCACAGCTACAGCGCTGGCAAATGGGATAGATGTAAAATCACCTACAGGACTTTCTGGACAGATCCTAAAAGGAGAAACGGCTACAATAGTTTTAAATTGTACTGCATCTACTAACGGATCAGTTCTTACCAACCAAGCATTTGTAAAATATACCGGAGTAGAATCTTTAAATTTACCGAATGATGAAATTGTTTCCAACGACCCCAGTACATCTATAGCAAATGATGCTACAGTAATTAGATCATGTGCTATAATCGCAAGCGGAAATGTATTTAATGATATTAACGGACTTTCAGACAATACGGTTAACGGAATAGGAACTAATGCTGGTGGAGTAAACGCAGTTCTTTACAATACCACAACCGGAGCAGTATCACAAGTGGTTCCTGTTAATTTAAATGGAACATATGCATTATCAGGTTTGTTAGGAATGGGATACACTATTGTTCTTACCACGGCTAATCCTGTAATAGGTTCCACAATGCTTCCCACGTCAATACTACCCAATAACTGGACTTCTGTCGGTGAAAATATTGGTACAACAACAGGTAATGACGGAACAGTCAATGGAATTATTCCTCTTGGTACTCCGACTTCAGGTCTTACCAACGTCAACTTTGGAATAGATGAAAGACCTACTGCAAACAACAATACCTCATCTACTATTCTTAATCCTGAAGGATCTAATAGTGCAATTGTCCCTGCAAGTGTGTTTAGTGGTACGGATCTAAATGGCGGAATAATAACTTCAATAACTATCACTGCATTTCCTACAGGGATTAGTTCAATAACAATTAACGGTAATAATTATACTTCAGGAACATTTCCTTCAGTCGGAATTACTGTACCAGCAACTTCTACAGGTAACCCAACACAACAAATTTTAGTAGATCCTTCTTTTACAGGTGTAGGCAATGTGGTTATTCTCTATCAAGTAACAGATAACGCAGGTATAAAAAGCTCTAATACAGCATCGGCCACAATTCCTTTTAATAATCTTTGCGACAGTAGCTCACCTAATTTTGTAGACACCGATAGTGACGGAAATGGTAATGTCTGCGATATAGATGATGATAATGACGGGATTCCTGATTCAGTAGAATTCAACGAACAAATTAAATGTTTAGATTGGTCAGGAATTAGTGACAGCAATCCCAATATCACAACACCCCTGACACTTAACAGCAACGGGGCAGGAAGTTATTCTGTAAATTATACTGCAGTTTTTACAAAAAACGGTGTTTCCTCTACTGAAATATCAAGTTTTACTGCACCGAAAGGAAACAGTAGTGGTGATGTTTCTTTAGGAATTAATGCTACAAGCGGCACAGGAAATGAAAGCGAGTATATGCAGTATGTGATTAATTTTACGAAACCTACCATGGTACGAATATCTGAGCATGTACAAAGTTTTGGTCCTTTCAATGCTGCTGATAGCTGGAGGTTAACGGCTGCAGGAGGATTCATCATAGTGAATAGTACAGGAATAAATGTTATATCAAACACAGGAAGCGAAATAAGGTTTGATCCCGCAGCAACTGCCAATCAACCTTTTGAGATACGCACTACACAGCCTGTCACTTCAATAACGCTTAAAATGTGGACCAACAATAATACCAACAATTTATCACCTCTAAAAGTCTGTGCTGTCTTGCCAATGGACACAGATAATGACGGAGCACCGGATTATTTAGATTTAGATTCTGATAATGACGGTTGTTCGGACGCAATTGAAGGCGATGAAAATATTTTATCTACACAGTTAAATGCAGATGGAAGCATCAATACTAATTTACCATCACCTAACAATGGCGTTGGAAACACATCCGGAACTAGTTTAGGAGTTCCTAATTTGGTAAATTCCGGAGGTTCAGCAGATTTGGGAAGCGATATCGGTCAAGGATCAGGAAGTTCTTTAAATAATTTAATCAATGCATGCGCTTGTTACAATAATCCCAATACTTCAACACTAGGGATACCAACAAACCACGGTATTACCTTGTTGAAAAGAGCGGGAGCAGAAAACGGTAACTGGCCAATGATAAGAACTTCTGCGCATACTGTGTTGGAGTCGAACACTAAAGGATTTGTGATAACGAGAATGACCTCGGATCCCGCACAAACAAGTGCTGCAAATCATCTCAATAAAATTACGAATCCACAGGAAGGAATGATGGTATATGATTTATTCAGCAAATGTTTGAAGATTTACTCAGATGCTGCATGGAGCTGTTTCTCAACTCCAGCTTGTCCGTAAATTTTGTAGAACGGACACAGTATGCTGTAACAAATGTTTAGGAAGTACATTATTGATGACTGTCAGGTACTTTCTCAAACATTTTTAAATAATTTATAATTAACAAAGATGAATTCACTTAAAAATATTATCGTAATAATCGCATTTTCACTTTCAGGAAATACCTTTTCACAGGTTCTCATAGGAGGTGCGGTAGGAACTGCAACTGATAAAACTTCTGTCTTATTAGAATTTGCCAATACCAATAATAAAGGTGTTATTTTACCTTATGTGAGAGCAAAAACAACAACACCCACTCAAGGCTCAATTATCCTGGACGCAAGTATTCCCACCGATGCAAGAGTAAAGTTTTATAACGGAAACACTGCACCGGGTTCCGGAGGCTGGGTAGATATAAGTGGGCAGGGAGCAGACATCACCAATGCATTAGCAATTCAGCCAACATCGGCACAGGTACCGGAACCTGACGAAGCGAAAACCATTATTGGAGCGAATACCACAAGTATTAATGATGGTGTCATAGTATTAGAATCCACGACAAGGGCGATGGTTTTGCCGACAGTAAGTGATGTAAATAACATTCCTACCCCATCACCAGGAATGATGGTTTATGTGAATAAAGCCGGAGCAAAACGCCTCGCTGTTTATAATGGCAGTAAATGGTCGTTCTGGAAACCTTAAAAATATTTTGCTGCATGCATAATTATTTTAATTTAAAAAAAATAAGAGTCAGATTTAAAAAATTAATTAGAAAAATAATAGTGACGATCAAGAATTATCTCTTCGTAAAAGACCTGTAATAGAAATATTCTCTGGCAAACAATTATTAATTTTTTTACTATTAACTATTTGTCAGATTAGATTATAAAACCCTTTTTTATCTTCAACCGAGAGTTGTGTTGTGTTAAGCTTTCATTTTTATTGATTTGCTCGGTTGAAGTTTAAAATATTATTTATAATAAAATTTTAATATAAAGTACTGTAACTTTTGAAAAAAGATATTAAAGAATAACTAATGACCATCATAATAGTGATTTTTGGTTTGTTACAAAATCATTAAAACTCAATTGATGAGAAATGAAGCTTTCCTTTGGTAAGTTTCATGCCTCCAGCAGACATACAATCTTCTCATGCATATTTTGTGTCAATGTTGGAGGCTTATTTTATGCAGAGATTAAAACGGATGTGAATTCGTATTGACTATATACTTTTACTTTCGTGCCTTCAACATACAGTATTTCCATAGGCATCGCAAATTTTGTTGTACGGATATGTTGAAGGTTCATTTTTATTAATAAATATGCTATGAGTACAGACTTTAAAGATATTGTTATAGGAAATTTAATCAGACAGAGAGTGTCAGACAGAGATATTGGAATGTCAAGAATCTGTAAATTTTTAAATTCTACTGAAGAAGAGATCACACAAATGTACAAATCTTCAAGCCTGGATACAGAGACTTTGCTCAGATGGAGCAAATTGTTAGAATATGATTTTTTCAGACTTTACTCTCAACATCTGATTTTGTATGCACCTCCTGCCAACAGTAACTACAATGTTATTAAAGAAAAGCAATCAATATTGCCAAAATTCAGAAAGCATATTTATACTTTTGAAATCATCCGTTTTCTTTTGGAACAGATACAGACAGGACAAAAAACGAAGAAGCAAATAATCGAAGAATATCGTATCCCAAAAACAACTTTATACAAATGGATTGACAAATATGATGAAAAAAAATAATCAATCATCGGGTCCGGATTACAAAAAGATCTATATGGATATTATACACTTAAAATATCCAGAAAAGCAACAATATTGCATCAAAATATTGTCAAAAGATAAACTTTCTGCGACAGACATTATAAGACTTAATAAAATTATATTCTCTCTACATAGTGAAACAACTTTTTCTCTTAATCAGAAACATAGATGTTACGATAAGCCCGCGATCTTAGAAATACTTGATTATCAAAAAAAACATAATTTAAATAACACTCAAGTATCTAAACATTTTAAGATAAGCAGAAATACTTTAGCAAAATGGAAGAAAAAGTTTTTGGTTTAATTTAAACATTATACCTCTAGAAATTCTTCTATTTTTATTTTATTCATCTTATCACGAAATAAAACAATATTCTTTGATAGTTTCTTGATACCGAAAACACTCATTTTTGTAATCGTCAAAAATCACTTATAAATCCACATCAAGACCGGCTTCGCAGATTTTTCAATCAAAGGATCAATCTTTCTCATTGCGTTATTTGAAATCGTAGGACAACCCCAACCTTCCGGTGAACCATTAGGGAAAACCTCTTGATCACTCATCAAATTCCAGGAATGAAAAACGATGAATCTTTTCAGAGCATTGCTGTTGGTATTTTCCAAACCGTGCATAAGGTATTTGACGTTAATCCCCCAATCACTCCTACCTCTCTCGCCCAATTGATATTTCCCCAACGCTGAAAGATGACTTCCGTCTTCATTGCTGAATTCCGGGTTTTCTTTTGATTCATCGCTGCTCCAAGAATTTGTACCGCAACCGTGACCAACCAGATATTTACCTGAAATTCTGTTTTCTTTAAAATTCCATACCACAAAGCGATTCACTCCGGAATGAAGACTCATATCAATTAAAACACAGAAATCAGTATTCATCTTTTTGCTTTTGCAAAATTGTAGCGCTTCCTCCGCTTGCTTTTTTGTTTTGACTAAATCTAATTCAGGTTTGTCTGTTTCTTCTATATTTTTATTCTCAAAAATGATAGAACCGACAGATTTTTTCGGCTCATTTTGGCAAGACGAAAAAATGAATACAAAGAAAAATAAATAGAATATTCTAAACATACTTATTTATAATGCTGGAAAATCCCTGTATCTGTCGGAGTCCAAAGTGCAGCTTTTTGTCCTGCAGATTTTAATGCATTATTTGCCCAGGTATTGCAGGTATCGAGAAAACTGTATCTTCCCTGTGCATCGTAAAAAGCATCATTATCACTATATACCGCGTTGGTTGGAATTAATACATAATTTCCGTTTTCATCTTTGTCAAATTTGGAATCAACGAATTTTACCAATTCTCTGTACTGACTTTTGCTGATCATGATTTTTTTGCAATCTGCAGCTTCTGTCATTTTTTTGTAGTATGAACAGTGCATTGCCGATTCGCTCAGCCAGAATGCAGCTTTAAATGCCGTTGAGAATTTCAGGTCGGCCCAAGTCGGAGTATCCAAATAAAAACCTTTGTCGCCCCACCCGATTCCTATATAGTTGTAGTCCGTTTTTTTCGATTTTGTATTGGCAAAAGGAATTTTAGAACTCCAGTCATAAAGATCATTTTTTACAGGCATCACAATATCTGTATGAACTCCGTTGGTATAAATGTAAATGGGAATTTCCTTTTTCTCACCATCATCTTTGGCTGAAACTTCTATAAAAGGAAGTGCCAATCCCAAAAGAACATACAGCACGACAATTCCCAGAATAATTCCTAAGGTTTTTAAAAAGTAGATCAATATAATTTTAGCACTCATGTTTTTAATTATTGATTAATGAATTTTAATTTCAATTTTTCGTAAAAGTATTTGTTTTAATCGGAAAAATCAGTAAATTTAGATAGTAAACTTTCACAAATATGCACAAAAACACGAAATCTCAGAAAAGATTCAAAGTAAGAGTAAAAACAGCGCCGAAAAGAGTACCAAAAAAACGTTGATTTTTTGAGAGATCTTATCTCCTAAAAGTCATCTTTTTCTTTTTTTGGAAAGGCTTTTTTAAATTTACAGATCATGTTCTTTTAATCTCCTTGAAGCTAGAACTTCAGGGCATGATCAACAACCCTCTTTATTTTTGGAACCGAAAATTCCGAAAAGGATATTTAATCAAAAAATTTAGATTAAATTTAAATCTAAGATCAGTCTAAAAATTCAATATTTCTTTTCAATCCCGCAAATTTCGTTCTCTTCACAGGAGATTTTCTGAAAATTTCTGAGAATATTTCCTGAGTTAGTTCTTTCCATTCTCCTTTTTTGAAGTTTTTTAAAAATTCGTTAGGCTTAAATCTGCTCTGAAGATTAGGAGCCGAAAAACGATTCCACGGACAAACATCCTGACAAATATCGCAACCAAACATCCAGTCCTCCATTTTATCTTTAAAATGATCAGGAATATCATCTTTCAGTTCTATCGTTGCATAAGAAATACATTTACTTCCGTCAATAATTTTGTCTGAAACAATCGCATCTGTGGGACAGGCATCAATACATTTCCGACAGCTTCCGCAATGATCTGTCGTTTCGTTATCAGCAATTAATTCCAGATCACAGATGATTTCAGCTAAAAAATAGAATGATCCACTTTGTTTTGTAATTAAATTGGCATTCTTCCCTACCCAACCAATTCCTGATTTTTTTGCCCAGCTTCTTTCTAAAACCGGAGCAGAATCTACAAAAACACGAAAACCAAAATCACCGATTTCATCCTGTAATTCGACAACCATTTCACGAAGAATTTCTTTTATCACTTCATGATAATCTTCAGCATAAGCATATTTTGAAATTTTAAAATTCTCTAAAGTAGAAATCTTCTCTTCAGGAAAATAGTTGTAAGAAAGCGAAATCACAGATTTTGAACCTTCCACCAGCAATCTAGGATCTAGTCTTTTGTCGAAATGATTTTCCATGTATTTCATCTCGCCATGGAAACTATTTTTCAGCCACTTTTCCAAATGTCGCGCATCATCTTCGAGAAAATCTGCTTTCGAAATACCACAATTCTGGAAACCAAAACTTTTGGCTTTGGCTTTAATTAAATGTGAATATTTTTCTGCAGATGAATTCATGATTTTACATTGCAAAACTAAGATTATTTTATAAATTTGTTGGTCTTTGGATTTGTGAAAAATTCATAATCCATTTTATCAGTTTTAACTCTAAATAATAAAATACTATGTCTTTATCAGAAGTTATAAAATCAGGAAATTATGAATTAATCGACGTTCGTGAGCCAATGGAATTGGAAATGGACGGAAATATTGAAGGTGCTCAAAATATCCCTCTTGGGGAAGTAGAAGACAGAAAAGAAGAGATTTTGTCGATCGAAAAGCCGGTGATTCTATTTTGCAGAAGCGGAAATAGAAGCGGAAAAGCTTTAGACTTTCTGGAATCTCAGGGATTAAAAGACGGTTACAATGGCGGAGGCTGGGCTGAATTAAAGGCAAATCTGGAAGCAAATCAAGGAACTTTTTAAGTTCCTTTTTTTATTTAAAATCTATTAATCATGAGCCTTAAAGAAAATTTCATCAACCTCTGTCTTCAATTTAATGAAGATCATATTTTCATTGAAAATCTTTGGACAGAAATTGAAAAGAAATATTCTGAAAAAGGACGGCATTATCACAACCTGCAACATCTTGAGAATATGTTTTCTGAATTGGAATTGGTGAAAAATAAAATCCTGAATTTTAATACTATTTCTTTTTCAGTTTTTTATCATGACGTGATTTACGATGCAACTTCAAAGCTGAATGAAGAGAAAAGTGCAGAATTTGCAGAATCAAGACTTCAAAAGTTAGGTTTAAATGAAACTGATATTGCAGAAATCTCAGAGCAAATTTTAGCAACAAAATCTCATCAACAATCCGAAAAAAGTGACATCAATTATTTATTGGATGCTGATTTGTCTGTCTTAGGGAAAGATTTTAAAACCTACTTAGAATATACTAAAAAAATCAGAAAAGAATATTCAATTTATCCCGATTTGCTTTATAAACCTGGAAGAAAAAAGGTTTTGAAGCATTTTATTGAGCTTGAAAATATTTTCAAAACTGAGGAGTTTAGGAATAGATATGAAAATCAGGCGAAGGAAAATATTGAAGTTGAGATTTGTACTTTATAAGTACTTACAATTTGTTCAATATTTAATAGTATTATTTTACTGGATATTTTATTACTTCAGAAATTTCAATTGGGTTGTTATTTCTTCTAATAAACTCCTGTTTTTCTTTTGTCATTTGATTTATGTTAGGTTTGTCAAGTTCGCCAATAGAATTTTCTATCATTTCGCCGTCATTTCGCATTTCTCTATAGGGATCATTGTAATAATCTAGACTTATTTTCACATATTCTTTTTTAGAAATTTTAATTGCAACAAAATCGTTACCTGTATTATTGTTAGTATAATATTTTTTAATACTTTTAAATTCAAATAAATAGTTTTGCTTAGAATCTTCTAAATATAAAATTGCACCTGGAAGTCCATCAAATAGATATGGTCCGAAATTTAATGAAACATCACTCGTAAACCATGCGATCCAATCTCTTCCTTTGTATGTTAAAGTCGCTTTCTGACATTGATATTTACCTATTTTTTTTGTTTCCTTTAAAATTTTCCAATTAAATTTATTTTTGATTTCAGTTAACTTATATATGTTGCTGTTAGGTGGAAAGTTATAAAATTTGGTTATTGTCGAGTTTTTTTTATCATTAATAATAAAAAAATTAGAATCAAACATTGATTTATATGCTTCTTTCCCAAGTTTTATATTTTCATTATAAATCGAATCTCTTTTATAAAAATCGTATGAATAAAATTTTGAAATATTATCATTTATTTGCAGTAGTATATTTTTTCTAGATACTACATTTTTGGTAGAATCTGTCCTGTAAGTAAGCTCATAGATTACTTTATACTTTTGCGAGTAAATATGGTTATTTATCATAAAAATGAAAAAAAAATTGAATAAATATTTCATATAAATAATTTTAGAGAATGGCATGAGAGTCATGCCATTCAAATTTTAATAACATTTACCGTCAGATCCTGAAGAATATGTTTCACAAATTTGACCTGCCTTTGCGTGACATGGACCTTTTCCTGAAGATAATATTTTTCCCTTAGAACCATCTGGATTTCTAGCATAATGTACATGGCAATCATTTGCTGCACTAATGTCAAAAGATGCTTGAAGAGTACCTCCTTCAATTGTTTTTAAGCTATTTCTTGAAAGTTTTTTTTAAATTTTGCATTTTTTAATTAAATTTAAAATTATTGATTAGATTTTTGTCATACAATCCCTGACATGGGATTTTTGCTGATCAGCATTATTATTCTTTTTTGCGCGCACAATAAAAATAATTTTGTCACTCTTGACATTCCAAAAATATAGATCTACCCTGAAATAATTTCAAGGTTTTTATGTGAATTTTATGTGAATATCACAACATAAATAATATATTTGTACTACACAAAATTTAAATGATGGTAAAAAATAAACTTATTCAGGCTCGTAAGGCAAAATATACTCAGGAAAACATGGCTAAAATATTACACATGACACAATCTCAATATCAAAGAAGAGAAAAGGGAGAAATTAAAATCTCGGATGAAGAATGGGAGCGTATTGCCAAAGCTTTAGATACCAAAGTAGAAGATATAAAAGAAAATGATTCTAATCTTCAAATAAATAATTACGACAATCAGTCAAGTAATTATTCCGCGAGTAATAATTATTTTCATAATATCCCAGATTATATCCTAGAAAATCAACAAGATTACATCAATCTTTTAAAAAAGGAAATTCAAAATTTAAAAGAAGAGATTATTACTTTAAAATCGCAATAAGATTTTCTACTTTCTCATAATAATCAAATACAAAAAGCATCTCGTAAGATGCTTTTTGTATTTGAAGTTATTCATAGAATATATTTTCTCTCATTTATATATTTCCTCAACCAAAAAATTCTTACAAATAAAATCACAAAATAAAATTTACATTTTTTTTATTTATAATTTTTGATAAAAAAAATATAATCGTATTATGTTGATTGATAAATCAATATGACTAGAAAAAACACGCATAATAATACCATTTGCTGTCATATAGATAAAATTTCAAATAAAAATCAACCAGTATATTTGCATTCACAGTTAATATGTTCCTGTAAATCAAATTAACAAAACACACTTTATGAAAAAAATTTTATTTGCATTCTGTGCAGTCATCTGCTCATTTGCCTACTCACAAACCCTTTCTTTTACCGATCCTAAATTCAAAACGTTAATCCTAAGTTCTAATTCGAACAATGAAATTGCGAAAAACGCAACTGGAAACTATATCGCAGTTGATACGAACGGAGATGGTGAAGTTCAAGTTTCTGAAGCACAACAAGTGAAAATACTGACAATCAAACTTTCAGTCTTTAATTCTAATTCAGTTCCTGATAACATCAATGATGCTACCAAATTTACAAATGTAGAAGAGCTTTATATTTACCATGCAAATTCTATTATTTTAGATTATACAAACAACAACAAAATTAGAAAAACCAAATATGTGCCTACGGGTGATGTTTATCCATCTGTAATCTCATATTCCTTCAATAATTGCTTATCATTACAAAATCTTAATGATGTAATAACCTCTCCCATTAATTCATTTTTTCCAATAAATGCAGAAACTTTAACAGTAAAAAATTGTTCTGGAGTTAATATTAATCAAAATATAGAAGGCAGACTTAAGGATCTCTATATTGAAAACTGCCCTATAGTTAATTTAGGAATAATTATGGGTAATGACTTCAGGAAGCTACATGTACCCAATAATAATTCTTTAGAAAAAATTAATTTTTCCACAGTTATATTTCCATACTACACCTATTTGGAGACAGAATTAGTTGCGAATAATTGTGAAAACCTGCAGGAAATTACTACAGCAGGAGATTCTAGTAACAATTCTATGGTTTTCATTTCTTCTATTAATATTAATGGATGTAGTAACTTAAAAAAACTTAAAGGAATAAACTATCAGAATATTAATCTTTCTGGTGCCGGTCTGATCAATCTTGAAGAATTAGATTGTGCATTTTATAACAGATACGGTTACACAGCAAGTTCGATGGGAAATGTAGTTACAGGAAATGTTAATACATTAAATCTTGCAGGACTGCCTAAACTAAAAAAATTAATAGCCTTTAATCAGCCTCTCAATTCTGCAAATATAAATGTTTGCCCACTTTTACAAGAAATAAATATTGTAACATCATGTCAATATTTAAGTAATTTAGACGTTAGCAATTTAACTGCATTGCATACACTTTTAGCTTTTGACGGTGCTTCAAATGACTATACCCTACCTCAGAATTTGCAGAATATAAATGCACAAAATTGTACCGCTCTTATGACTTTAGAAATCTGGGGGAACAATGATTTGAAAAGTTTAAATTTACAAAACTGTTCAAGTCTGCAATCTCTCAATCTGGGCATCAACTTATCTGCATCTACATATTACAACTTTAATGAACTCAATACACTAAGTCTTCTTCAATGTACTTCTCTTGAAGAATTAGAAATGATAGAAACAAAAGTAAATACTTTAGATATTTCCGACTGTACACAATTAAAATCATTAAAACTTAAAGATCTTGAATTTCTATCTCAAGTAGATATATCAAATAATGTTGCTTTAGAGGACTTAGCTATAAAAAATTTACCCTTACTCTCAAATATAAATTCTTCTAATAATGTCAATTTAAAAACCGCAGTTATCAATGAATGTCCACAAATTACTCAAGTAGATTTCTCAAGCAACTCTTACTTAGAATCACTTTCTGTAGCAGATATGATCAATCTCACTTCAGTCAATATTAGGAATGGATCTATTGAGCAGTCAATTATGTTTTATGGCACGATGTACAATCCCACTCCGTCTATCAATCCCAATTTGTCAGTATGTGTAGATGATGGTCAATTGACTCAGTTATCAACTACTTATCCGGATATTAATTTTTCAAATAATTGCAACAATTTGATCACCACTATCTGGAACGGAACAAACTGGAGTAATGGCATTCCTACAGCCTCAGTAAATGCAATCATCAATGCACCATATTCTACAGCATCTAATCCTGCTTTCACGGCTAAGAATGTTATTGTTAACAACGGAGGTGTTTTAGAAATCACTTCAGGAAACACAATCAACGCATTGGATATGACACTAAAAAATGGTGGAAATCTTATTCAAAGAGATGGTTCTACTTTAAATTACACAGGAAGTTTTAGAGTGAAAAAGTTTGGCACAAGTGAAATCGATAAATATGCATTTTGGTCTTCTCCTGTTGTTGCACAAAATTTAAATACGATCTATCCAGATGTTGTTCCTGCATTCATTACAGAATACAATACGGCTACAGATTACTTTGTAACTGCAACGTCAAACAATTCAGCTTTTGCCAAAGGATATTCCATTAAAACTCCGGCTGCATATACTACATTGACATTCACAGGAGTTCCTAACAATGGGAGTCAAACGTACACTTTGGCAACTGGCGGAAACGGATTCAATTTAGTAGGAAACCCTTATCCATCAAACTTAAATCTGAACACTTTTTATACTGCAAACGCTGCAAAAATCTCAAATACTTTCTATTTCTGGGATAATACAAGTAATTCAGTGACTACTCAGAGTGGATCATCAACAACAAACATAGGATACGCTACCTATAATGCGTTAAGCCAGACTTGGGTACAAGCACCAAATGTTTCAGACGTACCAACCGGAAATGTTGCCAATATTGGTCAGGGCTTCTTCGTAAAATCGACCTCTGCAACAGATACTTCTTTAAATTTCACCAACGATATGAGAGTTGCAACTACGGGATCATTTTTTAATAAAAACAATTCTTCAACAGAAGGTAAGTTTTGGTTAAAACTGAACTCTTCTTACAATACGAGCAACACATTTGCAGTTGCTTATATAAATACAGCTTCAGATGCGTATGATAATTATGATTCTAAAGCGATTGGTACAGGATCAGACGCTTTCTACACTACAGCTGATGCACAAAAAATAGTAATTCAGGGGAAAGCCGGTTTTGATATTAATGACGTTGTTCCTGTAGGTTCTAAGCATTTTCAAAACGGAAACTTTGTGATCTCAATGGTTCAGAAAGAAGGAATTTTTGATAGTGCACAAGCAATTTATCTTCATGATAAAAACCTGGGAACATATACAAATCTTCAGAACCAGCCATATTCATTTACGGCAAACGCTGGAGAATTTGGAGACAGATTTGAGATCGTTTATAAATTGGATGTACTGTCTACATCAGAAGTGCAGAAAGATTCTTTTGAAGTTTACAGAGAGGGTGAAGATTTCTATGTAAGAAATAGTAAAAACATCGACACAGTAGAAATATTCGATGCATCAAAAAGAAAGATTCAGCAACTGAAAGCAAATTCGAAATTAGTTCGTGTAAAATTAGAAGCTAAAGGATTATATATTTTGAAAGCAGTTTCTGAAGGAAAAGAATACACTAAAAAAATAATTAAATAACAAAAATGAAAAAGATATTAATAACGTGCTCAATTGTACTTTCTGGTTTTGCTTTTGCGCAAGAGAAAACAGATAATCCATACTTATATAATGAATCTGCTGATACTTCTGCAGGTGATACTTTCCCGGGTAATCCCGGAGATCCAAATGCAGCTCCGATTGATCAATACATTCTTCTTCTTGCATTGGTGGGAATAGCTATAGCTTTCAATTACGGAAGAAGAAAAAAGATTGCTTAGCTTATTAATATTGCATCTGTACATTGCACCCGAAGTTGAACTGCGGGTGTTTTTTTTCTACAAATACTTCAAAAGTTTAGCTTTAACTTTTAATACTAAAGCTTAAGAAACATACGCCAACGATAAAAGCATCTTTTACAAGATGCTTTTTTTATTATTCACAAAAAAAAAATTTGATCATATGTTAAACGTTATTCGATTAAAATCTAGGCATTTTAGCATCTTCAAATTCTTTCAGCAAATTACTGAAAACCATTTCTACCGGCAGAATATCATTAATCAAAGCTGAAACCTGACCGATTTCCAGTTCACCATCTTCCAATTCACCTTCAAACATTCCGCGCTTTGCTCTTGCTCTTCCCAACGCAGCAATCAGAGATTCGGAATTTCTTCCTACATTATAAATTTCTTCAAGTTCGTTAAAGAATTTATTTTTAACCATTCTTACAGGAGCCAATTCTTTCAGAGTAAGATGAGTATCACCCTCATTGAGTTCGGTAATTTTTTTCTTCCAGTTTTCGTGTGCACTTGCTTCAACAGTAGCGGCAAAACGACTTCCGATCTGTACTCCGTCAGCACCTAAAATCATTGCAGCTTTCATCTGTGACCCTAAAGCAATTCCACCAGCGGCAATCAATGGTTTCGAAATATGATTTTTCACGTTAGGAATAAGACAGAAAGTTGTGGTTTCCTCTCTACCGTTGTGACCTCCTGCTTCAAATCCTTCAGCAACAACAGCGTCAACTCCCGCATCTTCACATTTCATGGCAAATTTCGTTGAAGAAACAACATGAGCTACTTTTAATCCTTCTTTTTGAAGAGTTTCTGTATAGGTTTTTGGACTTCCTGCAGAAGTGAAAACTATTTCTACTTTTTCTTCCAAAATAATATTGATGATTTCTTCTAAATTAGGGTAAAGCAAAGCGACATTCACTCCAAATGGTTTGTCTGTAGCTTTCTTGCATTTCTGAATATTTTCGCGTAAAACATCAGGATACATACTCGCAGATCCAATCAAGCCCAATCCGCCACAATTTGAAACAGCCGAAGCTAATCGCCATCCGGAATGCCAAATCATTCCTGCCTGAATGATAGGATACTGAATATTAAACAGTTCGGAGATCCTGTTTCTACCTTCCTGCATCGCTTGAAGTTTTTTGGCTGAATTGAAATCGATAAAATTGCTCATGCTGTAAAAATAGTAAAAACTGAGATTCTACAATAGTTCCGAATCATAATTGCATAAAAAAACCTCCAGAAAATTCTGAAGGTTTTAATTTTATTTTTTCATGGATTCCTTTTTCCAGTTTCCTTTGAAGTTACAACTGTCATATCGACCGTCGATTGAGATAAAAGTTGTTGATATTTTTGAATTTACAAATTTCTCAACCATCTCGCCCTGTTTTTTTCTCAGCGCCATCTGCTTGATCCTGTCGTAATCTGTTTCTAGAGTAATTTGGTGAGAAGGAATGACATCTTCAATTTTAACGATTTTAATAACCTTTCTTTTTCTGTCATCTTCATCTTCAAATGCTGCAGTGATATCACCTTTATTCAAACCAGCCAATTCATAGCTGATTGTCCCCGGAATACTCTCTCTCTCAATTTTATTAGAACCATCCGCTCCGGGAATTACTCCGGCGTTAAATTTTGTTCTTTTATCGTCAGAAAATTTAAATGAAGCATCTTTAAAAGTGATTTTTTCAGCCAAAATTAAACCTCTGATACTGTCTAATTTCTTTTTAGCAGTCGTGATCTCTTCAGCAGTAGGTGTTGCCATCAAAAGAATATGTCTTGCGTCGTAAGCTTTCCCTGATTTTTTCACCAGCTGAATGATGTGATATCCAAATTCAGATTCAATAGGATCAGAAATTTCGCCTTCCTGTAAATTTAAAGCTGCAGCTTCAAATGGTTTTACCATCTGACCCTTGAAAACATTCTTCATCAAACCACCATTTGGCGCCGAACCCGGATCTTCAGAATAGATTCTTGCCTGGCTTTCAAAACTTTCTCCACCTGCAATATCCTGCTTGATTTTCTTTAATTTATTGATCAGTTCTTCTTTATGAGCTTCTGTCAATTTAGGATTCATCACAATTTGAGAAATTGAAACTTCATCCTTTATTTCAGGAAGCTGAGTTTTAAACATATTAAAGAAGTCTGTTACCTCATTTGGAGTGACATCTGCCTTTTCTGTAATTCTCTGATATTTTGCCTGACCGTAATAAGTATCTGTATCTATCTTTTCGATAGCATTTTTCATTTCGTAGCCGGTTCTGAATTTATAAGCCGTCAACATTGTTTTTTCGTCAGGAAACTGAGAAAGCAACTGGTTGTATTTAGCATTTGCCTGATCTTTGATTGCCGCAGAACGGTTTTCTATAAGTGTGTCTTTTTTAGCCTCATAAACAAGAAATTTGTTGTTGATAAGATTTTCTAAAAAGTCACATTTATCTGTGGTACCTGCACCTTGCTGTTTACCATAATTCATCTGCTCCTCAACATCAGATTCCAGCACAATTTCATTGCCTATCACAGCCGCAATACCGTCGATTAATTGACCCGGCTTTAGCTGAGCATTCACTTTTGTTGAAAACAACAAAGTAAAAATCCCAAAAAGAAAAGCAATTTTTAATTTATTTATCATTTTACTATTTTAAACGAGTTGCAAATTTATAATTCTTAACGAATTACACTCAATTTTTTATTATAAATATTTCTTAAAAAAGCCTGATTGATTACAACTCAACAGCAAAAGTCGTCAATTCTTTGAATTGATTGATTCTTTCCAACATATCAGCTTCATTTACTTCTTCAATTCTCTCTGTTCCGAATTTTTCTACAGTGAAAGATGCCATCGCAGAACCTACGATTAATGCAGACTTCATTGTTTCGAAATCGAACTTTCCTTTTTTAGCCAAATATGCCGCAAAACCACCTGCGAAAGTATCTCCAGCTCCTGTTGGATCAAAGACTTCTTCTAAAGGAAGTGCAGGAATCGCAAATATTTTTCCGTCGTGGAAAAGAATGGCTCCGTGCTCACCTTTTTTGATAATTACAAACTTAGGACCCATTGTATGAATCTTTTTTGCCGCTTTTACCAAAGAATACTCTCCTGAAAGCTGTCTTGCTTCTTCGTCGTTGATGCTTATCACGTCAGTTTTAGCAATCATATCTTTCAAAATATCCATTGCAGAATCCATCCAGAAATTCATGGTATCCAGAATAACCAATTTCGGACGCTGATTCATTTTTTCAAGAACTGAAAGCTGAACACCCGGATGAAGATTTCCTAGCAGTAAAATCTCAGCATCCTGCATAGATTCAGGAATTTTTGGATCAAAATCTGCAAGAACGTTCACTTCAGTTGCTAAAGTATCTCTAGAATTTAAATCGTTGTGATATTTCCCAGACCAGAAAAATGTTTTTCCGTCTTTTACAATTTCCAATCCTTCAATATTGATATCTCTTTTTGTGAACATATCTAAATGTTCCTGTGGAAAATCTCCTCCAACAACAGAAACAATTCCTGATTTTACTCCCATTACAGATGCTGTAATTCCGATATATGTGGCAGCTCCTCCTAAAATTTTATCTGTTTTACCAAATGGTGTTTCTATTGCATCAAATGCAACACTTCCTACAACTAAAAGTTTCATATGTATTTTTATATTTTTTTTTAAAGATCATATGTAATCTTGCGATGTCATATGTATTTATATTTTTTTTATTAAATCTTAGAGATTTATATAATTATCAATGTATTTTTTTAATTAGTTCTTCCATTCAAAAGTATCCAGCATGTGCTTAATATCTTTTTTGATATAATCAATTGCCGGAGCCAGAGAATCCGGCTTTGGTCTTGTGTCGAAATATAGATATGCCGTAACAAAATGTTTTGTACTGTCTGTAGCATAAAACTGAAGATTAGAAGCACTTTGTCCTTTCAGTTCATAAAAATTTCCGTAAACTTTCTTTTCAGGATATTGAAAAGATTTAGCGTCAATAGAACTTGCTTTAATCGTATGTTCGTAAACCATTTTTTCAGATTCTCTCACATGATCTGCAAAATCACCTTTCACAGGAAAATAAGTAATGAAAACTTTCGCTTTCATTTTTGGATAATTCATGTAGTACCAACAAGGTTTTTTGGCGTCAACAATCTTAGCAAAATCTGAATATTCAAAAGTGTATGCACAATTTTTGTCAAATTTCTGATATTTCGGCGTGGGATATTCTAATCTCAATTCACCATAAGGTTTTGGCTGAGTCTCTTTCTCACAAGAAATAAGGAGCAGTGAAGCGAAAATAAAAATGACTTTTCTAATCATTTTGCAAAAATACAAATTACATTTCAGATTTTAAGACACAAATTTCAGCATTTCAAGGAGTTTATATTTCAATTTGACAAATTAAGCTTTACATTGAAACATCATATTTGTCATTCTGTAGAAATCTCGACTCCTTTATTCAAATTATTATTTTAATATTATTGCTTAGATTCCTGCGGAATGACAAACTATATATTATTTTTAATTAAAAAAACCTATAAGCCGTTTGATAATTCTGAATATAGTTTTCCAAAGGTTTCGGAAATGATTTTTCCTGAGAATTTTTAACGTCTGTGATCATGTAATCATTTGTAGCAGTAAAATTTTTCCAAATCTCTTCTGAATCAACCTCAACATTAAAAATTTCTATGCTCAAATTCTTGTGAGTCAATTTATGATTGATTGTTTTTACACTTTTAATAAAAGGCATTAATTCTTCTGATATTTGAAGCGGAAATTCAAACAGTTTTTTCCAGATGAAGTCATCTTTTCGCTGCTGAATCAAAAATTCTCCGTTTCTGTGAACGAAATAATATTGTAATCCTAAATCTGTCGCTTTTACTTTTTTGGTTTTAACTGGAAATTCCGAGGTTTTATTTAATGAAAAAGCAAGACAATCTCGATTTAAAGGACATTCTCCACATAAAGGATTTCGTGGTTTACAGATTTCTGAGCCTAAATCCATCATTGCCTGATTGAAATCTCCTACATTTTCGGGCATAATTAGATGCGCCAATTCTGAGAAATAATTAAAAGCTCTGGAATTTGAAACATCGAAATCATCGGCAAAAATTCTGCTTAAAACTCTGTAGAAATTCCCATCTACGGCAGGCATTTTTCCATTAAAACAAATACTTGAAACTGCTGCTGCTGTATATTTTCCGACTCCTTTTAATTTTAAAATTTCTTCGTATTCAGGAGGGAAAACTCCATCGTAGTCATTTATGATTTGCTGTGCCGCTTTGTGAATGTTAATTGCCCTTGAATAATAGCCTAGACCTTTCCAATATAATAAAACCTCATCTTCCGGAGATTCTGCCAAAGTTTTCACATCCGAAAATCTTTTTATAAAATTATTGTAATGATTTAAGCCCTGTGCAATTCTGGTTTGTTGAAAAACAATTTCGCAAATCCAGATTTTGTAAGGATCTTTTGTATTTCTGAAGGGTAAATCTCTTGCATTTTTATCATACCACATCAAAAGTTTGTTTCCGATATGAAGAAAGTCTGATGTTTTTTTGTTGTTTTCCAAAAAGCCGTCTCATTTATATTTTGCAAAGATAATTTATTATTCTTCGTTTTTTTATGATTTTAAAATATGGAATTTGAAAAATCAACACAGAGTTTTGCAGCAAATTCAAAGAGATAGCGCTCCTACGGAGCGCAGGATTTTTCTAACTTCTTTTTCTACAAAAATATTGCTCCTACGGAACATATTTTTGTTGCTGTAATTGTGTGAACAAACATTTCGCTCATACGGAGCTGAAACGTTTTGAACGTTTATCTGTAATTTATCCAATAAAAAAACCGATGCTTTTTGAACATCGGTTTTTTTATATTAAAATGGTTAATCCTGAATATATTCAGCATCCCACTCATTACCGTCATCTCCTTTATGACCATCAAGCTTGATCACAAAACTTTTAGTTGGGAAATATGGTGTCAAGCGAATGTCTAACCAAACTCTGTCTTTATTTACTTTATCCTGCTCAAAACGAACAATTTTGAATTTCTCAATCAATTTATCCGCACCTTTAATTCCGTCTAAGAATGTTACAATCTGCTTTCTCAGATCATCTTCGTTTCTGGCATTCCAGTTTTCGAAGGCTCTCCTGTTTAAGAAATCCAGTAAAACTTTAGTTACATAATCGAATACACGAACTACAGAATACGTTTGAAGACCAATATTATCACCTGTAAATAATGTTTTTGCGGAGAACGCCATGATTTTACCATATTCGTTTACCATTGGAACCAGTCCCATTTTTTCCAACTGAGAAATTTCACTTTTCTTCAATTCGAATTTTACGGCGTCAACTTCATTAATGTTACCATGTTTTTTACCTGCAGCAACCTGTGACATTAAAGTTTTGTGGATTTTCCCAGCTAATGAAGTTGAAGGCGGAAGTTCTACGTTTTCTTCTTCACCAACTTCTTCTGCTCTTCCACGACCGACAAGCCAGTTACAAGTCATGATCACATTACTTCTGTGCAATTCTCCACCTGTAAGATTTGCAGAATGGAATAAATCTACTACGTCGTCCGGTTTATCCAAATTCGCAAAATCGGTAACCATCATTACTTTATTCTCGTTACAGATTTTCGCCCACTTTTCAATTACTTTATTCGATCCCAAATATCCCGGAATTGCTAAAATTGAATAGTTATCACGTAGATCTAATCGATCATAGTATTGCTTAAATTCTTCAGCAACAGCATCAATAAACAAAGGATTGTCAAGATCAGAAACCTGCTCCAAACTTGCATTGACAATACTAACATTATCAACTTTATCTAATTCTGTATTTTTATAAAACTGTGCTACTGTTCTGTAAGAAGTTTCTAGCTGACGAACCGCATCCAACGAATTTTTTAAATTTGTCTTTAAATTCTGCTCGGCTGCCTGTGCTTTTGTTTTGCAGGTATCTGCCATTTTTTCTGCAGATTCGTTACTTCCTAAAAGCTCTACCCAAAGATTAATTTTCTGAAGTAGTTCTTTCCTTTCATCTGTTTTATTGGCATCATTTAAAAAGATTTCCTTTCTAGCCTTTCTGGTGGGATTCATGTTGGCAATTCCGTCTACGACAGATTCTATAAAGCCAAAACCACCTATCTTATTAAGTTCTTCAACAGGACTTACTTTCGGTTTCCCGGTTTGTTGCTGCTGATTATGTTGTTGGCTTTCCGCAGCCTGTAACTTACTATCCATAATATTTGTGTGTGGTGTTTAATTATTTTTCAAGTTCTTGAGCAACTTCTTTCAATGCTTCAATAAATGCAGCTCTTGACTGCTCATTCTCGAGCATATTGCGTAGAATTTTATTGGTTTTCAGCTGGCGTACAATTTTATTGTACTGTTCCTGCTCCATACTGAGCTGCTGAAGATAGTCTGATTTCTGAACAAGATTTTTGGGAGTAAAGTCTGCAAGATTCTGAAAACGAAATTCTTCTTCCACTACATTTCCGTCTTCAGTTTCGTGCTGTACGGATACTGCGGGTTGAAAATGTCTGAAAACGTCGTCAACAGTTTTTAGACCTGTTACAATTTCGGGAACATACGTTTCATCTGTTGTAAGCTGACTTACGATGAGGGATTTGTTTTCCTGGATTTCCTGAATAGCTTCATTAGCGTCGACCTTGACTTCGTTTCCGCCAACACCGTAATTAAACATTGCCATATTATTATTGTTTTGTGATTGTTGATTTTGGTTTGAATTAGCAAATTTTTGACCAATCCATTGTTTAAATTTATAAAAAAACTGTAACATACAAAATTTTGTGATGGTTTTTCTTTAAATAAATGAAAATCAATGCAGATAATCTAATGATTATTAATACTTTTTGGTATCACTAAGCTATGAAAAATAAACAAAAAAACGCACCTTTCGATGCGTTTTCTGTATTAATATTTGTTTAAAAACCTACCAGATTTTAATTCTTTCTGAAGGAGCTTTATATAACTTATCACCCGGTTTTATATCAAATGCTTTCATAAAGCCATCCTGATTCACCAAAGGCCCAAATGCTCTGAAATAACCCGGCGAATGCGGATCTGTTTTCACCTGATTGATCATATACTGATCTGTTGATTTGGTTCTCCAAACTGTTGCCCAGCTCATAAAAAATCTCTGATCCTGGTTGAATCCGCTGATCAATCCCGGATTTCCTTTATCTTTCAAATACATTTGAAGCGCATCGTAAGCTACGGCTACTCCACCAAGATCTCCAATATTCTCTCCACTTGTGAATTTACCGTTTACAAAACTTCCTTTTACCGGCTCGTAAGCATTGTATTGAGCTGCTAACTGTCCGACTTTTGCATCGAAGTTCTTACGATCCTGCTCCGTCCACCAATTATTAAGATTTCCGTCACCATCAAATCTTGATCCGCTGTCGTCAAATCCGTGAGAAATTTCGTGACCGATAACGGCTCCGATTCCACCAAAATTAACGGCTGCATCAGCTTTCGGGTTGTAGAAAGGCGGCTGAAGAATTGCTGCGGGGAAAACAATCTCGTTATTCGAACCGCTGTAATATGCATTGACCGTTTGTGGAGACATTCCCCATTCTGTTTTATCAACAGGTTTTCCTACTTTTTCAAGACTCTTTTCATATTGCCAAGCCGAAACATTCTGCAGGTTTGAATATAAAGTTGCACCTTGAGCCGGAGCTTCCACTTTTAATTTGGAATAGTCCTTCCACTGATCCGGATAAGCGATTTTAACTGTGAATTTAGAAAGTTTTTCCTGAGCTTTTACTTTGGTTTCAGGAGACATCCAGTCCATTTCACTGATATGATTTTTGAATGATTTTAAAATGTAATCAATGTAGATTTCCATTTGCTGCTTGGATTCTGCTGTAAAATATTCATCCACATACAATTTTCCGAAAGCTTCACCCAAAACTCCATTGACAAGGGCCAAACCTCTTTTATCCATCGCACGTTGTTCTTTTTGACCCTGAAGATATTTAGAATAAAAATCAAAACGGATCGTGTCTAAACTTTCACCCAAATTGCTTGCATTTCCATTTACAACATGATATTTCAAATAATCTTTCAGCAACGGAAGATTTCTCTGAGTGATAAACTGATCCATATTCTGGTAATATTTCATTTCACCAACGATCACTTTATCAGTGTTTACTCCTGCATCTTTGAGGTATTTTGCAAGATTTACATTTTTCACCAACCCGGATAATTCAGAAACTTTTTTAGGATTGTATCTTAAATTCGCATCTCTGTTCTGCTCTAAAGTCAATAAATAATTGGCCAATTGCTTTTCGAAATCAACCACATTTTTTGCTGCAGCATCAGAATTTTTGTAGCCTAAAACTCCAAACAATTGTGCAACGTACTTTTGATATTCTGCCAAAGTTTTTGTATTGGCCTCGTTCACTTTCTGGTAATAATCTCTTCCCAAACCAAGATCCGGACCACCAAGATAAACCGCATTCATTTTAGAATCTTTCATATCGGCACTCACTCTCCATCCATAGAAAGAATTGTCGCCCAATTTTGTAGCTTCCAAAAGATATTTCTGCAGATCATTTACATTTTTAATAGCATCAATTTTTGCCAGATCAGATTTTATAGGAGATATTCCTGCTGCATTTCTTTTTTCAACATCCATAAATGACGCGTACAGATTCTGTATTTTCTGACCTTCAGAACCTTCTGCATATTTTTCAGTTAAAATTTTATTTAAAATACTTAAAGAAGCATCATCCACATTCTCTCTCAAAGCATTAAAAGATCCCCAACTCGCTTTATCAGACGGAATCTGCGTAGTTTTTACCCAGTTTCCATTCACATAACTGAAAAAGTCATCCTGTGGACGAACCGTAGTATCCATATAAGATAAATTCAGTCCTTCTTCTTTAGTTTCCTCTTTCACAGGTTCTGGAGTTGCTGTTACGGTTGTTTCTTCTTTTGGTGTTTCGACTGTTTTTCTCGTTCCGCACGAGTTTAGAAATACAATACCCGAGAATGCAAGTACTGCAATATTTAGTTTTTTCATTAAATTAATTTAGATTGTAATCAGTTTGATCAAATATAAGAAATTATGTTAAATGATAATTTATCATAATCAGGATTTTAAAGAAAATGATGACTCTGAGAACCTGAGTCATCACTAATAAGAAATAATATAAATAAAAAAACCGCTCATTTCTGAACGGTTTTGATATTGATTACCAGATTTTAATTCTTTCTTCCGGTTTTTTGTATAATTTGTCACCAGGTTTCACATCAAACGCTTTGTAGAAAGCATCAACGTTGGTCAACGGACCGAAACTTCTGAAATACCCAGGAGAGTGCGGATCTGTTTTTACTTGGTTCACCATATATTTTTCGCTTGATAAAGTTCTCCAAACCGTTGCCCAGCTTAAGAAAAATCTCTGATCCTGAGTATAACCACTGATTACGCCCGGATTTCCTTTATCTTTTAAATACATCTGCAATGCATCGTAAGCAATGTTTACACCACCAAGATCGGCAATGTTTTCACCGTTTGTGAAAGTTCCGTTCACGAAAGTTCCTTTTACCGGCTCATATTTGTCATATTGACCAGCCAAAGCTTTTGTCGCTTTTTCGAAGTTCGCTTTATCTTCCGGAGTCCACCAGTCAACCAAGTTACCGTCTGCATCGAACTGCGCTCCGGAATCATCAAATCCGTGGCTCATTTCGTGACCGATTACAGCACCAATTCCACCGAAATTAACAGCTGCATCAGCTTTAGGATTAAAGAAAGGCGGCTGAAGAATCGCAGCAGGGAAAACGATCTCGTTGTTTACCGGATTGTAATATGCGTTGACAGTCTGTGGAGTCATTCCCCATTCTGTTTTATCAACAGCTTTTCCGATTTTTGCTAAATCTTTATTGTATTGCCATTCTGAAAGGTTCTGAAGGTTTGCATATAAATTTCCTCCTTTTGCTTCAGAAACCACATTTAATTTTGAATAATCTTTCCACTTATCAGGATAAGCAACTTTCACAGTAAATTTATTCAGCTTTTCTGTTGCCTTCACTTTAGTTGTAGAAGACATCCAAGCTAAATTATTGATATGAACTGCGAAACTTTTCTTTAAATAATCGATCAATTCAACCATCTGAGCTTTTGCTTCAGCCGGGAAATATTTTTCAACATATAATTTTCCGAAAGCTTCACCTAAAGAACCATTGATCAACTCATATCCTCTTTTGTTAAGTGCTCTCTGTTCTTGCTGACCTCTTAAATATTTGCCATAGAAAGCAAACTTCATATCACCTAATTTTTCGCTCAGGTAAGATGCACTTCCGTGGATCATGTGGAATTTCAAGTAATCCTTGATTACAGGAAGATTCTGAGTGCTCACCAATTTGTCGAAATCTTTATAGTAACCAATTTCTCCGATGATTACTTTATCAGTGTTTACTCCAACTTTTTTAAGATAAGCAGGAATATCAACACCTTTCACCAAAGTTTTAAGTTCAGCCATTGTTCGTGGGTTGTACTGAAGCGTATTATCACGGCTTTGCTCGTTGGTAAGGTAAGTTTTTGCTATACTTTTTTCATATTCTACGATACCTTTTGCTGCTGCATCAGCATTTTTGTAGCCTAATTCTGTAAGCATTGAAGCTACATATTTCTGATATTCAGCAAGAGCTTCTGTATTTTTTTCGTTTACTTTCTGGTAATAATCTCTTCCTAAACCTAAAGATGCATTACCTAAGTAAACAGCATTCATTTTAGAATCTTTAAGGTCCGCATCAATTCCCCAACCGTACAATGTATTATCGCCGTCTTTCGTTACAGAAATTAAATAATTTTGAAGATCAGAAACGTTTTTTATCGCATCAATTTTGTTGATATTTGCCTGAATAGGCTTGATTCCGTCTGCATTTCTCTTATCCATATTCATGTACGTTGCGTACAGATCCTGAATTTTTTTACCTTCGCTTCCGTCTGCAAATTTATCTTTCAGAAGAGAATTTAAAATCGTCATCGAACTGTTGTCTGTATCATCAGCCAATTTGTTGAAACTTCCCCAAGTCGGTTTATCAGAAGGAATTTTAGCAGTTTTCATCCACGTTCCACTTACGTAATTGTAGAAATCATCTTGCGGACGAACAGATTTATCCATCAAACTAAGGTCTAAACCTTTATCCGTTGAAGTTGCTGTTTGAGTTGATTTAGCCTGCGCGTTCAGCGTATTTTGCGAACAAATTCCAGCTAATAAAAACAAAGAAAGCGTTAATTTTTTCATTATAGAAACTTTTTATTTTTTTTAAATGTCATATATAATCGCCAATAATTCCGTGATCTTATTCACTGAAAAACATAGTGATTTCATTATGATAATAATTTATACAATAAGTATATTTAATTTAAATTTTGTTACGGTAAAGTTAATTTATTTTTCGAATTAGATTTTTCGAAAATAACATCTGCACTGTCTTGTTTTTTTAACGAAAGTCCACAAAGTTTTTTTACCATTAATCGTTTTAAAGTTCGCAAAGGCGTTTCACTTAACGAAGATCTTTTATGTATAGATTGGCTTATTTCCCAATTAATATTCCAATCAAATCCTGAATGATTTTCTGAGAAACAAAATAAATAAAATCCTGCCTTTCCAAATGTGGAAGATGAAGTTTAAAAGTTTCGGACTCATTATTTACTCTAATTGTATAATAAACCAATCCCACGTCTTTACCATCCTCACCTTTTCCGGGACCGGCAACTCCCGTTGTAGAAAGAGAAATATCTGTTTTAAATAAATTCTGACAACCTTCTGCCATCTCACGCGAAACTTCTTCACTTACCACTGTAAAACGTTCAATTGTACCTTCAGAAACATGAAGAAGATCGATTTTCTTTTGTGTTGCGTAAGTCACAATTCCACCGATGAAATATTTTGAACTTCCGGGAACAGAAGTTAACAAAAGAGACAATTCTCCGCCGGTACAACTTTCAGCTGTAGAAATTGTCAGTCCTTTTTGGTTTAAAATTTCACCTAAAATCTTCTCGATTTTATCTTCTGAAGTCGCAATAATATTTTCACCAATAATTGGAAATAATTTCTGGATTTCATTTTCAAGCTGAACCTGTAATGAATTTTCATCAGTTCCGGTTGCGGTCAATCTCAATTTCACTCTAGTTCCTACTGGAAGATACGATAAAGCAAGATTCTCGGGTAAAGCGAGTTCCCAATTTTCAATCTGATCAGCCAAAATACTTTCCGGAATACCGACTACAGAGACAATTCGGGTAGAAATATAATTCAGATTAAATTTATCTTTTAAATAAGGAACAATTTGATCTTTAATCAGAGGTTTTACCTCGTAAGGAACGCCGGGTAAACTGAAAGACAATTTCCCATCTTGTTCCATCATCATACAAGGTGCAGTTCCGTAATGATTTTGAAAAACGGTAGATTTTGTCGGTACAAAAGCCTGTTCGCGGTTTCTTTCTAAAATTTCGATGCGTCCACGTCGTTCCATGTATCCTCTAAGATGTTCAAAAGTCACCTCATCCAAAGCAATTTCATCATCAAAAAATTCAGCTAAAGCTTTTTTGGTTTTATCATCTCTGGTCGGTCCCAAACCTCCGGTCGTAATGACTAAATCTCCGATTTCAAAAGCTGATTTCAAAGTATTTTTAATGATTTCAATTTCGTCTGAAATGGTGAAAATCTGTACCACTTTGACTCCGATATTTTTGAGTTCGGTTGCGATAAAATTGGAATTGGTGTCAACTGTATTTCCTGAAAGAATTTCGTCACCAATAGTGATAAGAACTGCGTTTTGCATAATTTAAATTTGAATAAATTCATTACAAATGACGTGAAAATCTCTGTAGCGAACAAAAGAAAATGATTTTTTATATCTTTGGTTTGAACTGTCTACAACTATAAGTAAGATTATGACCAAATATGATGATGCATCGTGGCATTATGGCGGAGATTTCCCTCAAGAGTTACCTCAAAAAAACAGCGCAACCCACACCGGAATGTTCCTTAATTGGTGCATTAATAATAATTTACATTCTGATGAACTCAGCGAAGACCACGAAAATGAAATTGAAAGTCTGAAAAAACGTGAAATCACGGGAGCAGACTTTGTAATCGATGCCCTAGATGGAAAATTTTCTGAATATGATCTGAACGATTTGGGAAATGCTTTCGCCAAAGATTATTATGTTGATGAGACAGATTTCGGAGATAAATTCAGTTCATTTGCTACTGATTACATTAATATTTTTGATTCTTTAGCGGAAGAAAATGATTTTGAATACGAAACATTTTATCATATTGAAGACACTTATGAAAATTATGATCTGATGAAACAGATTATTGATCACCGTTTTTTGGAGTGGAAAGAATATAAGAATTTGAATTAATCTTCTAGTTGTCATTCCAGAGGAATCTAAGCTATTATTAAATTCTTTGTTGAGATTCCTCCGAAATGACAAATTGTATGTGTATTTTTTGAAATTGCTTTTTCAATTTGTTTCTCACAACAATTATTAATTATGCTTTACCCAAATCAAATCATCTGTATTATATCCCAATTTCTGAGCTTTTGCTAAAAATCTTTCTCTGATGCTGTTTGGAATCTCTTTATTTCTTGATAAAATCCAAATGTATTTTGTGCTGTTCCCAACGACTAAAGCATTTTGATAATCGTCATCAATATCAATCACATTATAACCAGCCCAAATCGGTTTAAAAAAAGAAACCTTCAATCTCGCCTCAGATTTATCATTGAAAAATCTTGCTTCCCCAATTGATTCTTTCCATTCTTTTTTGACGTAATCGTAACCTCTGTTCTGAACTTTAATTGTTCCATCAGGATTTAGTGAATAATTAGCAGTCACATTATCCATATTTTTCTCGAATCTATAATCAAAACGGGCAATTTCGTACCATTGTCCGAGATATTTTTCTGAGTTGAAATTTTTGATTGCTGTTGCACCTTTCGGAATTCCTACTGAACAGGAATTGAAAATCAAAAATCCGATAATTCCTAAAGAAACGGGAATGGCTATTTTTTGAAAAGTTTTCATATTGAATATTTTAGACTGTTAAAAATTCAAAAATGATGCCTTTTAAATTAAACCATTAAGATTTATTTAGAAGTTGAAAATAGTTAAGTTGAGCTTCGCTTTAATTCAAACTTAATAAAAATTTATTTGATTTACTTAAAAAAACTTAACTCCTAAAATGATCTTAATGGTTAAAATAAATTTTTTGATTTGAAAATTTTCAAGAAAAAACTTTCAAAAACTGATCTTTAAAGCTTGAGGAAACTTCAATTTCTGTGTCATCAGATAATGTTGCAGTACCGCTTTTGTGATAAGATTTCACAAAGTTGGTGTTGATAATATGGGAACGATGAACGCGTACAAAAGGACTTTCGAGCAGATCATCAAAATGTTTCAAAAATCTGCAAACCATCTTTTTAGAATGATCAGTAAGATACACCTGTGTGAAATTTCCATCCGCCTGAAGTCTTACAATATCTTCTGTTTTTACCACGTCGAAACCTTGCAATGTCGGAAGGATTAATTGCTGTTTTTCAGGTTTTAATTTTAAATTTTCGAGGAGAATTTTATTTCGGTTAAGTTCTTCGTTCTTTTCAATACTTTCAGAGACTTTATTGACCGCCAAAATAAGTTCCTGAATATCAATTGGTTTTAAAATATAATAACTTGCAGATTTGTTTAAAGCCTGTAAAGAATATTGTGGAAATGCGGTGATAAAAATCGTTTCATAGGAAAAGTCTTTGGTCGCTTCCAACACATCAAAAGCATTTCCGAAAGGCATTTCAACATCCAAAAAAACCAATTGTGGCTGCTTTTCAGCAATCAACGGAACGGCATCTTTGATATTTTCGGCTTCACCCAAAATCTCTATTTGCGGACAGTATTTTGTGAGATAATTTCTGAGAACATCTCTCGCAATTTTTTCGTCGTCTACGATTACGGATTTTATTTTCATTGTTGAGGTTGTAGATTGTAGGTTGCAGGAACTAGAAAATTATTTGTAAGTAGATTTATTGAATTTCAATGTTTTATAAGAAATTTTCGACTTTATATCTTCACTGCATTCTCCATTAAGCTCTTTGCTGATCGTCTTTGTACTTTCTGTTTTGATTTTAAGGTTGGCAAAACCATTAGTTTTCGCCTGATCTACAATGATCACAGATGTATCACCTTCAAATTCTCCGGAGCAATTCGTATCCCATTCGCCGCTAAATGTTTTCAAATTATATCCATCAAGAACTTTTTTTAAAGTTTTTCCGTCAGGATAAAATAATGAAAGATTAGAAGAAGAATACGGATTGGGTCTGCTGCTTCCGTAGTATTCAGCTATAATCCCAAAAGCACGAACATTGGAATTTAAATTATAAAGTCCGGTATCTATCGTAAAACTTTGCAACATGATAGCATCCGAACCAAATTCTGTCGGATCTATATATTTGTTTTTAATAATTCCTTCATTGTCCGTAATCAAAATAGTATTTTTCACCGAAAAACCGTCAACTTCAAGCTTGCCCTGCAAAACAGGCACAACAATGATGAACGAGTTTTCAGCATTTGGCATTTTCTTTTCCGTATACAATTCGTTGTGAATTTGGGTCGAACTGAGCTTTAATTGATTTAAAACTTTCGTATATCTTCCCTTATCATATTCTTGTGCAGAAAGCATTAAAGTAATGATAGTCAGTAATAAAGTTGTCAGTTTTCTATGTAATTTCATTTGCAATTCGATTTAAATAATCATTATAATCTCAACTAAAACTCCGTTTTCAGAATCTTTTATCGCACAAAAAATATTTTTTTTATATAAATCATTGAGCAGTCTGATTCTTTCCAACGTATTTTTCATTCCGCGACCTTCTCTGTTTTTCTGGTGAATGGTTTTCTGTTTTTTGCTTTCTTCGATTCCGATTCCGTTATCCTCGATGGTGATTTTTAAATACTGATTTTCTTTTTTAAAACTAAGTTTCAAAAATCCTTTTTCAGTTCTGTAACGCAATCCGTGCCAGATTGCATTTTCCAAAAACGGCTGCACCAACATTCCGGGAATCAGTAGATTTTGTTGGTTTAAATTTTCATCAACAAAAATTTCGTAATCAAATTTATCTGCAAAACGTGTTTTTTCTAAAGCTAAATAGTTCTGCAACAAATCTAATTCCTGCTGAAATGGAATAAAATCTTCGGCAGAATTTTCCATTACGCCTCGCATCAGTTTTGAGAATTTAGTTAAATATTGATTGGCCTCCAGTTCATTATTGGTTGAAATAAATTGGTTCACAGAATTTAAACTGTTAAAAATAAAATGCGGATTCATTTCACGTCTCAATGATTGCAACGCAATTTTTTTATTTTTAATCTGAACTTTATTAAGTGTTCTGAATATAAAAAATATTAAAACTGATAATATCAACAGAGCTCCAATTAAACTGTAATTAAAAATATTTTTCTTGCGAATCAATTCATCTTTAAGCTTTTTTTCCTTTTCGAGCTGTGAAATTCTTTGTTCGGTATCTTCAAGGATTTTATTATCAACCAAACTTCGGTCTTTCGAAACCAAATCGGGAAGTTTCCCTAAAAAATCACGGTAAAGATTCACAGAAGCAGCCGTATTTTCAGAAATTGAATATAAGCTGTCGAGTTTTTTTACACTTTTCTGAGCTTCCAAAGTATGACCTTTATTTAACGCAATATCATAGGCTTTTTTTAATAAAATAATCGCTTCTTTCGGATCATTTTTCTTGATGTAAATTTCTGCCAATTCCTGAATCTGCTCGACTTTTTTCTGAGAATTATCTTTGACGAAATCTTCTTTTAAGACTAATTTTTTAGCTTCGATTGCCTTATCAAAATTCTTATTTTCAACATAAAAATCAGTTAATTTCTGGTTGATTGCCAAAGCTTGTTGCGGAGCCTGATCTTTTGAAATTCTATAGGCATTATTAAGATTTTCCTCGGCTTTCGGAATATTTTTATTTTCAATGTTTACATCCGCCATTTGGCTGTAACTGGCAGCGAGATCTTCTTTGTTATTTTCTTTTTCGCTGATATTGATATTATTCTGAATTGCTTCTGCTTTTTGAGAAACTGATGGTGATGAAAGTCTGGAAGCATCATTAGAATTCAGCGCTTTGCTTTTCTTAGAATAATTGACATTCGATGCAGTCTCATAATTACTGACTGCTTCTTTCAGCTTATTTTGATTTTCCTGAGACTGAGCAAGTTTTCGGGTTACTTTTTCAAGATTCTGCTTATCATTCAGTTTTTCGTAGATATTTTTTGATTTGATAAAATATTCTTCGCTTTTCGGGAAGTTTCCATTGTTATAAAATGTTTCTCCGATGTTGTAATAAGAATCTGCTTCAGCGGATTCGTTTTTTGTGTCGACAGCCTTTTTGAGTTTTGAGGTTTCAGCGATAACTTCCTGCGTGGCTTTATTTTGCGAATAAAAACTATTTGCAGAAATCATCATCAAAATAAACGTAAAAAACCGAATCAAATTCATAAAACAAAGATATACATATCTATACATCTTTCAAAAATTACTCACCAAGTGGAAAGTGGTGTTCGCCAAGTCTTCTGTCTTAAAAATATTTCTGACCAGTATGTTTGCAGTGTAATTTAAACTTAATTATTATGAAAAACATTTCAATTTTAAACAGAAACAAATTTCTTTATCTTCTTTTTGCCTTCGTTTTTATCTCAAATATGAAAGCTCAGTACGCAGTTTCATCAGGTTCAGTTTCGCATACAGTAAGCAACGGTTTTTACAGTACCAATGAACGAGGTTTTATCAATGAAAATACCATTATCGTAGAAGATTTTATGAATTATCATAAACATCAGATAAAAATTCCGAAGAAAAATGAAGTAGCTGTAAGCATTGATTATGACAACAAAATTCTTGATTCTGATGACACATTTCTATTGCAGATCGGAGTTGCCACACAAAATGTCGTGAATAGAGAAAAATCAAATAAAGTAAATGTATCTCTGGTCATCGACAACAGCGGATCAATGGGCGGAGGAAAACTTGAAAAAGTAAAAACCGCTTTGAAAGTATTTGTAAAAGGTCTGAAACAGGATGATATTATTTCAATCATCAAGTTTGATGGAAATGCGCATCTTGTTTTGAACTCAATTAAAATGAAAGACGTCACAGCTTTAGACAAAATGATAGACGGAATTTATCCCGCAGGTTCCACCAATATTCATGACGGAATGATGCTTGGTTATCAGGAAGCGCAAAAGCATAATACAAAAGAGTACAACAGCAAAGTGATTTTATTGACAGACGGAATGACCAATACGGGAGTTACCAATCATGAAATTATCTTGAAAGACTCAAAAGAATTTAATGATAAAGGGATCGATATCAGTACAATCGGAGTCGGTTCGCAACTCGATTTTGATCTCTTGAGGAAAATCGCAAATAATGGAAGAGGTTCAAATTATTTCATCGGAGATACCGAAAAAGACATTCAAAAAACTTTTATCGATGAGCTGGAAAGTCTTCTTTACAATATTGGGAAAAGACCAAAACTCAGCATCAATCTTCCAAAAGGGATGAAAATTAAAAAGTTTTATGGCTATCAACCGCAATATGTTTCTGATCATCAGGTAAATGTGGAACTTGAAAATTTAGATTGTGGTCAGACGCAGATTTTTCTTTTGGAAGTTGAGAAAAACGAGATTGAAAGTCGCACAATTTCCACAACATTGACCTATGAAAAAAATGATGAAATGCAAGTGTCAAATTCCAAAAAAAGTTACAATTCTTTCACAGAAACCACAGATATAGAATTGAAGAAAAATTATCAAATCGCAAAAATGATTTCTGAATTAAAACAGGCCGCAAAAGATTTCTCAGAAAACAATGCTGGAAGTGCAAAAAGAACGATTCAAAATATTATTGATTATTATAATTCATTCTCGGATAAAAATGATGAAGACCTAAAACGGGTTTACGATATTGCGTTACAATATTCTCCAAATTACTATCCAAATTACTATTAAACCAAACAAATATAATATCAAAATGACAACTTGACAGTTGTCATTTTTCATTTTAAAAATCTTTACCAAGTGAAAACCTCAGTTCACCAAGTCTGTAAGATTTCGGTTGAGATACAGTGTAATTTTACTTTAGAAATCAAAAAAATAATAAACAATGCGACACTATTTTTTAATACTCATTCTTTCAGTTTCGTTTTTTAAATCTCAGGAAATTAAAAAGGAAATTGATGTAAAACAAGCAACCGTTTTTCTACAAGGTGCTAAAGTTTTTGGAAGTACAAACGTGAATCTTCAAAAAGGAAGAAACACCGTGAAAATCATTAATCTTCCAAATGATCTTGACGAAAATACCTACAGAATCAATCTTGAGAAAAATACAACACTTCTCTCAATTACTCCACAAAGCAATTATCTGAAAAATGATGAATTATCAGATGGCGAGAAAAAACTGGATGATGAAAAGAAAAAATTTCAGAGACAGGTCAATTTATTGAATATTCAAATTAAGAATCTTTCTGGCGAACAAAATATCATTAATGACAACTTAAAAGTTTCTACCAACGACAAATCTACGCCGCAAGAACAGTTGATCAAACTTACAGAATTCTACAGAAAAAGAATGCTGGAAATCGACAATCAGGTTTTTCTTCTGAACGAACAAAAAATGGTGTTGGACGAAAGCATTGCCAAAATCAATAAACAGTTTTCTGAAGAACAAACGCACAAAAATCAAAATAAAAAAGAGCTTATTCTCGAAATTCTGGCTGAAAATGAGATGAATCTGAATCTTGGAGTGAGTTATATTGTTTCCAATGCAGGTTGGGTTCCTTCTTATGATTTGAAAGCTTTATCAACGAAAAAACCTCTTGAAATTGTCTACAAAGGAAAAATTTATCAAAAAACCGGACAGGATTGGAACAACGTAAAACTTTTCGTTTCCACTTACAGACCATCTTACAACCAGGACAGACCGATTCTACTACCACTGTATGTTGCGGAATACACGGCTCACAATTATGATGATGCAAAAGTTGGATATACTCAAAAAGCGAAAGCTGATATGTCAAATTCTTATCAAATGCGTGAAGAAGTTGCAGCGCCAAGTCAAATCCCTGTAGCGACAGTTTCTGATAATCAGATGAACGTTTTGTATGAGTTGAAATTTAGCCAAACCATCGTCAGTCAGGAAAAAGAACAATATGTAATTCTTGATAAAAAAGAAGTTGATGCAACGTATAAATATCACACCGTTCCGAAGCTTAACAGTCAGGTTTTCCTAATGGCATTTGTGAAAAATTGGCAGAATTTAAATCTAATTTCGGGCGAAGCGAATATTTATTTTGAAGATAATTATATCGGAAAAACCAATATCACAAGCACTTATGTAAAAGAAGAGTTCCCGATTTCTTTGGGTGTTGACGAAAGAATTGTTGTGAAAATAATCAAGCTTGAAGATAAAACTTCACAGAAAACACTCAACTCCAACAAATGGGAAACAGAATCTTATGAAATCACTGTAAGAAACAATACAAAAGAAAATATCGAACTGGAAATTCTTGACCAGCTTCCTATAAGTGAAAACTCAAAAATCACCGTGAAATCTCTAGAAATCGGCAACGGAATTTACGACGATAAAACAGGAAGTATTCTTTGGAACAGAAAAATTAACAGCGGAGCTTCAGATAAAATCAATTTTTCTTATGAAGTTAAATATCCGAAGGAAATGCAGATTCAGTATTACAGCAGATAGTTTTAGAGAAAATTAAATAAAATATTAATCAATTATTAAAAACATATGTTATGAATACCTTAAAATTTTTAACAATCACAACAAGTGTAGCTGCTTTTTTAAGCGCAGGAAAAATATCAGACATCCGTTGCAGCAACAAAGCCAGCGAGAGAGAAGTGGTGGAAAGTAATATTTCTGCTCAGCCAAAAATTACGGTTTCGAAAGATAATAAAATTCAGGTTGCATTACTTTTGGACACTTCAAATAGTATGGATGGATTGATCGATCAGGCAAAATCAAGACTTTGGAACATTGTAAATACTTTAACGACTTTGAAGTATAACGGACAAGCTCCACAAATTGAAATTGCTTTATATGAATATGGAAATGACGGTTTAAATGAAGAAAATTACATCAGACAGGTCACCGCATTGACTCAGGATTTGGATCTGGTTTCAGAAAAACTCTTTGCTTTGAGAACCAATGGCGGAAGCGAATATTGTGGTGCCGTAATTCGTGATGCTTCAATGAATTTGAAGTGGGACGGAAATGAAAAAAGCATGAAGCTAATTTATATCGCCGGAAATGAACCTTTTGATCAGGGAAAAATCAGTTACAAAGACGTGATTTCGAAAGCCAAAGCAAAAAACATTTACACCAATACCATTTTCTGCGGAAGTCGTGATGAAGGAATTCAAACTTTCTGGCAAAACGGAGCTAATCTTGGTGATGGGAAATTTTTCAATATCGATAGCGACCGGAAAGTAATTTATATTGAAACGCCTTATGACGTGAAAATTTCACAATTTAATTCCAAACTCAATGAAACTTACATTTCTTACGGAAGTCGTGGTTCTGAAATGAAAAACAAACAGGCTGTTCAGGACGTCAATGCAGAATCTCAATCGGCTTCAAATGCTGTTGAAAGAGCCGTAAGTAAGTCTAAGAAAAATGCTTACAAAAACGATCATTGGGATTTGGTTGATAAAGTAGAAAAGGACAAAAGTTACATTTCATCTATCAGAGAAGAAGAATTACCTTCTGAATTAAGAGGAAAAAGCAAAGAGGAAATCAATAAGATTGTTACTCAAAAATCTGCAGACCGCGATAAAATTCAGAGAGAAATTGAAATTCTTGCAAAACAGAGACAATCTTTCATCGATGCAGAAATGAAAAAGCGAGGAAGCTCTGAAAGTGATGATTTAGGAAAGGCAATTGAGAAGTCTATTTTGGAATTGGGTAAGAAAAACGGTTATAGTTTTTAATTAAAAATACTTAGTTTATTATTTTTTGTTTCGGGGTTCGGCTTTGCCGAACCCCGAAACTTTTTCAGTCAATTTTCAAATCAGCAAAAATTAAAAGTAAAACTATCTCCCAAATTTAAAATATTCAGAAAGTTGATGTTTTTTATTTTTCATAAAAGCAGAAGCCATTTCCATACCGGTTACCGAAAAAGTAATTCCGTTTCCGCCAAAACCTAAGACAAAGTATGAGTTTTTAAAATTCTCATGAGTTCCGATATACGGAAGTCCGTCTTTCGTTTCCCCGAAAGTTCCGGCCCACACAAAGTCGGTATAAAAATGATAATCCGGTTTTATTCTTTTCAGGTTTTTGAGAATTTCTTTTTCTTTCTTATTTAATAAAGAATCTCGTTTTTCAGGATCACTAAAATCTTCATCACCACCACCGATTAAAAGTCGTTCATCATCGGTAGATCTCATGTAAATATAGGGTTTATCGGTATTCCAGACGAGTGTGTTTTCGATATTTTTAAATTTATCGGTATCCACTTCAGAGACAATGGCAAAAGTACTTTTGAGATCAACAAAGTGTTCTTTAATCATATTTTTACTTTCGTAGCCGACACAGTAAATGACTTTTTTTGCTTTAATATTAAATCCATCCGTTGTCAAAACAAGGTTATGATCTCTCAGATATTTGACTGATTTCATTTCTGTTTTATCAAAAATTTTCAAGCCTTTACTGACATTAAATCTTAAAATTTCGTGGGCGAATTTAAAGGCATCAACACTTGCGCCCTGTTTAGATAAAATTCCACCATATGTATTCTGAAAACCGAATTTTTCCTCAATATCCTGATCGCCAAGCCAGGTCACATCAAATCCGGCCTTCCTTCTCGCCTCATATTCTTTCTCAAGCCAGATTGCATCTTTCTTTTTTGAAGCAAAATACAGTGACTGTTTTCTCTTGAAACCTGATCGTGATTTTATTTCCTTTACTATTTTTTCGATATCATCAATAGCTTTCGAACAAGCCTTATAACTTTCCAACGCTCCTTTTTCGCCAATCATTTCAATCAATTCATACAACGGCGTATCAATTTCATATTGCAGCATCGAGGTTGTTGCTGAAGTACTTCCGTTGCATATTTCACGTTTATCAATTAAAATGGTTTGGTATCCGTCTTTTATCATTTGGTGAGCAATAAGACTTCCGGTGATTCCGCCGCCGATGATAAGAACATCACATTCTTCATCAGATTTAAGAGACGGATAGGAAGAAATAATACCATTCTTTAAAAGCCAGAAAGGTTCGTTAGATTTCAAGTCCATAGATTATTTTTCAAAACACAATCAATAACTGCGCCTTAAACGTGGTATTACGTTAATTGTGGTTTAATTATTGATAAACTAAAATCACCAAAACCATTTAAAATATACATTATGATATCAATAATTAATGATGCTCCGGAAAATGTAGCAGCATTCAACGCTACAGGCGAAATTACCAAAGAAGATTTTGAAAATTTAGTTATTCCCCACGTAAAAAACAAAGTGGATGAATTCGGAGAACTGAACTACCTGCTTTACCTTGACACAGATTTAGGAAATTTCACTGCAGGAGCATGGCTTCAAGATGCATTTTTAGGCATAAAAAACATCACAAAATGGAATCGTGCAGCAATCGTGACCGATAAAGAAGGGGTACAGAATTTTACTGACATTTTCAGTGTCGTGATGCCGGGAGAATTTAAATCTTTTCCAAAAGAAAATTTATACAACGCTTTATATTGGTGTCAAAACGGTAATGAAGTTCAGGATTAAAAAACAAAAAGAGAAGCAATTGCTTCTCTTTTTTTATTGGTCACACGTAACACATTCTGCGACAATATCTTTTTCTGCAAGATCCGAAGATCGGTATAAATAAAAGTAAAAAATACTTATTACTAAACCGATAACAGTCATTCCCACTCCCACAAGCGACGGATAATTATATGGCAAACCATGTTCTAAAGGAATTCCGCCTAAAAAAGCACCCATTGCATTGGCAATATTAAACGCAGCCTGCATAAAAGCTGCAGCCATCATTTCACTTTTCGGTGCAGCTTTCATCATCATAATATTAATTGGTGCGGCAACTGACATTGATAATGCCCCACAAACGAATGTCAATACTAACGAAATACTTTGATATTGAGAAAGGAAAAATACTCCAGACAAAGAACACATCATCAGAAACAATAATAATACACAGGTCTTTTCCGGCCCCAATTTATCTGAAAGAAAACCTCCTGCTAAATTCCCTACAACCATTCCGCTACCGGCAAGAATCATGACATATGCCATATAACTACTTTCGATTTTTGAAACAACGGTCATCAACGGCGTTATATAACTAAACCAAGTAAACAATCCTCCAAAACCAATTGCAGTGATCATTAAAACCAACCAAGACTGTTTACCTTTCAGGAATTTTAATTCTTCCAGGAAATGACTATCCTCCTTTCTCTCCATTGCCGGAAGCCAAAGTTTTAAAGCCAGTAAAGTGGCAAGACCAATCACACCAACAATGGCAAAATACCAACGCCAATGAAATGCATGTCCGATATAAGTGACTAAAGGAACCATCGCCAAATTAGCAACCGTCAATCCGGTAAACATTAATGAAATATACAATGCCTCCTTCCCTTTTCCTGCCATTCTTGAAGCAACCACAGTTCCGACTCCGAAGAATGCACCGTGCGGTAAACCAGACATAAATCTGATGATGAGCATCGAATTGTAATCAGGTGCAATTGCTGAAAGTGCATTAAAAATGGTAAAAATCACCATTAAAACAAGCAATACTTTTTTAGGTGGAAACTTCACCGAATATCCAATTAAAATTGGTGCACCAATCACAACTCCCAAAGCATAAGCCGCAATCAAATGTCCCGCCTGCGGAATTGTAATTTGCAACGTTTTTGCAATATCGGGAAGCAATCCCATAATCGTAAATTCTGTAGTTCCGATTGCCAAACCACCGATTGCCAAAGGCAATATTCTTTTATCAAACATCTTTTCCTATTTCTGAATGCAAAATTCGAGAGAAATAATGGTTTTTATTTGTTCTGAAATGATTGATTATTGCTCTGTATTGACAATTTTAAATAAATTTGTAATAATAATCAATCAAAACAGAACCTAATGAAAATCCAGAAAGAAATCATTGATTTTGAAGAGGGTAAATCTTTTAAAATTTTCGAGGCCTCCATGAAACATCATTTTTTCTGGCATTATCACCCTGAAATTGAATTGGTCTATGTGGAAGCAATAAGCGGAATTCGTCACGTCGGTAAAGATATTTCCGGTTTTATGGAAAGTGATCTTCTTTTGGTAGGCTCAAATGTTCCGCATTTAAATTTTGATTACGGAATTAAAACCGAATACAAACAGCTTGTATTACAGTTTAAAGAAAATTTTCTGGATGAAATAATTCTTCCCGTTCCTGAATTTGATGATATTAAAAAACTTTTAGACCGCTCTTACCTTGGACTATCATTTTTTGGAGAAACTAAAAAAATTGTAGCAAAAAAACTTCATTTAATGAAACAAAAAAATCCTTTTGAATCACTTATCGCTTTGATGGAAGTTTTGCAAATCCTTTCTCAATCAACAGAAGTCAAAGAACTGAATAAAGAAGATACCCGCGTAAAGTGGTTTTTAAATGATAAAATCAGAATGGGAACCATCTATGATTACATCAATGAAAATTATGATAAAAATCCAAATGTGAATGTGATTGCCGAAATGGTGAGTTTGAGTACTCCCGCATTTTGCCGATATTTTAAAAAGCAGACCAATATGACTTTTACAGATTTTGTAAACAATTACAGAATCAATCAGGCAAAAATGTTGCTTTTGCAGAATTTATGCATTTCTGAAGTTTCTTTTCAGGTAGGTTTTGAAAGCCTTTCTTATTTCAATAAATTATTTAAAAATTACATCGGAGAAACTCCAACCGCTTTTAAGAAAAAGCATTTGAATAAGGTTGAAAGTTAATTTAAATAAAACTTATTACAAATTTAATTTCTCAAATTTGTCATTCCGGAGGAATCTAGGCTTCTTTATTAGAGTTCGAATAACAACTCTATGTTTAGATTCTTTCAGAATGACAAACTGTATGTTTATTCTCAATAACCATAAAAAAAATCGCTCCAAAACGAAGCGATTTACATTTTTAATGAATATGTTTCTCAGCGTGGTAAGAACTTCTTACCAAAGGCGAACTTTCAACGTGTCTGAAGCCTAAACTTCTTGCAAAATCTCCAAACTCATCGAACTCTTCAGGAGTGATGAATTTTTTCACAGGCAAATGTTTTTTAGTCGGCTGCAAATACTGCCCCATCGTAATTACATCTACATTCGCATTTCTGATGTCTTCAATTGTCTGGAAAACTTCATCTTTATTTTCTCCCAAACCAAGCATCAATCCTGTTTTGGTTCTGTTTTGTCCTGCTTCTTTTAAGTATCTTAAAACCTCAAGGCTTCTTTCATATTTCGCCTGAATTCTCACTTCTCTGGTCAAACGTTTTACCGTTTCCATATTGTGAGAAATCACTTCCGGAGCTACATCTACCATTCTGTCAAGATGTTTAGTCAGTCCCTGGAAGTCAGGAATTAAAGTTTCCATTGTGGTTCCCGGAGAAATTCTTCTTACTGCATTTACAGTTTCACCCCAAAGAATTGAACCCATATCTTTCAAATCGTCACGGTCGACAGAAGTCAAAACTGCGTGTTTGATTTTCATCAATTTGATCGAACGAGCTACTTTTTCCGGTTCGTCCCAATTTACATCCATTGGTTTTCCGGTTTTCACACCACAAAATCCACAGCTTCTGGTACAGATGTTTCCCAAAATCATGAAAGTTGCTGTTCCTTCTCCCCAACATTCACCCATATTTGGGCAGCTTCCACTTTGGCAAATTGTATTTAATTTATATTTATCAACCAAGGTGCGGAGTTCTCTGTAATTTTTTCCGGTGGGAAGTTTTACGCGAATCCATTTTGGTTTTTGAACGGTAGTATCCTGAACTAAATTCTCCATTTATTTCTAAAATTGACTTCAAAGTTAAGGAATTTTTTATCGAAACAATCAAAGACAAAGATTGATGAAACGTATAATTTCGTAGTTTTAAATTTTATTTTAAATTTATGAAAAATATATTTTGCTTTTTATCTCTAATTTCGACAGTATTCTGTTTTGCGCAAAAAGAATTTCAACCAAAAAACTCAACAATCAATGAAACTGTTGATGGTGATCTTGATGGTGATAAAATTTCTGAAAAAGTCATTATTTATAATATTCCAACAAATGATGATTCAGGAGACATTCGTGAAATTCAGATTTTGAAAAAGATTAATAATAAATGGACGATTTTGGAAAAATCCAGAAAAGCAATCTACGGAAGCAAAGATGGCGGAATGATGGGCGATCCTTATCAAAGTACAACCATTGAGAATGGTATTTTGAATATCTCTCATTATGGAGGAAGCAGCTGGAAATGGGGAGGTACAGACAAGTACATATTTCAAAACGGGCATTTTGAATTGATCGGAATTTCTTCAGAAAATGGCAAACCCGAAGAATATTGGACTACAATTGATTTTAATCTTTCAACAGGAAATCTGATTTTTGACAAAGAAGTTACAAACACCAAAGAATACGGAAAATCTAAAAAGGAAATTTTTATTAAAAAAGGAATTAAAATAAATCTTCAAAACAGACATCAGGAAAAGCAAAGAGAAATTGCACTTCCTAAAACTAAGGAAAAAGTATATTTATAATTAAAATTTACATTGCTTTTGTCATTCCGGAGGAATCTCAACAAAGTTTTAAAAACATAATTTAGATTCCTCCGGAATGACAAAACTTTGTATATAAAGTTAATAAGTTTACTTTATATATTAATTATCCTCAAACTCATTATTTTTCAGCAATTCAGCTAAGACTTTTTTAGCACGCATCACACGAACTTTTGTATTGGCAACAGAAATTCCCAATTCCTCGGCAATTTCTTTAATACTTTTTTCTTCAAAGAATCTCAATTTGATAATATCCTGATAATTACCATCTAAAGACTCGATGGTTTTAATGATTTTTTTCTGCTCTTCATCAGAAATCATCAGTTCCTCAGGAGATTTTGCATAGTGATTTTTTACTTCATCTAAATTCTCTGTCGGATCTTGATTTTCTCTGCTTTTTCTTCGCCAAAAATCGATAATGGTGTTTTGAGCTATCGTAAGAATCCAGGTTTTAAATTGGAAATGAGGATCGTACAAATCCAATTTAGATAAAACTTTTGAGAAAACATTGACGGTAATTTCATCGGTATCATTTTCGTCATGTACTTTTTTCATTACAAAAGAAAAAACATCTACCCAGAAAACATTGATGAGTTTTGTCTGAGCTTTTTGATCTTTTTCTTTTGCCAGCTGGATGAGCGAAAATAACTGTTCGTCTTTCATTACTAACAAATTTATTAAAATTAAAAGAGTAAAGAATTAAAAAATTTAAAGAAATTTAATTTTAGAGATTTAAACTTTGTAGCAGATGAAGCCTATTTTATTTAACATTCTATATTTTACTTATCTTTGCACCTTAAATTTTAAACAAAAAATAATGAACTCTTTTATTGAAGAACTGAAATGGCGAGGTCTTTTTTCTGACATGATGCCCGGAACCGACGAACAACTGGATAAGGAGATGACAACTGCCTATATCGGGTTCGATCCTACCGCAGATTCTTTACATATCGGAAGTCTTATTCAGATCAAAATTTTGGCTCACTTTCAGCAGCATGGTCATAAGCCGATTGCTTTGGTTGGTGGTGCGACGGGAATGATTGGTGATCCCTCAGGAAAATCTGCCGAAAGAAATCTTCTTGATGAAGAAACTCTTTTGCATTATGTTGATTGCCTGAAAAACCAGCTTTCAAGATTTTTAAATTTTGAAGGAAACGAAACGAACAAAGCAGAATTGGTAAACAATTACGATTGGATGAAACAGATTTCATTTCTTGATTTTGCTAAAAACGTTGGAAAAAACATTACCGTTAATTACATGATGGCGAAAGATTCTGTGAAGAAGAGACTTTCAGGAGAAGCAGGTGTTGACGGAATGAGTTTTACAGAATTTACTTATCAATTGATTCAGGGCTATGATTTCCTTCATTTATACCAAAACAATGGCGTAAAACTTCAAATGGGAGGTTCTGATCAGTGGGGAAATATCACTACAGGAACAGAATTGATCCGTAGAAAAGCTCAAGGTACAGCATTTGCATTGACGGTTCCTTTAATTACAAAAGCAGACGGATCAAAATTTGGAAAATCTGAAAGCGGAGAAAATTACTGGTTAGATAAAAAGAAAACTTCACCTTATAAATTCTACCAATTTTGGTTGAATGCAACCGATAGTGATGCAGAAAGATTCATAAAATTCTATACGTTCTTAGGACAAGAAGAAATTGAAAGTTTAATTGCAGAACATCAAACAGATCCTGGCGATAGAAAATTACAAAAGAAACTAGCTGAAGAAGTTACAGTTTGGGTTCACAGTAGAGAGGATTATGAAAGATCTTTAAGAGCCTCTGAAATTCTATTTAGTAAAGGAATGGAAAATATGACTAGCGAAATTTTTACGGAAATTTTTGACGGAGTTCCGAATAAAGAAATACCAAAATCTCAAATAATTGGGTTAAATATAGTTGATTTACTTTCCGAATCAGGTTTTCTGAAATCTAAGAGCGAGGCTCAAAGACAAATAAAAGGGAATGCAATCTCTGTAAACAAACAAAAAGTAAATAGCACATTTGCAATTAATGAAACAGATCTTGTTGATAGTCAATTCCTTTTGTTGCAAAAAGGCAAAAGAGAGCAATTTATTGTAAAAGTGATTTAATTCTTAAATATATACAAAACAAAAAACCGCCAATCTGGAGTGCCCCCAAAAAGTTAGACACTTTTTAGGGGCATTTTTATTTTATGGGACAATCAAAATATAGTTTAGAATTTAAGAAAAGTTGTGTGGATAAGATTCTGCAGGATCATCTTTCGTTGAAGGCATTAGCAAATGAGCTTGGATTGGATAGGACGATGTTGCATAAGTGGTGCAGATTTTATGAGTTACACGGTACTGCAGGACTGCAACGCAGAAGCAATCGCCTGTATGATGTAAAATTCAAGTTGAAGGTTTTGAAAACGATTAAGACAGGTCAGTTTTCAATAAAAGAAGCGGCTGTAAAGTTCAACATTGCTGCAGAATCCAGCATCCTGAATTGGCAACGGGATTACAAAAAAAGTGGTATTTTAGGGTTAGAAAACAAACCCAGAGGAAGACCCAAGATAATGAGTGATTACAAACGTAAGAAAAGAAAGTCTGACCAGCCATTGACCAGGGAAGAAGAACTTTTATTGGAGAATGAAAGGCTGCGTGCCGAGATTGCAGTTCTAAAAAAGTTGGACGCCTTAATTCTGGCAAGGAAAAAACCAAAATCATAGGAGAATTAAGGCAGGAATTTGATCTTGCAGTATTGCTGGATTGTACATCTATGGCGAGAAGTAGTTTCTATTACCATCAGAAAATGCTTCGGAAGAACGATAAATATGCTGAAATAAAAACGATGATCAAGCAGATCTATCACAGACACAAAGGATGTTTTGGATACCGTCGCATCACTTTGGCCATGAAAGAAAAAGGAATTATAATCAATCATAAAACGGTGATGAGACTTATGAAAGTTCTGGGACTGAAAAGCATTATCCGGATCAAAGAATACAGATCCTACCGTGGAGATCTGGGCAAAACAGCACCAAATATACTGGAAAGAAATTTTAAAACAAACCAACCGAACAAGAAATGGGCAACCGATGTGACGGAGTTCAACGTCTCAGGAAACAAACTGTATTTATCACCGATAATCGATCTGTTCAATGGCGAGATCATCAGTTATGAACTTGCGGAGAGACCCGCTTTTGCACAGGTAGTGAATATGCTGAAAAAGAGCTTCAGAAAGATAAAAAACACTGAAAACATCATCCTCCACTCGGATCAAGGTTGGCAATATCAGATGAAGGCCTACAAGCACTTATTAAAACAGAAAGGAATCATCCAAAGTATGTCCCGCAAGGGAAATTGCCTAGACAATGCTATCATCGAAAACTTCTTCGGAACTTTAAAATCCGAAATGTTTTATACCAAAAAATTTAAAACCATTGAGGATTTGAAAAAGGAAATAAAAGAATATATCAATTACTATAACAACGACAGAATAAGACTCAATTTAAAAGGAAAGAGTCCGGTACAGTACCGAACTCTTTCCTATCAAAATATTATTTAATTTTGTCTAAACTTTTGGGTGCAGTCTAATCGGCGGTTTTTTTTATTTTATTTTAATTTTTTATAGTTCTAAGAAGCTATAATCGATAGATGCATCTTGGGTTCCTGATCCTGTAGCGGTATCAGATTTTGCTACTACTCCATCAACATATAGAGTAACGATCAATTGAGAGTCTGCATTAGGCAAAACTGCATTTGCGTCTAAATTAAGCTGAGACTGACTTGAATTTACAAAAAATTCGTCACTTTTCCAGCTAATTCCGGGAGGATCAAAAGTCGTATTCTGGCTTACCCCAACCTGTGTAACGATCGTTTTCAAAACCGGATCTCCAGATCCTGTTCCCTTTACTGCTTTTACTTCAAACTGCACAAGGTGATCCTGAAACTCGTCTTCTTCGTCATCTTTACAAGAATTCATAAGAGATACAACTGAAAACAATGCGACTACTAAAAATGAAAGTCTATGTAATTTTTTTGATTTGTAAATTTGCTTCATTTCTCCAAATAGATTTTTAATGTTTCAAATATAGGTTTTTTATCAATATAAAAATAACTTTTATGAAAAATTTCCAATAAAGATTTGCAAACAATATCAAATCAATAAAAGATTCTCAAGCAATTATACTCTAAAATTTAAATCTTTGAAGAGACATTTTAAAATTAAAATAAATCATTATTAATTATCTTTGTTCCTTCAAAATCGCTGAAAATAACAATTAGAAATAATCTACAATAAAGCGGTTTCAAATAAATAATAAAAATAGATTCCTAATTATATGAATTTAGATTACATCGTAAGAGAACCGGAAAATATTACTTCAAAAACACCTATTCTCTTTATGCTTCATGGTTACGGCAGCAATGAGCAGGATTTGTTCAGCTTCAGAGAAAGCCTTCCGGCTGACTGGATTCTGGTAAGTTTCAGAGCTCCCAAGACAACTCAGTTTGAAGGTTATTCATGGTTTGACATTGATTTTAATAATCCTGAACAGTTCATCGATATTGATCAGGCAAAAGAAGCACTGGAAAGCGTTTTGGAAAACATCATGGCCATCACCAACAAATACGGACTTACAGAAAACAAAACACACCTTTGCGGATTCAGCCAGGGAGGAATTCTATGCTATAGTTTAGCTTTAAAATATCCTGACCTTTTTAATTACGTAGCTTGTTTGAGCAGTTATCCTGAAGAAAAACTGTTGACAAATATTGTAAAAGATAAAAAGAAACTTGAAAAACTACGATTTTTCGTTTCTCATGGTACAGATGATGCGATCATTCCTTTTGATTGGGGGAAAAAAGCAGCAGATCTATTGTATGACTTAAGTTGTTATTTCACTTTCAGAGAATACATGAGCGGTCATGGAGTCAATCAAAAAAATTACATTGATCTGATGGAATTCTTTTCGAAATAAAAAAGTTTGCATCAATAATATAAAGACATTCTCATCAATTGAGAATGTTTTTTTATTTCTGTATGAATTATTTTACTACATTCATTAGATGAAATTTTCGCAATTTTTATTCATTATTTTCTTTAGCATTTTTACGAGTGCTCAAAATAGTTTTGAATTAAAAGATGCTAAAAAGACAGTTATTCCTTTTAAGTTAATCAACAATTTAATTTTCATTCCGATCACGGTAAATGGTGCCGAACTCACTTTTCTGTTGGATACCGGAGTTGCCGAAACTACAATTTTCAGTCTCGAAAATAAAGAAATGAAACTTTCTCCATTAGAAAAAATGAAATTTTCTGGATTGGGAGGAAGTGAAAGTATTGAAGGATTTAAATCTGATCACAATCTTGGCAAAATCGGAAAGCATTTCATTAATGATTCTTTTACGTTATTTATCATTCTTGATCAGGATTTTAATATTTCATCTCACGTAGGAATTCCCGTGAATGGAATTATCGGCTATCATTTCTTTAAAAATCATCCTGTGATTATTGATTATGCTTCAAAAAAAATAACGATTTATCAGGACACGGAACTATTTAAAAAAAAGATCAAAAAGTTTGATGAATTGCCGATTTCTTTGGAGAGAAACAAACCGTACATTTTTGCCGATGTCGAAATGACGAATGACAAAAAAAGCTCAAAACTTTTAATAGATCTTGGAAATAGTGATGCAATCTGGCTCTTCCCTACTTTAATTAAAAATTTTGTTTACAACCGTCCCAATATTGATGATTTTCTTGGAAGAGGTTTCAACGGAGATATTTATGGTAAAAGAAGCAGAATTCATAATTTTTATTTAGGTGATTTTAAATTTGTAAAACCGTTGACGGCAATGCCTGATGAATTTTCGATTCAGCATGTAAATTTGGTGGGCGATAGAAAAGGTTCTGTAGGTGGAGAAATTATGAGAAGGTTTACTGCAGCTTTTGATTATCCGAATCAAAAATTATATTTAAAGAAAAACGGAAATTACTATGATCATTTTCATTTTAATATGAGTGGTTTAGATTTTCAGCAGGATGGAATGCAATGGGAGAAAGATCTGGTAAACCTTGAAAGTAAAAGAAGAGACAATGGCACAACAGGAGTTGAATTAATCAACAACAGTTTGCAGTATAAATTTGTCTTAAAACCATTATTTTCGATTGCAGGAGTACGAAAAGATTCTCCATCCGACAAAGCAGGTTTAAAAAAAGGAGATCAGCTAATTACCATCAATGGAAGAAAAACTTCGGAGATGACTCTTAATAAAATCATGGAAATGATGAAATCTGATGAAGGCAAAACAATTAATATGGTTATTGTGAGAAAAAATCAGGAGCTTCGCCTTACCTTTACATTGGAAGACCCAATCCCTTATCAAGAATAATATGCAGACAGAAGAAACGACATTAGATAAAATAAGAAACCGCCCGAGATTTAAGATGTTTACCCATCTGAGTAAAGAAACTTATGCTGAAAATCTTAAAAAATATCTCGCAGAACATAAAGGCGAATTTTCAGGTAATATCAATCAAGAAATAGCAACTATTTGTGTAGAGACAGAATATGATAATTACTGGAAACCAAGATTATCACTTCGTACAGAAATTGAAGACGATCAAACCGTTATCCGTGGAGTTTTCGGACCAAGTTCCGCAGTCTGGACTTTTTTTATGTTTCTTTATTTCCTCTTTTCAATCTTCTGGATGACTTTTTTCACCATGTATTATGTCGAAAAACAAATCAAAAGTTTTGAATATCCATGGGCTCTGAATGCTTCTTTTGTGATGCTGTTCTGTATTGCTGCAACGTATGCCGCAGCAAGATTCGGTCAAAATAAAGCCAAAGGCGAAATGAGAAAACTTAGAAAATTCGCAGAGGAATCGACACTTCAGTTTGAGAAGAAAATTTAGTTGGAAGGTTCCGATTCTTTAATCGGAGCTTTCACTTCTATCGCTTTTGCAGATTGTATAGAATCGGCAACCTTTTCTCTATTCGTTTGTTCAGCAACCATTTTTTCAACGTGAGGTTTGATCAGATTGGTCATTTCTTCTACAGAAATATTATTAGCATTAGGATCGTTCAAAAGTTTTCTCCACGGTTTTCTTTTCCCCCAAGGATAATCTCCGAATACTATTACGGGAGTACCATTGGCTTTTTTTGTAGCTCCGCCAGGATTTAAAATCCAGGTATCTGCATAATTATATAACCATTTTGCGTCATTCATTAATAATCTCAAACAAGAATGTGATGCAGGATAACCTGGAAGATCATACTGATGCCACCCGATTCCGCCTGTATTGTGAATATTAAAATTGTAAGGTAATTTCCATTCGCTCTTCACAGTTGAGATCGCTAATTTCTTTTTCCAGTTGGCGAACATCAAACCTCTTGTTGTCTGAGCAGCTTTTTTACCCATACTTGTCGGTCCCCATTTTACCAAAGCTCCATTCGAATAAACCGCGTAAGCTTGGATAGGATAAGAGAAAACTACAAACTTCTTCACGTCACTCAATACATCCAATTGCATCGGAAATGGTGAATAAGCCATTAAGGTTGTATCAATTTTTGCAGGAACAACCAACGTGTCGGAATTCCATTTGCTTTTTGAGTCTAATCTATTAAGAGCTAAAATTGCGTAACGCTCTCTCTCAGTATATTTTTTACTGAAAATTGCATATAAAGAATCTCTTTGCTTTTTATCTTTGGGAATTGGAAATGCATTGTAAAAGCCATTTTCCTGAATTGCGGGCGGTACAGATTCCTTCACTTCAGCTTTAGTTGCCAATGAATCTGATTTTTCTTCGTCCGATAAAGTTCCTGTAGAAGTATTTTGTTGCTGATCGTTTATTTTTTCGTTGTCTTTCTTACAAGATGTAAGCAATAACGCAAATAATAGAGTGTATAAGAGTGATTGTTTCAAAAATAATTTTTTCATAAATATAAAGAGGTCATTGAGTTTGAACTAAAGATACAAATATCAGACCTAAAAATATTTTAAACACAAAAAATATTTCCCAACATCACGTACTTAATTTAGATTGAAGAATTTAGATCATGAATTAAAAATTTTTAATCACAATAGTTCAATGATTTAATATGAGTTAAATGTTTTTTGATGAAATTTCATTTGTTTCAAATAACAATAGAAGGAATCTTTTGAAAATTAATTTATACGAACTATCCAGACAAATTCAGTCTTTCCAAATTGATAACAGACTTGAATAAAAGTTGTAAATTTGTAACATTAGCAAATTATATAAAAAATAATACAACGTAATATGTCAAAAGCAATTTCGCAAGTACCATTTGCAGTAAACGAACCGGTAAATTCTTACGAGCCGGGTTCTCCGGAAGTAAAATCTTTGATCGCTCAGTACAAAAAAATGTGGGCGCAAAAGATCGAGATTCCAATGGTTATCAATGGTAAAGAAGTAAAAACTGATGATAAAGTACAGCTTCAGTCTCCTCAGGATCATGCTCACGATTTCGGGTTTTATCACAGAGGAACAATGCAGCATGTAGATGATGCCATCAATTCTGCCTTAGCTGCAAAGAAAAAATGGAACGAACTGGGTTGGGAACACCGCGCTGCGATTTTCTTAAAAGCTGCTGATCTTTTGGCAGGACCTTACAGAGATGTAATCAATGCTGCAACGATGATCGGACAGTCAAAAAATGTTCATCAGGCTGAAATTGACGCCGCTTGTGAGTTCGTCGATTTCTTGAGATTCAATGTAGAATTCATGACAGAAATGTATTCTGAGCAGCCGGTTTCCGATGCAGGAATCTGGAATCGTGTAGAATACAGACCATTAGAAGGATTTGTTTTTGCAGTAACTCCATTCAACTTTACAGCAATTTCAGGAAACTTACCGGCTTGTATGGCAATGCTTGGGAATGTTGTGGTTTGGAAACCTTCAGACAAACAAATTTATTCTGCAAAAGTAATCATGGATGTTTTAACTGAAGCGGGTCTTCCTGCAGGAGTTATCAACATGATTTTTACTGACGGAAAGGAAACTGCTGAGAAAGTTTTAGCTCACAGAGATTTTGCAGGACTTCACTTTACAGGTTCAACAAAAGTTTTTCAGGGAATGTGGAAAATGATCGGTGACAATATTCATAATTACAGAACATATCCTAGAATTGTTGGAGAAACCGGTGGAAAAGATTTCGTAATCGCTCATCCTTCTGCAAACGTAGAAGCTGTAGCAACAGGTTTGGTAAGAGGTTCTTTCGAGTATCAAGGACAGAAATGTTCTGCAGCTTCAAGAGCTTATATCCCAAGATCACTTTGGGCAGATGTGAAAAAAGTAATGGAAACTCAGATTGCTTCAATTAAAATTGGTTCGCCTGAAGATCCTTCAAATTTTGTCAATGCTGTAATCGACAAAAATTCATTCGAAAAATGTAAAGGTTATATTGAAAGAGCTGAAGCATCAAGCAATGCTGATGTAATCATCGGTGGGAAATGTGATGATTCTAAAGGTTGGTTTGTAAGTCCTACAGTAATCGAAACTACAGATCCTCAGTACGAAAGTATGGTTGAAGAAATCTTTGGTCCTATTTTATCAGTTTACGTTTACGAAGACAAAGACTGGACTGAAACACTTAAAATCGTAGATTCTTCATCTCCTTATTCATTGACGGGTTCTGTATTTTCACAAGACAGATACGCAACTGACGAAGCTTTCAAAGCTTTAGAGAATGCATCAGGAAACTTCTATATCAATGATAAACCAACAGGTGCAGTTGTAGGACAGCAACCATTCGGTGGTGGTAGAGCTTCAGGAACCAACGACAAAGCTGGTTCTAAAATGAATCTTCTAAGATGGACTTCTGTAAGAAGCATCAAAGAAACTTTTGTATCTCCTAAAGATTATAAATATCCATATTTGGGATAATAATAAGTATAAATAATTTGTAATAAGTAATTAATTATTATTTAAATTTAAGTATAGCCTCGGAATTTGATTTCCGGGGCTTTTTTATTGAATTTAACAATTATTTAATACTTTTAAATTATAATTAATAATAAAACAATACTTTTCGGAATAGTTATTGAATAGGAACTGATAACACCATCTAAAAATAATATTATGAAAAAGTTATTGTTATTAACCTTAGGAATAGGATTTATTGCAGCAAGCTGCGGCACAAAAGAAGCTCAAATGTCATCCAGTAACACAGATTCTACGGCAACAGATTCAACGATGAGAGTTGCACCACCCGTAGCAGATACGATGACAACAACAGTTCCGATGGACTCTACGAAAGTAGATTCAGTTGCTACACCTGCAACCAGATAAAAAGTCTAATGGAAAAATGGAAGATCCGCAGATGAAAGTTCTGCGGATTTTTTTATATTTGAATGATAAACATTAAAAAAATTTACTATGAAAAAATTATGGATAGGAGCAGTTTCAGGATTGTTGGTTTTTGCAAGCTGTGCAGATAAAAAAGAAAATCGAGAAGAATTTAAAGCTGACCACAACAAAGATTCTATGAGAAATCATCTTGGAGATTCAGCTGTAGCTAACTCGGAACATAATGCTGCTGATACTACAAATCTGGCAAATGATACTGTCAAAAAGCCAACAGATTACGAAAGCAAAGAATCTCGACCAAATACTAAAGTAGGCGGTTCAAGATAAGATACAATCCACAGAATTTCTGTGGATTTTTTATTTTCAAAGAATTTATTCAAATTATTTCTAAAGATTTTAACTAAATTTTATGAATTGAATTATCAATAATTATAAAGCCTTATGTTGACATAATTATTACATTTGTATTCAATAAAATATTTCATGAAAAAAACAGCAATATTATCACTTCTTTTCTTTGCAGTGATCGCTTTCGGACAAGGAATCAAATTTGAAGAAGGCAATTTTAAAAGTCTTTTGGCAAAAGCTAAAAAAGAAAACAAACTTATTTTTATAGATGCTTATGCAGTTTGGTGCGGACCGTGTAAACTGATGGTAAAAAACATATTTCCTCTAAAACCTGTCGGTGATTATTACAATTCAAATTTCATCAATGCAAAAATTGATATGGAGAAAGGTGAAGGCATTGAATTAGCTAAAAAATACAATGTAAGAGCTTTCCCAACTTATCTTTTCATCAATGGTGACGGTGAAGAAGTACACAGAACATTAGGTTACGTTGAAGAAAAAGATTTTATCCAGTTTGCGATGGATGCAGGAGATCCGAACAAAAGACTGACAACTTTAAAACAAAAATTCGAAAAAGGAGAAAATGATCCTGAATTTTTGAAAAACCTTGCAAATCTTACGATTTATAATGATGCAGATTTTGCAGGAAGAGTTTTAGACCGTTATTTCAGCGCAAAAACAACTTTCGATAAAGATGATGTTCAAATGATTCTTTCAGGAACGCAAAGCACCGAAAGTCCTTTGTACAAGATTTTCCAAAATAAAAAAGAAGAAATCATTAAGGTTTTCCCGGCTGAACGTTATGAGATGTTTGATAAAAACGTAAAGCTGAATACAATCATGAAAAAAACGTACAGCGCTGATACGAAAAAATGGGACGATGCTTATTTCTACGCAGAAACTCAGAAGTTTTTGACAAAAGAAGAATCTGAAAAACTATTGAAGAGAGCAAAATCTAACAGAGCTTTAAAAGATAAAGACTTCACAACTTATGAGAAAATGACTCTTGATCTTTACAAAGATTATTCTGCTGCAAGTTCAGAAGAATTGAATTCAATCGCGTGGAATTTCTTTGAAAATGTCAACACAAAATCTTCTCTTGAAACTGCTGTAAAATGGGCTCAGGAATCTGTAAAGAAAAATGAAGAATATGCAAATACAGATACATTAGCAAATCTATACAATAAAATCGGTGACAAGAAAAATGCTAAGCTTTGGGCTGAAAAGTCTATCACACTAGGCAAAGCAGAAGGTCAAGATACTGCAGACACAGAAAAGATATTGAAGAGTTTATAAGCTTTAATTTAAATCATAAAAAAATCCGCTGAAATAAATTTCAGCGGATTTTTCATTTATCGACTAACTGTAAGTTTCGTCAGTTCGAGTAGCGAAGCGTATCGAGAAATTTTTGCATTATTTAATGGAAATTTCTCGATACGGTTTTCTTCAAAAACGTACTCGAAATGACGTAGCATTTGAAATTTTCTGTAAAAATATTTATTTTAATATTGAAACAACACACTTCCCCAGGTAAATCCACTTCCGAAAGCTGAAAGAAGAACCAAATCTCCTCTTTTAACCTTTCCTAGTTCTATTGCTTCACTCAAAGCAATCGGAATAGAAGCTGCAGTCGTATTTCCGTATTTCTGAATGTTGTTGTGAATTTTTTCATCCGGCAAACCAAATTTCTGCTGAACAAACTGAGCAATTCTCAAGTTCGCCTGATGCGGAATAAACATGTCCAAGTCTTCAACCGTTTTTCCAGCTTTATTTAGAGCTTCCATCATTGTTTCAGGAAATCTTGTCACCGCATGTTTGAAAACAAAATTTCCATTCATGATCGGGTAAACTTCTTTGTCGGTTACATTTTCAGGTTCCTTTCTCATTCTGTCACTCCAACCAAATTTTGAACCTGGAAACTGCGTACACAATTCGTCTGCATATTTCCCTTCAGAATGCATATTCATGGCTAAAATATCTCCGGCATTTTCATCTTCAGTTGCAGAAAGCACAATGGCTCCTGCCCCATCTCCGAAAATTACTGAAACTCCTCTTCCTTCATCCGAAAAATCAAGTCCGAAAGAATGAACTTCAGCGCCTACAACCAGAATATTTTTATAAGTACCAGATTTGATAAAAGCATTGGCAACACTCATCGCATAGACAAAACCAGAACACTGATTTCTCACATCCAGTGCACCAATCGTATCACAACCCAACATATCCTGAAGTAAAACGCCACAACCAGGGAAATAATAATCCGGTGATAATGTTGCAAAAACAATATAATCAATATCTTTTGCCGTCAAACCAGCTTGTTGAATTGCTTTTTCTGAAGCTTTGAAACCGAGGTATGCTGTAGTCTCCTGCGCATCATTTCTGTTGGCTCTGTGTCTACGCTCCTTGATGCCCGTTCGCTCTGTAATCCACTCATCATTGGTGGTCATTAATTTTGCTAAATCATCATTGGTGACAACATGATCCGGAACATGAAATCCGATCCCTTTTATTGTACTTTTAATCATATAGTTTGTTTAATTTTGGTAAAGATAAAACTTTATTTTACACATAGGTTTTTTTAAAATTTATAGTATTTTTACTTTATGCCTATCAATACACTTTACAGAGATTCGGGATGCGAATGGATAGACGTAGAAGCACCTACGGACGAAGACATCAAGTACCTTCATGAGAGATATGAGATCAATAATCTCCTTTTGGAAGACACTTTAGATCCCAATCACTTACCCAAATACGAGGAAGACGGAAATGTCAAATTTTTCCTTTTGCGTGAAAGCACTGAGCTCGAGCGCAAAAACCTCAATACCATCAGCGACATCAGTACCAAAATCGGAATTTTCCTTTTAGAAAAAACGATTATTACGGTGCACAGAATGAAGGCTAAAAGTATTACTGAAACCAAAAAAGAGCTCACTTCAAGTAAGGATAAAGTGCACACTCACAAAATTGCATTGATGATCACTTTGGTTATTATGAAAAGTTTTGATGATGAAGCGATCAGCCTTTTTGAAACAATGGACAATATCGAAAATGAAATTTTCCTTAAAAATACCAATCACACCAATCAAATCAGAAGGCTTTATAAACTGAAAAGAAAGTCAGGGTTAAATTCGAGAGTTTTAACGATCTCCAATGATGCAATTGATAAATTCAAATTGTTACAGCTTGAAGATTCTGAAGTAGTCGATTTAAAGGACAAACAGAAAGATGTCGTTGCCGATTTTGATCATTTAAATATTCAGATCACCAACTTAATTTCAATGTTTCTTGCGTTGTCTGATCAGAAAGCGAATCAGGTAATGAAAGTTTTGGCAATTTACTCAGTGTACTTTTTACCAATCACCTTTATTGCCGGTCTGTACGGAATGAACTTCGACAATATGCCCGAACTTCACACAAAACATGGGTATTTTTATACTTTGGGATTAATGGGCATGATTGTGATTTGTACGTTTATTTATGCGAGGAGGAAACAGTGGTAATTCATTTTAAATTATAAAATACCGTTTGTCATTCTGTAAGAATCCCAACAGCGAAAATTTCAAGCATTTAGATTCCTACGGAATGACAAACTGAGTGTAGATTTTTTTTTAATAATTAATCGAAATTCAAAAACAAAAACACCAAACCAAAATCATGAAAACCGAAATCCTTCAAAAAATCCTTGAGGACGACGTACTTTCTCAGGAATCGAAAGAAAAGCTCAACGCTTTGCACGAAAACATTTCGACCAAAGAATTTTCCGACATTCTTGATGCTGAAGGAAATCAGTATATTGAGTTTGTGCAGGAAGGAGGCGGCGTTTGGGGAAGTGCACTGGTCGGATATCTTTATGCTTTAGAAATTTTCGGAATTAGATTTCTGAAAGTTGCAGGAACAAGTGCCGGAGCCATTAACACCATGCTGATTGCTGCATGTAAAACTAAAGAAGAAGCAAAAGCCGGAGTCATTAAGGACATTCTTTTCAACTGGGATTTTTCAGATTTTATGGATGGTAGACCGTATGTGAGAACCACCATCCACGCGATGCTCAACAATAAAAATTTCATTAAAATCAATGTGATTATTATTTCTGTAGTCATGATAATTCTCGTTGCGCTGCCGTTTATCATCTCATCTGAAACAATTGTTAATGCTAAACTTTTATTTTTAGTACCGCTGATTCCTATTATCATTGGCTTTATATGTTTTAAAAAATTTTATAATGATTTCAGAAAAAGCAACAGCGGACTGAATCCCGGAAACGTCTTCCTCAAACAAATGACCGATGTAATGAACGGATTCGGAATTAAAACAGTTGCCGAACTCAACCAGAAATTCATTCAGAAAGAAGAGAAGATGAATCTGAATTACCGTTACGGAAACGGTATGGAGTTTTACACTAATGCACTCAATGGAATTGAAGAAATCAAAATGAATAATCTTGAACACATCGACGAAACCCGCTATCGAATATTCTTTGAGAGTGCCGAAAACAATGATTACTATAAAAATAATCCTTTTTATCAGCTTCAAACAGAATATATTGTCATTGCAACCGACATTAATGCAAAAATAAAAGTCGAACTTCCCACAATGTCGAATCTTTATTGGTCGGAAGAAGAACTGAAACACATCAGTCCGGCTGAATTTGTTCGTGCTTCGATGTCTGTTCCTTTCTTTTTTGAGCCGATGCAAAAGCTCATCAATAAAGACGATGATTCGGTAAAGTACGCCTGGAAATTCTGGATGAACACTCAAAAAGAAGACATTTATCCTGTCGGGATTTTCATTGATGGCGGTACACTTTCCAATTTCCCGATTGATCTTTTTCACATGAATGATATTTTTTATCCGAGACTTCCTTTGTTTGGTGTACAACTTACAAGCGATTCTGAAATTTTAGGTGAAAAAGGAAAAACGAGCGAACAAATTCTGAAAACTCCTCTCTCCTATGCCGTAAATATCATCGGAACTTTAAAAGGTTTCAACGATAAAACATTTCTGACCAAATACTCTTTTTACAATCTTTACAGCATCAAAACCGTGAATTGCGGAACGAGCAGCTGGCTTAATTTCTTTATGAAAAGAGATGAAAAAGAACAGCTCTTTAACGCCGGATTTTCTGCAGCTTTAGATTTCCTCAATCAATTTGACTGGGCACAATATAAATGCGAAAGAATGATGGTTGCCATGAAAGAGAAAAAGATTTTGAAGGAGGAGGATACGAAGACGGTGGGGTGAGTTTGGGTTGGAGAGTTATAGAGTTGGAGCGTGTTGGCGTTATAAAGTTTTCGATGTCGGGATTTGCAATCTTTTCGTATTTAAAAAATTATCATCGTTTAAAAAGGAAAATTTAATCAATGATAGCAAATCTAATACATCATTTAAAAAATGAAAAACCGATGGTTATAAAAAATAAAGTTATAAAATTTTTAACAGAAAAATATTATTTAATACTTCTTTTAATACCTTCATTTATCATTTTTGGATTCATAGATGAAAAAATGTGGGTTACAAAAATGTTAAAAAACCCGAGATATAAAATTGGAGTTGCAACAACAGATTGGCATCAGAAAAACAATAATGGTGTTGGTACTGATTATAAATATTATTTTAAAAAAGTCGAATATTTACATACTACAAGCTATTCATATAAAAAAGGAGATTCATTTTTAATAATTTTTGATTCTCTTAAACCCAAAAACAACAAAGTACTTGGATTTTATAACATTGAAAATTATCTGATTGATTTGAAAGTTCCTGATAATGGCTGGAAATACAATGAAGTTCCATTTAATGTTGATAGCTTAGAGATAAGAAATAAATTGACAGAATAATGTTCATCATTAAACAAAAACAATTTTCCAATACATTAAAATTTAATAATAGATTATTGAGATTCTTCCTTCGTCAGAATAACAAATAACTAATTATATTTTCACAGACATAAATTAACCAACAAAATCATATGACCTCAAAAATAAACCTCAGAGAATCCCTCAACCTACCCAACTCTGAAACAACCTCTCCCGCAGAAATATTTCAAAACCAAACCCTGCGTCCCATTTTAAAATTACAGAACGATCTTTATCTTTCGCTGTTTACAAATTATGCATTACGACAAAAAGCGGATTTTCCTACATTATCATCTTTTAAAAAGCAAAATTTTATAGAACAAAGCCTGCAAAAAGATGCAGTTCTGAAAAACACGTTCATTGGGATGACCATCGGAATGTTTACTTTGGAGGAATTGGAGGTGTATCAATCTGACAGCAAAGTCTTCAATAAAAGAATCATCACAATGCTGATTGAGAGATTGAAGAGTCAGATGAAATAATAAACATATAGTAGTTTTTATTATTTCGCTGTTTCTGTATTCCAATCATGATAAATTATTGTATCTGTTTTGTGAATAGCAAAAATGAGTTCTCCTTTCTTTTTAACAATTGTATCTCCTACATCCATTTGAAGAGCAAACATATTCCACCACCTATTGTGAGTTCTACATATTTTTGGTTTCTGTGTTATCGGGTCATATCCTTTTGCTTTAAACCATACAGAATTGTCGAAAGGCGGAGATGAGATCACGAGATTACATTCTTCATTGGCAAGAATTTGAGCATAATTTTTTCCTTTCTTCCTCTGTATTTCTGCATGATACTAGAAATAGGAAAACTATACAATATTTCATAGAATCAAAAGTCTGAATAATTATCTATCCTCTCCTCCAAATCGGATCAAACTTCAAAATCTCCTCATTCACCACACAGTCTTCCGCATGAGCACCTTTGAGAAAACCGATACTCATCAAAAATTCATTCACAATTTCTCCGCCTGTGAATTTGAAAGTTTTTTTGAAGAGTTTCATCCATTCCTGTAAAGTTTTGGGATGATGATGTTCCAGCCATTTTTCAAAAGATCCGAACTCTTTTTGTAATTCAATAATTGTTTTTGCGTTCTCTATTGCGGCGTTAACTTTCAATTTATTTCTGATAATTCCGGGATCAGCTAATAATCTTTCACGGTCTTCTTCGGTGTAAGCGGCGACTTTTTTAATATTAAAATTGTCATATGCTTTTCTGAAACCTTCTTCTTTTTTCAGGATCGTTTCCCAGCTTAGACCTGCCTGATTGATTTCCATGATCAATCTTCCAAACAACTCATTATCATCATGAATCGGAAAACCGTAATGATTGTCGTGGTATTTTTTGTGCAGCTCTCTTCTGCTTTCTGGCTGCATTCTTTCGATTACTGAACAATAACTCATGAGAATAGATTTTCTGTTTTGGTTAAAAATTTATTTAAAGCTTCTTTCATATCAATTCCGGTCCGGTCAGCGAGGACAATCAGCCACCAGAAATTTTCGCCTAATTTATGCTCCAACTCTTCTGCGGAATTCTTTTTCGACCATGTTTTTTCGTGCGACATGACGTTTCTTCCTACCAATCCTGCGTTGGTAAGATAAGCCAAAGCATCCTGTTCGGCAGTCCACTCTTTACCATTTTGCCGAATTTCCAGTTCGTGATATTTCTCTCTGATTGCCAAAGAGCTTTCTATGATTTTGTCGAGATTATTTTGATCCATTGTTTAATTAATTTTAAAGTGTTGTTTAAATTCGTTGGGAGTCTGTTCCGTTTTCTTTTTAAAAAGTTTACTGAACGACTGCGGATGCTCAAAACCCAACTGATACGCCGTCTCTGAAACCGAAAGCTGATGATCAGACAGATATTCTCTAGCCTTTTCAATCAACCTGTTATGAATATGTTGCTGAGCATTTTCTCCGGTGTGTTGTCGCAACATATCACTGAGATATCTTGGAGTAAGATTTAATTTTGAAGCTATATATTCTACAGTCGGCAAACCTTTGATTCCTTTTTCTTTATCAAAATAATCATTCAGAATGGTTTCCATTTTAGATAAAAGATCATTGTTAACAGATTTTCTGGTAATAAACTGTCTGTTATAAAAACGATTGCTGTACGTTAACAACAATTCGATTTGCGAGATAATCACATCCTGACTAAACTGATCGATCCGCTCATTCAGTTCATTTTGAATCTGGCTAAAAACCTCAGCAACCGTTTTCTTCTCTTTTTCCGAAAGATATAAAGCTTCTGCCGCCGAATAGGAGAAAAATCCGTAATCTTTTATTTTCTTTAAAACAGAATAAGACCTTAGAAAATCCGGATGGATGTGCAGAGACATTCCGCTGTAATCTGCTTCTTCATCACCCATTTTGAGAATCTGTCCGGGAGCTACGAAAGACATTCCTCCTGACTGAAAATCGTAATAGCCTTGTCCGTACCGTATTTTTCCGTTGAATTTTGTTTTAAAGGAAATTTTATAAAAATCCAGCTTGATACCGTGTTCAAAATCTTTAGGATCAAATACAGCTTCCCCATAATTGATAATACTGATCAGCGGATGCAAAGGTGGTGGAATTCCCATCGCGTCATGCAATTCAGATAAAGACTGAAAATATACAGGTGATTTTGCGGTTTTCATAATACAAAGATAAACAGGTTTGTGACAACAGTCAGTCAGGAGGGATTTAAAAGTGAATGGTCAATGGTGAATTTTTTTCGCTTGTCAATTTAATGCAAAACATTTTTAAAAATGACCATTTAGAATTTTTAAAATATAAATTGAGATCTGATATTTTGAATCTGATTTTCAATTCCGTTTTCATTTCTTTCATTATATAGAGTATTTGCATCATTTCCGGCAATATATCTGAACTGATTTTTATCGTCGGTTGCTGCTTTATAGATAATTTCAGCAATATCTTCAGGTTTTGAGTAATTGGCAACCTGTTCCGGACTGTAGCCTTCCTGAACTTTTTGTGCCAGTTTCTGATAAGATGCATGTTGAGAACGATCCAAAGATCGTCCTGCAAAATCAGTCTGAATTCCGCCTGGAGCAACCACTTTTACTTTTATTCCGAACTGTGCCAATTCATAAAACAACGATTCCGAAAACCCATCAACCGCAAATTTTGTTGCACAGTAAACCGAACAGGTAGGAAATCCCATTAATCCGAAAGTCGAAGTAATATTAATAAAAATTCCGTCTTTTTTCTCTCTGAAATAAGCAGTAAAAGCCTTTGATATACGGATAACTCCCATCAAATTGGTTTCAATCTGTTTGCCGATCTGTTCATCAGTAAAACTTTCCAAAGGACCGATTAAACCATAACCGGCATTATTTAAAACAACATCTACGCTTTGATTTTCCACAACATAAGAAATTGTTTCGTCGATTGTTTTTGAATCTGTAACGTCTAGTTTTAATAATTTTATATTTTCTAAAAGATTCAGTTCGGTTTCTTTTTCCGGATTTCTCATCGTTGCAATCACAGTCCAGCCTTTGCTCTGAAATAATTTTGCTGCCGTTTTTCCTAAACCTGAAGATGCTCCTGTAATAAAAATTGTTTTTTGCATTGTAATTTGTTTAATTATTATGAAGCAAAGATCCTGAGATTTTAAGTTTTGAAAGTAGCCAAACCGAGTTTGGTTGTAGTTGTTTTGACGGAAATATATTTGAGAAACATAAGATAAAGATGTATTTTTATCTTTTAGTACATAAATTAATTTATGCAATATTTTCTCTCTCATTGACATTCTTATTTTTTGAGTTGTAAAAGAACTTGATAATTTTAAATTTTAACAAATACTTTCAAAAGTTCAGGCTTTAAAAATTCAAAGAATTTGCTTAAAATAAATGATGAGAAACTTAATGAAATTTATAGCGAAATCAGATCTCCAAATGAGGGTCTAGCTCTGTAATTCAACAAATAATTTAAAATGCTTCGATTACTTTTTTTTATATTCACAATTCTTTCAATAAATATTTTAACATCTCAAACGATTCAGGAGTATGACAAATTTTTAAAAATTGAAAACCTGAAATTCAATAATAATGAAATACGTATTTATAAAAAATATGCTACTTCGACAGGTTTGGAACTTTTCAGATTGTATCAGGATGAAAAAGAAAATTGGAAAGCAGAGTTTTTTGAAACTGTTGCTTCCAAAAATAATAATGATTTTAAGATAAGAACAAGAAAGTCTAAATTAAATTCTTTGAAAAATTTTGAATTGATCTGGGCTCAAATTTTAGATACTGATGTCATAGATCTTCCAAAAATTGAAGAATTTGAATATAAACTAAAAAAGAAAAATAAAGATTATCAAATTGAGGATGGAGAAATCATATCATCTATTTCCAGAACAGCCGTAATGGATGGAACATCATATTCTGTGAAAATAAAAAATGCATTACAAGAAAATGAATTTGAATATCATAACCCTGAATCTTATTTGAAAATCTATCCGGACGTTGATGAATTGCTTTCTTTTCAGGAATTATTGGATCTGCTTCGTAAAGATTTTAAAATTTTTCTAAAAAATTAATTTGCAGATAGATCTACCCTTCATATTTTATGATCTCGTGAAAAGTCTTTTTATAACTTTCGCCCCAGCTTTTCATGGCATATAAAACTTCAAGAATGCTTTCGCCTCCGCTTGTTAAAGAATACTCAACTTTCGGAGGTAAAACATTGTGGATTTTCTTGGTGACAATTCCGTGAAATTCCAGTTCGGATAATTGTTGATTTAATACTCTCGCTGAAGCCTGAGGAATAGATTTATGCAATTCTGAAGGTCTTTTGATTCCTTTATTGATATTGGCTAAAAGGTTGGATTTCCATTTTCCGCCAATCACTTCAATGGCGATATTCAGACCGCAGCTCAGATCTTTGGGTATCTTTTTTTCGTACATTTTCAATCATTTAGAATACAAATATAGCAGTAAATCCATTTAATTCCATACTGCGAAAATTATCAGTATAGGACAATTTTAACCTTGATTGTAATTGATCTGATAAAACTTAATCTTTACATTCTAAATTTATAATGATGAATACAACTTTCAACACCTTAACAAAATCACTTGTCTTTTTTGTAATTCTTGATTTCTTTATGTTTTTTGTACTTGAAGTAATCTTTTGGATGCAGCCTTTTGTTTATAACATTTTGCTTGAGATGTTTAATAATCCGCCCAAAACTTTAGACTTTTCCATGCATGCTTTAGTTCTGAAAAAACTCTTTATCAATCAGGGATTTTATAATCTTTTCTTTGCTTTTGGAGGTCTTGCAGGACTGTATTATTTAAATAAAAATAAAGCAGTCGGCTATGCTTTGACCGCATTGGTTTGTTTCTCCGCAGTTGGAGCAGGAATTGTTCTCGCCATCACTTCAAAGGCTTATATTCTGGCATTTTTTCAGGCTGTTCCGGCAGCAATTGCTCTCGCGAAAGTTTATCCTTTATTTAAAAATGAATTGAATCAGTTGAATTAACTAATGAACGATTTGGGATCATTCCAGTCAGAACCATTTTTAGTTTTCGCAAATCACGATCGGATGATGAGAACCTATTCAGAGGGAAGCAAAAATGATCTCATACTTGCTTGCCTCTGTTTAGAGGGAAGCTTTCTGAACTTCAGACGATGCAAACTACTTCAAGGGCAAGAATTCTGAGATTCAGACGAAGCAAACCAATTCAGGGAGAAGCTTTCTGAACTTCAGACGAGATGAACCTTTAGAGGGGCAGCAAATCTGAACTTCAGACGGCGTGATTTTTTATCAATTCAATAAAAAACCTCTGAAAAATTTCAGAGGTTTATATTTTTTAGTGTACTCCACTCAAATCTATTTTTTCTTTGCTCTTCCGCTCTTTGATAAAAAGAATAAACGGAATACATATCAGAAATGCGATTCCCAGATATAGGAAAACATCCATATAAGACAAAACGGTTGCCTGTTTGGTGACCGAAAGATCCAGAACTTTGTATGCGGCATTCATTGCTGCATCGGGAGTCATTCCTTTTGCTATGAAACTGGCTTTCAGTCCGGCCAATCTTTGTTGGACATCCAAACTATCTGCGTCTAAGTGCGAAATCAAATTCACCCTATACTTCTGACTTGCATTGGCAATAAATGTCGTAATTGCTGCAATCCCGAAAGAACCTCCAAGCTGTCTCATCATTCCTGTAAATGCTGCACCCTGACCAATCTCCTGACCTTTTAATGTACTTAATGACAAGGAAGTAATCGGAATAAATAATAATCCTAATCCCATTCCTCTCACGATAAGCATCCAGAAGAATGCATCTTTACTCGTATCAGGAGTCAAAATTTTGTAACCCCAGAAACTGTAAACAAAGAAGATAAATAGTCCTAATGAAACCAAAATCTGTTGTTTAGCACCCTTGGAAAGCAATCTTCCGATAATCGGCATCATGAAAGCGGTCGTCAACGCTGCCGGAATCATCAAAGCTCCTGACTGAAGTGCCGTCCAACCCAAAATACTCTGCGTATACAACGGAACAATAAACGTGGAACCATACAAACCGAATCCTAAAACAAAGGACATGACCGTACCAATTCTTAAATTACTGTTTTTCAAAACGCGAAGTTCGACAATAGGATATTTGAAGGTAAGCTCTCGCCAAAGGAATAAGATAAATCCTAAAACTGCAGATACCGTCAAAACTACAATCCATCCACTTGCAAACCAATCTTCTTCATGACCTCTTTCCAGAATATACTGTAATGATCCAACAGTAACTGCCAGTAATGCAATACCAAGCCAATCGACATCTGAAGCTTTACGCTTTTCAGCAAATTTCGGACTTTTTACAAACTGCAACGTCATCAAAGTCGCCGCTATTCCGATCGGAATATTGATATAGAAAATATATGGCCAGCTAAAATTATCAACAATATAACCTCCCAATGGCGGACCTAAAGTAGGACCAATAATTACTCCCAAACCGTAAATCGCCTGAGCCATACTTCGTTTTTCAACAGGATAAGATTCTGTAATAATGGTTTGTGAGGTTACGAGCAGTGCTCCACCTCCAATTCCCTGACAAAGTCTAAAGAAAACCAACTCCCAGATATTGTCTGCATTTCCGCAGAGAAATGAGAAAATGGTAAATATTACGATGGATGCGGCAAAGTAATTTCGTCTTCCAAACTGCTGAGAAAGCCAACTCGTCATTGGTACAACGATCACGTTACCAATTGCATAAGCCGTGATCACCCAACCCACTTCGGAAAGTGTGGCTCCCAAGTTACCTTTCATCTCGTTCAGGGCAACGTTCACAATCGTGGAATCCACAATTTCAAGCAGAGCACAAAGAATAGCCGTGATCGTAATGATCACTCTTCGGGCTCCATATTCTACTAATGAATCTTGCATAGTTTTTTACATTGTAAAAAAGTGAATTGTCAATAGTCAACCAACATCGTCGTCAATTTTACTACTTCATTTCCAAATTAACATCAATCATACTGCATTTTCAATTAATCATTGACTGCTTCAGCAAAATTGACAATTCACTATTTCAATATTATTTTAAAGAAACTTCTGCTTTCACATTCATTCCTGTTCTTAATCTTTTTGCAATGTTTGGATCCAGTTTCACAAAATCGATTTTAATAGGAAGTCTTTGTACAACTTTTACGAAGTTTCCGCTTGCGTTATCCGGAGGCAAAATTGAGAATGTAGAACCTGTAGCCGGAGAGAATGAGCTTACCACTCCTTCAAAATCAGTATCAGGAAAAGCATCGATCTCGATTTTCACTTTCTGTCCTTCAACCATTTTAGCAACCTGCGTTTCTTTAAAGTTGGCAATTACCCATTTCTGATCGTTTTTAACCAAGCTGAAAAGTTGAGAACCTGCCTGCAAAAACTGACCTGCCTGAATCGGAACTTTTCCTACGAAACCATCTTCTGGAGCAACAATCACAGTGTAAGAAAGATTTAATCTAGCACTTTCCACATCCACTTCTCTTTGTTTAGCCACAGAACCTGCAACAGAAATCTGTTGAGAACTCGCTTCAGTTTGAGAAGAAGCAATACCTGTTTGTTGTGCAATCTGGTTTCTTGTATCAACCAAAACCTGTAATTGCTTATCTGCAGACTGTTTTGCTGCCAAAGCCTGCTCGTATTGTTGTTCTGTGATCGAATGATCTTTTACAAGAATTGAATATCTTTTTAAATCCTGAGAAGTTTTCCAGACATTTACTTTTGCTGCTTCGATCTGCGCATTTGCAGTTGCTACAGCCGCTTGCGAACTGTTAATATTTTTTGAAGTCGCATTGGTAGAAGATTGTGCAGAAGAAATATTGCTTTTTGCAGTTGATAACGCTGCCTGAGCCTGTTCCAAAGCCATTTTCTGATCTTTATTATCTAAAATAACCAAAGTATCGCCTTTTTTTACAAACTGGTTATCTTTTACTTTCACTTCTGCAACGTAACCTGAGATTTTAGAAATTACAGGGTTTAAGTTTGAAGCGATTTGCGCATCATCTGTTTCTTCGTGAATCTGCCCGTAAGTATATGTTCTGTAACCGTAAATTCCTCCTACTACGATGATAACGGCTAAAATAATAGGGAAAACTAAACTTTTTTTCTTTTTAGGTTCAGTTGCTTGAGTATTGTTATTTTCCATTTGGATATTATTCTGTTTTTATTTGATTGTTAAAGTTCCTGTAGTTTGTAAAAGTTTTCTGTAAGCCAATGCTGCATCAGCTTTAGCGTTGATCACTCCAACGTTTGCAGAAATCTGAGCTGCATCTGCATCCAACAATTCTGTCATTGTTGCAAGACCGTTATCATATTTATTTTTGGTAATTCTGTAATTTTCATTAGCCTGAACAGCCGCTTTTTCGAAAACTGCGATTCTCTTTTTAGAATAATCGGTGTTTTGAAATTCTCTATTGACGTCTAATTTAATATTGTCATTCAACAATTCATTGGTTGCCGACAATTGCATCTCTCTAGCTTTTGATTGCTTCAATGCAGAATTTTCCTTCCAGAGATTTGATAAATTGTAAGAAACTCCTACTCCAACATTTACTGCATTATAAATCGTTAAAAATTTCGGAATATCTGCTGCAACATAACCACTTGTAAACGCTATTGAAGGAAGATTTTCTGCTTTTGCCGATTTCGTTCCCAATTCTGCTGCTTTTCTCTGTTGGTCTAAAGCCTGCAAATCCTTACGGTTTTCTCTTGCTTCATTTAAATAAAAATCAACAGGTTTCACGTCATCCGCTTCATCAATATATTGCTGATCCACTTCAATTTCGGTAGCTTCGGGAAGTCCTAAAAGCAAATCCATATTGATGTTGGCAATGTTGTAATTGTTTTTTGCTTCCAACAATTGCAATTCGATATTTGAAGTCTGAAGATTTGCCTTTAAACGGTCGTTTCTTGCAATGACTCCGTTGTTTTCTAGCTTAAGAAAAGTTTCGTCTCTTTTTTGAGACGCACTTAAATTTTCTTCTAAAACTTTAATTGATTGATTGGCTTTAAATAAATTATTATAAGCCTGTGCAACATTATAAGCAATAGCAACTTTGTCGTTTTCAGTGCTTAATTTTGATGCTTCCACCAAATATTTTGCCGACTGAATTCCGTATTTGATTCTTCCTCCGCTGTAAATCGGAACACTTAAATTCGCTGATCCGTAAGCAACCTGATGAACTGAAGGTCCTCCAGCAGATGCAACTCCCGGAATTTTGAGATCAATCGTCGGTTTGATCGGAAGGTAAAGATAACTTCCTGAAATAGAAAGATCGGGAAGCTGTCTGTTCTTTGCTGCCAAAAGATCTGCCGTAGCTTCTTCTATTTTTGCAGCATCAATTTTTAAACTTTTGCTGTTCTGGATTCCCAACTGTACGGCTTCATCGAGGCTAAGCTGTTTTTTTTCCTGAGCATTTGCGTTTGCGATTCCTATGAACAAGGAAAGAGCAATAACTGAGTTATTTATTCTCTTCATAACCTAAAAGGTCTTTTAAAATGTATTTAATATGTTTATTAAGTTCTGTATAATATTTCTCCTCAAAAACTTCTTCGTCTTCTGTATTATTCAGGAATTCTTTGTACATCTCTTTTGCATTGGATGCGTAGAATAATGTTCCGCTCACTGTAGAATGCAACAAATAGATCGGTGGATTTTTAGTAAAAATTCCTTTCTGAAGACCACTTTCAAGAATTTTTGAATACATAGAGATAAAACTAAGTTTTGTCTGCTTAAGAAATTCTACAATCTGAGGATTTTCTGTGTGAAGCTGCTCTCTCTGCATGATTCTGTAAAAACATTTGTGATGCCTTACTCTACCCGAAAACTGATCTACAATCTTCTCTATTTTTTCCCATTCGTTGATGTCAGTTCTTTCTAAAATATCTTTTGAGAAGAACTGACTTTCATTCATTCTAAACTCAACTAATTTCTCATACAACTTTTCTTTTGAGCCGAAATAATAAGAAATCATTGAAATATTTACGTTTGCCGCTTTGGAAATTTCTCTTGTTGAGGTTCCCTGAAACCCGTGTTCAGCAAAAAGCTTTTCAGCGGCAAATAATATATTTTCTTCTTTTGAAATCATTATGTTTTCATTTTTGAAGGCACAAAGATACACAAGATTTTCATAAAATCAAACGATTGATTGATTTTTAATTAAAATTTAATATTGGTTAATTTATTTTCTGAAAAATTTACATTTTGAAAATAAAAAAGACTCAAATAAAATCTGAGTCTTTGGAAAATTATTTTATTAATTATTTTTATGAATATACCTCGAAAGCTTGATTCCGAGATCAGTCCAGACAATTTTGGGATTTCCGTTTCTAGTTAAATGAAGATCTGCTGCGTTGATTTCTTCTAAAATACTGATGATATTTGCGCCACTGATAAATTTAGAAAAACCAGCCCAGTTGAAGCCGTTTGCATCAATTTTTTTATAAACCAATTCTTCCGACTGATAATTCTGTAGCAAAGCTAATCTGAAAATTTCTGAAGCATAATTGAGAAAATTTTTCTGTTTTTCTCTGTTCCAACCTGCGATTTCTTTTGCCCAGATAATGATATTTTTTAGAAATTCAGGTTTCTTTTTTACCTGAAATGCATCACGAACCCATTGTACAAAAAGTCTTTCAAATTCCGGGTTTTTGATCTCAGCATTCAGAAGTTTTATCGCTTCATTCAAATTTCCTTGTGCTTCGTGAGCAACAGCTTTTGCCTGATCGTCAGAAGCTGACAATTGATTTTTAAGATGATTCATTAGATCTACATCCGCAATTCTGGGAACTTCAATAATCTGAGTTCTTGAAATAATAGTTGGAAGAATATCATCCGTGCTTTCTGCCGTTAAAAGAATAATAGTTTTTGCAGGTGGCTCTTCAAGAAACTTTAGAAATTTGTTTGAAGCCGCAACGTTCATTTTATCTGCTCGCCAAACGATGAGAATTTTGGTTCCGCCTTCAAAACTTTTCAAAGCAAATTTCTGATTCTGATCATCAATTTCATCTGCCGAAATAAAAAGCTGCTTATTTTCAGAATCTAAAAAAGCTGTCCAATCGTCATAACTTGCATACGGCGACTCCAACATCATCTCCCGAAACTGCTCGAATTTATTTTTACTTAAAGAATTTTTGTTATCGGTAAATACAGGAAAACTGAAATGTAAATCCAGGTGATTCAGGTGTTCCACTTTTGACGCGGCGTGTTCGTTTTCACGTTTCAGGATTTCTCTTGCATATGCTAAAACCAATGGCATCGTTCCGTACCCTTCTTTTCCGATGAAAAGCTGAGCGTGGCTTACTCTGTTTTCGGCAATGCTGTCCTGAAGAAGTTTTTTAAGATTTTCCTGTCCGGCGATGTTTTCCCAATTCATGTTTCAAAGATAAAAGAATTTTACGGAAAAGGGAATTGGTCAATTGTGAATTTTGCGGAGCAATTGAACTGTGAATTTCTTAAAGACGGTAAAAAAATTGACAGCGAAGCGGATTCAGTACTGACAATTCACTATAAAATCCCCTTAACAAACTTTAACCTCGGTAAATTTTTACAATTCATTAATATTTAAGATATTTGCGCATTATTTTAAAAATCTAGAATGAAAAAAATTTTTGTACTATCATTCATTTCTGTTGGGTACTTCCTTAACGCGCAAAGTTTGAGCAATTCACCTTATGCGACTTATGGAATTGGTGATGTTAAATATGATAATACGATTGAAACTTCCTCAATGGGAGGTATCTCAACTGCTTATATCAGTGACTTTACAAGTAACTTTAATTTCGGAAACCCTGCGAACAACAGCAATTTCGAACTGACGAGCATCAAACTAGAAGCTACAAACGAGAATAATTACTTTAAAACTGATTATAACAATACAAAGTCTACAAAACATTCTACGTATTTATCTAATATCTCATTGGCTTTTCCGATTTCTTCGAAAATAAAAATGGGACTTTTGTATCAACCTTACAGCTCTAAAAGCTATGATATTGTGAATACAAAAACAATGGACGACGGAACTGTTTACGGTAACCGTTTTACAGGTAGCGGAACTTTGAACACTGCACAAGCTGCAATATCATACAAAGTAAATTCTCAATTTGCAGTTGGTGCACGCGCCAATTACTATTTTGGAAATTTATATGACACCAATGAATTTACTACTTCTAATGCTGAGTTGATCAACGGATATGAAACTAAAAACAGTATCAGAAATTTTAATTTCACTTTAGGAACAAGCTACCAAAACCTAAATACAAGTACTGACCGCAAACTTACTTTAGGTGCGACAGCTACTTTTGGGAACACCAGTAATATGTCTACAGAATATCTGAACAGTACCTATTACTATACTGATGGTGATGTAAAAGCAGGACAAACTACTATTGAAACCAAAAATAAGAGTTCTAAAAACTTACTTCCGCTCCAGGCTTCTTTAGGAGTTGGTTATGGAAGCGAGAATCAATGGTTTTTATCTGCTCAGTTAGATTACAAAAAAGGAGAAACAGTAACTTATTTCGGAGATACATTTGATTTTAATGATTCTTACAGAGTTTCTGCCGGTGGTTGGTATCTGCCAAATTACAATAACTTCAGAAGCTATTTTTCAAGAGTCGTTTACCGTTATGGTGCATTCTATGAGAAAGGAAATCTGAAAATTGCAGGAACCGACATTAACAAATTCGGAATTTCTGCAGGAGTTATGCTTCCTTTCAAAACCAGCAGTATCACAAGAATGAGCGGTCTTGAAATCGGTGTAGAATTAGGAAAAAGAGGAACTCTGAAAAACAACCTGATCAATCAGAATTTCGTTAATTTAAAAGTAGGATTCAATTTTGCTGATAAGTGGTTTAGAAAATCACTTTACAACTAATCATGAATTTGATTTCAAACATATCATATAAAAATATAGCATACCTTTTTAGTTGTGCTATATTTTTTGTGTTCACATCCTGTGAAGAAGATTTGACCAAGCAAGATAAAAATCAGAATAAAAATTTTCCTTCGCAGATCATCAAAAATGCTAAAATCATCCAGAGAGATTCAGGATTTGTGTCTTTGAGAGCGTCTGCTCCTATCATCGAAAAATACGAATTGATAGACAGTCCTTATACTGTAGCAAGAAAGGGTATGAAAATCGAATTTTTTGATAAGAAAAAACCTAAAAATCCCGGAAACATTACTGCAAAGTATGCTAAAATATATGACTATAAGCAGTTTTTTGAAGCCCGTGGAAATGTAAAAATTTTAACAAGCGACGGACAGCGATTTGCTACACAAAGTGTTTTCTGGGATCAGAGAAAAAAGAGAATCTATACGAGAGATACTGTTTATGCCACAATGGAAGACGGTTCTACTCTAGTTCATGCCAATGGAATGACGGCAAAAGACGACTTTTCTGAATATACCTTCTACAATAATTCCGGTGATCTTGACATCAGCAAGACCAAAATTGCAGAATCTAAAAGATAAATTTTAAAAATGACGACTTTTCAGGCAATAGGATTGATGTCAGGAACAAGCTTAGACGGTTTGGATATCTGTTTTGCAAGGTTTGAAAAGCAAAATTCAGTCTGGGAATTTCAGATTTTAAAGGCTGAAACGATATCTTATTCAAAAGATCTTGAAGATCAACTGAGAAATTCTATCCATTTATCTGCTGAAAAACTTTTGGAACTTCATTCAGAATACGGCTTTTACTTAGGAAAAGAGGTTAAAAATTTTATTTTAAAAAATAAAATTGAAAATATTGACATCATTTCGTCACACGGACATACCGTTTTTCATCAGCCTCAAAAAAAATTCACCTTACAAATCGGTGACGGAAGAGCCATTAAAATCGAAACTGGTTTACCCGTCGTCTATGATTTTCGTTCTCAAGACGTTTTACTGGGCGGAAACGGAGCTCCCTTAGTTCCGATAGGAGATGAGCTTCTGTTTTCAGAATATGATGCCTGTCTGAATCTGGGAGGATTCTCAAATATTTCATTAAAATTAAATGACAAAAGAATCGCTTTTGATATTGCTCCTGTCAATATTGTTTTAAATAAACTTGCTGAAAATTTTGGTAAGAATTTCGACGAAAACGGAGATTTAGCAAGAGAAGGAAAAATAAATACAGAAGTACTCATTAAACTTAATTCAATCGAATTTTACGGTCAATCTCACCCAAAATCACTGGGAATTGAATGGTGTAATGAAAATATATTTCCTTTATTCACTGATCTAGATCCTAAAGATCTTATAGCAACATTTACAGAACATTCTGCACAACAGATTTCAAAAGTTTTCAATCAATATCGATTGAAAAAAGTTCTTTTAACCGGAGGCGGAACTTACAATTCTTATTTAATTGAAAAAATTAAAGAAAAAACAAATTCACAAATTATTATTCCTGAAAGAGAAATAATTGATTTCAAAGAAGCTATGATATTTGCTTTTATGGGAGTTTTGAAGATTAATAATGAAATCAATGTGCTTTCTTCTGCAACGGGAAGCAGTCATGACCACTGCTCCGGAATTATCGCATAAAAAAACCTTCATTTCTGAAGGTCTGATCTTATTTATAAGCTTCAATCTTATCTGTCAAAGTATTAATGAAATTCTGAAGCGGCTTTTCGACCATCATTTTGATGAAAGGATTAAATTTCCCTTCAAAAATCATCTGAACTTCGGTCTGATTTTCACTAAGAGGCTTTAAAGTTGCTGTAAGAGCGAAGTCTAAACTTGAACTTGCAGACTTTAAAACTGCCTTTTCTTCGGTCACTTCATCAATCTTCAAAGCGATTTCGGGCATACCCTGAAGTCCGAATTTGAACCCATCTTCTCTGCTTTCAAACTTCTGAAGACCGTCTGGCATAAAATCTTTGTAATTTTCCGGTGTTTTCAGCAACTCAGATAACTCTTTAGATGATTTATTGACAACAATTTTTCGTCCTTCTAAATTCATTTTTTTATTTTTGTATTTAAATTCCTACAAATGTATAAAGTTTTTGTGAACGAAAAAAAATTATTACTCTCTAAGCAGTCCGAAGACTTAGAAAAAACTCTGAAATATGAAAGTTTCACAACTTTAGAGATTGCGCTTGATCTCCTGCAAAATACATCGGTAAAAGAACTGAATGTTTTTGGAGAGCAGATTGACGAAATTTGGGAAGAATTTAAAAAACTTTTCAGAATCATTGAAGCAGCAGGCGGTATTGTCAACCGACCAAATGGGGACATCCTTTTCATTAAAAGATTAGGAAAATGGGATTTGCCAAAAGGTAAAATGGAAAAAGGCGAATCGCGTGAAGAATCTGCCGTTCGAGAAATTGAGGAAGAAACTAATTTACAAAATGTAGAACTTTTAGATTTCATCAATACAACCTATCACATTTATATTGAAAGGAATGGCGACAAAGTTCTAAAATACACGCATTGGTTTGAGATGAACTTCGAGGGTGAAGATACTTCAAAACCACAATTGGAAGAAGGTATTACTGAAGTCGCATGGAAAAACACCTCACAGATAGAAAGTGAAGTTTTTCCAAGTACATTTAAAAATATTCAATTGATTATCAAAGAATTCTGGGAAACGAAAGCTAAATAAAATCAATCGCTTTTTCTAAAGAAATTCCTCGTGAAGCTTTTAACAAAACATTTTCTGACTGAATTTTGTTTGAACGGAGGTATTCAATCAACTCGGCTGTATTTTCAAAAGATTTTGAGGAATCATCCACTGCTTTAAAATGTTTTCCTACAGTAATAATTTCGTTAAAACCTAAATCGTGAGCTGTTTTTAAGATGTTTATATGCTCGACTACACTTTCTTCACCCAACTCAAGCATATCGCCAATAACAATGGTTTTTGTGCCTTCAAAAGTGATGAAATTATGCAGTGAAGCAGTCATTGAACTTGGGTTTGCGTTGTAAGTATCTAAAACCAAAGTTTTATTGTCTTTTTTAACAATTTGGGAACGCATATTGGTCGGCGTATAATTTTCAATTGCTTCTTTAATTTGATCAATTGGCACACCAAAATGTAGTCCGAAACTTGCTGCTGCGCAAAGATTAGTGAAATTATAATCACCCGTAAGTTGTGACAATGCTTTTACATCTTGGAAATCTAAACCAACAAAATGCACATCTGAAAAAATCTGGAAAAAATAATCTGAAGTTATTTTTCCAAAAGTTATTTTTGAATGATAATCAGACGTTTTTTCAGCCTGAATATGATCATTTTCGTTGACCAAAATGGTTTGCTGATTACTTTTAAGATAATCGTACAATTCTGATTTCCCTTTTATTACTCCTTCAAATCCTCCAAAACCTTCTAAGTGTGCCTTTCCGAAATTGGTAATGTACCCAAAATTAGGTTTTGCTAAAGAACACAGAAGCTCAATTTCCTTTTGATGATTGGCTCCCATTTCGATTACAGCCATTTCATGTTCAGGTTTTATTGATAAAATGGTAAACGGAACTCCGATATGATTATTTAAATTCCCGTAAGTATATTGTACATTGAATTTTTGTGAAAGGACCGCATGAATCAACTCTTTTGTTGTTGTTTTACCATTACTCCCAGTAAGTCCAATTATAGGAATTTGCAAGTGGTTTCTGTGATGTACAGCAAGATTCTGCAGAAACTCTAAAGCTGATGGAACATAGAATATATTTTGATCTTTATCTTCAAAATTTTCATCTTCAACAATTACTGCCAAAGCTCCGTCTTCAATTGCTTTTTCAGCTAAAGATGCTGCATTGAAATTGTCACCTGAAAAAGCAAAGAAAATATCATTCGTATTGATTTTTCTACTATCGATGGTTACTTTTTCTGCTTTTAAAAATAAAGGATAAAACTGTTCTACATTCATGCATCAAAAATAAAAAAACCTCCCGAAAAATCGGAAGGTTTTTTATAAGTATTTTGAAATATTATCTTCTTGTTCTAGCTTTGTCGCTAACTCTTGCATCCTGAGCTACACGGAAACCAATCCATCCGTAACCAGAATCTTCTTTCTTGTATCTTCTTTGTCCCGGGTCTAACCAGTACGCTGAATCTTGCCAAGAACCACCCTTGATTACTCTGATGTCATTAGTCATCGCTGAAGTTCTGTCTTTAGTATCTTTCTGCATAATCACTCTTCCGTTTCCGTCGACTACAAATTTTGTAGTTGGAGCATTGTACATGTTGTAAGAAGCTGAAGAATCACTTGCATTTCTATAATCTAATGAAGACATTCTGTCACCATCTCTATAGTTTCTGTAATCAGCAATTGTTTGTCTTTCAAACTGACCCGGTAAGTTTTTGTAAACTAATCTTCCGTCAGCCAAAGTATCATATTTAATAGTACCTTCGTCTACCATTTTGTAAGTTCCGTCACCGTTTCTTACGATAGCTTGAGGCATATTTCCTCTGTAATAATTGAAGTCTGTAAAGTCTTCGTCAATGATTGGTCTGTACACATCAGCCGTCCATTCTGCAACGTTTCCGTACATACCGTAGATACCAATATCATTTGAAGGGAATTGTCTAACATCAGAAGTCTGAGCAGCACCGTCATTTTTCCAACCTGCAGGTCCAGAATAATCTCCTCTACCTTGCTTGAAGTTAGCTAAGATCATCCCTCTGTCTTTACCCTTAGTTCCTCTAAGTTTATCGATCTGTGGTTTCTTTTCAAGATAGTTGTTATACTCTCTGTTTTTCTCCATACCAAGAGCTGCATATTCCCATTCAACTTCTGTAGGAAGTCTGAATTTTGCAACCATTGCTGAGCTAGGAGATCTGTTAGCAGCAAGTAACCTTTGGTTGGTAGTTTTCATACCGGATTTCTGTGCCAATCTTTGCTGATTGATATAACCTTGCATTTCAGGATCATTCGATTTGAATTTATCCATGTTGAATGCAGTTCCACCTTGGTTGTTAGATTCGTTGATATACAAATCTTTTGCAATAATACCTGCTTGCATTAAAGCTTTTTCGTTCGCTCTGTCTGTCAACCATTCACAGTATCTGTTGGCTTGTGTCCAAGAAACACCTACTACCGGATAATAATCATAGTTCTGATCTCTGAAATAAGTTTCATTAAGATCATTTCTAGATAATTTATTATCCCACAATAAAGTATCAGGTAACGCACCATTGTAGATTTCCTTGAAACTTGGATCACTTGGAGGAAATACATACTTCAACCATGTAAGGTATTCGCGGTATTCGTAGTTAGTAATTTCTGTTTCACCAACAAAGAACGAACTTACCTGCATTCTGCGAGGCGAGTTATTCCAGTCGTGCATAACATCATCTTTCACTAATCCCATGGTAAAAGTTCCACCTTCCACATATACCATTCCTGGCCAACCTTTCTGCTTTTGTTGCTTTCCTGCAAAAAACCAACCTTGTTTTTCGTTTGGTTTCCAACCTGTCTTGCTGACAAATTTTTTAGTACCGCCTCCTTTGCTGGTACTAGACCCTCCACAGCTGGTTAATGCAAGTGTAGAACTTAATGCTATTAATGAAAACAACTTTAGTTTTTTCATAGTCGATATAAATATTATTCAAAGTACAAAGAAAAAATAAATTATTCAATAAATCAAGTAAAGATTTGATTTTTTTTGAAACGTTAACAAATTAATTTTATTGTATCACGGTTTAATTCTAAAATTTTCATTTATTTTGTAATTTAGAAATTTCAAAAACCAACATGAGACTAAAAACGACTCTTTTCTTTCTATTTGCTTTCATATCAGCAACTTGGGCTCAACGAATCTCCATAGAATGGAACGGATCAAAAGTTGAAGACTTCGGCGACATCAAAAAGACTCTACCCAATTTTAAAAATGAGGGTTTTTCTTACGGCCAAAATAACATTTTCATTCTTAATAAGCAAAAAATTGGTGAAGGTCAGTTCAGAGTTACAAATCTTGTATGGGAGTCGATCTCTCCAAAAGATTTATTTGACATTAATAAAGATCTGCTCCCCGATTATGAAATTGCAGATATTAATTATTATTATGTCGAGGGTGAAAGAGTAGCCAATACAACAGTTGGATTATTTAAAAATGTAAAAGGAAGAGTGCAAAGACTTTCTTCTTTTGAATTGGCTCCTTCCAATACACCTTCAAATTTTAATGCACTGAAAGTAGGATCAACAGTAAATCCTTTAGCAACAGGAGGTTTTTATAAAATTAAAGTTGATAAATCGGGGATTTTTAAAATTACCGCACAGTTTTTAAGAGATATTGGAATCAACCCATCAAACGTAAATCCTAAAAATTTCAGAATATACGGAAATGGTGGAGTTATGCTTCCTGAGCATAATCAGGATGTGAAATACAGTGCACTTCAGGAAAACTCAATCCAGGTAGTTGGTGAAGATGATGGCGTTTGGAATGATGGAGATTATGCGTTATTTTACGCTCAGGGACCAAATGGTTATAATCTTTATAACAATACTAACGGAAACGGGTTTAAACGAAGAGAAACCAGATCTGACCGATACGAAAATGTAAAAAATATTTATGAAGATTTTTCGTATTATTTTATTAATTATGATAAAGGAGCAGGAAAAAGAGTGCAGAATGTCGATTTAAATTTGCCATCTTCAGCTCCTATTACAAGATATGACAATTATCAGGTAGTTAATAATGACCAGAAAAATCTGCTTAAGGTCGGAAGAATTTGGGTAGAAGATACCTCTTTTACTACTGATAAAACGGTGACTTTTAATCTAAACTCTCCTATTCAGGGCGGAGACAACATCAGATACACGGCACAAGTTGTTGGTTATAGATCTCAGGGAAACAATATTGGATTTAATATCAACAATCAAAATGCGGTTTCACAAACTTCTCCATCTAATGATCTGGATTTCAGACCTTTCACATATACGGGAATCGTTAATAACCTGAGTGGGAATCAACTTTCGATCAACATCAAACCCAGTATTACAACAAATCCTAACGGTTTATTCTATTTAGATTTTATTGAAGTTCAATATAAAGAAGATCTTAAATTCAATGGAAGTCAGATGAATTTCAGAGATTTCTCACTGCAAAGCGGAACGAGCACCAATTATGGTTTCAGCATTTCGACAGCAGCTAATATAGAACAGGTTTGGGATGTCACAGATATTACCAACGCAAACAGAAGGGTCAATAAAGCAGTAGGAAGTGGCTCGTTTAATTTTGGCTATTCAACTGTAGATCCTAATTTTAATAATGAGTTTGTAGCCTTTAGAGCAGATGCTGCATTTACTCCACAATTTGTTGAAAGGATCAATAATCAAAATCTATCTGCATTACAGAATGTAGATTATCTTATTATTGCACCCCCAGAAATGATGTCTCAAGCACAGAGATTATCTACTTATCATCAGACAAAAAATAATTATAATGTACAGATTGTAGACCCTTCAAAAATTTATAATGAATTTGGCAGTGGAAGCCGCGACCTTACAGCAATCAGAGATTTTGTTACTAAGTTGAATACTCCACTGGGAAGTTTAAAATATGTTTTCATCTTGGGCGATACATCTTATGATTATAAAAATAGAATTCCAAATAATTCTAATATCGTATCAAGTTATCAGAGTGAAAGCTCTGCAGATTTTATCTCTTCTTTCGTTACTGATGATTATATCGTAATGACAAAACCGCAGACCACATTTTTCATCGCCAATAATTTACCGGATCTTCCTGTCGGAAGAATTCCTGCAGCAAACCCTACAGAAGCAGGAAATATGATAGATAAAACATTAGCCTATTATAACTCATTATCAGGACAGTCAACACCTTTTGGAGAATGGAGAATGAAGCTCGATTTTGTAGTAGATGATGATGATGACAATGATAATTTCCCTGGAGGAACTCCTTTTCATACGACAATGAATAATACTTTAGCAAGTATTTTTGAAACAGGAACTGCACTTAAAGAATATAATGTAAGAAAACTATATCTGGATGCATTTCAGGCACAAAGTACAGCGGGTGGACAGAGATACCCCCAAGTAAATCAGGCTATTTCGAATGATTTAGGTAATAGTTTATATCTTTTCTATTTCGGACACGGAGGAATTACAGGTTGGGCACAGGAAAGAGTTTTCACTTTAGATGAAATTCAAAATGCTAATAATTTTTCTCCGGTATATAGCAGATTCCCGTTTGTATCAACAATTACATGTGAATTTACACTTTGGGATGAACCAGGAACATCATCTGCGGGAGAACAATTACTGAAGTTGAAACAAGGCGGTGCAGCTGCAATGATTACTTCAAGCCGTGCAGTAAGTATTGCCTATGGCGTTCTTTTTACAGATGATTACACCAAAGATATTTTTAAGTTGACTACAGATGATTTTCTATCTTTAGGTGATTCTCATTTAAATGCTAAAAAAGCTAGAGGTGCAGATTCAAATCACCTTAAAGTAAATTTTCTTGGGGATCCTGCTATGAAATTGAGCAGACCAAAAAGATTATTAATGATTGATGCAATTGAAACACCAGTTCCTGGGTTGATAAGAGGGTTGGATTTTGTGAAGATAAAAGGTCATATTAATAATGCTAATGGATCTATAAATACAACATTCAACGGAAGAGTAGTTATTAATATTTTTGATAAAAGACTCAATAAGGCAACCTTAAACAATGATGGAGCTTTGAGCCCTACATTAAATTACACAGAAGAAGGAAGCGCCATCGTAAAAGCATCGGGAACTGCCGTAAATGGAGTTTTCACCGTAGAATTTTATGTTCCCAAGGATATCAACTATGCTGTTGGAGAAGGCAGATTATTAGGATATGCGGACAACAAAGCGACTGATGTATTCAATAATCAGGCAGTTCAGGTAGGTGATCTTAATCCCAACGGAATTAATGATAATGAGCCACCTAAAGTAAAACTGTACATGAATAATACCAATTTTGCAAACGGTGGAATTACGGATCAAAATCCTATGCTCCTTGCTTGTGTTACAGATGATACAGGAATAAATTCTACAGGTTCTGGTATTGGTCACGATATTACTGTATATTTGGACGGACAAATTATTAATACCGTAGTTTTGAATGATTTCTACGCTTCAGGTGAAGGAAATGGATGTCTTAGTCCGAGTTTGGCAGATTATCAAAAAGGAAATGTAAGCTATCCCTTCAGAAACCTGGCAATAGGACAACATCAGTTGACATTTAAAGTTTGGGACATAAACAATAATTCGACAACTGAAACGTTAAACTTTGAAGTTAAAGATGAAGCAGATCAGCATTTAGTAATCAACAGACCGCTAAACTGGCCAAATCCGTTTACAAATAAAACATATATTCATTTCGAACATAATTGTGATGATATTTTAGATGTAAACGTTCAAATCTATACCATTACAGGAAAATTGGTAAGAACTTTAAGTCAACCAGTGGTTGCAGAACCGTTCCTACAGGGCTTTAGAACACCACGTCAGGCAATAGAATGGGACGGAAAAGACGATTTTGGCGACACAGTAGCAAAAGGTACGTATATTTTTAAGATATTTGCAAAAAGTCAAAATCAAGAAAAATGCAAAGGAAGTGCTACAGCTGTAGAAAAAATGGTACTTTTGAAGTAAAAATAATAAGTAATTAAGAATATCAATAAAAAACTGATAATATATAAAAGACAACATATGAATTTAACTACTAAACTGCTTTTGGGGATTGGTTTGAGTGCTGGGTTTTTAGGCTATGCACAGGATTTGAGTCAGGTAAGACCTGTGTTAACCGGAGCTCCATTCCTGAGAATTGCACCAGATGCAAGATCGGGAGGTATGGGAGATCAGGGAGTCGTTACTTCCCCAGATGCTTTCTCTCAATTTTGGAATGCAGCCAAATATCCTTTTAGCAGAACAAGTTCTTCTGTGGGTATTAACTACACACCATACATGGGAAAACTTACAAATGATGTATTTTTACTATATGGAGCTTTCCATAAATTTTTAGGTTCGGAGGAAAGATCTACAATTTCTGCAAGTATTTATTACTTTAATATGGGTGAAGTTGATCTTACTTCTCTTGTAGGAAATGAAGTAACTTCTAACGGTACTTCGAAACCAAACGAATTCTCAGTAGATATTGCTTACGGTCTGAAACTTTCTGATTCATACTCAATGGCTGTTACAGGTAGATTTATTCGTTCAGATTTGGCCGGAGGATTCAACACAGATACTACACTAAAGCCTGCAAATAGTTTCGCAGTAGACGTTTCAGGATACTATACTTCTCCTAAATTCTCAAGTTTTGGAGGTTATGATGGTAAATTGAATGCTGGTTTTGCAGTAACTAACTTAGGTCCGAAATTAGATTATACAGGAAACGAAGAATCTAGATCTTATCTTCCAACAATGGCAAGATTAGGTGTTGGTTATGATATGTATTTGGATGATGTAAACAGAGTAGGTTTGAGCGTTGAAGGTTCAAAAATTCTAGTACCGGGATCAGAATTCGTAGGAAACGATCCTAATACAAGACAACCAATTTATGCAGTTCCAAATGTTGGAGTAATGTCAGGAATTGGAAAATCTTTCAAAAATCCTGAATCAATCATGTATAGTGGTGCTTTAGAATATTCTTATGACAATGCATTTGCTGTAAGAGGAGGTTATTTCCACGAAAGTGATGTGCAGGGAGCAAGACAGTTTGCAACTGCAGGTATCGGTTTAAAATACCGTTCTTTCGGATTAGATATTTCTTATTTGATCAATATGTCTAAAATCAACACAGCTTTGGATAACACACTACGTTTCGGTCTTACCTGGAATATCGGTGATGAAACTTCTAATGTAGATAACTAAGAAAATCAAACATAAGATATAAAAGCTCCATTCATTGGAGCTTTTTTTGTTGATCTAAATTCACAACTCATTTTGAAGAAACTCGGAATTCATATATTAATAAAATATGTTAACAAAAGTCTAGCAATTATGGGGCTTTTTGTTTTTCAATAATTATTTTTGTAGCATGAACTATTCTGCGGAACTAAAAAAGATCGTCACCAGTCAATATGTGTATTCTTCGATAAGAATTACCTTGGCAACGGTGCTTCCTTGTTTGGTACTCTCCCACTTTGGGATTTTAAAAGAATATTTCTTATTCCCTTTGGGAACAAGTTTCGTAGCGCTCACAGATCAACCCGGTCCTTTTATCCGAAGAAGAAATTCATTAGCTTTTGCTATTTTCTGTTTTGTGATAGTCTCCTCAATTGCAAGTTTAGTCAAAGGAATTATCCCACTGGTGATTTTGGAGATCTTCGTCTTCGGTATGTTTTTTTCTCTGATTGGCATTTACGGTCAGCGACTCGCAGCAGTTGGATCTTTGGCATTGGTTGTATTGGCGATTTTTATTGACGGACATTTAACCGGAGCCAATATTTTAAAAAGTTTAATAATTTTCGCCGCAGGTTGTATTTGGTTTTTATTGATTTTTTTAATTGTAACCACTATTCAGCCTTATAAACTCGCCAGTCAGATGATTGGTGAAAATTATCTTCAGCTTGCGGAATTCCTGAAAATTAAAGCCAATTTTTACCAGAAAAATCCAGATTTTGACCGTTTGAATATACAGGTTATTGCAAAGCAGATAGAGATCAAAAACCTACAGGAAGAAACCCGCGAGACTGTTTTTAAAACCCGTACGATTGTCAACGAATCTACAACCATAAGCAGACTTCTGATGTTGACGTTTTTGAATTCAATGGATTTGCATGAGAAACTCATGACTTCAGAAAGTGACTACAAAAAACTGCAGCAAAGTTTTGAAGACTCTACGATTTTAGTTAAAATTCATGATTATTTAAATATCCTTTCAGAAGAAATTGCCAACATCGGAATTTCGCTTCAAAGCAGCACAAGAGCAAAACCTGTCTTTAATCTGGAAGTGCGTTCGCAGGATTTGAATGTCCATTATTTTGAACTCAGAAACAAGCAGATGACTCCTGACAATCTCGAAAATTTTATGGTTTTGAGACAGATCATGATGCGTATCAATGAGATCACAAAAGAGATCAACGAAATTTACAAAGTATTTGCTCAAAACGTAAAACTGGCCAAAAGTCTTTCGACAGGTCTAGATCTGAAAAAATTTATGCCGAATGAAGAGAAAATTAATTTTAAAGTTTTAAAAAGTAATATTTCTCTCACCTCATCACATTTCCGTCATGCAATAAGAATTACGGTTGCATTATTCTTAGGATATTTGGTTTCCTTTCTTCCATTTTTAGTGATTGGTCATACGTACTGGATTTTAATTACCATCGTTGCTATTCTGAAACCGGCCTACTCTATTACCAAACAACGGAATTTCCTGCGTTTCTGCGGTACAGTTGTCGGTGCGGTGGTCGCTTATGGAATTTTGTACTACGTTCATATCAATGCCATTTTGTTTGTCATTCTTTTGCTGAGCATGATCCTATGTTTCAGTTTACTGAAAGGAAGATATTTTTGGGCAGTCCTTTTTATGACGATGTATGTTTTTATGAGTTTTAATTTTTTAAATCCCGGAAACGTCAATGTGATATTTAAAGACAGGATTGTAGATACCATCATTGCAGGAATTATCGCGTTTCTGGTTTCTTATATTGTGCTTCCGGTTTGGGAGCACACACAGAATTTAGAATTAATGAAAAAATCGGCAGCATCTAATCTCACTTACTTTCATAGTGTAATGGCTAAATTTCTGAATGAAGATTTTGATATTGAAGATTATAAAGTAAAGCGAAAAAATGCCATTATTTCATTGGCAAACCTATCGGATAATTTCCAAAGAATGATTTCTGATCCTAAAAATCAACAGAAAAAACTGGAAGTCGTGCATCAGTTTGTGGCAACCTCACATCTGATTACAGCTTATACAGCTTCACTTTCACAATATTCTAAAAACAACAAAAAATATCCAGAAATAGATTCTGAAAGCTGGACAAAAAAAATAGAAGCCGAAATGAATCAGGTTTCCGCATTGCTAAACGATGAAAAAATCACAGAAACTCTGAAAATGGACAGCCGTTTGGAACCGGAAGATTCATCAATAGAAAATTTGTTACTTCAAAGAAAATCTGAACTTTTGGAAAACGAAATCTTCGACCGCAGAGATCCGAATAAAATTTCACATTTAACAGAACTTAAAAACATTCATGATGTTTTGGAGCTGATTTATGATGTAGCAAAAGAACAGCGAAAAGTAATTCAGACTTATAAAGCAGAAACCTCTACTCTTCCACAATCGTAAAGCAGTAATCGTCAAAAAACTTCACACTTGCTTTAAACTCATCCGAAATATTTTCGTCATGCACTCTGCAACTGATGTCGAAAAGATGTTTGAGTTCGAAAGGTTTGACTTCGTAATGCTTTTTCAGTGACCAGTGTTTCGAATGGTGAATTTTATACATACTTTCTTTCACGCTCCAGATAATCGTATAAAAAGTCACTTCATTATCAAAAGGTATAAATCCTCTCTCGTTTTCATACGTAAATTTATCAATCACCCTTAAAATTTTAGGATTAAATTTTTCAATATCAATTCCTATTTTATTTTTTGAAATGGCAATTGCTGCAAACGGGAAAGAATGGGTAATTGAAATTTCAGCATCTTTCGGTGAAAGAAAAGGCTCTCTTTCTTTATATAATATCTTGGAATTTGGCTTTAAACTCTTTAAAAGTTTTCTCACCATCAATACCTCCAATAATTTTTTCGGATGATAATCTTTTACTTTTTCGGCATTTTCCGGCTCCAGAAGTTCATCAGGATTCAAATCTTCATCTTCCTCATATTTCCATACGAGAATGGTGGCGTTGTCATCAGAAAAATCGCGGTAAAGAGGCATTGCTTAATTTATTGAGTAAAAGTAATAAAAATTACAGGAAGTTTTTCCGAATAGAAAGTATAGAAGACATTGAGCAACGAAAAATCCATTATAACAAAAACATTTATTTTGCTATAATGGATTGTACTATTGAATTTTATAAAAAAACTACTGATTATTTTTCAGCAATTTAAAAGATAGTATTAGACTAAAGGTTCCTGCTGACTCAAACAGTGAAAGCTTCCCAATCCCCAAATAATATCAGTAGAATCTATCCCAACCACTTTTCTGTCAGGAAAACAGCTTTGAATAATATCTAATGCTATCTGATCTTTTTCACATCTGTAAGTCGGTACAATGACCGATTTGTTGGCAATATAAAAATTAGCATAAGAAGCCGGCAATCGCTGATCGTCCCAAATTACAGGATCAGGCATTGGAAGTTCTATAATATTTAAAGGACTTCCGTCAAGCAAACGCATTTCTTTCAACTGTCTCAGATTGGTCTGAAGAATTTCATAATTTTCATCTTCCACATTATCTTCTATTACAGTAATAACTGTATTTTCATTTACAAATCTGATGGTATCATCAACGTGACCATCGGTATCGTCACCAATAATTCCGTCTTCTACCCAAAGAATTTGTTCTACACAATAGTAATTTTTCAAATATTGTTCTATTTCTTCCTGTGATAAATGAGGATTTCTGTTTTTATTCAGCAGACAGGATTTTGAAGTTAAAATCGTTCCTTTTCCGTTAAATTCTACCGAACCGCCTTCCATAATAATTCCTGGATAAATGACAGGAAGATCAAACTCTTGACCTATTTTTGTTGGAATGACATCGTCCAATTCAAACGGTGGATATTTTCCGCCCCACGCGTTGAAACCCCAATCTAGAATGATTTTTGGTTCGTCTGCATCTTTATTAATTAAAAAAGCAGGACCGTGATCTCTGCACCACGCATCGTTGGTTTCGTGAAAGTAAAACTCGATGTTTTCTAATTTTGCTCCGGCCTGCATAATGCAATCCATCGCAAATTTTCTCATCTCTTCGTCTTTAACATTAATTCTCACGAACTCATCCTGAGAAATAACTTTGATAAATTCGGCATAATTCGGATAAATTTCCTGCAATTTATCTGGCCACGATTCTTTTTTGTGAGGCCAAGATAACCAGGTTGCTTCATGCTCTTCCCATTCTGCCGGAAAACGGTAGTTTTTTAAATCTATATTTTTTGTATCGTTCATTTTAAAAAAATTAAAAGTTGGGAGATTTATGAAAGATTATTAAAGTTTCTGAATTCATTTTCAATTTCTTCAATGGTCGGCAAACTGCTTTTCAGATTTTCCGGTAAACTTTCTACAAGATGAATTTCGCTGATGCCTATCGGTTTTTTTAATATCCCGTAATGCAAATTCTGCCTCAATATTATTTTTGTCTTTACAAAGTAAAATACCAATAGTAGGATTTTCAGTTTCGTCTTTTATTAAACTGTCAACAGCCGATAAATAAAAGTTTAATTTTCCTGCAAATTCAGGTTTGAATCGTGTGTTTTTTAATTCAATTACAATATAACATTTGAGTTTGATATGATAAAAAAGTAAATCGATATAATAATCCTGATCAGCGATTTGCAAATGATACTGATTTCCAATGTACGCAAAACCTTTACCTAATTCCAGTAAAAATTTTGTAATATGCTGTATCAGTTGTTTCTCAACATCTCTTTCACGAAAACCTTTATCCAATGTAAGAAAATCGAAGATATAAGGATCTTTAAGTGTTTCATTTGCCAAATCTGAAAGTGGTTTTGGCAATGTACTCTCAAAATTATTAATAGACTTACCCTGTCTTTCAAATAAACTTGATTTGATTTGAAGATCTAATATATCTCTGCTCCAATTATTCTCTGCACATTTTTCGACGTACCAAAACCTAATATTTTGATCTTTTATTTTTTCTATTAATAAAATATTATGCCCCCAAGGTAATTTTGCCACAGCTTGTGGCAAAATTACCTCGTTAGGATATTCACGATAGAATGCAAGCATTCTTCCTAAATTTCTTTCAGAATAACCTTTTAAATTTGGGAATTCTGCTTTTAAATCTTTAGATAATTGCGGAATTACACCTGCAGACCAGCCTTGTACACTTTGTTTTTGAGCAATATCATTTCCTATTTGCCAATACAAAAAGATCATTTCTGCATTTACAGACAGAGCCGCCTTAAGCTGAGCGCTTAAGATTTTTTGTTTAATGTCTTTAAATAAGGTTTGATAAATGCCTACTTCCATTTTATGGTTTTATATCAAGAAAAAGTTTAATATTAAAAACTTTGATCATTAATCTTCGTCAATAAAACGTTTGGTAATCGGGGAATAAGTTTCGATTCTTCTGTCTCTCAGGAAAGGCCAGTGTTTTCTCATATAATCGGTTTGAGTCAAATCCACTTCCGTTACAGCTACCTCTTCCTGATCATGAGAACCAAGATATAGTAATTTTCCCTGCGCATTGGTTACAAAACTTCCGCCCCAGAATTTCATTGCTCCGTCCTGTTCAAATCCTACTCTGTTTACGGAAACTACAGGAAGTCCATTGGCTACAGAATGAGAACGCTGAATCGTCTGCCAAGCATTATATTGATCCTGATTGGTTTCTTCATCCTGAGTGGTGTCCCAACCTATTGCAGTCGGATAAAACATAATATCGGCTCCCATTAATGCAGTAATTCTTGAAGCTTCCGGATACCATTGATCCCAACAGATCAAAACACCTACTTTGCCGAACTTTGTAGGAAAAATTTTGTATCCTAAATCTCCAGGTGTGAAATAAAATTTTTCATAAAACGCAGGATCATCCGGAATGTGCATTTTACGGTATTTTCCTAAATAAGTTCCGTCTGCATCTATAACAGCCGTTGTATTGTGATATAAACCTTGAGCTCTTTTTTCAAAAAGTGAAGCAATAATCACCACGCCCAATTCTTTTGCCACTGGCGAAAGCGCATCTGTAGATGGACCTGGAATCGGTTCTGCCAAATCAAAATTATCGTAATCTTCTACATCACAAAAATAAAGCGAGGTGAATAATTCCTGTAAACAAACAATCTGTGCACCTTTCGCTGCGGCTTCTTTTATTTTTTCGATGGCTTTATTCAGATTTTCCTGCTTATCTGCAACACAAGACATCTGAACGGTACCTATTTTTACTTTTGACATGTTCTGAATTTTTATGGTACAAAAATAATATTTTTAAAATTGATACTAAACTACTTTAAGGAATGATGGCTGCTTTTATAATAATTTAAGAGAAACTTAATGTATAAAATAATTTAAACAACAAAAAACCTCACAGCTTAAAATCTATGAGGTTTCTTGATGGTTCAGATCAAAAAATATTCTTTGCGAAAATTTAATGATCAAAACTGAGTTTATTATTTAGACTGATGATTGGTTTCGTTTCTATGCTGCATAATTTCAAGATTCTCATCTACGAAATAAGCACTTCCAAATCCGTTTACATAAGCGCCTTTTACAGGGTTTAAAGCAATTAAGATAAAATCTTTCATTTCAGAAATTACCTCCACAACTTTTCCGTGAGTTTCTTTTAAAAGTTCTACAACCTGATTCCAAGTTTCAGAATCTCTTTCGATCTGCGTTGTTGTTGCTTCGATTGTTAATCTTTCACGAGCGTAGATCTGTTTTGTTGCAGACTCATCTTCGATGAACATCATAGAAGTTTTTCTACCTTCCGAAAGATTCTTTGTATGTTTTGCCATGAAAGAAACCAAAATATAAAATTTATTATCGATTTCTACAAACGGTGCATAGCTGGAGTTAGGAGTTCCTTCTGCATCTACGGTTGCCAAAATAATACTTTGGGTTCTTGCGATTAATTCTTTCACTTTTGGAGCAAGAGGTTTAGCCTGTCTTTGAGCTTCCTCTTGAGTATTGGTATGATTCATAAAAAGATTTATTTCCGCAAAAATACGTAATTTAGAATAAATAAAAATTAAATTTTGATATATTTCATTTCATGATGGTTATCAGGAACATTGTTTTTTTATCTTAATTATATGTTGTAATTTTGCACTTTAATTATTTGAATTTAAACTTATTCATAAGATATGAGTACTACAACACAATACATTCCTTATAAAGTTAAGGATATTTCTCTAGCAGAATGGGGAAGAAAAGAAATTACTTTGGCAGAAGCAGAAATGCCGGGTTTGATGTCAATCCGTGAAGAATTCGGACCATCTCAACCATTGAAAGGAGCAAGAATAGCAGGATGTCTTCACATGACGATTCAGACTGCAGTTTTGATCGAAACTTTGGTTGCTCTTGGAGCTGAAGTTACCTGGTCTTCTTGTAATATTTTCTCTACACAAGATCACGCTGCTGCTGCTATTGCTGCTGCAGGAATTCCTGTTTATGCTTGGAAAGGTCTTAACGAAGAAGAATTCGACTGGTGTATTGAGCAGACTTTATTCTTTGGTGAAGACAGAAAACCATTGAACATGATTTTGGATGATGGTGGAGATTTGACAAACATGGTTTTTGACAGATACCCTGAATTCACGAAGGACATTAAAGGACTTTCTGAAGAAACTACAACAGGTGTTCACAGATTGTACGAAAGAATGAAAAACGGAACTTTGGTAATGCCTGCAATCAACGTAAATGATTCAGTGACTAAATCTAAGTTCGATAACAAATACGGATGTAAAGAATCTGCAGTTGATGCTGTAAGAAGAGCTACTGACATTATGCTGGCTGGTAAAAGAGTTGTAGTTTGTGGATACGGAGACGTTGGTAAAGGTACTGCTGCATCTTTCAGAGGAGCTGGTTCTATCGTTACGGTAACTGAAATCGACCCAATTTGTGCGCTTCAAGCTGCAATGGACGGTTTTGAAGTGAAAAGATTAGATACTGTTGTTGATAATGCAGATATCGTAATCACAACTACAGGTAACTTTAACATTGTAAGAAAAGAACATTTCTTAAAATTAAAAGATAAAGCAATCGTTTGTAACATCGGTCACTTCGATAACGAAATCGATATGGCTTGGTTAAATGAGAACTACGGTCACACAAAATCTGAAGTTAAACCTCAGGTTGATATTTATACTTTGGAAGAAGGTAAAGAAGTGATCATCCTTGCAGAAGGTAGATTAGTAAACCTTGGTTGCGCAACAGGTCACCCAAGTTTTGTAATGTCTAACTCTTTCTCTAACCAGACTTTGGCTCAGATCGAACTTTGGACTAATTCTGAAGCTTACGGAAACGAAGTTTATATGCTTCCTAAGCATTTGGATGAGAAAGTAGCTGCTTTACACCTTAAAAAATTAAGTGTTGAGTTGGAAGTTCTTTCTACTGAACAAGCTGAATACATCGGTGTTGATGTGAAAGGTCCTTACAAACCGGAATATTACAGATACTAAGATTTTCAATCCTTATAAATACAATCCCATTATTCTAAATAGTGGGATTTTTTATTACCAAATATTTTCAATCCCAATAAGGAATTCTTACTTTTGAAAAACTAAAATTTTAACATGAAAAAGTATTTTTTCCTAAGCTTAATGACTTCAGTTGTATTCCTTAACAGTTGTGAAAGTGAAGACGTGATTGATTTAAGTAATGATTTTGAAGAGCCTAAAATATTACTGAGTAAAGTCACAACAACTTATTACGCTAATCCTGCAAATCCTGATATAGATGTTGCTAAGCTTATTTATAATAATCAGGGAGAATTATTAAAAATACTCTCGGAAGATAAAAGTTCAAGTTTTGAGTACGACAATGCAGGCAAACCAGTAAAAACAAATTATTACAAAGCTGACGGAACTTTAGATTACTATTCAACATACACTTATAACGGTGATCAGCTTTTAAATATCAAAGCTATTTACACCAATCCTGATTTCAACAGAACCATCAGTTACACTTATGAAAATGGTAATATGGTAACTTCTACTCTATGTCAATCAGCGAATTGTTCAAATCCGAGTACATCATCTTATACTTATAATGGCGAAAATATTACTGTAGAAACTTCTGTGATTGGTGGTACTTTTTCTACATCAACAAAACATGAATATTTATATGACAATCAGCTAAATCCTTTTACTTACACCAATAAATATTTTAAAGTTTCAATGGGTGGAGCTTACGTTTTGAGTAAAAATAATTACACGACAGATAGAATCAGCTATAAAGACAGTGCAGGAAATTGGATACAGAATCAATATGTCATCTATGATGTTCAATATAACAGTGCTCAGTTACCGACTCAGGTTGTCGGAAAATTATCAGACGGTAGTAACTACGTCAAATATAATTACGAATATATTACTCAATAAAAATTTGATACGTTTTTTGATGAATATTAAATCCTTCAAAGAATGGTGATAAAAATTGAGTTTAATTATAGGTTTCCATTTAAAAATAATATATTTGGCTCAAATTAAATATTAAAAACAAAATAATGAAAAAACAAGGAGTATCAAATGCATTTGTCGCAGCTTCATGGGTAGCTTTAGGAGCCGGAATGGTTGGCTACATTGTAGGTTTGGTAAGAGCAGAAATGCAGTTGAATGAAAAAGGATATTATTTTACAATCCTTCTTTACGGATTATTTGCTGTAGTATCTTTACAAAAAGCTGTACGTGACAGAATGGAAAATATAAAAGTAACAGATATTTACTACGGAATCTGTTGGTTTGCCACTTTATCATCGATTGTTTTACTGACTGTTGGATTATTTAATGCAACTATTTTACCGAGTGAAAAAGGGTTTTATGCCTTTGCTTTTTTATTGGCATTATTTGGTGCAATAGCCGTTCAGAAGAATACTCGTGACAATATGATGGAAGATTAATTATCAAAAAATAAATCATACAATGCTCATCAAATTGATGAGCATTTTTATTTTTCAAATAATTATTTCACAAATAATTGACATGCTTAAAAAATTCTTATCTTTGCGTTTCATAAGATTAACAAAATCGCAAAACAAATTTATTATCATTAGGAATATTCATACTTTCACGAAAAATATATTATTTAAAAATAAAAAACAGGACAGAAAAACAAATTCTGTATTAAGTCTCAATTAATACTAAACACCAAAATATTATTTATGCAAAAATTACTATTCGTTGTTATTTGTATTTTTTTCTTTCAGATTACAAAAGCGCAGAATGAGTTTATTACTGTTTGGAAGCCCGGTAATATTTCTACGCAGAATATATCTGGCGGAATTCCTTCCACTTCTACACAGATCTGGTTTCCGGGAAGAGGCAACAATTTTAATGTCACTTGGGAAGAAGTAGGATATCCTTCTCATAATGGTACTTTGTCCAATGTCAGTTCAACGATCAATTTTTTAATAGATTTTGGAACTCCGCAAAATCCTGTTGCAACTGATGCCACTTATAAAGTGAAAGTGAGTAACGGAGGAGGGAGTTTTAATGCAATAAAATTCCCCGATACTGTCTTTATTCTACCCATTGACTCACCTCCAATTGTCAATTTACATGCTGGTGATATTAAAAAAATTCTCGAAGTATCTCAGTGGGGAAACATCAGTTGGGACACTTTTACCTTTGCATTTTTTAATTGTTCGTATCTTGATGTCACCGCAACAGATCTACCCGATTTATCGAATGTAACGACTACAGAAGGCATGTTTTTTTCGACGGGAATTATAGCAAACTCCAGTATTTCTTCCTGGAATACTTCTAATGTTACCAATATGAGATATATGTTTGCGCAGACAACATTCTTTAATCAGCCTGTGGGAAATTGGGATGTGTCCAACGTAACAGATATGGGCTGGATGTTTCACGCATGCGTATCATTTAATCAACCATTAAATAATTGGAATACTTCTAAAGTCATCCTTATGGATCACATGTTTCATTATTGCAATGGTTTTAACCAAGATCTTTCAAACTGGAACACTTCTAAAGTTACCAACATGAATTTGTTACTGGGTGGAGCCAATATTTTTAATCAAAACTTAGGAAATTGGGATTTATCGTCTTTGGCAAATGGGTCTCAGATGCTGAGTGGAACCAATTTAAACTGTAGCAATTGGGATCAGACACTTGTCGCATGGATGAATAATATTACACTACCCTCAAGTTTAAATATAGGAAATGTTTCTACTGCTAAATACTCTCATCCGAGTGCGGTAAACGCAAGAAATTACCTGCTCAATATCAAAGGCTGGACTTTTTCCGGTGACGTTTACGATCCCAGCTGCGAATCAAACTTATCGACTTCTGAAAACATCAGCATTAAAGAAATTTCGATCTATCCAAATCCGGCTACCAATTTTATTTTCATTAAAAATCTTCCGAAAGAGAATGTAAAATACAGAATTACAGATTTTAACGGAAGGCTCATTACTCAAAATATTTTGGAAAGAGAAATGATTTCTATTCAACAGTTGGATCCTGGAAATTATATTTTAACAATCACAATAAAAGACAAGGCTAAGAATTTTAAGTTTATTAAAAATTAAATAACCAATCAAAAATATTATTTTCCTCAAACACCTGATTTTAAAATTATCTTATGAAAAAACTAATATTTTTCTTCACTGTGATGCTTTCATTTCAGATTGCAAAGGCACAGAATGAGTTTATCACCATTTGGAAACCTTCGGGAATTAATCCGAATTTTATCACCTCAGTTTCCGGTCAAAATCCTTCCACATCGAGTCAGATATGGTTTCCCGGGACGGGTCTTAATTACAAGATTCAATGGGAAGAAGTAGACTATCCGCAGCACAACGAGACGCTGAACAGCGTAACGTCGATAGGTCAGACATTAATTAATTTTGGCACACCACTCAATCCAAATCCTGCTGCAGCTACATACAGAGTAAAAGTAAGCAACGGAAACGGGGTTTTTACCCAAATAAAATTTGCCACGGTTGCGAATCCAACAACGGGAGGAACTATTTGGACTCACCACGGAAATTCAGACAAATTACTTGAAGTAGCGCAATGGGGAAATATTCAATGGCAAACGATGTACAATGCATTTTCACATTGCAGATATCTACAGATCACAGCAACAGATTCACCTAATCTTTCGGGAGTTACAGACGCATCTTACATGTTTTATAATGCCAATTCATTAACAGGAAATGCTTCAATGGCAAACTGGAATACTTCAAATATTGAAAATTTCCGAAATATGTTTTCTCATTTAAGCATGTTTCAGATCCCCGATACCTTTAATGCTCCCATTGGTTCTTGGAATACATCAAAAGCGACTGACTTCAGATATATGTTTGAAAACAGAGCTGCATTTAATCAGAACTTAAATAACTGGAATACGTCGAAAGTTACCGACATGGGCTATATGTTTTCCGGAACTCAGGCTTTTAACCAACCTTTAAATAACTGGAATACCTCAAATGTGACCAACATGATGTGGATGTTTCATTTTAATCAAAACTTTAATCAACCTTTGAATAGCTGGAACACTGCTAAAGTAACGGATATTTCTCACATGTTTCATGGCTGTAGCTCATTCAATCAACCTTTGAACAATTGGAACACGAGTGTTTTAACAGATTTCAGCACTTCATTTTCTGGAGCTACCAATTTCAATCAGAGCCTTCAAACCTGGAATCTTCCTGCACTTACATCTGGATCACTCGCACTTTTAGGGGCAGGTTTAGATTGTGATAATTACAGCGATACGCTTTTCGGTTGGGGAAGTAATCCTAATACGGCCAATAATATCAATCTGGGATTTGTACCCAATTTTACATACTCTGTTGATGTTATACCAAACAGAAATATTTTGCTCAACAAGGGCTGGACGATTACTGGCGACACCGTTGGCGAATGTAGGAAATTATCTACTCATGAAAGTCAGTTAAAGAATTTAGGCTCGATTTATCCTAATCCTGCGGAAAATTTTATTTATTTAAAAAATATTAAAGACGCAAAAGAATACACGATCACTGATTTAAGCGGAAGATTGATAGCCAAAGATTCTCTGACAAAAGATTACATCAAGATCCAAGATCTTTCACCCGGAAATTATATTTTACAGATTTTAACGAAAGAAAAAATTCAGACTTTCAAATTCATTAAAAAATAAAAAAAATGCCTCGTCAATTTGCGAGGCATTTTCTTATATCAAATTTAAATTATTACAAGTCGTAAAGATTTGGATGTTTAGCTTTAATGTCATCCACAGTTCCCAAAACTTTATCTTTCAAAGTATCCTGATAAATCTGAAGTTTTTCAGCTACATTTTCGTCTCCTGTTCCTAAGATTTTCGCAGCTAAAATTCCGGCGTTCAAGGCTCCGTTTAAAGCAACAGTTGCCACAGGAATTCCGCCCGGCATTTGAAGAATCGATAAAACAGAATCCCAACCGTCAATCGAATTGCTTGATAAAATCGGAACTCCTATTACAGGTAAAGTTGTACAGCTTGCAACCATTCCCGGAAGATGCGCTGCTCCTCCCGCTCCAGCAATAATTACTTTTAAACCTCTTTTTTTCGCATGTTTTGCATAATCAAACATTCTTTCAGGCGTTCTGTGTGCCGAGACTACTGTCAATTCATACGGAATGTCTAAACTTTTCAAAAAATTCGCCGCCAGTTCCATGATTGGCAAGTCACTCTGACTTCCCATGATAATTCCTACCATTTCTTCAATTTATTAGATTGTTCAAAGATAAGAATTTTAGAAAGGTGATTGTTGAAAAGTGAATTTTGCTTTGCAAGTGAATATGTGAAAAGTCAATCCGCTTTCTTTTCAATTTTTAATCCAAGCATAGAAAATTCACATTTAACAATTGACTTATGCATCGGATTGGCATCATTTTTCATTCTAAAATAAATATCTTTACATCATTATTTCACATCATTTTGAAAGACTACAAACTTATTTTTGCCGTTCTTACCGTTGCTATCGTTTGGGGAACTACTTTTTTGGCGATTCGTGTTGCGGTAGAAACTATTCCGGCCTGGTTTGTGGCAGGAATCCGTCAGTTTTTAGCAGCAACCATCATGCTTATTATTCTACTTTACCGAAATGAATTCAAATGGATTGGGTGGAAGAATTTAGGATATCAATTAATTTTCTCAACATTAATGCTGATTGTTGCCAACGGAATGACCACGGTAGCTGAAGAAGAGGTGACAAGCAGTTTAACTTCTCTTATCAGTGCATGTTCTCCCATTGTAGTCTTTCTGGGCAGTGTTGCAATTGGGTTACAGAAATTTACTTTTAGAGCATTTTTTGGAGTTTTAATGTGTTTCAGTGGAATCCTTTTTATTTTCTGGGACGGCTTGAGCGATCTGGAAAATCCTGATTACACGATGGGAATTATTTTCTTATTTATCGCAATTGCAGGTTGGGCTTCCGGAACGATTTTCACCAAAAAATTAAATATTCAGAGCAAAAATATTTCGTTAAATCTATTTTATCAGTTTGCTTTTGCAGGTCTTATTCAGCTTTGTTTTGCATTCCTGTTTTCAGATAATTATAATTTTGAAAGCTGGAGTATCAAAAGTATTTCGGCAATGCTTTATTTGGCAATTTTCGGATCTGTTTCGGCATTTTTTGCGTTTCATTATGCTTTGACCAAAATTTCTCCTGTTCAGGTTTCTATTTTAGCCTATGTGAATACGGTGATCTCCATTTTCCTGAGCTGGCTGATTTTAGATGAGAGTATTTCAGTTAAATTTATCGTTGCGGCAATTTTAATTATTTTGGGTGTTTTTATTATTAATTACAATCCTGAAATGTTTAAAAGAAAGAGACTTGAATCATAATTCATACCTCAAATATTCATCAATCCACCAATTCACATGTTTTTTTTAGATAATTTCTCTTCACTTGTCATAATTTTTGCATTTGTATTCGGATCAAATAGTGCATTATGACCAAAAAATATCTTTTTATACTGTTCATCTCTTTTTTTCTCCTTCAAAGTTGCGAAAACAAAGAAAAACAGCAACAGCTGACTGAACGAGAAACAAAACTACTGGAAAAAGAAAAATTATTTGCCCAAAAAGAATCAGAATATCAGACTTTACTAAAAATGCGCGACAGTATTTTTAAAAAGAAAGATTCTATCCAGATTGTGTTATGGCCACAGGAAATTTCCGGCGCGTGGAGCGGAAAAGTGATCTGCACAGAATCTAATTGCAGCGATTATGCAGTTGGAGATCAACGGGTTGACAATTGGGAATTTGACAGCGATTCTATCCAGCTTTCAACCAAAATCATTAATAACAGTAACCTCATAAGAACTTACATCGGAAAATTTGAAAACAATGAGGTTAAATTAAATTATAAAACAGATTCTACAGCCAAAAAAAATGTAGAAATGAATATTTTACTGAATGAAATTTCGTCCAACAAAATCAGAGGAATACGAACGGTAACCGTAGACAATAACTGCACTGCAAGGTTTTCTGTAGAGCTTACACGAATTCAAAAATAACAACTATGATTCTAAGCATACACAACCTGAGTCTTCCCATCGAAGATCCCGTACTGAAATTTCTGCTGGTTTTAATCATCATTTTGGCGGCACCGCTTCTTTTAAATAAAATAAAAGTTCCGCATCTATTAGGATTAATTATCGCAGGAGCCATCATCGGACCAAACGGTTTCAATGTACTCGCGAGAGACAGCAGCATCGTAGTCACCGGAACTACAGGATTGCTCTACATCATGTTTCTTGCCGGACTGGAAATCGACATGGGCGATTTCAAACGAAACAAGTGGAAAAGCCTCACTTTTGGATTATATACATTTATCGCACCTTTCGTTTTAGGATTTATCGGAGCGTATTATTTACTAAATTTCTCAATGCTCACCTCTATACTGTTTGCAAGTTTATTTTCTTCGCATACTTTAATTGCCTATCCTTTGGTCAGCAAACTCGGAATTGCTAAAAATCTTGCTGTAAATATTACCGTTGGCGGAACGATGATCACTGACGTACTTGCACTTTTGGTTTTGGCAATCATAGTCGGGATGTCGCAAGGAGATGTTGGAACTGCATTTTGGGTAAAACTTTCAGTTTCATTTATCGTATTTGCACTGGTTGTATTATTCGTGTTTCCGATGATCGGAAGGTGGTTTTTCAAAAAAGTGGATGATAAAATTTCACAGTATATTTTTGTTTTGGTAATGATTTATCTTGCTGCAATGTTGGCAGAATTGGCAGGAGTTGAGGCGATTATCGGAGCATTTTTCGCAGGTTTGGCTTTAAACAGATTGATTCCGCATACTTCATCTCTGATGAATCGGGTTGAATTTGTCGGAAACGCTATTTTCATTCCTTTTTTTCTGATCAGTGTAGGAATGCTGATTGATTTTAATGTATTTTTTAAAAGTCTGGAAACCATTGGAGTTGCAGCCATAATGCTCGTTGCTTCGATTGGAGGAAAATATTTGGCAGCCGTAGCAACACAAAAAACTTTCAGACTTTCCAAAGACGAAGGAAAACTGATTTTCGGATTGAGTTCTGCTTCAGCCGCAGCGACTTTAGCTTCCGTGATGGTGGGTTATAACATCATTATTTCCGAAAGTGAAAACGGAGAACCCGTAAGATTATTAAATGAACATGTTCTGAATGGAAGTATTCTTTTGATTTTAGTTTCTTGTACCATTTCATCGTTTATCTCGATGGCAAGTGCACAGAAAATTGCAGAAATTGATAATGAAGACACCGTTTCCGGAAACAATCATGAAGAAGAAAATATACTTTTGGCCATTAATTATGAAGAAACGGTTGAAAGGATGGTGAATTTGGGAATTCTCATAAAAGCACATTCAAATACCGAAGATTTTTTTGCTTTAAATATCATTAATGAAGATAAAAATGAATCTTCCGTAAAAAATGCCGACAAACTTCTCCATCAGGCAATCGACACTGCGGTAGCTGCAGATGTTAAGCTTCAGGCATTAAAAAGATACGACAATGATGTTATAAACGGTGTCAACAATGTGATTAAAGAACAGAAAATCACAGATTTAATTATTGGACTTGAAGATGAAAAAGGCTTCTCACCATCATTTGTATATAATCTTTACAACGGATATCTTCAGAATGATGATGTGAATGTTTTAGTTTATCACGCTGCACAACCGCTTTCAACGATTAAAAAATATGCAGTGATGATTCCTGAAAATGCTCACAAAGAAGCCGGATTTTTCCATTCGCTTTTAAGGGTTTGGAATATTGCGAGAAATTCTGGTGCTATACTTGTTTTTTATGCTCCGGAAACGATCCTGAATATTCTTCAGAGAATTATAAAAAAAGCCAACATCGAAGCTGAATTTATTATCATGAATACCTGGAAAGACGGTGAAAAAACTGCAGCTCAGTTAAAAGATGACGAAGCGCTAATTCTTTTTATGGCTAAGAGAGGAATGCAGTCGTATATTCCGAGAATGAGACTGATTCCTGACCTTCTTAATAAAAGCCTGAAAGACAACAATTATCTGCTCATTTTTCCTTTTTCAAAGTATGATGATGAAAATAATGCTGAAATACGTTCAGTAGGAAATCACGATGATTTTACGGAGATCGGAAATGTGATTAAAAGGATTTTTAAGTAGCAAGAAATAATATTATTTTAATTTTTGAGAAAAAGATGTTTGATGTATTTTTATCAATTAAATACAAGCCTTAATATAAAACAAATTATTAAAAAAACACTTAAAGATGTCCGAAATTAAATATTATAAAACATTCTTTAATTATGATGAAATTGATCATTATAAAATTGAAATTGATGATGCTGATGATTTATACTTTGATCAAAATATATCATCCATTGATCAGCTCAAATATAAAGTAATCTATCAAAATACACCTGAAAACATTGATGATCTTGACTTTCTGAATTTCTTGAATGAGATAGGTTATCTAAAGCAAAAAATAAATTCAACTGATTTTAATAATATTGATAATATATTTATTGAGAAGCCAGAAGAGGAAATGATGACTGCAGGTTGTATTGCAATTTTCAGAGATATTTTAGTTTTTAAAAAGAATAACGAAGTTACTGGTGTGGCCAAAATATGTTTTAGCTGTCATAAATATCAAATTGTAGGCACAGAAACCAATACTGATAATTTTGGATCTAATAACGATTACTCGCAGCTTGCAGATATTTTGTACAATACATAATTTAATTCATGAAAAAAGCTCTCATCATCTCAATTTCAGTAATAATTGTAATCATTCTATCTTTTATAATTTATTGGAATTTACCCATTGAAGTAACAAGAAAATCTGACATCAAATTTGGAAATGAACTGATACTAAAAATTGAAGATTATAAAAAAAACAATCGCAAACTTCCAACAAACCATGATTGGCAAACTTTTGAAAAGTTAGTATTTAAAAAAGATGAAGCCGCAAATCCTGTTTATACATCTGATGAAAAAGGTAATTTTGAGCTGGTTTATTTTGAAGGTTTTGACGGTCCCTATTTGATGTGGAGTTCTCAGGAAAGAAAATGGACGATTGATTTTCCAAAAATAGTATCAAAATAAAAAGACTGCCCAAAAGCAGTCTTTCATATTTTTAAGCAATCACTCTCACCATCGCTTTCACTTCCACCAATTTCTCCATCAATTCTTCTCTTGAATCTGCCAAAACATTGATGTGTCCCATTTTTCTCCCAGGTTTGGTTTCTGTTTTTCCGTAAAGGTGAATGTAGGTTTCAGGAAGTTTTAAAACCTCTTCCATTCCTTCATAAATTACTTTTCCCGAGAAACCTTCTGCGCCAACCAAATTTAGCATTCCGCTGTAAATAATGGCGTCGGTATCGGCTAAAGGTAAATTTTTTACCACACGATACATTTGTTCGAACTGCGAGTTGGCGTTTCCTTCCTGACTTTGGTGTCCTGAATTATGCAATCTCGGAGCCGTTTCGTTGACCCAAACTTTTCCTTCTTTATCTAAAAATAATTCAATCGCAAACAATCCCGGAGAATTGACCGCTTTCAAAAATTTGTCTGTAATTGAATCGATCTGATTTTCAATTTCTTCACTTAAAAAAACCGGACAAATATTAAAATCAAGTAAATTTAACTTAGGATCGGCAACCATTTCTGTCACAGGAAAAGTTTTTGTCTCTCCGTTTTCGTTGATGGCAACAATTATAGAAAGTTCCTTATCAATATCTACCAGATTTTCCAAAACAGAATCTTCAGTCCACAGGTTTCTCAAATCATCAGAATTGCGGATAATCTGAACGCCTTTTCCGTCATAACCTCCTGTGTTTAATTTCTGAACAAAAGGAAACTCAATTTTTATTTCGTCTGAACTTCCGTCCATAATTTCAAAATCCGGACTTGGAATGTCGTGCTCCTTATAAAATTCTTTCTGAAGGATTTTCTGTTGGATGGTTTTAATGATTTGTGAGTTCGGAACTACTTTTACCCCTTGATTTTCCAGTTCAGCTAATGCATCTGCGTTTACGTGCTCAATTTCAATCGTCACTACATCTTTATCTTTTCCGAAATCTAAAACGGTTTCGTAATCATTAAAACTTCCCTGTGTAAAATATGAAATATTGTGACAAGGCGCATCTGAAGCCGGATCTAATGTGTAAAACTCATCATCATACTTCAACGCTTCCTGAATTAACATTCTACCGAGCTGTCCGCCGCCTAAAATTCCTATTTTCATTTTTTATTTTATTTATTTTTAATTATCCTGATGAAACAAATTCGCCGCTTTATCAGTTATTTAATTTTATCGAGCATCAAATACCCTAAAAAAGTGTAATTTTCCTGATTATCAGCGTCTGATTTTCTTAATTTAAGAGAATATTTCTGCTTCATTTCTTCCGGAAGAATTTCGTTAACACTGAAAATATCATCAATATCAACCCCGAATTTTTCATCAATATGACTTCCGGCACCTTTAAAACCCATCGTCTGATAAAATTCTGTCGCCTTTGATTTTTTTACGACTTCACCCAATGTTTTCCCAACCATCAAATGCTGTTCGTGAAACTCTTTAAAATGATCTGCCTTGTAACCTCCGAGATTCACAAAGAATAATTTTTCTTCATTCTCAAACGAGTTTTTTGGCTCTACAGAAATTTCATATCCATCGGCAAACTTCACCTCCTGATATGCATCAATATGAATTTTCCCTTTAGCTTCAGTCCAAAATTCTTTCATCGCAGGAACCAAATCCTTCAAAGATTCTGCAATACCGAAAAAAACATCGTGCTGCTCTATATTTCTACCTTTTGGAGTTGCCCCAAGAATGATATAAAATAACTTCATTTTGAATTTTATTTTTGCAAAAATACGGCAAAAAATAATCTTGAGTTAATGTTTGCCTGAAAACCGCAATAGTTTTACAGCGACAAAATCTAAAAATCATATATCTGTGTAAAAAGAATTGTTTGGATTGTTCACAGTTGGTTATTTAATGAAACCGAAAAGAATTAGATTTTTAAAATTTAAATAGACTTTTTGCGTTAGATTAAAAACTTTTCTAATAACACATGAAACTATCTTCCACAACTACCATATTGGTACTGCTCCTTTTTTCGGAAAAATATTATTCTCAATCTGATTATTCTTTGGGAGTTACTGTAGGATCAGGCATGAACATTTATAGAAACAATTTATCGAGTGACAAAAGTCAGTTCAGCACAAACAAACCCATATCTTTTTATTTTGGAGCAAAACTGGTGAAAAATTTAGACGAAGAAAACAAGTTATTCGCTGATCTTTTAGTCACCAGGAAAAAAATAGAATACGAGTACAATCTCAATGAGCCTGAAATTCCGTTTACGAATAAAGAAATTTTTGGACAAAAATATGATTGCATCTCGCTTTTTGTAGGCTATAGGAGGTTGTTTCCTTTCAATGAAAATTTCATTTACATTGAAGGAAGTGTGGGTGCAGACTATAATAATAACGTCATGATTTATAATCGTGGAAATGGACAATCGCAGGACGGGCTAACCGAAACCATTTACTATGAAAGCTCTTACAACACCAATATTGGCGAAAAAAGCTATACGATCAGTTCAAATATAGGATTTGGTTTAAATTTCGGGTTGAGAAACCAGTTTGACTTAGGGATATCTATAAATGTACCTTTTCAAAAAATCCAGACCAAAGAATCTAATTTTCAGTATTTATGGACATATAAAAATAAAGAATATTTGCATCAACTGAAATACATCGGCACTATATATTATCCAAGTTTAAGGCTCACTTATTATGTTTTTTAAGAATTTACGATTGAATTCATTAGCTTAAATCCACTAAAAAAAATAAATTTTTCATTCAATAAAAACCAATTAAGAGAGCTTGTTTTCGTTACAAAAATTGTCAAAAAATAATCTTGAGTGAATGTTTGCCTGAAAACCGCAATAGTTTTATATTTGTAGCATGTCGGAGATCATTATTCTTTTTCTTGGCGCTATCTCAGCAGGTCTTTTGGGTTCACTTACAGGTTTGGGAGGAGGAGTTATCATCATCCCTTTACTGACGCTGGGTTTTGGCGTTCCGATGCATTACGCAATCGGTGCTTCACTGATTTCGGTAATCGGAACTTCTTCCGGAGCAGCCGTAGCTTTTGTAAAAGAAGGATTTACCAACATGAGAATCGGGATGTTTCTGGAGATTGCGACGACTGCCGGTGCTATCGTTGGTGCATTAGTTTCCGGAATGCTGAATCCAAATACGATTGGAATTATCTTCGCAAGCATTCTTTTGTTGACCGTAATTTTAAATCTGAAAGGTAAACCAGATCATCAGGAACCCCGGATTAAAGGAACTTTGGAAGATAAATTAAAATTATACGGCACTTTCCCAGATAAGGGAATTCTTAAAAGTTATTCAGCAAGAAATACTGTTCCCGGATTTTTTATGATGATGTTTGCAGGTGCAATGTCCGGACTTTTAGGTATTGGTTCCGGAGCCTTGAAAGTTTTGGCAATGGATAATATGATGAGACTGCCGTTCAAAGTTTCTACGACGACGAGTAACTTTATGATTGGCGTGACTGCCGTTGCCAGTTCATTAATATATTTCCAAAGAGGTGAAATCATCCCTGTAATTGTTGCTCCGGTTTTAGTTGGTGTTGTAGTCGGAAGTTTCATCGGATCAAAAACTTTAATGGTTTCTAAAACTAAAAAACTGAAGACATTTTTCGCTATCGTGATTACGATTCTCTCCATTTATATGATGTATAACGGTCTAAGAAGCAATTTCTCATGAGAAAAAATTTCACTGATGTTGATCTGAACCGTTCTGTCGGAAATTTGCTGAGATTAGGGGTAATTTTATCGGTAATTACTTCGTTGATCGGTTTCATTAAGCTTTTTACGGAAGGCTTTAAAATGCCGAGAAAGTACAAACTTCTCGACATGGGAACTTCTTCGGAGAAAGTTTGGGGACATTTCTGGGAAACCCTTTGTAAAGGTGAAGGAATGGCCATTATTCAATTGGGAATTCTGATGCTGATTTTCACGCCTTTAATGAGAATTATCTTTGCTTTAATCGGATATTTGAAAGAGAAAGATTATTTATATGTTGCAATTTCTTCTATTGTTTTAATTATTATGGTCATCAGTTTTGTGACCGGATATGCACATTGATTTACTTTTTAATTAAATTCTCCAAATGTTAGTATTTATGCTGAAAAAAGTATTTCTATTTATCATCATATTTCTTAACTCAAATTTCCTATCCGGACAAAATCAATATTCCAAAAGAGAGCTCGAAAGACTTCAAAATCAAACACACCTCTGTAGTGAGCCAACATCATCTACTACCACTACCGCAAAAGATTGGTATGAGATGGAGTATGTTGAAGATAAAAATTTAGTTCTTATTATTAAAAGTAAGATTAAAACCGTAAAGTTTTTTTTAAAGAAATAATAAAAAGAAAAGATAATCTTCACATTATTAAACTTGTTAAAATTTGATTTTTACATTTGATAAAATTCTAGAGGCAATTGATCGGGATCCTGAGTAAAGAAAAACTCTTTTCCGGTAAATTCATCAATGCGGATCTCTTCACAGCTTAAACCTTTTCCAATTAACTCTTCCCGCTCTTCATTGACATTCTCAACAGAAAAAGCCAAATGTCTCAATCCGCAGGATTCCGGTCTTGACGGTCTTTGTGGAGGATTTGGGAAAGAAAATAATTCGATAACATAATCATTTCCGATGGCTAAATCCAATTTATAAGATTGTCTTTCTTCACGATAAACTTCACGAATAATATTTAAACCTAAAACTTCGGTATAAAACTTTTTTGAAATCTGATAATCTGAACAGATAATCGCAATATGATGAATTTTCATTTTTAAAATTATTTTTTACAGTCTTTTCTTCTCGTATCAATCAGATACTGAATTTTCCAGACATTATTTTGTTTTATCAATTGGAAACTGTTGGCTCCGCAATGTGAGAATTTTCCTTTATAATAGAATTCATAGGGTGTAAAAACGCTCGCTAAATTTCCATCAATATGAATACCTTCGAAAGTAATTCTTTCGTCTGCATCATTTTTTGAAAGTTGAGAAATCGAAGCTATAAAATTTTCAATATTTTCATTTTTCAAAACACCATCTTTCGTTATACTTTGCATGATCGGACTTTCTGCAAAGGTAGATTGAATAATTTCCGCATCTGCATTTTTCATTCCTGTAAAGAGCTTTTCTACCGTTTGCCTTACTAAATCATTTTCAGATAATTGCCCAAAACAATATGAACTTAATAAAATAAAAATTCCAATAAATATTCTCATAGTGATCATTTTTGAACAATAAAAGTAAGAAATATATTACTCGGAAACAGCTTTTATTCTTAAACTTTAGATGGAAAGAGAGCAAAAAATGTATCAAAATATCTTACATTTACGTGTTATTAAAAAGATATGTGGGAAGTTTATCTGGTATTTGTTGCTTTATTATTGATTTTAACGGTGTTACCCAAAATTCCAAGTTCACATTGGATTTTTCGTGTTCCTGATTTTGGTAAAATTCAGATTGCTTACATTACTTTAATCACTTTTGCTTCTGGCTTTTTTTTAAGCTTTGAGTATTTTTGGTATTACCAGGGATTGTTGCTGGCAATTTTTATTTACCACGGAATTACTCTGGTTAAGTATACTCCACTTTATAAAGTAAAAAAACATCCGCAAAGTCAAAATTCGTCAGAAAAATATCATTTTATTTCGGCAAATGTTTATCAGTTTAATAAAGATTACAATCAGTTTATCGCTCTCATTAACAAGAACAAACCCGAACTTTTCCTGACTATGGAAAGCAATGGTGATTGGGAAAAAGCGTTACAGATTTTAGAAAAAGATTATCCTTTCCAACATAAAGTGACCCTTGAAAATACCTACGGAATGCATTTTTATTCTAAAATGAAAATTGAAGAATCAAAAACGCATTTTTTCGTAGCCGATGACATTCCAAGTATAGAAGCACATCTGAAAACCGAAGATGGCTTTGAATTTGTCTTTTTTGGAGTTCATCCACCGCCACCAAGTCCTACCGAAGAAGAAACTTCGAAAGAAAGAGATGGTGATCTTTTAAGCACCGCAAAACGCGTTCAGGAAATTGAAAAGCCAGTGATCGTAGTGGGAGATTTCAACAATGTAGCGTGGTCACAATCTTCTATTTTATTCAGAAAAACAAGTCATTTGATCGATCCGAGAGTTGGTCATTCTTTCGTTTCGACATTCCATGCAAAATACCGTCTTTTGAGATTCCCTATCGATCTGATGTTTCATAGCGAAGATATTTTCATTAAAGATTTAAAAACACTTGAAAATTTTGGTTCGGATCACCTTCCTGTTTACTGCGAATTTTTTATCGATCATCACAACGACGATCAGGAAGAACGTGTAGAACAAGCTGATGCTGAAGAAAAAGCTAAAGCTGAAGAAATTATTGAGGAAGGTAAAAAAGAGGACGGAGAACGTGATGCTGTGGTTACTGAAGATTGATCATTTTAACTCCCCCGTTAATTCCCCTCGTTTGGAGGGGTGGCGAAAATTCAAAGAATTTTTGACGGGGTGGTTTGTTACGTTCAGCTAAAGCTATAATGTTCACAAAAAAAAGCGAACCAAAGTCCGCTTCTATTGATATTTATTTAATTAAAAACTCATCACATCCTTCACTACTCCGTTCTTCTGAGTGTGTTGCAGCAATTCATTTTCAATAAAAGTTTTTATTTTCTCTTCAGAACCATCATTTGGGAATAATAGGTGAACATTCGCTCCTGCGTCCAAAGTAAAAAACAATGGAAGTTCTGTCTCTCTCCTGAAATCCCAGATTTTATTGATCACCTCTAAAGTTCCTTTTTTCATCAAGATAAAAGCAGGATCGCTCATCATCATCATAGCGTGAAGCGTTAAAGCTTCGTGTTCGACCAATTTGATGAAAGCTTTCATATCCCCACTTTTAAGAATTTCTTTCATCGGAACAAAATTCTCTCTTGCTTCCTGAAATCTTCTTTCTGCATAAGGATTCGTATTCATCAAACCGTGACCAACTGTTGAAGAAACGCTTTTTACACCTTCATGAATCAATAAAACCCAGTCGTTAAAATCTTTGAAAACTGAATGAATTTCATCGTCAGAATATTTAACCGCAAATAAATCTGAACTGCCTTCAACCTCATCAGATTCGCCCCAAACTACCAATCCGCTATAAAGGCTTCTACAAGCACTTCCGCTTCCTAATCTGGCTAAAAAGGATGCTTTTTGTAGAGAAACTTCGTCTGAATCTTTTCCTGAAAAAGTTTCATCTAATTTCATCATACATTTAGCAATAGCTCCAAAACCTGAAGCTGAACTTGCAATTCCTGAGCTGTGAGGGAAAGTATTCTCAGTTTTGATGATGTATTTTCCTTTTAAAATCCAGGGAAGATATTGTTCAATATTTTTAAAATACTTTTCTATTTTCTCGGCGAATTTTACTTCTTCGTTTCCAGAAAGAAAAGTCTGAACAGAAAATACTTCATTTGCTAAAAATTCTATTGTCGTATTGGTTTTACAGTGATTTAAAGTGTAACTGATACTCGGATTTGCCGGAATCTGATCTTTGTATTTCCCCCAATATTTAATTAAGGCAATATTTGACGGACAGCTTTCTGAAACTGTTTCTGAGCTTATATTGTAATTTTCTTTTCCTAAGAAGTCTCGTGTTGTCATAGTTTTATTTTAATGATAACTTATTATTATCACCACAAAAGTCACAAAAGTTTTAGATTTATTATTGAAGTTTACTTAAACTCTTTTGAAAGTTCAAATAAGCTTTGGAAATATTTGAACTGTTTTTGTAAACGTTAAAGATTTAAAATTTCAACTTACTTTATCTTTTGTGACTTTTGTGGTTAATGTTAATACATTTTTTCGATTAAATCAGCATATTTTTTCAGCACTACATTTCTCTTTACTTTCAAAGTCGGAGTAATTTCTCCGCTGCTGATCTCAAATTCTGAAGGCATCAAAGTAAACTTTTTCACCTTTTCAAAATCTGAAAGTTCGTGCTGCAATTCTTTAATTTTATCTTTATAAAAATCGATGATTTCTTTCTTTTGAACAATTTCTTCCCAATTGGTAAAGGCAATATTATTTTTCTTTAAATGATCTTTTAAAAATTCAAAATTCGGAACGATCAATGCAGAGACAAATTGTCTTCCTTCCGCAATTAAAACAATCTGCTGAATAAAATTGTTATTGGTTAGTATATTCTCAATCTGCTGTGGTGCAATGTATTTACCATTGGAAGTTTTCATTAAATCTTTGATACGGTCTGTTATGAATAGGTTTCCGTTTTCATCTATTTTTCCTGCATCACCGGTTTTAAACCATCCATCTTGTGTGAAAACTTTTTCAGTTTCTTCAGGTTTATTGTAGTACCCTTTCATGATTCCGTTTCCTTTTGCCAGAATTTCATCATTTTCTCCGATACGAAGTTCAACTCCTGGTAGAGGTTTTCCGCAAGATCCATGCTCAAAATGAGTAAATGGGAAAGCCGTCAAAGTCGCTGTAGTTTCCGTTAAACCATAACCAACGGTGATATGAAGTCCCATTGCTTCAAACAATTGCGTCACATCGGGCGAAACGGAAGCTCCACCACAAGGCATAAACCAAAGTCTTCCTCCCATTTTCTGTTTCACTTTACTGAAAACTAAAGTGTTGGCAACAGAATGTTTTAGTATTAGTCCAAAAGGAACTGATTTTTCAACTCTTCTCAATTCGGCAGTCTGTTTTCCTACTTCAAGAGCCCAATCGAAGATTTTCTTTTTAAATGATGAACCTTCTTTTGCTTTTTCTAAAACTCCGGCATAAACTTTTTGGAAAAATCTTGGAACAGCGCACATCATTGTTGGTTTTACTTCTTCCAAAGTGGCTGCAATGTCCTTCGGATCTTCAAGAAAATAAACTCTTGCACCACCATACAAACATAATAAACTCCAGCATCTTTCGAAAACGTGAGTTAGAGGTAAAAACGCCAACGATAGTTCATCTTCGAAATTTTTAAACTTAAAATATTCAAAATGAGCATCAAAAGCCTTGATGAAATTTCCATGGGTTAACATGACACCTTTTGGCGTTCCTGTTGTTCCCGAAGTATAAATAATTGTTACTAAATCTTCAAATTCCTTTTTAACGATCTCTAATTTTGGGGAAGTTTTAGCAATAAAATCTTCTAAATAAAAAGTATGTTCTTTTTTTACCCAAACTGCTTTTTTAGAAACAATGATGGTTTGAAGGCTGTTTTCTTTTTGTACAATTTCAAAACAAGCATCATATTGAGCCTGATTTCCTACCAAAATAATTTTGGATTGAGAATCATTGATGATATATTCTGCCTGTTCGGTATTGTTGGTGGAATAAATGGGAACCGTAATCGCACCAATCGACATCGCGGCTAAATCAAAAATCAGCCACTCAGCAGAATTGTCTGCGTAGATGGCGACTTTGTCGTTTTCTTCGACTCCGTTACTTTTTAATGCGTTTGCCGTTTTAAAAATAATTTCGCTGAATTTTTTCCAACTCAATTCTTTCCAGCTTTCTTTCTTTTTGAAGCCGACAGCCGATTTGAAAGAATGCTTTTCTACATTTTTACTGATAATTGCTTCTGCAAGATTCATTATAATTGATTCAGCTTTTTGTCATTAATATAATTGTTGAGATGGAAATCTACACTTTCCTGAACGGGAATAAATTCGTAATTCAAAGTATCTTTCACTTTTTGATTTGAAATAATATTGGAAGAATTCACCGATTCTATATTGGTTCTGGTTGCCATTTTCAACTGTGGAATCAGCCACCCAAAAAAGATATTGAGCCATCTTCCGATATTTAATATAGATTGAGAAAGAATTTTCGCATCCTTTAAACCTAATTTTTTTCTGATCTGATTTCCGATTTCTGCATATTTTTTACTTTCAGAAATAAGAATAAACCGTTCTCCGAATTGATCTTTTTCCATCAAATCGATGGCAATTTTTGCAACGTCACGTACATCAACATATGCCGAACTTCCTGAAAATGTAAAACTATTCTTTTCAAAAGTCGAAAACAATTCTCCACTACTCTGTTTCCAGTTCCCTGTTCCGACGATCATTCCGGGATTGATGATGATGGTATTTAAACCTTCGGCGGAAGCTCTCCAGACTTCCATTTCTGAAAGATGTTTTGAAATTGCATATGCGGAATGTTCAATTTTCGGATTAAAATCTGACTCTTCATCCAACTCTCCTTTTTCATTAAAACCATCCAAAACAGCAATCGAACTTACATGAAGAAATTTCTGAACACTTGAATTTTCGCAGGCAAATAAAAGATTTTCTGTGCCTTTGATGTTGGTGTGATACATTTCCTTTTCATCTTTCGGATGAAAACTTACTTTTGCAGCACAATGATAGACTTCTGTAACGCCAATCAAAGCGTCTTGTAAAGAATGAATATCGTCAAAATCAACATTTACCCATTCAATTTTATTAAAAAAATCTTCCGGATTTTCTGTATAAAACTGATAAGAATGTTTTACTTCATCAATATTGCTCGCAGATCTTTTTGCAGCACGAACTGTTTTCCCTTTTTTCAAAAGTTCCAAAACGATGATTCTGCCTAAAATTCCTGTTGCTCCTGTTACAAAAACCATGAATTTATTTCCTGCTTGATTAGTGAATTACAAATTCCTGCAAATTTGCAAATTTTATGTGGTTATTTGATTGAATTTGCGTGATATAATTAATTAATTTTAAACGCAAAGTTCGCTAAGATTTTTTTAACTACTAACTGTTTTTAAGCTCGCCAAGGCGTTCCACTCAGCTAAGATCTCAAAGATTTTGATCCTATTTTAATTAAATTTAATTTAAACCTAAAAAATTTCTTACCACTTGACTGAATTCCACGGGATTATCTGCCTGAACCCAATGTGCAGCATTTTTTACCGTCACAATTTGAGCTTTTGGAAACTGCTGCTTGATCGCAAATGCATCTTGTGGTAAAATATAATTTGACTTTTCACCTGCAATAAATAATGTTTCACCTTCAAAAACTCCGAATTTGATCGCATTTGAAACAAACTGATTGTATTTTTCTGAAAGTGTTTTCAAATTGAATCTCCAGTTAAGTTTCTTTGCATCACCAATTTCTTCCCAATACAAATTTTTAGCTAAAAATTGAATAGTCGATTTTTCAGGAATGTATTGAGTGAGAATTGCTTCAACTTCATTTCTTGATTTTACGGTTTCAAAATCAACCGTTTCAAGAGCTTTAATAATTCCTTGATGATGTGGAGGATACGCTTTTGGACCGATATCAACCACAATTAATTTTTCAACTTTTTCAGGATAGCTCAATGCAAACTGCATCACGGCTTTTCCGCCTAAAGAATGTCCCAAAACATGAGCTTTTTCAATTCCGTAATGAGTCATATAATTGGCAATATCATTTGCCAAATCATCATGCGACATATTTTCAGAATGAAAACTTCTTCCATGATTTCTGAGATCAATTAAATGAACAGGCAAAAACTCGCCCAGTTCTTTCCCAAAACTTCCCCAATTATCGAGCATTCCAAACAAACCATGAAATACTAAAAGCGGTGTTGACGATAAATTTTCGCCAAATATTTTTGAATGCAGTATATTATTTTCCATTATTTTTTAATCTAAAAATGCCGAGAAAAAATCTCCAATAGCTCCGAAGATTTCTCCCAAATCTAACCAAGATGAATCTATATTAATATCCGAATCTGTAAATTCTAAAAAACTAAAATCAAAATTATTTCCAGAAATTCCTTCCAGCATGGTTTGTTTCATTTCTACATAATCACAAACTTCACCTTTACTATTATGATAAGCATCAAAATCTTCATGTGAAGAAAAAACTGACATACTCCAGCAAGAAAAATCTGTTCCAGAGCTGCCCCACGATGTTTTCTGATTGGCCTTTTTTACATCTTCCGGTTTATAGAAATCTTTTTTGCCGTAATCATTTACAAGAACAGTCCCAATATCTTTGATGTACTGTTTTTTATTTTCCGGTAAAGGTGTGCAAAAATCTTTCATCGAAAATTACCATTTTGCCAATCGCTTCAGATATGCCTGAACTGTGTTTTCCATCCCCATATACAACGATTCTGAAACTAAAGCATGACCGATGGAAACTTCTAAAAGATTTGGGATATTATCCGCAAAATATTTTAAATTGTCTAAACTCAAATCATGACCTGCATTAATTCCCAAACCAAATTCATTGGCAATAACGGCAGTGTCGTAATAAGGTTTTATCGCTTCTTCTTTATTTTTAAAATAATCTTTTGCGTAAGCTTCGGTATACAATTCAATTCTGTCGGCTCCTGTTTTAAAAGCATATTCTACCAATTCTGGAGTCGGGTCAAGAAAAACAGAAGTTCTGATTCCTGCATTTTTAAATTCAGCAATAATTTCAGTTAAAAAATCAAAATGCTTTTTCGTGTCCCAACCTGCATTTGAAGTAATTGCGTCATCTGCATCCGGAACCAAAGTTACCTGCTCAGGTTTTACCTCCAAAACCATATCGATAAAATCTCTGTGGGGATTTCCTTCAATATTAAATTCTGTCGTCACCAAAGGTTTCAGGTCATAAACATCTTTTCTTGTGATGTGCCTTTCATCAGGTCTCGGATGAATTGTAATTCCGTGTGCTCCGAATTCCTGAATTTTGACTGCAGCTTCTGTCACGCTCGGTGTTTCTCCGCCTCTTGCATTTCTTATGGTTGCAATTTTATTGATGTTTACGCTTAGTTTTGTCATTTCTATAGTTGTTAGATCGCAGATTTCAGATATCAGATTTAAAATGATTTAAACTAATACTTAATCTATAATCTTATTTATTTTTAATTTATTTCGGCAAACCGATTTGCATTATCTGAAGATCAAATTCTTTTGAAGCAACCAACAGGTGATCAAAAATATCTGCCTGAATCTGCTCAAATTTTTCCCATTTCGAATCGTTTGCAAAACAGTAGACTTCCATCGGCAGACCTTGAGTGGTAATTTCAAGCTGACGAACCATGATCGGACTTTCTTTAGCTATTTCAGGATCGTTCTCAAGATATTTCTGAGCGTAGTGTCTGAAAACTCCAATATTTGTCAACTGTCTCCCGTTGATGATTTTATCATTATGCTCAATTTTTTCTTTTTCTAAATTGATTTCTGATGTTTTTTCGTTCAGATACTGTTCAATCAGATTGATCTCTTTCAATTTCTCAATCTCTTCAACATTTAAAAATTTAAATGAATTAATATTAAAGAAAATTGATTTTTTGATTCTTCGGGTATTAGATTCAGACATTACCTGAAGATTTTTTATTTCAGTAGTCAATAAATCATAAGTTGGAATTGACGAAATCGTTTTATCAAAATTTGTAATTTTCGTTGTTAAAAGATTGATGTCAAGAATATTACCTTCAATATTGTATTTTGGAATTCCGATCCAATCACCAACCTTTAGACTTTTTGATGTCGCAACGTGAATACCTGTAATAAATCCTAAAATCGTATCTCGGAAAACCAAAACCAAAACTGCAGTAATTGCTCCCAAACTTCCGACAATCGTAGTTCCTTTAATCCCGAAAACCACACAGATACTGACAATCGAAAAGATGAAAATTCCAAGAATCTTAACCGTTTCAGAAATAGCATTGATTGCCATCACTTTATAATAATCCTGCTTAATAGTAAAGTAGTACCTAAAACCTGTCAAAGATCTGTACAACATACCCGCAAGAATCAAAACCAATCCCAGATTTACAGATCTGTGAATAAAAATGGTTGTCTTTTCTAAAGCGCCTACAAAGATTGATTCGTGTATTGATCCGATAATCGCTAAAGCCACAAAATGTGCAACGGAATTAGTAATTCGTGATTGATAGACCGATTTTACAACAGGGAATTTCTCTTCATTATGAAAGAAACGAAAGACATAATTGATAATGATTTTAAAAATTAAATCTAAAACCATGAAAATACCAAACAGCATAGCCATTTTTACAATAATATGAAAAATCCACTCAAATCCAGTCGGAGAAATCTTCGATATATAAATATAGAGCTGCTCGCTAAGTTCCTGCAAAAAACTTTTGGTATCTTTTATTTCGTCTTTCATTATAGCAAATTTAATAAAATTAGAATCAGCAAAACCTTTACCATAACAATTTTTCACAACAATTGTCTTTTAAAATTACAAATACAATAAATTTTTATCTGAAATATCGATAATTTAATGTTAAATTCATTAATTTAGTAGTCTAAACCAAAAAACTACTATTATGAGAAAATTCAACCTTCTTTTTATTTTCATTATTCTATTATCTCTCGGAGCATGTCGTTCCGAATCTGAAACTCCCGCAGAGCTAACTACAGAAACTGTACTGAAAACCGGAAAACTATCCGGAAAGGTAATGTCACAAAACGGAAGCAAACCAATTGGCGGAGCTTCGGTTTTTACATTTGATGACAAATACAAAATTTACCACACCTTGTCAGATTCTGACGGTAATTTCGTTTTAGAAGCTCCTGTTGGCGCAAAAACAGTCTACATCCAAACCGGAAATGGAAGTAATTTCCGAACAGAAATTTCGGCAACCATCAAGGATAACGAAACGGTAAATCTAACTACAAATCAGACAAAACTAAATCAGGTTGCGAAAATAGCGTATGTAAAGGGTTCGTATGATAAAATTGAAGATATCATTACAAACTTAGGATATACTGCAACAGAAATCACCAATGCTGATCTTGCAAACATCAATACCATTGCGCAATACGATATTATTTTCCTTAATTGTGGTTCTAGAAATTACGCAACCAACCAATCACTTTACCCTTTGATCGACACTAATTTAGCAATTTTCGTTGCTAATGGGGGAAGTATTTATGCTTCAGACTGGGATGTTTCATATCTTGTTGGCGGAACCGACAATACCAACAACTGTTCTCTTTCAGGGGGATTTGTTCCTGACTCAAAATTATGCTCGAAAAATATTGGCTCCACCGGCCTTCTAGCAGCAAGTGTAAATAACGCCGGTTTGACTGCTGCGCTTGGATTTAACACCTTAAATATTAATTATGATTTGGGAGCGTGGCAAAAAATCATCAATTATGATCCTGCCTATTGGGAAGTTTTAGTAAAAGATGCAACAACCAATGATGCATTGATGTTGAGAACAAACCAGTTTACAGCAACGGGAATCCCTACTACACCGATCGGAAATGCACCCAATACAACTTTTACAACCGTTTGTATTACACTTCCAGGGAATATTCAGATCACTCTTTCTGTTCCTACAGTTGCAGTTCCTTATTTGGTAGCGCTTGGAGCAACCGTTGGTCCGTGTTCAGGGGCATCAGGAAGTGGTTATATTTACTACACTACTTTTCATAATCATGCCACAGGAAACATCGGAAATGCTGGTGTAATTTTACAATATGTAATTCTGAATCTCTAAAAAATCGGCTTAAAAATTGATACTTATCAAAAGTGGCTTTTCGAAGTCACTTTTTTTTATTAAAAACTAAATTATGGATCACGCTTTAATCTCACTAATCAGTATTGTTTTACTTGTTTTAGGAGTACTCGGAACATTTCTTCCTGTTTTACCCGGATTGGTTTTAAGTCTTGGTGGACTTTTAATTTACAAATACGGAACAGATTCTGATATGCCGATGATTTACATTTGGGCATTTGTCTTTCTTACCTTGGCTTCGGTAGTTTTAAATTATGTAATTCCCGCAAAAACCAATAAAAAATATGGCGGAACAAATTGGGGTAGTATAGGATCAATCATCGGAACTTTCGTAGGAGTTTTTCTACCAATTCCTTTAGGATTTTTGGTAGGGATGTTTGCCGGAGTTTTTATCGGAGAACTTTTGCATGACAGCAAAGACATGAAAAAAGCATTGAGATCTACAAAAGGAGCTTTCATAGGATTTATTTACGGAACAGGTTTTAGTCTTGTTGTGGGTTTGGCAATGTTATTTGTTGTAGTTTTGGATATCACTAATGTAATTTAAAAATATGTTTTACAAAATTATAATATCCGGTTTTGCTTTATTGTTTCTAACGAACTGCAATGCGCAAAAAGAAACGAAAAATTCAGGTAAAGTGGCTACAAAAGATAAAATCAGCAAAAGCATAGAAGGAAAAATCATTTATTTCACAGAAGGAGAAAATAAATTCCTGCCAGAATATCAAATGAATGTCACTTTCAAAAATATTTCTGAAGACAGCCGTTGTCCGGAAGGCGTAACTTGTGTGTGGCAAGGTGCAGCCGTGGCGAATATTGAGTTTATGGGAACGACAACAAGACCAATGACGATTCCATTAGCAACAACAGAAAATGCAGGAAGAAATTATCACAAATCAACTTTTTTCAACGGATATACGATTTCTTTGGTTGAAGTAAATCCCGCTCCAAGTGCAGGAGAAGGAGCAAAATCTCTCGCCGGAAAATACAGAATAGGAATTGTGATTACAAAAGGTGGAGAAGATTCTACCACGAGATAGGCTTCTTTCCTTTTGAAACTAAATATTCATTAATTTTTGAGAAAGGTTTGCTTCCGAAAAACCCTTTATAAACAGAAAATGGTGACGGATGCGCCGATTTTAATATAAAATGCTTAGACGGATCAATGAGTTCGGCTTTTTTTTGTGCAAAAGCGCCCCATAAAACGAAAACCACATTTTCTTTTTTATCAGAAATTTCTTTAATAATATAATTGGTGAATGTTTCCCAGCCGAGATCTTTATGAGAATTTGGAGAATGTGCACGAACCGTTAAAGTTGCATTGAGCATCAAAACGCCCTGTTTCCCCCAATCGTCCAATTCTTTTGAAGTTCTTTCAATTCCCAAATCATCTTTTAGTTCAATAAAAATATTTTTAAGAGACGGCGGTGCAGTCACCTGTTCGGAAACTGAAAAACACAAACCGTTTGCCTGAAAATCATTATGATATGGATCTTGTCCTATAATCACAACTTCGATATCATCAAAAGGCGTAATTTCCAAAGCTCTGAAAATCTGTTTTTTTGGCGGAAAAACTTTTGTGGTCGCATATTCCTGTTTTACTTTTTCCCAAAGATTGGTAAAGTGAGGTGTGCTTTTTATTGGGGCTAAAATTTCGGTCCAGGTCATGTAATTTATTAATTTATGGGTTTCAATTCTAAATATTGATCTTTTCCAAATGTAATATAAAATAATGCCAAGAAAGGGTTTCTGCCGTTTAGATTGTATCTTAAAATTTCATCTTCCTTAATATTTAGATTAATCAAATTTGAATTACACCAATCAATTTTTGCTTTCAAAGCATGATTTCCCGCAGCAATTTCAAATTCCTTCGCTTCTCCATCTCTTATTTCTCCTATTTTTTCATTATCAAGATAGATTTCTATTGAACGTAAACTATTTGAAAATTCTGATGAACGGTTAATAATTATTTTTGCCATACTCTTGGTGCAATTTTAAAATTTTTATTAGGATTTTTTCTCGATAAGATTGAAATACTTAACCTTATTTCTTCAAACTAAAAACCAAATTATCCGGAAAACCATCATCAGTTCTTCCCTCTTCCAAAACAAAATCATGTTTCACAAGAAGTCCTTTCGAGTTTTCATTAAATTTATTGGTCATTGCTACAATCTCCTGCAAATTTAATTCATTAAAACCAAAATTTAAAACTGCAGATAAAACTTCAGACATGATTCCTTTTCTGTGATGATCGGGTAATAATTCGTAACCTACTTCCGCTTCGGTTCTGTCTTCTGAAAAGTTCCAAAGACAGATAGTTCCGATAAGATTTTGTTGATTTTTGTAAGTAATTCCCCAATAAAGAGATTCATTATTCTGAATTCTTTTTTTTATCGTTAAAATAAAATCCAGCGCATCGTAATTTGTTTTTGGCGGAATTCTTTTTACAAATTGATTGACTATTTCATTGCTTCGAATCTTTAAAATATCCTCGACATGGCTTTCGTCAATTTCCTTTAAAATCAAACGATCTGTTTCTATTCTCATATTTCAAATGTACTAAAAACTAAACCTAGAGAGAGAAGTTTTTTAATTACCACGAAGTTTGTCATCCCGTAGGGATCTCAACTCGAATCTTACCAATCTATTTTCTAATGCTAAGCTTAGATCCCTACGGGATGACAAAGCGTATGGTGAAAATTTGACTTATAAAACTGTATGCATTAAATTTTTGAATTTTTTTTGGTTAAATACTGTGTAAAGAAACTCATTTTCAAACACCACAACATCACATTCACATTTTCTCACTAAATTTGCAATGTGTATATAAATAAAGAAGATTTAAACGAATTAGAGTTTCCGCAATTGCTCGCGGAAATTGCTCCTTTTGCATATTCTCCGAAAACGCGAGAAAAAATCCTTGAGCTTCGTCCGATGAAGATTGATGAGGCTGAGCTTTCGCTGAAAAAAACTTCAGAATATCTGTCGAGTTTTGAAAGTTCAAATGCGATTCCGTTTGACGAATATGAAGATATTGAGAGCGAACTGAAACTGATGCTGATCGAGAATTACCGTCTTGAAAACGTCGCTTTCATCAAAATAAAAACGCTTACCGAACAAATAGGAAAACTTCAGAAGTTTTTCCCGACAATGCCCGATACTTTTCCAAATCTGATGCAGGATGCTTCTGCTTTGGAATATAAAAAAGAGATTATTGATAAAGTGGATAAGGTCTTTAACCGTTTTGGAGAAGTAAAAAGTGAAGCTTCCCCAATTCTGAAAACCTTGAGAGCTGAAATTCAGGTGTCGAAAAAAGCTATTCAGGAAAATTTCAACAGAGTTTTATTCAATTACAGTCAGAGTGATTTTCTGGATGACATTCGTGAAAGTATTATAGAAGACCAAAGAGTTTTAGCGGTAAAATCTGCGTATAAAAAAAGAGTTCCGGGAAGAGTTTTAGGACTTTCAAAAACGGGTTCGATTACTTTTATTCAGCCGGACAGCGTTGTGAAGCATTACTTCAAACTTCGTGATGATCAGGAAGAAGAAAAGAAAGAAATCGATAAAATTCTGAGACAGCTTACTGCAGAACTGGCGGTTTTTCAACCACAACTTTGGAGATATCAGATCTATATTTTTGATTTAGATTTAACGAGAGCTAAAGCAAAATTCGGTGAATTAGTCAACGGTATTTTACCTAAAATCAACCGTCACAAAACTCTAAAGCTGAGAGAAGCATTTCATCCGTTACTTTGGCTGAGAAATAAAGCAGAAAATAAAACCATTTTCCCACAAACATTAAGTTTAACCGAGCATAATAGAATCATATGTATTTCCGGACCAAATGCAGGTGGAAAATCGATTACTTTAAAAACAGTCGGATTGCTTCAACTGATGATTCAGAGCGGAATTTTGGTTCCTGCGCATCCAAAATCTGAAATGTTTTTCTTTGATAAAATCATGACCGATATTGGTGATAATCAATCAATTGAAAACCATCTTTCGACCTATTCGTCAAGATTAAAGAAAATGGGTGGAATAATTCGTGAATCTAATCCCGATACGCTTTTATTGATTGACGAGTTTGGAACGGGTTCTGACCCGGAATTGGGAGGAGCTTTAGCCGAAAGTTTCCTTGAATTTTTCTATGATAAAAAGAGTTTTGCGATCATTACAACGCATTACACCAACATCAAACTGGTTGTAGAACAGCTTCCAAATGCCATCAATGCCGCAATGCTCTTTGATGAAGAAACTCTTGAACCGATGTACAAACTGGAGGTCGGACAAGCCGGAAGTTCGTTCACTTTTGAAGTTGCCGAAAAGAATAAAATTCCGAGATTTATCATTCATTCTGCAAAGAAAAAAGTGGAACATGATATCGTCAATTTAGATAAAACGATCGTTAAGCTTCAGCAGGAAAAGTACGAAGTTGAAAAACTGAAAACCGATCTTGCCGAAAGAAAAGGTTCTGTAGAAGACAAACGAGACAACCTTCAGAAGTTGAATGAGCAACTCCAACAAAAGTTGTTCAATTTTCAGAAATTGTATGAAGATGAGCATCGTAAACTTCAGTTCGGGACAAAAATTGAAGGTTTTATCGACAGCTATGTAAAAGGAAAATCCCGAAAAGATGTTGTGAAAGATTTTGTAAAGATTCTAGAGCAGGAAAAATTCAGGAAAATAGGAGCTGATAAAGATGAGACAAAACGTATGCAAATCGTTAAAAGAAAAATCACTCAACAACTTAAAAAAGAAGATGTTATTGAAAAAATAAGCGAAACCAACGAAAAAATAGAGGAAAAACGCAAAACTGATCGCGCTGTCTGGATGAAAGTGGGACAACGTGTAAGAATTACAGGAAGTACAAGTGTTGGGACAATTGAAACGATTTCTAAAAACAAAGTAACTGTCAATTATGGAAGTTTCAAAACCGTGATCAGCTCTGATGAATTGGAAAGAATTTAAAATTTATTTATGATTGTCAGAACTCATATTACATTCAAGGATTTTTTACATTTCAATGTTAAAAATTCATTTTCCCGAAGTATTATTTTTTCAATAATTCTATTATTATTTTTAGGCCTGAATTTTTATAATGCTGAAAACGATACACAGGAAATATTCAAATCTGCTGCAATCTGGTTTGCTGCCTTAGTTGTTTTCATTTTCGTTCGCACTTATTTCCGGTTAAAAAATGCATTTTACTCAAATAAGAAAATTCAGGAAGAGATCATTTATACTTTTACAGATGAAAAAGTTCAGACGAAAGGAGAAACTTTCGAAGGAGATTTTACTTGGAATACTGTTTTTAAAGTAAGAGAATTAAAAGATTGGTTTCTGATCTATCAAAGTGCAAAAACCATGAATATGATCCAAAAATCAAAAATGGGAAAAGATCAAATTTCAGTACTCAGAAAAATCATTACTGAGAATGGAGTCAAGGCAAAACTCAGAAAAGATTAATCAAAAAAAGAGAGTGTTTTTTATACACTCTCTTTTTTGTTTTATTTTTTTATAAATTTCAATCGACCCGTTTTTTACTTTGTCATTGATCTGAATAAAATAAACACCTTTTAAAAACTGATGAACATCTACTTGATAATCTTTAGTTTTGCCTAAACTAACTTTTTGTCCGGTTATATAGTAAATTTCAAAGTCTGTTTCTGTGGAAATTCCTGCAATATTTAAAATATCTGAAACAGGATTTGGGAAGATGCTGATTTCTTTGGTTTTTTCTGTTTCATTAGTAGAAAGATTAGCAGTTGGCAATATATAAACTCCGTAATCTTCAACTTCTCCATAGCCAAAATTTCCGCATCCGTTGGAAACAAAAGTATTTGAAAAGATAACCCTCATTGTTACTGCACAATTGATGACACCTCCTACAGCTGCTGCAGTTGGAACAGTAAAAGAACTAGTGATTGTATTGTTTGTATTGGATGTAGCACTTACAGTCAATTCAGAATTTTCAAAAATTCCGTTTGCATTGTAATCTATCCATACATTAACATAAGCAGCTGAAGGATTCACAGAACCACTTTTTGTCATAGAAAATAAATTCCCTGTAGATCCATAAACCAAATTTACTTTTCTCGTGGGGTCAGGACGATAATCTGTATAATTAGAATTTACGGAATTACTTATCATCGGAGAAAAACCAAATACTGGCAATGGTGTAACTGTTACATTTGAAATATGCATTAAACCCGAATCTGTAGACGCAGATGTACAATTGTCAACCGACAATGTCGTAAAGACTATAATAACAGAAACATCAGAAGGATTGCTCACATCTTTTACTCTTACATCATATTTTGTACAAGATTGCAAAGAATTTATGGTGAGTATCGGTACATTGGTTTGGGCAGAAGTCCATGCAGCTCCTACTCCAGAAAGCCTGTATTCAAATAAGTAATTTGAACTTGGTATAGAACTGCAAGTTACTGTAGCTGAAGTTGCTGTAATATTGGAAACTAAAACATTTGTAGGAACAGTAAAGGCTGCTTCACTAAAATTCTTATCAAAATTTTTACTTTGGTAAAATGAAATTCCCGATAAAACAAGTAATAAAAAAAGTAGTTTTTTTGTCATATTTTCTGATTTTGAGTTATTTGTCTAAAATTAGTATTAAATTGTTAAATATTAAGTCAAACATATAAAAAATAATCCAACATAAGTGATAAATAATACTCTTACTTTTGAAAAATGCTGACCGATCTTAAAATTTTATGGATCTTTTACAGAAAACTGCTGATTCCGGCGGTTTTATTTTCTGTATTACTCGCCTTTCAATTAGGATTCAGTTTTGAAAGTTTCGGACTATGTTTTGTTTTGCTTTTACCTTTGATGCATTATTTTATTTACGAATTGAGATTTAAAAATGAATATTTCTTCTACGCCAATTTTGGGTTTTCCAGAGTATTTCTGTGGATTTTCACATTTGCTTTTGGTTTAATTATAAAAATCATAACCCATATTTTATGAGTACGCTTCACATTGACAGCATCACAAAATCGTTTGGTGAAAAGAAAGTTTTGCAGGATATTTATTTAAGTTGCGAAACCGGTAAAATTGCTGGAATTCTTGGCAGAAACGGCTCGGGAAAATCAACGCTTTTTCAGATTATTTTCGGCACTCTAAAAGGAGAAACTCAATATGTGAAATTTAATGAAATCATTTTAAAGCATCAATTCGATCGCAAAAACAAGATTTCTTATTTACCGCAATCTTCTTTTTTAGCAAAAAATATTAAAATAAAAAAATTGATCGCATTATTTTGTAATGATGAAAACTCTGCAAAAATTATAAATTCAGAATTATTAAAACCTTTCATCGATGAAATTCCCCGTAATCTTTCCGGTGGAGAACTTAGAATTTTGGAAGTTTTATTAATTATTTATTCAAATGCAGAATTTATTTTACTGGATGAGCCTTTTTACAGTCTTTCTCCAAAAACTGTAGCTGAAATAAAGAAGAGCATCAGAGAAGAGTCAAAAAATAAAGGTTTCCTCATTTCAGATCATCAATATCAAGATGTTTTGGATATTTCAGACAATATTTATCTACTTACTGATACTTATTTAAAACCACTAAAAGATTTAACAGAATTGCAAAGGTTTAATTATCTTCCGAAAAATATTTAATTTATATCTTTGAGGTATAAATATTCTTTCCAAATGACTTTCATCAACAAAGCGATTTATTTATCGATATTCAGTATTTTCTCTTTCTCGCTGCTTTTTGCACAGAATAAAGTGCCTTTCGGTGTTGTAAAAGCAACAGAAGGTTACGCAATGGTGCGTGTTCACAAAGAAGATTACCGAAAAATCGTAGACAAAATCCGAATGAAAAGAGGTGATGTTTTTGTTTATGTAAAACCCGCTCCCGGAGAAACCGACTGGATCTGGATCAAGTATCCAGAAAAGGATGAAGTAGAAAAGCCATTTGTAAGATATGACAGTCTGATGAAAGAAGGTATGGTGAATAAAGACCGTATTGCTTTTATTGACCAACTTCCGCAATACACTCCAACAAAGTCAAAAAACGGAAAATCAATCATTTTCACAGACAATAACAATCCTAAAATCCCGACGGCGCAGAGAAGTAAAGTCGTGATTGATATTTATCCGTCAAACGCCGGATTCCGTAAGCAGGTAAAAGATGCTGATGGAAATATTACAGCCATCGATAAAGTAAAACCGTGGGGAATTGATAAAGAATTACCTGTAGGAATGACCGAAATCAAATCGATCAGGGTACAGCAACCCGGAAGAGGTTCTGTTTTTGTGAGAGAAGCTATTAAAAATATGTTTCAGCCTACAATGGATTTTGAAAATATGGGAGTCACTTCTATTGATGACGATCATATTTTCCTATACATGATCAATGGTTCCGGATCAAACAGATACATTACTCTTTGGACAATCAAGGAAGGGAAAGTAATCAGCCAGATTATTTTCAAAAATCCTGAATAATTCATCTAATTATCATTATTTTTGCAATCGGAAAGTTAGTATATAACTTTTCTGAAATTGGTTTTGCTTAACCGCAAATGAAAAGGGGAATCGTGTGAAAATCACGAGCTGTCGCGCAACTGTAAAGTAACCGAAATCTTTATTAAAAACCACTGTGCAAAATGCATGGAAAGGAAATAAGGATGTTACAAGTCAGGAGACCTGCCATTTTTCTTTAGACAAAAACTTTCGCGATCTGAAGTTTGTTGATCTTATGGTTTTCAGGAATTTTCGTGTTCCTGATATTTCTGTTTGTTTCAATATATTTCATTTCGTTTTAATTTAATAATGAAATATGACTACTGAAGAGAGAATTGAAGCCTCCGAAACCCGAATTTTTAAAGCGGTTTTTCCCAACACAACCAATCATTACGACACTCTTTTCGGCGGAACGGCAATGCAGTTGATGGATGAAGTTGCATTTATTACTGCAACCCGTTTTGCAAGAAAACGCGTGGTAACCGTAAGCAGCGACAAAATCGATTTTAAAAAACCTATTCCTGCAGGAACGATTGTTGAATTAATCGGAAGAGTTTCTCACGTTGGAAAAACGAGTATGAAAGTGAATGTAGAAATCTATACCGAACAAATGTATTCTTACGAAAGAGAAAAAGCTATTGTCGGTGATTTTACTTTTGTAGCGATTGATGAGTTTAAGAAACCAATTCAAATACTATAATTTCAGAGAGGTTTCGGCGGGCTTTGCCCGCCGAAACCCATTTTTTTTATATCTGTAATTAGACCTCATCGTCTACAATCTCAAGCCGAATATCGATAGGAATCGTCGTTATAATTAAAATATCATGTTCTTCATCACGCACTTCAACCTCTGCATCGGAAAAACTTCCGTCAGGATTTTTTTTCAAAACCTTTAGATCTTTTGCGCTCAAAAACTTTTTGGGTATTGAAAGTGTGTAGTTGTTTTCACTTTGATGATAGTGTAGCTCTTCTCTGCTGTAATCTTTTATCTGCATAATATTTTTTTTTAAGCTATATAACAATCTGTACACCAAAGTTTTTTAAGATTAATTTAAACTTATCTCAGAACCTTCTCCGTTTCAAGATTTTTAATCATCAAAAACTGAAAAGCCTCTCCCATTTCGTCTGAAGCTCTGCTTATAGCATTTTCTAGCATACTTCTTACCTGCTTTTCGGTTACAGCAGCTTCTGTCCAGCTTTTTCCTGACGTATGAGAATTGAGAATGAAAGGCATTATTCTGTCGATGGCGCAGGCGAAAATCGCATCGGGAGTCTGCTCTTCTTCAAATTCCAGCCAGAGATTAAAGAATTCTGAACGGATTGGTTCGTCTAAAATACCGAAAATATTCTGAGCAGATAATTTTTCTCTTTCAAATTTCCCAACCATTGCTGCTTCGTCAAAAATAAAAGTATCACCCGCTTCAATTTCTACTAAATCGTGTATTGACAGCATTCTGATCACTCTCAACAAGTCAATATCTGCACGGTTTTTCGCGTAGGGAAAGAGAATTTGAGCCAAGATGATAATCTGCCACGAATGTTCGGCGGTATTTTCTCTTCTTGAATCGTCGGCGTTGTAATTTCTTCTTTGTACGTTTTTGAGTGCGTCGACTGCGACAATAAAATCAATTTCCTTTTGTATTTTCATCATTATTTTCTTTGTAATAAACTTCTCTTGGATATGTTGTAGTTTTTGTGAACCATTTGTAATCTATAAATTCGGTTTTTTTAGTGATTACTGTTTTAGGATCTCGCGTGTCTTCTTCAAATTCATATACTTTGAGAGGATCTCTTCCCTGAATCACTTCATATTCTTTTGTAATATGAATACAGCAACCTGATTTCGAATGAATAACCAATCTTTTCCTTCCCGCATCTGCTGTAAACATTCCTGAATTGTCTTTGACTAAGTCTGTCAATCCTTCGCTGAGCAAAAACTGTTTCTGAATAGAATCGTAAATAAAAATATCATATAAAGACTTATCAGCGTTTCTCGAAGATCCGTTAATCAATGCGAGATCTTCATGGCCGTCAAAATTAAAATCGTCAAAAATTAATGGAATCTGAGCATCTTCAAAGTTAATCTTTTTCGAATTTACTGAGTCTGTTTCAAAACTGAATGTAAAGTTTTCTGATGTGAGAGTCGGTAATTTTTCCAAAGTATTTTTATTGATAAAATTAATTGAAGTCTTTCCAAAGCATTCCTTTTCATTGCATGTTGCTATATCAATACTTACACGATAGTTTTTGGAAATCTCATCCATTTCAAAATGAGTTTGAGCTAGACATAAAGTTCCCAAAAGGATAAACAGAAGTTGAAATTTAAGTTTCATCGGGATTAGTTTTTAAAGAAGATTATTTAACATAATTATAATCGGCAAAACAAAATGTCAAAGATGTTAAAACAAAGTGTCCAAAAATTTCTTTCTCATTACATTAGATTTCAACTTAAAAAGCACTCAATTTGAGTGCTTTTTTTTATCTTTAAATGACATTTAAACAGTATTTAAAATGAAAGTAAGAGCCACAATAGTAGAAGAAGTAAAACCTGCTGATAAATCTGTAATCGTCGAATTTCATGGAGATAAAGAAAGGCAACATTTTGAGCTGCACTGTAACTTTAGTCCGTTTTATCAGGAATTGAAATTGTTGGATTCTTGGATTTTTACTTTCAAACTTAAAAGTGAAATTTTCACTGATTCAAAAACTGGTAAAAAATCCTACTTTACACATTTAATTTGTAAGCGTGTGGATGATAAATTAGGTTTTGGTGAAATTCCTGACAAATACAAATAATTACTGAAACCCGTAAACTACCAACTCTCTAGTATATGTTGCAACATCAAGATGATTCAATGTCTTTTCTTGCATCTTCAACAAGATAAGATTAATTATCTCTTGCTTTTTAGTTTCTTCGGATGTATTACTGTGCAATTTGTCAAAGATTGGTGCAATTTCAGTCATTAATCGTTCTGTTTCTTGCGTGTTATTTTCTTCCATTGCAGAAACATAATTCATTAAGTAATCTGTTAGATATTTAATATTCATTTTCCACTCCGTCTTGTTAGCTATTTTTTCCGCTTTATCATTCAAAGTTCTGAACCATGATTCTTTTGTCACATTCTTTCCTTTGATTTGAAAATTAACTACGTTCTTTTTCATATAATTATATTAGAATATCTCTAATATAATATTTTTTTTGCGAAAATGCAATCTTTTATATTAAAGTTCTACTATTGACTTCAAACCATGATTTTCATCTAATTTATTTTTAATTCTATATCTTTACTTGATAATAATTTTATAATATGTATATCTATTTGATTGGTGTCTTTATGTCAAAAAAACAAGTTGATTCTTTTCTTGAAAAAAGAGTAAAAAGTTTGAATGAATGGCTCAATATTCAAGATCAAAACTTAGATGAAAAAGAACAGCAGGAAATTGACAAACTATATGAGAAAATAAAATCTTCTAAAAATAATAAGTGGAAGAAAATTTATTTGTCCGTAGTTATTGACAACATTGCTACTCGTTACTCACAAGTTGATGTTTGGTGATTATTGAAAAATCATTGCTCTATAACCGTCTATTTGAATATCAGCAGCATCTTGGTTCTGATGTATATCATCTCCACAATTATACTGAGCTGCTAAATTATCATTCCCATCACTAAGCAGAGAAACGTGATAATTATTTCTTTTGTTAACCCCCGTAATCGTAGTCATTTTAGCGTTATTTAAAGTCACCCAATTAGCGTAAGCTTGTGGTTTACCTGCATCCAAATAAGCTTTTTTCGCCGGATTCATACAGCTAATCCAAATCTCTGCATCAGGTCGTATATCTGATCTGATTTGATTTATGTAATTTTGATAGTTTGTTAAGACTGTATTAATGTTTTGCTCTACATCATTCAATCCGATTTGAACTAAAACGACATCAAAGAAATTTTTGTTAGATAAAGCATTCCAAGCTGCCAGCTGTTGATTAATTGTGTGACCAGGCACTGCTATATTTTGCGCTGAAAACCCCTGACTAATTTCATTTTGTGTAAATAATTGAGATGCTATTGTTTGACTTCTACAAGCGTATGCTGCAATTGTTGAATCACCTGAAATCAAAAACTTTTTTTTAATATTATGATTTTCAATTCCGTCAATCGTCATATTTAAAATCATAATTATAGGTTTAATAATTTGACATACTCGGTAGTTGCAGTGCCTCCCACGGGATTAGACAATTTCAGCCAAAGTTCTCCAGATATTGCATTTGGGTAGTTGTACAAATCGGTGAAATTTGTCCCATCCGTCGATTTTAATAACTTGACTTGTGTCCCAGTTCTACTTAATCTATATTTCAATATTCCTGAAGGACTTCCTTGTTGACTTTGTGATCCATTGCGATAATTAACATAATTATCACCTAAGCTATTTCCTACTATAACATGACAATTCCACACTAAAGGATTGCCGTATGATCTTAAAGTGGAAACATCGTCTAAACCAAACATCATACTTCCTATAACATTACCGCCAAACTCAAAGTAACCATCACCAGTTAATGTTTGATCTGATACTCCAACCTCATTTTGATTGGTTATACGATGCACTCCATCTGATAATGTCGTAAATGATCCATCATGTACTGAAAACGTCAAACTAGTAGGTACTGCTTGAGCAAGAGTTGTGGCACTTACTATATTACTAAAAACAGACACATTGCCTGCTGCGTCTTTAGATTTAACTTTAAAAGAATAATTTGTATTTAAAGCTAATCCTGTTACTTTATAATTATTCAAATTAGTTGAAACTAAAAAAACGTTGTCTTTATAAATGTCAAATCCAACAACTCCAACATTGTCAGTAGCTCCGGTCATAATTAAATTGACTGAATTATGTGTGATATTTTCTGTCGTTAATGTTGCTGGGCTTGGATTTTGAGAATCAGGAATTGCTACGGTTGTTTCAATTAAATTTTTATTAATTGAAAACATTAATTCAGTACCTATCAATATATAACCTATTAATGTTTTTTGATTTGCTAATAGATTAATGTCCAACAATGTACTCTCAACAGTTAGGGTTTTATTTCCGGTTGAATCTTGCTTGACAATTAAATACCCCTGTTTCTTGGTCTTATCAATATTTAAACTTCTATTAGCATTTAAGTTTAAAAAATTATTTCCAGACCACAAATTATTAAATTCTGTAAATTCTGAATTATTACTATTATTTGTAGCACTTATTTCAACAGAAATAATTTCCCACCCTCCAGAAGATAAAAATCCAACATTCCATTTATTAACTTCAGTTGTTCCAAAAGCATAATCTCCTATTTCAGCTAAGATATATCCACCAATTTGTGTAGGTACTGGGTCAGATATTTTTAAAGGTTTTTCATGTAGACCTGAACCGAAAAGCATTTGTAATCTTTGCAACTTTACATCGGTTTCTGTTTTACTATAAGATGTTGTTAATCCCATTTTATTAATCTGTTTTTAAATGTGTGTATTGAACCTCAACCACATTAGCAATTGGAGGTAATAATGTATATTTTCTGACGGATAAGATTCTAATCCTTGTAGGACTTATGATTTCATATTCGTTAGTATTCAGTTTTAAACCACCATCATAAACGCCCAAAATTTGAATTGCAGAAAAGTTTAAAACAACAATATCTGTCATTAAACTTTCAAACTGATCAGAGAATAATGAGACATTTGATTCTATATTTTTTGTGCTATTTTCAATTAAAATAGATTCATCATCACTTGTAAGAGTAACATCAAAATTAAGATTAGCAATCTTTTCTTCAATCTGATCTTTGTTATAAACATCTTGAGATTCACCGTTATCGACTAAAGCTACATTATCAGGAATGCTGCCAACCCCTAACGCTGTTTTCCAAAGTTGAATATTATCATAATTTAAATTTGATGCATCAAGCTTTGCAAGTACTGAATTATGAGCGTTTGCATCTGTACTGTGATTAGAACCGAGTTTATTATTTAAAGCAGATTCTAAACCTGTAATTTTATTTATTGTGATACTTTCTTCACGATGAATAAAAGATGAAAAAGTCTGCTGAAATTGCTCCTGTGTCGGAATATCTCCAGTTTCAAACCAAGAGTATATTTGTTGTATTGTTGCCATTATTGGAAATTTGGTTCAATGAAATTTGCTATCCTTGAAGGTTGAATATTGTTGTGAGGTTGATTGTTTCCAAAATTTAATCTCAATGTTTTATGTTGAAATTGTCCATTATTACTACCTAATATATAGGCTGCAAAACCTGACTGAACAGTTATAAAACCATTACCACTACCATTGTAACCATTTCCTGTTATAGTTAAAAAATCGCCGTTAATATTAGGTAACTCCTCTTTAGTCAAAGTGTGAGTTTTCGATCCTACATTAGCACCCAAAGTTGAAAACATTGGATCATTTGGATCAAGACCCACAATCGTTTTTCCTGCATAATCAGTTGCCTCTTTCCATCCAATAGGTATTTCGTTCACAGGACGACCAAACGCCCAAATTACACCTCCGTTGATAATTGGTGCTGTTTTCAGTTCCACGATATCAAGTCTGCTTTTTACAAGATCAAGTTCAGATTTATCAGCTTTTAAAGCTAAATCCTCCTTAATTTTTTTGAGTGTATCAATTTTTACAAATTCTGACCAATTATAAACAGTTGATGCATTACCGAATTTGACAGTTCTCTTTTCAATTAGAACTTTTGCCTGCTGATTTTTAAATGTCTTCAAAATGTCTTCCTGATGAATAAATACATTTTGATTAACAGTACCACCCTCAAAAAACAATACGTCGCCATTAATCACAACAATGCCGGGATTAACTAAAGTACCGTTGATCTCACAACCTGAAAGGATCGTAAAGTTTCCGGCAACACTTCCGATCACGTTGAAGATAGCGTACGCTTCCTGAATCTGATCCATCAGATCAGCAGTCAACGGCACGCCGTCCGTTTGCATAAATTTAAAATTCAGTCTCATATTAATTCGATTCTGTAGTTTTTTGATTGCAGCATATAATATTCAATTTCTGCACGTAGTTGTAATTCGTTAATTCCTGTGTTGGGTATCTTAACTATGAAATCATAATCACTATTTAATTCGGCTTCAGTGTAAAGATAGATTGGTAAATTGTCTACATAAAGCCATTGCGTTTTTGTTTTCCATTGGTCGTCCTCTGCTTCTGTGTACAAGTAAACACCATCAAACAAAACCGCTTTTATTATCTCAATTCGCCTTTCTAACGGATCAAAATAATCATTCAGCCTTTTTTGCATTGAAAACTTTTGACAGGTTGTATTGATCCGGATTAAGTTTTGCTTTCGAGATCGCAAAAAATCAATATAAAGAGATTCTAGAGGAACAATGAGAACCGAAATACAGGCAATCCAGAATGAAGTTCTTAAAAAAGTTTCACGCCATTCGATAGCCAATTTTTTAAAATTAATATTGTAAACTTTTTCCATTATGCCACATATTGAAGTCCTGTGAAATCTTCTATTTTAAATCTTCCGGATGCAGGTAAAACCGACATGTTAACAGGCTGATAAAAGCCATAACCATTTTGCGCCGGGTCAATCCATTTTGATTGAATTTGCAGGGTTTGTAAGTCTTCCACACCGTCAACGGCTAATATTGCAGTTTCTAATCTTTGTACGCTTAACTCGCCGTTGAATGGAAGATTTTTTAAAAATGTTTCAATAGCTTCCTGCACCGGATATTTTGCCGTTATTATATTCATTCCATCGGCTTGCAAAACCATTGGATCATATTTAATTTTAAACGCAAACTTTAAAATATCCGGCAGATAATTGATGATTGTTACATGATCTCCGGCAGGCGATATTTCTTCAATATATTTTGCAACGGCTGCCATAACTTGAGCCGGGAAAATATCATCAAGAATTGCGGGTGCGATCTTCATCACAATTTTTGCCCGACCGCCATCAATAACACGGTTACATGCAGCATATTTAATTATTTTTGAATTTTCGATTTCTTCGTCTGTGGCAATTACATCAATGCCATTATCTTCATAAGTGGGCTTAAATTGATCACTTTCGTTGATCAAATCAAAACCGTATTGAAATCTTAAAGCTTCTGATCTGTATCTTCGAAGATTGAAAACTTTTTGATTAGCAATCAAATCCCTTATTTCCTGCAAATGTAAATTTGCAGCTTGCATGAAATTAAAAAAAACGTAGGCAATGACTTTAAATAAACCTAACCAAATAGATGTTTTCGACGTACTATCTAAACCATTTAATTCAGCTTTTTTTTCTTTTTCAGCTTGTAATTCTGCCAATATTTCTTCAAACGTTTTATCCATTTTTAATCTGCTTTAAAAGTGCTGCCTATTTTCATTTTTCCAATACCGCCACGTTCAGGAAGTAATTCTAAATTTGTTAATGAAGTTGCAGGTTCAATTTTGTTTTTTTTATACTTGCTATACACATCCATATTTGTATCTAAAATCGGAATTGCTAAAGATTGTCCGGTCGTTAAAGTTTCTGTGACAGGAAGCCCATTAGCTACAGCAATAGCAAAAGCATTATAAACACTTCCTGTGTGCTGAATTGCTATATCCAATAATGACTGATTAGGAAGGACTGTTATCGTCATTAGTTATATTTTTAACTGATTTAACAGCTGTTTTTATTTTTATAAAAATCAATTTGACCTTACTTTCAATACTAAATCCGGCTTTTGGTAGATTTTCAAAAAAAATAGAATAAAATTCAATAGCACATGCTACAGCAATAGCAAACAATGTCAATGTAATTTGATGCTCTGAATAACTTTCGACTTTAAATGTTTTGATTTTGAAGGTCGTTTCAATCCAATAGGCACACATTATCAAAAGAAAATACGTTACACTTTTTACAACCGATTCTCTTATTCTTAAACTCGAAAAACCGTACTTCCAAAAATTACTTTCAATCTTTGAATCTTTCCATAAATTCCAAGAAGCAAGAACTCCGGTCAAAAAATCGAATGCCATCAAGCCAAATAATAGAAACATTCCCCATTGGCAATCTGACAGCGTGAGCATTCCAATCGCCGGAACAGCTACAGCAGGTTTTTTAATTGCAGTTAACAAGCTAAAAGCATGTTTTTTATATAATAATAGTTCTCTCATTTTATCAGTATTGAGCATCAATATTTATTTCAAAATTCTCCTTAATTTCTATTTTGTTTACCGTCATTCCATCGGCGTAAAATTGCTGTCTGATTTCTCGTGCAAAATCGTTTTGTTTCGAAGTTTCCAAAAATCTTCGGGAGCCTACTCCGACCAACGGATCGGCTTTAAATTGTCCTTTGTCGGCATACAATAACATCTTTTGATGCTGATATGTGCTTTCACCAATTGTAAAATCGCCATTACTTAAAACGGGATTAAAATTTTCATCTAAGAGAATATCGTAAGGCATTTATTCTATATTTCCTGTTCCTGTTCCGGTTTGGGCTGCTGCCGTTCCGGTGGTTGCAACGGTAACTTTTACCATTCCTGTTTTTACAAAATCATAAATTGCATTCGTCAGCTTTTCGGCAATTCTCTCACGGGATTGTTCCGGGCTTTCATTTGCTTGAGCTTCAATCTCAAATATTTGTAAAATTGTTTGTTTTAAAATCGGTTTTCCTGCTGCTAAACTCATTTTAAATACTGTTTAAACACTTTTAAAGCTATTTTAAAAGCTTTTTAAAATCTTGTTTTATCAATTCAAATTGTGGTTGCAAAACCAATTGAATTGTTACACCTGTGTTGGTTTGATAACCTCTGTCTAAAACCGTGAATAGTCTTTCCATCAGACTTAACAGGTTTTGATTATTTGCTTCCATGCAAATTTTATCTGTAAGCTCCAGCTTAGTATTTCCAACGATCCACAGAAATTTGTCAACTTCATCACATGCGATAACCATCCAGTCGTCATCATCTTCAACTCTGACAGCCAAAACGAAAGTTCCGACTTTCGGAATCTGAAGAAAACTTTTATTTTCAGATAAAACAGGTTTTAACCTTACATCCAAAAACTCCTGATCATCCTCATCTATTAAAATACAAGTACCTTCCTCTTCATCTACAGATTTTACACGAGCAATATTGCTCACAGGTGGAGCCATGCTTCTTGCATAGCTATCAAATCCTCTACGAAGTTGTTCCGCTGTTGTCATGCCAAATAAATCCTAATTGTGCTGTCTGCCGACCGCCACTCATTCCATATTCTCCGGAAACACTTTCGATGAAATAATCTCCAGATTTTTCAGGAAACATACCGCCATCAACTTGTAAAACCATACCTTTATTTATGTAAGGCTCTAAAAAGAGCTGAATACTTCCTTCGTAGCCTGCATAATTCTCTTTAAGCTGTAATCTGTTCACAATTTCCTGTACTAATTTTGAAGGGATTCCCGCTTTGATTTTAATTTCTTTCTGATCATCGTATTTTCTTGTAATTCTATTTATAGCGTTTTCCTGACGCTTTTTTTCTCTTGCAATTCTTTCTCTTTCCTTTTCTTCATCTGTCTTTTTAAGCTTGCTTTTTGTTTTTGTGACAGCTCCTTTTTTATCTTTTTCCCGAACTACAATTTTTACATTTTTATCAACTTTCCTTTTTTGAAAATCATCATCTTTAACGGTATTCCAACCAATTCTAATAGGAACTTTTTTCTGAACTTTACCGTAAAGTGTTCCGACATACAGTTCGTTGAAATTAAAATAAACTGATAACTGACATTCTTTTTTTAAATATTCAAGAACCTGAATTCCGGTTGCGTTTTTAAACCGTACATTCTTTAATGGTACATCTGCCATTTCCTGTGATAAAACTATATCCGTTCCTGCTGTTACGTCCTGCAATAATTGTTTTACCGTAACTGTAGAATATGTTTTATTGAATATGATATCATACAACTGATAGCCGTAGCCTTCACATTCCAATTCGACAGGAATACCCATTTTTACATTTCTTACAAAACCTTCAAATCGCTTTTCAAAACGTTTATTATATCCCAGTGATACAGAAACTTTGTCGCCTTCTTTAAATTGATAGATTTTTGTTCCGCCTAAATCTTCTGTTTTATCAGGAAATTCGTTGATCATGTGCGTTATTCTTGGAAGTGTAATCATGCAGCTATCAATGAATGAATTAACATCTGTTTTCCAAGAAACTTTATTAGGTTTAATATTAGAATAGCCACCTATTGAAATATTGCTTGTTAGATAAAATGCCATTATCTGAAATTTAAATCGACAATAAAATCACTTTTGCAAGTCATTGTAAATGGTCTTATCCAATGATTTTTACCCTGAACTTCCGGAAATTCTAAGTCTGGAATAACAATTCTACAGGTTTTATCAAGAAATAGTTCAGGATAACCGCCATGTAAGAACTTCTCTTCAGTACTTTCTTTCAAATCAACTAAATCTAAAATTTGTTGATCAGGTACTTTTCTGTTTTTATCAATTAAAAAACCTCTGATTGTAAATTTGTAATCGTCAATACTTACAATTTCATTTACAGTGCCTTTTCTTTCAACCACTGGAGTGCTAACGATGTTACTTACCAAGTTCACAGAAACTGTACAAATGTCAATTGGTAAAATTATTTCTTGTAATTCTCCAGATTTATCAACCCTATAACCTCTTAATTCTATAGGAAACCAAATATCCTGACCATAACTCCCAATTTTATTAAACTGCTGACCTCTACGACCACCATAATGTAGTGTGCCTCTTGGATTTGGATTTTGTGGAAGTCCGGAATACAAAATTTCTTCAGCAGGTTTTGCGACACCTGAATTATCAACGTAGTAAGAACCACGCCCGAAATATTCTTTATAAAGAGTAACTAAATTAAAAACGTTTGCCGTTGTTGGTGTCATTACATATTATTTGATCCGTTAAATAAAACTCTTCCCATGCACTCCATTAATATTCTCTCAATATCCTGTTCGCTTTCTTTCATATTCATGGTTGTAAACTGAATGTTATCAAAGAATTTTCCTAAATTGATTGTGATATACTTTGTCCCACCGCCTCCGATGATATCGCCTTTTTCCTTGGATTTTTTCTTGTTCTTTTCTTTTTCATCTTCACCTGCAGGTTTTAAATCCTTGAATCTTGTTAAGTCCGCAAAGTAGCTAGGTGAATCAGGTTCCTTGTCGTTCGGGTTTTTTCCGGTTGTTTTTTTAACTTCAACTGATAATTTATTATCACCTAAACCTATTAACTCTTTAACCCACTTATAAGCACTTTCAAGACCGTCGAGTATTGGTTTTAATACATTTTCCCAAATCCACACTAATGCATCACCAAGCCATCCGATGATAGGTTTTATCACTTTTTCAAGCAACCAACCAATAATTCTGAAAACATCTTTTATAATTTCTGATTTCCAAACCCACTGTACAATTCCTGATAAAATTTTAAATACCGACATTCCTGCAGCTTTTAAAATATCCCAAATTGTTGTCAGGTAATCAACACCAATTATAATGTAGTCAGTCCATCCTCCAGTACCGCTTGAAAGATTCATCACGTAATCAATTGCGATTCCCAATCCTTTCGAAATCATGTCAATATAGGGAGCAGCCTTAGCAAGTAATGGAGCGATATAACCACTCATTTTTAGTGCGACATCAAGAATTCTGACAATTATTGGAGCAAAAGCATCACCGATATCGGTGAGAGCATTTTCGCCTCTATCCTTCACCTGTTCCCACTTTCCGGACATTGTTTTTCCCATTTTTTCCAAAGCTCCTTCGTACAAACCTCCTTGACTACGTGCCATTGCCAATGATTTCGCAAGAAGATCATAAGAAACGTCCATCTTTTTGACTTCATCTGCACTTTTTCCGGTTGCTTTTTCCAATATTTTATAAATATTGATACCTGCATATCCGAACTGCTTAATATCCATTGCTGAAGCTTTTCCGAGTGATTTGATCTGTTGCATATTGATTGCCATACGCATCAACTCATCGTTTCCGCCTCCAGTTGCTGAAATTGCATTTGCCAAGTTCATTGCATCCTCCCTCGCATCTTTGGCATTTAGCCCGGAAGAAATCAAAGCACGGTTTACTTTTAACAGTGAAGCCGTATCGAAAGGTGTTATTTCCGCATCTTTTCTGATATTGGCGTATGCATCTTTAGCTCCTTTTTCGCCAATGAAAGTGGAAAGACCTACTAAGTCTTTTTCCTTCTGCATACTTCCGGCGATTGCAGCTCCGATTCCGTCTTTAACAGCTCCTAAAAATGCAGATGCTGCATTAGTTGCGAAATTCCCGAGCATATTTCCCATAGCCATTCCGCCAATAGAAAACCCGCCTCCTCCTCCAGAACCACCGCCCGAATTCCCACCAAGATTACCTCGATGCGTTGAAGCTTGACGTTGAAGCCTTTCGAGCTCACGTCTCGCAGCTGCAATCTCACGAGGAATTACTGAGTTTCGAATGGTAGCCTCAACATTCCGCATATTTCTTTGAATCTGATCAAAGCTTTGACCCAATACACGGTTTCTTCCTGTTGCTCTGTCAGCGTGTTGAGACATTGCAGTAAATGAAGACCTTGTCGTAGCGCTTAAACGATTTAAGCCACCACTCATAAGGTCTTTCATTCTAACAACAAACTCAACAATATTACTCACCGTTACATTTTATTTTCGCTTTCTTTTTTCCAAATTTCGAGAGCAATTCCCGTTCGGTAAAAGAATTTTTCTTCGCCCCATTCTTTAAGAGCATTTGCTCCAAATTTCATGGAGCCGAAAACGATCATAAATTCAATACCGTCTTCTCTTTTTTCAAAGGATTTTGCGCCTTTGTCGCTAAGCGCGAAAAAATTCTCCTTTCTTTGATTCTAATATATTGTTCATCTGTAGGAATACAGCGATAAATAAATCTTCGTCTTCGATCAAAGCGTAATCACCATCAAGCCATAAAGTCTCAATAATCATTACTACAGCTTTTGACATTCCATCCATTCCAATACCCGTCAGATAATCACCTAAATCATCTGCCATTGGTGGACGTAAAACCGCTAACTTATCGTCAACTTTCAAATAAATTAGTTCACGACCACCGTATGCAATTTTCCAGTCTTCCAACTGTTTTTCGCCAAACCTTTCAATAAAAGGAGTACGGTCGTATACTTTTGATTTTTTAGCTTTAGCATCTTTATCCGCTTCAGCAGATTTTCTCTTTGCAAATAGTGATTGCAGTGCTTCTGATTTATTTTCAGTTTGCAATTCTTTTTCTTTTGTTGACATTTTTTGAATATTTGTTGTTAGTGAATCATTTGTCTTGACATTGCGATATAAGGCAATGTGATTTCGCGCATTTTTGCGTTTTGTTCCATGGAAAAACCATCTTCAGTGAACTGAACACCTGTAGTAACGATAGTTTTAATTTTGTCCGTAAGCCTTCTTTTGTAAGAAATTGTAATTACGATTAATTCGTGAGGCACTTCGGTAAGATCATCATAACCTGCATCCTGTGCAGCTTTGTTCATTGCGTCTCCCTCGAATCCTAAAACTTTGATATTTCCTTCGTACTTATTATTTCCGGTTGTAATATCAATAGGCTCACTACCTGCACCGTAAAGATGTTCCGCTTCCTTCGTTTTTTTAGATTCAAAACCTCGCAAACCTTTGATAACACGATTAAGGAATTTTACTTCAAAATGCGACCATGCACACTCTGAAGATGTAATATTTACATTCATTTTTTAGATTGTTTTAGTAAGTCCAAGGTCAATGATGATCCAAGTCATGTAACCTAATGGAATAATTTTGATCTGTTCCCGAAGTGTACTTCCGTTTATCAAATCCTGATCGGGATTGATAATCACATCAGCATCACTAATTTGTCCAGCCATCTGCGAAAGCAATTGCTGTTTAATGGTCTGTTCCAAATAGACTGCATCTGCATCGTTTATTTTTCCTTCCTTCGTCATTCTGACATTCGATTCCAAAAAAGGAGTAGTTGAAGATGTTGCAACTCTCTGAGCTTTGTCAATCAATCGACCATGAACTAAAATTTTGAAATCGTCATTTCCTGCCATTTTATCGACTGAGAAAAAATATCCGGAAACACCTTCACGGGTGTGATAATGAATGTACCCGGCGTTTGTGAAATTATCCAGTTCAACAGGATCAATCTCATCAATTGCACGACTGCCAATAAAAGCAGATGTAATACTTAAAACACCGTTAAGACCGTCACCTAATTTTACATGAGCAGGATATTTTACAGCACGTCCCAAAGCAACTCCTACAGATGCAGAACCATCATTTAAAGTACCACCCAAAGCAACACCTGAAAAAGTATTTTCAGCGGTCACAGGTTGATAAATTGGCGTTACATCCTCATCATTTACTCTACCTTCAATAATAAATCTTACAGGTCGGTTAATTGATTGCTGATGCAAAGCCAATACTTTTGAAGTAATCAAAGCTTTTGCAACATCCTGATCCAAAAATCCTGCACCTGCATTGTATGCAACAGCCGGATTTCTGCAAACTCCTACAAGATTTACACGACCTTTTGAGACAGTCAACATTTTTTTTACTCCGTTGGCATTGGTTGAAGTACATGCACTTTCCATGCTCATGGTGTCTTCAGTTCCCAAAATCCACAATTCCATGCTTCCGCCAACTTCATTGAAAAATTCAAGAATATGACGGTGCAGATAAGGTTCTGCCGTTGCTGTATATCCTTTAGTTTCGGCATCCGTTAATGAATAAACAGTCGCAATTCTTCCGATATTACCGGAAACTTTTGCCGTGCCTACAATTCCTGCAACACCGTCGGTAATCTGAACCTGACGTTGCAGGTTGCCGTTGGTAACATTTGCCGTTACCGATGGCGTTCCAGTTCCTTGTGCCATTATTGTTGGTTAAGAGTGTTTTTGAATTCTGTTAATGCAGTGATTAAAGTTTCCGCTTTTTGATTTTCAACTTTTAAATCGAAAAACTTCACAAGAGCTTTCATTTCATTGTAGTTTGCAGTCACGAGTTCCAAAGCTTCTAATTCTTTGATTTTAGCTTCTCTGTCAGCAGCCCCATTTTCAAGAACTTGTTTAACCTGTTCAGCAACCTGTTCTTTAGTAGGAATCAATGTATTAATTGTAACCTCTAAAACTTTATCGTTTTTTACATTTACAATCTCTTCACTTAAAGATTTTTCTTTTTCAAGAACCTTTCTCGAAAAAGATTCGATGTCCTGATTGTCTAGTGTATTGGCAAAACTTGTGGCGTTACCTTTTTCGTGAAAAACACGACCGTCAGAAGTGATATGACATTCATTGCTCGATGGGTGTCTATCGAAATAGTCCTGAGCAGATTCAGTGAATTTTTTCATTGTATGATTAAGTATTAATTATTATTTAAATTGATTTTTAAACGCTTTTAAACACTATTTAAATAATGTTTTTCCAACGTAAAATAAAACAGAGAACTCCAAGCGAGATCAGACCTAAAAAGATTCTTCCGAGCCATTGTTGTGTGTTTTGCCACCATGTTAGAGGTTTATCCTTATAGACTAATTGTGGTACATAGATTGGTTTTTGCTCGTGTTCTTTGATATAGGTTTCCTCCCATTTTGCGTGGAGTTCTTCTAAGTTTTTATTGCAGTCGACTTTGAGTTTATCACCGTCAATTTTTGCTGTAGGTTGTTTAAGACTTTTACCGGGTTTTGAATTGGCTTTTGTTTCCGGTGTGTCGACTAATACGGGTTTTCCGTTGACGCACTTGATGTAAGCTTCATAATACGAGCTGTCGGCTTCCACTTTGAAAACTGTATCTCTTACAATTTTTGTGATTTCTTTTGTGTTGGTAATGATCACCGGATCGAGTGGTTTCTTGCTTGTACAGGAAACCACAGCTCCAATGAATAAAAACAAAAAGATTATGAAGAAAAATTTACGTTTCATAATTAAAAATTTATTGATTTAAGCCATGCTTTAACGTCGAAACTTGGACATGCTTTATTGACTTTTGGGAAATCCCTGTGACCTTTAATTTCCGCATTGGGAAACTTCTTTCTAAGCTCTTTTAAAAGCTTGATTTGTGATGCTTTTTGCGCATCTGTTCTGTTGTCAATAGGTTTTTCGTTTTGATCTACACCTCCGATATAGGATATGTGAATACTTGGCGTGTTATATCCTGCAACGCCATTGGATATTTGTTCAATTGGTAAAGTGTTTACGACTTCGCCGTCCGCTTTGATCATAAAATGATATCCCGGACTTTTCCAGCCTAATGTATTTTTCCAATAGTTTTTTATACTTTCTATTGTTGTGTTTTGAGGTGTTGCTGTACAATGCAGCACTAAGTATTTGATAGATCGCATAATTGAATTTTAATAAAAATCGCCTGCCTAAAAACAGGCGATTTATATAATATTTATCTTATTTTATTTTATGAAGCTTGAACCACGACTAAAACGCCTTTCCAGTCTTCACGTCTGCATCTGCCTCCCATTTTCAAAAGAGTTGAGAAAATATCACCATAGTATAATGGGTTTCCTTTGTCGTCAAACATTTCAGTATCTCCCATTGCTTTCGTTACTGAATTTTTTTGCCAGAAAAGACATCCAAGATTATCAGTTGCTGCAAGAGCTTCACCCGGCATTACAGCAGTTCCTGCTGAAGTAAATGCCAAAACTGAACTTCTGTCTAAGATTTTAAAACCTGCAAACATTCCTACAATACCTTTTTCCAAATCAGCAGAACCTTGAAAGGCTGCCATCTGATTGTCAGATAATGAGTCCAAAAACTGCTGATACATATAAGATTCAATCATTGCATATCTTTCGGTTTTTGCAACATTGTCTTTATTCATCATCGCCTGAGCCTTCTGAATATCTCTGTAATGTAAAGCTTTACGGGTTCCAGTTTGACCATCATCACCGTTTACGGCAGTTGCTGCACCACTTGTAGGGATTTTTTTATTTGCGGGTAAATTATCAGCCGTTACACCGCCATTTACAGCAGGTTTGAAAGCTCTCACCCAGTTGTATATTAATTCGTCTCCGACAGCTTCAATAAGTGTGTTAACATGATCACCTAAAACAGAATCTGTTTTTTGGTATGAAAGTTCTAACTGTTCAGCCAATGGTAAATGTGAAGGATCAGTCGTCCAAACATCCAGTGCATAAACCAAAGCTGTGTCTGCTCTCTTAGTTGCCGTTGCAGGATAAACGTTCCTGTTTTTTTGCGTTGCAGGTTTTGCTCCTGCTTGTGGAATGTAAACCACTGAACCACCTTTTACAAACGAAGACTCATCGTAGCAAAGTGCTAAATGTGGGTTTTCTTTCCATAGCTTTTCAACTACATATGATGCCCACAATTCTTGTGGTACTTTTGGATTTTGTGCCATATTTTAATTTGATTTTAAATTCGGGTATTTTTCAGCTCTCAACTTATCGTACAAGTCAGGAAACTTTGTCATAATACCTTGCAGCTCTTCAGAAGCATAAAGATCATCCCAAGATTTACCTGTGTACTTTTTAAGCTCTTCGTCTTTGTTGATTTCGTCAGTAATGGAAACCTGTGCAGGCATCTTGTCGATCAAGTCTTTCAAGCCATCTGGATTTTCAGCAAAGTTTTTCTTTAAAGATGCTGCAAGTTCATTCGTCAACTTCTTATCAGTTGTACCTTTGGCGATCAGGTCTTCAACCTGTTTTGTAACTGATTCCGCTTTCAGGTCATTTAAGTCCTTTTCGAATCCGTCGGCTTTGTCAGCCTTATCAACAAGGTCTTTAATTGCGTTAACCACATCAGATTCGTCACCGTCTTTAAGGTTTAGGGCTGCATATATTGAAGCAGCAAGTAGAGTATTACTCATATTTTCGATTGTATAATTTTTGAGATCAGACAGGTTCAAATCTTTATCATCCTTATCATAAAGATTTGCTAAAGCACTGTAGTTTCCGGGAATATCCACAAGGGAAATCTCACGGGGAAACCACTTAGTTACGGTTGCTTTATCCTGTTTTGGAAGCATTAAGTTTTTTGCATTTGACGCCTCTATAACCTTAATTTTCCCAACTGAGGCAGCGTTTAAAAATCCCGATTCCACTTCATCGGCTGTTCTTTGTCCTCTTGGGTGCGATAAGTTGACACATGGTTTTGCAAATACTTTGTCACCGTCTTTTCTGAAATCATCCCAACGAACCAAAACACCCGCCTCTCGTGGAAATTCATCAGTTCCGTGCAGGTAGTACCCGATAGGATTTTTTTTGACTTCATCAAGCATTAAACCTGCTGTCAGACATCTATATCCATATACATTGACTGAATCATCAGTAATGCAAAATTCTTTGTCAATTTTTTTAAACTTATCGCTCATTTAATTATTTATAAGTCAGGTTTGTAAAAGTTTTACCGTTTTCTGTCATGATGTAATTGCAATGATCTTTATATAAAGGAACTAACTCACTTCCGTCATTGTAGACCACAATCCCCTGACATTTTTTTGAAAATCTGTCGCTCGTTTCATCGAGATCAGCAACATGAGTAATTCCAAACGCAGCTTCATAAGCTTTGCAGAATTCATCGTATTGAGTTTCTCTGTTTACATAGGAATAATTTTTCCCGATTGCTCTGTTGTGTTCGTACCCATCCGGGGTAACTGTTCTTAAATAAAAGCTCATAATGTATGTGTGTATTTTAATTCTGAAGCAAACTTCCGAAATCCTGCAAGCCTTTGAAATTAAGTACGCAAGGATTGCACAACTATTTCACAAACAAGCCTTTAAACTTCAATTTTGTATCGAGAAATACTATATATGGCAGTAAGCAAGGTAGAACAGAAGGAACACGCACGCCTTTTATATGTGAATGAAAAAATCACATTAAAAGAAGTTGCTGAGCGTGTGAAGGTCACAGAAAAGACCGTTGGTAAATGGTGCAAAGAAGACAATTGGGATGAACTCCGAAAAAGCCTTCTAAACACTCGTGAAAATCAATTGGTTCATTTTTACAATCAGTTGGATGCAATCAATATGGATATCGCCAACCGTCCTGAAATCCTGCTGAATGGAAAGCCTATACAAAGACCTCAAAAAAACATTCCTACATCTGCTGAAGCTGATGTATTGATAAAAACAACTTCTAATATTAAAAGTTTAGAAGTTGAAATCGGTTTGGGTGAAATTGTAGAAACAGGAAAAAAAATGATCACTTTCATTCAACAGATCAACCTTCCAGATGCCAAATTATTTAAAAACTATTTCGACGAATACATTAATAATCGTTTGAAAAATGGCTAAAAGAAAAAAGTCGGATAAAGAATGGCTGACCGAATGGAAAGAGTTTGGAGCCAATATCGACAACGCTACACCAATAGACCTGACAGAGTCTTCCGTGGACAGACTTAAAAGAGTAAAACGTTTAGAGGCAAATGATGAGGAATGGTTTAAATATTATTTTCCTAATTTCTATACTTCCGAACCTGCTGATTTTCATTTAAAGTCTACAAGAAAATTCATGAACGTTGCTGAATATTATTTGGTGCGGTCATGGGCTCGTGAGCTTTCAAAATCCGGAAGGACAATGATGGAAGTTTTGAAACTTACTTTAACAGGAAAAAAGAAAAATGTCATTCTTGTTTCAAATTCTTATGACAACGCTGAAAGGTTATTAATGCCTTACATGGTGATTCTCGAAAGAAATAACAGGATTATCAGCGACTATGGAAATCAGAAGAAAATAGGCTCATGGGAGGCGGGAGAATTTACCACACGGAAAGGTGTTGCATTCCGGGCATTGGGTGCAGGACAATCACCGAGGGGTACACGTAACAACGAAATAAGACCCGATGTCATTATCATTGATGATATAGACACCGACGAAGATTGCCGTAATTCTGAAATTATTGAAAAGCGTGTAAAGTGGATTGATGAAGCTTTAATCCCGACACGATCTATTTCTAACGGATTATTGATTATCGCATGTGGAAACATTATCGCAGATTATTGCTGCATTACGGAAATGGGATCGAAAGCCGATTCGTGGGAAATTATCAACATCCGGGATGATGAAGGAAAAAGTACATGGCCACAAAAAAACACAGAAGCGTTAATTGACATTGCTTTAAGAACTACATCATATGAGTCCATCCAAAAAGAATATTACAACAATCCAATGGATGGCGGAAAAGTATTTAAAAACATCATAGACAAACAGCCTTTTAAACTAAAGCAATGTGATTATGTTGTGATTTATGCCGATCCTGCAACCAGTAACAGCGAAAGTAAAAAATCATCTTCCAAAGCTATTGGTATCATTGCTAATAAACTTTTTGACTATAATATTCACAAAGCATGGGTTGACCAAATGACCAATGCAAAATTTATTGATTATCTATTTGAAGCTTTTCAAATCTGTGTTGCAGCAGGTGTTGAAGTTATCTACATATACATCGAAAACAACACACTCCAAAATCCTTTTTATGAGCAGGTTTTATTACCTCTTATCTACAAAAAATCACAGGAGACAGGGATCATTTTGCCGATCCGTCCAGATGAGAGAAAAAAGCCTGATAAATGGACTCGTATTGAGGGAAAACTGGAACCATTGGTAAGATTAGAACATCTGACATTTAATGAAAAGGAGAAAGACAATCCTCATATGATCAGATTAAAAGCTCAATTCAAAAATGCCAACGCAAAAGCGAAGTTATTAGATGGTCCGGATATGGTGGAAGGAGCAGTCGCAATTATCGACGAAAAAAGAGCAGCTGAAGCTTTGGGAGCTGTAGAATCATTCAGACGTGAACCAAGTAAACACAGACTTTAAAATATGTTAGTAAAAATACAAGATTTAGAAACCGAACTATATCCGGAAGTAATCGAAGAAATTACAAGAGCTTCAGAACAGGAAAAAATAACGCAGATTCAAGCTGCTGAAGATTTTGCCAAAGGATTTCTATTTAAATACGATTTAACTGCTCTATTCGGCACAAAAACAACGGACGCAACACATGTTGACGAAAGTCTTAAAAAATGTGTAAAAATTATTGCTGCTTATTTTCTTGTCAGAAAAGCAAATCCCAATGTTCAGATGTCAATATTCAAAGATGATTACATGATGATGATCGGAACTAAAGAAGAGCCGGGTTGGTTGTATGAAGTACGAAACGGTGCAATAAATCCTGCATGGCCATATAAACAGGACGATCCGGAAACTCCTGAAGATGAAAGCCAACAAAACAATGATTTTTACTGGACATCTGATATTAAAAGAACAAACCGATTTTAAACCATGGAAAAAAATAGAATGAAACCAAAAGCACCGGAAACGGCTGCTCCAACATATCTGATTCACGACTTAACAGTTGTTTCACCTGACAGACAAAGAAAAGATGTTCAGTCTTTAAAAAACGCCGTAATAAGTGGTGAACAGGTGCATTTTCCGAACCGTACTTTACTATACGATTTATATCATGACGTTTGGTCTATGGATGGTTTTCTGCGTGGAATTGTCGATAAAAGAATCAATACTGTTTTAAACAAAAAACTAAAATTTATTGATAAGTCGGGAAAAGAAAATATTGAAGTGTCAAAACTGATGCGTTCCAAAGCCGGAAGAGGTCTTATCAAAAAGATTCTGGAGTCTATTATTTGGGGCGTTTCAGGAGTTGAATTTAAAATCGGTCAAAAGTTCGAATGGGAGGAAATACCTAGAAAACATATAAAACCGGAAAAAGGCTTAATCACAAAAAGTCAGTACGGAGTATCAGAAGACAATGGATATAAAATCGATGATCTTCCTTTTGCATGGGTGATTGGTGAAAAGACCGATTTAGGTTTGCTTTTAGCGTGTTCTTTATACGCAATTTACAAACGTGGTAATTTCGGTGATTGGGCTCAATATGTTGAGATTTTCGGTCAACCCGTCCGAATTATGGAATACGATGCTTACGATACCAAGACGAAAGAAGAACTGCGAAAAGTACTTAATGAATCCGGGAATTCTTTGGCGATGATGATTCCGAAACAAGCAACATTTCAAATGTTGGATGGCAAACAAAGTAATGGTGACGGACAACTACAAAAGACTTTTAAAGATGCCTGTAACGAAGAAATGGCAATTGCTATTTTGGGAAATACCGAAACGACTTCGAGTTCTTCATCTTCCGGTTATGCTCAATCCAAGGAACACGGTGAACAACAGGACGAGATCACAGCTTCAGATTTGATTTTTGTCGAAAATTATCTTAATTCTGATAAGTTTTTAACAATTCTAAAATCATACGGGTTTGACGTTGAAGGAGGATTTTTTGAATATGACCTTGATATCAACCTCGCAAAACTTAAATTACGAATTGAGATCGATATGCAGGTTTCGATGAAAGTTCCTATAGGTGATGATTATTGGTATGATACTTACAGAATCCCAAAACCCGATAATTACGATGAGCTAAAAAAGAAGATGGAAGAAAAATCAGCAGTTGCAACACTTCCAAAAGCGGAGGAAAAAACCGACAAAAAAGAAGATCCCGAAAAAGAAGATCTTGCAGATTTTTCACAGCCTAAATTTTTAGATAAATTCTTTACAAGACTTGCAGATTTTTTCGACCAAGCCCGACGCTGATCGGGCAGTTAAACCAAATGTATTCGCATGAATGCGAGGTTTGCGGAGGATTTAAAGACCTGTCTGATTTTTATGATTTAGGCGATCCGCCTTTAGACCCGATTTACGAGCAAATTACAAGAGATTTGTTGGCAGGTAGAATAACGCCTATCAATGCAGCATTGCATTTGCAAACAGCAGCGAAATTAAATAAAGCAATCGAAGTAAGCGAAAAGCCAACTTCTTTAGAACCTTATTTAAAACGAAATATTTACCATTTTTCGGCTGCAAAGAGTTTTGCTCAAATGCAGTATTATCGCGATGGAATGGTTGACGAAAATGGAAATATCAAGAGTTTTCAGACCTTCAGGAAGTGGGTTGCCAATGCCGGGGAAATGTTCAACGAGCGACATTTGAAGGTAGAGTATGATATGGCTCATTCATCGGCTTTGATGGCTCAATCGTGGGATGAAATGGATTCTGAACTGATTGAGTTCTCAACAGCAGGAGATAGACGTGTAAGACCAAAACACGCTCTGTTAGATAAGTTCACCGCTCCGAAATCTGATCCGATCTGGAGACGTATTTGCCCGCCACTTGATTGGGGATGTCGCTGTATAATTGTTCCGGGTAATCCAAATACAAAAAAGAAGCTTACCAATACTGAAGCTTATAACATTGTGAAGGAAGATGTGAAAGGAACTGTTTTCGAGAATAATTCTGCTGTTTCAAAAATCATTTTCAACGATAAACATCCTTATTTCCAAAATGCAAACGGAAAAGAAAAACAGTTGTCTTGGTCACAGTACGGAATGGAACCTATCACGAAAATAAAAACCCGTGAATTGGAAATTTTTCAAAACCGTGAATCAGGAGCAAATGAAGCGATAAAATCACCTCATGAAAGTTGGATGAATCCGGACAAAGGCACTACTAATCATGTTCGCTATTATGAGGATAAAACGGTTATTGTAACTATAGGAAAAGATAATGAAGTTGAAAAAATAAGAGTGATCGGTATCAGTCGGGAATCGACCATTAATCAATATCGTAAAGGCGTTTTAATGCATCGGGAATAGTATGACACCACAAGAATCAGAATCTGTTATCAGAGGAAAAGCCTACAGGCTTCAAAATTATATGCAGCACACTTTGCCAAAAAAACAGGCAAATGTGATGCTCCGATATGTCAACGGAAATTTTCGTGCACAGGGATTTCAGGGAACCTACTTTAAAAAATGGAAACCGACTAAAAATAAGAAAGGCAGTACATTGATTGACAGCGGAAGATTGAGAGCTGCAACACGAGCAATTATCGGGGTGGGTGAAGTGACACTAAGAAATGATTTGCCATATGCAACTGTTCACAATGAAGGTTTTAAAGGCAAAGTTTCCGTAAAGGCACATTCGCGAAATAAATATTCTAAAGGAAAATTTGGAACAGGAAAGTTTACAAAGAGCGGAAAGGAACGACAAAAAACAATGAAGTTTAAAAGTGGTGAAAAAAGCATAAAGGCTCATTCAAGACGGGTAAACATTCCAAGAAGGCAATTTATCCCAACAGCTAAAAGACCATCTAAAACTTTGGAAAACTCGCTGTTAAAAATGGTAGATAAGGATATTCAAGAAATAATGAAATAATGAATAATTTTTTTGCACAATTTATATTAGACATTCAGGCACGCATCAATTTGAAAATGCCGGAAATAAAATACATTGATCAGGATTTAGGTCAATTAGGTCAAGTTGGTGAAGACGAAAGACCGTCAATAACATATCCTGCTATCTTGATCGATTTTCCCGATACTGACTTTTCTGATCTTTCAGGAGGCGCACAATTGGGAGTTGTTCAAATTTCAATTCAGTTGATCTTTGCGCCTTTCAGTCAGTCATGGCAAAATGCTCCTTTATCTGTCCGCGAGAAAGCACTTGAATATTTAGCCACCGAACAAAAATTACATAAAACTTTGCAGAATTGGGAAACCGAATATTTTCAAGCTCTTAACAGATCGAAAATCAGAAGTCAAAATAATAACGATCTTGGTTTGCGAGTAAGAAATATTATATATACAACACAATTTGAAGATTATAGCCCGATTGATGAAGAATTTAAAGAGATTGAATTCACTTTTAATGGGAGTTTAAATACTAATTAAAAAGCGATAATTGAGACTCGTCAACTTTTGGAAAAACCATTCCTTTTATATTCATCCATTGACGATATGAGATATAAATATTATGGTTGGGAAAATAGTTATTGAGGATTCTTGTATCAGGCACATCGACATGCTTATACTGGTTGTACACCGATATAATGTATTGAGCACGTTTGATATAATTACGTCGATTGTACGCCATTGTGACAAAAGTACACTCAAAAAGGTTACAAGTCAAGTCGGCGTTACATGGCATGAAAAAACCCGCTTAAATGCGGGTTTCATTATTTAATTTTTGAAACTGAACAATTTTTATAGTCCGTTTCTGTAGTTGTTAGGTAGTACTTTACTTTTATTTCAGGATTGTCATAAATAAAACTATTTCGTTGACCTTCTACAATTTTTGTATCTGGCTTAATTTCAGTGATCCAAAAGGGTAATATAATACTACACTTAGCCTTTATAGAATTAAATTTGAGTGTTGAGCCATAAGCCCTATATGATAGAGTTACAGCTTCACTATCTAAATTGTTTTGCAAGTAAAGCGTAATATTTTCGTCTGAAGTTTTTTTTGGAAGATAAATGAAATAAATTTGGTCTCCATATACTGAATCGATTTTTTTTGTTTTTATCAGTTTATACTCAGGGATAATTTTTGTCGCAAAGAATGTTGGTGTATTTTCGTCTCCGTTATCAAACTTTTGTATGAGTTCAACATTCTGCCCTAAAGCAAAACCTGAGAATAAAAGTAGTAGAAATATATTTTTCATTGTAGCATTTTTACAAAATCAAAGATATAAAAAAAGGCGTGAACCCGTCGGTACACGCCTCAAAAAATCAACTACTTATTTGATTCGGAAACAAAATCAAATATTTTTTTACAATCTTCTTTTGAAATCTCTTCAGAACCGATTGGCGTAATAACCAATATCTGTTCAAAATTCGGCTTTACAACTTTTAAATTAAAAGTAATCGTCCGCTTAATGCTGTTTTCACTAATAATGAAGCCCATAAGAGCTTTGAAGACTCCTTTTTTTCCTTTGAATTGTATTTCTGTCATATAATAATTATTTAGTATTGTAAAAGTAGAACCAAAAAAAATACCTGCATTACGGGAAACCGTTTTTTAGATATTTTTTATATATTATGAAGTTTAAATGTGAATCAAAATCTTAAATAATCATAAAAAAAATAATGTCTATTTTTTTTCTAACATTATAAACATCGATGAATAGGAGGTTGTAGAAAGTTTCGAACAAAATTTAGGTATTACCAACGATACAAGTTTGCATTTACCATTTAAAAATGTAAAAACTCTTTAGTATCTTTGGAATAGAAAAGCTCAAGAAAACTCGAAACGTTTGAACTGTCTTGAATCCTTGAGCTTTGAATATTAACACTTTAACCGTTTGCTTATGAAAAAGAGAACGACTAAAATTGTTAAAGCATTGATTCTTTTGTTTGAATTAGCACTGTTGGTCGCATCGCTAATTTATCAATTGAAACAAATTTTTTAGCTTTTTTCCCACCTCCTACTGTGAGGTGGTTTTCTTTTTTTTTAGTGAATGAATGAATCATTATCTTCATCAAAAATATAACAATATTTTATATTACCAAAACAATTTATTATAACTTAGCCCTTATGTTTAATAGTAGTTACATCAATAGTAACATCCATCGGTCTTGCAGGAGTATGTTAAATTTTATCTAATTGTTTTAATAATTGCTTCACCTCCTTATCAAAAACTTCAGTATAAATAGTTTCTTCACACTGATCATCACCTTCTTTAGTAGCAGTAAAAGTCCAACTTTCATGTAAAGTTACTCCGTTGGGAAAAGTTTCATCTTCATATTCCCAAAGCCAACTTTTAACCTCGTAGCCTTGTTTTGACAGAAACTCAAAAACTTCCTGTTGTAGTATTATCATTTCAATCTTCATCTTTATTGTCTTTTCGTTTACTGTTAGATTTATCATTTTTCCGTCTCTCTTTTTCCTGCAGCAAAATTTCCCATGCAGTTTTATTGTTGTATTCAGTTCTTTTTATCTCGTAGCTCAAATCACTATCTGAAAGTTTTTTGCAGCTTTCCGGAAGAGAATCGAGATAATTGTCAACGCTTGACAAAATACTTTTCACGCTGAAAACCTCTTTTGATTTTTTTACAGGTGTGCTGATCCGATTCTGCAACTCTGTAAATTTTTCGTAGGCTTCATCTGACATTCCTTGCGGTTCCGGTGGGTTTTGCTTCCGCTTTCTTACCTTAATGAGCCTTTCTCTTTCGGCTGACTTGAAATCGAAAAACAGAGGCACATATGACATTATTTTCTCGTGAAAATTATCTGTGTAATGTGGTTTTCCCAAATCTCCTGTTCGGATCATCTGAAACATCAATATCAAATCTTCAAGTGTATCATGTATAAACTTTTTATAGAGATCACCCGCCAAAATTCTTATCTGATAATTTTCAAGCTTCTTTCCGGTGACTTCAAGATAAAACTCTATAATTTTTATGATCTCAACAATGATGTCGATTTTTGAACCTTGAGACGCAAGCAACTCACCGTTTTTTAGACTTTCTGTTACGGTGAGTGACTGCTCTATTTTTGCAATCTCGTTAAATGCCTTTTTTTTATCCGAACATTGCTTCAAGATCATCAACGTCGTCGGCTGCGCTTGTTTTGATGTTGTTAATTGTTTTGAAGTATTTGGCATACATTGTCGGATTTTGCTTTATTCTTTCGATTTCATTGATGTAATTCTCAAAATTGCTTTCTAAAAATAAAGTGCTTGGTCTGAGATACATTGCCATTTTCGGGTTATTCTTCCACTGAACTACTTTCAGTTGGATCACTTCAATAATCTGCTCTTTGGTGAAGTCCTGTTTTAAAAGTGATGTTATCTTCGAGATATTACTTTTAATCTCCCTGAACTTCGAGCCTGTAACTTCATTTAAGAAGTTTAAAATTTCAATTTCGTTTGTATTCATTACATTTGATAAAACTTTTACTATGATTGATCATAAATATTTAGATGCAGCTTTAAGACATTTGCTAATTTCTGAAGACTGGAATAAATCTTGTTCTGATTTGCCTCAGTTCGATAAAGAACAAAATGATAGTCTTTTTGCAGCATATAGAAAAATGGAAAAAGATGGTTTTACATATAGTGTCTATACCAAAATAACAACATTTTATATTTCTTTGGATGGAATTATTGCTTTGCAAGAGTCCGGTGGAATGCCATATCAGGAAAAAGCAAAAAAAGAAAGGCTTTTAAAATATTGGAACGTTGCTAAAATTGTTGCAGTTGCTATAAACGCCGCCGTTGTTCTATTTTATACAATTATGTCATTTTATAAAAACTAATTCATTTTTAAAACATCATTCACCAGTTTAAAAGTAGGGGCTTTATTGACTGTAAACTCTCTATCTGTCGAAGTGCTTACTCCTTTAAAAAGATAAATTGTCTTCTTAATTCCCTGCTTTTTTATGGTTTGCTGACCTTTGTATTGATAACTGTGATTGTCAATCATTACAACTTTATCAAGTGCCAATCCTGAGACTGGAATACGTGTTATTTGTTCCACTGTTTTTGGTTTGTTTATGTGATACATTCTGATATTGTCACGTTCAGGAAAAAGAACGTCAAGCGGTGATTTTCTTTTCTTGAGCATTTTTAATTAAGTTTTACATTTTTCTCTGCCTTATCCCACCATGCCTTTGTCATTGGTCGGTTTGCGCTTCTTGCATTGTTGGTCTTTACAGCATGGAGCTGTCGGTGAACTTCTTGCAGCTCCTCAATTGAATGAGCGTTTAAATGCTTTTTAAACTTGCTTGAAACGTACATCCAACCGTTGAATTTTTCAAATCTTCCTTTTTCCTTGATTCCGGTTTCTTCAGCAATTTTTAAAATTTTAGAAATCCATCCGTTACGCAGAAGCTCGTGTTTTAAAGCGTTGTTTTCCTCTTCTACAGATTTCTCTTTCGGGACGTGAATGGAAAGTAATTTCATTGCTTCCTGCTCTGTCAGTTCATCAATTAACGTGGTTCTGAAACCTGTATAACCGTTAATTTCAATTGCCACATCTATGGGTTTTCGATCGGCAAAAAGTTGTTTTAATTCTTCTTTTGGGTTCATATCTCTAATTTTTATTGTTTAAAATATATTCCGTCCATTGCTCAGCCATTGCGGTAGCTATACCTTGATGAAATTTTGATCTTTCGTGACCGTGTCCTTTTCCTAATTTCCATAAAACACTGTATTTACTTTTTCCCGATTTGGTTGTTTTAGAGTTGTAGTAAACGTATTCAGGTTCAACAGCGGTTTTAGTCTCAAATAGATTATCATGCATTGCGTAAGTAAGAGGCGGTAAATTTTTTAACCAAAGACAGGTTTTTTTTGGGATATTATCACCGAAATAATAAGGGTGAATAATTTGATCAGGCTTTCGTATGTATGTCGAAACTACTCCTACAGGATTTTCAATGCCTATATATTTTATATTTGAATTAAGCAGATTATAAAAAAATGTAAGTGCTTCAACCTGCTTTTGCCAACGATCCGGATTATTGGGAATATGTCGGTTTGCTGCAACGGTCAAGTATGTACACGGAGGAAAAGCTATCATCAAATCATAACCATCATTAATGATATCGAATACATCACCTTGATAATGTTTTCCCGGCTTTTCTGATGGCAAAATATCGCAGCTTGTAACATCCCAACCTTTTGCAACAAAAGCGTCACTTACAATTCTTGAATATTCACAGGCAATTAATGCTTTCATAAATTTTATTTTTGTTCCCATTGGCGGACTCGAACCGCCAATTAAAACCGTTTGGGATTATTTTTTAATGCTTTTATAAAGGATGGTAAATGTTGCAGCTACTCCTAAAAGAAAACCTCCGAGAAAACAAGCTGTTCCTACTATTGCTAAATGTTCCATAATTACAGTGATGAGAAATTAAGTTCAATAGCTTCATATTTGCCCTCTTCATTTTTCAACCATATTTTATGATATGATTTGCTTTTCGGTCGAGAAATACTTTCGTCAATCAACGTCATAGCCTCCTCCCAACCTTGCTTAATGGCTCCGTTTTTAATTCGGCTTGAGTGTTTCCGTAAACTCAGGATTCGTTTTGCATCCAGTTTGCCTTTGGAAGTCTGGAAGGCATCTTCTACAAGAGAAATTATAAAATCATCACCTGAGATATTGGTACGGATCAGATTCATCAGTTTTTCTTTGGCAGATGCAATTTTGATCTCATCAAATTTGATGGCTTCGTTGATATCTACCTGAATCTTGATTGAGCGGTCGAAGTTGTACCAAGTGTAATTTCCTTTTCCGTCTAATTTTACATTGTTGGCTTCACGTTCGTCGTTCAGAATTTCATCAGTTGCAGTGGAAACCGCATCTTTTACTTCTTTTAAAATCTTGTGAGCGTTTTGCGCTTTTTTTGCCACTGAAAAAGCTGTTTTTTCTTTTTTCCGTTCGGTGGCTGTGGTACGGTTGTACGGAATCTGCATTCCGCTTTCATCCGTCCAGAATTGATTTTTTGCTGTTTGCTGATTAACTGTGTTCATTGATGTAAATTTTATTTATTGAAGCTTTTGTCAAATCAAAAGTCACTGTGATACCTTCGCCTGATCTTTTCATGTTGCACATTCCTAAAGAGAATAAGTGACCCAACTCATGACGGCATAATTCTCTTTTGATATTGTATTTTACCTGATTAATGTCATTATCACCAGCCATAGAAACAAGAACCGCATTTGCTTCCGGGATTATTTTTTTTAATTCTGTTTTGTGAGCGTCGTAATTCATAATATATTATCGTTTATTGTTAATTGTTTTAGTTGTTTTTCTTTGATCATCAGCTCATCGTGGATTTTTACCCACTCTTCCTGATAACTGTCATCTTCTAATCTTGCTTTAAGACCTTTGATGATTTCTTCAAGCTCTTTCGCTGTTAGAGGAAACATTTCTGATTGTGACATTAATTTTCCTTTTGTTGTTTGATCATTAAAGCGTTTTGTTTTTCATCCGTTGCTTTATTATAACCCCTCATAAATTCCTTTGAAAATTCATTCTTCAGAATACTTTTTACCTCATTAAAAGCACTGACAAAATCTGTCATTTTACCAGAGGCTCCTTTGTTGAGAATTTCCTTGAAAATATTATCGGCGATTGAGTTTAATTTATCTTCTTTCATAATAAAATATTTAGTAATGTAATTTTGGTAAATCAGGCTTTATATATTTTAATTCCTCAGTTAAAACCCATTCATCAGGGCTATTCTCAAAATACTGAAGGCGATCCTGTCCGTATTTTAATTTTGGCGGTAACCACATCCATTTTACACACCAGTCATACAGAATTTGGATATTTGGCGTTACTTCTGTGTTTTTATCTTGCAGGAGAAAATGAATTCTCACTCTATCTTTCCAATCCAAAAGCTTATAAATGCTGTCGAGGATCAATATATTTTTTAGTATTTCTTTATTCATATAGTTTTTTTATGATGATGTTGTCCAGTATTTTTGCGCTCCCTCTTCCCAAATCGTCAATCCTTCAGCATAATATTTTCCGAGAGATCGTCCTTTTGAAAATGCTTTGAATCCCTCAACCCATATTTTCAAATCTGCATCATACTGTACTCTTAATGCTGTTTTTCCCATTGGTTTGTTACCGTCCATCTGACTATTGTAGATAAAAAGCTTTTTAGGAAACTTCCTTTTCAGTGCTAAATATTTTTCAAAAGTCAATCCTGTGTATTGAAAACTATCCATGATGATAAATCGGGGACTTTGGCGTTTATCAAGGCGTTTTATCAATTCTTCAGGCTCTTCTTTGATCAGTTGAATCTTTCGCTTACATTCTGAGACTTGATGCCTTCGCCACGCTTTCTGCATTGTAAGGCTGTCTCCCTCTTCTAATGAATTATAAAGAACTCTGTCAAACTTTGATAATGCTTTGGCGAGTTCAAGAAGAAAAGAGGTTTTACCGTTTCCTGAGTGACCGCTTATGAACCAAGTTCCGGAAGCTTCAGGCTCATCAAAATTGTCAAACCATTCGCCATCCCATGTGATCAGATCATACTTCTTTGAGAGTAGGTCTGTTGATGATATGGCTTTGCTCACACTGACTGTTTTGGAAGGTTCAACACTTTTCTCACTAGATTCTCTGTCAATGGCTCATTCAATCTTTCAGCTTCACGCATTGCAGGAAGTAATGCATCATGCAGCTCACCGTAATTTTCGCATTCGTCTTGAAGGAATCTCTTCAAATCTCTATCTGCAATACTTGTTAAAAACTCTTTAAAGCGTGTATCAATAGGTTTTAATTCTCTGATTCCGTATTTTACTCGTCGATAAAACTGAGGCATTCCGGAAGCGTTTTTATTTTTGAGCTTTTCAATTTTGGTAAGAAGCTGATTGGTTCCGATCATTACAAGTCCGCACTTTCCGTAAAGGTGGTCGTGCATTTCCTTGACATTGCAAAGTGTAGCCTGTTTCATGTACTCTGACTCGTCCCATACTACCGTTGGATTTCTGCCGTCAAGTTTCAGCCTGATAAGTTCCTTTGTAATGGTGTTCAACTTTTTAGACTTGGAACCGGAAAGAGGCAATCTCATAGCAACTCCGAGTTTATCCATCAAATCTCCGATAGTGTCCATAGAGCCGACAGTGATTTTAAAATTGTCTTTAGGATTTTGCTTGATAAAAATATCTGTACAATATGTTTTTCCGCTTCCTGTACTTCCAATGATTATCGTTGTATATCCGTATTGTTTTGCATCTTCGAGATAAGAAATCATCTGCATAAATTGCGGGGTTTGTCTTGGCTGCCAAGAAACTTTGTTTTCGGGATCAAAACCAGTTACTTCGCAGATCATTCTGAAATACTTATCATCAATCTGTACATCTTTACTACCCGAATTGATGAAATACTGATTTTTCCTCATGTATGACAGATAGCTCGAAGGAACGCCCGATTTTGTAGCAAATTCATTCGCAGAAAAATTATTTTCCGATAACCATTTTTCCAATGATTCTATAATTTTGTCTTTAACTGTATTATTCATGATCTAAGTTTAAATATTTGTTAAAATCCGTTTTGCTACTCAGGTAATCATTCTGTTCCTTTTCCCAATTCGTTTCTACTGTTTTTTGTTCTGTTTTATTTTGTTTTGCTAAAAGCTTCTGAGCGGGTTCCAATCGTTTGGAGTTTCGTTGATCTTTGTGTTGTCCTCTGCTGTCAACAATCAGCATTTTTGCGAGCGTGTGATCAAGCTCCGGACTCTGAATAAACATCTGATTAACTATTCTGCTGTCCTCTGCCTGAGTTTCCAATACTATTTTTTTTGCATCTTTATTGAAATCTCTGATCTTTTCAAGCTGCTCACTGTCTCCGTCTTTGCGGTCATAAAGTGCCATTGGCTGAACGTATTTCTGTTGGAGAATGAAGCTTATATTTTGCTTTTCATTGTAGGCTAAAACTTCCTGAAGGTTGTTTGAATCAAATTTGATCGTCCAATCTAAATGAGCATTCATTCTGAAATTGATATCAAAACTGTCGTACTCCATCTTTCTTCCGTTGATTGCTACATGCAGACCGTTGTGGCTTAATTTATTGGTGAATCCTGTAGTTTCTCCGAAATGCAGTAAATACTCTTGTTGTGAAATTGCTTTTTTAGCATCTTGAGGCATTTCTGCATAGGCTTGAAGATATTGATCCTGTAATCTTTCACGCTCCATTTCAATCATTCTCATCAACTGCATCATGCAACCTTCCTGATCGGGGAATGAGTGGCGAATTTTATTCAGGTACTCATCATTTGGCTGAACCTTCGATTTGATTCCCTGACCGCTCCAGTTTGGTGCGAGTTGGCAATACGTTTTATTAAAATGCTTAAACCACGGCTCAATTACTTTAGATTTTGCGTTTCCAACTTTGGCAGGTGTAAATTTGTCTGAAACAATCTCGTAAAACGATGTCATTTCCTTTTTTGCGTAGTTATCAGCCTGAATCTGTAATACTTTGTGCTTTGATCCGAATAACTCTTCTGTGTGTTGCACTGCATTTCTTAAAGCTGCTTTGATCAACTGTGCATTTTCCTGCGTTCCAATCGCATAACCTACAGGATATTTTACGGAAGGATCAAGAACAACCACCATCGTCAATCTATTGTGATAAGTCGTTGTAGAATTACCTTTTAAGTTGGTAGACGATTTCTGATAGAGCAATTCAGCATCCCAACCATCGACAGTCCAAAATAGCATTGGTGAAGTCGGAGCTGATCTCTTAACGTGCATTGCGATTGCGTTGTCAAATCCTTTTTCTCCTTTGGTTCCTGCATAAACCAGTAAATTCCATTTTTTTCGGTAGTTCCCGATTGTCGAAGCAGATAATTCCGGAAACTGTTGAACTTTTGCAACCGAATTGTAAACCATTGCGATCTGTTCGTTATCAAAAGTCCTGTGATCTCTCAATAAACTTCTCAACAATGCTTCCTGCTGACTGTCTTTAACTTTTGAAGCTTTTTTGTTTCCAAAATTTTCAGAGACCAAAGCTGCATAACTCTCTTTTTTAAATTCATCAAGCTTTTCCTTCAATCGTCTTGATGATTTCGGCAAGGTATGTCCTATCTGATCTTTTACTTCAGCAACGGCAACCGCTGCATCGTTCCAAATTTCGGTTAAACCTCTTTTTCCGTTTCTGCTCTTTACAAACGCTAAAGTTTCTTTAATGTAAATCTCTAAAGCCTGAAGCATTTGAGCGTTTTTTACATACTCTTCCTGCTTTTCTGTAGACAATGTTCTATATTCATCGAGCAGATAGTAAGCGTAAAAATCAACCGCTTCATAATCATCTTTGTAATAATTTAAAATCAGATTCTGAGTGCATTTCTTTGGAGGATATCCAAGTTTCTTTACAATCTGAACTCTGAACCGTTCTGGGATGCTATCGAATTCTACCTGAGCCTTATTTCCCAAACCACGACCTGTGACCATCTTGTTTATTTTTCCAAGACTGCATAACTTTTTATAATTAGATTCTGACATGATATCAGAATTTTCATATAGTGTGGTAGCGGGTATTGTTAAGGTATTTTGGTAAAAATTATACATCTTTTAAACGGTGTTTAAATTGCTCCTTACGGTAGAATCGAACTACCGAGAAACCATTAAGGAATTATTGATATTTTATACTGATTGGAAAACCGAAAAGTAAATTGTAAGAAGCTTTTTGCTTTTCCCCTGTTTTTGCATCTGTAACAGGAATTGTCTTGATGCGAAAGATGAGTTGAATGAATTTTTTCATAACTTTATTGTTTTAGTAAATTTTTACGACTCTCTATAACGGTCTGCAATGCGTTGACAGATTCAAAATGATTCTTCTGATACACCCTAAAAAAGGATTTCTCTGCCGAACCTGCTGAAATACTAAGCATTTCACCGACTAACTTCCAATCACCTCTTCTTTTATCAATTAAAAGAGATTCTAACACCTGTAAATGTGCTTTTTCTTCGTCCGTCTTTGGAACAAAAGAAAACTTTGATTTTGTAGGTATTTCTACGGTATTTACGGTTTCCCCCATTTTGATATATTTTAATGTCGTATTTTTGTCTTGTTAATGATACAAATATCGTAAAGTTTTGCGAAACACAAAATAATTAGTCGTATTTTTTTGCGATATTATCATAAGTGATTGAATATGAATGGAATAAATTTGCGAATAAAACAATTAATGGAGGTTTTCGCTGATGGAAACAGGTCAACATTTGCGAAAATGTTAGAAATTGGCGAATCAAATGTAAGAAGCTATCTCAATGGAACTGAGCCAAAAGCAAATGTAATTGAAAAAATATGCGTTTCGCTCGCAATAAATCCCGAATGGATAGTTTTGGGTTCCGGACCAATGCAAAAGTTAAATAATATTGTTGCTGAAGGTAAGTCTGACTACCAAAAATTCCCCAAAGTTATTACCGTTGATTCATCAAATCAGGATAATATAGTACTTGTACCTCAGACTTTAAAAGCAGGATATTTATCAGGCTACAACAATCCTCAATTTATTCAGAAATTACCTTCTTATAGGATGCCGGGATTAAATAACGGTATTTTCAGAATGTTTGAAATAGAAGGAAATTCAATGTTTCCTACACTGCCAAATAAAAGCTTTGTGGTTGGTCAATTTGTAGATGATTGGATTAAATCCATTAAAGACAATCAGATTTACGCAATTATTTCTAATGAGATAGAGGATGGTTTTGTAAAAAGATGCACGAACCGTATAGAAAAGTACGATAATTTAATGTGTAAATCTGATAATAGAAGATCTTATCCAACGCAAAATATTAATCCATCCACTATAAAAGAAGTTTGGGAGATTAAACTTCACTTAAATTTCGATCTACCTGATCCTGCTGACATTTATGACAGAATGAATGATCTGGAAGCTGAAGTACAACAAATGAAACGTCTACTACCTAAATAATACCCCACAGTACCATTAAAATTTCTGAAACCTCCTATTCATGGTAGTTTTCGCTATTTTATGCGTTATAAATAGGGTGTTGAGTTTTACATAAATCTACTTTTTTATGCTAAAAATAACATCAATTAACATTCAAGTTCACATTTTTTAACTTAGTTATGGTAACTCCAAAGGTAACCGCTAAGGTAACCGCTATACTTTTCTTTGTCAAAATCATATGTATTTTTAAATCCTGTTTAAATCCTGTTTAATAGCTTGCAGAAGCTAAGTAAGTTGAATGTATTAATGCACGAAAACGCCCAAAAGCTACTATAAAAACACGTTTTTGGGCGTTTCGTTGTTTGTGTGGTAGATGAAGGTTTAGATGTAGTAGTTAATGTATTTGACTATGGTAGTAAAATGGTAGTAAAATGACGTTTTGTTTTTTATTTTTTTTCTTAATGAATTTCACTTTTTCTCTTATTCATCGGCTTTTCCGCTTTTTTTTGACCATTCTTTTTTTGACCTTTTGTTTTATGCCCTATATAATCTAGATAAAGATAAGACATTTTGCCCTGAAATGTTATTTCTGAATAGTAATTTTTCAAAACTTCAAAATCGGTTTCAAATATTTGTAACCGAAAATCAAAGACTTAAATAAAATTTAAAAATAATTTCACTACTTTGTATTGCATATTACCATTTTAATTACATATCTTTGTAATGTAGAATCAGAGAAAGTTTATCTAGCTAGGAACCAAAACTGATTTTATATAACTAATTAACAAACTTAATAAAGATGAATACTGAAAATACCAAAGCGCAAATGCGAAAAGGGATTCTGGAATTCTGTATTTTAAGCCTCATCAACAATCGCGAAATGTATGTTTCCGATTTAATAGATGAACTGAAAAAAGGAAAACTGGATGTAGTGGAAGGAACCCTCTATCCTCTTTTGACCCGATTGAAAAACGGAGAATTTCTCTCTTACAGATGGGAAGAATCTACGGGAGGACCGCCAAGAAAATACTACCAAATCACAGAAAAAGGCAAAACTTTTTTAGCTGAACTGCAAAACACCTGGAAAGAACTGACAGATTCTGTAAACCAAATCACTCAAAAAATTTAAAAACAAAAGCTATGAACAAGACACTCTCAATAGGACTCGCAGGTTTTTCTTTCACAATAGAAGAACACGCATACATAAAGCTCAGCGATTATCTTAATGCACTGAGAAGCTCTTTGGACGCTTCTGAAGCAGATGAGGTAATGCACGACATAGAAATCAGAATGGTTGAAATCTTCAGAGATACTTTAGGAAAACGTGAAGTAATCAATGATGGTGATGTAGAAAGAGTAATCGCTCAAATCGGTTCTCCGGAAAAAATCGAAGAGCAGGAAGAAGCATATTATTCTGAAAAAAATACTAACTCAAACAGAAATAATTTTTCAGGAACTACCCACACTGACAAAAGACAATTGTTCCGTGATCCTGAAAGACAAAAAATTGCCGGAGTTTGTGCAGGTTTGGCTCATTACGTTGGAATGGATATAACTGCAATGAGAGCAATATGGCTAGGAATCTTCGTTCTTGGAATCTTTACTGCAGCAATTTCTTCGTCATTAATTGGCCTTTTGTACATAATTCTTTGGATCGTTTTACCAAAAGCAGAAACTGCAGCCGATTTTTTGAAAATGAAGGGAAAACCAATGAATTTTGATAATTTAAAGGAAGAATCTAACAAATTGGTTCAGTTTGCGAACGAATCCACGCAAAGAGTTGGTGAAATTTACATCGAAAACAAACCTTACATTAACAATGCAGGAAGTGGGATTTGGAATGTGATCAAATATTTTGTAGGTGCAATATTTGCCATCATGGCAGTAAGCAGTATTATTGGAGTATTTGTAGTATTCGGTCTTTTCGGAATAGATTCAAATTTTCCTGGAGCTAATGAGATGAAGTTCTATTTTGATGACGATGGTCTGTATAAAGTTTTAGCAGCTTTAATTATTATTGGTTCATTAATTCCAGCAATTCTCTTTAGTTTATTGAGCATCAAAATTTTCTCGCCAAAAACCAAATTGAGAAATATTGGTTGGGTAATTGGGGCTTTATTTATTTCATTAATGGCTTTAGGTGCTTATTTCGGAGTAAGCATGGCTAAGAAAGAGATGTTTATGAAAGGTCACAAGGAAGACACGGAAGAAGTTGCAATCAATACTTTGTCAGACAGCATTTATGTTGATGTGAAAAATGTAACGATCCCACAAAACTTCATTGGATATGATGATGATCTTTATTCTGATAAAGTTTCTGTTTTCAAGAAGGATTGGATTCATGTTGATATCACAAGAAAAGCTAACATTAAAACTCCTTATTTAATCATTAAAAAAGAAGCGAAAGGTTATAATATACCTTTGAACGCAAGTGTTCCTGTGGAAATCGTTGGCAATAAGGTGATTCTTCCAAACTATATCAAATATCCTTATGAACATCGTTTCAGAGATTACAGCATTGATTATGAATTGGTAATTCCTCAAAATGCAGTCGTAATTCCATTGAAGAAAGACGGAATCAACTTTGACGGAGACACCGACGGAAACGGAATTAATGATAATGATGAAGAAGACAATGATGATGAAAACGGAAATATTTCTATTGAGAAAAACAAAATCTCTATCAACGGTTCCACCATAGAATACAGCGATAACGACAAAGACAGCGTAATTATCAACGGAAAGAAATATCAAAAGAATGAAGCCGAAAAAATAATGGATACCATGAAGATGAATATTGATAAAATGAAAGATGTCGACATCAAAATAAAAGACGGTAAAAAAGAATTTTCTATCAAAACCAAATAATTAAACTTGAGAGAGTGGCAGAAGGTGTGGATGAATAGCAACAGTTTGAAACCCACACTCTTCTACTCTCAATAAAAACGAAAAAATTTTCAATAATTAGTGGTTTATATGCCAAAATAGTCTTATATTCGTAAAAAATTTAACCAACACAAAAACATCAAATCATGGTACAAGTAGTTTTAGAAATCGCAGTAAAAATCGCAGATTTAATCAGCGGATTATTTTAAGAGCCATAATATTTCAATATATTTGTAAAGTGTAACCATTGTTTGGTTATACTTTTTTTTGTTTTAAAATTAAATTCATGAAAAAGCTGATTGGCAAACTGATGCTAAAAATTCTTGGGTGGAAAGTCGTTCTTCAGGGCGATGTCAACAGTCTCAACCGTTGTATTCTGGTTGTAGCTCCTCACACCCACAATATGGAATATCTTTTGGGAAATCTTGCCTACTGGACTTTAGGAAAGCCTTTGAAAATAATTATCAAAGATGCTCACACGAAAGCTTGGTATGGTTCTGTAGTCAGAGGTTTGGGAGGAATTGGTATCGACAGAAGCCAAAAAAATGATCTGATCAATTTTGTAGCCAATGAATTTAAGAAAGATGATTTCAGTTTAGTAATAACTCCTGAAGGTACAAGAAGCTGGGTTCCGAAATGGAGAAAAGGTTTTTACCATATGGCTTTAGCTGCAAAAGTTCCAATCGTTTTAGCTGCAGGAGATTTTAAAAGAAATATTGTTTACCTAGGTTACACGATTCCATACGAAAGAATTGAATCTGCATCGTTTCTGGAAATCATGGAGGAAATTCAGAATTATTATATCAAATACGACATCGGACCAAAAATTCCTTCTAATTGGAATCCTAATATAATTGGGGATGAAGTTAGAAGTTAGAAGTTAGAAGTTAGAAGTTAGAAGTTAGAAGCAAAATTACTCATTACTCATTACTCATTACTCATTACTCATTACTTATATAAACATGTATACAGAAGGCAAAACAAAAGAAGAAATATTAGAATTTATTAATAATTGGGGAGAAGAAACTTTTGCAAAAACTCTAGATATACAATTCATTGATATTGATCTTGAAAACGAAACATTGACTGCAACAATGTCTGTTTCACCAAAAATACACCAACCTTTCGGAATTATGCACGGTGGAGCAAGTTGTGTTTTAGCAGAGACGATGGGTTCTAGCCTTTCTAATATTTTCATCGACGGAAGCAAATATTTCGGAGTAGGAACAAATATCAATTCTAATCATTTGAGAAGTAAAAAAGACGGAATTGTAACGGCTGTTGCAAGATTCATCAGGAAAGGAAAAACAATGCACGTTTCAGAAATTGAAATTCGGGATGAAAAAGGTCAGCTAATCAATCATACGACAATGACGAATAATATTATTAAAAGGTGATAAGCAAAATTAAAATATAGAAGGCTCAAAAAAATTTGAGTCTTTTTTTATTTATTAGCTGCAACCTTTTGAGTTTTCAGCATCTTATAATAAAATAACGACCATGAGAAATTTAATTTTACCTTTTCTACTTATACTGACTTTACTGTTTTCCTGTAGAAGTGAGGATTATGGATTGCTTGAAAAGAAAGTCAACTCGTATGATGTATATATCGCTGGTAAAGAAAATAACATTGCTTGCTATTGGAAGAATGGGATTAAAACCAATTTAGTCAACGGCAATGCTATTACTCCTACCAAAATTATTGTTGAAAATAATGATATTTTTATTTTCGCAGTAAGTGATGTCTCCCCAGATAACTTTTATATTTGGAAAAACAATGTTAAGATTGACATTAATCAGTATATAGGAATTAATATCAATACTTCAAATCCATCAGAATATCACCATATTATCAGTGATATGTGCATTGACCAGGGAAATATATATCTTTTAGGAGTAGTGCGTAGTCCCATTATTCAAATATTTCCAAGCGGAAGTAATGTTTATACTACTGAACTTTGTTATTGGAAAAACGGTATAAAAACATCTCTATTTGTTGCGAATTCTCCATTTGACCAACCATATATTACAATAAGAAATTTTACAGTATACAATGGAGAAGTATACGTCCCTGTTCATAAAATTTTAAATAAATTTATCGATTCTCCATATGAGTTGGGTTATTTTAAAAACAATACTTATCATATGATTGCATCATTATCTGAACAGAAAAGTTTTAGACATATTTCAAAAAACTTAAATGGTATTTATCTATCAATTTACGATAATATTAATAACAATACTTATTATAAAAATCTTATAAACAATACTGAAAGCTATTTTTCTCTATCGACAAAAAGTAAATTCCATATTGATGGAAGTGATATATATGACTTTAGCAGTGGGCAGAATTACTTTAAAAATGATATTGCAATATCTGTAACATATGCAACAGGATTTAATAATATTGATGATTTAAAAGCACTCGATCAAAATGTTTATCAAATCAGATCCAATCTGATCAATGATAAAAAAGAATCGTATAAAGTCTATATAAATGATACTGAAGTTCAACACATTAATGCCATCAATGGTGTTTTCACCTCCATTTTTGCCGTTCAAAACTAAATAGTATATAAATAAAAAAAACTTACAACGAGCTCACCTAGATATACAGAAATTTTTTCTTATCAATCAAAACAGCTGCACAAAACTTTAAAAAAAACACAAATCAATTATATTTCAAATCTATCTGCAACCTTTTTAGTTTTCTGCATCTTATAATAAAATAACGACCATGAGAAATTTAATTTTATCGCTTTTATTAATACTGAGTTTAGTATTTTCTTGTCGTGCTGAGAGAGATGAGGTGCTTGAACAAAAAAACACATCATATGATGTTTATGTCGCCGGACTGGAAAATAACAAAGCCTGTTTTTGGAAAAACAATATTAAAACTGATCTTGCTAATGGTGACAATTTAAACACCAGACAAATAATTGTTGAAAATAATAATGTTTATATTACAGGTATTCAAATAAACAATACTGATAATGGAATACATTTTTTTTGGAGAAACAATGTAAGAACAGACGTTAAACAATATCTTAATATTCCCAATAATGCTCAATATAATATTGAAAGATTTACTGTCAGTAACGGAGATATTTATTTTGCTGGATATGTTGAAAACCCAATTCCCGCAAGTCCATTAGAAAAATATGAACTTTGTTTTTGGAAAAATGGAGTAAAAACTGTTCTCTCTAAAAGTCAATACGTTTCCACAGCTCGGAGTATTTTTGTAGATGGCTCAGATGTTTACGTTTCTACACACAAATTTGACGGAATAGGATACTTTAAGAATACAACATTCAGCATGGTAACGGCATATTACATGCATAATTTTGCTAAGAACAATAACGGTATACATCTCCTATTTCATAAGGACAATAAATATTATTCGAAAAATCTAAATACAAATGCCGAAACCTTAATTGGTGACTACATCAATCCCATTGCTATTTGGGGGAAAATCATCTCTCATAACGCTACTAATGATTTATATACAATAGAAAGTTCCTATGGAGATTCATATTTTAAAAATGGTTCACAAATTTCCCCTGCATTTTCTTCACTACCATACATTCAAGACCTTTTTGTCTTAGACAATAATATCTACATGATAAAATATGATCCAAATATAAATAATCCTAATTCAACTTATAATGGAAAAGTATTCATTAACGGCATAGAATCGCAAAATATTACGAATATAAATGGTGGAGGATATTTCAATTCTATCTTTGTTGTCCAAAACTAATACAAAATGAATACACACAACTGGCAAAAAATCTATCTCGAACATTCCCCAAAACTTTTGGGGATTTGTCGAAGATATATCGCAGACTTACAGACTGCGGAAGATCTTTTGCAGGACAGTTTTATCTTGGCAATGCAAAAAAGCCATCAGCTGAAAGATGAAAAAGCTTTATTTGGCTGGCTCAAAACCATTGTTGTGAATAATGCTTTACAATATATTCGAAGCAGCTCCAAAGAAATTTTCGTATCAACAGAAATATCAGAAATACCGGAACAATTGACCGAAATGAACAACTCTTCCACAGAAAAAAATCACGTTTTAGCCTATGATTTCACCAGAGAAGAACTGTTGAAGTCTATCGACAGTCTGCCATTGCATCACCGTTCGGTTTTCAATTTATATTTTATCGAAAACAATTCTCATCAGGAGATTGCAAAATTATTAGGAATCAATGTAAATACTTCAAAATCGCATTTACTGAGAGCAAAAAAATCTGTTCAGAATTATTTATTAAACAATTTCGTCAATCAGAATACTCCGAAGAACAGTAATAAGATCACACAACTGTTTATATTTTTGGGATTGGGCGGCTTGATGTGGGCACAGACTTTTCAAAGCAAATTTTCCGATTTCAAAATTACTCCGTCAAATAATCTTTCAATTCCGGATGATGTTTCGTTAAATACCGTTTCTTTTTCAGGTTCGGGCAAAAGTTTACAGAAGAAACTGGTTATTACCGCTACATTATTTCTTACACTTTTTATTTCAATTGTGGCATTTGAAGAAAATAAAGCATCTAAACAATCAGTTTTACAAGAGAAATCTCTGGTAAATAATGAAATAAAAAATAATTTAATTGATAATAAAAGTAATTTTTCCTCAGAATCAAAAACAGAAAGTATTAAAAAAACCGATCCTCAAAATGAAGGATTAAACAAAATCAATGTAGATCAACAAGAAGAAAATCAAGAGACAATTTCAAAATCTATTCTTACAAAAGAAAAAAAATTACATCCAAAAGATTCCGCCGAAACTGTTTCTCACAAAGTAATTGTCATAAAAAAAGTCATCCAGAGAGACACCATTTTTATTGAACGATCAAACTAATAACCTCAACATGTTTTTAAAAACCATAATTTTCATTTTTACAATTTTATCATTACAGTTCACAGCGCAAAAAAGAAAAACAGATACCGTATTTTTATATGAAAAAGTGATTGTCTACGATACCGTTTATTTGGAGAAAGCAGTGAAAAGCAGATTCAACGATGTCCAAATTTCTCTTCCAACTGTAAAAGATCAACCTGTAGAAAACAGAATTTTCAAAGCAAGGAAAACAACAACAACGAAAAAAACTTTTCTGCAAAGCTTTCAATACGGTATGGAAGGTGGAGTCGGTTTTAAAAACACAACTTGGGCAAGAGAACTGAATAATGACAAACAGCAATTCGGAGAAAATTTAGGAATATGGGTTTCCAAAAGTGTAAGTCAAAATTTATATCTGCTGTTATCTGCCAACGTCTATCGCTGGAACTCCACATTTGATCTGGATGCTAATAAAGAAGAGACTTATCTTGACGGATTTTATTTCACTCAAGACAGTCAACCTCTGCTTTTTCAAAGATTTAATAACAAGCATTTTGAATATACAGCACAGCTAAAAGTCTTGTATGAATGGAAAAAATTCAGACCGTTCGTAGGATTTGCTGTCAATAGAAACAGTTACAAAATGCAGTTTTTGGTTCCTGAAAACCAAGTTTTAAACAAATTAGATGATTTCAAAAGCAAAAACTTCAATCTGGGATTTTCATTCGGACTTCAATATCAAATTTTGCCGAAAATCATGATATCAGCAGATTATCAACAGTTTTCTCTGAATAATTTATCTTTAAAAAACAGCTCATTTGATTTTGACATTTTTAAGACTAATAATACCTTTGCTGAACGAAAACTGAATTTTGGAATTTCTTATTCCATTTCCAGATAGTGGTTTTCAAAAAGCATTGAACTTATGATTTATTTCAAATTTCCTTTTGACGAAAAACTTTATTCAACAGACGAAAGTTCAGATCAAAAATCGGTTATTTTCAAATCTTTTGATCAGATTGAAAGTATTAATTTTAACGGAAATATTTTCGAAGTAAACAACGTTGCAGAAACTTTCTCCAGCAAATTATTAGTTCAAGAAAAATCTAATTTTTCAGAAGAAATACATGAAGAATATTTAGAAAAACTTCAGGAAGTAATTCAGGTTATTAAAGAAAACGATCTTCCAAAATTGGTTCTTTCACGAAGAAAAATTTTTAAAGATTTTACTGACATCAATTTAAATGAAAGTTTTAAAAATCTTTGCAAAGCTTATCCGAATGCGTTCAGATATATTTTTGTAAAGGGTGAAGACTCATGGATTGGCGCTTTCTCGGAAGTTTTAGGTAAATTCAATAAAACGACTTACGAATTTGAAACGATGAGCTTAGCAGGTACGATTCCTGTATCCGAAAACTGGTCTGAAAAAGAAATTGAAGAGCAAAAACCTGTGTCTTCTTACATCCGAAATGTTTTGGAAAAATTTGATTCACAAAATGATATTTACGAATCGGAAACTCACGATCATATTTCAGGAAACATCAAACATTTGAGAACCGATTTTATGTTAAAAATAAATCCGGAAGATCTCGATTCGATTATTCAGGAACTTCATCCGACTCCGGCAGTTTGCGGAATTCCAAAAGAATTCTGTAAAGAGAAAATTGAGCAATTTGAAAAATTTCCGAGAGAATTGTATGCAGGATTTATCAGAATTGAGACTGACGAATTCATCCAATATTTTGTGAATTTACGTTGTGCAAAATTGTATAGCGACTCTGTACATCATTTCGTAGGCGGCGGAATTACGGCTCAAAGTAATCCTGAAAAAGAATGGATTGAGACTGAACTGAAATCTGAAGCAGTTTTGAAAAATTTGTCATTTAGAAATTAATAAACCTTAAACTTTGTCATTCCGCAGGAATGCAATGCAAAAGATTCCTGCGAATGACAAACATACTATTGATTTTTAATTGCGAAAATATTCAATAAGGAATTAATATACACAAAAAATCCTCTCTCAGAGAACTAAAAGAGGATTTATTTTTATAATTTATGTAAAATAATTTGATTATTGTTTTTCTAAAACAATCCTGCTTATTTCTACGATATCTGTTTTATCGACATTCAGTTTTATTTTGGTTATCGTTCCATCAGTGTCATTTTGTCCAACATTATCTAAAGCAAAAAACCTCTTTTTACAGAGGTCTTATTTTAAGGCACTTTAGTCATGATCACATTATTTGGAATACTAAATACAGGCTTCCCATTGTATGCAGGATTTTTATCCTCTCCAAAATGCGATGCTCGTAAGAACAATTTAATTTTAGGAGCTTCAGCAGCACCGTTTAATGTTATTAGAGAAGGAAGTAATTCAATCCTGCAATCTGCATTAAATACGCCATCGCCTATCTCTTTGATTTTAATCTGTGAAAATATTTTTTTTGATTTTTTACATCATCATAAATAAGATAAAAACCATTTCTTTTTGGTACCAGCTTAATAGTATTTGTAGACCATCCTCTTTGAGGATGAAGCAACATATCTTTACTCATATAAATGCTATATAAAAAGTTATTATATTTTATGCTATCTTTCTGAACAATGAGGTCTGCTTTTTCATCAATTGATATAATCAAACTATCTTTATATTTTAGCCTTACTGTATCATAGAGGATTTTAGGTGTCAGAAATAATGTATCCTTTCTTTGCTCCCAAATTCCATAAGAAAAGCTTTCGTAAGTATCATATGAATACCAATATCTGTATGAGTTATCTTTCTTCAAATCTATAAAATAGCGTCCCCAATCATTATCTCTATATTTACCTATGAAGTTGCTTTTGCAGGATAACAAAATACTAAAAACAATGAATAACCAAATAAATTTTCTATACATTATGGCAATTTAGTCATGATCACATTATTAGGAATACTAAATGTAGGCATCCCATTGTATGCAGGATTTTGATTTTCTCCCAAACGTGATCCCAGTAAATAAAGATCAAACTTAATCTTAGGAGCTTCAGCTCCTCCATTTAAAGTTAATACAGAAGGAAGTAATTCTATTCTGCAATCTGCATTAAAATACGCACCGCCCTCAATAAAAACTCCACCACCTATTGCCTGTGGATAATTTACTGTTACTGTTACTCTGCCATAATCTCGTGTATTTCCTCTCAACAGTTTACCGTCAACGCTATTGAACGAAGGGTAATCTTTAGTCGGTGATTCGAAAACTAACGTGTTATTAATAAATTTTTTATACTTAAAGGATATGCCATCTCTGTAAACATTTCTATTCATATCTGGAATATTAAAATGATGTTTTGTAATTTTAGTCAAAACAATCTGAAATTTCTCGTTACCATTGACATACTCCCATGTTCCCGTAAAGTTATTAAGATAGTTATTAACATCTTTGAGATAATAATTTCCTGTTTTATCATAATCTTTGGGCAATGGAGTATTAGAGGCATAGTCTACTACAATTTGTCCTTTCATAAATGATGTTATACTTATTAGTATCAACAATAGATTTCTTGAATATTGTATCATAAATATTTTATCTTTCATAATTGAGTTTTTATAAATTGCAAGGTATCTTAGTAAAGCTAAACGTACCATTTCCGTTGTCTATTAATTCTAATTTTTTCCAACCTCCATAAGTATCTTTATTACCCTCGTATAATTCTATACCAAGATCTTCATCTTGCATGAAACGAAGAAATCCTGTCACCTGCTGCTCATAAGTCGAGGTTGGTTTAATATTATAATCTTTATTTCCTGTAAATTTTTCTATAAATTCATCATATTTTGTAGTGTTTGAATCTTTCACCATATTCGTATATCTTATAAGAAAAGCATCAAGTTTTGTCATATCAGTAATTTTCATTGCAAAAAGACCTATATTGGTAATCGCTATATCAATTGCGTTTTCCGGTTTGTTTTTTCTGAAGGGATTAATTGAACCTGTTTCAATAGCTCCGGACCAGAGAAGTTCATTCAAATCTCCTGGTGTGAATATACCAATATGTTCCGGATTACTTGCTAAATGATTGTGAGCTGTACCATACGATTTATAAAGTAAGTTAATATTTTGAAGCTGTAAAAGCTTATAGTAATCTCCAAAAGAAACATTACCATCGTTGCCGCCACCTTCTACAACGGGAGACGTAGGTGCTGTAGAATCATCATGAAGTACAAAACCTTTTTCCATTGCTCCATTAGGAATATTACTTTTCAATGTATTCATTTTATCGGTAAAACCTGTCTTATTTTTCAAAGATTGTAATTGGGTACACGGTGTACTGCTATTACCCAATTCCAGATTTGGTAAGGTAGGTACACCTTCACAACCGCCGCTACCTGTTCCCGTTGAAGGATCTTGCGGACCTGTTAAAACTCCTGGACTGGTGCAGTTACTCGGTGTTCCCGGTTGTTCTATTGCAGGACTTCCCGGGTTGCCTGCATATCCGGGACCTGTGGCTACAGGATTTCCTGCACTCGGATTATTCGGGTCTTCAATATTATTGCATTTATATACAGATATGGTATATACTTTCGGTGGTCTTTGTCCGGTTGCCGTGGCATCACAAGATCCCCATGTTTCTACATTAGAACCGTTGTGATCTCCCGAGTAGCAAGATTCCCATATCGTTTCGTCTACATATCCGCAAATCCATGAGGTGGTTTTATTGATGAGTCCGCCATTGTTATAAGTACCCTTGTTCAGTTCTGTAATCGTTACTTTTCCTTTGGTATCTACACCATTTCCGGCTGCCAAAATCTGTTTTTCCTGTGGCGTAAAATTATAAACAAACAGCAATTCTTTATACGTACCGTCTGTAAGAGGAGTCAGCACCAAATTTTCTAAAGGAGCATCGGCAGGAGCGTTCTCTCTCTATTGATTCGGAAAGTGTAGGTATGATAATTCGGTCCGTTCTCGATATAGATCACATCATCGGTATTGATGGTAACACCGTTTCCGTAATTCACAACTTTACCTTGAGTATCGTTTTTTTCAAAAGACTCAATCCCTATTTCTGCTTTCTTTAGCTTAGGAAGAAGTTGAGCTTTGTGCTTAGATTCGTCAAGCGAAATTCTTTTGGAGGCGAGCTGAAATGCGCTCGTGTTGTTGTAGGTTTCCTGCTCATGGAGAATATCCTGTCAGCATGAATTGAGAAACAGTGCGACGGTCATTACCAGACAGAGTCTGAGAAATAAATTTTTCTTCATTATTTTATTGTGTTAGAAAATACTTTTACAATATTAAAACATTTTTACAAATCATTACATAACTTTTTCGAAAAAAATATTACTTTTGCTGCTATAATTACAATTTATAGTTATGGATACTATGGAAACCATCATTGAAAAAATAAAAGAATACCGCAAGAAGAAAGGCTTTTCTCACGAAAACATGGCAGAAGAGTTACACATCAGCCAGGCAGCCTACAGCAAAATAGAAAAGAACGAAACAAAACTGACAGTCGACCGATTGTATCAGATTGCAGAGATTCTGGAAGCTCCGGTTTATGAATTATTGGACGCAAATCCAAATAACATTTATAATCAGCAGAATTTCTATGATGCTTCTGTAGGTTATCAGGATATTCAAAATCTTTATCAGGAAAATAAAGACAAAACAGAAAAGATAGAATCTCTGTACGAAGAGAGACTAAAAGACAAAGATAAGATGATACAACAACTGCAAGATATTATCACCACTCTAAAAAAGTAAACAAAAAGCAGTAAATATTGATTTATTTTTTATCATTGCGCAGTAATCTTAATATTCAATGTAATGCAAAAGATTCCTCCGGAATGACAAACATAATGTTGATTGTTTAATTGTATCAGATGAAAAAAAACTCATTAAACATAAAAATCCTCTCTCAGAATCTGAAAGAGGATTGTATTTTATATCTGAAAAAGATTATTTCTTTACTCCGATTTTGCTCCATGTATTCATGATGAAGAGTACAAACAGTCCGATAACACCACAAATAATAGAAATTACATACTTCATGTTGTCTTCTGAAGAAATCTCAGAATGCCAATCTATTGCGTAAATATTGATTGCGATAACTACAATAAAAATGATTAAAAATACTTTATAAAACTTCTGCATGACTTAAAAATTAATATAATTCTGCACTAACTGTGCAAAGTTTGCTGTAAATAATTTAATTGAAATTGCTAAAAGGATAATTCCGAAAACTTTCTGTAAAATCGACAAAGTCGCCTCTCCCATTTTTTTCTCTAACCACGGAGCTGATTTCAGCACCAAATATACGAAAATTGTATTGAGAACAATCCCAAGAATGATATTGATATCATGAAATTCTGCACGTAATGACAAAGTTGTCGTCAAAGTTCCCGCTCCTGCAACCAATGGAAAGGCAATCGGAACAATTGATGCCGCCTTTGCTTCGGTTGTTTTGTTGATTTCAATTCCTAAGATCATTTCTAAAGCAATAATGAAAATGACAAATGCACCAGCAATCGCAAACGAATTGACATCTACACCAATGAATTTCAGGATTTTATTTCCTACAAAAAGAAATATGATCATGATCAATCCTGCCGTAATAGATGCTCTTTTTGCCTCAATTTGTCCGAATTTTTGTTTTAAACTTACAATAATAGGAATAGATCCGATGATGTCGATCACCGCAAAAAGTACCATAAAACAAGTCATTGTTTCTTTAAAAGAAAAATCCTGAAGAATCTCCATTATTCGATAATTATTAATTTCGCAAAATTATGAATAAAAAATGATTATTTGCTAATCTGAGAATACAAATTGATAATATCTTTCAGAAGTTCACCAATTCCTTCTTCAGATTTCACTGGCGTATATTTTTCAATCTGAATTCTTTGGGATAGATTTCTGTATTCTTCTGCTACAGAACTCCCTTTATAGTTTTCCAGAAACTGTCTGAAATCGTCCTTAGAACTTTGGAAATACTGATTTCTAACCTCGGAATCTAACTCCTCAACAGTTTTGAAGAACTGATCAAAACTTTGACTGTCTTTTAGATTTTCAAGATAAGTGAAGTAATCTCCAACATCAGTTTTCAAACTTTCTCTTATTTCTCTTTCAGTTTCAGCGACTGATCCTAAATCTTTTGGAGCTGATTTTTCTTTAATTATAATGCGTTTTTTTTGCCAATTTTTAAACAACAAATACGCGATAACCAATCCTAAAAGAATTCCAAAATTGATAAAAAGAATACGCCAGTTAAATTTGCTTTTTTCTTTTACCTTAAAGGTTGTCGTCTTTAGAACAGGACTGTTAACTGTTTCCAAAAGTGTATTGGTATATTCATTTACTTTCTCCACGGTTGAGCGTGATTCTAAAACCTGATCGTGAGAAAACGCTGTGAGACTCAATGTTTCCTGACCAAGATTGACGTATTCTTTCTCAGCAGGATTAAAAAAAGCAAATTCTTCAGTTTTAATATTTAGAATTCCTGTCCTATTAGGAATTAAAACATAATTAGCCAGAATATAGCCTTTCATTCCTTCTACACCTGCATTGACTCTCGATGTAATTTTCGGAGCAAAAACTTCGTAATCTGCAGAGTTTTCGATCTTTGGTAATTCCATATCGGATAAATTACCTTCTCCTGAAACTTTCAGAACAACATTGACAGGTTTTTTAGCCTCAATTTTTTCCTTCGATTCGTGATAAACGTCTACTTTAAAATTTCCTACTGCATTTTTAAAACATTCAGGTGAACCTTCAGGAAGTTTTTTCACATTCAGCTTTACTTTGTTGGAAACAATTTTATTCTTGTGAGAAAAACTGTTCACAGAAGCAGATACAGATGGAACTTCAACATATCCAGACTCATTTGGAAAAACAATAAACATGGCAAGAATCTGCGAAGGCATATTTCCGTAACCGGAAGGATCAATTTCAGATTTATGAAAATTGATAGGATGCACATTGAGATTTTCCTGCTCTGGAAGATGTATATTTTTTACCTTTCTTAAGTTGTCAATACTTTTGGAATATACTCTTAAAACCGCAACCGTTGGCTGATCCTGATAAACATCTTTATCTTCAATTTCCATATTGAGATAAACATCATTATCTGCATTTTTAGCGATTGGCTTTTTCTCAATATCTCTGATGAAGATATCGAAAGGTTCTGTTTTATAAATTTTGTTGTTTACTGTAACTAGTACAGAACCGATTCTTATTTTACCTCTTTGCTTAGGTTCAAGTGCGATTCTTGTAATATACTGTTCTACGGCAACATTAGATTCAGGATCTCTTACCCCTTGATTGAAAGATCCGTTACCGATCATATTGAATTTTGAAAGATCCGGAAGCTGTATTTTACTCTGCTGTACAAGATTATCACCATTTAATTCTAAAATGATGGTAAGATTAACAATTTCTTTACCGTTATAGTCGCTTTTATCAGGTCTCATGGTAAGTTCTACCTGTCCGTAAGTAATTACGGATGCAAAAGTTAACAGTATGTAAAATAATTTTTGTGTCATCACCAATCTTTCTCGTTGCTTTGAGGCATTGAGTAAGAATTCTTGTTTAAAATTCTTCTGGCGGTTTCTTTTTCTTTTTCGCTTACTTTATTCAATATGGCGTTCTCAATATCTTTGGGCATCTTGCCCTGATTATTTTTATTCGGATCGGGGTTATCTCCTTCCGGGCTGTCTCCTTCATTTTTCTGTCCTTTCCCCTGATCCTTTTTGGGATCGCCATTTTTGTCTTTGTTCTTCTGCTGATCGTCACCTCCGCCGCCTTTACCGGATTTGCTTTCCTGATCTTTCTGCTGTTTTTCTTTTTCCTTCAATTTGGCAATTTCAAAATTCTTTCTAGTTGCTTCGTTGTAAGGATCTTGTTTAAGTGATTGCTTATAAAAATCAGCTGCCTTCTCAGGCTGATTCATCTGCATGTAAGTATTTCCCAAGTTATGCAAAGCCGCCGCTTTGTCCGGGATGGTTTGTGAAAGACTTTGCGCTTTCTCAAATTCCGCTTTTGCTTCTTCGTACTTTTTGCTTTTGTACAAAGCGTTTCCTAAATTATAATGTGCTGTAAACTCTTTTCCATTAGATTTTACTGCTTCCATATATCGTGATGATGCACCATCATAATCTTTACCATTGAATTTCTGATTGCCCTCATAAACCAAAGTTTTATAGTTTTTTTGCCCAAACAAAATGTTTGAGGAGGATAAAACAGTCATCAACGACAAAAATAAAATTTTAGTATTCATCACTTGCAAAATTATTCCTTTATATGTTAAGAAACAGTCTCTTAATTGTTAAAATTGGGTTAAAGTATTCACCTTAGTAAGATTTCAATAAAAGCTAATTAAATATTAAAATCTCTTTTAGGATTAAATAGAAAAATGATCACAAAAAAGAAAATAGATACCGCCAAAAAGTACTGATAATAATGATTCGCATTTTGAGATTTCACAATACTTTCAGTAGAAGATGCTTTTTTATTTAAAGCTTCTACAATTCGGTCAGGAGCTTCATTGATATTGTTCCCATCAATGTAACTTCCACCTGTAGACTCTGCGATTTTATGTAAAGCTTCAGTTTGTCTTTTTGAAATTACGGTTTGCCCGTTCATATCACTTTTATAACCCATCAGTTGTCCGAACTCATATTCCGGAACAGGAGCACCTTCATCGGAACCGATTCCGACTGATGTTACGATAATGCCTTCACTATTGGCTAATTTAATCGCTGCATTATCATTCCCTTCATTATCTTCACCATCACTTAATAAAATAACTTTTCTTGAACCTTTATTAATATTTTTAAATTTATCAACAGCAGTTTCCATCGCTTTCAGAAAATCTGTTCCCTGAATTTTTATTGAACCGGTTTCAACTCCATTAATATAAGTTTCTGCCGAATTGTAATCTGTAGTTAAAGGCATGATTGAAGTTGCCTGACCAGCAAAAATAATCATCCCGACTTTATCATTTTTTAGTTTCTGCATAGTCTGGATCACCAGATTTTTTGCTTCAACCAAACGGTTTGGCTCGATATCTTCCGCATTCATCGAGTTGGAAACATCAAGCATAAAAATAACATTATTAAATTTCTGATTGGTCGTCACCTCTTCTGAACCACTTAGCAAATCAATAATTGAAAAAATTAAAAACAATGTCGCTACAAAATATAAAGCTGGAAAAATTTTTATAAATCCTGATTTTTTTTCAAATAAAGCTTCCTGAAAACGGCTTTCTGCAAACAAATCTCTGCTCTTCTTTTTCCATCTTAAATATCGGATGAGAAAAAAAGATAAGACAGGTAAAAGCAGTAACAGTAATAAGTACCAATAATTTCCTAAATACACTTCCATCAGCTTAAAAATTTATATAATACCCATCTTAATAATGCATCCAAAAACAGCATTCCCAAAGCAACCCAAAGGAAAATTTTAAAATATTCCTGATAGTTATAAAGTTTAGAAACTTTCACATCAGATTTTTCAAGCTGATTGATTTCGCTGTAGACTTCTTCCAAACTGCTGTTTGATGTTGCACGAAAATATTTTCCACCGGTTTCCTGAGCTATTTCTCTCAAAACCGGCTCATCAATTTGCACCTGAGTTTCCGTAAAAACCAAATCTCCAAAAACATCAACCTGAGTCGGCATCAATGCAATTCCGTTTGTTCCGACACCAATTGAATACACTTTAATATTGTTATTTCTGGCTAATTCAGCAGCTACTTGTGGCGGAATGGCATTTTCAACATTATTTACACCATCAGTCATCAAAATAATAATCTTACTTTTTGCTTTGCTTGTTCGCAAATGATTTACTGCAACAGAAAGTCCTTCTCCAATTGCGGTTCCTGGATAAAGTTCGGCAGTATTGAGATTTTTAAATTCATCAATTACGACTTGGTGATCAGAAGTCACAGGAACTTTTGTAAACGCTTCAGAGGCATAAGTTACCACACCAATTCTGTCATTCGGACGTTTTTCCACAAATTGGATCGCAATTTCTTTCAATGCTGTCAATCTGTCGGGTGAAAGATCTTTAGATAACATACTCAGCGAAACATCAACCGCAAACATAATATCTACACCTTTAGTGTCGTCTCTATCCTGAGAAATTGTAAACGTTCTCGGTCTTGCCATTGCTACGAAAAGACAGGAGAGAATGATATATTTTGAAACTTTAAGTAAAAACAAAACAGGTAGAATTCCACTGCTGCTGTTCATATTTTGCACGGTAGGAACTTTAATTCCTTTCAGTTTTTTCCTGCTAAAATCTCTGATTAATAACGGAATAAACAAAAGAAATAAAAATAAAAACCACGGACTGTAAAACTCGAAATTAAACATCTTTTCTCAGGTTTTCAAATTCTATATCCTTTGATGATCTTTTCACAAAGTCAGTAATTTCATTAAAATCTTTTTCCATGGTTTGCTGATCGGGGAAAGTTTTGGCAAATTTCACCAAATCACCTCTAAAAAAAACGTCTTCAATAATTTTCTCATTGTCCTGCGAAATCGTATTGTTTTCTTTCATCAAATGAACCAGATCATCGGTCAGCAAAACATCGGCAGGAATTCTATATTGTTTCGCAATAAATTTTCTTGAGATATCAATCAATTCTACATAGAACGAACGATAATTTCCTTCTTCGATATATTTTTTCTTTTTTAATAAATCCAGTTCTTTTAAAGTCTGATTTGTTGCAACGACCGGAGAATCTTTCGATTTCCTTCCGTATTTCACAACCATAAAAATAATGATTATTAAAGCGATCAAAGCTAATGCAGCCAAAACATACCATTTATAAAGCTGCCAATAATCCGTAACATCCAGTTTGACCTCTTTATTATTCATGATATCATTGATCACATCGCCTTTTTGGGCAGTATTTACAACTTCAATTTCATAAGGAATAGTTTTTAAAACTTTGTCTCCAACTCTGAACTCAAGTTCGGGAATGGTATATTTTCCTTCATCAAAAACAGAAAATTCTATTTTTCTCTCATAAGAATTGGGCTGAACTCCGATGCTGTCCTTAATTTCTTCAAAATGAAAAGGCAACAACTGATCTTTGGCAGCTGCTTTTACTTCCTGATTGTTAAGATTATCAATCTTTATAGTAAAACGATTGACTTCACCAAGAGCAAGGGTTTTCTTTTCAAGATTCGAGGAAAGTATCTGTGAAAAAGCATTTGCACAGATGAAAAATGATAAGAGTAATACTAATTTTTTCAATTTTAAATGATCAATTTTGGCAAAAGCCTAATTTATTTTTAAATCTAAATTTATTTTTTCTGAAAATAATGATACAACAACTTTGAATAATCATCGCTCGTTTTAATATTCATAAAGCTTGCCGAACTGTTGGCGAAATCTTCTTCCAAAGCTCTTAATTTTTGTTTTTGAGCCTCGGCAAAAGTATATCTCCATCTTGCATTTGATGTATTGACCCAAATTTCTTTTCCTGTTTCGGCATCATGAAAAATAGTGTAACCTACATCGGGAATTTCATTGTCTTTTTCATCGAAAATTCTCATTCCCAAAAGCTGATGTTTTTTTGATGCAACGCGAAGCATTTTAGAATCATAATCATCACCAAAATCCGAAAGCAAAAACACGAGAGATTTTCTCTTAAAAATTTCCATCATATATTCTAAAGCCTTATCAATTTTTGAAACTGCAGGAATATAATCTGCGGTCAAAATATTACTTATAATCGACAAAATATGCTTTCTTCCTTTTTGTGGCGGAATCACTTTATAGACTTTATCAGCGAACAAAATCAAACCCACTTTATCATTATTTCCGGCTGCTGAAAATCCTAAACTTGCGGCAATTTCTGCGACATATTCTCTTTTCAGCTGAGTTTTTGTTCCGTAATCCATTGAAGCAGAAATATCAACCAGAATCATCATGGTCAGTTCACGCTCTTCTTCCATTACTTTCACAAATGGTTCACGGAAACGTGCAGTTTTGTTCCAGTCGATTCTACGGATTTCATCACCAAATTGATAAGGACGGACTTCAGAAAAAGTCATCCCTTGTCCTTTAAAAGCACTGTTATATTGTCCCATCAAAGAAGCTTCCGTCTTCTTTCGAGTACGGATTTCTATCTGCTTTACTTTTTTTATGATGTCTTTTATCTGCATTCTTAATTCATAAAAACTTGATCACTATCTACAACAATTAACTTTCCCTTAGGTTTGACAGAATAATTTTCAAGAGTTAATATAACTTCTTTATTTAAAATTTTTGAAATTGATTTTAAATAGTTAATAATCAAATAATGGTCTTCCAATGTTTTAACTTCATTTGGATCAATATCATTTTCAATTTCTTCTTCTCCGAAAAAGTGACATTTAACAATTACACCCTCAATACTTATAGTCGCATCATTCGTAAAATCATTTATACGATCCCAAGAATTGAAAACATATTTTGAAATTATTTTTTTACTAGTCAACCTGTTACCTTTATGATCACAATAATGAAACTCAATTTCATAATTTCCATTTACAAAGTCAATCCATTTCTGCCAATCTTCTCTTGAAGTATTTAAAACATAAATATCTCTTAATGAACCGTCAGAAAAATAAATTTCTTCCTTCAAATATTTCCAATCCATCAGAGATAAATTTTAGTTTAAAAAAAATAATTAGGGCGCTTGAATTTTAGCCAAAATCCTATTCACAATTTCTTCAGAAGTTATTTCTTCTGCTTCTGCTTCAAAAGTCAATCCGATTCTGTGTCTTAATACATCTTTTGCCAATTCTTTTACATCTTCAGGAATGACAAATGCTCTTCCTCTCAAAAACGCATACGCTCTTGAAGCAATGGCCAAGTTGATTGATGCTCTTGGTGAGGCTCCGAAACTAATGTAATTTTTCAATTCAGAAAGACCGTATTTTTCGGGAAAACGTGTTGCAAAAACCATATCAAGAATGTATTTCTCAATCTTTTCATCAAGATAAATCTGGTTGACAATTGATTTTGCCTCAACAATATTTTGTAAAGAAATTACAGGTTTCACATCGTGTATATGTGAAGTGGAAACCATTCTCATAACTTTTCTTTCGTCCTCAAATTCCGGATAATCGATAGTACATTTCAGCATAAAACGGTCGCTTTGCGCTTCTGGCAGAAGATAAGTTCCTTCCTGATCAATCGGGTTTTGCGTTGCCAAAACTAAAAATGGTTTTGGTAAAGGCATCGTTTCGTCACCAATAGTTACCTGTTTTTCCTGCATCACTTCCAAAAGAGCCGACTGTACTTTCGCCGGAGCTCTGTTGATCTCATCCGCAAGCACGAAGTTTGCGAAAACGGGACCTTTTTTTATCGAAAAATCGTTTTCTTTAATATTATAAATCATCGTTCCCACAACATCTGCAGGAAGAAGATCGGGCGTGAACTGAATTCTGGAAAAATCACCATGTACAGCTTCTGCCAAGGTTTTTATCGCCAATGTTTTTGCCAACCCTGGAACTCCCTCAAGCAAAACGTGACCATTACCCAAAAGCCCAACCAAAAGTCGGTCTATCATGTATTCCTGCCCGATAATTACTTTATTGATTTCCTGCCTCAAAAGTGAAAAGAAATAATTCTGCTCTCTTACTTTTTCCGTGAGTTGACGAATGTCTTCTGCTTGATATGAATCTGACATAGTTTAAATTAAAATAATTGGTAAATTTCTAATAAATACTTGCATTAATCAACACAATGAATGCCATTTTTGAGTTAAAATTTGTTAAATATTTTATAGCTAATAAGGTAATCAAGATGACAATTGATTTTTTTGCGATTATAAAAAATTCATCCTGTTTATCGGTTTGACAAACAGGATGTATTTATAAAAAATATAAGTTATCTATTATAGTTTCGTGATCGTAAAGGTGAATACATTTTCCGGAACATCTACCGTCTCTTCGTAAGATCCTACATTGATATAATAAACCATACCCGCCGTAGTAGTCAAATTAGCAGATTCCGTACCGCCGCCACCATTACTATCTAATGTACCAACGCATAATAAACTACCGCAACTGCCTCTGTAAACTCCCATTTGAGGATCAAAATCAGCACTACTTGCAGGCATAGTTACTTTAAGATTAAATACACCACCATCTCCTGTGAATTTGAACCACGTACCGTCATTCATCGCATCAGGACAAGTAGTTATAAATCCAGCATTATTCGTTGCAGCGGCAGCATCAGTTTGTGTATATACATAAGGGAAAACAGTGGCTACTAAAGCACCAGAACAAGCATCATTTACCGGTGGTGGCGGAATAGTTTTAAAAACCACATCTGTACAACCTGAAGATTCTAAACCACCTGAAACAGAAGTAACCCTCAAGTAATAATTTGTATTTTGAACAAGAGGAGTAGATGGAGTGAAACTATTAGTAAGTACTACCTGCTGATTAACAACATCCGTAGCTCCCGCACTAGTTCCTATTGAAACTTTATAAGAATTTACTCCAGGTACTGCAAGCCATTTAATAATAGGAGATAAAAGAACCATCTGCTGATTATTTGCCGGATAGGTAACAAATGGGCAAGCAGGAGTGGTATTAGGAGTTAGTCCTGAAAATGTAACTGACGATTTATAACCAGCTCTCAAACCTGCTGGTGGAGATGCAGGGTCAATCGTTGCAAGATCTCTTCTGTAATAAAGTGTAGAAGATGGAAGATGCGGATAAACACGGAAAACTTCGTTAAAATTATTAATATCAATACTTTGCGAGTTTTCTTTTGTAGCAATTATTAAATTATCAGTATTATTATAAGCAAATGGGGTTGTAAAGGTAACCACAACCTGACCATTATTATTAGTTACCGTTCCTGTAAATACCTGAGTAAGCTGCGTTACAGGAACCCAATCTGTATTAGAAGTGAAAGCGGTTTTTGTACTGAGACCAAGATATACAGTCCAACTCGAAGAATCTGAGATAGTTACTGAAGGATCTACATAAAATGTTAGACCTGTAATATTCCCTGCAGAATTAGCATTTATTTCTTGTTTAGGATATATCTGCTGAACATAAGAGTACGAAAAAAAACTACTTACAGGCGCTACTCCTACATCCGTGCTTCCAATGTTTAAATTTATTTGGGCATTAGACATCAAAGTCGCCAACAATAAAAATAAAAGTAATTTCTTTCTCATCTTTAATAGATCAATAGTTAATAATGTGCGAATTTAATAATTTATTTTGATTATTCGCAATTGATTATGATAATTTAATTATAAATATTTATTTATTTTAATTTATTTTTGATACATTTGCACACAACTCTAAAAATACTAATGGTATGTATAAAAAGCTATTTTTTTTAAGCGTTTTAATCACGGGATTTTTTAATTCACAAACTACAAGAACGAATATCATTTCCGAAGCAGTTTATTACGATGGTTATGCAGCTTTAGTATCTCAACCTGTGCCTACAGGTCTCATTCGGTTAACAAATGCGAGGTATGCAAGAAAAATGACAGACGCTGAGTTAGATGGCTTTAAAGCAAAGATTGCTATGAGAGTAACCATTGGAGCTTTGTGTGATAATTATGACCGATTGGGAAGTGTTTTTTTAGCCATGGTTCCAAAAAACCAACCTACATATACTGTAGATGATGCAAATGTGAAAAGGATTGAGGTAGCCAGATACATTACTCCTTTTATGAATAAAAATGTTTCGCCTTTAGAAGTTCCTTATACCTATAATCTAAGTAATTTGTATAATGTGTTTCATGATGCAACATTGCGAAACACTTACGACATGTATATGGAACTTGATGTTTTCGGTGTTCCTTATGCAGCACAAACTGAAATTGCTGGATGCTCAGGCAGGAATGACGTTTTTAAAGGAACACTTACTTTTTTCTCTACCAATGCAAGCGCAACTCCAACAAGTTACAATAACCTCACCCCAATATTAAATTACAGCAAATTAAATAATTACAATAGTACAGATGTTCCAGGACAAACTGTGAGAATTACAACGTTCAATCTACCCAATGCAATAACGGATGCTCAGTTTTTCGTAATATCTACACCTCACGGAGCAAATGCTGGTGGTGAAGAATATGTGAGAAGAGATAACTTCACCTATATAGATGATGTACAAATGCTTACCTATAAACCTGGAGGTACTTCTTGCGAACCATTTAGGGTTTACAATACACAAGGAAACGGAATCTATGGCACCACGCCTAGTTCAACTGCTGACTGGACTGCCTGGAATAACTGGTGTCCCGGTGATGCTGTTCCTATCAGAAGTTTTATAATGACTAGTATGACCGCAGGAACCCACACCCTTAAACATACAATACCAGCAGCTGTTTTCAACCAACAACAAGGAGATGTTTTTCTATCTATTTACATGCAAAGTAAAAATAGTGCTAATATGGATGTAAAAGACATCAAATCAGTAGATGTTAGCATTTATCCTAATCCTACTTCTGATTTCGTAAATATAAAATCAAAAATAGATGTAGCTTCAATGACTCTTTTCAGTATGGATGGAAGAAAACTAACAGAAAATTTTAAAGAAAACAAAATAAATATTTCTTCATACAACACTGGAGTGTATATTTTAAATATTGTTTTGAAAGATGGTACAACTTTCAAACATAAAATCATCAAAAAATAAAATACCTGAAACTAAAATAATTTTATTTTAAAAATCTGCCAATCAACTAGATTTAAAAAGCTAAAAACCTCCTCTTGGATATTCTCCATAGGAGGTTTTTTTAATGCGTTTTTGTTTAAAAATTCTATTTATCTTTAAAATTTAAAAAATTTTAACTCTTATACTCCATTCAAAAAATTGTCATTTTCAGTTTATTAAACTATTTTTGGTGATTAAATTTTTGAAATATGAATTATCATTTTCAAGCTCACAGACAGATTAGAAAAAACCTTTTGGACGTCTTACAAGAAACTTCTCATGAAGATCTTCTATTAATTCCAGATGGTTTTAATAACAATATGTATTGGAATATTGCACATACCGTTGCCACACAGCAATTGCTACATTATTACCTTAGTGGTAATCCTTTCAGAATCGATAAATACTGGATTGAAACTTACAAAAAAGGAACAATGCCCAATCTCAATGTCCAGAAGTCTGAAGTGGAAGATCTTGAATTTCTTTTAACCGAAACTTCGAAGATTTTGATGAAAGATTATGACAGCGATTTCTTTTCAGATTACACTCCTTATACTACAAGTTTTGGGATGGATCTGAAAAGTATTCAGGATGCAATTATTTTCAACAACATGCACGAAAGCCTGCATTACGGTTATGCAATGGCACAAAAGAGAGCAATTTTAGGAGAAAAAGGCTAAAAAGCCAAACAAAAAATAAGTTTGAATAATTAAGTTTATTCATTAAAAAATATAAAAGAATAAAATTTTGGAAGATTTTCAACATAAGAACTCAAAACTTGAATTTAGAAATTCAGAACCTAATAAAAAAGACGACTTTATATTCGGACTTCGTCCCGTATTAGAAGCTATTGAAGCTGGAAAAACGATAGACAAAATCTTTGTACAAAACGCTTTGCAGGGAGAAATTTATGCAGAACTAAAAGCTGTTTTAGCAAAATATAAAATTCGTCCAAATTACGTTCCTGTTGAGAAACTGAACCGTTTTACAAGAAAAAATCACCAAGGCGTTGTAGCGTTTATTTCAGATGTCCCTTTTCACAAAATTGAAAATATCATTCCTGAATTATTTGAGGAAGGAAAAGTGCCTTTTATATTAATCTTAGACAGATTAACAGATGTCCGAAACTTTGGAGCGATCTGTAGAACAGCAGAATGTGTAGGAATTCACGCGGTTGTTATCCCCGAAAAAGGTGGAGCACCCATCAATTCTGATGCGATAAAAACTTCTGCGGGAGCGATGTACAATATCAAAATCTGCAAAGAAAATAATTTAGCGCACGTTGTCGATTATTTACAGCAAAGCGGAGTTTCTGTGTTTGCAGCAACTGAAAAAGCACAAAAATTGATTTACGATGTGAATTTCACAGAACCTTGTGCAATCGTAATGGGCAATGAAGAAACCGGCATTTCTAAAGAAGTTCTGCATCATTCGGACGAAAAAATAAAACTTCCAATTGAAGGAAAAACTCAGTCACTGAATGTTTCTGTAGCTTGTGGAGCCATACTTTACGAAGCGATGAGACAAAAATTAATGAAAGTTAATTAATCAGATTTAAATTTAAAAAGAAAAATCACTTTCCTAAAATTGGAAAGGAAAATTACAAATTAGAATATCATTTATGAAAAATATAGCAGCAATAGCACTCATTTCTTTAGCCATTGTTTCTTGTAAAAAAGAAACCGCAATAATAACCAAAGTAGATCCCAAAACCGGAAAAACCATTACGGTAGAAGTTCCTGCGGATTCTGTAGCTGAAGTAAAAGCAAATCCTGCAATCAAAGACTCTTTGGGAGTTTTCACTCAAACTTTTAAATTGGAGAAGGGAAAGACGTATCCTTTGACAACTTATCAGAGAGATGTAAAAACGATGACCGATCCTTCAGGAAAAACCCTGAACGGAACGAGTGAATCTACAGACGAAATGACTTTTACAGTAAATGATGTGAAAGGTGGAATTTACGATATCACCATCAATCTGATTGGAAAAAGAAATTCTCAAAGTGCAGACGGAAAAACTATTGTTGTAGATACAAAACAGGCAATTCCTAAAGAAGACAATCTTAAAATGATCTGGAATGTAAACCGTGCTTTGACCGGTAACGAACTGAATATGAAGATGGACAGCAAAGGAAACGTGATCTCAATTACAGGTTTTGAACCTATTTATACTAAAATTGGAAACGCACTTGGAACGCTTATCAAAGATGCCAACCAAAAAGCGAGTGCTGTTGCCAGTCTTAAACAAACTTTTAACGAAAAAGTTTTGAAAGATCAGTTTTCGAAAAATTTAACCATTATTCCTAAGAAAGGAGTGAAAATCGGTGAAAAATGGACTACAAGCGAAAGTGCAGACGAAACCGGAAAATATAAAGTAACTTCAAATTACGTCCTGAAAAGTGTTGGAAACGGTATTGCTGAAATTTCTGTAACCGGAGGAATTCCTAAGAAAGAAGAGAAAAAATCTCAGGGCGAAATGACTCACAGCATTAGCAGCGAACTGGCTCAAAACGGAACGATTAAATTTGACCAAAACACAGGTTGGATTACCAATCAGAATATCAATGTAAAAACTACTCAGGTTGAAACAATTTCAGATGGAAAACAATCTCAGAGTATGAAGAGTGTTTCTAATTCTTCTGTGATGGTGAATCCTGCAGCAAAATAGAGTTTTAGGGTTTGAGAATTTTAGCGTTCTTTAGACGATAATCAAACTTTGAATTTTAAATATTAAATAATTATGTCTTTGATTAAAGGTATTTTTGAGGTAGTTCTCGCTACCATTATTATTTTCTTTGTCTGGAATATTTTAAAAAGAATATTCTTCAACAAATTTTATAAATATACTGGTTTCAGACCCAATAACAATCAGGCGAAGGAAACCAAAAACGCAAATACAAATATTGAGAAAAAAGTAAAGTGGGACGCAGAAACTGTGGACTATGAAGAAGTGAAAGAGAAAAGATAATTTATTAAATATTTTCTAAATCTCAAAAACATCTAAATTTAATATCTACTGATAACCAAAATGGCAAAAAATAAAAACTTAATTTACATTGCAATTTCCATCGTTGCATTCTTAGTTTTAGCATTTTTATATTCCACTCCTGTTTTTACGGGAAAGCAACTCTTTCAGCATGACATTGTTCAGTATCGAGGCGGAGCTAAAGAACTTATAGATTTCAGAGACAGTTTTGATAAAGAAACTTATTGGAGTGATTCTATGTTTGGAGGAATGCCGACTTATCAAATGGGAAGCCGTTTTGAAGGTGATATTATTAAAAACTTAGACAGTTATCTTAATATACTTCCAAGACCTGTCAACTATCTTTTTCTTCTATTTTCAGGGTTTTTCCTTTTGGGAATGGTCGCTGTCAGAAACTGGAAATATGCACTTTTGGGAGCCACTTTTTTCGGACTTTCAACCTATTTTTATATCATTATTGCAGCAGGACACAATGGTAAAGTTAATACCATCGAATATTTTGCACCACTTTTAGCGGGGATTTTGTTGGTTTATATCAGAAAAAAATATGTCCTCGGATTTATTGTCACAACTCTATTCTTCGGATTACAGGTCGCTGCCAATCATCCACAAATGACCTATTATTTATTCTTGGGACTTGGATTTTTATTTTTATCTGAATTAATCAGAGCTCTTAAAAACAAAACTCCGATGAAGCATTTCCTGGTCTCATCCGGAATTATTGCTTCAGCTTTAGCCATTGGTGTCGGAATGAATTCCCAAAGAATCATGGCCAACTCTGAATACATTAAAGAGACAGTAAGAGGAAAACAAATTTTAAATACTGAAAATCATACTGCCGGAAATTCAGGAATGGATAAGGAAAGCATTCTGATGTGGAGTTATGGCAAATTGGAAACCTTAAATCTTTTCATCCCAAGATTAATGGGAGGTGGAAGCCAGGAACCTGAAGCAGCAGAAATGATGACTAAAGTTCAGGAGCTTGTACAGGAAAACGTGACTTCTCAGGCAGAATACGACAGAATTTCCAAAGGTTTCGGAAGCGTAACTTATTGGGGAGATCAACCGGGAACTTCAGGACCTGCTTATCAAGGAGCAATTGTCTGTTTCTTAGCACTTTTAGGATTCTTTTTCGCATCAAAAAAATACCGTTACTGGATTTTAGGAGCAACAATTCTGACGATTCTTTTAGCTTGGGGAAGCAACTTTATGTTCCTTTCAGATTTCTTTATTGAATATATTCCTTTTTACAGCAAATTCAGAGCGCCTTCTTCGATTTTGGTGGTGATAGAATTATTATTTCCTTTGATTGCGATTATCGGGTTGTACAGATTTTACACCGATTCAAAATTAGAGGAAGATTATAAAAAGAAAGTTCTCACGTATGTAAGCGGAGGAGTTTTAGGTTTAACTTTAATATTGATCTTGTTCGGAAAATCATTATTAGGTTTCCACACCGATAACGAAAAAACTTATTTACCACCTTTCTTATTGGATTATTTAACGGAAGAAAGATTCAAATTATTCAGAATTGATGCGATTAAAGCTTTACTGTATGTTGGAATTACCGCAGCTGTTTTATTCTTTAGCTTAAAACAAAAATTAAATCAGAATGTTGCTTTGATCATTATCGGAGTCGTTAGTTTATTTGATCTTTGGACTGTCAACAAACGTTATCTGAATGATGAAAATTACGTTGATAAAATTTTTGCGGAAAATCCTTTCCAGACTGAAGGTTCAGATTATCTGGCTGAAAAAGTGGGTGATAATCCAAATTTACAATCTATTTTAGCAAGTATTCCTGTCAATAAAACCTTGGAAACGATCGCTGAAAAAGATAAAAAACACTACAGAGTTTACAATCAGGTTTTGGGTGTTACTAGTGAAACCAATACATCTTATTTCACCTCTTCAATTGGTGGTTATCACGCAGTAAGACTGAGACGCTATGATGATTTATTAAATGAATATATTTCAAACGCAGACAGCGTAAAAACGCCAAAAATCCTGAATTTACTGAATACAAAATACATGATTTTCGGAAATCCGCAGGAGCCGCAAGTTGTTCCTAATCCTAATGCGAATGGAAATGCATGGTTCGTAGGTGATCTGAAATTTGTAAATACTCCGGATGAAGAAATTAAATCACTCGGAAATATTGATTCTAAGAAAACAGCCGTTATTAACGCTTCCGACAAAACTTATTTCAGCGGAAAACAGGTTCAGGCAGATTCTACAGCATCCATTAATTTAACGAAATACGAAGCGAACGAACTCGAGTTTAAGTCTCAATCGAAAACTCCACAGTTAGCTGTTATTTCAGAGATTTATTATCCTCACGGCTGGAAAATGTTTGTTGACGAAAAAGAAGTTCCATATATCAAAGTAGATTATCTTTTGCGTGCAGTTCATGTTCCTGCCGGAGAACATAGCATCAGAATGGTTTTTGAACCTAAAGTAATTGAAACCGGAAAATGGATTTCTCTAATATGTTTTGGATTGTTTGTATTGTTGAGTGGTTTTGGAATTTATTTTATGTACCGCAAAAGAGATAAAAGAGAAATTCTAGTTGAGGAGAAACTGTAAAAGCGAAGCTAAACTTAATAATTTTAACTACTTAATTTCATTCTTAATGGTTAAAATTTCCACCATAAAAGTTTCTCTTACGCTTTTAAGAAAATAAGATGCTTTCGTTTGGAATTTAATTGTTATGCAGGAAAAAAAAATCCTTATCATCACTTATTACTGGCCTCCTGCAGGTGGACCCGGCGTTCAGCGATGGTTGAAGTTTGCAAAATATCTACCTGAATTTGGCTGGGAACCGATTATTTTTACTCCAGAAAATCCGAGTTATCCTTTGATTGATGAAAGCTTGATGAAAGACGTTCCTGAGAATTTAGAAATTATAAAAACTAAAATCTGGGAGCCCTATCAACTGGCAGAAAAACTCAATAAAAGCAATAAAAAATTCAAAGCCGGACAATTTGATGTAGGGAACAATCAAAGCTGGAAATCTAAATTATCAATTTGGGTAAGAGGAAATTTTTTTATTCCTGATGCAAGAGTTTTTTGGGTAAATCCTTCTGTAAAATTTCTTGAGCAGTATTTAAAGATTAATAAAATTGATGTGGTCGTTACTTCAGGACCGCCACATTCTTTACATTTGATTGGTTTACAACTAAAACAAAAATTTCCAGATATCAAATGGATTGCCGATTTCCGCGATCCGTGGACAGAAATTTCGTATTACAAACATTTAAAACTCACCAACAAGTCTGACAAAAAGCACCGTCAAATGGAAAGTGATGTTTTCAAAAATGCAGATATTACTTTAGCAACAAGCTACACAGATGCTGAAAATTTCAGAGAAAACGGAGCCAATGCAGTTTGTATTACAAATGGTTTTGATGAAAACGATGCTACAAAAACCCTCAAATTCTCACAATCTCAAACGCTAGAGCCCTTAAACTCTCAAACAAAATTCACACTCAGCTACATTGGTGTTCTTGAGCAACTCAGAAATCCTGAAAATCTCTGGAAAGCGCTTGATGATTTAGTTAAATCAAATGATGAATTTGCAGAAAATTTTAAATTAAAATTTGTAGGGAGAATTGATGATAAAATTTTGCAATCAATTGAAACTTCAAGTTTAAAAAATCATATCGACAATCTTGGATATTTGTCACATGATAAAGCAATTGGTGAAATGGCAAATTCTTCGATGCTTTTGATTACCAATTTTCCTAATGAATCTTCGAAAGGGATTATTCCTGGAAAGATATTTGAATATTTAGCAACCGGAAAACAGATTATTTCATTTGGTCCAAATGAAGCTGATGTTGCTAAAATTTTAGATGAAACAAATGCAGGAAAACATTTCAGTTATCAGGATTCTGAAGCTATTAAAAATTTCATTCAAGAAAAATTTGAACTTTGGAAAGGTGGAAATCTTCAGGAAAGCAAAGGAAACATCGACAAGTTTTCAAGAAGAAATTTAACCAAAAATTTAGCTGATATTTTATAAACTACCTCGTCTTCAACTTCGTTGAATCCACCCCCTTCAAAGAAAGGGAATTTTAGATCGTCCATTCATCATTGATGACGGCAATAATATAATACTTTCCGTCAAACTCTTCGAAGACAAAACGTAAAGCATTCCAATCCATTCCGCCACTCTTTTCGGAACCGGAAATATAATTTTCGGTAAAATTACTATTTGGATATATCTCTTTTAAATTGTTGAGAGAATTTCCTCCTGCCTGAAAAGTATTAAATGAATATTCAGATTTCGTAAAATCTTTTTTGAAGACCCAATCGTGAAGATATTTGTTAAGTGTAGCTTTATAAACTTCGCCCGATCCGTCTCTTGATCCCCACGTAAAAACAGTTTTTGAAGGTAAATATTTTTCAAAATCTGCTTTTGAGAATTGCTTGTCTTCGTTTTTATTAACAAAAGCATACATTGAAAATCTCACTCCTTTCTGTGGATGAATATAATTGGCAAAAATATCGTAATAACCGACTTTCAAGGCTTGTAAAACTTCATCATTCGTCTTTTTTAAAGCAACTTCTTTGGAAAGAGCGTCTTGTTTTGTGTCGGTTCTTTCGTTTGATCTTTTGAGGTTATCCGTTGAAACTGCGGGATTTTTATCCTGCTTTTTTTCACATGAAAATATAATTAGAAGCAAAAGTACTGCGAAGATTTTTCTCATTATAAAATTTTACGAAAAAGTCCAAAAGCGATGCCATTTTGGGGTTGAAGGGTTTTGGGAGTTGGAGGGTTTTAGAGTTGGAGAGTTTTGGACTATTAAAGTTTTTATGTTTTGAAGTTTTGAAGATATTAATTGTCAATTTAATTTTTGCTTTTAGATCAAACCATTGGCGAATGTATTTTTGTAAATTTGTTAGATGGAAATTCTAGATATTCTCATTATCGGAGCCGGACCAATTGGTTTAAATTGTGCGCTCGAAGCCAAGAAAAATAATCTCAGTTATTTAATTATTGAAAAAGGTACGATTGTCAATTCGCTTTACAATTATCCTTTGTATATGAGATTTTTTTCGACCGCCGAAAAATTAGAGATTGCTGAAATTCCTTTTATTTCTACTGCTCCAAAACCAGGAAGACAGGAAGCTTTGGAATATTATCAGGGAATTGCAAGACAGAAAAACCTGAATGTCAAATTGTATGAGAAAGTTCTAAATGTCTCTAAAAAAGAAAAAATATTTGAAATTAAAACTTCAAAATCAAAATATCTGGCGAAAAACGTCATTATTTCTACAGGATTTTATGACATCCCGAATTTGATGAACATTCCCGGAGAAAATTTAGAAAAAGTAAAACATTATTATACAGAACCATATCCTTATGCAAAACAAAAAATAGTAGTAGTCGGGTCTAGTAATTCTTCGGTAGATGCTGCATTGGAAACCTACAGAAAAGGTGCTGAAGTAACGATGATTATCCGTCATTCTGAGATTTCAAAAAATGTAAAATATTGGGTAAAACCAGATATTGAAAATAGGATTGAAGAAGGAAGCATAAAAGCTCATTTTAACTCAAAGCTATTAGAAATCAAAGAAAATTCTGTTATTTTTGAAGATGAAAATGGTGAAATTCAGGAAATTGAGAACGATTTTGTTTTGGCGATGACCGGTTATCTTCCCGACTTTGATTTCCTGAAAAATTCTGGCATTGATCTTCAGGAAGAATGTTTGAATCCTGTTTACAATCTTGAAACAATGGAATCGAATATCCCGAATTTGTATTTAGCAGGTGTGGTTTGTGGAGGAAAAGATACCCATCTTTGGTTTATCGAAAACTCAAGGATTCATGCGGAAATGATTGTTAAACATATTATTTCCAAATAAATTGTCGAGATTCCTCCGGAATGACAAACTTAATGTTTAAAGTAAATAACTGACGCACTAAAATTCAACCTTCACACCCAAAACAAAATTCCTTTTTGCAGCGGGATTATAGTAACGGTTTCCAAAAGCGTTGATATCAAATCCTAAAACATAATCTGTATTGTACAAATTTTGAATTTGCAGAAATAAATCAAGCCTGGTTTTATCAAATTGAACAGGATATCTGAATTGGATATTGCCAATTAAATTAGAATCTGACCAAACCGTATTCGCATCATTTAGAGGTATTTTTGAAGTATAGAAATGAGAATAATCTACAGATAGTTTATTGAAAAAAGTAAAATTCAATAAACTGTTGATCGTCGTTTTTGGAACTCCTGTCAAATCATTTCCTGAAAAATCACTTCCTCCCTGCTGATAATTTTGAAATTTAAAGTCATAAAAACTTCCCGAAAATCTAAATTTGAAATGACTGAAAAAATCATTTTTAAGATTGAAATTTTTAGATTCTATTAAAAGCTCAACACCTTTTTGAACGGTTTCACCGGAATTGACAAAAAATTCCTGTCCGCGATCATTTTGCCTTCTGACGATTGCATCTTTCATTCTGAAGTCAAAATAACTAGCTTCTGCAAAAATTGTATTTCCAAACTGTTTTTTGATTCCAATTTCTTTATTCCAGCCATATTCCGGAACTAAATTTAAATTAAATTCCTGATTCGATGAGCGGATTTCCTCATTGGTAGGAGCAGAATTTCCCTTTCCAACTTTTCCCCGTACAGAAAAACCTTTTCCGATAAGATAAGTCAGTCCGAAATTGGGAAGAAATTGATCTTTAAATTTCGTTTTCCCGCTTTCAGAGCTTGGAAAAATCTTTTCCCATTCGTAAGCATTTGAATTTAAACTTAATGAAATATCCGAAAACAGTTTTTCACTAAAATTCAATTTCTGGGAAACAAAAAAGAATCCTGAATTATTTTTAAGCTTATCGAAATTCTGCGGATTTCCTTCAATTCCTTTATTGTTATCAAAGTTTTTAACGAAAATATGATTGGTTCCGCCTTCAAAACCTAATCTCCATTCTGCCGATATGTCTTTCCAGTTCTGCTGATAATTAATATGAGTTCTTAATGCAAAATTACTCTCAAAACGGTTTTCATAATTGGTAATAAACGGATTTTCAAAATCTACATACGAACCCTGAACTAAAACAAAATGCGACAGATTTGGAATTATTTTAAACTCATGAGAAATTCCTGCTAAAATCATTTTATTGCGAATTCCTGCATCCTGCTCTTTTGCGCCCGGAACAGTTGCTGTTTTCGGTCTTGCCTGCTTTCTGTTGAGCTGCATTTGTTCTAAAGTCAATCCGCCCGGAGTTTGATAGTCGATATCAGAAAAGAGAATCATGGCTTTTAACTCGGCATTTTTCGAGTATTGGAAATTGTCTTTAAGGAAAATCTGTTTTCTTTCTACTGCAGACTGTTCACGGTACGAATCGGTGCGGTAATAATTCTGGAAAATCTGGAAAAAATGTTTTCCAAATTGCTTGGAAAAATTTATGCTTTCATTAAAAGTTCCATAACTTCCAATAGAAATATTAGCTGAAGTGTTTTCTGAATTCTGTGTTTGTAATAAAACCGTTCCACCGGTTGCTGCTCCAAAATCACCACTTTCCGGACCTTTGAAAATTTCCATTCTGTTGATGAGTTCGGGAGAAATAACGTTAAAATAAGTGTTGCCCGAAGCATCAGACAAAATGAAATCATCGAGATAAACTTTAACATTACGAACTCCAAAAGGCGATCGCAAAGTACTTCCACGAAGGGAAATTCTATAACTTCCGGGAGAACGTTCTTCCATTCTTGCTCCGGCAATCTGATTGATAGATTCTAATAATCTTTCGGGAGGATTTTGATTTAATAAATTTTCAGAAACAACAGAAACAGATTTTGTTGAAGTGATGAAAGATGTCGGTTTTTTATACGCGTTAATCCGTACTTCCGAAATTAATGTTGCGAAATCTTTTTTCTGCGAAAAAACTATTGAAGTATAAAATGTGAAAGCTAAAAAGTAAAATTTGGTCATGAAATGATTTGTACACTTGCATCAGCAAAAATTGTACAGTTTTGGAATTTTTTGCGGTTTAATTTTAAATAAAAGAAAGCCGTAAATTAAATCATATGGCTTTCCTTTTATAATTGATTTTAATTTAAACTTTTTTATCCTTGATCATCCACGGAACGATAAAATAAAATCCAATAGCGATAATGGTTGCTAAAACTCCGGTTCCGATCCATAAAATATTAAATCCGAATTTTTCAGCAATCAAAGTTCCCAAATAAGGAGTGATGATGAATGCAATTGAAAACGAAATCCCATTTAAGCCCATGTAAGCTCCTTTATTGTTGTTTCCCGACCGCAGAGCCGTGATCGTCGACATAAAAGGTAGCGTCCATATTTCTCCGTTGCACAGTAAAGTCATTGAAACCAACAACGCAAGTAAACTGTAATCGAAAGCCAACATGGCGTAAGAAAACCCGCAAATAAAAGTTCCGATAAGCATTGTAATGGCTAAGCTGAAATATTTTTCGGCAATCTGAACCAATCCCATTTCAAGTAAAACCACTAAAAATCCGCTGTAGCCTAAAATAAACCCGATATTTTGCTGACTTAAATGAGCGGTGTCTTTGTAAAATATCGTTAATGTACTGAATAACTGAAAGAAACAGATAGAAAACAACATACAAAAGAAACAGTAGATCAAAAACTTACCGTCAAAATATGGCGAATTTTCTTTCTTAATTTCTATGACTTCTTTTACTTTTTTAGCTTTTATTTTTGCTATTTTATTTCTTTTGTAAAAGAATGAAATGTAAAGCAAACCAGCCAATAAAGCGGCTAAAGCATTGCTGTAAAATAAAAAGTTGTAAGAAATTGCAGACAAAATTCCACCCAGAGCAGGACCAATGGAAAATCCTAAATTGACCGCCATTCGATTGAGCGAAAATGCTCTGGTAATATTCTCCGGTTTTGCATATTTTGTAATGGCCACAGAGTTGGCAGGACGAAATGAATCACTAACAATACTTTGCAGTAAAATAATCATGGCAACACCTGCCTCGGTTTTAAATAGCGGAATTAAGCAAAATAACGGAACGCTCAGCAATAAACTGAAATACTGAACTTTATATTCTCCGATTCTGTCAGTGATGAATCCACCCAACCATGAACCGATTACAGAACCAATTCCGAAAAAGCTTAAAACAATTCCGGTATTTTCGATACTGAATTTCAAATGCGCGGTCATATATACTCCCAAAAACGGAAGTACCATCGAGCCGGAACGGTTGATCAGCATTACCAATGCCAACATCCAGCTTTCTTTTGAAAGTCCTTTGAATGAACTTGTATATAAATATATGAGTTTCACAGTTTTCTTTTTTTTAAAATTTAAATTAATAGAGGTTTTTACCTTTTTAATTTGATAGGATTTTATCCTATCCTTTGTTAAGTCGTCCCTTCGTGACTCTTTTCTTATTTAAACACTTATAGCACTGATTTTTAAACAAATGATACGAATTTGAAGTTTGAAAGTATCTGTGTTATTAATATTTAAAATAAAAAAAACAGGACTTAAAAAAATTAAGCCCTGTTTCATTTATAATGATATAAATAAATTTTTTACTCCGGCTTATAGGAGTCTTTTAATGTTACGGTTCTGTTGAATACAAAATTTGTATCCGTAGAATCCTGATCTTTGGTGAAATATCCAATTCTCTGAAACTGAAGTGGTTCTCCCACTGCAACATCTTTCAGACTTGGCTCAGCAAATCCCTGAATCGTAGACACTGAATTTGGATTAACGAAATTCAAGAAATCTACATCTTTTTCAGCATCCGGTTGTTCTACCGTGAATAAGTTATCGTAAATTCTGACATCCACAGGAATTGCATGTTGTGCAGAAACCCAGTGTAATGTTCCTTTTACTTTTCTTAAACTCTCTTCAGTTCCACTTCCTGACTTAGATTTTTCGTCATATGAAGCATAGATTGTTGTAATTTCTCCGTTTTCATCTTTCTCAACTCTTTCAGCTTTGATGATGTATGCAGATTTTAAACGGACTTCTCCGCCTAATTTTAATCTAAAGAACTTATTATTTGCTTCTTCCTTGAAGTCTTCACGCTCAATATATAATTCTCTTGAGAAAGGAATCTGTCTTGTTCCGGCATTTTCCTGCTCAGGATTATTCTCGGTTTCTAACCATTCTTCCTGTCCTGCAGGATAGTTTTCAATCACCAATTTTACAGGATCTACAACCGCCATGACACGTTTTGCAACTTTGTTCAGATCTTCACGTACACAGAAATCCAATAATTGAATTGAAATTAAATTTTCTCTTTTGGCAACACCTACTTTATCAATAAAATTTCTGATCGAAGTTGGGGTAAACCCTTTTCTTCTCATTCCTGAAATTGTAGGCATTCTAGGATCATCCCAACCAGTAACTACATTTTCACCAACAAGCCTCTGTAGTTTTCTCTTGGAAGTGATCATATAGGAAACGTTCATCCTTGCAAATTCTCTCTGCTTGTTTTTAACCTTTCCTTCTTCATAAACCTGGTCCAAATACCAATTGTAAAGCGGTCTGTGATTTTCAAACTCTAAAGAACATAGTGAATGCGAAATCTGCTCAAGATAATCAGATTCTCCATGAGCCCAGTCGTACATCGGGTAAATTTTCCAGTCTGTACCGGTTCTGTGGTGCGGTTTGTTCAAAATCCTGTACATCACAGGATCACGCATATTCATGTTGGGTGAAAGCATATCAATTTTTGCACGAAGAGACATCGAGCCACTTTCAAACTCACCATTTTTCATCTTTTCGAATAGCTCTAAAGATTCTTCAACAGGACGATTTCTGAATGGTGATTCTACCCCCGGTTCTGCAGGGTTTTTTCTTTGTTCTGTAATCACTTCAGAAGGTTGTTCGTCAACATAAGCTTTTCTTTCTTTGATCAACTGAACTGCCCAATCATAAAGCTGCTGGAAGTAATCAGATGCATACAAAACTTTATCCCATTTGAAACCTAACCATTCTACATCTTTCATGATAGAATCTACAAATTCCTGCTCTTCTTTTTCAGGGTTTGTATCGTCGAAACGAAGGTTTACGGGAGCATTGTATTTTTCACCCAAACCAAAGTTGATGCAGATCGCTTTTGTATGACCTACATGCAGATAACCATTGGGTTCAGGCGGAAAACGGAAACGGATCTGATCATTTCTCATACCGTTAGCCAAATCATCTTCTATAATTTGCTCAATAAAATTGAGTGATTTTTTTTCTTCTTCCATTAGAGTAAACTTACGTCGCTGCATGATGTACACAGCAATTTGCAAATTTAAGAAAATTAAAGGGTTAAAAAAAACGTTAATTTTTAATCTTAAATTAACATTTAATTAAGAACTTTTTCGGAACTTTATAAAACCAAAATGAATTTCACAAAAACTATTAATTATGTTTATTGAATTTTCTACAAAATGTAAGTTCTTTGTCTTCAGGTGAAAAGACATTTTCTATTCGATTGACAGTCACATAACCCAACGATACAACTACAAATTCTTTTCAGAATCTACTACACATACATATTTTAGATTACAATTGGTACGGCATTTGTAATGCTTAAAATTCTTAACGTCAAACTAAACTTTTATTATGAAAAAATTTAAAAAAACGTTTTCTTATATTTTAGAACATATTAAGAAAGCAATGTTTATCCAAAAAGATGTGATTTAATCACTACACCTAATTCAAAACAAATATTATTGATCTGAAAACTACTTCATTTAAAAAACAATCGATCACCTTTCAATTCCAAATCACTTTCGAAGTTATTGGTAAAGAGACCTCCTGTTCCCAAACCTTGAGGCATTCGACTATTTTTTGTGAAGGTGTATTGTGCAATCGCATTTAATCCTATATTGCTTTCCAAAGCAGAAGTAATCCACCAACCAATATTTTTTTGTTCCGCTAAATTTACCCATTCGTCGGAACCTGAGAAACCTCCTATCAAAGAGGGTTTCAAAATAATATATTGCGGCTTTATGGCTTCCAAAAGTTTTTCCTTTTCATTAAAATCTACAATTCCTATCAATTCCTCATCTAAAGCAATTGGAATTGGAGTTTCAGCGCATAATTCGGCCATATCGTTTTGGCTTCCCGCTTTTATTGGCTGTTCAATAGAATGAATATTCAAATCCGCAAGTTGCTTTAAAACAATTTTAGCTTCATCTTTTGAAAATCCGCCATTGGCATCAACACGCAATTCTAATTTTTCTTTAGAGAATTTTTGTCTTAGTTTCTGAAGAATTTCATGTTCAGATTTCCAGTCAACTCCGATTTTTAATTTAATACAATGAAAACCCTGATTCAATTTTTCCTGAATCTGCTCTTCCATATAGCCAACATCACCCATCCAAATCAAGCCATTGATCATCATTGAAGATTTCCTTTTTGTAAAATCGCTTGGAAAATACAGATTTTTTCCGTGTTTTAAATTTAATAAAGCCTGTTCGTAGCCAAACCAGATTGATGGAAACTCCTTTAATTCTTTCTTTAAAAATTCATAATCACTTTGAATATTTTCACACAGCCATTTTAGTTTTTCTTCATAATCCGGTCGGTCATCAAAACTCAGTCCTCTGAAAATAGCGCACTCTCCTACTCCCTTTTTCCCGTCATCAGAAATTTCGAGAATAAAAGTTTCCTTTTCATACAAAACGCCGCGAGATGTTCCACTCGGGCGTTTGAATTTTAATAAATATTGATAATATTCTGCTTTCATTTATTTTACGCTGTCGATTCGCATAAATTCTTCAGCTTTTTCTACCATTTCTACACTTCCTGCGAAAAACGGTATTCTTTGGTGAAGCTCAGTTGGTTCAACCTCCATGATTCTTCTGAAACCGTCTGTTGCCTTTCCACCCGCTTGTTCAGCCAAAAATGCCATCGGATTGCATTCGTATAATAATCTTAATTTTCCGTTCGGTGATTGACCATACGATGGATAGATGTAAATTCCACCTTTTAACATATTTCTATGGAAATCAGCGACTAACGAACCAATGTATCTTGAAGTGTAAGGGCGATCTCCTTCTTCCATTTGGCAATATTTCAGGTAATTTTTAACTCCTTGAGGGAATTTAATATAATTTCCTTCGTTGATCGAATAAATTTTTCCTGTTCTTGGAAAAGTCATGTTTGGATGAGAAAGATAATACGTTCCCAACGATGGATCTAAAGTAAATCCGTTCACTCCGTTTCCTGTCGTGTAAACAATCATCGTAGACGAACCATAAATTACATATCCTGCTGCAATTTGGTTAATTCCTTTTTGTAAGAAATCCTCCAATTGAACTGGTGTTCCTGGTTCTGTAACTCTTCTGTAGATTGAGAAAATAGTTCCTACAGAAACATTCACATCAATATTAGAAGAACCATCAAGAGGATCAATTAGAACGACGTATTTGCTTAAATGACCGTTTTCACCACATTTGATATCGATAAAATCGTCGTTTTCTTCAGAAGCAATTCCGCAGACAACTTCTCTTTGTGACAATGCTGTGATAAAAATATCATTAGCGATGACATCAAGCTTCTGCTGCTCTTCACCCTGAATATTTTGATTTCCTGCAGCACCTGTGATATCTACAATTCCAGCTTTATTTACTTCTCTGTTGACAACTTTTGACGCTAGTCTGATCGCACTTAGAAGACGCGAAAATTCACCAGTGGAATACTGAAAATCTTCCTGTTTATCGATTAAAAATTCTCCTAAGGTCTGTAATGGTTGATCTGACATTTTTTTGATTTTACTTTACCGTCAAATTTCGTAAAAATAATCAGACCTCAAAGAATTTTCTTTCAAATCCTTTAAGTAATTGATTTTCAAAAAATTAAAGCTAAAATAGCAAGATTTAAAACAATTATATCATAATTATTAATCACCAAATTGTGCTCTTTCGTATGTCACCGTAAATTTATAATTTTGTCGATTCAAAAACTTTAATTTATCTAACAATTTTATTTTTAATCTTAAATGAAAATTTTCAAGTTTGGTGGAGCTTCGGTGAAAGATGCCGAAAGTGTAAAAAATGTGTCTATGGTTTTAAAAAGCCAAGGCTTTGAGAAATGTCTGCTTGTCATCTCGGCAATGGGTAAAACGACCAATGAGCTAGAGAAAGTAGTAGAACTATATTTTAAAAAAGAAGACTATCAAACTGAAATTGAAAAGATAAAACAGAAGCACATTGAAATAGCTAAGGGGCTTTTCCAGAACGATCATGTGGTTTTTGACGAAATCAATTTATTTTTTGACGATATTGTTTCTTTTTTGAGACGAAATAAATCTCCGAATTACAATTTTGTTTACGATCAGGTTGTTAGCTGCGGAGAAATGATTTCTACCAAAATCGTAAGTGAATATCTTAATGACATCCAATTTACGAATCAGTGGCTGGATGCAAGAGATTATATTAAAACTGACGATTCTTACCGTGATGGAGTTGTAAATTGGCAGAAAACAGAAGAATTTATATCAACTTTAAATTCTTCTATCTGCTATGTAACGCAAGGTTTCATAGGTTCAGATGATAATAATTTCACAGTAACTTTAGGAAGAGAAGGTTCAGATTATTCTGCTGCAATTTTCGCATATTGCCTAAATGCCGATGCAATGACTATCTGGAAAGACGTTCCGGGAGTGATGACGGGAGATCCAAGAAAATTCAAGGATGTTTCGTTGCTTTCTAATATTTCGTATGAAGAAGCTATCGAGATGGCTTATTATGGAGCAAGTATCATTCACCCGAAAACACTACAGCCTTTACAGCAAAAAAACATTCCTTTTTATGTGAAATCTTTCGTAGATCCTACAAAAGACGGAACTAAAGTAGGGGCCTCTGATAAAAATCAAAGTGAAGAATCTTATATTTTAAAAGAAAATCAAACGTTACTGAAAATCTCAACAAGAGACTTTTCTTTCATTGCAGAAGATCACATGAGTCTGGTTTTCGGATATTTATCTAAATATAAAATCAAAGTTTCTTTGATGCAGAACTCTGCAATTTCATTAGCTTTATGTCTGGAAGATAAATTTTTGAAAATAGACGAGCTGAATGAAGAACTTCAGAAGGTATTTAAAACCGATGTTATAAAAAATGTATCTTTATTTACGGTAAGGAATGCAAAAATGGAAAACATCGGCAAATTTTACCAGGAAAAAAGTGTATTATTGGAGCAGATTGCCAAAAACACGCTTCAAATGGTAACACAATAAAATTAATCACGACTAAAAACACATGAGCTTAATTTCGAAAAATGATTTAATCAAAGCTTCGGGCTTAAATAAACTGGGATTTCTGAAGAATCCTGTTGCGTCCGCAGTGATGAGCCTTGCCAAAATAAATGAAGTAAACAGATTATATGATAAACTAAGATACAAGGAAGGCAAAGATTTTTTCGACTCATTCGTTAGAGAAAGGAATTTAAGTTACATCGCATTTGCAGAAGATTTAGCAAAAATCCCAAAAACTGGTCCATTTATCTTAGTTTCAAATCATCCGTTAGGAGCTATTGACGGAATTTTGATGTGTAAAGTTTTGTCAGAAGTGCGTCCTGATTTCAAAGTGATGGGGAATTTTCTTTTAGAGAAAATAGAACCTATGGAACCCTATGTAATTCCGGTCAATCCTTTTGAAGGAAAGAAAGAAATCCGCAACAGCGCTACCGGAATGCGTGAAACTTTAAAACATCTTGAAAATGGTGGTTGCGTAGGAATTTTTCCGGCAGGTGAAGTTTCAAACAAAAATAATCCTTACGGAGAAATTCTTGACAAAGAATGGGAAAAGCCCGCTTTGAAGCTGATAAAAATGGCAAAAGTTCCGGTTGTTCCAATGTACTTTCATGCTAAAAACAGTACGCTTTTTTATCAGGTTTCAAAAATCCATCCCAATTTACAGACTTTAATGCTTCCTGCTGAAATGATGAATGACAGGGAAAAACCTATCAGAATCAGAATAGGAAAACCCATCACCGTAAAAGCGATGGATGATATGGAAACGATTGAAGAATTGGGGGAATTTTTGAGACGTAAGGTTTATATGATGAAATCTTACTATGAAAAAAGAAAATCTCTAGCACAGGTTATTAATCTTAAAAATTTATCATTAAAATTTCAGTTACTGAGAGAAGAAAATATCGTTCAGAATATTATAGATGAAACTCCGAAAGAAGATATTTTAAAAGATATCAACAAGCTGAAAGGTACCGACAAAATGCTTTTCAGTAATGGTAATTATGAAATCTATTTTACAACCTACGACCAGATTCCTTCTGTGATGAGAGAAATCGGAAGACAGCGCGAACTGACTTTCCGTGCAGTAGGTGAAGGAAGTAATCTACCTTTTGATCTGGACGAATACGATAAACACTATCATCATCTTTTCTTGTGGGACAATGCTGCAGAAAAACTTGCAGGAGCTTACAGAATGGCTTTAGGTAAAGATGTGATGAAAAAATCTGGTATTAAAGGTTTTTACACAAGTTCTCTTTTTGAATTTGAACAAGACATCCATCCTTTTTTCAAAAAAGTAATTGAAATGGGCCGTGCTTATATTCTTGAGGAATATCAGCAAAAACCCTTACCATTATTTTTACTTTGGCGAGGAATTGTACATGTTTGCTTAAGAAATCCCGATCACAAATTCCTTATGGGAGGCGTAAGTATTTCTAATAAATTTTCGGAATTCTCAAAATCTCTGATGATTGAGTTTATGCGCTCCAATTATTACGACTCCGCAGTAGCTCAATATATTACTCCAAGAAACGAATACAAAGTAAAGCTTCGTGACAGAGACAAAAATCTCTTTTTTGATGAAATGGAATCTGATCTCAACAAGCTCGACAAAATCATCGATGACTTAGAACCGGAATTGAGATTGCCAGTTTTAATTAAAAAATATATTAAGCAAAATGCAAAAGTGATTGCATTCAACGTAGATCCCAACTTCAATGATGCGATTGACGGATTAATGTACATCAGAATAAGTGATCTTCCTGAAAGCACGATAAAACCAGTATTAGAAGAAATGAGTGAGCAAATAAGAAAGGAACAGGAAAATAATACTCCTGAAAATCAGTAAGTTTTTAATTTTAGTTAAAAAAAAGCAATCATTACTTGCATCATATATCAAAACTTACTACTTTTGCATCACTTTAAAACAACGAAGTAAATCAATGGTTTCTTAGCTCAGTTGGTAGAGCAATGGATTGAAAATCCATGTGTCCCTGGTTCGATTCCTGGAGAAACCACTTAAACCGCCTTTCATTAGGCGGTTTTCTTTTCAAAACTGTTTAAAGGTAAATTTGCAGAATCTAATATAAATTATTACTTTTGCCTCGCTTCAGAAACGAAGTACAACCAAATGGTTTCTTAGCTCAGTTGGTAGAGCAATGGATTGAAAATCCATGTGTCCCTGGTTCGATTCCTGGAGAAACCACAAAACCACCCTTTACGAGGTGGTTTTTTTATTTTAATACTACTCCATATACTTTTATAGATTTTGACAATTCTGATAAATCAAAAATAAGTATCTTCGCTTATTAAAATTTTGAACAGAAAATGAAAAAGATCATCTCCGGATTATTTATTTTTATCGCCATATTTAGCTTTGCTCAGGACGAAATCCAGTTTCAGGATATTCCTTTCAAAGATCTTATTGCCAAAGCAAAAAAAGAAAATAAACTTGTTTTCATTGATGCATACGCTTCGTGGTGTGGACCTTGTAAAATGATGGAAAAAAACGTTTTCAACAAAAAGTCTGTCGGAGATTTTTACAATAAAAATTTCGTCAACGCAAGAATCGATATGGAAAAAGGCGAAGGAAGAGAAGTTGCGCAGAAATTTGGCGTTCGTTCCTATCCTACTTATTTATTCCTGAATGGTGATGGCGAATTGGTTTCGCAAAACTATGGCTACATGGAAGAAGGTATTTTTTTGACAATGGCGCAAGATATTAATTCTCCAAATAATAAAAAAGGTTCACTTAAAGAGCGTTTTGCAAAAGGTGAAAAAGATCGTGATTTCTTAATTAATGTCATAAAACTTAATTCAAACTCTGATTATGATTTTGCGAAGCTGGCTTCGGAAAGATATTTTGCAAACAGAAAAAAAACAGATGAATTTACAAAAGAGGATGTTGGATTTCTTTTATATTTCTTAAAATCGACTGAAGATGTAAACTACAAAACATTTGTTTCTCAAAAAGTAGAAATTACAAAATTTTTACCCGAAGAAAACTATAATGAATTTAATAATCAGTTGATTTTAGCTAAAGTTGTACAGGAATCTATTGACGATAAGAATAAAAGAATCAACGAAGATTACTTTATGAAAACAGCAGAGCCTTTAGTTGGAAAAGAAGCTGCAACTTTGAAACTCAATCAGACAAAATTGAGCTATTATGAGCAAAATGTAAATTTTCCTGAATACGAAAAAGCTGCTTTAGATTATTATAAAAATGCAGATTCATTTGAGCCTAATGAACTGTTAAAAGCAGCTTGGATTTTTTCGGACAACATCAAAACAAAATCTTCTCTTAAGAAAGCTGCAGAATGGGCAGAAAAGTCTGTTATGAGAAGCGAAACTCCTGAAAACACATATATTTTAGCAAAAATTTATTTTAATTTAGGAAACACTGAAGTTGCTAAAAATTATGCTGAAATGTCTAAAAATATGGCAGAGCAATCCGGAAAAGATGCAACTTTAGCCAAAGAATTATTAAGTAAAATTAAATAAAAACACGTTGAAAAATAAAATTTTTATTGTGGCATTAAGTTTATTTTCAATCATAAACATTAATGCTCAGGAGAACCAAACGTTGGGAAACGATTCAAAATCTGAAAATAAACTTTACGTAAAAGGAAATGCATTGTTAATTCCTATCGGAGTAATCAATGCGGGTTTAGAATATCAACTAAATAACAAATTTACTTTGCAAGGAGATGTATTAATTTCTCCGTGGAAATCTTTTGCAGGACATGAATTGCAATATTATTCATTATCTGTAGAAGGTCGTTATTATTTCAAGGAAGCTTTTAAGGGATGGTTTTTAGGTGCAAATATGGGTGCTTCTTCTTTTGTACTTCAGAAATGGAGTTATTGGAATGACGATCCTTACCCAAGCAAACGAGAAGAAAATGTGATTTTCACAAAATCTAATCTTTATCAAAAAGGATATTCATTTTTAGTCGGAGTTACAGCCGGATATCAATTCAGATTGGCAGATAACTGGAATATGGAATTATACGGAACATTAGGATCATCACAGGATTTCTACAAAGGATATGACAGGGTGAGCGGAAAAAGGTATGACGAAGCTAAAAACTACAACAGAAGCGGGGAAATTATTCCATACAGAGGCGGAGTAATGATTTCTTACAGATTAAAATAATATTATGAAAATTTTCGGGAGAAACCATATTATCATTTCAGCTATTACATTTGTAATACTTTTTTTAATGAATTATTTGGGAAATAAAGAAGCTGATAAATTAGAACGTGCTTTAATGACCGCTTTCGCAGGAGTTATCGGTTTGTCAATCGGGCTTTTTATTTTGAACAAAGGAAAGGATGATAAGAATCCGCCACAGAATTTTGACTGAGAAAATGTGAATTGTGAATGGTCAATTTAACTTCGCAAGTCAATTTTAAAATTAACAAGCGTAAGCGAATTCACTATTGAGAATTCACATTTTTTAATTTTCATAGATCACATATTTTCTTCTGATTTTTGAGAATTTTTCAAGATCAGATTTCCATGACGCTTTAATTTCTGTTTCGGTTTTCCCGGCAACGATCTGTTTTCTTAATTCGTCACTTCCTGCCAAAGTATCAAAGAAAAGATTTTTAAGAAAGAAATCCTGCTGTGGATTTTTATAATTTTTGTATGCTTTGATTAGCCATTCTAAATTTAATTCTCTTAGATCCTGAGAATAATTTGAAAGATTTTCACCGTAACATAATTGTCCGTTTAGAAAAGGATCTTTCGCTCCGAAATTCGGTTTTGGAGTAAATCTATAAGGCAACTCTTTTGTCCAGGGTGAACCGTAAACCTGAAACGGAAAATCAGTTCCTCTACCCACAGAAACCTGCGTACCTTCAAAGAAACACAAACTTGGATACAGATTGATCGATTTATCATTCGGTAGGTTTGGTGAAGGTTTGTCTAAAATAGCATATCTTTTCTGCTTATGATACTTTTGCATCGGGATCAAAGTATATTTAGCCTGTACTCCATTTTTCAGCCACTTTTCACTATTGACCATTTTTCCGTATTCGCCGATCGTTAACCCGTAAACAACTGGAACCTCGTGCATTCCGACAAAACTTTCCCATTTTTTCTTTAAAACAGGACCATCAATATATCCGTCATGCGGATTGGGTCTGTCGAGAACCAGAATTTCAACATTATTTTCCGCTCCTGCTTCCATCAAATAAGTCAAAGTAGAAATGTAAGTGTAAAATCTCACTCCAACATCCTGAATATCAAATAAAACAATATCTAAACCTTTCAGTTGCTCCGGTTTTGGTTTTTTATTGGCTCCGTAAAGTGAAATGATTGGAATTCCTGTTTTTACATCTACTCCATTCTTTACTTTTTCACCTGCGTCCGCATCGCCCCGGAAACCATGTTCAGGAGCAAAAATCGTTTTAATTTTAATTCCGTTTTTAACTAAATAATCTACCACATGAGTTTTATCTTTCATCAAACCTGTTTGGTTGGTCACAATTCCTATCGTTTTACCTTTTAATAATGGTAAATATAACTCAGGTCTGTCTGCACCTGTTTTAAAACAATCCTGATCCTGAATCTGAGAATAATATGGGCTGAATACTCCTAAAAAAATTAGGCAAATAAGAACTAAAGTTTTAATTTTGAAATCTAAATTCATAAGCTTGAAATTTCCTTTATATTTCTCTAGAAAAATAGCGTTTTCCAAAGATAACAAAAATAACCTTTCTCGGGTGATCATCTTCATTGGCAGACTATCTGTTGCCTTAGGAATTATCGTTTCTTTAATTACCGTTTCCACTGGTTTTGGTTCAAAAAAAGCGATCAAAGAAAGACTGGCAGATTTCAGCGGACATATTACTGTAAAATCGACACGTTCAAATTCATCATACAACACCTCCATACTTGATAATCAAGGTTTAAATATTAAAAAATTAAAAGAGCTGGATGATGTAGAAAGTGTGCAGAAATACGCAATGGTAACGGGAATCATGCGTAATGAACACAGTTTTGCGGGAATTATCTTTAAAGGAGTAGGAAAAGATTTTGACAGCTTAAGATTCAAGAAATTCCTGATTGCCGGTAAGACACCACAGATTACAGAAAACGGATACAACAACGGAGTTACTATTTCAGAAAAAATAGCGCACGATCTTCATTTAAAAGTCAATGACAGCATTGTTACCGTCTTTGCAAAGGAAGATCAAAAGCAGATTTACAGAAAATTTCAGGTAGTTGGAATTTTCAAAACAGACATCAAAATGATTGATGATCAATTTGTAATCGGCGATGTGAATCATGTAAGAAAAATTCAGAATATGACTCCGGAAGACATTGGCGGAATTGATATTTTCTTTAAAAATGTAGATGACATCGATAAAGACACTTCTGAAATTGAAAAATTGATTGGCTATAAAAATTATGCTGAGAAAGCCACCGATAAATTCCCACAAATCAATGACTGGATCAGTATTTTTGATGTAAATATTGCTTTAATCATCTCTATCATGCTGATTGTAGTCATCATCAACATCATTATGGTTCTGCTTATTTTGATTATTGAAAGAACAAATTCCATCGGTCTACTTAAAACTCTGGGTGCTACAAATGCTCAGATTCGTGCGACTTTTATCAATTATACTTTGATTATTATGGTTCCGGGATTGCTTTACGGAAACGCATTTGGTTTAGGACTTTTATTGATTCAGAAGTTTTTGGGAATCATTAAATTAAACCCGGAAAACTACTATGTAAGCACCGTACCTGTAGATTTAAATCCTGTGGTGATTCTTTCAATCTCTGCTGGGATTTTGCTGATTTCAGGATTGGCTTTGATCATTCCGAGTTATCTGATCAGTAAAATTTCTCCTGTGAAGTCTATTAAATATAGTTAATCAGGTTATTAGTTATTAGTTATTAGTTATTAGCTATTAGTTATTAATAAAATAATTAGTTCTTATAAAAACAAAAAAACCTGAATTTTAAAATTCAGGTTTTTATTTTATTTAGATTCTATCGTCATCGTCGTTGTCTTCTTCATCGAAAACATCATCGTTGTAGTCTTCTTCTTCGTCATCATCAAAGCTGTCATCATCTTCGTCCGCAAAACTGTTGCCTCCGCCAAAGTCGTCTTCAAAACCAAAATCATCGTCCATCAAAGGCATTGCTGATTTTTTATTTTTTGAGCCAGATCCGCTTCCGCTTTTACTTGGAGCTTTCAAAGGAGCATTTCCGAATCTGTATACCGTGATCGGATAATTAACACCTTTTGTTTCATCTATCACTTCTACAAGCTCGCAGAAAAATTCCCACAAGTCTAGTAAACCATACTGGAACTGCGCTTTGTCACCAGCTGTTTCAAATGCTTCATCGATGTAAACGTCTGACATAATTTCGCCATCACCTTCATCACTCATATCTTCCAAAGGAACGCTTTTCACGATGGTACCATCTTCTTCAAGGAGGTTAAAAGTAGAAAGCTCATCACCACTAAGGTTGAAAGCGCTTTTGATTCCTAAATGAAGGTTCCAGAGTGTTTGTTTTCCTTTAATCTCAACATCACGGAAAATATCTTCTTTTGTATCTAATATTACACGGATTTTGTACACCATACTACTATTCCAATTTCTATTTTTGCCTTAATTTAATTGATCAATTTCTGTTGCAAATATATAATAAATGAGATTTTAGAAAAGAATATTTAATAAATTTTTAGAATTTTTTTTTGCTTACATTTCAGCCGTCTTATTTGCTCTTTTCAAGCATAAAACTAAATTTTGTCCCTTCAAGATACACACTTTCTACTGTAATGTTTTCATTATGAGCTTCTAATATATGCTTTACGATGGCAAGTCCTAAACCTGAACCGCCTTGTCTTCGGCTTCTGCTGGTTTCTACACGATAAAAACGCTCAAAGATTCTTGGTAGAAGCTCTTCTTTAATTCCCATTCCGTTGTCGATGACCTCAATGAGAACTTTGTTTCTCAATACGCTGGTTTTTACAACAACTTTAGCTTCCTGTCGATTGGCGTAGTGTATTGCGTTTGAAATAAGATTAATAAAAACCTGCGAAATTTTTTGTTTATCTGCTTCTACAAAGATCTGACTGTGTAAAGTTTGCAATTGTAAAACCGTATTGTTTTTTTCAGCTTCCAGATCCAGAAGGTCGAATATTTCTTTAACCAAAATGTTAACATCAAATTTTGAAACGGTAACATCTATTTCCCCCGCTTCCAGCCTGTTAATCATATCCAAATCATTGACGATTGCAATCAATCTTTCAACTGAAATACCGATTCTTTCAAGATATTTGTCTCTGATATTCAGATTTTCGACTCCACCCTCACTCAATGTTTCTACATATCCCTGAATTGAAAAAAGCGGGGTTTTGAGCTCATGAGAAACGTTTCCTATGTATTCCTTTCGATAGCTTTCCATTTTTTTCATCACTTCCATTTCAGTAACTTTCTGCTGATTGAAATCGGAAAACCTTTCACCTAATTCTTTTAAAGTAATGTTTTCCTGATTATCATAGACAATCTCTTCCGGCAAAATTTTAGAAATATTTCGTACCTGCTTTTTGGCGTAATAGCTGAAAAGCAATTCGAGAACCACGTAGTTGACCACGAACATGATCAGTACACATACTATAAAACCAATTTTAAAAAATGAGTTATGATCGTACTTTTCGTTGAGTGCATCAAAAATGATCACCAAAACCAACATCACCAATGTCAGCAGACATGATGAGATGAAACTAAGTCTGTAAAATCTCAATTTTACAAATATTTAAGGGGTTATAAGTAAAGATAGGAATTTTTGAATTAAACAATAAGTTTATATCCTATTCCTTTTAAAGTCTGAATGGTATTGATTCCCAGCTTTTCTCTCAGTCTTCTGATGTGTACATCGATAGTTCTTTCACCCACGATAACATCATTACCCCAAACTCTTTCCAAAATTTCTTCTCTTTTAAATACTTTTTCGGTATTTGAAGCTAAAAGATATAAGAGATCAAATTCTTTCTTTGGAAGTAAAAACTGCTGTCCGCTTTTTGAAACTCTGAAGTTGTCTTTATCTATTACCAAATCACCAACTTCAATCAGTTTTGCATTATCAGAAACCTGAGAAGTTAATTGTAATAATGCATTTACTTTAGAGATCAGAATTTTCGGTTTGATAAGCTTTACAATATAATCGTTGGCTCCTGCCTGAAAACCTGCCAACTGAGAAAACTCTTCACTTCTTGCAGAAAGGAAAACGATCAGACTTTTTTGAAGTTCTTTAACTTTCCTTAATTCCTGACACGTTTCGATCCCGTCTTTTTCGGGCATCATGACATCTAATAAGATAAGATCCGGGATAATTTCTTTGGCTTTTTCTATACCTTCGTTTCCGTTTGTAGCGGTCGTAACATCGTAGCCTTCTTTTTCTAAATTGTATGAAAGAATTTCGAGAATATCCAGTTCATCGTCAATTAATAGAATCTTTTTTTGGTTCATTTTCAATTTTTACATTTCAAAGTTAACAAAATTTAAGCAACATGATTGATAATTAGTTTCCATTCACATAAACTTAATATTAAAGGGTATTTCGTAATGTTTAGTTAAGAAATATTTAAAATTAACTAAACCATTTGCAGCTCATTTGTTTCATTCCTTTGCACCGAAAGTAATTAGTAAAAAAGAAATGAATTTTAGAAAACTGAGTATCGCTGTTTTGTTCCTTACAACATCCGGAACTTTATTTTACGCTCAAGAGAAAAATGACACTGTAAAGAACGAAAAAAAGATTGAAGGTGTTATTATAAAAGGGTCAACAAAAAAAGGAACTGAAGCCAACCTTATCAATATGCAGAAAAAATCTGTAGAAGTTATTGAAAGAGTCGGATCAGTACAGTTGGCCAAGCAAGGTGTGGGTGACGCTGCAACTGCAGTAACAAAAGCTACAGGAACACAAAAACAAGAAGGAAGCGGACAGATATTTGTGAGAGGTTTAGGTGATAGATATAATGGTACAACTCTTAATGGTTTGACCATTCCGTCTGAAGATCCTGAATTTAAAAATATCAATCTTGAAATATTTAAAACTTCGATGGTTGAATATATTTCTTTAGACAAAGTTTACAACCCGAAGTTTCTTGGTGATTTTGGAGGAGCAAATGTAAACATTGTATCTAAAGAACATTCCGGAAAGCCTTATTTTAAGATAGGATTAGGAAGCAGCATCAATTTACAGACATACGACAAGAAAGATTTCAAATTACAGGATGGTGGTCCTGGTTTCTTCGGATTTAAAGAAACTACTTATATCAAAGGAAATCCTTATCAAACATATCCGTTTACTACTAAATGGAATTTCAACAACGCTAAAAATCCTTTTAATACTGACATGAATATCGAAGGTGGAATAAGCTTCGGAAAACTTTCAGTATTTGCTTACGCAGGGTTTGAAAACAGCTATGAATTTAGTAAAGGTAGCGAAGGGTTCTTTTTCGCAGACGGAACTCCAAACAAAAACTATACAGATGTTGAGCGTTCGGTTTATAAAACCAATACTACCGGACTAATCAACTTAGCGTATAAAATCAACAACAACCACAAAATTAACTTCACATCAAATTACATCCATTCATCTTCTCAGTCTGCGAAGATTTACAAAGGATATTCTTATGATGTTGCAAGAGATGTAATCATCAACAGAGGTGATAACAAACTTACTGATACTTGGATCAACCAATTATTCGGAACTCACAAACTTGCAGATACCTGGACTGCAGACTGGGCTGTAGGCTACAATATGCTAAACAGCAAAAGACCAGATCGTCTTCAAAATACAATTGATGCTCAAAACCTAAACTTACTTGCAGGAAGTGCAATTAATAATCACAGATATTTTGACGAATTAAAAGACAATACAGTTTTAGGACACGCAAATCTTACAAAGACTTTTGAAAATGTGAAAGTTACTGTTGGATATGACGGATCTTACAAAGACAGAAGATTCGATAATACAACGATTGGTATGAACTTTAATTTCATTACTGCTGTAGATCCTAACAACATCGATGGTTTCATCAATCCCGGAAACAACAGTTTGTTTACTTACCAGACTTTCCAGCCAAGTGATAAACTTTTCACACCATTCTATTATACAATTAAGCAAAATACACAATCCGGACTTGCTAATGTAGATGTTACATTCTCAGATAAATTTGTAATACAGTTGGGTGCACGTTACGATTTTATTGATATGCAAACAGCCTGGACAGACGTTCTGACAAATGGTGAAGTAAAGAAGAAAAACAAAACTTACAACAAATTCTTACCTGCATTCAATGCTAAATACAGCCTTAATGATAAGCAGAATTTAAGATTCTCTTTCTCAAAAACATATACTTTACCTCAACCAAAAGAGATTATTCCTATTGCATATTATGATGTAACAAGTAACAACTATGGTAACGCATCATTATATCCTTCAGATAACTACAATATTGATTTGAAATATGAGCTTTTCCCTAAATCTGGTGAGTTGATCTCAATTACAGCATTTGGAAAATACATACAAAATCCTATTGCAAGAACTACGTATTCTACAGCTGCACCAAGTGATATGACGTATTTCAACATCGCAAACTGGGGTTACATTGCAGGAGGTGAAGTAGAATTCAGAAAAGATATTTATTCTTGGAGCAATTCAAAAATCTATACATTCTTAAACGGAACGTATATGCATTCTGAACAAGAATTAAAAAGCGAAGCAGAATTAGCAAAAGAAAACGACGGAAAAATCGCACAGTTCAGCGGTCAGACAAAAGATGATATTCAGGGTGTGGCAGACTTTATTGCAAATGCCAACTTAGGATATAACTATAAGTGGAATAACGTAAACAGTTTAGATTTTGTGGTTTCTTATTCTCGTGTCGGGAAAAACCTTTATTCAATCGGAACTAACAACGGAGGTAATTTCTACGAGCAAGCAAGAGATATTCTTGACCTTAACTTAAACTTTACTTTAAACACAATAGGAATCGGAATTTCTGCTAAAAACCTATTGAATCCTGATTTCAGAATACAACAGGAAAACAAGTCAGGAACCTTCACTCACAAAGATTATACAAAAGGTCGCCAAGTGGGACTTAGCTTATCTTATAAATTTTAAAAAATAGAAATATAAATCTAAAAAATTAGTTATGAAAAAGACAATCTTAAAAGCTACTTTATGCTTTTCTTTAATGGCAGCATTTTCATCAACTGCAATCTCATGTAGTAGTTCTGATGATGAAACAACAGAGAGCGTATCTACAGTAGATCCAAACAATTTTCAAGGTAAAATTGCTGCAGGAACTACAGTAACTTTAGATCCTACAAAAGTATATAACCTTAAAGGAAAACTTAATGTAGAAAACGGTGCTACATTGATCATCCCTGCAGGAACAAGAATAGTAGCTTCAGAAGGTGCTACTTACTTAATCGTAGAGAGAGGAGGTAAAATCTTTATGAATGGTACAGCAACAAGCCCTGTAGTATTCGAAGGTTCTACTCACAAACAAGGACATTGGGGAGGTATTGTAATCTTAGGAAACGCTCCTTCAAACAGAAGTGCTTCAGGAACTTCAACTTCAGAATTAGGAGAACTTATCTATGGTGGAACAAACAAAACAGATAACTCTGGTTCTATCAAATATGTAGTAATTAAAGATAGCGGATTCAAATATAACCCTGAAAAAGAATTCAACGGTTTATCATTATTCGGTGTTGGTAGCGAAACGATCGTATCTTATGTATCGATTGTAGATGGTGCTGATGATGGTGTAGAATTCTTCGGTGGAAACGTAAATGCAGATCACTTATTGGTATTAGGAGTTGGTGACGACAGTGTTGACTGGACTGAAGGTTGGCAAGGTACTGCAAACTATATCTATGCAGCTAGAAAAAAACAATATCAAACTGCTGCTGAGCCAGGAAACAGAGGTGTTGAAGCTGATACTCAGGATACAGATGCAAACACTACAAACGGAAACGGTGCATCTAACCCAACAATCACTAATGCAACATTCTTAGGAAATGCAGGAGGTTCAGAATCTCAAGGTTTGAAAGTAAGAGCTGGATCTAACGGAAAATTTGATAACATCGTTTTAGCAAATTATTCTACAGGATTAGATTTTGAAACAGACAGAACTTTAGCTTGGTTCCAAGGTGCTTCTTACATAAAAAATGTGAAATTTGTAAACATTGCAACTAAATCTAAAGCTAAAAACACTGCAGGAACTGCTGTTGATATCTCTGGAGTATTTACTGAAAACACTGCTGCTTTAGGAGCAGGAAGCGGTACTGCTTTACCAGATTGGGCAAAAGGTTGGTCAGGTGTAAGTTCTTATGACACTACTGACGCAATGAACTAAAATTTAAGTAATTAGTTTCTTCATATTAAATTGAATCCCTCAGGAAATTTTCCTGAGGGATTTTTCATATGGGGTCACTTTTATCAGGAATGATGTTAAAAAGTAAAACTTTGCGGTTATCAACCCAAATGAAACGGTTCTTAACCCAAACAATACTGTGATTGACTGTAAAATTTTGGGTTCCGGAACCCAAAGGTTTAGGTTCTGAACCATAAAAATTTGGTTAAAGACCGAAACGTTTAGATAAATAACCGTAATGATTTGGGTAAAACTCCAAAACAGAAGCCTTCAGACCGAAATGACAATCTCAATGATGTAAACAAATCATCAACCAACCTTGTCAATCAAAAAATAAGATGAGTTTTTATAAAAAAAGGATGAAACTTTACGTTTCATCCTTCAAGAATTTATATTAATTAAGCTTAAGAATATTCAAATTTTCTCACTGCTTCCAAAGTCATATCAATCTCTTTTTCTTTGATGGCATCACTGATAAAATAAGTTTCGTAACCACTTGGTGGAAGATAGATTCCACTTTTCAATAACTGATGGAAGAAATTGTTGAATAAAGAATGATTTGCCTGTTGAGCCTCATCAAAATTTGAAACTCTGTTGATATGGAAAAACACTGACATCATTGAACCTTTTCTGTTGATCTTATGAGCGATTCCTTTTTCATTTAAAATTTTTCCGATTTCAAAATCTAATGTCTCTGTGGTTTTATTTAAATTATTAAAGAAATTTTCAGCGTTTTTAATAAGCTGCAAAGTTTTTAAACCTGCTCTCATTGCCAAAGGATTTCCGCTTAACGTTCCGGCTTGGTAAACTGCACCTTTTGGAGCAAGATGATCCATAATTTCGTTTCGTCCGGCGAAAGCACCGACTGGCAAACCTCCACCGATTACTTTTCCGTAGGTTACCAAATCTGCTTTTACATTGTACAATTCCTGAGCTCCGCCAAAAGCCAATCTGAAACCTGTCATTACTTCATCAAAAATCAATAAAGCTCCATTTTCGTCACAGATTTTTCTTAGATTTTGAAGGAAATTATTTTCAGGTAAAACGCAGCCCATATTTCCGGCAACAGGCTCGATAATTACAGCAGCAATTTCACCCTGATTATGTCTGAACAAATCCTGAACCTGCTCAAAATCATTATATCTTGCCAACAAAGTATCTTTTGCCGTTCCTTCGGTTACTCCCGGAGAATTTGGGTTTCCAAACGTTGCAGCACCACTTCCCGCTTTGATCAGAAACGAATCTGAATGACCGTGATAACAGCCTTCGAATTTTACAATTTTATCTCTCCCGGTAAAACCTCTCGCCAATCTTACAGCACTCATACAAGCTTCTGTACCCGAAGAAACCATTCTGATCTGATCAATATTCGGAACATTTTCCGTGATAAATTTTGCGATTTCTGTTTCCAGTTCAGTAGGTGCTCCAAAAGAAAAACCTTTCTCAGCCTGAATTTTCAGTTCTTCTAAAACTTCAGGATGGGTATGTCCCAAAATTGCAGGTCCCCACGAATTGATGTAGTCGATGTAGATATTATCATCCGCATCGGTAAGATATGCACCTTTAGCAGATTTCATAAAAACAGGAACTCCGCCTACAGATTTAAAAGCACGGACAGGAGAATTTACTCCTCCCGGAATATATTTGTAAGCTTCTTCAAATAAAGCTGAACTTCTTTGGTATTTCATTATAGTAAGTTGATCGTTGTCAGTTGTCGGTTGATAGCAAATAATTATCAGTATTAAAACTAACAACCATCGACTAAAAAACCAGCAACCAATTTTAGTTTCTAGGTTTTTTATCAATCAGATAAATCAATTGTCCGACAGAAGGTTTCTGACCTTCATCCATTCTGTTTTTTGCGTACAATTTATTAAGTTTTACTCCGAATTTTTGGGCAATATCGTGCATATCTTCACCAAATTCTGCTTTGTAAGTTGGTGTATTTCCTTCAGAATTTTTTGATTCTAAAAATACAATATCATCTTTTCTCAGAACGTCAGATTGAAGATCATTCCACTTTGTTATTTTGCTGTCGCTGATTTTAAATTTATTAGCAATAAACTGAACGTTTGTATCTTCAGGAATCACAATATATTTTAAACCACCGTTTGGATGACTTTTAATTAAAATAGAATTAAGAACCTCTGCTTTTGATTTTATTCGTTCTACCCTTTTTTGCTGTTGAGCATATGAAGTCGCTTTGTAAGGAACTTTTAAGGTTACCGGTTCGCTTTTTACTTTTTTCGATGGTTCCAGTTGAGCCATGAAAGATCGGTCATCTTTCAGATCAGGATATTTTTTCAGAACTGCGTACAGAACTTCTTTAGAATTTACTTCATCAAATTCATACAATTTATATCTTTCGATTTTACCGATAAGAATTGATGCATATCTTGGATTTGTTGCATAACCCGCTTTTTTCAATCCATGCGCCCAAGCTTTGTAATCTTTCATATCAAGATTGAAAAGATTGGTGTAATATTTTCGGGTTGCTAAGAAAATCGAGTGATCTTCATACGATTGTTTCGGGTCATCATACACACGGAAACATTCATTGGGAGCGTCGTCGGTATGCTTCATGGTTTTCCCCGTCCAGTCTTCTTTACATTTTATACCGAAATGGTTTTTACCTTGCTGAGCCAATATACTTTGTCCACCACCGGTTTCCAAAAGTCCCTGTGCAAGAGTAATTGAAGCCGGAATTTTATATTTTTCCATTTCTTCAACCGCATATTGTGCAAATTTTTGGATGTATTGATCTTCAGTAGCCCATGTTTGAGCTGAGAATTTTGATAAAACTAAAAGGCTTATTAGTAAGAAAAGTCTTTTCATGTTTCTATTTTTTAAGAACTATTAAATGAACACTCATAAAACTATTTATTAATAATTAAATGACCAGTTCATATTTAAATTTATCTGATTAAATCTCTATTTTGTTTTTCCAAAAGCAAATTAGCTCCTTCAATTCCCTGCAATCCACCTGTATGAAAACACAGAATTTTACTTCCATCAGGAAAATAATTTTCATCAATCATCTCAAAAACCTTCTGCATCATTTTTCCCGTATAAATCGGTTCCAGAGGAATATCATATTTGGTTTTAAAATCATTAATAAAACGAACGTTATCATCATTTATTTTACCGTAACCGCCAAAAGCTGCATCGGTTAGATGAAAGTTTCTTTTAGAGGTTAATTCTGAAATCCAGTCTTGCAAAGAATCATCACTAACAACACTAAAACCTATAACTTTCTGATTTTCTTCACAAAAACTTGAAATCCCAGCAATTGTACCTCCCGTTCCAACTGCTGTGCAAAGATAATCAAAATCTTTTGTATCGTTATTCAGCATCATTTTAATGCCTTCAACTGCATTTTCATTAGTTCCGCCTTCGGGAATGATCAGCGCATCAGGAAATTCCTGCTGTAAAAATTCGGTCAGTTTTTCTTTGTGACGGTATTCTTCACGGGTAACGAATTTCAGATTCATTCCGTTTCGTTTAGCGAAAACTAATGTCGGATTATCACTCCACTTATTTTCTAATTCTTCACCTCGTATAATTCCTAAAGTTTGAATTTCTGATAATTTCCCTAATGCAGAAACTGCTGAAATATGATTAGAATAAGCTCCGCCAAATGTAATGATTAAAGGATTTTCGGGTTGACTTTCAAGATAATTATTAATATTAAAAAACAGTTTCCAATATTTGTTCCCAGAAATTTCTGGATGGATGAAATCTTCTCTTTTGATGAAAAGTCTTACGCTTTTATCAATATCAATTTTCTGAATTGGAATTTGTTCTGTTGGAATTTGTAATAGCATTTTTGTTTTAAATGATATTTTTTTTGCGTTATTTAATGTTGCTTCTGAAACCACCCCGTCAAAAATTCTATGAATTTTCGCCACCCCTCCAAAGGAGCGGAATTTTTGAAGCTTTATATTATATTCTAATTTCTATTTAATTAAAGTATTTCCAGAATCCCCAAAATTTTCTTTTTTTAAGATAATTCAGATCGTGCTCATTTGCGTAAGCTTCTCTTTCAAACGAAATAGCGAGATAAGCTTTGTGAGGATTTTTTAATCTGAAAAAATGATAATAATATTCTGCAACATATGCCAGATAAAAGAAAATAATCAGCAGCTCCAACTGCTGTCTCAGATGGATTTTTTCATGGTTGATGAGCACTCTATTCTTCTTATCTTCAGGATTTTTGATGAAAACAAAAGGATAAAGCGTAATGCCATTTATTTTTGTATTTTTGAGGAGCTTTTGGCACACAATTATCATGATAACAAATATAAAAGTTTTGATTTAACTTATGGCGCATTTTGACATCAAAGAGCATGAAGACTTTTACTATAATGAGCAGGGTTACAAAGTTTTTACAGAAAAATTCCATCTCAAACGCGGATATTGCTGCAAAAGCGGTTGCAAACACTGTCCTTACGGATACGATAAAAAGACAGATACATTTATAAAAATCGATAAAAAAAATAAATAAAATGAAGAAATATATTTTTATTTTACTGGCAGCAACTTTAGGTTTATCTTCTTGCAGTCCATTTAAAGTACGCTCAGATTATGCAGAAACTGCAAATTTCACTTCTTATAAAACATATAAAATAAGAATTGACGATCTGAAGCTGAATGACATTGATAAAGACAGAGTTTTGAACGAACTTTCGAAACAACTTCAGTCAAAAGGTCTTCAATCCGGTGAAAATCCTGATTTAATCGTTAATGTAAAAGCCAATCACAAAAAAGTAACTGATATCACAACATCCAATCCTGGCGGAATGTGGGGATGGGGAGGCGGTTTCGGATGGGGAATCGGTATGAACAGAACTTGGTCTAGTAATTATAATGAAGGTGCTATCATCGTAGATTTGATTGATTTTAAAACAAACAAATTGGTTTGGCAAGGTATAGGAAGCGGAATTTCTGTTGACAGACCTCAAGCTAAGCAAAAACAAATTCCTCAGATTATTGCGGAAATTATGGCAAACTATCCTCCGGGAATGAAAAAATAATCTTAAAAGATTTGAATATAAAAAGTCAATACGAAATGTATTGACTTTTTTTGTTTAGAGATATCCACTATAGAAATTTACTCTTTAATCACTTTAAATGTTTGAACTTTTTCACCTTTCAATTGGATGGTCAGAAAATAAACTCCTGATTTCAAATCACTTAAATTGATTTCCGAAGAAGGCTTTACGATTGTTTTTATTACCCTCCCTGAAACATCAGTTACTTTTAAAACTTCAGCATTTTTTACACCTGAAATATTAATAGCATCTTTAAATGGATTCGGATAAATCTTAACGTTATCAATTTTGATTTCATCTGTTCCCAAATTTGATTTAGGCTCCCAAATTGCGTCATCCCAATAATGACCTACAAAAGTTGCTCCTGGATTTCTTATTGCTAATCTTGCATTTGCAGGAACAGTTGTTGGTACATCAAAAGTTCTTTCAGATGTACTGTTATAAGTTCCATTAGAAATTATAATAGGTTGCAAAACAACGAATGTTGATATATTTGCTACATCGGTAATGTAACCAAATTCCAAGAAACCCGGAGCTGACCCAGGATTAACTCTTGCCTTGAATTTGAAATGATGCGTACCTGCATTTATATTTGAAAGAGGAGGCATTATAACGATTGATACCTTATTATAGCCAATCTGATAAACATTTCGGGGACTTGATGCGGGAGCAGTATTTGAGATTATCTGATTTCCACCATCTTGTGTAACATAGCTGTCCCAACACGGTGGAACTACTCCCATATTACAGCAAAACAAAGCATCAAAGTTTTCCGAAAATTCGCTCACCGGAGCACACTGACCATAAGTTGATATACAACCTGCGATTGATAAGCTTACAAAAAGCTTAATAGATAAATTTTTAATCATTCTAAATAAAAATAATAATTACAAAAATATATCTTTTTATCATTATTGTTTTATAAATATTTATGACATTTATCAATTAATAATTATTTAATAATTGATTTTTATTTAATTAAAAATAAAAAATACTCTTATAAATTACTAATATATTGCTTCTAAACAAATCATTGAAATTCAATTTTTTAATCTTAATTAAAATTCATTTAATATTTGTAAAACTTAATGGTCATTTAATTTTATATCCTTAAAATTGTAATAACCTTACATCAAATCTATTATTATGAAAAAACTATTATCTTTCGTGATATTGGCGCAACTCGCCAACGCACAAGCTCCGTCAGGATATTATTCTTCTGCAAACGGACTTTCTGGAGCACCATTGAAAACTGCACTCAGTTCAATTATTACCAACGGACATCAAGACAAAGGTTATAACGGACTTTGGACTGCTTATAAAACCACAGACATTGATAAAAATTACGAGAACGACGGTTCTATTTTAGATATTTATTCTGAAAGACCAACTTCAAGCGATCCTTACAATTTCACTCCTGTGAATGATCAATGTGGAACATATTCTACAGAAGGAAATTGCTACAATCGGGAACATATTGTTCCTCAAAGTTTATTTAATGAAGCATCTCCGATGAGAAATGATATTCATTTCATTAGAGCTACTGACGGAAAAGTAAACGGAATGCGATCAAATTATCCTTTCGGGAAAGTTGGAAGTACAACTTTCACTTCTCAAAACGGATCAAAACTGGGAAGCTCAGCCTCTTCAGGTTTTTCGGGAACGGTTTTTGAGCCGATCGATGAATTTAAAGGTGATGTAGCCAGAATGATTTTCTATTTTGTAACCCGTTATCAAAATCAATTATCTTCTTTCTCATCAGGAAATATGCTTGGAAGTTCAGCTTTTCCGGGATTACAGACTTGGGAACTGAATGTACTTTTGACGTGGCACAATCAAGATCCTGTTTCGCAGGCTGAGATCAATAGAAACAACGCTTCTTACACTTTTCAGGGAAACAGAAATCCTTTTATCGACAATCCAAGCTACGTTAATCAAATTTGGGGATCACAGACTCCGACACAAGATACACAAGCTCCGACTACGGTAACCAATCTTTCAATACCTTCAAAAACAGGCAACAGTATTTCATTAACTTGGAGCGCATCAACAGATAATATTGCCGTAACTTCTTACGATGTTTACATGAACGGAAGTTTGAAATCTAATGTAAATTCAACATCAACTACAATTACAAGTTTAAATCCTTCAACAACATACAGTTTTTATGTAAAAGCTAAAGATGCGGCAGGAAATGCTTCTTCAAACAGCGCAACAATTTCGGGAACTACAAATGCAGGAACGACACCTCCGACGAATTGTGTGAATGAAACATTTGAAACTATTCCAACTTCAAACGCATCATCTTACACCACAAAAACATGGACAAATGGAGGAATTACATGGACTGCAACAGACTCAAGAAGTGATCAAACCATTTCCAACAAAGCAATTACAGTAAGAGATGGTTCGTTAAAATCTAGCAGTTTTGTTAACGGAATTAGTTCTTTAACAGTGACTACACAATTGAAATTCAGCGGAACCAGCGGAACATTTAATGTACTTGTAAATGGAGTGAATGTGGGAACAATTCCTTACAGCACGACTGCAACTACAACAACGATTAATAATATCAATATTTCAGGAAATGTAGTTTTGACATTGGTCAATAATTCATCGAGCAATAGAGTGGCAATTGATAATCTCATCTGGACTTGCTCAGCGGGAAGCGCAAGACATAGCATTACTTCATCAGAAAACAATGAAGTCCAAGAATTACAGGTTTACCCAAATCCTATTTCAAATAATGAGATTTTCGTGAAGGGAGAAACTGAAAACATTCAAAAAGCTGAAGTTTATAATTTGCAAGGGAAAGTGATGCAGACCATCAATCAACCTTTTAAAAACGGAAAATCAATTAAAGTTAATCAATTACCACAAGGAATTTATATTTTGAAACTTAACGAAACAAGTTTGAAATTTTTGGTAAAATAAAAGCTATTTTAATTAAATAAAAAAAGACTTCTCTTTATCGGAGAAGTCTTTTTTTGTTTTAAACTTAAAAATCTTATTTCGTTCCTTCTTTAATAGAACGGGAAAGAATTATATTTTTTCTCAAAAGAAAATCGGGCATCAAATCTGTCGGAAGATAAAAAACACTTTCGCCATTAGTCTGTAATTCTTCTTCGATTCCGGGATTCCATGATAGGATTTCACTTACATTTACTTTTAATTCTTCAGCAATGATTTTTAGATTAAAACCTGCATTGATTTCGGTTTCAGATAAAGAAGAACCTTCTTTCATTCCTGATCTCGAATCAAATACTTTTTTCATTCTGGAAGAATTGTAATTGGTCAGAACACTGTTCAGTTCGCCTGTTGCATAACAAGCATTTAAATATTTCTTCACATGATTGATGGTTTCGGTTGGCAAATATTTAGAAAAAACATGATACTGAGTTGAATTGGCTGACTGCATTGCTTTGGCTATATTTCCCTCTCCACAGTTGTACGCTGCAACGACAGTTACCCAATTATTGTACTTTTTATAGAGATTTCCCAATGAAACTACCGCAACTTTTGTGCTTCTGTACAAATCATTTCGGCGATCTTCGGTCAAACCATATTGATTTGCGTGAGAGGTCATAAACTGCCAAACTCCTACTGCTCCTGCGTTTGAAGTGATATTTCGGTCAAAATGAGATTCAATTAAAGCTAAATTTCTCAAATGTTTCGGAAGACCTTTGCTTGCAAGGGAATTCTCTATAAACTGAACGATTTCTTTATTTGAATTAATAATGGTTTTATATCTTCTCACGCTGCTTTCCGAAGTATCTGTAGCAGAAAGAAACTGCGCCTGAAATATCTGAAAACAGCATAAAAACAAAGTTGACAATATTATTTTTGTGAAAATTTTCATCTGAAAAATCTTGTGCATGATCATTTTAAAACCGAAATACTTAAAAATTAAAGCATTTCGGTCTCGTATTTTATTTCTTATTTATTCAACTTTCCATTCGATTTTATCACCGGTTTGGTTCCAGTCAACCTTGAGAGTTTGTCCGGATTTCACTTCTTCTCGCACAATCATCTTTGAGATCGGTCTGGCTAATTGAGCTCTGATCACCCCGGAAATCTGTCTTGCTCCATATTTGCTGCTGAATCCACCTAAAGCCAAGTTTTTCACAGCTTCATCTGTGATAGAAAGCGACATTCCCAATCGGTGAAGTGATTTGTGAAGTGATTTTAATTGAATATTAAAAATTCTTTCCGCAATAGATTCTGTAATCGGTGCAAAAGGGATAATTTCTGTAATTCTCGCCAAAAACTCCGGTCTGAATCTTCCTGAATTTGACATAATCTGCATCAAAGAAGATGATTCAGGAACCTTACCTTCTTCAAATTGTTTTACAATTTCTTCGCTTCCTATATTTGAGGTAAATAAAATCAAAGCATTGCTAAAATCTCCTTCCTTTCCTAGTTTGTCATGCACTTTTCCTTCGTCCATGATCTGTAAAAACACGTCAAAAACTGAGTGATGTGCTTTTTCAATTTCATCAAATAAAACTACGGTATAAGGTTGCTGACGGATTTTGTTCACCAACATTCCACCTTCTTCATAACCAACATATCCTGGAGGCGCACCATATAAAAGTGCGGCAGAATGTTCTTCTTTAAATTCTGACATATCAAAACGAACCATCGCTTTTTCATCGTTAAAAAGCAATTCTGCCATTGATTTTGCGAGTTCCGTTTTCCCTGTTCCTGTGGGTCCTAAAAGGAAAAATGACCCGATTGGTTGTCCGGGTTTGTTTAATCCGCTTCTGTTTTCAACAATTGCGTCTGAAAGCACTTTTAATGCATGATCCTGACCAACAACTCTATTCAATAAAAGAGATTCCATATTAAGCAATTTCTCTTTTTCCTGTGCCTGAAGTTTCCCGATCGGGATATTGGTTTTTGCAGCCATTACAGCCGCCAATTCAAGTTTTCCAACTTTTTCTCTTTTTACAGAAGCATGTTCTATCAATTCTGTAAATGTATCTTCAATCATTTTCTGAAGATGCTCGATCGGCATTGAGTTATCAATCTGTGGCTGTTCTCTCAAAGATCCCCACAAAATCGGACTGATTTTATCTCTCAGTAAATTGTAATTCCAGATTAATTCGTCGGCTTTATCTTTATCATCCAAAAATTCTTCTTTCAGAATGGTTTCATAGTTTTCTTTCCAATCCTGAAGCTCTTTTTCAGAAAGTTCGTCAAGCATTTTGATGGCAGCCATTGTTCGATCTAGAAGATCAATGGCTGCGTCTGGCAATTTTTTACCTTTTGCATATCTCTTCGCCAAACGCACACATTCCGGAAGTGCAGATTTATCTACTTCAATTGTGTGATGCTTTTTGTAGCCATCCAAAAGAACATCGATCATTTTTACGCAGGTTTGTTCGTCAGGTTCGTTGACGGTAAGAACTTCAAAGCGTCGGTTGAAAGCCTGTTCCGGCTCGATTATTTTTCTGTACTCTTCCTGAGTTGTAGCTCCGATAACGGTAATTTCGCCTCTTGCCAATTCAGGTTTCAGGATATTTCCGATGTTTCCGATACTGCCTTTCGGATCTAAGAGTGCATGAATTTCATCAATAAAAAGAATGGCTTTTTCAATCTTTTTGCACTCATTAATTACTTTTTTCAGACGGTCTTCGATTTCACCTTTATAAGAAGTTCCGGCTAATAAAGCTCCTGTATCTAATTCCAGAAGTGTTGCATTTTTCAGCATTTCGGGAACATTTCCTTTGATAATTTCTGTTGCAAAACCTTCTACCAAAGCGGTTTTTCCAACTCCGGGTTCACCGATGATGATGACATTCGGTTTGGTTCTCCGGCAAAGAATTTCGACCAACATTCTGAGTTCCTTATCCCGACCGATAATATTTTCTAAAGCTCCCTGTCTTGCCTGTGAAGTTCTGTCAATGCAATAACTTTTGATGGAAGGAAAAGAATTATCAGAGTAGTATGAACCATTAGAAAAAAGGGAAGAAATTTCACTATTTTCAGATGAGTTATAAGGCGTATCTTTTCGGTATAAATTAAATATTTCGTGTTCCCTGAGAGGAAGAGATTTGAGTTGCTGTAAAGTAAATGCAACCTGCGGTTTTACGATTGCCGTTAAAATACAGATCGGAGTAATTTCGTCTAAACCCAGTTTCAATCTGATATCATCAGCTTCTTCAAGAATCTGATCTACAAATTCGCCTTCACCGACTTCACTAGGAAGATGTGAGGTTTTGGGATAATCTTCAATTCTCACATCTGCCCATTCGTAGAAATATCCCGGATCTTTGTCGATGTTTTTTAAAAATTCGTTGAGTCCGATATCTTTATGCATCAAAGCCTGCAGAATATGCGGCCCGTCGTATGTTGCGTTGTAATTTTCTCTGGCGATAGATTGCGCTATATGAAAAAGCTGCTTTACGGTTTCATTAGTTACTAATACTCCCATTTATTTTTGATATTAATATTTGTGGTGATGTTGATTTTTGGTGTAACTAAAATAAGTTTTTTTTGTCAATCATTAAAATTAAATGTGGCTTAATTTGTATAACTAAGTTTATAATTACGGGAGATAGTTTTTAAGTATTATTTAAATCTTTAACGCAAAGGTCGCGAAGATTTTTTTAGTGATTCTATGTTTTTTAGTTCGCAAAGGCGTTTCACTCAGCGAAGAACAGAGAGATTTTTAATACTAATATTTTGAAAGATTATAATTTATTTTATGATCAGGGTTTCAGATTCATTATATAATTTCCCATCAATCTTAAATGTAAAAATTGTAGGTTGATTTGAAGATGAAAATGGGGAAAAACCTTTCTTTCTTTTGACCGGCTTATCTTCAATTTCTGTAATGAAATATTGTGACACTCCAATATTTATTTTAATCGTATCTTCTTTATGGATTGTCTTTTTACCATCATAAAACTTTATTGATGCCATTAAAGGCTGAGATGAAGAAATGACAAATTTTCCGCTGTCAATCTCGATTCCTTTTTGTGTGAAGAATATTTTACTGTTAGTAATGTCGGCGTCTGTTTTATTTTGCATCGTAAATAAATAATCAAAGTCATTCAAAACAATCGGCTTCGCTTCCTTTTGTTCTGCACATCCTATGAAACAGTTTGCTAATAATACTGCTGCTAAAACATGTTTATCAATACTGAATACATTCATTAAAATCATTTTAAAAATTTCTGAACCAATACTCATGAAAGTTTAAATATTACTTTATATCAATGAACCCTTCCCTTTCAATAAACGGTATTTTATTTATTTTATAACTGATGATATATGGATCACCGGAAGATTTCATTTTATTTTTCTCAAAATCACTGATGACATATTCTTTACCTTTTAAATTGAATAATATTTTATCGTCAATAAACAATGAGTCTTTCTTACTCAGAGCAATCTGAACATCAACTTTATTTTCACTCTTTGAGTAAATTCTAAATTGACCAGTATCAACAGTCGCATTCTTCCTTTTCAAATACAAAATACTTTGCTTTATTTCTGAATCGGTCGCATTCATAATAACAATTGGAGGAAATTCATCAGACAAAACATAGTCCTGATCTTTTACCGAATCACATTGTAGAAACAGAAGCATACTTATTGTAGCAATACTATTTTTTAAATTTAATATATCCATAAAAATTTGTGTTAAAAACTATAGATCTGAAAGATTTGCTCTTAAACAGCTGATGCCAGCAGAAATATGAAAACTGATATTTGTTATTTTTCTCATCAATAACCAAATCTCCTTCATAGCTGACCCAGTGATAATTGGTTATACATCCTAAATAACTTATGGAATCATCTAACATATCAGAATCAATCATCAAAACAATATGCCATCCTTCGTTATAAAGAGTTTGAATTTCAGTAAGAGTATCTGCATAATTAAATCCTGTAATGATTGACGTTTTGTCTTCCACTTGGGTTGCGCCATAAAGATTTCGAATGGCACTCACCATATAGTCACACCAGTTTATCGCATCCCAATTTTCACCGTTTTTACCTTCGTAGCTTTTATTATCTGTACTTCTGGTTCCTGCTAAAACAATCCAGTCGGTTATATGCATTAAAATATGCGGTACACAGGGTTTTCCATCTGAATATTTTGAGTAATGCGGATAATCAGTATTGCTTTCTATCGGTTGCATTTCGAACAGATCAGGATTTGGATCTAGCTTAAAATTATTAATTGTTCCTGTGCCTGTTCTAAAAAATTCTTTATAATGCTCAAAGAATTCCGCTTTATACTGCTGTGCAAAAAAATACAAAAGTGCAGCTGTTCCACATAGAGAGGTTGACTGTTGATCTATTTTTGACGGGTCATCTCTTCTTGCAGTGAGACCTTTTATATAAGTTGTTTTGTCAAACCATCTGAATCTATTGTGCATAAATACGGGAAGTTTTCCTTCAGAATCAGCATTTTCTATAAATGCCCGAACTTCCATGTCACTACCACAACAATCCGCTGCAGAAAAATTTAAATTGAGTTGAGCACCTCTACAATCTTTATTTTGCAGAATATTTTCAGTTACAACTCCTGTGTTAGGATGAGTGAATTTTAAAACCCAACGGATGCTATTTGGATTTTTTGGTTCGCCATTTGTAAATTCTTTGACTTTAAATCTGTATACTTTACCGTATAAAACTCCTTCCTGATTAGTTCCCGATTCATCATTTTTGGATCCTTCATCTAACTTATCAAGACATTCTATACTTTTGACTCTCGTTTCTTCAACAATTGTCCTGCTTTGATTCACATCATGATTCACCCCACCCCCTTTACCATTCTGCACCTGTCTTCCACCTGCAACATTTCTGGTAAACCTGCTCTCCTCCAGAATTCCGCCATTGGCATTACCTCTGATGTTCTTTGCGAAAATCTGTATCTTACCTTTTTGATCAACTCCCATATCATTCAGTCTTATGCGTTATGACCCTTCTCGCCAGAAAGATTGTGAATCGTCTGTTCGCTGTTCTGAATGTAATCTTTTGCTGCAGCAACTTCAATTCCCTCAGAAGCATTTTTATGAATATCCGTGGCATCGTAAGTGAAGTTTTCCGAAGCCATATTCATGATATTTGTAGCGTTCAGGTTATAATTCAGGCTTGCATTTTGCCATATGTTGGCTCCTGCGGTTTCCGTGATGTTCATGCCGACATTGTTGCTTTTGTTAATTCCAACAGTCGTATTCATGTTTTCGGTGACATTGATATTGAAGTTTTTACATGTAATAGTAATGGTTTCAGGAGCGGTGATATTGATATTGCTCCCTTTTGTGTCCAGATGAATTTCGTTTCCGGATTTATCGGTGATGATAATGCTTTCATCTTCCGTGAAAACTACTCTGTGACCACTTCTCGTCTGAATCGATTTTACACGGTTGCTCATTCCGCCACCAAGTCCGATTCCGCCATGGAACATTCCGCCCATCACAAACGGACGGTCGGGATGATTGTGCACAAAATTCACCATGACCTGATCTCCTACTTCAGGAATCGCCACATAACCACGGTTTTGCGTGATCTGATCGGTTCCTCCTGCATCCGGACTCATCATTCTGATAAAGTGAGTCGTATCGTTGGTT